>NZ_JAZLIO010000001.1:0-125524 GCF_045617425.1 Carnobacterium sp.
TATCTCTTTAGAAGATATTATAGTTAAATTACATCCACGAACAAAAAATATGGAACTTAGAAATGAAATTAAAGAATTTAAATCAACTATGCCGTTTGAAATCTTTAATTTAAACAACAGTATGAAGGATAAGGTGCTAATTTCAGTATTTTCAACAGCGTGTTTAAATCCTAAAATAATGTTCAATGAAGAACCAATAGTTATATTGTTATTTAAATTATTAGATTTAAGTACTATGACTAACTTTAATAAAACAACTTATGATATTGCGTATAATGTAAAAGAAAGTTACACTTCAAAAAGATTTTTTATTCCAGAAACAACTGAAGAACTAGAGTTTATACTTAATAGTATTTCTAGCCTTAAGTAATATTATTTTAAAAAAAGTTGTTTTGTTTCAAAATAATGTGTGGAGGAATTAAATGAAGTATATGAATTTACTAAAAAATAATATATTAGTGAAATCTAGTTTGTGGTATACTATTGGCAACTTTTTTATTAAAGGAATTAACTTTTTAACGATTCCAATTTTTACTAACATTATGACTGTTGAAGAATATGGATTAGTGAACAATTTTATGGCGTTAGCATCTATTATGGTCATAATTATTGGTTTAAGCTTGCAAGGGGCTATAAATAATGCGAATTTTGATTATAAAGAAGACATAAAAGCTTTTATGTCTTCAATACTTTTTTTGACTTTTTTAAGTTTTCTATTATTTATCTTTGTAGGTAATTTTTTGTACTTTTATCAAAATTCTTTTTTTGACATTACACAGTCAGTATTTAATCTTATGGTTTTCTATAGTTATGGGAACTTTTTAATTACTTTTATTTCAGGATATTTTACAATAAATGTTCAATATTTTAAATTCTTAACTTTATCCGTAATTAGTACAATATTTAATATTGGTTTATCTTTAATATTTATTTTAACTATATTTAATAATAATCATTATTTTGGAAGAATAATAGGTGGGACAGTTGCTTTCAGTGTGGTGGGGCTAATAATTTTTGGATTTATTATGTTTAAAGGTAAAAAACTATATGATAGAGACTATTGGAGGTATGCATTGAAGATATGCTTACCATTAATTCCACATGCTCTAGCTAATGTATTATTAGGACAGGTTGATAGAGTGATGATTAATTCAATAGATGGACCATTTGCTGCAGGTATATATTCTTATATTTATAATTTAGGAATAATCTTGAGTGTTGTGTGGGCGTCTGCTAATAATGCTTGGGTACCTTGGTTTTATTCAGAGCTTAATAAAGGTAACGAAAAAAAAATAAAAAATGTATCCAATTATTACACAATGGTTTTTGCTATAATAACGCTAATATTCATGTTAATTATGGTGGATGTAGCAAAGCTATTAGCACCACAAGAATATTTAAAAGGTATCCCTTTGATAATACCAATATTATTAGCTTATTATTTTCAGTTTCTATACAGTCTTCCGGTTAATGTAGAGTTTTATTCAAAAAAAACCTTTTTTATTCCAATTGGGACTGTTATTGCAGCGTTTCTAAATATCATACTAAACATGATATTCATTCCTAATTTTGGATATATAGCTGCTGGTTATACTACTGTACTTTCTTATTTTATCCTATTTCTATTCCATTACAATATTGCCAAATTCGTAATAGGTAAACAGTTATTTGATACAAGAATGATTGTCTTAATTACTAGTGGAGTCGTTATAGTAGCCATGTTGTTTTTTTCTTTATCTAATTTCTTTATTATTAGATATATGATTATGATAATGTTAATTATTTTTTTATACTCTTATGTAAAAAAAATAAAAATGGTTAAATAAAATATAAAATTAATCAAATATATATAAGTTTATCGTTATTTTAAAGCATACCTTAACTAAAGGTAAAGGATTAAAATTAGATAATATGATTATTTTAATTAATTGTTAAAGTATATTATATTAAAAAAAAATATAGAATGGAGAAAATATTATGGGGAAAGTATTAGTAACAGGAGCAGATGGTTTTATTGGAAGCCACCTTGTAGAAGAATTAGTAAAAAAAGGGGAAAAGGTAAGAGCATTTGCCTATTATAATTCATTTAATACTTGGGGATGGTTAGACAGTCTTCCTAAAGAAATATTAAGCCAAATTGATGTTTTCACAGGGGATATCCGTGATCCCAATGGAGTCAGAGAAGCAATGAAGGGGATTGATACGGTTTACCATTTAGCAGCATTGATTGCTATTCCGTTCAGTTATCATTCACCAGATTCATATGTAGATACAAATATTAAAGGTACTTTAAATGTATTACAAGCTGCAAGAGATTTAGGGACTAATCGTGTTCTAGTAACATCTACATCAGAAGTTTATGGAACAGCTCAATACGTGCCAATCGATGAAAACCATCCTTTCCAAGGACAATCTCCATACTCAGCTACTAAAATCGGTTCAGATCGTATGGCCGAATCTTTTTATAGAAGCTTTAATATGCCCATTACAATTGTTCGTCCATTTAACACTTATGGTCCAAGACAATCAGCTCGAGCAGTAATCCCAACAATTATTACTCAATTATTAGCAGGAAAAGAAGAAATTAAATTAGGTTCTTTAACACCAACTCGTGACTTCAACTACGTAAAAGATACTGCTAACGGTTTTATTACCTTAGCTAAAGCTGAAAATACAATTGGTGAAGAAATAAATATTGCAACACAACAAGAGATTTCCATTGGTGAATTAGCAAATGAGATGATTCGTCAAATTAATCCCAATGCAAAAATTATTACAGATGATGTAAGATTACGTCCAGAAAAAAGTGAAGTTAACCGTCTTTTAGGTTCTAATGCAAAAATTATGCGTTTAACAGATTGGAAGCCAACTTATACCTTGGAACAAGGTTTAGCTGAAACAATTGAATTCTTAAAAAATAATATGGATAGTTACAAAACAGATATTTATAATATATAGGAGGCTTTCATTATGGAAAGAAAATTTATCCCATTATCTGTACCCAATATTAAAGGTAATGAATTAGAGTACGTCACTGAAGCAGTAAAAGATGAGTGGGTATCCACTGGTGGAAGTTACATTGAAACATTTGAAAAAAATGTTGCAGAATATGTACATGTTGAAAAGACAGTGGCTGTACAGAGTGGAACAGCAGGATTGCACTTAGCATTAATCCAAAGTGGGGTAGGTTTAGGCGATGAAGTCATAACAGCTACATTAACCTTTATTGCGGCTGTTAATCCTATACGTTATGTCGGAGCAGAACCCATTTTTATGGATTGCGATGACACATTGTGTTTAGATCCAATTAAAGTAGAACAGTTTATCGAAGAAGAATGTACATTTGAAGAAGGTAAATTAATCAATAATCGCTCTAAAAAACACATAAAAGCAATTCTAGGAGTACATGTTTTTGGTAATTTATTAGATATGGAAAAGTTGATGAATATAGCTAATAAATATAACCTTAAGTTTATTGAAGATGCTACTGAAGCATTAGGATCTTACTATACAAATGGATCATACAAAGGGCAATTTGCTGGAACAATAGGAGACTTTGGTGTGTTTTCTTTTAATGGAAATAAAATTATGACAACCGGAGGCGGGGGTATGATTTTAGCTAAAAATAAAGAGGACTTAGATTATGTTCGCTATCTTTCAACACAAGCAAAAGATGATACATTAAATTTCATCCATGGCGATGTTGGCTATAATTACCGCATGACTAATTTACAAGCGGCCCTTGGAGTAGGTCAACTAGAACGTTTAGAAGATTTTATTGCTACAAAAAAAGCAAATTATCATTTATATAAAGAACTTTTAGAAAGCAATGAAAAAGTTGAGTTAATGGAGTTTAAACAAAATATACGCCCAAATTATTGGTTTTATGCTTTAAACATTAAAGGGAATCCAGATATTCAATTGTTTATCCATAAGTTACAAGCTGAAAAGATTCAAACTCGTCCTATATGGGGATTGATTCATGAACAAAAACCTTATAAAAAGTCCCAATCTTATAAAATTGAAAAAGCGGATTATTATGTCAATCATATTTTGAATATTCCTTGCAGTTCAAACCTTACTCAAGAAGAGGTTTGTTATGTATCGGAATGCGTAAAGGAATTGCTATAACAAGGAGGATATTATGGAAATTAAAGAATTTATTGTTTCGGAAAATACAACTGTTAAAGCAGCAATGGAACAAATGGATAAAAATGCTCATAAAATTATTTACGTAACAACAAATAATGAGATAATAGGTTCTTTGTCTGATGGTGATGTTAGAAGATATATCCTTAAAAATCAATCTATCCAAAATGAAGTTATTGAAGCTATGAATCCTAGTCCTATATTTATTTTTAAAGATGCAATAGATAAAGGAAAAAAATTGATGGAAGAAAAGAAAATTGATTCAATTCCAGTATTGAATGACGACAATTCTATTAGAAATATATTATTTAAAACAAGTGAGTCAGTAAAAGGAAAGAAAATTAATCCTCCAGTTGTTATTATGGCAGGTGGTAAAGGTACAAGATTATACCCTTATACAAAAATTTTACCTAAGCCGTTAATACCAATTGGAGATACTCCTATAATGGAGAGAATTATCGAAAGATTTTATGAATATGGTTGCAAAAATTTTGTTATAAGTGTAAATTACAAAAAAAATATGATTAAAAGTTACTTTAATGAAGAAATAAGAGACTACAAACTTACATATATTGAAGAGGATAAGCCTTTAGGGACAGGTGGAAGTTTATCTTTGATGCGTGAATATCTTAAAGAAACATTTTTTGTTTCTAATTGTGATATTTTAGTGGATACTGACTACACAGCTGTAATGGATTACCACAAACAAAATAAAAATGATATAACGTTTATTGCTTCTATAAAAAATACACAAATTCCCTATGGTGTTTTAAAATTAGATAACGAAGGATTACTTGAGAGTACTGTCGAAAAGCCTGAATACAGCCATTTAATCAATACAGGAATGTATTTGATAGAACCAGTAATATTAGAATTTGTATCAAATGGTGAGTTTGCTGATTTACCAAATGTTATCATGAAAGCAAAAGATGCTGGATTTAAAGTAGGTGTTTTTCCAGTAAGTGAAAATGCGTGGTTGGACATGGGACAAATCAAAGAAATGGAAAATATGATTGATAGCTTGGGTGTTAGGTAAATGGAGAAAATACTTTTAATTGGTGGCGGTGGTCATTGTGAAAGTGTAATTGATTCTATTATGGAAAACTCTTCTTTTGATATTATTGGTGTATTAGATACACCGGAAAAAGTTGGAGAAACTATAGGTGGAATCCCTATTATCGGTGTTGATGAAGACTTGCAAAAGTGGCGTAATAAAGGCATTCAAAATGTTTTTATTACGTTAGGCAGCATTGGTCACACACAATTGAGACAAAACCTGTTTCAACAGGCTAAAGAACTTGGATTCTCTTTTCCCGTTATAAAAGATAAAACGGCAATTATTTCCAATAGAACAACTATAAATGAAGGGACTTTTATTGGTAAAAGTGTAATTGTAAATGCATCTGTAGAAATCGGTAAGCTTGCAATCATAAACTCTGGTGCTATCGTGGAACATGGTAGCACTATTGGTGATTTTTGCCATCTAGCCCCAGGATCTACTCTGAGTGGTAATGTGATTATTGGTAAATCAACACATATTGGAACCAATACCACTATTATTCAGGGTATAGAAATAGGCAAAGATACCATTATTGGCGCAGGAAGTGTCGTTATTCGTAATATAGGAAGCTTTAAAATAGCTTACGGAAATCCATGTAAGGAGGTAACTAATGAATAAAGTATTTATTATCGCAGAAGCTGGTGTTAATCATAATGGTAGTATTGAACTTGCCAAAAAATTGATTGGAAAAGGTGCAGAAGCTGGTGTTGATGCTGTCAAATTTCAAAGTTTTAAAGCAAGTAAGTTAGTAACAGTGAAAGCTAAGAAGGCTGATTATCAAATAGCTAATATCGGTAGTAATGATGAAAATCAATTTGATATGATAAAGAAATTAGAATTAGATTATGATAAACATCAAGAATTAATGGATTATGCAAACTCTAAAGGTGTCATGTTTTTGTCTTCCGCATTTGATTTGGAAAGCATTGATTTATTAGTAGATTTAGACCTTAGTGTATTCAAAATTCCTTCAGGTGAGATTACTAATTTACCTTATCTAAGAAAAACTGCACAGACAAAAAAACCAATCATTTTATCTACCGGTATGGCAACTCTTGGCGAAATAGAAGCCGCTTTAGAAGTATTAAAAGATAACGGAACTACAGATGTTACGGTACTTCATTGCAATACAGAGTATCCAACACCGATGAGTGACGTAAATCTTACTGCAATGAATACGATGAAAGATGCATTCAAAGTAAAGGTAGGTTACTCAGATCATACTCTAGGAATTGAAATTCCAATAGCAGCTGTCGCACTTGGAGCTGTAATGATTGAAAAACACTTTACTCTAGATAAAACTATGGAAGGACCTGATCATAAGGCGAGTCTTGAACCAGATGAATTAAAAAAGATGGTTAAAAGTATTCGTAATATTGAAGTGGCATTAGGAACGGGTGTTAAAATACCTACAGAATCTGAAAGAAAAAATAAACCTATTGCGCGTAAAAGCATTGTTGCAAAAGCACCTGTTAGGACAGGCGAAACTTTTTCAGAAGAAAATTTAGAGATTAAACGTCCAGGAACAGGGATTTCTCCTATGTTATGGGATGAGATCATTGGATCAAAAGCGACTAGAGATTATCAAGAAGATGAGTTGATTGAGAAATGAAAAATATTTGTGTAGTGACAGGAACAAGAGCTGAATATGGTCTATTGATGCCTCTACTTGAGCAAATAAAACAAGCTGAAGATTTAGAATTACAATTACTGGTTACAGGCATGCATTTATCCCCAGAATTTGGTTTGACTTACAAATTGATTGAAGCAGAGGGCTATACTATTAACGAAAAAGTAGACATCTTATTAAGTTCTGATACACCTGTTGGTATTTCAAAATCAATGGGACTTGGTATGATTGGGTTTTCTGAAAGTTTTGAACGTTTACAACCAGATATGCTTGTACTATTAGGAGATCGGTATGAAACTTTTGTAGCCGCAACTGCAGCCTCGGTTGCTCGTATTCCAATTGCTCATTTACATGGTGGAGAAACAACGGAAGGTGCTTTTGATGAAGCATTCAGACATGCTATTACTAAAATGAGTTGGTTGCATTTTACAAGTGCGGAAGAGTACCGTAAACGTGTGATTCAACTTGGAGAAAGTCCAGAACGCGTATTCAATGTTGGAGCAATTGGAATTGAAAATATTAGAAAAATGCCTTTAATGGGTAAAGATGAGTTAGAGAAAAATTTAGGAATAGTTTTCCAAAAAGATTTATTACTGGTAACCTTTCATCCGGTGACTTTGGAAGATGCTACTTCTGAAGTTCAATTTAGAAATTTATTAAGTGTATTAGATACTATTGAAAATACAACAATTATTTTTACAAAGGCAAATTCTGATACTGATGGACGTATTATTAATGAAATGATTGATGATTATACAAATGAGCATTTAGAAAATACTCTTGCATTTACTTCTATGGGTCAATTAAGGTACCTAAGTGCTATGAAATTAGCTTCAGCAGTTGTCGGGAATTCTTCTAGTGGTATTATAGAAGCCCCATCTTTTAAAGTTCCTACAGTTAATATTGGAGATCGTCAAAAAGGTAGACTGCAAGCAGAATCAGTTATTAATTGTGATCCAAAATCCGAATTAATAGAAAATGCTATAAAAAAATCACTTTCAGAAAATTTCAAAATAAATATAAAAAATATGCATAATCCATATGGAAATGGAATAGTAAGTGAAAAGATTATTACAGAAATTAGTAAATCATTAGAAGGAAAAATAAGCTTAAAAAAAAGTTTTTATGATTTGGAGATTTAGTATGTTTAGAGGAAAAAAAATAATAGCTATTATTCCAGCAAGAAGTGGATCTAAAGGGCTTAAAGATAAAAATATAAAGTTGTTAAATGGAAAATCTTTAATAGCATATACAATAGAAGCAGCAAAAAATGCTCAAATATTTGATGATATTATAGTGTCTACAGATTCTGAAAAATATGCTGAGATTGCTAAAAAATATGGAGCTTCCATCCCATTTTTGAGACCCAAAAGTTTAGCTAGCGATACTAGTGCGTCTAATGATGTCATTAAATTTACAATCAATGAATTAGAAAAGAAAAATATAACATATGACTATTTTATGTTATTACAACCTACATCTCCATTGAGAAATAAAGATGATATCGTTAATGCCTTAGAGTTATTATTTGAAAAAAATGGAAAATCAATTGTGTCTGTATGTGAATCAGAACATTCTCCGTATTTAATGAATCAATTAAATGAATCATTAAGTATGGAAAATTTTTTATTAGAACATAACAATAAAAGAAGGCAGGAACTGACACCTTTTTATCGCCTTAATGGTGCAATATATTTGTGTGATGTTGAAACTTATAAAATTAATAACAGTTATTATGGCGAAAAAAGTATCGCATATATAATGGATAAAATTCATTCTATTGATATAGACGATGAAATTGATTTTAAATTAGCTGAGCTACTATTAAAAGATAACATTATGAGCTAATTTAAAATTAGGGACTTTAATAAACTATTATTAATAATAGTTTAAGCAGTGTGGGTGCTAACTCATGCTGTTTTTTATTTAAAACAATTTTAAAAACCTACAAGACCCTCTAACCTATAAAACTCGCTTGCGAAAGTTTTTCCTCTCTATGTTATACTAATTAAAAACACATTAACGAGGAGTATTAGCATGAAAGTAGTGATTATAGGAGCTTCTTTTGCTGGAGTAGCAGCGGCTTTAGAAGTACGAAAAAAATATTTTGATGCAGAAATTATTCTGTTGGAAAAGCAGCCTACTTTGGGATACATTCCGAATGGACTGCATTTATACTGGGAAAATAAAATTGCTGACTTAGATGCAGCTTATTTTATTACGAAAGAACAATTGGAAAAGCAAAACATCCAGTGCTGCTTAGAAGCATCTGTTGAGAAAATCGACACAACCCACAAAACAGTCCACTATATGTTTCATGGACAAGAAGCGACGATCACTTATGATAAATTGATTATTGCAACGGGTTCAAGTCAATTGTCGCAAAAAATCAGTGGCAGTGATGGCGAGAACGTCTTGAAGTACAAACGGCATCATGAAGCAGAAGCTGCTTTAGCTAAAGTTGATGCTAGCAGAAGTGTAACAATTATTGGAGCAGGTCAAGTTGGAGTGGAAGCAGCTGATTTGTTAAGCAAGCAAGAAAAGCAGGTAACGTTGATTGAGAATATGGACTATGTGTTATTCAAATATTTTGATAAAGACATGATCCAACCAGTCCAACAAAAAATGAGTGAACAGGGTATTAATTTGCGCTTGAATCAAACGGTTTCTTCGATTGAATCTGAAGCGGATCAATTGGCAACGATTCGATTTGGAAATGAAACCGTTATGAGTGATGCCGTTATCTTAGGTGTGAATGTGAGACCGGACTTGCATTTTCTAGATGAACACATCAGGATTCATATGGACCAAACGATTGCAGTTGATCGGTATATGCGGACGTCGGTAGAAGATGTTTTTGCTGTGGGGGATTGTATCCAACTCGCTTATGGAGAAGAAGAGGAAACAGTGTATATTCCACTTGTAAATAATGCTGTCCGTACAGGAATCGTGGCTGCTAATAATCTTATTCAACCAAAAATGGCTTTCAAAGGCTCTTTGCGCACGATTGGAACCTTCATATTCGGGTATTATATTGCTAGTACAGGTATGACGGAAGCCGAGAGTGTATTTACTGATCAAAAGGTGAAAACCTATCGTCAAAAAGTGCGGTTAACTAGTCTGCCAACTAGCGATACCGTAACGATTAAATGGGTCTATGATGCAACTAGTCATATTTTGCTTGGTGCTCAGATGATTTCAACTTCTGACATTTTAGAAAAGATCAATACATTAGCGTTAGCCATTCAAACAAAACAAACGATGGAAGACTTGCAACAAAAAGACTATTTCTTCCATCCTTCGTTTTCCCAAATGATTTCGGCTACTAACTTTGTTTCATGGCCAGAAGTGAGGGATGACGGAAATGAAAATTGAACACTTTTTGGAGAAAAATGAAATCAGAGAAGTCACGATTTTTAAACAACTCGTACTGAACGGTGGGAGGCTCTCTTATGCGGATATGGTAGAGTATCTATCTGTTGCTAGAGCTTCACTGGATAAAGACTTGGAATCTATCTCTTTTCGAATTCAAGCTCTTAAAGATCAAGTACAGGTCAATTATGACGGACAATACATTTCCTTAACCATGAGTGATAAGTTTTCTTTACCGCAAATTCATCAACTCTACTTGAATCAATCAATCAAAGTGAAACTGGTTCGGTTTTTATTTAAGCATCAGGAGTTCTCAATTACTCAATTGACACAAAAATTGATGATCAGCGATTCATCCTTATTTCGTAAAATTAAAGAGCTGAACAGCTACTTGAAAGAGTTTGGTGTCAAAATCCGTAATGGGCAGTTGCACGGTGAAGAGTTGCATATTCGGTATTTCTATTTTCAATTTTATAGCTATATCGAGGATAAAGAATCCCTTATGACTTCACATAACGACAAGCAGATTACTCAAATGGTACAAGCTATGGAAAGTTCCTTGCAAGTTACGATTGAAACAGAAAACAAACAACGTCTAAATGTTTGGATGCTTATTAGTAAAAACCGCCTTACTAGCAAAGAAAAGAAGTATGCACATTTGCGCGAACTGATGCAGCCTTACTTAGAGGATCTGCTATACCAAAAAATTCGAATCATAGTTTTGCGTTACTTTAGTCGTTATTCTATTGAAGTTGATGAAGAAGAAGCTATGCTGCACTTTGCTTTTTTGTTGGCTTTTCCGATATTGAGCGAACACGATTTTCATGAGTATACGTTGGAGCGTGATCGTCGTGCACCTATTGCGACAATGGATGCGTACATTGTTGAAACCATTATTATCCAATATAAATTCCGCAAATTGCCTTATATGTTGGAACGTGATATGCACTACCATCTTTCTCATATTCACACAAAACTGTACTTCTTCCAAGGAGATATGGAAATTTATGATTATGAAGGAATGTTGGCTAAAGAAAAACAATTTACCGGCAGAGATCTCGTTTCATTTGCAGAGACACTGATTGCTATCAGTACAACTAAATTTGGCATCAAAGAAGTGGAAGACAATAGTCTGTTGAAAATAGGATTGCTAAAATACATCAGTTTATTGGCGATTGTTACGTTGAAGATGACGACCATTTTGCAAGTAGGAATTGATTTGAAAATGGAAGCAATTTTTACGGAGACACTCAATCAGTTGCTTATACTGAATATGAGGCATATCAATGGCATACATGTTGAAGCTTATCACCCAGGTAAAGTGTACGATCTCATTCTCACTAATGAGAAACCAGTTGATAAGGACATTTACGGTAAATCTAGGGTATATGTTCTCTCTGAAATTCTATCTTCTTTTGATATGAGAAATATTCAAAAAATCATTCAAGAATTCAATTTATAGAACAAGCTCAGTGAAAATACTGCAGCTTGTTCTTTTGTTTTCCTGGCGTAAAATTTATTCGAAAAGGCAAAACCTCTCAAAAAATTTCAAAAACTAAAAAAAGATGACGTTTTCTTTCTAAGAAAAACGGTTACAATAAGTTTATTAAGAAATCGCTTGCAAAAGCATAGGAGGAAATTTAACATGACAGAGAAAAAATACATTATGTCCATTGACCAAGGAACAACGAGTTCAAGAGCAATTATTTATGATAAAAAAACAAATACGATTGGGAGCTCGCAAAAAGAGTTTACTCAAATTTTTCCACAAAGTGGTTGGGTAGAACACAACCCGAATGAAATCTGGAATTCAGTACAATCGGTTATTGCTGGGGCATTTATTGAATCCGGTGTCAAACCTGCAGAGATTGCTGCAATCGGGATTACAAACCAACGTGAAACAACAATCATCTGGGATAAAAAAACAGGACGTCCAATTTATAACGCA
Organism: Carnobacterium sp.; assembly: GCF_045617425.1. GTDB lineage: Bacteria > Bacillota > Bacilli > Lactobacillales > Carnobacteriaceae > Carnobacterium_B. Next base: position 12,160 of record NZ_JAZLIO010000001.1, read on the forward strand.
ATTGTTTGGCAATCACGCCAATCAGCACCTATTGCTGCTAAATTAAATGAAGATGGACATTCTAAAATGATTCATGAAAAAACAGGGTTGATCATTGATTCTTATTTCTCAGCTACTAAAATTCGCTGGATTCTTGACCATGTAGAAGGCGCACAAGAGCGCGCTGAAAAAGGTGAGTTGATGTTTGGAACGGTGGACACATGGTTAGTATGGAAATTAACGGGTGGAGATTCATTCGTTACGGATTATTCAAATGCCAGCCGTACAATGTTATTCAATATTCATAAATTAGAATGGGATCAAGAAATCTTAGACTTGTTGAACATTCCAAGCGTTATGATGCCAGAAGTGAAATCCAACTCAGAAGTTTACGGAAACACAACGAACTACCATTTCTATGGAGCGAATATTCCAATCTCAGGAATGGCTGGAGACCAACAAGCTGCTTTATTTGGTCAAATGGCTTTCGAACCTGGAATGGTGAAAAACACTTACGGAACGGGTTCATTTATTGTCATGAATACGGGAGAAAAACCACAATTATCAGAAAACAATTTGCTAACCACGATCGGTTATGGAATCAATGGCAAAATTTACTATGCTTTAGAAGGAAGTATTTTTGTATCAGGATCGTCAATCCAATGGTTGCGTGACGGATTAAAAATGATTGAAAATTCAGCTGACTCAGAAGCACTTGCTAAAGCGTCTAAAAACGACAACGAAGTATTTGTGGTACCAGCCTTCACGGGTCTTGGAGCACCATACTGGGATTCAGATGCACGTGGATCTGTCTTCGGGTTGAATCGTGGAACAACGAAAGAAGATTTTGTTAAAGCGACTTTACAATCGATTGCTTACCAATCACGCGATGTTATTGATACAATGAACAAAGATGCAGGTATTGATATTCCATTATTGAAAGTAGATGGCGGAGCTGCAAATAACGACTGGTTATTGCAATTCCAAGCAGATATCTTAGGTACAAAAGTTCAACGAGCACACAACTTAGAAACAACTGCTTTAGGTGCAGCATACTTAGCTGGTTTAGCTGTTGGATTCTGGGAAAGTATGGACGAAATCAAAGACATGTACGAAGAAGGCGGTATCTTCGAACCAAAAATGTCAGATGCAGAGCGCGAAAAACTATACAAAAACTGGAAACTAGCCGTTAAAGCTACACAAGTATTTAAGCCTGAAGCATAAAAGGAGGAAACGATTTATGGTTTTTTCAATTGAACGAAGAAAGCAAGATATTCAAGCATTAAAAGAAGAAACATTGGACGTTTTAATTATTGGTGGAGGGATTACAGGTGCTGGGACTGCTTTGCAAGCCAGCGCTTCTGGTCTTAAAACAGGGCTCGTGGAGATGCAAGACTTTGCTGAAGGAACCTCTTCACGCTCAACTAAATTAGTTCACGGTGGATTGCGTTATTTGAAAAACTTCGATGTTGAAGTTGTAGCAGATACGGTTCAAGAACGTGCTGTCGTGCAGGGAATTGCACCTCACATTCCAAAAGCTGACCCCATGATTTTGCCAATCTATGATGAACCTGGTTCTACGTTTTCTATGTTCTCTTTAAAAGTAGCAATGGATCTATACGATCAATTAGCTAGTGTTACTGGAACAAAATATGCGAATTACACATTAACAAAAGAGGAAGTTCTAGAACGCGAACCACAACTAAAAAGTGAAGGCTTATTAGGTGCAGGAGTTTACTTGGACTACCGCAACAACGATGCACGTTTAGTGATTGAAAACATTAAACGTGCTGCTGCAGATGGCGGACACATGGTCAGCCGTATGAAAGTTGTCAATATTTTACATGATGAAAACAATAAAGCTAGTGGAGCAACTGTAGAAGACTTGCTAACGGGTGAAACATTTGATATTAAAGCTCGTGTTGTCTTGAATTCAACCGGTCCTTGGTCGGACACGATTCGTCAAATGGACGCTAAATTAGACGCTGTACCACAAATGCGCCCTACAAAAGGGGTTCACTTGGTTGTAGACAGCAAAAAATTATACGTTCCACAACCCACTTATTTTGATACCGGTAAAAATGATGGCCGTATGGTATTCGTGATTCCTCGGGAAGAAAAAACGTACTTTGGAACAACGGATACAGATTACAAAGGAGACTTTGCACATCCAACAGTTGATCAAGAAGACGTTGATTATTTATTGGAAATAGTCAATAATCGTTACCCATCAGCTGATATCTCGATTGATGATATCGAATCAAGTTGGGCAGGATTGCGCCCATTGATTTCGTCAAATGGCGGTTCTGACTACAATGGTGGGAACAGCAAACCAATCAAAGACGAAAGTTTTGATAAAGTGATTTCTACGATTGAGCAATTCCAAAAAGGGGAAGTTGACCGTTATACCGTAGAAGACGTATTGAAAAACATCGAAACAGGTAATTCTGAATCAGAAGACAATCCTTCAGCGATTTCTCGTGGAAGTGCCTTAGACATCGATGAGGATGGATTAATCACAGTAGCTGGTGGGAAATTAACGGACTACCGTAAGATGGCTATCGGCGCAATGAAAGCTGTGATTGAGATTTTACAAAAGGATTTCAATATTTCTTATGAATTGATTGATTCTGCTAAATACCCTGTATCTGGTGGAGAGATTAACCCGTTAGAAGTTGAAGCAGAAACTGAAAAATTAGCTCAAATTGGTATTGGAAAAGGGTTAAACGACTCAGAAGCTATGTACCTTGCTAATTTATACGGCTCAAACGCGCCGAGAGCGTTTGCTTTAATTGATGAAATCGAAAAAATCGAAGGATTAACATTGGCAGATACCGCAAGTTTACGGTATGCTATGGATGAAGAGATGGCGTTAACACCAGCGGACTTTTTAATCCGTCGCACAAATCATATGTTGTTTATGCGCGACACTTTAGATGGTATAATAGAACCAGTGATTGCTGAAATGGGCCGCTATTATGGCTGGACAGATGAAGCAAAAGCTGCTCACACAGTAAAATTAAACGCTGCAATTGCAGAGTCTGATTTAAAAAAATTAAAGGGAGATGGAAATAGATGAGTGGAGATATGTTACAAATTTTCAGCGAGTTCTTAGGAACAATGATGCTAGTGTTGCTTGGGGACGGTGTATGTGCGGCCGTTAACTTGAAAAAAAGTAAAGCTGAAGCATCAGGATGGGTTGTCATTGCACTTGGATGGGGAGCAGCCGTAACAATCGCAGTATATGTTGCAGGATCTATGGGACCAGCACACTTAAACCCAGCTGTAACACTTGGTATGGCTATTATTGGTAATTTTGATTGGGCATTAGTATTGCCGTTTATTATTGCTCAAGTACTTGGAGGTATTTTGGGAGCTGTTTTAGTTTGGTTAACTTACTTGCCACACTTTAAAGAAACAAAAAACCAAGATAGTATTTTAGGAACTTTTGCAACTGCTCCAGCTATTCGCAACACTGTAGGTAATGTAATGTCAGAAACAATAGGTACTTTCGTATTAGTATTTGCACTTATGATGTTTGGAAAAAATACATTTACTGATGGATTAAACCCATTAGTAGTTGGGGTATTAATTCTGTCAATTGGTCTTTCTTTAGGAGGATCAACAGGGTACGCAATCAACCCTGCACGTGACTTAGGTCCACGTATTGCTCATCAATTGTTACCTATCGCAAACAAAGGAAATTCAGACTGGGGTTACTCTTGGATTCCAGTAGTAGCACCAATGATTGGTGGAGCTATCGCTGCATTCCTTTATATAGCAATTACTTAAATTATACTCAACAAGAAGTCTCATGTCTCTACAACTAACTTGTAGAGATGTGAGGCTATTTTTTTGAAACAATGAAGAAATTTAATGTAGTAATTTTATTTTTATAGGGTATATTCTTAGTTAAGAAAAAAATAAGTAGAACCTGACCATCTAGCTTTTTTTAAAAGTTTGATTTATAATGAGCTATAATTTAAGTGAGCAAAACTAAAGGAGAAAAACATATGATTGATTTACATTGCCATATTTTACCAGGTATAGATGATGGGGCCAAAGATATGGAAGATTCTATGGACATGGCGCGCGAAGCTGTAGCCGAAGGAATCACACATATTTTAGCGTCACCCCATTATAAAAATGGACATTGGGATAATGAAAAACATGATATTTTGAGTTTAGTCGATGAAGTGCAGCAAGAACTAGATACCAGGGGTATTCCACTAACGATTTTTCCTGGACAAGAAGTTCGCATCAATGGAGAATTTTTTGAAGATATTGAAGAAGATAAAATTCAATTTATTGATGAAGGAAATCAGTATGTTTTAATCGAGTTTCCGACACCAACCATTCCACAATACGCTGAACCACTTTTTTTTGAAATGCAAAGAGAAGGCATCACACCGATCATTGTTCATCCAGAACGGAATCATGCGATATTGAAAGATCCTAATAAATTGTTGTCGTTTGTTGAAAAAGGAGCTTTGGCGCAAGTAACAGCTGCTAGCTACACTGGAGGATTCGGTAAAGAGATCCAAAAGGTCAGTAAACAATTGATCGAAGCAAATTTAGTGCATTTTATTGCTTCGGATGCACACAATATTAGATCACGTTCGTTTCATATGAAAGAAGCGTATCAAAAATTAGAAAAAGAATTCGGCCCTGAAAAAGTAGCGGAGTACCATCAAGTTACTAAAGACTTGATCAATGGAGAACTCATTCATACTACAACACCTCAACCGGTAAAAAAAGTTAAAATTTTTGGGTTGTTTTAAAAAGAAAGTAGTAGAGCAATTTAGAATAACGTTTATTGCATGTGATGCGATAAGCGTTTTTTTGTATATTCAAATAGTCGAAAAGTTGCCTTATTCTACTGTTGTAAAACATGGTATACTGCATGGACTAATAGTTGAAGGAGGTTTGCAATATGAAACGAACAAATAATTCATATCAAAAAAAGTGGTTATTTGGATTAGTTATATTGCTGGTAGCTATTTTTATCATCTTTTTTAACGCTACTCAAAAAAATAAAACGTTAGCTAAAGTGACTGAAAATTATCAATTGTCCGATACATATATGCAAGAAAGTTTGTTAGATCGTTCAAAATTTGTAACGGAACGAGATGGAGAAGTGACTATTGTTGTCTTAGGCAGCAGTGTAACCTTTGGAAAAGGTGCGACCGAAACACAACCTGTGTGGGGTAAGTTACTTGAAAATAATTTGAATGAGCGAGATAGCATCCACGCAAAAGTAATCAATCACGGCTACAATGGGTATAGTACAGCTGATTTGATTTCAAGAGAAAAAATTGAAGCAGTTGTTAAAGACAAACCAGACATTATACTTTTTGAATTGTGTTTGATCAATAATAATCGCTTTCCGCAAAACAAGGTCGATCAAACAAAATTGGATATTAAATGGATCATGGATCGCTTCAATGAGGAGTTGCCAGATACATTGGTCATTTTGCAAACGGCAAATCCTACTCTTTTTAATGATGTATTTCTAGAAGATGGTAAAGTGACTTACGAACAATACAATAATGAGATTGCTGAATTTGTAACCGCGCAGCAATGGCCTTTTATTGATACCTATCATTTAATGCAAACTAAAATGGAAAAGCAGAATCTAACGATTGAAGAAGTCTTAGCAGATGATGTCCATCCAAATGGACTAGGATATGGTTTATGGTTCGAATTATTGAATGAACGAATTACTGTACCGGTGAAAATGCTGCACTAATAAAAAAGAGAGACTCAAGAATTCTTATTTTTGAGCCTTTCTTTTTTTGTAGAAAATATTTGAGCCTTAGTTCAATTAAGTCAAAGCCAATTTCCATTTGAGTTGAAGCAATAAGCCTTAGTTCGATTAACTCAGAACTGCTTTTTATTTGAGTAGGCATAATAAGCTTTAATTTTATTAACTCAGAACTGCTTTCTATTTGAGTAGGCATAATAAGCTTTAATTCGACTAACTCAGAGCCTTTTTCCATTTGAGTAGAAGTAATAAGCTTTAATTCTATTAACTCAGAGTTGTTTCCCATTTGAGTAGCTATAATAAGCTTTAATTCAATCAAATCAGAACAGTATTCCAATAGAATAGACCAAGTTTAAATGATTATACCAAAAGAACTTAATCAGGTGATACTCGTCCCTAGACGAGTATCTACGTCTTTTATAAGGACTTTTTATTTATAATAGGAACCATGAGTGGCTCCACAAATTTTATAATTTTTTACTAATATCTTTTGGATTCTTGCCATTGGAATAGTGCAACCGAGCCAATCATACATAGTAGAAGTAGTTACTTTCAAATCAGGAAACAACAATTTAAAATCCTCTACTTGACGCAATACTATTTCTTCGACAGATACTCTGTGACTGCACATTTTGCAGGAACAGGTCCGTTGAGTGATTACTAAATCAGAAAAATCACAATTTATACACCATAATCCTTTTTTAAGGAAATCATAAGTATAATTCGGGAACTTCTGTTGAAAAGCGGATTCATTCTGATGCTCTTTTATCATTTTATCTGCAAAATAGTAATGCTTTTTCGATAGTGGCAAAGCACGTTGATTCATTCGAGAAAAGTGCTCTTGGATTTGTGTAGGAAAAATAATTGAGCTGGCGGTCGGTGCGTTATATAATGTAAAAGCAGGATTTACAAAAATGAGTGCAGGATCAAATATAAGATTGACATTCCATTTATTCAATAGTTGTCGCATCTTAGTAGCAGTCTCATCTAACTTATTCAGTGGATTTCCAATTTCCTTGCCAGAAAATGTCAAGAAATGGTGCGAGTTGAATTGAAAACTTCCTTCATAATTTTTTACCTCAAATAACAAGACTTTGTCACCCGTCAAAATCAATGAATCAATTTGAAATGTACTTCCTTTTTCTGTAAACACCAAATCATTTAACACCAATGCGTCCATATCTAAAAAATTTTCTACTAGTGAATCAAAGAAAAGTTCTCCTTCAAAGCCTTTTTGCATATTCATCAAATGAACTGATTCTTCATCAGACAATACCATCCGTTTATCTAAAGCTTCTAAGATACGTAAATAGTTTGATTTTTTCCGCTTTTTGATTGTTATCATATTTTTCGCCTCCTCTTTATTAAGTTACGCAAAAAATAAAAATACAAGTTCCTATTTCTATCTATAAGAGTAGCCATTCAAAGTGGTTATTCAATTATTAGAAATTTGTCTTTTAAACAAGGTAAGTTATACTAATAAGGAAGACTTGATTTCGCTGTATAATTATTAAAAGATGGAAATAGGAGATTAGTTATGAAAAAACGTGAATTTGTAGTGCAAGATATATTAAGCAAAATTTATCAAGAACATTATTCGGATGGTAAGTTGCCTACGCAAAGAAGTTTAGCTGTTCAATATGAAGTTTCACGATATACAATACAGGAAGCTATCAATAGTTTGAGTGATATTGGAGTGGTTCATGTTGTTCAAGGATCAGGAATTTTCATTCGAAAAGATGCTAAACAAAATCCTTTAATTTATAATTCGTTGACAAGAAATTCCTATAATAGAATTAGTTCAAAAATCATTTTTTTGGAAAAGCAGCCTGCTTTAGAAGAGGATCGTCAGATTTTTGAATTAGATAACGAACAATATGTTTGGGTATTTCAGCGTATTCGTATAGTAAATTATAAAATAACTCAAATTGAGACTTCAAAATTACCGGTCTCACTTTTTCCAGATTTCACATCTCGTGTTGTGGAAGATTCTATTCAAAAGTATGTACAGCAATCAGGATATGATATTTCACATTATATAACGAGTTACACTCCTGTTTTAATCTCAAAAAAACAGTCTGAGTTGTTGCTTTGTAAAAAAGGCACTCCGGCAATGAAAATCATTAACCGTGGTATCCTAAAAAGTGGTCAAGTTTATGAATACAGTGAAGTAACAGCCATAGATTACTCATGTACCTATATTATCCCGTTTAATAAGGAAAGTCATCAGACAAGGCAAAATGATTGAATTCAAAGAGCCTACTACATATAAAGGTGTAGTAGGCTCTTTGCTTTGGAAATTTTTTTATTAAGGTGTAACGATTGTGCCATCAGGAGTACGACTTTGTGTCCACTCGTGTGGTCGATAAACAATTGGATATTCTTCGGCTAATTCTTCATTGAAGTCAACACCAATCCCAGGTTTATCAATAGGGTAAAAGTAGCCTTTTTCAGCTACTGGTACATGTGAAAATAGGTTGGCCGTATTTTCAGGAACTACTATATTTTCTTGTACAGCAGCATTGTGAAGATGGATATTCAAGTGTGTATTTACAGCAATTCCAATGGGTGTAATATCAGATGGAGTGTGCCATGCCATCCGAATCCCCATAGCATCACAAAAATGAGCTAATTTGATGGCAGGTGTGATTCCGCCTAATTGTGAGACATGTGCACGCATATAATCTATTTCACGGTTTTTGACTAAAGACTGCCATTCCATCGGGTTGTTAAATAATTCACCGGTAGCAATTGGCGTAGATGACTGAGAACGAATTTGTTTCAACCATTCATTTTGGTCAGGTGGTAATAAATCCTCTAAGAAAAACAAATTAAATTCTTCAGATTTTTTAGCAAATTGAACGGCTTGGTTAGGATAAAGACGTTCATGGACATCATGGAGCATTTGGAATGAGTTGCCATATTTATTTCGAATAGCAGCAAACATTTTCAAGGTTGTATCCATGTATTGGTATTGATCGAAATAAGAACCCTCAGACGTATTTTTAGGTGTATTCAGTTCAGTAGCTGGTCCGCCATAGAATCCTAATTGACAGCGGATATATTGATAACCTTCTGCAAGAATACTGTCGATCTCTCCATAGAGATCTTCTAAATTATCTGCAACGGCATGAGTATAACTGGCAATAGCGTCTCTAGATTTCCCACCTAATAACTGATAAAGCGGCATGTCACATAATTTTCCTTTAATATCCCAAAGAGCCATATCTACTCCGGAAATAGCATTATTAATTACTGGTCCGTTTCTCCAGTATGAATTAACGGTCATCATTTGAAACAAATCTTCAATATTGTTAGCATCTTTACCCATTAATAAAGGTTTTAAATACTCGTCAACCATACCTTTGACTGCTAATGGGCGTTGTTGAAAAGTTGCACAACCATAACCAGTAACCCCTCTATTTGTTTCTACTTTTACGACTACTAAATTATGTCGATCTGGTTTGATGGTATAGCTTTTGATAGCTGTGATTATTGTTGGTTTCATGTCCAAACCTCGTTTCTTTTTTTAAGACTACATGTCTATTGAAACATGTAAGAGGAACAACTGTCAATTTGGTATGAAAAGATAAGGTTATATGAATAAAAACCAGTCCAATTATAAATAAAAAAACAAAAAACGTTGTTATATCAAAGGTTTAAGGGGGTTTTTTTGATTTTAGGACTGTTTTTATAATTTAGAATGTTGTGCTATTATTCAAGTTGTAAACGGAAACAAAAAATAATAAGAGAAAAAGGGTGGGAAATCAAATGGAAAAAGAAGAGGTTGCAAAACAAATTGTTCAATATGTTGGAGGCAAAGAAAATATCAATAATGCATGGCATTGCATGACTCGATTAAGATTCAATCTTAAAGATAAAGAAAAAGTAAATTATAAAGAATTAGAAAAACTACCTGGAGTAGTAGGTACAAAATTTCAAAGCGATCAATTGCAAATTGTTATTGGGACAAATGTAGTTGAATATTATGAAGTATTAACTAAAGAATTAGGTATTGAGAATGAATCAGATAGCAACAATAATCAACGAAATGAGAAAAAAGGGTTAGTGTCATTATTTATGGATACGGTTTCTGGAGTTTTTGGACCAATTGTACCAGCCATCGCTGGAGCTGGTATGATAAAGGGATTGATGGCTGGTTTAGTTGCTTTGAATGTTATTTCTAATGAAACACCGACTTTCCAAGTAATTGATATGTTAGCAAGTGGAGTATTTACGTTCTTACCATTTTTTGTAGCGGCTTCTGCAGCACGCATATTTAAAACCAATCAATATCTAGCTATCGCAATTGCTGCAACATTGCAATTTCCAACAATGACTGCAGCGGCAGCCGCAGGAGAAATCTCAAACTTTATGCTTTTTAGTATAGTCCCTGTACCCGTATTTAACTATGCTGGGACGGTCATTCCTATTATTTTTGCTATTTTAGCTTTGAGCTATATTTATCGCTGGGTTGATAAAGTCTTGCCAGAAATTTTACGCACCGTATTTACGCCGACAATTTCATTATTTGTTGGAGGACTATTTACTTTAACGGTAATAGGACCTATCGGAATTTATGCGGGTAATCTCCTTGCTGATGGAGTAAGTTGGTTGTTCACCATCTCGCCAATTCTAGCTGGTGTGGTAGTTGGGTTAATCAGACCAATTGCAATCCTTACGGGTTTACATCACGCTATGACACCAATTGCGTTACAAAATTTTGCTAATCAAGGTTACGACATGTTAATGCCGATGATGTTTATGGCTAATATGGCTATAACTGGAGCAACGATTGCTTTATATAAAAAAGTTCAGACGAAAGAAGAAAAGTCGATCATCTTATCTTCAGCATTTTCAGGTCTGTTAGGTATAACCGAACCTGCTTTATTCGGGGTTTTGACAAAATATAAAAAAGCGTTCCTTGCAGCGACGATTGGTAGTGCAGTTTCTTCAGCTTTCATAAGTTTCTTTGGAGTAAGAATTTATGGTTATATTCTATCTAGTATTTTCAGTTTACCGGCATATATTGGACAATATTTTATCTATGCAGTCTTGGGAATTATCATTGCAATTGGAATTTCGTTTGCTATTACTAGCTTTTTAGTACCAAAGCAAGCACTAGAATACACTTCAAACGAAGTTCAGCTGAATGCCGTTACTGATGGTTTTTATGTTCCATTAGAAGATGTAAATGATGATGTATTTTCAACAAAAATGATTGGTGATGGATATGCTATGAAATCGACATCAGGAGATATTTATTCTCCAGTTTCTGGTACAGTTCAAACTATTTTCCCAACAAAACACGCAATTGGTTTAGTAACAGAAAATGGACTTGAAATTCTTGTTCATATGGGAATTGACACAGTGAGTTTAGATGGAGAAGCATTTGAAATCTTTGTCAAAGTAGGAGAATCAGTAACTTCTAGAACGAAAATTGATCATGTTGATTTAGAAAAAATTAGACAAGCGAAAAAAGATGATACGATCATTGTTGTTGTAACCAATATGGATAAAGTTGAAAGTTTATCTGGTCAACAGAATCTTGAAGGAGAACACCTTGCAGGAAGTACTTTAGGAAATGCCATTTTATCTTAAAAACTGAAGATTAATTTTAAAGGGGTTTAAAGAATGAAAAAGATGAATATTTTGCAACGAATAGAAAAAGCGGGAGTCATAGCTATTCTTAGAGGCGAGACAAAAGAAGAAGTTTTAGAAACGAGTCATGCGGTGATTAAAGGTGGAATTAAGAGTATAGAATTAACCTTTACTGTTCCTGAAGCCAATGAAATTATAAAAGAACTAGCCGTTCACTATAAAAATCAAGCTGAAGTTGTCATAGGAGCTGGAACGGTTCTAGATGCAACAACAGCACGACTAGCTATTATGGCTGGTGCTCAATATATTGTCAGTCCAAGTTTTAATCCGGCTACTGCAGAAATGTGTAATCTTTACCAAATCCCTTACTTGCCAGGCTGTATGACGATTACTGAAATGGAAACAGCTCTTAAAAGCGGTGTTGATATTGTTAAATTATTCCCTGGAAGTGTGTACGGTCCTAGTGTTGTCAAAGCGTTCAAAGCACCATTGCCTTATCTAAATATCATGCCTACTGGTGGAGTAAACATAGATAATATGGCAGAATGGTTCAATGAGGGCGTAGTGACTGTTGGAGTTGGTGGAAACTTATTGGAGCCAGTAAAAAGTGGTGATTTTGATAAAGTAACAGAATTATCAAAACAATATATGGATAAATACTACGAAATAAAAGGACAAAAATAATATGGGGAAAGTTGTAACACTGGGCGAAATCATGATGCGACTCTCAACAAATCCTGGAGAACGTCTTGCACAAGCTCAACAATTTGAGGTCTGTTATGGAGGCGGAGAAGCCAATGTTGCTATTTCGCTTGCTAACTATGGTCATGAAGTATCTTTTGCTAGCAAAGTTCCCAATAATGCTTTAGGCCAATCCGTTAAAAAATTTCTGAATAGTTATGGAGTGTCCACTACTCATTTACTTTTTGGCGGTCAGCGTCTAGGATTGTATTACATGGAAGCAGGGGTAGGAAAGCGATCAGCAAATGTAATTTATGATCGATTGGGTTCAAGTTTTGGGGGCATGAAAAAAATGGAGTGGGATATAAAGGCTCTTTTTGAAGATGTTGATTTATTTCACATCTCTGGAATTACTTCTGCACTTTCAAAAGAATGGAAGAATCTGACAATAAACTTAATTAAAATTGCTAAAAAAGCTGGTGTTAAGATTAGTTTTGATATTAACTACCGTTCTAAGATGTGGAGTTTAGAAGAGGCAAGAGATACAATTAAATTAATTCTACCATATGTTGATTACTGTTCAGCTGGAGATATGGATGCCAGATATATTTTAAATATTCCTAAGTATAGTGGAGAGATAGACGGTAAAGATGAAATGGTTTATTACTATCAAGAAATGCAGAGACTGTTTCCTAATATTGAAGTTTTTTATTCAACCAAAAGGATAGTCCATTCAGCAACTGAAAATGATTTAATCGGTAATTTATGGATGTATAAGAAATATTATGAATCTGATTGCCATAATATAAATCCTATTGTTGACCGTATAGGAGGAGGCGATGCCTTTTCTGGTGGCGTTTTACATGGACTTCTATGTCAACATGATCCTCAAACGATTATAAATTTTGCAACAGCAGCATCTGCATTGAAACATACAGTCTATGGTGACTGTAATCAATTTAGTGTTTCTGAAGTAAACGATTTTTTAGAAACAGGAAACGGGAAAATAAATCGTTGAATTATCGTTGAATTTAAGAATATATTATAAGAGAAAATAAAAGTTTTATTATGTAGTAATTAGAAAATAAGTATATTTTGAAACTACTGTGATGTATAACAGTGTAAAGATCAATAGCATCATTTGTATTTTTATAAAAACTAATAATGAGTAGATACTTAAGAGTAATTCTTAGGTATCTTTTTTTATAAAGTTAAACATAAAATACCTATTAGTATTATTTTAAAGTATGATAGATAGGGTCTAGTAATTATATGAAATTTTGGAGGATATAAACTTAATGGTAGAACTTATGGGAATGTTATTTGGTATATATATTATAGTGTTTGGTATGCTAATCTTAAAAAGTTATTTAGATTTTAATAATTCAGATTATCAACTTGCAAGCAATCACACATTTTGGCAAACTTTTTTCAATAAAGGAAATATGGGTGAATACAATATCTATCGTACTCTTGAAAAAATAAAAGGGACAAAACTAATATTAACGAATCTTTATATTCCTAAAGAAGATGGTAGTACGACTGAAATTGATTTAGTAATGATTACAAAGTTTGGTTTTTTCGTTGTAGAATCAAAGAATTATAGTGGATGGATATTTGGCGATGAAAAGTACCGTAATTGGACGCAAACTTTTCCAAATAAAAAGAAATTCAAATTTTTCAACCCTATTTGGCAAAATAAAGGACATGTTAAAGCATTAAAAGAAGTTTTGAATATTACTGATGAAACATTGATGCAGTCTTACATCGTTTTCAGCAATAATTGTGAATTAAAGAAAATTACAGTAACTAGTCCTAATGTCTCTGTTATCAAACGAAATCAAATGAGAAATAGAGTGAAAAGAGACTTAAGAAATCTTGCACCTAAAATAACTTCAGAGGATATAAAATTCTATTTTCAAATACTTAAACCTTTTATGCATGTTGATGACAAAATAAAGCAATTACATATCGAAAGTATTCAAGAAAAACTAGGTCAATTTAAAAATTAAGTTTATAAAGGATAGAGGTTTAAAAAAAGTATATCCAAATGATAGAAAGTGGACCAAAAACTTATAATAGTATCCTATTTGTCCAAAATAGTAAGTATATGTCTTTAATTTAGCTTGTTCTTGAGTGTTCTATTCGTTCAGGTGCTAAAGGTGTGATATGATTTAAATAAAGACAGAAATTTTGGAGGAAAGAAAATGGAATTGACACTTTATCGTAAAATTCATGTAAAAACACCAGATGAGAAAGTAATTACTTTGCAAAAACCTTTTGAATCTTCTACTATTCCTCAAAAAGGAGATTTTATTAAAGATTCTATGTTTGTGGACCCTGATGAAATTGAGGTAATATCAGTAGATAAAAATGAAGCAGATCAAAAGGTAGCTATCCATTTAAGACCAATAGAAATGAACTACGCTACAGACGAACACAATCAAAATATGGTCAATGCTTATAAGGTAAATGGTTGGACAAGCGATAGCTACTAAAAATATAAAATGAAGCGTAAATAATGGAAAACACTAATTCCTAGCATCGTTAAACCCGTATCTTAAAAATGAGATACGGTTTTTTTTTTTCCGGAAATAATTATCTAGCATGATAAAAGTTGCATCTCTTTCTAAATGTGTATACAATTAAAAAAGTATTAAAAATTTTTTAGTAAAGATAGGTGGATTTATGGAAATTATTAAATTGATTGGGATTTTAATTATTGTTGTCGGTTTTGTTTTTAAATTTGATACTATTGCAGTTGTTTTGCTTGCAGCATTAGCTACCGCTTTAGTTTCAGGGATTTCATTTGTGGATTTCTTAGCATTACTGGGAGAAGCATTTGTTTCTAACCGACTAGTAACATTATTTTTACTTACATTGCCTATGATTGGTTTAACAGAACGGTTTGGGTTGCGTCAACAAGCTGTAAAGTTGATTGAGAAGATGAAAGGACTGACGCCAGGTCGATTTTTGTCATTATATATGTTTATTCGTGAATTGGCAGGATTCTTTTCTGTTCGTGTTCAAGGCCAGACACAATTTATTCGTCCATTAGTTGAACCGATGACTCAAGCAGCAGCTAAAACAAAGTATGGAGAAATTAGTGATGAAGATATCGAACGTCTTAAAGCACGTTCGGCAGCTACAGATAATTACGGCAATTTTTTTGCTCAAAATACATTTATCGCGGCAGCTGGTGTTTTGTTAATTGCTGGAACAATGGAATCCTTAGGCTATGATGTTTCAGCTGTAGCTATTGCTCAAGCTTCTATTCCAATTGCTCTGATTATGTTGATTATGGTAGCTGGATCCAACGTTTTATTTGATCGAAAATTGCAAAAAAAATATGGGAATAAAACCAATTTGTTGTCACAAAAGGAGGAAAAATAATAAATGGAGGTCATTGTAAGTAATATATTAGAATTTTTCTTTATTTTAATTGGTTTATTATTGATTTACACAGCTAGTAAAGTTTTTCAAGATGCAAATCATCCAACACGATTAGGGACAGCGTTATTCTGGTTTTTATTAGGAATCGTATTTGCTTTTGGAAATTTTATACCAAACATGGTTAATGGACTATTGCTTATGGGAATGGGAATATTAACATTATTTAAACAAGTACGTCTAGGAGAAGTTAAAACGGTGGATGAAGATAAAGCTTTAGAAGCTAGTAATCGCTTAGGGAATAAAATTTTTATTCCTGTGATTACTTTAGCGGTAGTAGCTGTGCCTATTGCGCAATTTACACCTCTTGGAGGACAAGTAGGTATCGGTATTGGAGCAGTTGTTTCGCTACTTATTGCCATATATCTCACTAAGTCAAAACCGTTAATGGTTTTGGATGAAGGAGATCGCATGATCCAGCAAGTAGGAACCACTGGTGTGTTGCCACAATTACTAGCTGCTTTAGGGGTTATATTTACAGCAGCTGGTGTAGGGGATGTCATTGCAAGTGGAGTTTCAACCTTTATACCAGAAGGTAACCGTTTATTGGGAGTTAGTGCATATGTACTAGGAATGGTTATTTTCACAATGATCATGGGAAATGGTTTTGCTGCATTTACGGTCATTACAGCTGGGATAGGAATTCCTTTTGTTATTGCACAAGGAGGTGACCCTGTAATTGCAGGAGCTTTAGCAATGACAGCTGGTTTCTGTGGCACGTTATTAACGCCAATGGCTGCTAATTTCAATGCTTTACCAGCCGCGTTGTTGGAAATGAAAAATTTGAATGGCGTTATTAAAGAACAAGCACCACTTGCTATAAGTATGATCGTGATACATATTGCATTAATGTACTTCTGGGCATTTTAAATAAAAAAATCGCTAATTTTGCTATATGAAATCAATTGTGTTAAATTATTATAATCATTGGAGCAAATGAGAGGAGCAGAATAAAATATGAAAATTTTAGTAACAGGATTTGACCCATTTGGTGGAGAAAAAATCAATCCAGCTCTAGAAGCTGTCAAAGGTTTAGCAGACACCATTAAAGGTGCAGAAATAAAAAAATTAGAAATTCCAACAGTATTTGGAAAAGCAGCTGAAGCGGTTAACGCAGCTATTAAAGAATTTCAACCAGACGTGGTCTTAAATATTGGACAAGCTGGGGGAAGATTTGCATTAACTCCAGAACGAGTGGCAATCAATGTAGACGATGCAAGGATACCAGATAATGAAGGCAACCAGCCAATTGATGAAGCAATCCAGCAGCAAGGAAAAGCTGCTTATTTTACTCAGTTACCAGTTAAAGCAATGGTAACAGCAATTAAAGCAGCTGGTCTACCAGGAGCTGTTTCAAACACAGCAGGAACATTTGTCTGCAATCATATTATGTATCAAGTTCAGTATTTGATTGATACTCAATATCCAGCTATTAAAGGAGGATTTATCCATGTCCCTTTTATTCCTGAACAGGTAGTAGATAAAGCGAATCAACCTTTTATGAATTTAACAGATATGACGAAAGGATTGACAGCTGCAATTGAAGCAATTGTTGATTTTGAAGGCAAAGAAGATTTAAAAGAAATTGGAGGTGCGATTCACTAAGATGCAGCTTGATGATATCCTTCCAGTTTTTGTTTATGGTAGTTTAAGAGCTGGTGAATTTAATTATAAACGTTATCTAGATGGTAATGTACTCAGTTCTATTCCGAACCGTGCTCGTATAAGAGGTAGTCTTTATGATATGCCTTATAAAGGATATCCTGCTCTTTTGGTTGAAAAAATTAATACAGAATGGGTATATGGTGAAATTTTTGAACTATTGAACTTTGAATCGACATTATCAAATTTAGATGCCTTGGAAGGCTACATTGGAATAGATCATCCGGATAACGAATATGAACGCAGAGTAGAGATGGTTGAAGTATGGCAAGAACAGTCTAAAACATTTGTAGCTCAAAAAGCTTTTGTTTATCTGTATCGAATGGAAAATGATTCATTATTTTATAAACAAACGGAGTTAATGACAGATGGTATTTGGAGACCGAGAGAAATTAGTGAAAACTTAACCTAACAAAAACTACTATTAAATACCAGAGGTACCGCTAAGAGAGACATATTCTTTCTAGCGGTACCTTTTTTTAATCGTAAAGTATTCGTTACTAGCTTATACACACAAAATTAAGAAGATAATCTGGTTAAAAGCGATTGACCCCGTGACTTTCTATCCCTTCTTTATCAGACTCCAGTAGAACCTCGGCGCAAATTTTCGCATCGGTTTCTGTTACACCGTAACCCATAAAAGCTTTTTCAACAAACTTAGTCAAAAAAAAGAAATTGGTGCCCTATCAATGGAGCATCCAACTTCTATCCAACGTTAGTTTCGTGAATTACATTACTTTAATACAATTTAATTTCTTTTTTTTCGAGAACGTTGGGGGCTTGTGAAATTGGCATGTTGGAAAGAGCGAATTGCAAGTATCATGAATAGTACACCACAAAGAAAGACAATTAATCCACTCATCAGAGGTGTGAGGATAAAGCCGTTTATATCAAGTGCGATACCAATGTTAACCATTTCTGCATTAGTCATCGTTTCTTCTAGGACGATGCCACGAAAGAACATAGTTGTATAGGTCATTGGATTTAAGTAACTGATATATTGAAGAAACCATGGAAATATAGAGATTGGAAGATAAGCACCAGATAAGAAAATTAATGGAATAACGACTGCTTGTTCAACTACTTGGTAGGTTTGGAAATTTTTGACTGTTACTGCAAGTAAAATGCCAAGGGTTGAGTAGACAAAACTGACCATCACCATTGAAAAGAAAACTAAGATTATAGTGTGCCATTCTTCAAATCCAAGATATGTAAACATACTAATCAAATAGATTAGAAAACCTTGAACAGTGGCTATAGTGGATCCAGTTAATATGTGTCCCATTATGACTTGTAAGCGACTGATAGGGCTCGCTAAAATTTCTTTTAAAAATCCAGAACCTATGTCATCAATGACAGCAGATGCGACATTCAAAGAAGTATTGAAAACTGTAGCAATTGAAACGCCTGCAATCAAATAGCTTAAAGAGTAAGAGGCAAATTGGTTTTTGAATATGGACGATAAGACATAGATAAAGGCAAAGGGAGTGAGGGTAATGACCAAAAGACGAATATTGTCTCGTGTATAATCTCGTAAATTCCGAATAAACAAGGAATAAATAACACTCATGTTGCATTCCCACCTTCTCGGATCTCTTTACCTGTAATGTTCAAGAAAACATCATTTAAATTTCCTTTTAAAATCTCAATGTCTAAAATATCTTCTTGAAGGAGACTGATAAATTTTAGGAATTTTGATAGATTTTCTATCTCTACAAAAAAATAAGAGTCTTCTAATACATAATCCAAGTTTTCTTGAAGCAATAAACGCTGAGCTTTTTCTAAATCTTTTACTTTTAAACTAGCTTTGGATTGAGTATAAGTCTTTTTTAGGTATTGAGGACTAGCGTGGACCTTGATTTGTGCATGGTCCATAATAGCTATCTTGTCACAAACTTCAGCTTCATCAATGTAATGAGTTGTTAGGAAAATTGTTAAATCTCTTTCTTTTTGGAGACGAAGAAGGTAATCCCAAATTCGATTTCTTGTATGCGGGTCCAATCCAGTGGTCGGTTCATCTAAAAAAAGAACTTTTGGATCATGTAAAAGAGCACGAGCGATTTCCACACGGCGTTTCATACCGCCTGATAGTTGTGAAACGAATTGATCTCGACTATCGGATAAATCAATAAGTGCCAATATGTTATGGATGCGCTCAGTTATTTCGTACTTGGGTACTCCGTAAAGGATACAGTGCAAGGTTAGATTCTCTGATATAGTCATTTTTTGATCAAGTGTTGATTCTTGAAAAACGATTCCAATAGATTTACGAACAGCATTTTTTTGAGAAGAAACATCCTTTCCATCTATCAATAACGTACCTGAAGTTTTTTCGATCATGGTACAAAGTGTATTGATGGTGGTGCTTTTACCTGCGCCATTTGTTCCTAAAAAAGCAAATGTGCTGCCTCGTTCGACTTCAAATGAAATATTATCTACTGCACAAAAATTACCGTAAATCTTAGAAAAATTTTTAACTTCTATGATAGATTCCATAACGTTTCACCCATTCTGATTTCTATTTTATAATCTTGTAAAGAGGAAAGAGAGATGGCTATATTACACTTTAATATTATTATAGTATAAACATCTAAAAAACGCGGTTGATAACTCTTATTCTAAGGAAGGTTCTTGTTTTACATTGTTTAAGATGAATCTGTAAACCAAGAAAATAAAAAAAAGCTGCCAAGAGATTTAATCTCTTGGCAGCTTTTTGACAACTACATTAAGTTAGTGTGATGTTAAAAGTTCGCTTTGTATTTCCTTAACAGGGTAATTTGAATAAAGATTTAAAAAGTTTTCCGGATCTTTTATTACTAACTCTTTTAAGGTGTGTTTATTTAAACTATCAAAAATACGAATGGCTCGTTCAATGAGACCTGTCGCAGATGTGTCGCCAATTTTTTTCATGCAGACTTCTTTGCGAATCAATGCAGTCGCCAGCATAACCGCGTAATCCATTTTAGCACTTTCAGTTTCCATTTGCTTGATGTAAAACAATGCTTTTTCGTATTTTTGATCCATCATTAGCAGATTTGTTAAATGCAGTAAGAAACTGATTTTTAAATTCGTCGCTTCTTCAAGATGATGGTATTGAGTTAAAGTTTCAAGAGCTCTTTCTGTGAGTAGAGCAGCAGTATCACTGTCGAATAAATACAAAATGCTATTGATGATGTGCAGCTCAGCTAAGTACCATTTGTCTAGATTTTCCATTCTATCCCAAACTTCTTGAGCGTAATTTTTTGCTTTAGCTAAATCATGTTCTTCAAGCAACACGGCATAGCCACGACAAACATTTAAAATATCGAGAGTCAATTGATCATAGCGTTTTTGGACCAATGTTTCGCCTTTTTCAATGATTTCATAGACTAATTCAAGCGTTGGATTTTTTTCTAATTGTTTAAACAAATACAGGATTGTTTCTTTCTGTCCTAATTCAAAGTCATTTAATAGGTAGATGAATTCTTCGTGAGACATATCCATATGATCCAAAATAGAGAGATATTTGGAAAGGGTGGGAGTGATATCATCATTCTCAAATTTTGTATACGTTGAACGAGCCATCATATGATCTGAAATTTCTTTTTGTGTATAACCTTTGTTTTCTCTGATTTTTTTTAATGTTGACCCAATGGGAACATTTATGTCAGACATTTGACAACCTCCTAGAAATAAGTCCAGTTATTATTGTAACGTTTTGTGGCAAAGCAGTGTATAGTCGTTATACTTGATTCAAAGAAATTAGTTTAACCAGGAAAGAAAAAGCGTTTAAATTAACAATAAAGACGTTTACTACCTGCACAGAGGAAGAAGGAATGACGTATCACAAATAAAGAATATTTAACTATACCAACAAATCTTCCACAAGTGCAGTATTTCTATGTGATTTATGGAAAATACCAAACCATTAAACTTGATGTAGAAGAGTCGGATGTTTTGATAAATGCCGATGGGGTCTTGGATTGTCCAATAGATACTGTATTACGTAAAAATGAGTACACCTTTAATGATTTAAATAGCTGGATGGCTAAGGAAATTCAATTTATTGTTGAACACGATGGCAGTGAAAGTATTATCAATACTATTCATCTAAATGTGAACCTCTAAACGATTTCAAATTATTTTAGCATAAAAACCGATTATAAAAGATTAAAAATTCATAAAAAGTGTAGTAAAGCGGATTAATTATGTACAAAATATGGCAAATGAAAAAGCTCATTAACTTCTGCATAAAAAGGAATGATTATTTTAAAGGAAATCATTTGTTTTACCATTCCGTTATGAATAAACGGAATAAATATTCATAACTAACTTGAGAGATGAATCTCAAATTAGTGAAAACGGCTATTAAACAATTCTGTTAAAACTGAGAGAACCGATCTCAGTTTTTTTTGTCTATTTGGTGTCAATTGCTGTAAAAAGATTGATTAACTGGTAGATTACGTTAAACTAGCTAAGGAACCATTAGATTACATAGAGAATGGAAGATATAGTAAAAATGATATTAAGATGTGTACGTTTTTTGCTGATAGTGAGCATTCTGCTACTTATTAATTTTGAAAGCCAATCTGTTTTGGCAGCAACAACCAATGAGACAGAACCAAGTGAAGTAGTAGAAAGTGCTCCATCAAATGAAATCAACGAACCTGTTGAAACCCAAAAACCTATTCCAGAGAATAAGATAATTGTGAGTGATCAGGTTTCCATTGAACCAAAAACAGCTCATGCTGGTGAGCAACGATCATTCAATTTGACAATGCCAGAAGAACTAAGTTTCGAAACGATTGTTTTAAGTTATTTAGCTGGCGAAACCAAGAGAGAAACAACTGTTGTATTAACTTATGATGCTGAGTTAAAGCAGTATGTAGGGCAATTGGAGACGACTAAAGAGACAGCTATAGGACAGTGGTTATTGACAAAAGCAGTTGGAATTGATGGAAATGAAGTCTCAAGTGTATTGGAAACGAGAAATTTGATAAACGAAGATACAGAACTAAAATCAGGCGATTTTGAAGTACTTGCACACCCAGCTTCTTTAGTTGATCTTATGTCGATTAAAGTTGAACCTAAAGCTGTTAAAGTGGGCGAAAAGCTTCAGTTTAGGTTGCATTCAGTTGGAAATGAACGGTTGACAAATGGAACAGTCGTTTATCGCTCGCTGTCTAAAGACGGAAAATTAATAGATCAACAGCTGCTGCTCTCTTTAACATTTAATGAAGCAACAAAAGCCTATGAAGGAGAATTAGCTTCTATTACTAATGAGTTAATGGGCGAATGGGTAATCGATCACCTGAGAGCTAGTGATGAAGAAGGCAATCCCTTTACCTTATATAACCAATTTGTCATTGGATTAGATAAAGAACAGTTACAAAAACAAATTGATGAACTAAACAAACAACTACTAGCACAACAAACAGCAGCAGAGATAGAAGACACAGACTTACAAGAAAGTAGAGACGCATTGTTAGAAAAAATCCAACAACTGGAAACAAGGATAGAAGAAAAAGAAAAATTACTTCAATCCGATCTTTCGATGGGGAATTTTACGATAGAAGAACAGCTGATAGAAGAAGAACAGGACATAGTGGACGAAGAGACACCTATATTAGAAGAAGAAAGCAGTACCTCAGAAAAAGAAGCAGAGGCAAGTTTAGAAGAGTCTAAAATGGAAGTTAGTAAAGAAGAACTGACAACTGAGTTAATAGATAAACAAAAAGAGAGAATAGTGACCAGCTCTAAAAATGAAAATCAAGATTCAACCAAAGAGTCTGTTCAAGTGACGGAGACATCTTCAAATCCAGAAGAATTTGTAACGAACGAAAAAAATGAAACAACCGCATTTTCGAAAAGTTCCTTTTTTATTGTGTTGGCTGCTTTTCTCATTATTAATGGCTTTATATTTAAATTTTAAAAATGTATCGATAGCTTTCAAAGTCTCCTTAATAAGTGAGTTTGGAGGCTTTTTTGTCTAGTTTGGTTTCTTGTCGGTTTTACAAGTAGGTCTTATGCTATAAGAGTACAAGGCCTTGTAACACCACAATAAAGGATTTGAGCCAAATGATAAGGAAACTAAGTGAAGAAATGGAAAAATCTTTTTTTGATCAGCATTCAGGAATCGTCCATGGGGTATTGAAGAAATTAGGTGTGAGTCGCAATCATTCAGACTACGATGATTTTGTGCAGCAAGGCTTGTTGAAATTAGTAGAAGCGTACGAAACGTTTCCAAAAGATTTAGAGCAGGCCGAATATCTGTATCAATTTACTGGTTTTGCATACACTAAGGTTCGCTGGAAAATGTTGGACTTGTTAAGGAAACAACAACGGAAATGGGAAAGTGAAATGCCTTGGCCAGAGGACTTGGTTAAACGGCAGCCAGACACTCAATTGCCTTTTGAACAAGCGTATCAAGATGTGGATTTATTGAAAGAAATGCTACCATTGCTTACTAAAAACGAACAAGCTTATTTATTAGACACGGTAGTCACTTGTTTATCGGTTACAGAGATTGCTAAAAAGCAAGGAGTGAGTCGGAAAACAGTCTATCAATGGAAAAAAAGAGTGGCAGAAAAGTTAGCGCATTTTTTGTTTGTCTTGAAAGACTAACAGAACGTTGGTTGATAAAACGGACAGCATATGCGAATCAAAAATACTCGCATATGCTGTCCATTTTAGTCATGGAAATAGGTTGGTTTAAACTTTAAACTAAGAGAGAAATCTTCTCTAATTTCATCAATATACGGATTCCCTTCTCCGAGAATCGTTTCCAGCGATTCACTTGTGCGATAGATGGTTAAATAATTGATAAGTGATTCTATTGGAGAAAGTACGGATAGGAAAGTAGAAGCTTTTACACGCCTTTGTACAATATTTAACTCATCCGTAAAACAAGGTGTGTGGGTAAAGTGTAAAAGTCCCACAATTTCATCAATCGCATTTTGCTGAAGAAAAGAAAGTTTTGCTGATCGCTCTACTTGTTCATTAAAGCTGCGAGCTGAGATTAAAAGCTTCAATTCATGGCCGTCTCGGAAATGTAGATGCATACTATTTCCCTTTTTATCTTCAACAGCATCAAGCGCATGATGGAGCCCATACCAGCTGGTAGAATCGTTGGATGAACCTGTCTCAGGTACAAATATTTGATAGCCTGAGACAAACGGGCAGCGGTGATGAAACCCTAAACTTTTACCAATTGATTGAATGGTTTGGTAATTTAGCGGACGTTTACTGAAGTAACGGTTCATAATGGTACGAGAATGTTCCTTTGTTTTTAAAGGTGGAGTTCCTAACTGGAAAACAATAGTATTAAACAAAGTGTCTTTGACATCACGGATATCTTTTATGTAATAGGTGTTTTCATTTAATAAAATATGAGAGTGTTCAAAACTCATGGCTAACAAAGCTGAAAGAGTCGTGTCTGTAATCAACAAAGGCTTAATCGGTATTCGAGTAAATGACGTTTCATAATAATAATGTGAGTCGCTATTTTCGTTTTGAAGAGGCGTATAGTCAGTTGTCGCTATTCTTTTATTAAACTGATAATAAGTCGTTCTCAAATTATTATAATATTCTTTGTGCTGATCACAGTCAAAATCTTCTTTCATCCTGCTGGCCCCATTTCATGTATCAATTTGATGAAAATATAATATGATTTAATTGTAAACGTTATCATATCAAGTGACATTAACTAATCAACTATTCTAATTAAATTATAACTGTTTTTTAATTGTATTACTTTAGTTAAAGATGACGAAGCTGTAACGCAATTCGTTGAATACTACCAAACAAACGAGATTAAGCAGTTTATTGAAGTGAGTTCAAAGGGGCTCTTGTTCCCGCATGGTAAGAAGCTAGTTTCTTTAGCGTTGCTACTTAAATTTGGTTAATTCATTTAAAATACTATTTTGAGTTAACAAAACTAGGGCTCGTTACAGCGACTCAATTGAGAAATAGGTTTGAGTTAACCAAACCAGGGCTCGTTACAGCGACTCAAACGAGAAATGGGTTTGAGTAAGTTAAACTAAGGCTCATTGCATCGACTCAAACGGGAAATGTATTTGAGTTAACCGAACTAGAATTCAAAGGGTTTACTCAAAGAGATCCTACTTTAAGTCGGCCAATCGCATCTTAATTTGCTAAAATGATTAATTAAAATAGCGTGATTTAAAGATGAGGAGATGACAGTCAAGATGCTTTTACAATTATTTTTTTCAAGCGTATACTGAATTAAAGAGATGAGGAGGTGTACTCATGCAAAAAATTGTTACGCATCTTTGGTATGATAAAGAGGCTCTTGAAGCAGCTGAATTTTATACAAATTTATTTGATCATTCTTCTATTGATAGTGTGGTAACTCTTAATGACACTCCTTCTGGATCTGCAGAGAGCATCGTGTTCACTTTAGCTGATCAAAGTTTTATGTCCATTTCAGCTGGTCCAATATTTAAGTTGAACCCATCTGTTTCTTTGCAAGTCGTTTGTAAAACTTTAGCTGAAGTAGATCATTTATGGAAACAGTTATCCAAGGGAGGTTCTATAATGATGCCGCTTGATGCTTATCCATTTAGTGAAAAATACGGCTGGACAGAGGATAAGTATGGTCTCTCTTGGCAAATTATGTATTTGCCCGATCAATTGATTGCGCAAAAAATCACGCCAACTATGTTATTTACAAATGAACAGTATGGCAAAGCAAAAGAGGCAATAGAGTTTTATAACTCAGTCTTTACTAATGCTGCCATTGACGGGTTGAGTTATTATGGTGAAGATGATGAACAAGGTCAAGGTGGAAAGTTGATGTATGGAGCGTTTAATTTGGAAGGTCAAAACTTTGTAGCAATGGATAGTGCCATTGCACATGGATTTAAATTTTCTGAAGCTATTTCTTTTCTAGTCAACTGCGATACGCAAGATGAAATTGATTATTTTTGGGAAAAACTATCTTTTGTGCCGGAAGCTGAGCAATGTGGCTGGTTGAAAGACAAGTTCGGATTCTCATGGCAAATTTCGCCTACAATCATGAATGACATGATGAATACAAAAGATCGTGTACAGTTGGATCGTGTGACGCAAGCGTTCCTTCCAATGAAAAAAATGAATATTGCCGAATTGAAAAAAGCTTATGAAGGATAATAATCAAACTCCAATCTTATAAAATGATTGGAGTTTTTGTTAAAGGAGATGGTAGGATGAGACGGATTATTATGAACTTAGCAATGAGTTTAGATGGATTTATCGCCAATGAAGATGGTAGTTTTGAATGGATCAAAGGTTATGAAGACAATACATTAAATACAGACAATCAATACAATTATGAAACATTGTTAGAAGATATTGATATCGTTGTAATGGGGAAAAGGTGTTATGAACAAGATATGCACCTGGAATTCAAAACGAAAACAGTCTATGTAGCTACTCATTCGACGATCACTGATTATGATAATATTAAATTTTGTGGCGAAGACATCATTGAAGTCATCAAAGAAGAGCAATTAAAGCCCGGTAAAGATATTATGCTTTTTGGTGGCGGCAATCTCATCAATACCTTTTTACAAGCAGATTGTATTGATGAGTACATTATTGGGTTGATCCCAGTAATTTTAGGAGCAGGGCGTCCACTGTTTTATGGTGGACATCCACCAATTGATTTAGAGTTAGAAGAATATATAGTGGATAATGGAATCGTTATTTTAAGGTATGTGAACAGATAATGAGTATTGGCGATAGGTATTCAATTGAATGCCTATTTTTTGTAAAGAGAGTTGAGTAATAATGTTAGGACTGACGGGAATGGACGAATAATCACAAAAAGTGGTTTATTCGTCCATTAATCAAAAAAACTAAACAAATAAGTAGTAATGATAGTCCAAATTAAATAAATAATTTAGGAAAACCGAAAGAAAACGATTGCAAAAATTTCCAAGAG
This sequence comes from Carnobacterium sp., assembly GCF_045617425.1. Taxonomy (GTDB): domain Bacteria; phylum Bacillota; class Bacilli; order Lactobacillales; family Carnobacteriaceae; genus Carnobacterium_B. The sequence continues at coordinate 39,219 of NZ_JAZLIO010000001.1, forward strand.
ATGGTAAGATTCATGTGTAATCGGTTCCACAAAAACTTTTTAATAGAGCGAGGGATATCATGACAACGATAAAGGAAGTCGCAAAATTAGCAGGTGTATCGGTAGCTACTGTATCTAGAGCATTAAACAATAGTGGTTATGTCAGTGAAGACGCTCGAAAAAAAGTGGAGGCAGCCGTAAAAGAATTGAACTTTTACCCTAATGAGGTAGCAAGATCTCTCTATCAAAAAAAATCAAAACTGATTGGCTTACTGTTGCCAGACATCGCAAATCCTTTTTTCCCTTTAATCGCCAAAGGAGTAGAAGACGGTGTAAACCAACGAGGCTATAGCTTGTTATTAGGAAATGTGGAAGAGGATCTTGAAAAAGAAAAAGAGTACTTGAAAATTTTTTCGCAAAATAACATTGCTGGAGTCATTTCAGCGGTTCAAGGCAATATGAAAGATTTTCAACAGATGCCATTTGTTTTATTAGACCGAGTGAAAAGCGACCATGATTTTGCTGTTCATTCAGATGATTACACAGGTGGAATGATGGCTGCTGAAGCAATCGTAGCCAGAAGTCCAAAAGAAATCGTCATTATGGTGGGTCCAAAAGAAGTGCCCAGTTCTGCTGTTCGATTAGCCGGAAACCAAAAAGTATTGCAAGAAAATCACATAGACTATCAAGTGTTCCAAACGACTAGTTTTCAGTTAGAAGAAGCAGAGGAAACGGCAGAACAGTTTTTTGAAAAATTTCCTCATGCAGACAGCGTGATTGCTTCAAATGATGTTTATGCAATGGCCGTTATGAAAGAAGCACTTAAAAGAGGTCGTCGCATTCCAGAAGATTTTCAAATCATTGGCTATGATGATATGCCATTTAGTAAAATGGTTTATCCAGGATTAGCAACAATCGCTCAACCGGCTTATGAAATCGGGTATAAAGGTGCAGAACTCTTGTGTGACATTATTGAAAAAGGATTTGTTGAAAATAGCCGTATTCAATTGCCTGTAACGGTAAAAATTAGAGAATCAGTTAGAAAGAAGGATGAACATGAGTAAAATAACCGTAATTGGTAGTATATCTACAGATTTTGTAGTGACAGCCGATATAAGACCTGAAGTCGGAGAAACCATTACCGGCAATGATTTCAGCACAACATTTGGTGGGAAAGGAGCCAATCAAGCAGTTGCAAGTGCTCGATTAGGAGGTGACGTTTATATGGCTGGAACAGTTGGAAAGGATTTGTTCGGAAAAGAACTGATTCAGAACCTGACAGTTAATAACATTCATGTAGACTATGTGGAACCCGTTACATATCTTCCATCTGGATCGGCTCATATCACAATTGTAGATGGAGACAATTGCATTGTTTATGTTCCAGGAGCGAATAATGCGATTGATACAAACAGAATTGAGAAATTAAATGAGCTGATTCAAACAAGCGACATCGTGGTTGTACAAAATGAATTGCCGCAAGAAGTTGTTGAAAAAATTATTGAGGATTGTTTTACTCAAAATATTGAAGTCATCTACAACCCGGCTCCTGCTAGATTTGTTAGCCAAAGCATTTTAGAAAAGGCTACTTATCTGACACCAAACGAAAGTGAGTTCAAGTTGTTATTTCCGAATTTGACCTTGTCTGAAGGATTAGCTCATTACCCAAATCAATTGATTGTGACGATGGGGTCTAAAGGTGTTTATTATCATGATGGAATAAGTGAGAAGCACGTTTCTTCTTACTCAGTGGATCCAATAGATACAACAGGCGCAGGAGACACCTTTAACGGAGCATTTGCTGTAGCCCTTACGTCTGGTTTAGATATGGATTCCAGTATTCGTTTTGGAAACTTAGCTGCTTCCTTATCAATTCAAAAATTTGGCGCTCAAGGCGGAATGCCTACACTAGCAGAAATGAAAGAGAGTGAGAATTATGAAAAAGCATGGAATATTAAATAGTGACATAGCAAAAGTCTTATCCGATTTAGGCCATACAGATAAAATCGCAATCGGAGATGCAGGGTTACCTGTACCAAATGGTGTGAAAAAAATTGATTTAGCTTTAACGTTAGCTGAACCATCATTTCTATCAGTTTTAAAAGTTGTTTTAAGCGATATGAAAGTTGAAAAAGTGGTTTTAGCTGAGGAAATCAAAGAACAAAATACCACACAGTTAAGGGATATAAAAGCAACATTAATAGATGGTGAACAAATAAGCTATGTAAGTCATGAAGCATTTAAAGAACAGTTGCAAGATGTAAAAGTTGTTATACGAACAGGAGAAGCAACACCTTATTCCAACATCATATTGCAATCAGGTGTTTTATTTTAGGAGGTATGACAGATGGAAGTAAAAATGACAGGCATTAGAAAAAGTTTTGGCAGCAATTCCGTCCTCAGAGGAGTCGATTTTGATATTCATGCTGGTGAAGTTCATGCCTTGATGGGTGAAAATGGAGCTGGGAAATCGACATTGATGAATATTTTAACGGGACTGCACAAATCAGATGCTGGAGAAATTAGTATCAATAATGAAAAAAAACATTTTGATAATCCAAAAGAAGCAGAAGAACACGGGGTAAGTTTTATTCACCAAGAAATGAATACTTGGCCCGAAATGACGGTACTGGAAAACTTATTTATTGGGAAAGAACTTAAGAACAAAATGGGTTGGATCAAAACAAAAGAGATGCGCAGTCTTGCAGAAGCGACGTTTAATGATCTAGGGGTCCACATTGATTTGGATGCAGATGTCAAACAACTTTCAGTAGGTCAACAACAAATGATTGAAATTGCCAAATCATTGATGACAAATGCTCAAGTCATTATTATGGATGAACCAACAGCAGCGTTAACGGAAAGAGAAATCGATGTACTGTTCAAAATTATTGCAACGTTGAAACGAAAAAAAGTAGCCATTATCTATATCTCACATCGGATGGAAGAAATTTTTAAAATCAGTGATCGCATTACCGTTATGCGAGATGGCGTATCAATTGATACAACATTGACAAAAAAGACCACAAATGATGAAGTTGTACGCAAAATGGTTGGACGTGACCTAGAAGACTACTATCCAAAGAAACAGTCTAAAATTGGAAATACTGTATTTGAAACAAAAGGATTAACACAAGAAAATCGATTTGAAAACATTTCATTTACTGTGAAATCTGGCGAAATCGTTGGATTCTCAGGTTTGATGGGAGCTGGAAGAACCGAAATCATGCGTAGCTTGTTTGGAATCGATGAATTGGATCAAGGAGAAATTTACCTTGAAGGGGAAAAAATTACGATTAAAAATCCAAGTATGGCAATTGAAAAAGGGATTGGTTTCTTAACAGAAAATCGAAAAGAAGAGGGATTGATCTTAGACTATTCAATTCGAGACAATATCAGCTTGCCATCGATTGATGGATTTAGTAAAAAAGGGCTGATTGATACACATGCAGAAACCGATTTTGCCAAACTATTGATGGAACGTTTGCATGTTAAAGCAGAAGATCAATTTGATAGCGTTTCCAGCTTATCTGGTGGAAATCAACAAAAAGTTGTCTTAGCCAAATGGATCGGCATTGGCTCAAAAGTATTGATTTTAGATGAACCGACTCGTGGTGTAGACGTTGGAGCAAAACGAGAAATCTATCAACTGATGAATGAATTAGCGGATAGAGGTGTGGCCATCATCATGGTTTCAAGTGACTTACCAGAAATTTTAGGAGTTAGTGACCGAGTGATCGTAATCCATGAAGGTCATGTCGCTGGGGAATTATCTAAAGCAGAAGCGACAGAAGAAAAAATAATGAAACTCGCAACGGGAGGGTACTAAAATGATAGAAGCGAATGTAGAAAAAAAAGAAAAGAAAACGGGAACGCCAAAAAATTATATTGGAAAAATTGGGCCATTCCTTGCATTAATCGTATTAGTGGTATTAGTAACGATTGTAAATCCAAGTTTTATTGCACCAACGAATCTATTGAACTTATTGAGACAAGTTTCAACGAATGCTTTGATTGCTTTTGGGATGACCTTTGTCATTATTACAGGTGGAATCGATTTATCTGTTGGATCAACCCTAGCCTTAAGTAGTGCTTTAATGGCAGGCTCGATTGCAGCCGGCATGGATCCAATACTGGCAATGATTTTAAGTTTAGTAGTAGGAACGGTATTCGGAGCTGTTAACGGCTTATTGATTACTAAAGGAAATATGGCTCCATTTATTGCGACACTTGCAACAATGACGATTTATCGTGGATTGACACTGGTTTATACAGATGGAAATCCAATCACGGGTATTGGCGACAGCTTTATTTTCAAATTTGTTGGCCGCGGGTATTTATTTGGTATCCCATTCCCAGTCGTATTGATGATCATTAGTTTTGTCTTATTGTTTATCCTGTTACACAAAATGACTTTTGGTAGAAAAACATTTGCGATAGGGGGGAATGAGAAAGCTTCATTTATTGCAGGTATCAAAAACGATCGTATCAAAACAGGCATCTACGCTTTATCTGGTTTGATGGCTTCTCTAGCTGGGATCATCATCACATCTAGATTAGATTCTGCACAACCGACTGCTGGTACGTCTTATGAAATGGACGCCATTGCCTCTGTTGTCTTAGGCGGAACAAGTTTATCTGGTGGACGTGGAAGACTAGTTGGGACCTTAATTGGGGCTTTGATTATCGGAACATTGAATAATGGAATGAATTTATTAGGGATATCAAGTTTCTACCAACAAGTCGTTAAGGGTATTGTTATCATTATCGCAGTATTATTAGACAGAAAAAACAAAAAATAGGAGGAATAACAAAGATGAAAAAAATAATCGGTTTAGCAACAGCAGCAGCTTTATTTATGGCAGGATGTGGGGCAGCAACTTTGGAAGGTGAAAACAATACTGAAAGCGGTCCTGTGGAAGAAAAAGAAACCTCAGAATTAGTTGTTGGTGTATCTATTTCTACATTGAACAATCCGTTTTTTGTTTCTCTAGAACAAGGAATTACAGATTTGGCAGATGAGCAAGACACAACTGTAAAAAGTGTAGATGCTCAAGATGACACAGCGAAACAAACCAACGATATCGATGACTTGATCCAACAAGGAGTAGACATCTTATTGATCAATCCAGTCGATTCAGCTGCAATCACACCAGCTGTTGAATCCGCAAACGCTGCTGGAATTCCAGTCATCACGATTGATCGTTCAAGTGATGGCGGAGAAATAGTGACATTAGTCGCTTCTGACAACGTAGAAGGTGGCGAAATGGCGGCGAAATACATTGAAGAAATTTCAGGAACAGACGCAAATACGGTTCAATTAGAAGGCGTTCCAGGAGCTTCTGCTACTAGAGAGCGTGGAGAAGGGTTTACAAATATCGCTGAAGAATCATTAAATGTAATAGATAGTCAAACGGCAAATTTTGACCGCGCAGAAGGATTAACAGTTATGGAAAACATGTTGCAAGCTAATCCAGACATCCAAGCTGTCTTTGCACAAAATGATGAAATGGCATTAGGTGCTATCGAAGCCATTCAATCTGCAGGAAAAACTGGAGAGATCCAAGTAGTTGGTTTTGATGGAACAGAAGATGGAATCAAAGCAGTAGAAGCAGGTACCTTAAGTGCAACTGTTGCTCAACAACCTAATGAAATGGGTAAATTAGCGATGCAAGCAGCTTTTGATTACTTTGCTGGCGAAACAATTGAAGAATACATTGCTTCACCATTAGAATTAGTAACAAGTGAAGAATAGACAGTATACAAAAAAAGGGTTTGAGACATTTTATATGTCTCAAACCCTTTTAGTATTCAATTTATTCTTATTTTTGGAACTTGATTTAGAATTGAATATACTTTTGCAATATCCTTTTCATGGGGTATTTTTTTAGTTTATAGTGGTATTCAATTGCTTGAGCAATAGCTGTTATATTATCTTTAGTTGGAACATTTCGGATGCAAATACAACTTTTCTCAATTGTATCTACATCAAAAGGAAGTGTAAAAGTAGTAATTAAAATATCATACGTATTATTATTAAGATGTTTTAATGAAAAAATTGGATTGGTATAAAGAATAGTAATAATTTCATGTTTTAAATACCGGTGTAATAAATCTTGAATCATTTTAGCATGTTCAATATCGAAATCACTTACAATCAATAATCGAACTTTATCTTTTTTGTTATAAAGTTCAGGTATTAAGTGATCCCACTGTACGAGTAAAGTATAGATAATCTCATATCTAGCAGTTTCACTGTAATTTTCATTTGTTTTTTTTTCATATTTTTTTAAATTTGAAAAAGCTAAAGCTATAAAATCTGGAAACATGTCTTCCATTGATTGAACAAAATATTTTTTTGAATTAAATAAAATATAAGGAGGCGGGTATTGACCTTCTTTTGACTTGAAAACAAAATGTGAAATATTAAATAACTCTTTCAATAAGTGTTGATAATTGGGTATGGGTATTCCAATTTGATTGGATAAATTATGTAGCAAGGTGGCATGATAAGAGACTCGTTCTTTAACAGCAGAATCAGTTTTAGTATCTTCTAGTAAAGATTCATAGCTAAATTTAAAATCATTGTTAATAAAAATTGAAAAAACTTGCTCAATAAAATTTTTATCAAGCGTGATAGCTAATTTTTTCTCAATTTCTCCTGTTAAAGGTTGAAATCTTGAACAATCCGGAATCATATTGGAATAATTAGAGGATTTCATAGACACATAATGTCCTTGCTTAATTCTTAAGTAAGGGATAGCTGTCCAAAGTTTCAAACGCTTAAAATCAGAGAAATTTAATGGAATATTGTTAATTTTTGCAATAAAAACTAAGAATTGTTCGAAAAAATTTTGGTTAATGGTTTTGAACGGCCACTCTAGATTACTGTATCGCTCCGAAAAGTAACTGATATAAAAATAACGGATGCTTTCTTCATTTTCACTAATCAACTTACAAGGATTTGTTTGCACTTGGACGTAATAAGCAGCTAAGGATACATTCAGTTTTTTTATGAGACGTAATAATGTAGACGAACTGACATATAATTCTTCAGCTAATTCAAATACTGTTTTCGTTTCATCATAAATAAGCATTTCTATAAATTTAAATGCTAAGCTGTTTGATAAAAAATACCGATAAAGATCATCGCGATCTCTATGAGGAGGCAGTAACAGACGAATTCCTAGATGAGAAGTTTGCAACACTTCTACAGAGAAGTAGTCACGTAGTTGAAGCATATCCTGCTTTAAAATTCTTTCAGAGCTAACTGTCTTTTGGGCAAGTTCCTTTAAAGTCACCCAGCTTCCAGTAAAATAAAGATATTCAAGGACTTCTAATTTTCTACGCTCACTTGCATCTAGTACTTTACGCATACTGATCCCTCATTTTCTTGAAATTTTTAATGGCTAGGAGTATGAACATATAAATTCGGATGTAAGCCTATTCAAAAAGGGTTGATAATTATATTTTACCTGTAAAGTAAAAAAAAAGATACAGAGGAAAAATAAACCATAAAAATAAGTTGAACATATAAATAAAAACGTTTCGATAAAACGCTTGCATTTTTAATGAAAGAGTTTTATATTATTTATAGAAACGTTTCACCAATAAAAAAGGAGGAATAAAAGAATGAATAAATGGTATAAGAAAACGGCTGTGGGGGTATTAACGTTAGCTTCAGCAGGTTTATTGATGGCTTGTTCAAGTGGTAGTAACGAATCGGGGGACAGTGCATCAAGTGATTCAGTATCTTTTTGGTACATGGGGGATGGAAATGAACAAATTCAACCCATTTTAGATGACTTTACTGAAGAAACGGGTATCACAGTCGATATTCAAAGTATTCCTTGGGCTAGTGCTCATGATAAATTGTTGACGGCAGTTGCTTCAGGTGACGGTCCAGATGTCGTTCAAATGGGAACAACCTGGATGGCTGAATTTGTTGACGCAGGTGCTTTGCAAGATATATCTTCTTATATTGAAACAGAAGATACATTGAATTCGGAAAACTTTTTTGAAGGTTCAGTTGCGACAACTAAATTTGATGACACTTACTATGCAGTACCTTGGTATACAGAAACAAGAGCCCTATATTATCGAACTGATTTATTAGAAGAAGTCGGCTATTCTCAAGCTCCAAAGGATTGGGAAGAATTAACAGATGCGGCTATGAAATTATCTGAACGCGGAGACAATATGTACGGTTTCCAAGTTGATTCTAATGATCAATCAGCTGCATTTATGTTTGCTCGTCAGAACGGATCAGAACTGTTTAACGAAGATAAAAAACCTGTTTTTAATGAAGCACCTTTTGTCGAAACGGTGGATTACTTAAATACTTTTATTCAAAATGGTTCTTCTCCTAAACAAGACTTAGGTCTAGATATTTCTCAAACATTTGGCGGAGAAGGAATCGTACCTATGTTTATCAGTGGACCTTGGATGATCAATTCAATCAACGACAGTACAACCGATATTGAAGGGAAATGGGCAACAGCTGTGTTGCCATCAGGTTCAGAAAATAACTTGTCAAATACTGGTGGAGCTAACTTAGCAGTATTCAATGGAACAGAAAATGAAGAAAATGCGGTTGCCTTAATTGAATTCTTGTCTCGTCCTGAAAATCAATTGGCATTCTTTGAATCATCTAACTCTTTACCGTCTGCAACTATTGCTTGGGAAGATGAAGCATTATCAGATCCAATTATTGCAGTTTTTGGAGAACAGCTTGAAAATTCTGAGTCAATGCCTTTAATTCCAGAATTCGAACGAATTGCTGCAAGTTATTTAGAAGATTGGGAAGAAATTTATTTAGGCGGAGCTGACAGTCAAGAAAAAATGGATGAATTTAATGCTGAAACTGAAAATTTACTTCAATAAAAAGATTAAGTTTCAAATAGTTATTGTTAGTTAGTTGATGTGAAAATTCAGAGGAATAATCAAAACAATTCGCTTCTTGATTTATTCTTCTGAATTTTTATTGATACAAAGTATGAGTAGTGTTGAGTACACTCTAGTCTAAGTCAATTAGTTTAAGAAAGGATGAATAATATTATGAAATCGGCAAACAAAAAAGCTCCTTATTTTTTTATTTCACCAGCTATTATTTTACTTTTGGTCTTTTCTATACTCCCTATATTTATTGCTTTGTTTATTAGTTTTACGGACTTGAGCTTAGCGGGATTAGCAGATTGGTCAAGAATCAATTTTATTGGAATAGACAATTATAAAAATATTTTGGCAGATCCAATTTTTATTAAAGCTGCAGGAAACACTATATATTATGTTTTAATTGGAGTTCCTTTAGTCGTAATGATTTCGCTAGGGCTGGCAATTTTAATAAATGTTGGAGATGGAAGATTTTTCTCTTTCATGAGATTAATTTTTTATTCACCTTCGATAACCAATATTGTTGCTGTTTCTGTTGTATGGACCTTTTTGTACAACCCTAATATTGCAATAGGATTATTTAACCAACTATTAGATTTGGTTGGGATCGCTCCGGTTGCTTGGTTACTAGATCCCGCTGTAGCAAAACTTTCATTGATTATCTTGGCTCTCTGGAGAGGAACAGGTATCAATATGCTGATTTTCTTAGCAGCTTTACAAGGTATTCCATCAGAATACTATGAAGCAGCAGAGTTAGACGGAGCTTCAAAATGGAATCAATTACGCTACATCACTGTACCGATGTTGAAATTCTCTATTTTCTTTGTCAGTGTTACGACTATTATCGGTTGGTTGCAATTCTTCGAAGAACCGTTTGTTATGACGGAAGGGGGGCCATTAAACAGCACCACAAGTATTTCACTCTTCTTGTACCGAAATGGGTTCCAACTGAATGAATTTGGTTATGCAGCAGCAGGATCATTGATTTTGTTTGTTGTGATTATTATTATCACTTTGTTCCAACTTAGAGGGCAATTGAAAAATAATGAAAATGAAATGTAAGAGAAAGGAGCATACAATAAATGAATTCTTATAAGAAATCGCAAAAGAGAAATAAAGTGATCGTAGGCGTTATTTTGGTTATAGGTGGAATTATAGCGGTTATGCCATTTATCTGGATGATGCTTTCTTCATTTAAAACAAATGCTGAAATTGTTTCTATGGAATCTGGTTTAATACCCAAGGAATGGACTTTCCAAAACTTTATTGATTTATTCGAAAAAATGAATTTTGGGGTTTATTTAAAAAATACATTGATTATCACCGCTTTTTCCTTCGGTGGAATGTTTCTCAATGCTATGGCTGGCTATGGATTTGCCAAGTATCGCTTTAAAGGAAGAAATAGTCTCTTTATTATGATACTGGCCACGATGATGATTCCGGGGCAAGTAACTATGATACCTGTATATTTGATTCTAAATAACTTGGGACTGACGAACACTTTAGCTGGAATCGTATTGCCAGGATTAGTAGGAGCATACGGAATTTTTCTATTCCGACAATTTATGTCAACCATTTCTGATGAACTATTAGAAGCTGCTCGATTAGATGGGGCAAGCGAATTTTACATTTTTACTCGAATTATTATTCCGTTATCCAGACCAATTCTAGCGGTACAAGGTATTTTGACCTTTATTGCTGGTTGGAATTCATTTATGTGGCCATTGATTATAGCCAATGATGAAAAATACTACACACTTTCTGTGGGGTTACAACTTTTACAAGGGCAATATGGTAACAATTATGCTTTACAAATGGCTGGTGCAACCTTTATGGTCGTTCCAATCATCATTATTTTCTTGACGTTCCAAAAATACATTTTACAAGGCTTTAATGTATCAGGTTTGAAATAACACCATTCTAAGGAGGATATTATGAAATCAGAAGAATTAAAGAAGCTTATAAATAAAATGACGGTTGAAGAAAAGATTGGTCAAATGATACAATTATCGGCAGATTTTTACAATACAACAGAAAATGAAATTACAGGACCGATGAACGACATGCATTTAACAACCGAAAAAATGACAACAGTTGGCTCAGTTTTAGGCATTTCTGGTGCTGAACAAGTAAAAGTTATTCAACAGTCACATTTAGAATCCAATCGACTAGGGATACCTTTATTATTTATGGCAGATATTGTACATGGCTATCGCACTATTTTTCCTATCCCTTTAGGTTTGGCTAGTTCTTGGGATCCTAAGTTAGTTGAACAAACAGCTTCAATTGCAGCAAGAGAATCAGCTGTTTCAGGATTACATGTAACTTTCTCTCCAATGGTCGATTTAGTGCGGGACGCAAGATGGGGTAGAGTGATGGAGTCAACAGGAGAAGATGCCTATTTAAACCAACAAATGGCACGAGCTTTTGTTCGCGGGTATCAAGGATCAAACCTAAAAGAGGATATGTCTAAGATGGCAGCTTGTGTGAAACATTTTGCAGCTTATGGAGCACCAATTGCTGGAAGAGAATACAACACAGTGAATATGTCAGAAAGACAATTACGTGAAAATTATTTGCCAGCTTATAAAGCGGCCATTGATGAAGGAAGTCGTTTGGTCATGACGGCATTTAACACAGTAGATGGCGTACCTGCAACAGGAAATAATTGGTTAATGAATGAAGTACTGCGTAAAGAAATGGGATTTGATGGTGTACTGATTTCAGATTGGGGTGCGATTGGCGAATTGATTGCACATGGAGTTGCAGAAAATTTAAAAGAAGCAGGGACACTAGCTTTTGAAGCTGGAGTCGATATGGAAATGATGTCAGCTGCTTATTCCAGTGAGCTGCAAGGCTTGATTGAAAGCGGCACAGTAGATGAACAAAAATTAGATGAAGCAGTTTTACGTATTTTAGAGTTGAAGAATGACTTAGGTCTATTTGAAAATCCCTATCGTGGGGCTAATGCTCAAAAAGAAGAACAAGAAGTCTTCAGTCAAGAAAACCGTGAAGCTGCAAGAATGAGTGCAGAGCAATCTATCGTGTTACTAAAAAATGAACAGATTTTACCTTTGAAAAAAGACATGAAAGTTGCCTTGATTGGACCAAACGGTCAAACGAATGATTTGCTAGGTTCATGGTCTTGGAAAGGAGATACTTCAGAAACGCGTTCGCTTTATGAAGGAATGGTGGAGCATATTTCTTCCGAACAGTTAATAGTAATAGAAGAAACGGATATTATAAATCATTCAGCTGATGCAAAATTAACAGATGTGGATGTGATCGTACTTGCGCTTGGCGAAACTTCTGAAATGAGCGGTGAGGCAGCTAGTCGAACATCCATTTCCTTGCCAAATGACCAAATTGAATTAGTGAAGGCCGTTCGCGAAATTTCTAAACCAGTTGTAGCAACTTTATTTAATGGAAGACCATTAGATCTATCCGATATTGTGGACGATGTTGATGGTTTAGTAGAAGCTTGGTTCCCTGGAACAGAAGGCGGAGTAGCTTTAGCAAATGTATTATTTGGAGAAGTGAATCCTTCTGGAAAACTAACCATGTCCTTTCCAAGAAACGTAGGTCAAGTTCCAATTTACTACAATCAAGACAAAACGGGCAGACCAATGAATGAAGAAAATAAAGCAGAAAAGTACTTGTCTAAATATTTAGATGTGGAGAATTCTCCTTTGTTCCCATTCGGCTTTGGATTAAGCTATACGACTTTTTCTTACTCATCCTTTAGCCTTTCCCATGCAACATTTACTAAAGAGGATAGTGTAACGGTGAGTGTTACTGTTAAAAATGAAGGAGCGATTACTGGGTCTGAAATTGTTCAATTGTATATTCAAGATGAAGTAGGAAAAGTTGTCAGACCGGTAAAAGAATTAAAAGGATTTAAAAAAATCACCTTGGAATCTCAAGAAGAAAAAGAAGTTAATTTTACGTTTACAGCTGAAGAATTAGCTTATGTACATCCTGACCTTACGTTTGCTACCGACAGTGGGACATTTATAGTCATGGTGGGTAAAGATAGCGAGAATGTCCAAAGTAAAACTATTAAATTAATGACTAAATAGATAAAGATGAGGGATGAATATGATTAAAAACCAATTAATTAGTATAAATGAAGGTGAACTAACCGCTCAGTTTAAAATGAGCGGTGATTTATTTGAACTAAATGCAAATGGAACCATGTTTAATCAGTTAAATCTTGGAGCTCTTGATGCTTCGATTATGAATGTATATTTGCGTAAATTTGAAGCAGATAAAGTGTCTTATACCCCATTGATTGGATTACAATCTATTAGTCACCTTTCACAATTTAAAAATAAGCTTCGTTGGGCTGGGAACTGGAAAGACATTACGTACAGTGTTACATTCATTTTAATTGAAGAAGCTTGGTTTTGGGAAGTTGAAGTAGAAGGACAAGATGTCACAGTAGACATTGTATATGGTCAAGATGTTGGTTTAGCTGACAAAGGGACTGTTCAATCTAATGAAGCCTATAACTCACAATATCTAGATCATACTGTATTTGAATCAGAAGAAAATGGCTACACGATTTGCAGCCGTCAAAATCAAGCGCAGGGCAAGGGAAATTACCCATACCTGCAACAAGGTGCGTTGAGTAAAACAGTAGGCTATTCAACGGATGGTTTTCAATTTTTTGGAAAAAGCTACAAAACAACAAATGAACCAGCTATATTGAGCCAAAAGCAGTTAGCAAACGAAGTCTATCAATATGAAATGGCATATAGTGCTTTACAATCTGAACAACTTGAACTAAACGGCAAGCAGTCCGTTGTATTTTACGGTTACACTGCTTTAAATCATCTGGAAGCCATTACAAGACCAGTAGCATTAAAAACAATCCAACAACTATGGGAAAAAACTAAACAATCAAAAGAAGTATTTACGGATTTAGAAGTGGTGAAAAAAGCAGCTGTTATCGGTGAACCCTTACAAACGCAATTTTTTTCTAAAACAGAGATTGAAAATTATTTTCCGGAACGAATAGAAGAAGAATATGAAGAAGGAAAGTTGTTATCCTTTTTCACTCAGGAGAAAGCTCATGTTGTGTTAAAAGAAAAAGAAGAAATGATGGAACGGCCTCACGGACATATTTTGTTTAGCGGTGCTCAATTAACGGTTGATGAATCCATCTTGACAACGACTTCTTATATGTATGGTATCTTCAATTCTCAAGTGGTAATGGGAAATACATCGAATAATAAATTTATTAGCAATATGCGGAATGGATTAAATATTGCTAAAACTGCTGGACAAAGATTGTATTTAGAACTGGATGGAGTTTTATCGCTCTTAACTATGCCGAGTGCATTCGAAATGGGATTTAATTATGCCGTATGGTATTACAAAATCCAAGATGATGTGCTGAAGATTAAGAATTATACAACTATTGAAGGACCTGAACTTTTTTTAGAAGTTGAAAGTGAAAAAGGAAAAGCTTATCGGTTTATTTTAACCAATCAAGCAACCATGAATGAAGTTGAAAATACAGTACCTTATTCTCTATCTAAAAAAGGAAATCAACTACAGTTTCGTTCTGATAATCAATCAACTATGTCAGATCTTTATCCGGAATTGAACTACACAATGACAATTGAAGACGTAAATTTCTCTCTTACAGACGAGCGTTTTTTCTTGGAAAATGAACCAGATACTGTGAGTCCATTAGTTGTATTGGAAATGGATAAAACCTCCAAATTTACAGTTGCGATTCAAGGCAGTTTGGAAGATGGAAACAGTGAAATCGTTAGCCGCTCTTTTCAAGATGAAGTCTCAAAATACAACCATTACCTTAAACAAGTGATGAATGGATTTAAATTATCGATTGATACTGAAAATCATTCGTTGGATAGAGTAAATTTACTTGCTTGGTGGTATACGCACAATATGCTGGTTCACTATCTGGTACCTCATGGATTGGAACAGTATGGTGGAGCTGCTTGGGGAACTAGAGATGTTATGCAAGGTCCAACAGAATATTTCATGGCGACTCAGAATTATGCCAGTATTAAAGAAATATTGCGGATATTATTTGCAAATCAATTTGCTGATGATGGAAATTGGCCACAATGGTTTATGTTTGATCGCTACACTCATTTGAAAGCGGAAGAAAGTCATGGAGATATTATTGTCTGGCCCCTTAAAGTAATAGGGGATTATTTAAAAGCTTCAAATGACTACGCTTTTTTAGATGAATCAATCGTTTATACTGACCGCGAGACGTTTGAAAAAACCGAACAGACTGCTACTGTATTTGAACACATTGTTAAGGGAATCGATTATATTCAACAGCATTTATTAGAGGGAACAAATCTTCCGGGCTACGGAGATGGGGATTGGGATGATACACTACAGCCTTTTGACTCTCGTTTGAAGAGCCATATGGCCAGCAGTTGGACGGTTGCATTAATGTATCAATCATTGAAACAGTTAGCTGAAGTTTTAAATGCGTATAATGTAGACTTTTCTAATGAGTTGAAAGAGATGTATCAAGCTCTTACAGCAGACTATAAAAAGTACATGCTTTCAACGGATGTGATTCCTGGTTTCGTCTTTATGGAAAATCCCAATAAAGTTGAATTGATGATCCATCCAACGGACACAAGAACGGGTATTGATTACCGATTATTGCCTATGCAGCAATCTATGATTGCTGAACTGTTCACTCCAGAAGAAGCTGAACGGCATTATCAATTGATTAAGGACGAGTTGAGTTATCCAGACGGTGTACGCCTTATGAGCGAACCTGCACGCTATAAAGGTGGAGTCAGCAGGTATTTCAAACGGGCTGAACAAGCTGCTAATTTTGGACGCGAAGTAGGGCTGCAATATGTTCATGCTCACATCCGCTTTGCTGAAGCTATGTCGACAATTGGAAAACGAAATGATGCTTGGGATGCCTTGTCTATTGTGAACCCCATTAATATTAAAACGGTCGTTCCTAACGCACAATTGCGACAAAGCAATGCTTATTTCAGCAGTTCCGATGGAGACTTTAAGACTCGTTATGAAGCGGCTGAAAATTTTAGCAAGCTAAAAAATGGAAAAGTGGAAGTTAAAGGAGGATGGCGTATTTATTCAAGTGGACCAGGAATTTACATGAACCAATTGATTTCGAATATTCTGGGTATCCGGGCAACTGAAACGAATCTGATAATTGATCCTGTACTGCCGGATTCGTTAAATGGGTTAGTGTTTACTTTTGAACTTTATAACAAGCCTGTAAACTTTTATTATCACTTTAACAGTGAAACATCTTATGTAGAAATCAATCAACTAAAAATTCGTACAACGGATTATTCGAATCGATATCGTTCTGGAGGATTTGTAGTCGCCAAAGAAGAAGTTGAAAAACAATTAAAAGCAGAAAATAATCGTATTGATATTTATCTCTAATGCAAGATAAGACTAGTCTTATTGTTAGATGATTGATATGATTAAAGAATCAAAGGTTGGAGAGTAGGGAAAAGAAATGGTAGGAATAAAAGATATCGCGAAAGCAGCAAATGTCTCCATTTCAACAGTGTCTTATGCTCTAAATGGGAGTTCCAAGGTAACTGAAAAAACACGTGCAAAAATTATTAAAATTGCTGACGAATTGAATTATATCCCAAACAGGGCTGGTCGAAATCTCCGAAAAAAAGAAACTCAAATTATTGGGGTCTATCTTGCAACTTATGGAGGTACTTTTTATGGAGACTTATTAGAAGGAATCATGAGTACAGCAAAAGAAAATAACTATGATATGATTGTTTGCTCAGGAGACCGTTCTCGTTTATTTTTACCAGAACGAATGATTGATGGTGCTATTGTTTTAGATACTGGTTTTCCTGATGATGAATTAATCGATTACGCTAATCGAGGACACAAAATAGTAGTAATGGACCGTAAAATTGATCATGAAAATATTCGCAGAGTATTAGTTGATAATCCTCTTGGGGCTAAAATGGCAATAGAGGCATTATTGGAGAAATCTGTTTCTCTTGTTTATTTGGTTACCGGACCGCCAGATTCATTTGATAATCATGAGCGCTTGGAAGCTGCCACGAAAGTGTTGTCTGAAAAAAAACAACCATATGAAATAATAGAGGGTGACTTTTCAGAAATCTCTGGACAAAGTATTGGAAAAGTCATTCATGAAAAGTGGACTGAAACTGTCTCGGTATTTTCTTTTAATGATGAAATGGCTATTGGAATATACAATTATTTTAAAAAAACCGATTTGGAAATTGGAAAAGATATTCGCATAATTGGATTTGATAACTTATTGGTCAGTAATTATATAACACCAAGATTAGCAAGCATTGCTTATTCTAAACATAGATGGGGTTCGATTGCAGCTCAATCATTAATTAATTTGATTAAAGACGAACCAGTCGAAAACCAAGTTCTTAAAACAAAATTGGTGAAAAGTCAATCTTACTAAATCGCGGGAGGCAGAAAGATGAGTGTTATTTCTGGTCAAATCAATTCTTCAGAATTAGGATTTACGATTTCTTATAAAGCTATTTTGCCAGAGGAACAAACAGGACCGTATCCCATTTTGTACCTCTTGCATGGATTATCAGACGATGATTCCAGCTGGCTGTATAATTCATCAATAGCACGTTACGCATCGAAGTACAACTTGGCTATTTTTATGCCGCAAGTTCATGTGAGCTACTATACTGACATGCATATGGGACCGAATTATTGGAGTTTTTTAACAAAAGAATTTCCTCAGAAAATGAAAAATTCATTTAATATTTCTGGTAAAAGTGAAGACACTTTTATTGCTGGGCTGTCAATGGGTGGATACGGTGCGATGAAATGGGGGCTTACCTATCCAAATGATGTAGCAGGAATCGCTGCTCTATCAGCTGCTGTAGATCCGTATAGAATATGGCAAGATGATCCAGGTAGAGACAAGATTTTCAAACCAGCATTTGGATCAAAAGAGTCGTTTATAGGATCTGAAAATGACTTATATGCCTTGCTGAAACAAGTAAAAAAGGAAAACACTCAACCATCCATTTTACAAATCTGTGGTACAGAAGATTTTCTCTATGCAGATAATCTGAAATTTAAAGAAGCTCTTCAAGAGAAATTTTCCAATTATACATTTATTGAAAAGCCTGGTGATCATGATTGGACATTTTGGGATCAAGAAATACAGGTTATCTTGAAATGGATTCAAGAAGTAACAACAAAAAAAAGAAGTTGAGGATTTCTCAACTTCTTTTTTTTCTGCATATAGAATTTTATTAAGTCGTGTTGTAAAACTAGGTTGCTAAGAGGAAAATAACAGTTAGGTAAATAAAAGCTAAATGAAATTTTTGAGTTAATTTATCCTGTTGCAATAAATTAACTCAAAACCATTTTCCATTTGAGTTAATACAACGAGTTTTAATTCGATTAACTCAAACCCGTTTTCCATTTGAGCTGATGCAACGAGCTTTAATTCGATTAGCTCAAAACCATTTTCCATTTGAGTTGAAGCAACGAGCTTTAATTCGATTAGCTCAAAACCATTTTCCATTTGAGTTGATATAACGAGTCTTAATTCAATTAACTCAAACCCGTTTTCCATTTGAGTTGACGCAACGAGCACTAATTCCTTTACCTCAAAACTAATTTCTATTTGAGTAGACGGAACAAGCCGTAATTCGACTAACTCAGATCCATTTTTCTTTTATTATACTAAAAATTAGAGTAGTCATCCGTTTCCAAAAATAATCTAAGTGAAAGCGACATTTGATTGAATTTAGTAGTGCTTATCTTTATACTTGAAAAATCATATTAGGTGAAAAAAGTATTGAATTCATAGTGGACATAAAGGATGTGTGGAAATGAATCTTGAAAATAAAAAATTAACAAAATTTTTTCTTGGTTGGCAGTGTTGTTATGGATGGGTTTGATTTTTTATTTTTCTCATCAAGTTCAACAACAGTCTTGGGATTTAAGTCACACGGTGTTGGGCATTAGTGTACAAGTTATTAAAATTGCTCAAGTTCTCATAGTGATCGGTTTGGCTGGTTTTGTTCTTATAAAATTAAAAAAACGGGGTATGACAATCGGAATAAAAAATTTATTGCTTATTCTCATCGCAGCTTATTTGTTCTATACATTATCTATTGAATTGCGACATATGCTTGTTCCGCCAGATTTGCATCATTTTATCCGAAAAAATGCTCACTTTTTTATTTATTTGGTATTAGGTGTGTTAGTAAAAGTAGCTTTAATGAACAATGGTATAAGGGGTTTTAAAGCAATCGGAATAGGGTTATTGATTTGTGTCGGTTATGCATTTTCAGACGAGTTCCATCAATCGTTCGTTCCAGGAAGAGGCGCTCAATTGAGTGATGTAGTAATCGATAGTTGCGGTGCAGGGATAGGAATGGCGTTGCAGATTTTATTCTTCAAATTTTTGTCAAAAAGAGAAAAAAACAATATTCCACAAGATAATTAAAGATAGATATAAAAAATAAGCTCGGCGAGATGCCAAGCTTATTTTTTTTTGAGCATTTGTCCAGTTTACAGCAAATGATCTGTTTGGTTCCAAGCATTTAAAGTAAAGTGACCATCAGCGTATCCTAATTCAGTAATACTAGTGTTTGCTAAGGGTTCTTGTGAACGAAGGTCTTTTAACTCTGTTCCGATCAACGATAAAAGGGTTGTTGTCCACGTGATGCTATGTCCAACAAATAAAAGATCAGTATCAGGAAATTGTTCAATTGAACGACGGATCGCTTTGCTACCTCTAGCAATCAATTCAGAATAAGTCTCTCCATTAAATTCACTTGGATCATACAAATCAGGACGATGACGTAAATGGTAAAAGGAGTCAGGTGAAGATTCTTTCCAATGTGGAATAAAAGCACCTTCCCATGATCCATATCCGAATTCTTTTAAGTCATCTGTGTAGTGGATAGTAAAATCTTGTTCGAATTGAGAGGCAATCAAACGAGTTGTTTCGACAACACGTTTTTGAGGACTGGCAATAATGTGTTTAAATCCAATATCTTTCAGACACAGACCTGTCTTTTTAGCATCCTCTAAACTTTGTGGCAATAGAGGAGAATCGATATCTCCACCTTGGACTCGATTAGCCAGATTGTATTCGGTCATTCCGTGACGTACAAAATATAAGCGTTGCATGTAAGCCCTCCTAGTTTTGAAATATAATTTCATTTTAACATAACTGAATCAATAAAAAAGCTTAATTTTCTACTGATATTTGAAGGGTATATTCAAATATAACGTTAGTTTATTGAATGAAATGTAAAGGTATACATTTGAGATGATATGTTACACTAGTGTGTAATGGTTTTTGGAGGATATTGGTCTATTTTTTTATAAAATGAAAAAATCTATTGAAATTATATTTTAACATGTTATCATTAGTCATGTCATTAAAACGATTTCAAAGGAGTGGTGCTATGTTTGGTTTATCTGTCTTTCTTGGAGATGAGTTAACGATTGAAACAAAAAACTATCTACAAAAAATGAAAGACAGCGGTTTTGAAGGGGTGTTTTCTTCGCTGCATATCCCAGAAGAGGATGCGTCTCAATATGTCACACGCTTGAAGATGCTAGGTCAATGGGCAAAAGAGTTGAAAATGCAATTGATGATTGATATTTCAGGAGACGCCTTAAAAAAAATCGGGCTCTCATTTGACCGACCTGAGGAAATGTTGGCAATCGGAATTACAGGCTTGAGAATGGATTATGGTATAACAAACCAAATTAGTGCTCAAGTTAGCCGCTCAATGAAAGTCGCTTTTAATGCCAGCACGATTACGCAAGAAGATGTCGAAGAGCTTAAGGAATGTAATGCAGATTTCAATCAAATGGAAGCGTGGCACAATTATTATCCGCGCCCAGAAACTGGATTAGAAAAAAGTCAGTTCACCCGAAAAAATCAGTGGTTGAAGGCATTAGGATTTAAAGTCATGGCTTTTGTTCCAGGAAACGAAAAATTAAGAGGGCCTTTGTTTTGTCAATTGCCAACATTAGAAAAACAACGAGGAGCGCATCCTTTAGCTAGTACGATTGAGTTGTTAGAAGAATGTGAAGTTGATGATGTTTATATTGGCGATCCAACAATTGATGACAGAACACAATTGCAATTTTTTTATTATATAAAAAAGAAAACGTTATTATTCTCAATTATAGAAGAGCCAGAAACTCAGTTCTTATCCGTCATCGTTGGAAAGCATCAAAATCGTTGGGATCCAGCAAGAGATGTCATTCGAAGCGCGGATGCACGATTTAAAACGATTCCGACTATTGAACCACAGTGTACTAATGATCGAGTAAAAGGAAGCGTTACAGTAGATAATAAGTTATACGGTCGATATATGGGAGAGATTCAAGTAGTCAAGCGACCATTATTTAGGGATGATAAAGTAAATATTGTGGCGCATGTTATTCCAGAAGATATTCCGTTGATAGATTGGTGTAAAGAAGGTCAATTATTTGAACTTCAACCGATACAAGACAATGAAAGAGGTTAAGGAAATGAATTTAGACAAATTAACGACAGAAACAAGAAATACACAAACAATGAACTTAGATGAGCTTTCAACAAGTGAAGTCATGTCTTTAATGAATCAAGAAGATCAAAAAGTGGCTCTAGCAGTTGAAGAAGCGTTACCTACGATCACAAAAGTAGTCGAAGCCATTACTGAATCCTTTAGCAAAGGTGGCCGTTTAATTTATATGGGTGCTGGAACAAGTGGACGTCTGGGTGTTTTAGATGCTGCTGAATGTGTGCCAACCTTTAGTGTGGATCCAAGTATGGTTCAAGGATTGATTGCAGGTGGAATGAAAGCAATGACAGTTGCTGTTGAAGGAGCGGAAGATTCAAAAACGCTCGGTGCAGAAGATTTAAAAGCCATTCAATTGAATGATACAGATGTTGTTGTAGGTATCGCGGCAAGCGGGCGTACACCATATGTTATCGGTGGATTAGAATACGCAACTAGCGTTGGAGCAACAACGGCAACTATTTCGTGTAATAAGAATGCTGAGATCAGTCAATTTGCCCAAATGCCGATTGAAGTAGATGCTGGTCCTGAAATTTTAACAGGTTCTACACGATTAAAAGCTGGTACAGCTCAAAAATTAATTTTAAATATGCTGTCAACTGGAGCAATGATCGGTTCTGGAAAAGTTTATCAAAACCTAATGGTAGACGTAAAACCGTCAAATAAAAAATTAGAAGAACGTTCAAAACGCATCATCATGCAAGCTACAGAATGTACGTATGAAGAAGCAAGTGAAGCGTTTGAAGCAGCTGATCATCAAGTGAAGTTAGCAATCGTGATGATTCTTACACATTCAGACAAAGATGTAGCAGAACAAAAATTAACAGAAGCTAAAGGGTTCATTCGTGAAACCTTATCATAAACCAGGAGGGTAAAAATTATGGCTGAAACAAAAGAGCAACGCATCGCTAGACAGATTTATGAGCAAGTTGGAGGTATGAATAACGTTGATTCTGTTATTCACTGTATGACTCGCGTTCGTATGGACATCAAAGATAACGATAAAGTGAATTTTGAAGGATTGAAAAAAATTGACGGCGTAATGGGTGTTGTTGAAGATGATACATTACAAGTTGTTGTTGGACCTGGTACAGTAAATAAAGTAGCTAATCAAATGGTGAGTATGGCGGGTGTTCGTTTAGGCGAAAAAATTCCTGCTGGAAAATCTACGGTTACAGCATCTTCTGGCCGTTCTGAAGCTGAAAAACAAGCAGCAGCGAAAAAAGCTGAGTTGAAAAAGAAAAATAATACACCGTTCAAACGTGTGTTAAAAGACATTGCAAATATTTTTGTTCCGTTGATTCCAGCATTTGTAGGAGCCGGAATTATCGGTGGTATTGCTTCTATATTTGGGAATATGTTAGTTGCTGGAACCATCAGTGGAGCAAACTGGGAGAATATCGTTGTTGTACTAAATATCATTAAAAACGGATTGTTCCTGTACTTGAATGTGTATGTAGGGATCAATGCTGCAAAAGTTTTTGGTGCTACAGAAGGTTTAGGTGGAGTTATTGCTGGAGTGATTTACCTTCCCGGAATGAACATTGAAGCACCGTTAACGAACATCTTTACTGGTGCCCCTATGGCTGGTGGACAAGGTGGAATTATCGGCGTTATCCTAGCTGTTTACCTATTGTCATTAGTAGAAAAAAGCTTGCACAAAGTTATTCCGGATTCAATTGATATTATTGTAACACCGACGATTTCTTTATTAACTATTGGATTAGTAACGATTTTCTTGATTATGCCAATCGCGGGTGCTGTTTCATCTAGTTTAGTAGGCGCCATTACTTGGGTATTAAATGTTGGTGGAGCATTTGCTGGATTTGTTTTAGGAGCATTGTTCTTACCTATGGTTATGTTTGGTTTACACCAAGTATTAACACCGATCCATATTGAAATGATAGCTTCTCAAGGTATGACTTTATTATTACCAATTTTAGCAATGGCTGGAGCTGGACAAGTGGGAGCTTCAATCGCTTTATGGGTTAAATGTCGTAAAAACAAACAATTAACAAACATGATCAAAGGTTCATTGCCTGTTGGTATTTTAGGAATTGGCGAACCCTTGATCTATGCTGTAACATTGCCTTTAGGTCGCCCTTTTATTACTGCTTGTATTGGTGGCGGAATTGGTGGAGCTGTTATCGGAATGTTTGGTGGAATCGGCGCAACAGCAATTGGACCAAGTGGAGTTGCTTTGATTCCATTAATCGCTAATGGTCAATGGTGGGGTTATGTTGTCGGATTATTAGCAGCTTATGCTGGTGGATTCGCAGCAACTTACTTCTTTGGAGTTCCGAAGTCAGCAATGGAGCCAACTGAATTAGTAGGATATGATTCAGATGAGTTTGAAGCTGAAAGTATTGTTGGTTAATTCTATTCAACTACTGTAAACTAATAATAGCATTTAAAAAGGCATGTAAGTCTAGCGATTTGCATGTCTTTTTCATTACGAAAAATATCTTTCAGTATTTCTTAAAGACTACGGAGGTCGCAAGTTATGCAAAACAATGTTTTACTAAAAATTAGAGAAAAGATCGTTGTTTTACCACAATCTGAAAAAAAAATCGCTGAAACGATCCTTAAAAATCCAATGAAGGTTATTCAAATGAGTGCTATTGACTTGGCAACGGAAGCAGAATCAAGTTCTGCCGCTGTCATTCGGTTTTGTCGATCAATTGGAATAAAAGGTTTTACTGAACTAAAACTACAGTTATCAGCAGATTCTCAAGGAATTAAAGACAATCTATACACGGATATTTTATCCGATGAAAATTTAGAGCAAGTAAAAAAGAAGTTATTGATCAATACCAATCATCTTTTTGAAGAAACCAACCATGTATTGGATACAAAACTAATTGAACAAGTAAATGAGCTGTTGCATAAAAGTTCTGTAGTATACTTATACGGACTAGGTGCTTCCCACATCGTCGCCTCAGATATTCAACAAAAATTTAGTCGGATGGGTAAAATAATGGTTTGTTCACTTGACCAACACTTATTAGTTACTTCAATGGCGGTTTCTGATAAGCCTGCCGTGTTCTTTGGTGTTTCAAATAGCGGAGAAAAGAAGGAAGTATTGGCGTTATTGATGATCGCAAAAGAACTTGGATTAAAAACAGTATCGCTTACAAGCAATACTGAAAATCCTTTAAGTAGTGAAGCAGATATTGCATTAAAAACAGCCTTTGCTCATGAAGCTCCTCTAAGAAGTGGAGCAACAATATCTTTGTTGACTCAAATGTATGCCGTAGATATTTTGTTTTATGATTATGCTTCCAAACACTACGATTTAACGGTAACAAACTTAGAAAAATCAAAGGCTGCTATTCAACGATATAACCAAATGTTCGACTAAATGAATGGGAATAATACTAAAATAGGAATGTGACTCAGTCAATTATGGCTTGACGATCAATCCTTTTTCACTTTAAAGAAATGGCTTGAGAACATATGCTGCAAAGTAATCACTCTACTGATTTTTCTGAATTAGTGGTATGATAAAGTAGATATATTTTTTTGTTATTGAAACAAGTGAGGAGTGGCTAAAGGTGGAAAAAAGAAAAATTTCAACTTTTTTTAGTGTTTATCTAAATGAAAAAGAAGTTGTTTTGCATTATGCAAACACAAAAGAGCTTGCTCAAGAGTTTCAATTTAAAGTGGAAGAAGATGCGCTGCAATTCTTTCAAGCTTGTTTGGATATTGAAAAATCGATTGAAAATTTATCAACACAGAAACAAGAAAGCACTCATAATCAATGGGTAAAACAAGCGTTAAAAGGAGTAGACTATGAATACAAAGAGTATTAGTACTCTACTGATTTAAAGGAATAGTTAGATGGAGGAGAACAAATTGATTAAGTTAATTGCAATTGATATGGATGGAACATTATTAAATGAACAACATTTGATTACGGATAAGGTTAAAAAGTCAATAACCAAAGCAAGCGAAGCAGGTATTAAAATTGTTTTATGTACAGGAAGACCTGTTCAAGCGGTTTATGAGTATCTTAAGGAATTAGAGTTGCCACAAGATGAAGAAGGCTATGTTATCTCATTAAACGGTACAGTCGTACAAAAGACTACGACCTGGGAAATTGTGTATTCGCATGAATTAGATCATAAGCACTTAAAGCAAGCTGAACGATTAATTGAACCCTTTGAGATGAATTTTACATTTTTTGATGAAAAGGAGTATTATTACACAGGTGCACCAACGGAAATGCTACAATTTGATGCCGATCTTTTAGATATGGAAAAAGTCCATTTGCCATTAGAAAATTTACCACATGATCTGACTATTTTTAAAGCAATGTATGTAGCGACAGAAACGGAACTTGACCGTCTAGCTTCATCTTTGCCATCTTTTATCGCTGAGAACTTTTATCCTATCAGAAGCTTATCGTATGTTCTAGAATTATTGCCGAAAGATGCGAATAAAGGCGAAGCATTGACAGGATTGGCTACTAAACTTGGATTTTCTATGGAAGAAGTAATGGCGATTGGTGATGGAGAGAACGATTTAGATATGATGAAAGTAGCTGGTACAAGCGTTGCTATGGGCAATGCGGTAGACTCTATTAAACAAGTTGCTAAGCATGAAACTAAATCTAATCAAGAAGATGGCGTGGCCCATGCAATTTATGAATGGGCATTACAAAATTAATTAAATTTAGTTTATAAAGTTCTTTTAGTAAACTAGTTAGAGAAATTCAAAATGAAAGAGCTCTAAATCAAAGTTTTTTCTTTGGTTTAAAGCTCTTTTTTTCGTTATATGGAACTTTATGTATGGCTAAAAAATCCGATTGGAAAATAAAAATGGTTTCATTTGATAGCCCTTTCTAAAAGACTTATACTAAAAGTGTAAAAAAATTATAGGAGGGATAGAATGCAAGAACAATTAGTGAAGATTTCAGAAAAAATGTTTGAGTGTCAGCGCGTATGTAATGAATGTTTTGATGCTTGTCTAGAGGAAGATCATGTTCAAATGATGGTAGAATGTATAAGATTAGATAGAGAATGCGCTGATATTTGTGCATTTGCTTCAACAGCAATAACCCGTGAAAGTGCTCTAACAACAGACTTAATAGCTTTATGTGCGACTATCTGTCAGGCTTGCGGAAAAGAATGTGAAAAACATGAACATGATCACTGTCAAAGATGTGCAAAGGTTTGTTTGGAATGTGCAGAATTGTGTAGAAGGTATAAATAATCAATTGATTTTTTAATATAAAATTTAAAAATGTACAACTCTAATTTCCTGTACTCAAGCCTTTTTATTGGAGTTGTACATACTTTTGTCACAAAATAAAACTTTTTAATTAGAATTTAATTATAAAAAGTAGCGTTAATAAATAGTACTTGCTATACTCTGGATATCAAATTGATAGTAGATTCATTAAAAAAATTTACTAACAATTTATTTAATGAATACTTCGTTTAATTCCCTAAAGTAACACCTCAGATTTATCCTAGGTCATCCTGACCGCCATACCTTTTAGATTCATTAGATTTATTTAAGTAACACTCTAGTAATTTTTATATTAGTTGAATATATTTACCTTGTTACAAAATAAGAAAGAGTATCTATGTTTAGTGACATGGTCTATTTATAAAATAGTAAAAAAGGAGGAGTTTGAAAAAAATTGCTTTTTTATTAAAATTAAAATGTGAATTTAATAACTATTTTTTAAGATAATTATATTAATAAAAATAAAATAGGATGAAATCTGTTGATAAACAAGTATTCAATTGATTAATTTATTTTTTTAAAAAAAATTAAATTAATATTTTTTTCACAATTTGTTGTTACTATTTGTTTGCGAATTATTCATCAAGTAATTTATTTTATTTTTAGAACCACACCTCAACACAACCACATAAAAGGTGGCTTTAAATAATTTTATTTTATGAAACACTAAAAAATTTATTTAAATGACTCTTTTTTTAGTTCCTCTTTGATAAACCTACTTTTAACCTCGCTTTACTTTCTTAAATTTCCTCATAATTAATTAAAACCAGCCTCAAATTTGTCATATCTGATTCCTAAAATATACTAGAAAAAGAGTGATTTTAGTTTATTTAGACTGCATATTTTTATAAAAAAATTATAAAGGAGTAGTTTATATGGAAATTAATTTTACAGAACATTATGGAAAATTATATGAGTCAGTGGAAGATGGAGAATTAAAGATTTTTAATTTCGAAAATGAGTATGGGAAAATTAAAAATATGTTTATAAAAAGAAAAATCCCTTTCCAATTAGAAAATAAAGATTATTTTGATATTGTAACACCTTATGGATATGGGGGTCCCGTTATTCAAGAAGCAACAGATGAAGAAAAATTATTATCAGGATATTTTGAAGCCTTTTCTAAATATTGTCAAAAAAATGATATTATAACAGAATTTATACGCTTTGATCTGTTTGAAAACACACAAGTAAGGGAGTCTTTTTACGGGGATACCTCATTAGTCGGCAACTGCATTGTAAAAAATTTGAAATTACCTATAGAAGAGGATGTTCGAAAAAAGATTTTTAAAGATGCTAGAATCGCTAAAGAAAAAGGTGTAAAAATCATTATGGAGCAAACGGGTGAGCACATTGATGATTTTTTAGAAGTTTATTATTCAACAATGAATCGTAACGGAGCAGAAGAATATTATTATTTTGATAAGCCATTTTTTGAACAAATCCATGAAACGATGAAAGATCAATTTCTATATGCATTTGCTATTGTCGATGAAAAAGTTATTGCAGCTTCTTTAATTTTAATAGGAGAAGAAAGGGCGTTTGGTTTTTTAGCAGGAACAATAAAAGAATTTTATAGTTACCATCCTGAAGTTTTGATTCAACTAACTGTTATGCAATGGTTAAAAGATAAAGGTGTTGAAAAGTATATTTTAGGTGGAGGGCATAATGGCGAGGATGGTATATACATGCATAAAAAAGGGTATGCAAGACATGGAAATCACCCATTTTATATTGGCAAAAAAATACACGATCCATTAATTTATGAAAAGTTAGTTCAACTACGCCAAACAATTGGAAAAAAGAACACCAAGACTTCTTTTTTCCCAGCATATCGTGCTTAAAAGTGAGAGTATATGGCGATAATAATAACTGATTAACAAAGAAATTTAAGTCTTCTTTTACTACTATACAGTTTACAGATAGGCAAAAAGAATAAAGGAGAGAACAGTATGATAAATTACTATCTTATTAAATCACTGACTGAATGGGTTTTTGCTGCTATATTACTCTTACTAAGTTTGCCAGTCTTATTGATTTTAGGTATTTTAATAAAAATTGAAGATCCTACTGGTCCTATCTTGTTTATTCAAAAACGTATTGGAAAGAATAATAAAATTTTCAATGTGTATAAATTAAGGAGTATGAGTAACCCAAAATCGATTAATGGAGTACAACTATCTTATGACGAACGTATGTTGAAAATCGGAAAAATCATTCGGAAATTAAGCTTAGATGAATTGCCACAACTAATCAATATCTTAAAAGGAGATATGAGTTTTATTGGTCCTAGACCTTTACTTGTGGAATATTTGCCTTACTATAATAAAAATGAGTTGCGTCGGCATAGTGTAAAACCCGGTATTAGTGGATGGGCACAAGTAAATGGGCGAAACTATTTAAGTTGGGAAGAACGGTTTGCCTTGGATTTAGAATACGTTGAAAATTGTTCATTTATTTTTGATTTAAAAATATTATTTATGACAATCCAAAAAGTATTAATGAAAGCAGATATTGTTGAGAATGAAGACGATTATATTATTGCTTTTGATGAGTACCGCAAAAGACAATTAGAACAAGAAAAAACAACGAATAATTTTCGACTATTAGTTACTCATCAAGATTCTTATGGCACCATTCCATTAATGAATAATAAAAAAACTGAAATGCAGTAAACAAAATTAGTCATCGCGGATTCCAAAAAATTCTGATGTAGATTAACAATAGAAAGAAGGGAAGTTATGGCAAATAGAGAGAGAATTTTATTGTCTTCACCACATATGTCTGGAAATGAAAAAAAATATATTCAAGAAGCATTTGATTCCAATTGGATTGCACCTTTAGGATCAAATGTTACTAAATTTGAAAAAGAATTGGCTCAATACACTAACAGTAAAGGTGCTTCTCTAACTAGTTCAGGCACGGCTGCTATCCATTTAGCACTAGCTTGTTTAGGAGTAGGAAAGGGAGACAGTGTATTTTGTTCGAGCTTTACATTTATTGCAAGTGCTAATCCAGCACTATATTTAGGAGCAGAATTAACATTTATAGATTCTGAACCAAACAGTTGGAACATGTCACCACAAGCCTTAGAACGAGCTTTATGTGATGCAAGCCTAGAAAATCGACTACCAAAAGCAATTATTGTAGTGAATCTCTATGGTCAAAGTGCAGATATGGAAGAACTTTTAGAAATCGCAGATCTATTTGGAGTTCCAATTATCGAAGATGCTGCAGAATCATTAGGAGCAGAATATAAGCACAAAAAAAGTGGGACATTCGGAAAAATAGGAATCTATTCTTTTAACGGAAATAAAATAATCACAACTTCTGGTGGAGGAGCATTAGTAAGTGATGATGAAGAAATGTTGTCTAAAGCTTTTTTCTTAGCTACTCAAGCAAAAGATGTCGCGCCCTATTATCAACATTCACTTGTGGGATACAATTACCGCATGAGCAACGTTCTTGCAGGAATTGGAAGGGCTCAACTGGAAGTGTTGGACGAAAGAGTAGAAAAAAGAAGAGAAATATTTCAAACATATTACCAAGAGTTAGATTCAATTGAAGAAATCCATTTTATGCCTGAAATCAAACATTCCAAATCAAATCGTTGGTTAACCACGCTTGTTATTGATCCATTTATGACAAAAATTACTCCTTTTGAATTTATGGATAAGATGAATCAAGCAAACATCGAAACACGTCTTCTATGGAAACCCCTCCATTTACAACCTCTTTTTAAACATTCCAAGTTTTATAAACACAATGAAAGAACTACAGCTGTATCAGAACTGCTTTTTAAAATGGGAATATGCATTCCTTCTGGTTCAAATATGTCTGAAGAAAATCAATTAATAGTGATAGAGGAGATAAAAAAAATTCTTGTTCCTGATACTCAAGGAGAGGTTTTATGGAAAAAAGTTCAATTAAGTTAATTGTAAAACAATCAATTCTAATCATTAGTTGTGTTGTATAACTAACAGCATTGGAGGAAACTATTATGGAAAAAGTATTGATTTTAGCATCAATTGCACCAATGATTGAAAGTTTTAATGTACCAAATATAAATTTGCTGCAGGATGAAGGATATGAAGTTCATGTTTTAGCAAATTTTAAAGACGATAATAAAGAAGCGAATGAGCGGAACCAGCATTTTAGAAATCAACTAGAGCAACAAGGAGTAAAAGTTTTCGATGTTGCCATTAATCGCAACCCATTTAAAATTACAAATTATTCTGCATATAGAAAAATTAAACAAATCATTGATTGTGAGAACTATGCGTTTATTCATTGTCATTCGCCGATTGGAGGCGTCTTAACTAGGCTTGCAGCTAGAGAGTCTCGGAAAAGACAAACTAAAGTGGTTTATACGGCACATGGATTTCATTTTTTTAAAGATGCTCCCCTAAAAAACTGGATGATGTATTATACAGTTGAAAAATGGCTTTCTAGATATACAGATTGTTTAATTACTATTAATGAAGAAGATTACCGAACAGCACTTGATAAAAACTTTAAAGCCAAAAAGATTGAAAAGATTAGTGGAGTAGGAATCAATAAAAATAAATTTAAGCCAATAGATTCAAATTTGAAAAATCAAAGAAGAAATCTACTTGGATACAACAAAGATGATTTTTTGTTGATCTACGTTGGGGAACTAAGTAAAAGAAAAAATCAGAAATTAGCTATCAATATGATGAAAATTGTTAGTCAAAAAATACCAAAATCAAAATTATTGTTAGTTGGAGATGGTGAATTAAGAGAACAATATGCTCAGCAAATAAAAGATTTGCAGTTAGAAAATCATGTGTTCTTACTAGGTTATAGAACAGATGTTAATCAATTGATGAGTATAGCAGATATCGTTATTTCTACTTCAACTCAAGAAGGGTTACCTGTTAATCTTTTAGAGGCAATGGGAACTGGGCTTCCAATAATAGCTACAGATTGCAGAGGAAATCGTGATTTGATTCATCATGGTGAAAATGGTTATTTGGTAGGTTTAAACGACAGTGAAAGATTGGCAGCATATGTTGATAACTTATATTATTCTAGCAAAATGAGAAATGATTTTGGATTAAAAAGCTTAGATTATATAGACGCTTACTCGGTTGAAAGAGTAATGAGCCAAATGACTCAAATTTATCAAAAGGTAAATCATGTTCAAGATTTATCAGCTGTAAATGAAGGGAAAACAGTAAAAGTTTTTACAAAATGAGAAACTTTTTAAAAATGGGTCTCATTGGAGGTGGAAAATGTGGCAGAAAATGCTTTGTCATTAGATAAAAAGCGAGATACTTCATTTGTCATGATCATGGTGTTTATCATGTCTTTCTTTTTAAATCAATCTAATGTGCTATTTGGAATCAACTTATCTTTGTCAGACTTTATTATTGTAGGAATACTGGCTATCTTGATCATTAAGAATGAAATAGAATTGCCGCTTATGAATATTGTCGTTTTTAGTACATTTTCAATTTTTATTTTATTTTATTCTTTATTCATTATTCCCAATCAATATATGATTGCAGCGGATCCAATATCTACTCTAATTGATTATACTAAACTACTAGTTGTCTTCCTTTATTACATCATAGGGTTTAATCTTTCTCGTTTAAGACTAACAACTACTTTCCTAAGAGGATTTGTTGTAGGAGCTGTTGGAATTGGGTTTATAGGCATCCTGATTTCATTTGTTCCAATTCCTTATTTGTCTTCTATCATGTTATTTGGAGAAAGTCGATTGATCGGTTTTATGAACGATCCAAATTTTTTCGCTGTTATCCAATGCTGTGCATTGAGTATTCTTTTACGGATAAAACCTTTAAATCCAATTGTTCGACTTGGAGCAATCGGAATTGTTTTTCTGTCAATTATTAGTTCTGGTTCAAAGTCAGCCATTATATTAGTTTTTCTGTATAGTGGTTATTTTATATTAACAAACGTTTTAAAAAGTAAAAAGACAACACCATTGAAGGTGGCAAGTTCATTACTTTTAATATTGGGTTTGTTACTAATCATTCCAAATCTATTAACTTACACCGATGAATTAATGGAATTAATCATAAATCGATTTCCAATTTTTTCTAGAGTAGAACTATTGTTTACTGACTTTTCATCTGCTGTTTCTGATGGTGGATCAGGTAGAACACAGGTATGGCAAACAGCGGTGCATATAATCAAGTCGTCACCGTTATTTGGAATTGGATTAGGGAATTATATTCCAATTGCGGAACAATTTGTCAACAATCCAAATGTCGCTCACAATACTTATCTTCAACTTTCAGCAGAATGGGGGATCGTACTAACCGTCTTATTCTTTCTATATATTGGAACTATAGTATTTGCAACCAAACCAGGTCTATTTGCAAATACTCAAGACAATCAAAACTGGCAAATCATTCGAGATATTTTAATAATTTTTCTAATCGCTTCTGTATCAATTTCCTTAAATAATGCTCGGATTTTTTGGTTAGTATTTGGAATGAGTGTTTTCCAAGCAAAGTCTACTCCTTCGGTAAAAAATCATGAAAGGAGTAAAAAGTGATGAAAATATCTGTTGTAATGGGCATTTATAATTGTGAAAAGACATTAAAAGAAAGTATCGATTCTCTTTTGAATCAAACGTTTGAATCTTTTGAAATTGTATTATGTGATGATGGATCAAGCGATGGTACCCTAAAAATAGCAAAAGAATATGCAATGAAATATCCTCAAAAAGTTCGAGTGATTCAAAATACAAAAAATAGAGGTTTAGCCTACTCGTTAAATAGGTGTATTGAGATTGCAAAAGGTGAATATATTGCACGAATGGACGCAGATGATATTTCATATAAAGATAGATTGAAAAAACAAATGGATTATTTAGAAAATCACCCTGAATGTGTGCTTGTTGGCAGCCAAGCTTTTTTATTTAATGAAAATGGCATTTGGGGAGTGCGAAAAACAAAAAGATACCCACAAAAAAAAGATTTTCTATTTGGGTCACAATTTATCCATCCTACCATTATTATAAAAAAAGAAGTTCTTAACCAAGTCGGAAACTATACGGTTTCAAAAGCGACTCTAAGAGCAGAAGACTATGATTTATTTATGCGGTTATATGCTGCTGGATTTGAAGGTCACAATATGCAAGATATTTTGCTTAACTACAGAGAAGATAGTACAGCATTTAAAAAGAGAGTATATAAATATAGGTTTGGTGAAGCTATAGTAAGGTACAAAGGGTTCAAAAAAATGAAGCTAATGCCATTAGGTCTAATTTATGTATTCAAACCATTAATAGTAGGATTAATTCCTCAAAAAGTTTTAACTCTTTTACGGCATCAGGATTTAGATAGTAATCAATTTGATGATACCATTCATCCTAGAGTTTAAAAATTTCATCTTGAAAGGAGAGCAATCATGGTCGCTGTATCTGTCATTATGCCTATTTACAATGTTGCTGATGGATTAAAAAAATCAATTCAATCTTTCTTGAATCAAACGTATAGGGATTTTGAATTAATATTAGTTAATGATGGGTCTACAGATGATTCTGGTAATATTTGTGATGAATTAAAAAAAACAGATAGTCGAATACATGTTATCCATCAAGAAAATGCAGGTTCTGGTTTGGCACGAAATGCTGGTCTTGATCGAGCAACAGGTGAGTATATTTACTTTGCAGATCCTGATGATTACGTAGAAATTGAGTTGATAAAAGATAACTTGAAAATTGCTAAGGAAAATGATGCAAATGTTGTCGTATTTGGATATTATCTTGAAGAAATAAATACAAAAGGAAAAAGAATAAAAACAACTCACCTTCCCAAATTATCTGTCCTAAAAACAAAAGAAGATTTTAGAAAAAGTTTTAGGGCATTTCGATCATTGGATTCGAATGTACTTTGGAATAAATTCTACAGGCATCAATATTTAGTTGAAAATAATTGTCGTTTTACTGATCAACGAGTCGGACAAGATGCTTTATTTAATCATCTAGTTTATCAAAATTTAGAAGACATTTATTTTAATCAAAAACCTTATTATCATTACGTTTCTAGAATCGGATCAGCTGTTAATCATTACCATCCAGATCGATTTCTTTTGGAATATACTATTGCAGAACATTTCGAAAAATTAATAACTATATGGCATTATGAACAAGTCTATCAAGACTTAATTAGTTTAGCGTATTGGAGAACACTTTATGTAGAATTAAACAACTTAATTTTAGAGGATTGTCCACTTAGTGACTATGAAAAGAAACAAAAAATTTCCTCAGCATTACACCATCCAAAAATCCAACAAATTTTATTTTCCTCAACTTCCACATTAGAAAAAAAATACCATATTAAGTTGTTAACTTTTTTATTAAAAAATAATAAGTATTCCCTTACGCTGAAAATTATGAGAGCTAAAATACAAATCAGTAAGCGATACTATTACACTTTCAATACATTAAAAAAAATAGTAGGAACATGAAACAAACAACTAATAATCACTATAGTAGTAGCACATAAATCTCTAATTCATAAAGCTAACTAAGTTAATAAAATTGAGGTGCTTAAAATGACATCAAGTGTTGGAAAAAATTTGTTCTATCAGTCGTTGTTTCAAGGGATTAAAATTTTAATGCCTATTGTTACCATTCCAATTATTTCAAAGGCATTAGGAGCACATGGACTTGGAATCTATTCTTTTACAAATTCAATAGCAGAGTATTTTATTCTGCTTTCTGGATTAGGAATTACTTTATATGGAAATCGTGAAATTGCAATGGTAAGAGAAGATAAACAAAAATTAGACGAAACTTTTTCTGAATTGGTCAGCTTGAAATTAGTGACAACTGCGGTTTCATTTGTTTTGTATTCAATTGTAGTCCTAATTTTTCTTCATAGGGATTTTTTGTATTACACTATTCAATCATTGCATATTATCGCTGTACTATTTGATATTTCTTGGTTTTTTATGGGAATCGAAGACTTTAAAAAGGTGAGTCTAAGCAATTTAACTGTTCAAATAGCTGTATTTTTTGGGATTATATTTTTTATTAAAGATTACAATGATTTACCATTGTATCTACTCTTACAAGCATTAGGAAATCTTTTTTCTCAAGTCATAATGTGGGGCTTTATTTACAAGAAAATATCGTTTCGCATTGTATCTATAAAAAAGATGAGGAAACATTTGTTTCCGATGGTTGCCTATTTCTTTCCTCAAATCGCTGTTATTTTTTATACGACTCTAAGTAAAACTATTCTGGGTATATTAGATAGCCAAACAGCTGTTGGAATTTACACAAATACACTCAATTTAAGTACCATCATTATTACTATGATCTCGACAATTAATTTAGTAATGCTTCCTAAAATGAGTAATCTCTTCTCGAAAAATAAAATTGATGAAATAAATCAAACATTACACAGCTTAATTCATGCTCAATTATTTATTTCTATACCTGCAGCATTTGGAATAAGCGCTTTAGCTTCAACCTTGGTTCCATGGTTTTTTGGTAGTGACTTTGAAGCATTAAAAATTTTTATACCCGTTATCGCACCCGTAATTATTATTATGCCAGTTGGAATCGCAATTAGTAACCAATATTTGCTCCCAAGAGGAAATACAAAAATATATGCTTTATCTACCTTTGGCGGAGCAGCGATCAGTATATTGCTTAATTTTACTCTTATTCCACTAATAGGTGTTTTAGGTTCTATCTTAACCAGTTTAATCGTAGAAACGTTTGTTACTGTCTTCCGCTTGGGTTACTTGACTAAGCAGACTAACTTTAAATTTGATAAGAATCTAATTCTAAAAATGGTTGCTTCAGCGGCATTAATGGCGCTAGTGATTAAGGTAACGACCAATGGCATGAATAACACATTTGTAACGACCCTAATTCAGATTATTATTGGTGTCATAACTTACGTTAGTTGTTCATTAGTATTAAAAATACCTTTTTTAAAAGATCTATTTATGATGATAAAAGGAAAAATTTATCATTCAAGAAGGTATAAAGTCAAAAATTAGTCATGCATTTAATAAAACGTTGTAGAAAGTAAATAGGAATTTAAATATACGGTTCATTAGGAGGAATATATGATGATGAATACAATTGGAATGATAGACTTATTTAAAATGTTGAAGAAACGTTGGTGGGTAATCTTATTGTTAAGTTTAATTGGTATTGCATTTACATCTGTCCTAACAATTTACGTCATTACCCCTAAATATTCTGCTACAACTCAACTTTTGGTTAGTAGACAAGATGTAGATACACAATCTATAGAATTAGGAGAAATTGAAACGAATATCCAAATGATCAATACTTACCGAGATATCATAGAAGATCCTGTTGTAATTGACAAGGTAGTAGAAGAATTAGGAAATACGTTGTCTGATGATGAGTTACAGCAAAAAGTTGATGTGATTACTCAGGATGATTCACAGATTTTTGGTATAAAAGTAACCGATACAGATCCAAACCGTGCTGCGGATATTGCCAATCTCATAGCTACTACATTTCAGGAAAATATAAACAATATCATCAATGTTGAAAATGTAGCGATTCTCTCAAAAGCTAAAGCAGACCCTACTCCAGTTTCCCCTAATTTACTATTAAATCAAGTAGTAGGTGTGCTAGTTGGATTTCTTTTAGGTATGACTGTATCTATTGTTTTAGAGACAATGGATAAAAAAGTACGCGATGAAAAAGTTATTACTGAAAAATTAGGTTGGATTCATCTAGGAAATATTAGTGAAATGGCCAAGTCGGAAACAGCAATTGAAAAAAAAGAAATTGATTATACTGTATCAGCAAATCATACTAAAAAAGCTTTAGGAGGAGATTAACAATGTTTAAAAAAAGGATAAATGAGCAAAAATGCGAACAAAAAAATCTTATTACATTAATTGATCCCTCTTCTGCTATTTCAGAAGAGTTTCGAACACTGAGAACGAATATTCAATTTTCTATGATAGATAAAGAATTGAAAACGTTAATGGTAACATCTTCAAAACAAGGTGAGGGGAAATCTACAATTGTTGCTAATTTAGCAATCGTTTTTGCTTCTCAAGGAAAAAAAGTATTACTTGTAGATGCTGATATGCGTAATCCATCACTTCATAAACTATTTAAAGTACGAAATCGACAAGGTTTGACAAGCATTCTAACAACCAAAAATAGACAACTAACTGACCTTTTACACAAAACAAATCAAGAAAATTTAGATTTATTAACAAGTGGCATTTTACCACCAAATCCATCCGAATTACTAGCTTCTCATAGAATGTCTCAATTTATTGAAGCAGTAAAACAAGAGTATGATTTAATTGTTTTTGATATGCCACCAGTTAATGTTGTTACAGATGCTCAAGTGATGGGAAATAAAGCAGACGGGACTGTTTTTGTAATTCGAAAAGATATTGCAGATTTAAGTGAGGTTTTAAAGGCTAAAGAATTATTGGACTTAGTACAAGCAAATGTTATAGGTGCTGTATTTAATAGTAAAGAACGAATGAAAGGTTTAAACGCTGGTTACTATGCAAAAGAAAAAGATCTTGATAGTGGTAGGTAAAAGTTACTAAGGAAATTCAACCGATCATTAATAAAGTGAAAAATACTAGGAGTGATTAAAATGATTCGAACAATTCTAAATAAAAAAGTACTTTATTTGTTATTAGATAGTTCTGTGATTCTTTTAGCCGGTGTAATAGCCTATTTCTTTTTAAATCCTTATGTAGCACTTCCTATGTCTTCATATTTATTTATGGTTGCGTTAGGAATAGGAGGATATAGTATTTTAGCTGGATATTTTGGAATTTGCGCTACATTATATCGCTATACTAGTATCAAAGATATACTCATAATCTTCATTTCAATTACATTATCTTTTGGACTGACAACAACACTTGCTGTTTTATTGTTAGAAGAAATGAGTTTTCGATATAGTTTATTGATTTACCTTACTTCTTTGCTATTAGTTAGTGGGGGACATATGCTCTTTAGGATTTTTCATGATTATAAAAAAAGAACCTTCCCTAGGAAAAACACAGCGAAGAAAATTCGGACGTTAGTCGTTGGTGCAGGAGATGGTGGGAATTTATTCATCAAAAATATTCAAAAAAGTTCAACAGAAATAAATATAGTTGGTATCGTTGATGATGATAAGACTAAAAATGGTATGAGATTATACGGTGTACCTATTTTAGGAAGTGTTTCGGATATCCCAGCACTTACAAAGGAATTAGATGTAGAACTAATAACGATAGCTATTCCTTCATTAGAACCTAAAAATCTTGAAAATATTTTAGGGATTTGTAATGACATCAATTTACCGGTCAATCTAATGCCGTCAATTGAAGATGTGATGAATGGAAAGTTAATGGTTAGTCGTTTTAGAGAAATTGATGTTGTCGACTTATTAGGAAGGGATGAAGTAACACTAGATACTAAACTAATCTCAGAAGATCTATTTGGTAAAACAATTTTAGTCAGTGGAGCTGGTGGGTCTATTGGTTCAGAAATTTGCCGAATCGTAGCTACATTTTCTCCAAAGAAAATTATTTTATTAGGACATGGCGAAAATTCGATTTATCAAATCCATCGTGAATTGAATAAAAATTTTGTCGGAAAGATCGAAATTATGCCAATCATAGCAGACATACAAAACAGAGCAAGAATGTTTGATATCATGGAAATGTATAAACCTGATATTGTTTATCATGCAGCTGCCCATAAACATGTTCCTATGATGGAGTCAAATACAGTTGAAGCGTTAAGAAACAATGTCTATGGTACAAAAAACATAGCTGAAGCAGCCAAAGCAGCTAATGTAGGAACTTTTATTATGATTTCTACTGATAAAGCAGTCAACCCGCCGAATGTTATGGGAGCTACAAAGCGTATTGCTGAAATGATTGTGACGAGTTTAAACGAAGAGGGGAAAACAAACTTTGCAGCTGTCCGTTTTGGAAATGTATTGGGCAGTCGGGGTAGTGTAGTTCCTTTATTTAAAGAACAAATAAAAGCAGGTGGACCTGTTACGGTAACAGACTTTAGGATGACACGTTACTTCATGACGATTCCAGAGGCTAGTCGTCTAGTGATCCAAGCAGGGACTTTAGCAAAAGGTGGAGAAATCTTTGTCTTAGATATGGGTCAACCGGTTAAAATTGTTGATTTAGCTAAGAAAGTAATCAAATTAAGTGGATTTAGTGATGATGAAATTTCAGTAGTTGAAACAGGTATTCGTCCAGGAGAAAAATTATACGAAGAATTATTAATAGCTAGTGAAAATACTGGTGAAAAAGTATATGATAAAATTTTTGTTGGAAAATCAGTAAGGCGTTCACTAGATGAAGTGATGTCATTTTTAAAAACATTAGATGGATGTAGTGAAGATTTATTAAAAGAACGATTAATTTATTTTTCTAAAACACATCAAACAGCAGCATAACAAATTTTATATTAAAACGTTAAATAGGTTGCCTATTCTTGATTTGGTACAGAAAGGAGGAACAGTAATGTTGTCTGTCATTGTTCCAGTATATAACGTTGAAAATGTATTAAAACGTTGTTTAAACAGCTTGAGATTTCAATCATATAGAAACCTTGAATTTATTTTAATTAATGAAGGTTCTACCGATATGAGTGGCGCTATATGTGATCGATTTGCAAGAGTAGATTCTCGGTTTAAAGTATTTCATAAAAACGTAAGAGATCATTCTGAAGCTTTAAATATCGGTTTACTTTCAGCTAAAGGGGAATACATCAGTTTTATTGATCCAATGGATCGAATAGACGGTTTGATATTCGAAAAGTTGCTATTAACAATCATTAAAACTAAAGCAGATATAGTCATAGCTAATTATGGAGAAGAGTTAGATCAAGATGATAAAGAATTAAAGGAACCCTTAAGTAACATTATTTGGACTAAAGAGACAGCTCTGAATAATATTGTTGACCATTTTCGACTAAAAAGTTTTTTATGTAACAAACTTTTTTCCATCGACTTATTCAGAGTTGATCCAGTGCTAGAGTTTAATTCGACATTAGGCATTTTTGGAGATCTGTTGATGTGTGTACAATGTATTTTAAAAAGTAATAAGATTATCTATGATCCTAACTTGCATTACCATTATATAGGCTATAGGCATAACACTTTTTTTAATGGAATTACTAAAGAAAGACTTTCTGGTCCTAAAGCATTGATGGAGATCATTGATTTAACAAAGCAACTAGATAATTTTGATGTTTCATCATTAAAAGATATTTATGTCAATTATTCGATTCAATTATTGATGCAGCTTCTAAATGAGAAGAATCAAACCTATCATCAAATTGAAGAAGTAAAGCGAAATTTATATCGGTTTTCCATAAACGAACTTAACAGCCTGAATGTTAAAATGTCATGTATAATAGCTAGGAGGATGTCGATAGTTTATCATAATTTCTGGAAAATGAGAAATAGAC
Organism: Carnobacterium sp.; assembly: GCF_045617425.1. GTDB lineage: Bacteria > Bacillota > Bacilli > Lactobacillales > Carnobacteriaceae > Carnobacterium_B. The sequence goes on from NZ_JAZLIO010000001.1 coordinate 80,361, forward strand.
CCTTAGATTAAAATTGTCGTGTCAGTTTACATTCCCCTCAACTAATTCGATTTTAAAAGAAATCTTGTTTGAATTAATTTCACATACTTCGTTTGTTTTACTTGAATATTCTAAATTTTCAAGTAAAATAAGATGTGAATCTATCTATTATCTTTTTTTAAAAGTTGATAGGTAAAAACAAGAAGGAGTTGACCTATCATGGCAACTAATCAAAGAGAAACGGTTATTATTGGAGCTGGTCCAGGAGGTTATGTTGCAGCAATTCGAGCAGCACAACTTGGCCAAAAAGTTACCATTATTGAAAAAGAATACATCGGTGGAGTTTGTTTAAACGTTGGCTGTATCCCTTCTAAAGCGTTAATTACTGCTGGACATCATTTTCACAATGCAAAACATTCTGAAGTTTTTGGAATCACAACTTCTAATGTAACATTAGATATTGCAAAAATGCAAAACTGGAAAGATACGAAAGTAGTAAGCATGTTAACACGCGGTGTTGAAGGTTTATTGAAAAAAAATAAAGTAGAAATTATTCGTGGAACAGCTGTATTTACGGATAAAAATCACTTAACTGTTGAAACTAAAGATGGATCTCAAGATTTTGAATTTAAGAATGTTGTGATTGCTACAGGTAGTTCTCCATTAGCGGTTCCAGAAGTACCGTTTGGCGGACGTGTTGTAGACACAACGGGTGGTTTAAACATTAAAGAACTTCCAAAACGTTTAGTAATCGTAGGTGGCGGTTATGTTGCTACTCAATTAGCTTTTGCTTTTAATAACTTTGGCTCTAAAGTAACCATTCTTGAAAAAGAAGATAGCATTATCAACTTCTTTGATAAAGATATAGTGAAATTGGTCAAGAAAAGTTATGCAGATAAAGGTGTAGATGTTATTGAAGGTGTAAACATAACTAAATCTTCACAAACAAATGACGTAGTAACCGTCACTTATGAAAAAAATGGCAAAGAAGAAACAATTGAATCAGATTATGTATTGGTTTCTGTAGGTCGAGTGCCCAATACATCTAAATTAAATTTAGAAGCTGTTGGCGTTAAATTATTAGAAAATGGCAGAATAGATGTAGATGAATCATTAAGAACTGGTGTTGAAGGTGTTTATGCAATCGGGGATATTACTCCCGGACCAGCGTTTGCGCACAAAGCAAGTCATGACGCAAAAATCGTAGCAGAAGTTATTTCTGGTAAAGATTCAGTTGTGAATTATAAAACGATGCCGATTGCTGCTTATACAGAACCTGAGATAGCTTCAGTAGGTATGTCAGCTGATGAAATTAAAGGCAACAAAGAATACAAAGTCAGCAAATTTTCTTTAGCAGGTAATGGACGTGCGTTATCATTAGATGCTGCTGAAGGATTTGTTCGCATGATTACTGAAGAAAAAACAAATAAAATTGTGGGAGCTCAAGTTATTGGAGTAAGCGCAGGAGATGTTATTGCTGAATTAGCATTAGCAATTGAATTAGGTATGGTGGCTGAAGACATTTCATTAACCATCCATGCTCATCCATCACTTGCAGAATCAGTAATGGATACAGCTGAATTAGCTTTGGGATTACCAATACACATGTAAAATGACAAACTAAAAGCTTGTAAGTAAAGGATTTTCTTTACTTACAAGCTTTTTTGTATTTAAATAATGTTAAAGAGAAAATGCTGCTCTTCATCAATGGTATTGATAGAATAAATTGAAATTTCTTCCGGAATGAACGGGTTTGCTTGTGAAGCCATGGAAACGCCTGAAGCGTGAAGACCACAGTCTTAAGACTTCAAGCCTCAAATAAAGCCTAATCGCTGAAGCGCTAATACTTTATATTTCGCATTGAATCCTTGACACGGCTGCAAACAAACCCAATCCCTTCAGAAATTCGGTGTCATTTATTTAACTATAGGTTATCAATACTAAAAATTATAGAATCAAAAATAGTGGACGCTTAAAGGAGAAAAATATGGCTGAGAAAATAAAAAACTCATATCCTATAAAATGGATCGGATTGAAACCAGAACGCTTTCGAAAATATAGAACTTGGATCAATAATGTTCGACCAGGTATTTGCGGGACTTATGTTGGAGCAGTAATTTTGCATGACTCTTTTAACCAGAAATACGGAATAGATTTAGAAAAACAGAAATTGATTACCGGGTTAAAGACCGTTATTGATGATACCTTTCCATATAAAGGAACCTTTCCTTGGGATGTTTGGCATGGATTGGATTGGGTACTAAAAGATAACCCTGATTTTTCTGTTAATATGCATTTTGTTCCTGAGCGTAAAATAGTTTCACTATTAAATAGTAAGAACCCGGTCCCGGTAGCAGTTGGTACGGCAACTTTATTTGGCAGTCCCTATAAAAATCATTGGGTAGTGGTTTATGCATATGGTTACGATCAAGTGGGGAAATTATTTTTTAAAGCATATGATAATCATGGAAGATATACGGCAATTTTGCCAGCCTCACAAACAATTGGTTGTGTATGGATAGAATTGAATTAGACGACAAATAGATATAAAAATCCCCCGTATATATGAAGTTCTCCTTCATGTGTACGGGGGTTCGATTAATTAAGAATAAATTTAAGGGATTACTCTACAGTTACACTTTTAGCTAAGTTTCTTGGTTTATCAACGTCGTTACCACGGTGTAAGCTTGTGTAGTAAGCAATTAGTTGAGTTGGAATAACACTAACTAATGGAGTTATTAAGTTGTGCACTTTTGGTAATACATATGCATCGCCTGATTGATCTAGACCATCCATAGCGATAATCATACTATGAGCTCCACGTGAAATAACTTCTTGTGCATTACCACGTGTGTGTCCAGCAGTTGCTTCATCCGTAATAATTGAAATAACAGGAGTACCTTCTTCAATCAATGCAATTGTTCCATGTTTCAACTCTCCAGCTGCGAATCCTTCTGTTTGAACATAAGAAACTTCTTTTAATTTAAGTGCAGCTTCCATAACAACATAGTAATCAATACTACGTCCAATATAAAATGCGTTACGACTGATGCTTAGATGTGTAACAGATAATTGTTCGAAAATTTCTTTTTCATCAATAATAGATTCAATTGCTGTAGCGGCGATACCTAGTTCATGTGCCATATCTACAGCTAATTCTAATCCTTTTTTGCGACCAGCAAGCTCTCCAAGAATTGCAAGAACAGCAATTTGAGCGGTATAAGCTTTTGTTGAAGCAACAGCGATTTCTGGGCCAGCGTGCAATAATAAAGTGTATTTTGCTTCTCTAGAAAGAGTAGATCCTGGTACGTTTGTCAATGTTAGAGAAGGGAAGCCAAAATCATTGGTTTTTACCAATACTTGACGACTGTCAGCTGTTTCTCCACTTTGAGATAAGAAGATGAAGAAGGGTTTTTCAGTCAATAAAGGCGTATTGTAACCAAACTCACTAGATAAATGAACTTCTGTAGGAATATTGGTCAAATTTTCAATGATTTGTTTGCCAACCCATCCAGCATTATAACTTGTTCCACAAGCAATAATGTAGATACGATCACTTGCTGTCATTTCTTCAAGAATAGCTGAATCAATTTCTAGTTCGCCATTGTCATTTTGATAATTTTGAACAATTTTACGCATAACTGCAGGCTGTTCATCAATTTCTTTTGCCATATAGTGAGGGTAAGTACCTTTGCTTAAATCATTTGCATCCAATAAAGCAGTATATGAAGCGCGTGTAATCACATCACCAGCTAAAGTTTCAATTTTGATGTCGTCTACTGTTAGAGTAGCAATTTCACCATCCATCAGTTCGACAAACTGATTCGTTTCTTGAATCATTGCCATGGCATCGCTACAAATAACATTAAAACCATCACCTCTACCTAATAGAAGAGGACTTTTATTTTTGGCTGCATAAACAACATCTGGATTTTCATTGTCAATCAAAGCTAATGCGTAAGATCCTTTTAAAGCCACAATTGCCTTTTTGAATGCATCTATTGTTTCTAATCCTTCTTCTTCAACATACCATGCAATCAATTGAACGATGATTTCAGTATCTGTATCGCTATGCAACGTTGTATCTGTAAGAAAGGCATCTCTTACTGCTTTGTAGTTTTCGATTACACCATTATGAACAAGGTTAAAACGGCCACTATTTGATTGGTGAGGATGAGCATTTTCAACACTTGGTACACCATGAGTTGCCCAACGAGTATGTCCAATACCTGTTTTTGCAGGAATGTTATGGTCTACTTTTTCTCTTAAAGCAGCAATGCGTCCTTTTTCTTTAAATAAATGTCCTTCATCTTGTTCATCCATTACGTAAATACCAGCTGAGTCGTAACCACGGTATTCTAACATTTCAAGTCCTTGTAATAAAATATCTTTTGCATCTTGTCTTCCGATATATCCTACGATTCCGCACATATTAAATTCCTACTTTCTTTTATTTAAAATAGTATTTCATACTGAAGTCAACTTCTTTAGGTTTTTTTGATGATAAAGTACGTATAAATATGATTTTTTGATTGTATAATTTTAAATTGGTATATACACTAAAAAAGTTGTTTAACTGTCAAGCAGGTTAATAATAAGGGATTAATAAAATAAAGTCAACACATTTTTTAAAAGTGGTCTATTGGTCTATATCGGTTTAATAATAATCACACGTACAAGGAATCTAAAGATAGTGAAGTGACAAGCAAATGTTACCGGTACTTTTGACAAAGCATGTGATGACAAACTCAACACTATACTCTGTTGTAATCGGATACAAGCCACGTTAAGATTAACTTAACAAAAAAGTTAGAGGAGGAGTTATCTTGGAACAGACAGAAAAAAAGGGAACAAAAGCTACCATTCAACGTATAGGTAGTTATCTAAGTGGCATGGTCATGCCGAATATCGGTGCTTTTATTGCTTGGGGGATTATTACCGCATTATTCATTGAAAAAGGATGGCTTCCAAATGCAGAACTAGTACAATTAGTCGATCCAATGTTGTATTATTTATTGCCAATATTAATCGGATATACAGGTGGTAATATGATATATGGACAACGGGGAGCGGTTGTTGGAGCTATTGCAACAATGGGGGTCATCGTAGGATCAGAAATTCCAATGTTTATTGGAGCTATGGCATTAGGACCTTTAGGGGGATATTGTGTTAAGAAATTTGATGATTTTTTTGGGAATAAAATTAGAGCTGGTTTTGAAATGCTAGTTAACAACTTTTCAAGTGGAATTATCGGATTTGGCTTAGCTATTATTGCATTTTATGCTGTAGGACCTTTTGTAACCGGATTAACAAATCTACTTGCAAGTGGTGTTGACTGGATTGTTAACGCTGGACTATTGCCATTAGCAAACATTTTTATTGAACCTGCAAAAATCCTATTTTTGAACAACGCTATCAATCATGGTATATTGACACCATTAGGTACTGAACAAGCTGCAGAGACAGGGAAATCTATTCTATTCTTACTAGAAGCGAATCCTGGTCCTGGTTTAGGTTTACTGTTAGCTTATTCATTCTTTGGAAAAGGAGCTGCTAAAGCATCTGCTCCTGGTGCTATTTTAATTCAGTTCATTGGTGGGATACATGAAATTTACTTCCCATATGTATTGATGAAACCCGCTTTGTTCTTATCTGTTATAGCTGGAGGTGTGGCCGGAACCTTTACAAATTCTATTCTTGGTTCAGGCTTGGTAGCTGCAGCTTCTCCCGGATCTATTATTGCTATATTAGCAATGACTCCAAGAGGCAGTTACCTGAGCGTAATTTTAGGTGTTATCGTTGCAGCAGCTGTTTCATTCTTAGTGGCTATGGTAATATTGAAATCAGATAAATCACCAGTAGCTATTGAGGAAGATAATTTTTCAGCTAAAGTCCAAGAAAGTAATTCACGTAAAGCAGTATCAAAAGGTGCAAACCAAACTCAAAATTCAACACAAACAGTGGCAACAGATGATGCAGCAACTGTTGGGCAAAAAGAAGTCAAAAGAATTATCTTCGCATGTGATGCCGGTATGGGATCTAGTGCAATGGGAGCTTCCATTATGCGTAAAAAAGTAAAAGACGCCGGGTTGGACATTTCTGTAACTAATTCATCTATCAATAACTTGACTGACGAAGATGGATTGTTGGTCATCACACAAAATGAACTAACACCGCGTGCAAAACAAAAAACGCCAAATGCAACACAAGTTTCAGTTGATAATTTCTTGAACAGTCCTAAATATGAAGAAATTGTTGAAAATTTAAAAAATCAATCATAAGCATATTATCTAAATAATAAGATGCACATAAAAAAGGGATAAAGCGGTGAGTGCTGACTCACTGCTTTTATCTGTTTAGATTTTGTCCAGAAACGAGATGAAAGAATTGTATATTTCCAATAGGGAAAAAAAGATTATAGAAATCTTGCTCGAACAAAAAAATGGTGTTTCCTTAGATTATTTAAGCGATGAGCTACAAGTTAGTAATCGCACAATCTACAGAGAACTGTCAAGTCTGGAGAGCACCTTAGCCCAATATCAAATCAAATTAATACGTGAACTGGATATTGGCTATAGACTAGTTGGTAAGCCCGCTTTGTTTAGAGAGTTACAGCAGCTGTTATATGCTTCACCAGAAGAGTTTACGGCTCAACAACGACAAAGTGCTTTAGTAATCAAACTTTTGATGCAAAAAAATGAAGTGAAAATGGAATCTCTCGCTATAGATCTTCAAGTAAGTATCAGTACGATTCAAGCTGATTTAATTTCAATAGAAGAAGTTTTTCAAGCGTACCAAATTGATATTGAACGCAAAAAAGCAAAGGGTATTCAAGCAATGGCTTCTGAAAGCAATCGACGATTGATTATCAGTGGATTGATTCATAGTGAAATAAATGAGTATGATTTTTTTCAGTTATTGGAAAATGAAACGAAAGCACAAGCTAAAGAATGGGATGTTGGACAAAATCCATTTTTAAAGCAGTTAACTAAAGAAGATTTGTACCACGTGTATACTGTGGTCAAACAGTTTGGTCAGCATTATTTTGATGAAGTTACGGATAGTCAACTGCAGCGATTAGTTATTTTGTTATGTGTTTCCATTATGAGATTGCGAGAAGGGTATCAAATCACATCATTCAAACCGACTACTTTCTTAACAGATAGTGAACAAACAAAAAGTATAGAGACAGCTACCGCTATTTATGAATTTATGCAGAAACTATATGGAATAGATATACCAAAAGAAGAAATCCAATTTTTAGGGCTTCAAATTCAAGGGTTGAATGTTCCCTTACGCAATGAGTTTTTCTCACAGGAATACGATGCTGATTTAGGCTATAAGGTAAGAGAGTTGATTCGTCTCGTTTCCAATGAAATGGACTGGAATTTTAACCAAGATGAGACACTTTTTCATGATTTATTGGCTCATATTACAGCAGCTCTCAAGCGAGCTATTGCACCCATGCCAGAGAGCAATAATCCTTTGTTGGATAAAATTAGTACCCAGTATAGTCAATTGAGTTTTACGGTTAAAGAAAATTTGATGCATATATTTCCATTGGTCCATTTCTTGCCAAATGAAATCGTATATATAGTGATTCATTTTGCTTCAGCATATGAGCGACAACCGAAAAATCCAAAATTAAAAGCACTGGTCATTTGTTCAAGTGGAGTTGGTACAGCGAAAATATTAGAAAGTCGTATACGAAAACATATTCCTGAAATAGCGGTTATTGAAATTTCCAGAATCTCAAAACTTCATCGCATTGATTTTAATGACTACGATTTAATTTTATCAACCATATTTTTACAAGGTTTTGAAACGGAGTATAAAGTTGTTACACCGCTATTGATGGATAATGAAATCAAAAGTATCCAATTGTATGTTCGCCAGATTATCGCTGAAAAGATAAAAGAAAAAGTTGAAAAAGAGACTTTAATCCTTATTCCTCAAACAGTTAAATCTGAATTTAAAGAATTTTATCAGAAATTAAAGCTGGCGAATGGGGTTTTAGAAAATTTTAATTTGCATCAAACAGTTGGAATGATGGAATTAACTTCTATCCTTTCGGCCATTTGTGAAAGTTTAGAAGGGGATTTTTTAACGGATGGTAAACACGTTGCTACTAAACTAATGGAGCGAATGGAATTAGCTCCTATTGGACTTCCTAATACAAACATGGCATTATTTCATTGTATTGATGCAACAATCAAACAACCATTTTTTTCCATCTATGAATTGCCTAATGTTATGGATGTGCTTGGAATCGATCGGAATCCAGTTCACATGAAGCGGATTTTAATGATGTTGGGTCCAGATCCATTAAGTGAAGATGCTCAGGAAATATTGGGGTTTATCAGCTCGGCAATTGTTGAAAGTGATCTGACAATGGAAATTTTTAATTCAGGCTCTGAACCGTTATTAAATAATTATTTAAGTAGTTTATTTTTAGAAAAATTAAAGAAATAAAGGAGAGAATAAGTCATGGCTATTTTAGAAGAAAGCAGTATTCAATTAAATCAATCATTTAACACGAAGGAAGGGGCTATTCGTGCAGCGGGTAAGATCTTAGTGGATGGTCAATATGTAAAAGAAGGTTACATTGATGAAATGCTGAAGCGTGAAGAAAATGTTACAACTTATATGGGCAACTTTATTGCTATTCCTCATGGGACAGAAAATTCAAAAGACTTAATCACTCAATCTGGTATTTCAGTTGTTCAAATTCCTGGTGGTGTAGATTTTGGTACTCCTGAGGAAGAAAAATTAGTAACAGTTGTTTTTGGGATTGCTGGAGTAGGGAATGAACATTTGGATATTCTTTCAAAAATCGCGGTTTACTGTTCAGAAGTAGAAAATGTTGTGAAATTAGCAGATGCATCTTCTGAAAGAGAAGTTAGAGAATTACTGGAAGGGATTGAGTAATATGCTAGCCATTCATTTTGGTGGAGGAAATATTGGTCGAGGATTTATAGGAGAAGTTTTAAATAAAAATGGATTTAAGATTGCTTTTGTAGATGTAAATAAAGAAATTATTGATGCTTTAAATGACAAACATGAATACACTATTGAGCTGGCTCAAGAAGGCACTCCTCAAATCAAGGTAAACAATGTTTATGGTATCAATAATGGAACTCATCCAGAAGAAGTCATTGCAGCATTTGAACAAGCTGATATTGTAACGACTGCTATTGGTCCGAAAATTTTACCGTATATCGCACCTTTAATCGCTAAAGGGATTCAAAAAAGACGAGTTGGACAATCAACTCAACCCATTGACGTGATAGCATGTGAAAATATGATTGGCGGAAGTACATTCCTTAAAGAGGAAGTTTCAAAACATTTAACTAAAGAAGATATGGATTACTTGGAACGCTATATTGGATTTCCTGATGCTGCAGTAGATCGTATTGTGCCTTTACAATCTCATGAGGATAAATTATTTGTATCTGTTGAAGGATACAAGGAATGGGTCGTTGATGAATCTAAACTTAAAAATACGAATCTACGCTTAGAAGGGGTTCATTATGCACCTGAATTAGAACCATTTATTGAAAGAAAATTGTTTACCGTAAATACGGGACACGCAACTACAGCCTATGTTGGGAAATATGAAGGATACAAAACAATTGACGAAGCACTAAAAGATAAAGAAGTAAAAAAACAAGTAGAGAATGTTTTAACTGAAACAGGAGCTGTAATGGTTGAAAAGTGGCAATTTAATGGTGAAGAACACAAAGCGTACATTGCTAAAATTCTTTCTCGTTTTATGAATCCTTATATTTCAGACGATATCACGCGTGTGGCTAGAACGCCAATGCGTAAGCTCGGATACGACGAACGATTTATTCGTCCGATTCGAGAAGCAAGTGAAAGAGGACTTGAAACGGACTATTTGATTAAAACTGTTGCTAAAGCTTTAGTTTATCGTGATAGCAATGATGAAGAAAGCCAACAATTAAAAAAAATGTTGGAAGATAAGTCTGTTGAAACAGTTATTCGTGAAGTTACACAACTAAAAGATGAAACAATTATTGAAAAAATAGCTAATGAGTACGAACTTTTAACAAATTAAAAATTAGTTAATTATCAAATGATATTAGTGTTGTAAAAGAAATTACTTTTGGAATAAAGGGATTTGTTTGTATAGAGCCATAGTACCGACTTAAACAAAGGTATTCCTATTCCACCAGAAAGTTTAAATAAGTAATGTAGCTAATCAGATAATACTAACATTAATAAAAAAAACAGTTGAGCATATTTGCTCAACTGTTTTTTTATCCAATGGAATGTTCATTTCTAACAGCTTCTAATTTTTCTGTGACCATATTGAGAACTTTTTCAGCATCATCTAACTTTTCTAAATCATATTGATTAATATCAATTATCAGGGTAGCACTTTTATCGTAAGCGTTAAACCAGCTATCATATTGACTATGAAGATGAGTATAATAGTCTAGTAATCCACTATTTTCTCCGATTTGCTCAAATGAACGACCCCGTTTTTCAATTCTGTTCAAAACAGTATCTAAAGAGCCGCGTAAATAAATGAGTAGATCGGGAGATTTTTTAGGCATGTTGTCTAGTTCTTCCATCATGTTATCCAATAAATCTAGATATGTGTCCATTTCAGCATCACTCATGTTTCCTTCTTCATAATTGATCCGAGTAAACAAGGCATCTTCGTAAATCGAACGATCTAATACATTGTTTTCATGTTTAAAGGCAGCTTTAATGCTTCTAAAACGAGTATTTAAAAAATAAATTTGTAGTGAGAAAGCCCATCTTTCAGGATTTTCATAGAACTTTTCCAAAATTCGATTATCATCCACACTCTCATAGAAAGCCTCGCTTCCTAATGCTTCTGAAATGAATTTCGTGTAGGTACTTTTACCAGCACCGATCATACCAGCTAAAACAATCACAGCTTTGTTTTCTCCCTTCATGTAACGGTCACACTCCTATCAAAGACCGATGTCTTCTTCTTTCTTTTGCGTATTTTAGTATACCATATATTAAAGGGACTGTTCGGGTAATTTTAGAAAGTTAAAGGATAGAAATGATTCAACTAAATAATTTTTGACATGTTTTTGGGCCAGCAATGCCATCAGCTAAAAGCCCAAAATTAAGTTGGAAATGTCCGACTGCTGCTGTTGTTTTTGGACCATATTGTTTATCTGGCGTACCTAAGTTTAAATGATAGTTACCTGTTAAGAAAGCTTGGACTACGTACACGTCCCAGCCAAAAAATCCATTTTTTAGAATTCTCATTTTTGAAGCAGATTCAGGACCCCAATAGCCATCGGGTTTGGAACCAATTGTTTTTTGAACTAGACAGATTAAACTTTTCTTTGTTACCGGTCCAAATAAACCATCTTGTTTGATACCAAGATTTTTTTGAATTGCTTTTATGATCGCAAGTTGGGAAAGGGGAGTTACTTTTGAAGAATTTGTTGAAATGACTAGCTTTTGGCCAATTAGGATGTTTTCAGAAGATAGTTGATTGATTTTTTTCAACCAGGTAAGGGTAGTATGGTATTTTTTAGCAATACTCCATAAGGAATCGCCTTTCGCTACAATATGATACAAGTGATTTTCCTTTGTAGGAGAAGAAGGAGATAAAACTTCCTTTTTAGTAGTGGAGGATAAGTCATGCGCAAATTGTGTAAGAGAAATACCGTGTTGCATGAGGTAAGCATCGGGATCGGTATGATTGGTACCTCCTAAATTGTTGGAGATCCAATGATGTGTTTTGATACCTTTTGATGCAAGCGTAGTACCCGTATTTAATGAAGTAGGGATTCCAGCTTCCTTAGCAAGTTTTTTTAATAACCATAAATAGGCTAGATAATCTTTTTTAAACCAAACTGGATTCGATGTGCGTGCTAATTCTACTTGAGCATATGCATGAGGATTGGCATTTCCCCAGCCCCATACTGAACTTTCCCTGTTTGAGCAATCTGGACAATTCTTCCAGCTCCACCAACCCAATGACTTGTGAAGGAACCATTTATTTGAGCCATCCTCTTCATATAAGCAATTTCATTTTCTAGAGAAAGTATTCCCGTGTTGTTTTGATTCCCAGATTCATGAGCAATAACAAAGCTTTTACTAATTAATTTTTTCTGTGTGATTGTCAAAAGCTGTTGTTCAATTGTATAAGTCATTTTTATTCCTCCTATAATCATTAAATAGGGTGAGACTGTTGCCCCACCCCATTTTTAATGATTGTTTAAATCAGACCTGATAATGCTTCGCCATAGTATTTGTTAGTTGTTATTCTACTTCAAAGATATCATCTACTACGCGTTCGACATAGCGAGCTCCTGCTACAGTAGCGTAAGGATTAACACCTTCAATTTGAAACATATTTAACGATATGATTGAATTCATTGCTTGTTGAGCTTGCACTGTAGTTAAATTAAGGATTGGATCTTTTACACTCATTGTTTTTGACTTTCCTAAACTAGTAACGAATCTTAATTCTAATGATTTTGCCATTTAATTTCCTCCTTAGTGGATAAATTGATGTAAGTGACTATTCTGTTCATTGCTTAGCGGGTATAAGTGTATTCTTCAACCATGACTGATTGTATATAAGGTAAGCTTGTTAAAGATTCTAAAGCTGCAGAAAAACCTTCTACTTGTTCGTCTGTAACAGAGTTGATTGTGTTAGAATAGCTGCGTTTTACTGTTTTTTCATTTGCAGCATCTTCAAAATGTACTTCAATTGCCCCTTTTGTCCATTCTTTTTGCATCATCTATTCCTCCTTATAAAATAAGTTGCTGTGTAAGTTTTTGTCATGACATCTTACATCTGTAATAACGTTTAGAAAGAATAGAGTGTTACTTAGCAAGGGGTAAACTAGCTCATCTATTTATAAAAAGAACACAGGAATAAATACCTATATTTTTTTTTATTTTAATTCCTTTTAAAGACTTATGTCGTTCTTATTCAGATATACCAATCATTTTTAGAATCTGTTAAATTCCTACTTTAAAAGCAAAACAATGATCTAAAGTTTGGCAGATAAAATGCTTTTTAAACAATCTATTTTCTAACTTAAAAGAAGCAACTTAAACGTTTACAATTCGTTAGATTTAGTGGATAATAAATGAATTATCAAAAGACTATGCTTTTACTTGCGAAACAGTTTTTAATTTTGTAAACTTAAAAATAAACAACGTTCTTTAATTATGCAAAGTTGCTGAAATACTTCTAAGCCAGCCGAATAGGGAGGTCAATATGAATTTAACGAAACTTGTCCAAACATATGTCTTGAATCAGAATGTTGGTAGTCCAATTTTTATTTCAGATATTATGCACTACATAGAACAATTTGTGGATGACCAAAATGTATGTCAACAAATAAGAAAAAATGTAAATGTTATTCTAATGAGAATGGTAAAAGATGGGAACTATTTAAAACGTTTTGGAACTGGAGTCTATTATCGGGATGATACTGATCAATCAGAAGAAATACGAATTGACTGTATCGAATTAATCAATAGAACTTATATAGAAGATAAAAGAGGGAACATATTTGGATATCTTACTGGAACTGCATTTTTACATAAATTAGGACTTATCGAAAAGCCTCCGTGCGAAATAATTATTGCAACAAATGCAAAAAGAAATGGCAATATTGAAGCAACGGATATGGAATTTAAATTGGTCAACCCTCCAACAATCGTGACACGAGAAAATTATCATTATTTGCAAATATTGGATTTAATAAAAAATGATTTAATAAATGGGAATAATCTCCAATATAGCATTGCGCTGACACATTTTATGAATAAGTACCAGTTAAAGGAAGCGAAACTAGTAGCGTTGGCTGTGGATTTTTATAGTCAGAAAGTCGTTCTTAAAGCTGCCGAATTTATTAGCAACAAAGTATACTTAGAAAATCAAAAAGATGAAATCATTATCACATTGGATACTATGAAGCAAAAGGAATTGTATGAGAATGATTAATGGATTTTATAATAGTTAATATCAAATTTTCAAAAATTCTGAAATGAGCAGCTTGCTCTTAAGAGAGCTAGATAGTCGCTCGGTTAAATGCTACACGAAGGAACTAACAAAAGATTTTAAGAACTCTCATTCGACCTTTGGGATCGTTGTCGATGAAGAATAATGAATTAAATAAAACAGCTTAAATTTAATTCATACCACTAGCAAAGGCTTCTTCTTTGCTAGTGGTATGAATTTTTGCTATCATGAATATAAATTAAGGATGACTAAACAAATAAAAAGTGCCATCACGTAGCAAGATGTTAAACTGTTCAGCGTTACTATATGAAATGGAGTGTGAGTCCAAATGGATAGAAGAGTTGAAGGAACATATACATCAAAAGAAGAAACGGTAAGTGCAGTAGAAAGACTCATTAATGAAGGTTATGCTTCAGATGAAATTGTTATTGTAACCAATGAAAAACATGAAAAAGAATTAGAAGATTTAACACTTGTAGAGGTTGATGCTGTCAATCCTACCGAAGGATTGTCTCTTTGGGAAAAATTAAAGGAATCTTTCAGTTTTGGACGATACAATTCGGATGAAATTTCCAATCCTCTAGAAGAATATGGTGTAGAGGGAGACATTGGTGAACATTATACAGAAGCTTTAGAAAGTGGAGAGATTGTCATTCTTGTTAACAGTGCTGGTCCATCAAAAATACAACAGTTATCCCAAGTAAATGAAGAAGTACTAAATGGAAATAATGAAAGTGAACGTGAAGTTATTGCAGCAAAAAATCCTGCAAAGGCTCCTACTAAAGAAAAAATGGATGCTATGCCTGGTGAAGAAGAACAGTTTGATCCAACTAAAGCACAATCGTCTAGAGAAGATATCGAAGGAAACCCTGATACATCTCCAGACAAACAAAATATAAATTCAACATCAGAGGAGTCTATCAGTCCGATAAATTCAAACCAAGAACAAAATGGTAGTACAGTGTCATCAGTAAATGAAAAAGTTAAAGGTTCTTCTCTTGAAAAAGAGCCAGAATTAACCGGTGACGAATCTACAGTAGTAGCTGAGAATGAAGGACATGTATACCCTGATAATATCAGCCAAGGAGTTGTAGATGGAGGAGATTCTTCTAGCAGCAAAGGAATTGGAAAAACAGAAGAATCAAAACCTGAAATGAATACAAAACAACCCGAAAGCGATGCGTATTATAGTGATAATTACGAAGAAGCTGGCGGAAAAACGATCAAAAAAGATGACGAAGATAAGTAAAAAAAGATTGAGACTTAGGTCTCAATCTTTTTTTTGATGGAGAATTAGTATAAGTAGTTTAAATAATGTTCATGGAAGAAAAAGATTTCTAATGATTTTATGGACTTTTACAAACAAACTTGCACATTCCAGAAGAAATTTAATGCAAAGAAGTCTTCTTATTTGTATTCGTTTTTTTAAGTTGTTATGCTTAATTTGTAGAGAAAATTTAGGAGGAATGAGAAATGACAAATTCTGATAAAGAAACTCAAAAACCAAAGGAAAATTATTTGATTAATGATGACAGTAAGAACCTTAATCCTGAACCACAAACAGAAGACCCAAATTATAAAGCAGCGGGTAAACTTAAAGGTAAGACAGCCATCATTACTGGTGGAGATAGTGGGATCGGGCAAGCTGTAGCGATTGCTTTTGCAAAAGAAGGTGCAGATGTTGCTATTGGTTACCTAGAATCAGAAGATGATGCAAATTACACAAAAAGTCGAATTGAAAAAATTGGTCAAAAAGCTTTAGTATTTAAAGGTGATGTAGGACAAGAGTCTTATGCTACAGAAGTAGTGTCGAAAGTAATCGAGGAATGGGGCCATCTAGATATATTGGTCAACAATGCTGGCGAGCAGCATGTCCAAGAGAAAATCGGAGATATAACCGCAGAACAATTGGATCGAACATTTAGAACCAACATCTTTAGTCAATTCTACTTTGTGAAAGCTGCGATGCCACATCTGTCAGAAGGTGCATCAATCATCAATACAACATCCATTACAGCTTATCGTGGAAGTGAACACCTTTTAGATTATTCAGCTACTAAAGGTGCCATTACAGCGTTCACCAGATCTCTTTCTCAAAATAGTGAAGTAATTGATAAAAAAATTCGCGTAAACGGTGTGGCTCCTGGTCCAATATGGACTCCGCTTATACCGGCTACTTTTACAGAAGAACAATTAGAGGACTGGGGGAAAGGCGGAGCAATAGAAAGAGCAGGTCAAGCTTTTGAATTGGCGCCAACGTATGTATATTTAGCAAGTACAGACTCTAGTTATGTTTCTGGTCAAGTGTTGCATGTTAATGGTGGAGTGGTCATTAATGGGTAATATGGTTTCAGGAATTTTTTTTAAATTGCAACTAAATACGCTTTTAGTCTGATTACAAGTCGTCTATTTTGAAAACTTATTTTTCATTTGGTACAGTTAATTATAGAAATAAAATGTTTGATTTTAATCCTCTTGATTAAATAGTTAAAACACAAAGAGGATATAAAGAAGAGGAGCGTGTAAAGGATGAATAAAGTAGTTATCGGTTCATTTTCAAATGTACAAGAAACAACGGCTTGTGTAGAACAATTGATCGCAGAAGGCCATTCAACAGACAGTATAAAAATTGTGACGACTAATCAAAATCCTTCGGCGATTCAAGGTCAAACAGGTGTAGAAATCGACAAGGTCTCGGCAGAAGAAAAAGAATCTTTCTGGGATAAATTCAAACATTTATTCGCTGATACAGATGAAGACTTGGCACTTGAAAATTTTGGTGTAGACGAAGCTAGTGCAGAACAATACAAGGAGTCTTTGGAAAAAGGTGAATACATTGTACTTGCGGATAAAGCAACAAGTACAGAAACCAATTCGACTGAAGAATCTTCTGGAATGATTGGCCAAGCTGGTCAAGGAGTGAGAGAAATCAGAAATGCTTCACAACCAACTGATGAAGTGAGTTATGCAAATGATGGAAATGACTATTTAAACAATGCAGAAGTTCCATTGACGAATCAGTTTACAGAACAAGATGAACTTGATGAAAGCATCACAGTAAAATCTGATTTAACGGATACGACAGTTCCCGAAACGATTGAGGAAGATGATATTATGGTAGAATCAATTAGACAAGAGAACAAACCTAGATTGCAAGATAATCAAGATAATGAACCAACAAATGGTCCATTTAGTAAAGATCAGGATCGAAGAGATGATACAAGAGATGTTGTATCTCCAAAAAGACAACCATGGTCACATAAAAACTTTGATCCTAATGACAATCCATTGCAAGGAAAACCTACAGAAGACCAACTAAAGCATGAAGATCAGGTTGGACCTAGTTCACCAAACGAAGAGGAAGTAGATTTGCCGATTTTTGATGGCAGTACTTTATCAAACCAACCGATAAATGACCCAAGAGAAGATTTCAGAGACTAAACAGTAAAAGTAGAAGTGGTTCAGGCTTAGGTCTGAATCACTTTTTTAATTGAAAAAGATTAAATGTTAACTTTCGAACATGTGTTTGTAGTTGTTTTATGTTATAATTATGGAACTGAAGTAGGAGGGTGAAGCTATGATTTATAAACTCAATAGTGGAGATAAGGACTCTTCGACATCTACATTACCTAAAATCACAAAAATTGAAGCGCAAAAAAGAAAAGGGCGCTACAATATTTATTTAGATGGAGAATATGCTTTTCCTGTTGATGAAGCTATTTTAATTAAGCACATTTTGCATAAAGGAATGGAAATTTCAAAAACATTTCGCCAAGAATTAGAGATAGAAGATGGATACCGCAAAGCGTATACAAGAGCACTCGTTTATTTGAATTATTCTTTGCGTTCAATAAAAGAAGTAAAAGATGATTTGATTGGTCATGAATTTACTAGCGAAACTGCTGATCAGGTTATCGAACAACTAAAAGAACAAGGCTACTTAAACGATTTAATATATGCTGAAAGTTATACAAGAACCGCTGCAAATGTTAGCGGAAAGGGGCCTTACGTGATAAAAAGAGAGTTGAAAAAACGTGGAATTAAAGATGAAACGATTGAAGAAGCTATAGAACAATATCCGTTTGATCAGATGGTAGAAAATGGTGTTGCCTTAGCGGAAAAAGTTATGCGACGTTCTTCACGTCATTCATCAAGAGAAACCAACAATAAAATTCGTCAAAATTTAATGCAAAAGGGATTCCAATCTGATGTTATCACCCAAGTATTGGAAGAAATCAATACAGAAAAAGAAGTAGACGATGAGTATGAGGCATTAAAAGCACAAGGCGATAAAATTTGGCGCAAGCAAACGAAGTTAACAGGAACTAAAAAAATTCAAAAAGTTAAAAGCGGATTATTTCAAAAAGGATTTGCTGGTGACTTGATTACGCAATATATCAATGAAAAAGAAATGGAAGAAGAGGAAGAATGACGTTAAGTGAATCAAATTTAGATGCAGCAAACAAAAATGAAGTTTATGGTATTCCTATGTGGCCTCAAGAAAAAATCAATCAATTCAGAGAAACTCTTTTAAGTTGGTATGATTTAGAAAAGCGAGATCTACCATGGAGAAAAAATAATGATCCATATCGTATTTGGGTCTCTGAAATCATGTTGCAACAAACAAGAGTAGATACCGTTATTCCTTATTATTTAAATTTTATGAATACTTTCCCAACGATAGAAGCATTAGCACAGGCGAATGAAGATGTACTGTTAAAATCTTGGGAAGGATTGGGGTATTACTCACGAGTTCGTAATATGCAGTTTGCAGCTCAACAGATTATGAATGATTATAATGGAGAAATGCCAACAGATCCTAAAGAAATCGGCAAACTTAAAGGGATAGGACCTTATACAACTGGTGCGATTTCGAGTATGGCCTTTGGACTTCCTGAACCAGCTGTAGATGGAAATGTAATGCGTGTGTTGAGCCGGTTATTTGAAATTGATGCGGATATTGCTAAGCCGGGAAATCGCAAAATTTTTGAGGCTATCATGCGAGAATTGATTGATCCCTATAAGCCAGGAGATTTTAATCAAGCATTTATGGATTTGGGTTCAAGTATTTGTACACCTAAAAATTACCATCCCGAATTAAGCCCCGTTAAAGATTTTAATCAGTCGTATCAAAACAGCACATGGGAGAAATATCCCGTCAAAAGTAAAAAGAAAAAAGCCAAGCCGGTTTATTATATAGGGACAATCATTAAAAATTCAAGTGGTGCATTTTTACTAGAAAAGCGTCCTGAAAATGGTTTGTTGGCTAATATGTGGACTTTTCCAATGATTGATGAAGAGTTAGTGATTCAAGAGACCGGAATCGCACATGGAACATTGACAGAGGTAGATGATGAAGAACGAACTGAAAATGTGATGAAAAACGTCATGGCGGAATTGGAAAAGAACTATCAAATTAAGCCAACTTTAATGGAAGTACCTTTTGTTGAAGTTCAGCATATTTTCAGTCATTTGAAATGGTTTATCGCTGTTTATTATGGTCAATTACTATTAGAAGAACCTGTTGATATTCCTGAAAATTGTTATTGGGTAAAACCTTCAGACTTTGATCAATATGTATTTCCAGGCCCACAAACTAAAATGTGGCAGAGTTATTTGACAAAATTTAAGCATTAATGTGATAAGAATAAATTAAAGACCACTATTTCAGTAACAACTGAAACAGTGGTCTTTTTTTAGTTTTTAAAGTTTCTTTTAAGTATCGATTCTCATTTTTTTTTCATTATTTATTTGGTTTTATACTATAAAGATTAAGAGTTGTGATATAATAAGTACGAGTCGAGTGTTCATTCACTCTCTGGTTTATTATTTACTAATTTCTTACGATAGTTATGTGAGGAAAAGAAAGTTGGGTTAAGGATGCATATTCCAAAAGAAGGAGAATACATCACAATCCAAAGCTATAAACATGATGGCAGTTTGCATCGCACTTGGAGAGATACCATGGTACTTAAGACAAGTGATCAATCGTTAATAGGAGTAAATGACCATACTCTTGTAACGGAATCGGATGGCCGAAGATGGCTAACGCGAGAACCAGCGATTGTTTATTTTCATAAGCATTATTGGTTCAATATCATTGCAATGATAAGAGATAATGGTGTTTCTTACTACTGTAATCTTGCTTCGCCTTATGCATTAGATGAAGAAGGTCTGAAGTATATTGATTATGATTTAGACATCAAAGTCTTTCCGGATGGCGAAAAACGCTTATTGGATGTAGATGAGTATGAAGATCATAGCATAAAGTGGAATTATCCTGATGATATTGACCATATTTTAAAAGAAAACGTGAAAATTCTAGTGGATTGGATTAACGAAGAAAAAGGTCCTTTTTCACAAGATTATGTTGACATATGGTATAAACGCTATCAACAGTTATCACATAAGCAATGACCTTTTACTGGATAAGATGACAGTAACTTCTCTAAGATAGAAAAAATAGTAAAGAGGTTCCAACATACTGGAGCCTCTTTACTATTTTAGCGAAAAAGTATAGTGGCTTTGAATGAATGTATGGTAAAATAATTAAGGGTTCAATAACAAATGAAATTATTTGAGAGAAGAACCAAGTGTACATAAGGAGTGAGAAAAAGTGTCTAAAAAAAGTGGTTTTATTATTTTTTTTCTAATCATCTTAGCTGTTGGAGTTGTTTTTTTTGGCATAAACTATTCGAAAAAACAGCAAGAACAATTAATGTCAGTAGCTGAAGAAACAGATCAAAAAGAAGAAGTAATGACAAAAGAAGATGTATCTGCTCAAGTTGCTGGATATGAAGAAAGCCGTGGAGAGCTTTCGGTAATAGACTATTTAAAATACGTTAGTTTATTAAAAGATGAGGTTTCAATCAGTTTTTATGGAGATTTGGCGCAAGAAGAACAATGGATTTCAGAAATAGATACATACATAAAAAATCAGGTTGGCAGTACTATAAAAGTAAATCGCTTACCGTATACGGATTATAATTCTTATCAATTAATCAGCGAAAATAAGGTGACGGATCTTGCCAAAACAAATCCAGATGTCGTATTTTTTCAGTTGATGCCTTATGCGGATCATGAATTAGATATCGCTTTAGCCGATTCAAGTGATTATTTAGCAGAAAATTATGCCATAATAAAGAAAAGTTTGCCTGAAGCGTTAATTATTTTTGTCTCTCCTAATCCAAGTAGCAGTGAAAAAGGAAACAATAATTCAAGAACACTTGATTATACATCTTATTTAAATGAAATGGTTTCGACAGTCGAATCTAACGAATGGATTGGATTTAATATTCACAATAGCTACCTTGAAAAACTTGAGGCTGACGGAGTCTCATTGGAAAGCACTTTAACACAGGATGGCAAATCATTGAATAGTGAAGGAACAGCAGTGTACCGGAGTTTATTCGAAGAAGCTTTAAATAAAAAAAGAGATACTACTAGTGGAATGTAGTAACAATAAAAAAAAAGCAGTTGAGAAATTTACTCAACTGCTTTTTTTTTATTGTTCAATGTGTTCGATGTTAGAAATGTCTGTATCTGGATTCCAGTCGTTCCCTTTATAGCTACTAATTAAAATATTTAAATGCTCTAAATATTCCTCATATTTTAAAATACTAGACATAATATGAATAACCGCATTACTTTGACCATAGTCATCATGCATGTACTCTTCCAAACTTGCTTCATCAAAGAAGGACTGCATAAATTCTTTTCTGAGTGGGGCTTTATACGCAATAAAATTTACGCTATCTGGTGAAACACGACCATTAAATTTTAATAAAATTTGTTCATGTGCGGTGAGCAAAGTTTCTAGACGTTCACGTATCAAGATACGCAAATCTTTTGGAAAATGGTTAAAAGAATTTTCATATTTATGAAACGTATAAGATAAATTATAAGCTTCTTTTGTTGTTGCAATGATTTGCCTGTAAACAACTACTTTCCGCATTTTTTGAATACGGTCTTTTTTCCTTGTAGTCACTCCTTCATCTTTGAATAAAGAAAGATAGACATCCATCCGATTGAGCTCTGATTTGATCCATTTCAAATCTTTTTTCAGAATAGGGTATTGGCTGTTTTTCCGCACACTTGCACGTAAAAATTTCATAATTTCAGTTGTTGAGTAGTCAGTAACGTGATACAGTTTTTCTTCATACTTTGGAGGAAACAAAATAGTGTTTACCAAGAAAGCAATAAAAACCCCCATAATTGTAGCTCCAACTCGTATACTAGCATAAAGAATAAAATTATCTTCAGTAGTTTCCATAATCACGATTAATGTTACGGTAGCTAAACCAATCACACTGCTAAGATTCAGTTGATTTAAAATAGCAATCAACAAACAAGCAGCTAACCCAACAATGATATAGTGATTGCCTAAAGTTAACGTGATGCATATAGCAACCAAAGCGCCAATCAAGTTGGCGATGATGCGATCTTTGAGGGTATTGATAGATCGCTTGACTGAAGGTTGCAATGCGAAAATGGCTGATATAGCAGCTAAAACACTGCCTGATGGGACATTTAATAATGCGGGAATAGCTAATGCAAGCGCAACAGCAATTCCTGTTTTGAGCGTTCTTGCTCCAATTCTCATAAAATAGTTTCACTCCGTTTTATTGATAGTTATACTTGTATGATAAGCTACTTAGAAGCAATAAGCAAAGAATTTAGAGTAAATAGTTTGAAAATTAAGATAATTTAATAATGAATACTATCATTTTAAGAAAGTTTAGAAAAAGCTTTATCGATCGCTTTTTTTGTTTCATCAATGTCTTCTTGCGTATGCATAATAGTCAAAAACCAAGCTTCATATTTGCTTGGGGCAAGATTGATGCCTTCATCCAACATATTTTTAAAAAACTTTCCAAATCGAATAGAATCCGTATTTTTTGCATCAGCATAATCTTCAATGGGATGATCCGAGAAGTAGACGGTCAGTGACCCACCAATTTGGTTCACAACTGTTGGGATATTATATTTCTTACCAGCTGCAAGAAGAGCATCTTTTAATTGAATAGCAAAGTCAGCCATTCTTTCATAGATTCCAGGTTCCTGTAAAACTTCTAAACAAGCAATTCCAGCTTGCATAGAAAGTGGGTTTCCAGACATTGTACCAGCTTGATAGGCAGGTCCAAGTGGTGCTACAGTATCCATGATGCGTGTTGGACCACCATATGCACCAATCGGTAATCCTCCACCAATAGATTTCCCAAATGCTGTTAAATCAGGAATAACACCTAACATATCTTGAGCAGCACCGTAATGGAAGCGGAAGTTGGTGATTACTTCATCATAGATCACTAAGGCTCCATACTCATGAGTGATTTCATTGACAGCTTCTAAAAATCCAGGTTTAGGAGCTACCATACCAAAGTTTCCGACGATTGGTTCCACTAAAACAGCTGCAACTTTTTCTCCAAATTTTTCCATAATTGTTTTGTAAGAGTCAATATCATTGTATGGTACAGTGATTACTTCTTTTGAGGTACCTACTGTTACTCCACCAGAATCTGTCGTGCCTAGTGTAGAAGGACCACTTCCGGCTTCAACGAGAACGAGATCAAAATGACCATGATACTGACCGGTAAATTTAACAATTAATTCACGATTTGTGTATGCACGAGCAACACGAACGGTTGTCATAACAGCTTCAGTACCAGAATTTGTAAAACGTACTTTATCCATTGAAGGAATCGCAGTGGTTAACATCTTTGCAAAAGTCACTTCATGTTCAGAAGGAGTACCAAATAACACACCTGTATCTGCAGCTCTTTTTATTGCTTTTGTAATATGAGGATGATTGAATCCAGTTATAATGGGTCCAAAAGCTGCTAAATAGTCGATATAGCGATTGCCATCAACATCATATAAATAGGCTCCATCCCCACGGGCCATGGTAACCGGATTGCCTCCGCCAACCCCTTTAAATGAGCGGCTCGGACTATTCACTCCTCCAACAATAACTTGGTTCGCTTCGTGAGCTAACTGATCGCTTTGAGTATGATTTAACATAAAATAATTGCCTCCTTAAAAGTAAAATCATTTCTATTGTAATGCTCCTACCAAAGAAGTGCAATATTTCCCTAGACAAAGAATAAAAGGATTTATTTGCAAAGTTAAGGTAGAAAAGTTATCATTAATTTATAGAGTATTTATTATAAGTTGATAATTACTATTAAGTAATCATTATGAAAAATATAAATATTGGAAAAATTTTTATTTATTAAATTTGAAGGGAGGAGAAGTATGACATCGAATCATTTAGTAGCTCATTCGATTGAGAAATTAAAACGTGCGCACATACGTATTACACCACAGCGTTATGGTATTTTAGAATATCTAATCGAGAATGACAATCATCCGACAGCGGATGAGATTTATCAAGCATTGGCGGCTAGATTTCCTAATATGAGTGTGGCAACTGTTTATAATAATTTACGATTATTTACTAAAGTAGGTTTTGTGGATGAAATGAACTATGGAGACGCTTCAAGTCGATTTGATTTTACTTCCGCACAGCATTATCATGCTATTTGTGAAGATTGTGGAAGAATTGAAGACCTTTATTATCCAGGTCTAGAGGATATTGGCGAAGTAACGACTACTCTGACCGGTTTTAAGGTTAAGCGACATCGATTAGAAATTTACGGTATCTGTCCTGAATGTCAATTGAAATTAGAGGGAAATGAAAAGCCATAAATCATTGTAAAGTGAAATAGGATAAATAAAAAGCGCCTTTTGGTGTTTTTTTATTTTGCACAAGATTAAAGATTATTAAGGGAGCATTGACACAAAAATAAATTCTCTATACTATTAGCTTTATAATGGAAGATACAGATAGAATATATAAATAAGTATGAGATTAGATCAGAAGGGAGACGGCATGACTACACTTAATGATGTTGCGAAAAAGGCAAATGTATCAAAAATGACAGTATCCAGAGTGATCAACCATCCCGAACAAGTGACTGACGAATTAAAAGAACTTGTTTTTGAAGCAATGGAAGAACTTAATTACCGTCCCAATGTTGCAGCAAAAGCATTGGTCAATAACCGTACACAAATTATAAAATTATTTATCCTTGAAGAAATGGACACAACGGAACCTTATTATATGAATTTATTAACCGGTATTGCGCGAGAATTAGACAATCGTCATTATTCTTTACAGTTGGTTACTAAAAATAATTTTGATATAGGTGCATGTGATGGATACATTATTTGCGGCATGCGTGAAAGTGATTATAATTGGATAAGTGGTGCTACAAAACCCGTTGTTTTATTTGGTGAAAATCGACATGGCTATGATTTTGTTGATTCAAACAATAAAGAAGGGATTGCTAAAGCAACACAATACGGTATTGATTTAGGGTATGAGAACATTATCTTTATTGGTATTGATGTAAAAGAACCCTTTGAATATTCACGTGAGAGTGGATACATAGTTACGCTTCAAAAAAATAAACGCCTACCAGAAATTCATCGTTTTGAAAATCGCTCGCGTTATGCTGCAGAGTTTATTAGAGAAAACTGGAATAAATTCAAACCCAATACGCTCTTTATTTGCAGCTCAGATCGCTTAGCAATTGGAATTCAAAGAGGAATTATCAATATGGGTGGAAGAATACCTACTGATTTTGGCATTATTGGACATGATGGTGTTTTTTTAGATCAGATTGCTTTTCCACAACTGACTACAGTCAAACAACCTGTTATTCAAATGGGTGAAGCTTGCGCTAAAATGGTGTTAAATAAAATTGAACAAAAAAATGCACCTCAAGGAGAACTTTTTTTTACTCCGGAATTAATTATTAGAGGAACAACTACACAACAACCCTTTTCAAACTGTTGAAAATTTATTTTAGAAAGAAGAGTGACTATGACTAAAGCTATGATTATCGTAAATCCTTCTTCAGGTGGAGAAAAAGCAGAAAAATATATGGAAAGATTAAAAAAGCAAATTGAATCTGATTTTACCGAACTTATCATTAAGAAAACCGAAAAAGCGGGAGATGCAACAACCTTTTGTGAAGATGCAGCCTTAGAAAAGTATGAAGCTGTTTTTGTATTGGGCGGTGATGGAACTGTTAGTGAAGCCGTTAATGGATTGATGTTGCATCGAGCTCAAACAATATTAGGAATTATACCGCTTGGAACAGTTAATAATGTTGCTAGAGCTTTGGGAATTTCAACGAATCCTGATATAGCTATTGACTCATTTAAACAACGTTCGTTTAAACAAATTGATGTAGGAAAATTAAACAATCGGTATTTTATTAGTTCAACTTCCGTAGGTCCAATACCGGAATCTATTCAAGAAGTAGATGTAGAGATGAAAACCAAATTTGGAGTGTTTGCTTACTTGATTGAAGGAATTAAAGCTTTAAAAGATGACGAAACATACACAGTTGAATTAGAGCTTGATGGGGAGAAGTGGATAGCCAATTACAGCATGGTCTTGATTGCCATGAGTAATTTTGTTAGTGGAGTGGGTACAGTTGTTCCAGATGCTGAAATCGATGACGGATTTATCCATTTAGTGACATTAAAAGAAACCACAGCTAAAGAGAAATTGAGCTTATTACCAGAACTGTTTCAAGGTAAGGGATATAGTAGAGAACAATTGGAACACCGTGCGTTCAAAAAAGCAAAGATTCGATTACTAGAGGATAGAGAAACGTATTGCACCGTTGATGGCGACAAAGGTCAGCCGTTTCCTATTGAACTAGAAGTATTACCAAGGTCACTAGCAGTTTTTGTTCCAAAAAACTAATTAATATAAAGCTTGTCTCAAATTTATGTAATATTTCTCTAAAAGCACTAACATTTAGGTTAAGCTAATTGATGGATCTATAATAGGTCAAAAAGCAAAAAATAGGAGGGGATAAAAGTCCCCGCCTATTTTTTGCTTTTTTCATTTAGTTTTTTTCTGTCAGTGGAGATAGTAAACCAGACTCGTAAAATTGATCCATGTCTTCTTTAGGAACCATGCTCCCACCAGTTGCCCATGCAATATGCGTAGCTCGTTCCATTTTATCCACCAAATGATGTTTTTCTAAATAACTTTTGCCTTCATTTGTTTGACATAGTCTGAGTGCGCCAGGAACACCTGCTAAAGCAGCCGGTTCTAAATAAATTTTTTCTTTATCAATGAGAGCACTTAACAATCGGTTTGTTTCAAAATCATCAATAGTATAAGAACCGCTAAAAAAGTAGTTCATCATGCTAGAAACTAGTTTTGATGTACGAGGTACAGCAAGACCATCGGCTACTGTCAAGCCATCTAAGCCAAAATCTTTAACGGATACTTCATCAAATTTTTGAGTCATTAATCCTATTGTCATGGAAGGAACATGCGTAGGTTCTGCAAAAAAACAATGAACATTATCTCCATAAATTTGCTTCAAGCCGAATGTAATTCCTCCTGGTGAACCACCAATGCCGCATGGCAAATAAACAAATAGAGGGTGATTTTCGTCTACAAGAATGTTTTCTTGAGTCAATTGTTTTTGTAACCGATTTGCAGCAACTGTATATCCTAAAAACAACTCAATTGAATGTTCATCATCGACGTAATAACTCATAGGGTCTAAGTTAGATTGCTGACGTCCTTTTTCTACGGCATTTGTAAAGTCAGACTCATGTTCAATAACCGTAACTCCACGAAAACGCAATAAATCTTTTTTCCATTGCTTTGCTTCCACGGACATATGTACCGTGACGTCAAATCCTAACTTAGCACCGACAGTTCCTACGCTGATTCCCAGATTACCAGTAGTACCTACCGCGATTTTGTAGTCTGAAAAGAACTCTTTAAACGATTCACTTGCAAATACGGCATAATCATCTGTGTAACTGGTAATCAGACCATGTTCTAACGCTAGATTTTCTGCATGCTTCAAGACTTCATAAATAGCACCTCTTGCTTTTATTGTTCCAGCAATTGGTAGGGTATCGTCACGTTTTAATAAAAAAGTTCCTGGGATAGATGAATGATAAACTGTTTCAAGATATTCTTTCATAGAAGGAATCGAGGATAAAGGAGATTCAATGATTCCATTGGATACTTCGGTTTCTGGAAAATCAATTCTTAAGTAGGCCGCAAAACGGTTTAAGCGTTCTTCAGCATCATTCACATCATCTTTTGTATAGGAAACTAAGGACGAAGCTTCTGCAAATGGAATTTTAGCTTCGTTGATCCAAAAGATTTCTTTTAAAGAAAGAAGATTTTCTAATTGGGGGACTTCTTTTTCCCATGAATCTACAGTTTTACCCGCAACACTAATACTTGTCATCATTCTACCTCTTTCTACTAGGCAATCACGCCTGTTGCAATTACTGAAAGAGTAACACTTTTAACATTTGAAATCTAGAAAGTTCCTGATTTTTTAGAGAATTATTAGAAATCCTCAGCATATGATTTTACTTTTAAATGTTAAGTTAAAGCAAAAAAAAATTAACGTCATTGGGTGCTACTAGAATATTCTGCAATCACTATAGTGGCAATCATTTTTGTGAATGAATACAATAACTACTATAAGCAATTATTAAATGATAAAGGGGTGTAAGAGGATGAAAGAAAATTATTGGTGGAAAGAAGCAATTATTTATCAAGTATATCCAAGAAGTTTTCAAGACACTAATGATGATGGTATAGGAGATCTAAAAGGAATCATTAATCATTTAGATTATATCCAAGAGTTAGGTGCTACAGCTATATGGCTTAATCCCATTTTCACTTCACCGCAAATCGATAATGGATATGATGTCTCTGACTACTACACAATAGATCCAATTTTTGGGACAATCGAGGATGCAGTGGAACTGATTCAAGAAGCACACAAACGTAAGTTGAAAATTATTTTTGATTTGGTTGTCAATCATACTTCTGACCAACATATTTGGTTTCAAGAAGCCTTAAAAGGACCAGAAAACCCGTATCGTGATTTTTACATTTGGGAAGATGCGCAAAATGGGGGTCATTTGCCAAATAATTGGGTCTCTGTCTTTGGCGGTTCAGTATGGGAAAAGGAACCGGTTGGAGACCAGTATTATTTTCACCTATTTAAAAAAGAAATGCCAGATTTAAATTGGGATAATCCAGAAGTGGAGAAAGCAATTTTAGATGTAGGGAAATTTTGGTTGGATCATGGAGTGGATGGTTTTCGATTAGATGCATTTATTCATATGGATAAAGCCGATGATTTTTTTCAAGTCGAAATGGAAGATGGTCGGGAATTGGTATCTGCTCAAAAAATAAATGCATTTCTGCCCAATATTAAAAATTATGTTCAAAAATTATCGATGGATCTACGCAAAGTCAAAGAAGATATTTTCATTTTAGGCGAAGCTGCTTCAGCGAATGTTGATTTAGCATATGAGTATACAGATCCTGATAATAATATGTGTGATGCAATAATTTCATTTTTAATCTTTCCTGAAGATGAATCCATGAAAGATCCTCGGTTACCTTTTAATATGCAATCAGGCCGATTGGATAAAAAGGCATTCAAAAGAGTCATGAATGAATGGCAAAATAAAATGGACCCTTATGGCGGCCCAGTTTTGTATTGGAACAATCACGATATGGCACGGGCGTTATCTCGCTATGGGAATTTAGAGAAACACAGAGATAATAGCAGTAAAATGTTGGCAACATTAATGTATCTTCAAAAAGGGATACCGTTTATCTATAACGGGGAAGAAATCGGAATGCGTAATTTACATTATAGCGACCGTGCACAATTTGATACACCAGGTGCTATCTCTTTTTATGAAAAAGCAAAACAATTGGGTTATTCGGAGGAACACATCTTAAAAGAGCTAAACCATACTGGCCGTGATGTTAGTCGAGGAGCTATGCAATGGGATAACTCTGGCTATGCTGGATTTTCATCAAATAAACCTTGGAGCGGTGTAAATGTGGAAGAAAAATACAATGTGGCGGAACAAGAAAGCGATCCAAACAGTATCTTAACCTACTATAAAAAACTTTTGAAATTGAAAAAAACAGATATTTTTACAAAAGGATCATTTATATTACATGAGACGAAAGATACATTATACATTTATGAACGAAACTATAACGGGCAACGAGCAATTGTTTGTTGTAATTTAACAGACACACAAGAACATCTACAAGAAGAAGGTATTTCAACACTTGGTTGGAAAGTTGTTTTACAAAATGAAGGCAATTCTATCGATCAAGATGCCATCACTTTTGCACCATATGGGACCGTCGTTTTTATGTATGAAGGTTTGTTGACTGACAAAACAGCAGAAAAAGAATAAATTCAAGTTAAAGAAGTTGTTACCGGTAACAAGTTATTTTTGATTGTAAGTGTTTTCTGAATTCTGTAAGCTATAGTTGAAAAAGAAATTTAGCAAAGTCAAAGGTGGTATGTGCTCCATGCAACATAAATGGTGGGAAAATACAGTTGTGTACCAAATTTACCCTAAAAGTTTTCAAGATACAAATAATGATGGAATCGGAGATTTAAAAGGAATCATTCAACGATTAAATTATATCCAGTCATTAGGAGTAAATATGATTTGGTTGAATCCCGTTTTTGTTTCTCCACAAGTTGATAATGGATACGATGTTGCAAATTATTACGCTATTGATGATCATTTTGGTAGCATGACGGATATGGATAAATTGATTGATGAAGCACATAAACGCGGTATAAAGGTTATGCTTGATTTTGTATTAAATCATACATCGGATCAACACCCTTGGTTTCAAGAAGCTTTAAAAGGATCAGAAAATATATACCGAGATTATTACATTTGGCAAGATCCGATAGATCAAAGATTTGTACCAAATAACTGGGGTTCATTTTTTGGCGGTTCTGTTTGGGAAAAAGAACCTAACGGAAACTCTTTTTACTTTCATTTATTTGCAAAGGAGATGCCCGATTTAAATTGGGAAAACCCTGAAGTACGTTTAGCAATGGCTGATTGTGCTGAATTTTGGTTAGATAAGGGAATTGATGCCTTAAGATTAGATGCTTTTATTCATGTAGACAAAGAAAATGGATTTCCAGATGTTGATACAGCGAGTAAAGATGAAATTGTATTGGCAGAAAATTATTATGCTAATCTGCCAAAAGTAATTGACTACATGAAAGAGTTTAGCCAACGCATTCGTAAAAATTATCCTGATGTTTTTTTAGTCGGCGAAGCGGCATCAGCAACTCTTGAATTAGCAAAAAAATATACGAATCCAATAAATGAAGTGTGTGATAGTGTGATAACCTTCCGGTATTTTCCAGAAATAGACCAGTCAAAAGACGAACGACTTCCTTTAAGTCTGCAACATGGAAAATTGGATCTCAAAAAATTCAAACAAACCATGTCCGAATGGCAAAAAGGATTAGCTGCAATTGGCGGGCCAATTTTGTATTGGAATAATCATGATATGGCAAGAGCAGTATCTCGATTTGGTGAAGTTGAACAGTATCGTGATAAGAGTAGTAAAATGTTGTCCACCTTAATGTATCTACAAAAAGGCATTCCATTTTTATTAAACGGCGAAGAAATTGGAATGAAAAATTTAGAAATCGGAAGCATCGAACAGTTTTCATTACCTGGTGCAGATTTTTTTTATCAACAAGCACTTGAATTAGGGTATACAAAAGAATTTGCGTTAGAACAATTAAATGCACGAAGTAAAGATGTCAGCCGTGGAGTAATGCAATGGGACAACTCTAAATATGCTGGCTTTTCAACTCATAGGCCATGGAGTGGAGTGAACCGTGAAGAAAAATACAATGTAATGGATCAAGAGTCAAATCCGGACAGCGTATTGCATTACTACAGAGCAGTATTGAAATTGAAACAGAAGACAGTATTTATCGAAGGTGATTTTAGACTGTTGGAAACCAGTTTGGAAACTTACTGTTATGAACGAATTTGGAAATCCAGTAAGGCAATCGTGTGTTGTAATATGTCAGAGAATAAACAAACGATTACACTTGAAGATTTAGCAATACATACACACACAGTTGTGTTGACCAATGAAGGCAACATTCTGCAAGAAGCCCAATTGAGTTTGAGTCCATATGGAGCCGTAGTTATTTTAATAGACCTATAGAAAAAGTATGTATACTAAATAAAAAAAGAATTGAGGAAATAACGATGGAAACAGCAGCAATTTATCACAGACCAGATAGTGAGTACGCGTACTTATACAAACCAGAACGGTTTCACATTCGTCTAAGAACAAAAAAAGGTGATGTGAAAAAAGTTGGTTTGATTAGCGGAGACCCTTACTCTCATGGAACGGAAAAATGGTATGAAGAAGAGAAATCTATGAAATTGATTTTAAGTACGGATGTCCATGATTATTGGATGATTGAAACCTACGTAAAAACAAAACGCATCGCTTATTGTTTTCATGTTGAAGGAACTGACGGTATAGAAGTCCTTTACGGAGACCGTGGTGTATTTCCTTTTACAGATCACTACTTAGAAGATGCCAATACCTTTTTTAGAATGCCTTACTTACACGAAATAGACAGAGTAAAAACACCGGAGTGGGTAAAAGAAACCGTATGGTATCAAATTTTCCCAGAACGATTTGCTAATGGAGATACAACGAATGATCCTGAAGGAACACTACCGTGGGGTCATAAAAAAAATCCTGGACGAGATGACTTCTATGGTGGAGACCTGCAAGGTGTGATAGACCATTTGGATTACCTAGTGGATTTGGGAGTCAACGGTATTTACTTTTGTCCGTTGTTTAAAGCTAAATCAAATCACAAATACGACACAATTGATTATTATGAGATCGATCCTGATTTTGGCGATAAAGAACTGTTTAAAAAGGTTGTTCAAGAAGCACATAAACGTGGTATTCGAGTCATGCTAGATGCAGTTTTTAACCATTTAGGAATGGATTCGATGCAATGGCAAGATGTTCTTGAACATCAAGAACAGTCTCGCTATAAAGATTGGTTCCATATCAATCAGTTTCCAGTCGAATCACTGGCTGATTTATCGGTTGAAGAACTTGAAAATGTTAGCGAGTTAAATTATGATACATTCGCATTTACAGGACATATGCCCAAGTTAAATACCAACAATCCAGAAGTTCAAGACTTTTTATTAGATGTGACTACGTATTGGATCAAAGAATTCGATATCGATGCTTGGCGTTTAGATGTTGCGAATGAAGTTGATCATCATTTTTGGAAGAAATTTTACCAAGCTTCGGTAGATATAAAAAAAGACTTTTATATCTTAGGTGAAATTTGGCATTCTTCGCAAAGCTGGCTTCAAGGTGATGAATTTCATGCTGTGATGAATTATGCTTACACACAAACGATTGAAAATTTCTTTATGAAAAAAGACATTACAGCGAGTAAAATGGTTGCCGGATTAAATGAACAATTAATGTTGTACCGCAATCAAACAAATGAAGTTATGTTTAATATGTTGGATTCTCATGATACTGCTCGACTGTTGACTATCAGCAAAAACAACCAAGAATTGGCTAAGTCAGGATTAGCCTTTATGTTTGCACAACATGGATCGCCATGTATTTATTATGGAACTGAAATCGGTATGAACGGGTTTAATGATCCGGATTGTCGTAAATGTATGATTTGGAATGAAGAAGAACAAGACAGGGAGATGTTTGCTTTTACTAAAGAAATGATTGCTTTTAGAAAAAAAAACCAAGAATTGTTAAGTTATGGAGCAATAGAATGGTTTGATATTCGCGATGATGAAAAAGTTGTTGGAATGAAAAGGACCTATGGTGATGAACAACTGATTTGCTACTTTAATCAAGGAGAAAAAGATTTAGAAATTACATTAGAAAGAACACCGGAAACGTTACTATGGAACTTAGCATTTGTAGACAATAAATTATTATCAGTCAAAAAAAATGGCTTTGTTATTTATAAATCATAAAAGAAAAATAGAACTAGGCATGAAGCTTAGTTCTATTTTTTTTGTTTAAATGGTAACGTTTGCAAAAAAATAGCGGAAGTAAGATAATAAAGTTAACTGAGAAGGAGGAGATTACAGTGGAGAAAAGGGTTTGGAAAAATATACTGTTAGGTTTGGTATCGGCTAGTGCGTTAGTAGTGGCTGCTTGTGGCAGTGGGGAAGAGACAACTGGAACGGATTCGTCAACGGGTGGAGACGGAGAAGCTTCAACTTTAAAAATAGATGTAGATCCTCGATACATTGATTATGTTAATGAAATTATTCCTGCTTTCGAAGAAGAACACAATGTAACGATTGAAATTTCTGAACGTGACATGTTCGATGGACTAGAAGCTTTACCGCTAGATGGACCTGCTGAAATTGGATCTGATATCTTGATTGCTCCGTATGATCGAGTGGGTATATTAGGTCAACAAGGCCATATAGCAGAAGTTACTTTACCAGATGATGGACGTTATGATGAATTAGATCAGAGACAAGTCACGCTTGATGAAAAAATTTATGGTGCACCGTTTGTTATTGAATCATTAGTCATGTATTACAATAAAGATTTAATTGATCAAGCACCGGAAACGTTTGAGGATTTAGAAGCATTGTCAGAAGATGATCAGTATGCGTTTGAAAATGAAGAAGACACAAATACTGCTTTTTTAGCTAACTGGACAACTCCGTATCAATACATTGGTTTGCTTTCTGGATATGGGGGTTATATCTTTGG
Organism: Carnobacterium sp.; assembly: GCF_045617425.1. Classification (GTDB taxonomy): domain Bacteria; phylum Bacillota; class Bacilli; order Lactobacillales; family Carnobacteriaceae; genus Carnobacterium_B. The sequence goes on from NZ_JAZLIO010000001.1 coordinate 115,025, forward strand.
AGAAGAGGGCACTGACCCAACAGATATTGGATTAAATTCACCTGAATCTGTTGAAGGTATTACCTATATAACAGATTGGTATCAAAATATTTGGCCTCAAGGAATGTTGGACGCAACTAGTTCAGAAAACTTTATGAATGAATTATTTACTAGCGGTAAAACGGCAGCTGTGATTAATGGACCATGGGGTGCAAGTGGCTATGATGATGCAGGTGTGAATTATGGCGTTTCAACCATTCCGACATTACCGAATGGAGAAGAGTATGAACCTTTTGCAGGAGGCGTAGCGTGGGTAGCCAGCAAATACTCAAAAAATCCTGAATTAGCCCAAGAGTGGTTGGATTATGTTACGAATACGGAAAATAGTGAAAAGTTGTATGAGTTGACTTCAGAAATTCCTGCTAATCAAGAAGCGAGAACCGTTGTCAGTGAATCAGGAAATGAGTTAACAAAAGCAGTCATTGAACAATTTAATACAGCCGTACCGATGCCCAATATCCCTGAAATGAGCGAAGTATGGACCGGTGCTGAGACAATGATTTTTGATGCTGCTTCTGGAAATAAATCTCCGCAACAAGCAGCAGATGATGCGGTTCAATTAATCGAAGAGAATATCGCACAGAAATACCAAAACAAAACGTTAAAAGACAATGCTGTTTTTAGAGCAACCGCTCTTTAGACAGCATTGTCTTGTTTTTTGGTAGTTGCAACACGTAATTGAATACTGTTACCGGTAACATTTAGAAAACGTTTGCACAAAGCGCTTGGATAACTGATAATAGGTATGTAATCAAAAAAACTCATACATGAGGGGGATATACAAAAATGAAAAAGACAGGTTGGAAAAAATACGTTTTAGGTTTAGTATCTGCTAGTGCATTAGTGCTTGCAGCATGCGGGGGTGGGGAAGAAGCTGAAGAAACAAGTTCGTCAACTGGAGGGGAAGCTGCAGGTGGAGATTCAACGCTACAAATTTCTGTCGACCAAGGGTATATAGATTATGTTGAAGATATTAAAGGCGCTTTTGAAGAAGAACATGGGGTTACCATTGAAGTAACAGAACGCGATATGTTTGAACAATTGGAAGCGTTACCTCTTGATGGTCCATCTGGAAATGCTCCAGATATTATGATGTCTGCTTATGACCGCATGGGATCATTAGGACAACAAGGTCATATTGCGGAAGTAACTTTAGGAAATGACGATCAATACGATGATACAGATAGAGCTCAAGTTACATTAGATGGAAAAATTTATGGTGCACCTTCTGTAATTGAAACATTGGTACTATATTACAATACAGACTTATTGGATGAAGCACCTCAAACATTTGCAGATCTAGAAGCGCTATCAGAAGATGATCAATTTGCTTTTGATGGAGAAGAAGGAAAGAATACAGGATTTTTAGCTAAGTGGACTGATTTTTACTTTACTTATGGTTTAGTTGCTGGTTATGGCGGATATGTTTTTGGTGAAGATGGAACAGATCCAACAGATATTGGTTTGAACAATGAAGGTGCTGTTGAAGCTATCGAATATGCTACTGACTGGTTCCAAAATACATGGCCACAAGGTATGCAAGATGTAACAAGTTCTGATGCTTTTATTACAGATCAATATTTAAACGGTAAAGTAGGCGCATTTATTGGTGGACCTTGGCAAGCAGCTAGCTTAAAAGATGCTGGTGTTAACTACGGTGTTTCTACTATCCCAACATTAAACAATGATGAAGCTTATGAAGCATTTGGAGGCGGAAAAGGATGGGTTGTCAGCAACTATTCTGAAAATAAAGATGTTGCTCAAGAATGGTTAGACTATGTGACAAATACTGAAAATCAAAACAAATTCTATGATGCAACAAATGAAGTACCTGCAAATCAAGAATCACGTGTTTACGCTACAGGGAAAAATGATGAATTAACAACAGCCGTAATCAACCAATACAAAGATGCACAACCAATGCCAAACATTCCTGAAATGGCTGAAGTTTGGACAGGTGCTGAAAACATGTTGTTTGATGCAGCTTCAGGAAATAAAACACCTAAAGAGTCAGCTGATGATTCAGCTAAATTGATCAAAGAATCAATCGAACAAAAATACACAAATTAAATTATAACTAAAATTGAACAGGTTTCGGCAGAGGATGCAATTGTTCTCTGCCGAAAAATGTTAAAAGAAAAAGGAGGAGTTTAAAATGTCTTCTCAGACAAAACCTCAAAATGGTAAAAACGAAAAAAAGGCAATGTTGTACTCAATAATACCAGGCTTAGGACAGCTCTATAACGGACAACGGTTTAAAGGGATTGCATTTTTAGCTATTTTTGTCGCATTTATTGTCGAGATGATCGTGTTTGGTATTGATGCATTTAACGGACTTATTACTTTAGGAAGCACTCCAATGGAAGATCATTCATTATTTATAATGATAGAAGGAACACTTCAACTTATCATAACCATTATCTTCTTAGCCTTCTACGCATTAAATATCTATGATGCTAGACGAGTAGCTAACATCTGGAATAAAGGACAAAAAGTTAATGTGACAGCTAAAGAAGTCATGTGGAATGTCTATAATGCAGGTTTTCCTTACTTACTAATCGTACCTGCTTACTTAATGATGGCCTTTACCATTATTTTCCCCGTTTTGGTTACATTATTTATGGCATTTACAAACTACGATTTTTATCATATTCCACCAGCATCTTTGATTGACTGGATCGGTTTAAAAAATTTCGTAAATATTTTCTTCTTAAGTACCTATAGAGATGCTTTTACGTCTGTTTTCAGTTGGACGATCATTTGGACATTCAGTGCGACAACCTTACAAATTATTGTCGGAATTTTCACAGCAGTTATAGCCAATCAATCCTTTATTAAAGGGAAAAGATTCTTTGGTGTTATCTTCTTACTTCCTTGGGCGGTACCTGCTTTTATCACAATTTTATCTTTTTCAAACATTTTTAACGATAGTATCGGAGCAATCAATACTCAGGTTATTCCGTTAATAAATAATTTGCCATTCGTAGAAATTGGGAGAATCGCTTGGAAAACAAATGCATTTTGGTCTAAAACGGCTATTATCATGATTCAAGGCTGGTTAGGGTTCCCATACATTTATGTTATGACAACGAGCATATTGCAATCTATTCCAGAAGATTTATATGAAGCTGCAAAAATTGATGGAGCTAGCGCTTTTCAGCGTTTCAGAGAAATTACAATGCCAATGGTATTCATGGTAGCTGCTCCAACGTTTATTACTCAATACACTGGAAACTTCAATAACTTTTCAATGATCTACCTCTTTAATAATGGTGGGCCAGGAAGCGTTGGTGGTGGTGCAGGGGCTACGGATATTTTGATATCGTGGATCTATAAATTAACAACTGGAACTTCACCGCAATATTCAATGGCTGCTGCAATCACCTTGATTATTTCAGCTTTGGTTATCACTGTTTCCTTGTTAGTCTTCAAGAAAACAAATGCATTTAATATGGAGGATGCATAATATGGAGAAATTATTTAAATCTCAAAAGACTTCTCGTTTCCTTAGTCAGTTTTTCACTTATGTCTACATGATTGCTTTGGCGATCATTATCATCTACCCATTACTGATTACAGCTAGTTCAGCATTTAAATCTGGTAATATAACGGCTTTTTCGTTAGATCTAAATTCAGAATGGACGTTATCTAACTTTACACGTTTATTCCAAGATACGCTGTACGGCACATGGTATAAAAATACTTTGATGGTAGCCGTTTCAACTATGGTCATTCAAGTAGCATTGGTTACGATTGCTGGATATGCCTATAGCCGTTACAACTTTTTGGGACGGAAAAAAAGTTTGATGTTTTTCCTCGTTATTCAAATGGTTCCAACAATGGCTGCTTTAACTGCCTTTTATGTTATGGCATTACTATTAGGGGCACTAGATCAATTTTGGTTTTTGACTATGTTATATATTGGTGGAGGAATACCGATGAATACGTGGTTAATGAAAGGGTATTTTGATACAGTTCCAAAAGATTTGGATGAGTCAGCTAAACTAGACGGAGCAGGACACTTTAGAATCTTTTGGCAAATCGTACTTCCACTTGTACGTCCCATGATTGCAGTACAAGCACTTTGGGCATTTATGACTCCATTTGGGGATTACATGCTGGCTAGATTCTTACTAAGAAGCCCAGAAAAAATTACAGTTGCAGTAGGATTACAAACGTTTATTAGCAACCCACAAGATCAAAAAGTGGCTTTATTCGCAGCCGGTGCTATTTTGATTGCCGTTCCAATATCTGTATTGTTCTTCTTGCTGCAAAAGAATTTTGTTTCTGGTTTGACTACCGGAGGAACTAAAGGATAATATGTTGAGAATAAGAATTTTAAAAAGGAAAGAAGTGAAACAATGAAAACTAATACATTCCCGTTAAATTATTTTAAAAGTATCTGGTCTCCTAGCAAAGTATTCAGAAATCGTCATAAACTAAACTGGATTCAAATTTTTGTTGTTTTGCTTTTTGTTAATAGTTTATTGATGATCCCAGTATCATTAAATTATATGAAAATGGATACTTTCCCAGTGGAGGGGACGTTACCTGGTTCGTTTGGTTTAATAGATGAAACAGTTGTTTTAAAACTACAAGAAGGCAAATATGAGAACGGGACATTAGCATTACCAGAATCATTTAGTTTTTCATCTGCAAATGGTACGGTTAGTGCTTTATTGACAGAAAACGAGTTGGTAGAAGCGCTAACGTCTGAAAATACACTGATTTTTCAAAGGAACGAGTTCTTAATCAAAGAAGGCAGTCAGGATGTCTCAACTATTCCTTATACAAAAGATTTTGATTTAACAAAAGTTACGAATGGAACTGAATTAAAAGATGTCCTTTCGCGACAATGGTTTATTAAAAACAAAGGATATACCATAGCAACATTAATGTTTCTAGTATTCACTATTACATTGATCAGCACATTTTTTCTGACGTTTGGTTCAGCTATCTTTCTGTATTTAACAAAAAAAAGTCAATTTTCTTCTATCAAGACTTATAAAGAATCGGTCAATCTTTTGATTAATTGTATCGGGTTGCCATCATTCATAGGTTTGTTGATTGGTTTGATTCAATTCGACATCATCATTCTGCTAATGATTCAATCAGTAGGACTAGTAGTCATGTTACTGTTTGTTTTTTACCAAACAAAATTTAATGATGCAACGAATGAAAAGAACCTAAAAAAGCATTTGGAGGTAACAGCACATGATTAAGCGTTTATTTGATGTTGACCCATGGAGAGTAAAGTCAACAAAATTAGATAGAACAGATAAAAGACTACAAGAAAGTTTAACATCCATTGGAAATGGGTACATGGGGATGCGTGGTAATTTTGAAGAAGGTTATTCAGGAGATTCTCATTTAGGAACGTATTTTGCAGGTGTCTGGTTTCCAGATAAAACAAGAGTCGGCTGGTGGAAAAATGGCTACCCAGAGTACTTTGGAAAAGTGATCAATGCTACAAATTTCATCCCTGTCGAGATAATGGTAAACGACCGCAAAGTTGATTTGGCGATTGATGAAGTAAAAGACTACGAAATCGATTTAGACATGAAAAAAGGCATTTTGTATCGTTCATACACATGGGTTGAAGGAGAGAAAGAAATCAGTTTTACCTTTAAGCGCTATGTAAGTGCTGCGATTAAAGAATTAGCGGTTGTTGAAGTTACAGCTGAAGTCCTAAAGGGCGATGCAACGATTATTTTCATACCGAAGTTGGATGGTAATGTTAAAAATGAAGATAGCAACTATGAAGAAAATTTCTGGTTAGAAATAAATCGTGTTTCGGGAGAGAAAAGCAGTTTAACCACTAAAACGATTGAAAATCCTTTTGGGGTAGAACAATTTACTGTAACGACCATGATGAAAAGTAATGCAAAAAATTATGAAAAAAGAGAATATTCTGAAGGCTTTATGGAAGTGAAAGAAAAAATCACTTATAAATTAGCTGCTGGTGAAAAAGCTAAAGTAACTAAATTTATTAGTGTACTAACAAGTCGGGATATACAACCTCAAAACCAACAAATAGTCGCTGCAGAAATGTTGGATCAAGCCATCTCAATAGGTGCAGATGCGGTAGAAGCGCAACATATAGCAATCTGGGAAGAACGATGGCATAAAGCAGATGTGGTGATTGTAGGAGATGCTGAAAGTCAGCAAGGCATTCGATTTAGCATATTCCAATTGTTTTCTACTTATTATGGTGAAGATAACCGTTTGAATATTGGTCCAAAAGGATTCACAGGTGAAAAATATGGTGGAGCAACTTATTGGGATACAGAAGCTTTCATTTTGCCTATGTATTTATCTGTAGCTGATGAAAAGGTTTCAGAACAATTGCTCACTTATCGACACAACCAACTTCCAGGTGCATTTCATAATGCTAAACAACAAGGATTGCAAGGCGCTTTGTATCCAATGGTGACATTTAATGGTATCGAGAGCCACAATGAATGGGAAATTACTTTCGAAGAGATTCACCGTAACAGCACAATTGCGTATGCTATCTATAATTACACGAATTATACTGGTGATGAAAATTTCTTAACAACAAAAGGGATTGAAATGTTGGTTTCTATCTCACGTTTCTGGGCTGACCGTGTGCACTACTCTAAACGAAATAACCACTACATGATTCATGGCGTTACAGGCCCAAATGAATATGAAAACAATATTAATAATAATTGGTACACAAATACGATGGCGGCTTGGACTTTACGCTATACATTGGAAAGTCTAAAAAAAGTTTCTTCAATTGTAGTAAATGAATTGTATTTAAAGGATGAAGAAATATCTAAATGGGAAGACATTATTGAAAAGATGTATTACCCTCATGATGATGAATTAAATGTTTTCGTGCAACACGATACCTTTTTAGACAAGGATTTGCTTACAACAAATGATTTGAATCCAGCTGAAAGACCCATCAATCAACATTGGTCATGGGACAAAATTTTGCGTTCTTGTTTTATCAAGCAAGCGGATGTCTTACAAGGTATTTATTACTTGAATGACGAGTTTACGCTAGAAGAAAAAGAAGCCAACTTTAACTTCTATGAGCCAATGACGGTTCATGAGTCTTCACTTTCTGCATCCATTCATGCTATTTTAGCAGCAGAACTTGGTAAAAAAGAAAAAGCAGTTGAGTTGTACGCACGTACGGCTCGTTTAGATCTAGACAACTACAACAATGACACTGAAGATGGATTGCACATTACTTCTATGAGTGGCGGATGGTTGGCTATTGTTCAAGGATTTGCCGGTATGCGTACATTCAATGATAAACTGATTTTCAAACCATTTTGTCCAGAAAATTGGACAGAGTATAACTTCATGATTAAGTACCGTGGACGTTTGCTTCACATCTCGGTGACCCAAGAAACCGTCAGTGTGCGTTTAAAAGAAGGTAAACCACTTGATCTTACTTTATACGACCAAGAAATGTTGTTGTCAGATGTAGTAGAAAGTCCGATTCAGTTTTCACAGACAATTAAATGACAAAAGTTGAATTTAAAAGATGATCAATAGAAAGCTATCAAATTGATAAATTCATTTGATAGCTTTTGCTATTGTTAAAAAGGAGCAGTTGGACAATGATTAAAGGATTTATTTTTGATTTAGACGGTGTTTTGACTGATACGGCTGAGTACCATTACCAAGCTTGGAAAAGAATGGCAGATAAATTAGGTATTCCACTTGACAGTGAAATGAATGAGCAATTAAAAGGAATCAGTCGAATGGATTCTCTAGAGCGCATCTTAGCGTTCGGCAATCAAACGGAAAAGTATTCTGTTGAAGAAAAAGAACAATTAGCAAATGAAAAAAATGAAGATTATAAAAAATTGATCTTAAGTGTCACACCTAATGATTTATTGCCCGGAATAGCAGATTTATTAGCAGATCTAAAAAAAGAAAACATTCGATTAGCGTTAGCATCTGCCAGTAAAAATGGACCAGTCATAATGGAGAAACTTGGAATAGCAGATTTATTTGATACGGTAGTTGATCCTGCATCCTTAGCTAATGGAAAACCGGATCCGGAAATTTTTATTAAAGGTGCAGAACAATTACATTTAAAGCCAGAAGAATGTGTAGGCGTGGAAGATGCTCAAGCTGGCATTGAATCAATTAATGCGGCCGGGATTTTTTCTGTAGGTGTAGGTACAAAAGAGATGATGAAAAATGCTGATTATGCTGTGTCAGATACAAGTGAGTTGAAATTAAGTGACATTTTAAAAAAAGCAACTAACTAAGGAGTGATTGATAGTGGAAAAAAAATGGTGGCATAGTTCTGTTGTTTATCAAATCTATCCCAGAAGTTTTCAAGATAGTAATGGAGATGGCATAGGAGATATTCAAGGTATTATTAAGCGGTTAAGTTATTTAGCTGAATTAGGGATTGATGCCATTTGGTTAAGTCCAGTTTATAAATCCCCTAATGACGATAATGGGTACGACATTAGTGATTATCAAGCAATTTCTCCAGAATTCGGAACAATGGATGACATGGATGAGCTCATTCAAAAAGCCAATGAATACGGAATTCGGATCGTTATGGATCTAGTTGTTAATCATACTTCTGATGAGCATGCTTGGTTTATAGAATCACGAAAAAACAAAGACAGTGATTATCGAGACTATTATATTTGGCGAGATGGACAACCCGATGACATGCCTCCTAATGAGTTAACGTCCATCTTCAGCGGTTCTGCATGGGAGTTGGATAAACAAACCAATCAATATTATTTGCATTTATATAGTAAGAAACAGCCAGATTTAAATTGGGAGAATCCACAAGTCCGCAATGAGATTTGGCAAATGATGAATTTTTGGCTGGATAAAGGGATCGGTGGATTTCGAATGGATGTTATTGATCTAATTGGAAAAATTCCAGATGAACTAATCACTGGTAATGGTCCGATGTTGCATACGTATCTTCAAGAAATGAATCAAAAAACATTTGGTAAGCTAGACGTTTTAACGGTAGGCGAGACTTGGGGAGTAACAACTGAAGATGCCAAATTGTATTCAGCACCTAATCGTAACGAACTATCGATGGTCTTCCAATTTGAGCATATTGGTTTAGACGAACAACCTAATAAACCCAAATGGGATACCAGGCCCTTGGACTTCATAAAATTAAAACAAGTTTTTACAAAGTGGCAGTTAGCTTTGGATGGCGACGGCTGGAATAGTTTATTTTGGAACAATCATGATATTCCACGCATTGTATCTAGTTGGGGCAACGATTCTCCGCAATATCGTGTCGTTTCCGCCAAGATGTTTGCGACCTTTTTACATTTTCTTAAAGGAACGCCTTATATCTACCAAGGTGAAGAGATAGGGTTAACGAATACACCAATCTTTTCTATAGAAGAAGTTAATGATATAGAAAGTATTAATATGTACAATGAACGAATACAGCAAGGTTACAATAAAGAAGAGATTATTCGTGCTATCAATAAAAAAGGGCGAGATAATGCTAGGCGTCCGATTCCATGGGATGAGTCTTTAAATGGAGGATTTAGCACTGAGACACCTTGGTTGGCGCTCAACCCTAACTATCAAGATTTGAATGTTAAAAAAGATCAACAAAACGAAGAATCCATTTTTAACTACTATAAAAAGTTAATTCGATTAAGAAAAGAACATGAACTAATTGTATGGGGCGATTATAAAGAATTGCTGCCAAATGACCCTCAACTTTTTGTTTATGAAAGAAGTTATCAAGGGGAAACATGGCTAATCATTATTAATTTTTATGAAAAACTGACAATGTATAAAGATGATGATCGGAAAGTTGAGACTATTGTAATCAGTAATTATATGGATAGTAGTAAAAAGATAGATAAGTTAGAATTAAGACCATTTGAATCGGTTGTATATAAGTTAAAGAAAAAGCACGAACGCAATTAAAAATTAAAAGCGAACAAAAACCTTTTTTTATTTGCAATAGTTCCGATGTGAAAAGTATTTTGAATATATATACGTCGTTTTATGAATTGCAAATAAAGAAATGTTCGCTTTTATATTTTTTTGTAAAGAATGTAAACTTTATGGTTGACCATCTGGGATAGACTTGTTATAGTAAATGGTGTTGCAAGTAGTTTAATACTCGCGATAACGGAAAAAAATTCTTGAATAAATCAATATTTCATTTGACAGTCTGCTAAAGATTGTGGTAATCTAATAAATGTCGCTGAGCTAATATAAAAAAACTTTTTTGAATAATTATTCAAAATTAAAAATAAAAAAGCTTGACGAATAAAAAAAAATATTGTAATATTTAGAAGTTGTCAGAAACGGGGCAACACGCTTTAGACCTTTGAAAACTAAACAAAGTAAGACGAACCAAATGTGAGGGTGACTTAGCAGTGCTAAGTCAACAGTAACAAAATTAGTGAATAATTATTCGCTAGCAATCAATATGAGCTTCAAGCATCATTTTATATG
>NZ_JAZLIO010000002.1:0-2311 GCF_045617425.1 Carnobacterium sp.
TCAGTAGACTATTTATATAAAATTCATTATTTTATATGTAACTAAATTTAATCTAATTTTTAGGAGATATAACATGGCAGTTAGAGTTGCTATTAATGGTTTCGGCCGTATTGGTCGTTTGGCTTTCCGTCAGATGTTTGATGCTGATGGATATGAAGTAGTTGCAATCAACGATTTGACAAGCCCAAAAATGCTTGCACACCTTTTGAAGTATGATACAGCACAGGGTGGTTTCGCTGGAAAAATCGGTGAAGGAAAACACACTGTATCTGCAACTGAAGATTCTATCATCGTAGATGGAAAAGAAATCAAAATCTCTGCAGAAAAAGATGCAGCTAACTGTCCATGGGCAGCTAACAAAGTAGACGTAGTTCTTGAATGTACAGGTTTCTACTGTGATAAAGAAAAGGCAGCTGCTCACATTACAGCAGGTGCTAAAAAGGTTGTAATTTCAGCTCCAGCTACTGGTGATTTGAAAACAATCGTTTACAATGTAAACCACAAAAACTTAACAAAAGAAGATCAGATTATTTCTGCTGCTTCTTGTACAACAAACTGTTTGGCTCCAATGGCTGACGCTCTTAACAAGAAATATCCAATCCAGTCTGGTATCATGTCTACAATCCATGCTTACACTGGTGATCAGATGATTCTTGACGGTCCACAGCGCAAAGGTGACCTCCGTCGTTCACGTGCTGGTGCACAGAACATCGTTCCAAACTCAACAGGTGCTGCTAAAGCTATCGGTTTAGTAATTCCTGAATTGAACGGAAAATTGATCGGATCTGCTCAGCGTGTTCCAACACCAACAGGATCAACAACATTGTTGTTCGCTGTAGTTAAAGGTAAAGACGTAACAAAAGATTCTATCAATGCTGCTATGAAAGCTGCTGCTACAGAATCTTTCGGATACAACGAAGACGAAATCGTTTCTTCTGACGTAATCGGAATGAAATTCGGTTCATTGTTCGATGCTACACAGACAATGGTATCAAAGATCGATGACGATACATACCAGGTAGAAGTTGTATCTTGGTACGACAACGAAAACTCATACACATCTCAGATGGTAAGAACAATCAAATACTTTGCAGAAAACTGCTAAGTCTTAAATTGTTTTAATGATTAAAAGGCATTCTGTATTCTACAGAATGCCTTTTATATTTAACTTGATAAAGTATTTGATTGTTCTTTCGATTAAACACTCAGTCGATAAATCTCCTTCGTGGTGCGAGAGAAGGATGAACCTAAATGAATGCTGGCGCATCCATTTTTAACGGTTCTACGATAAGAGCAGGTAAGAACAATTAAATACTTCGCTGATGCATAGTGCGCTTTAGCGCACTAGATAATAATTTCCAAAAATGCAAACGACCATGAAATGGGCGTAAAACTGCTAAGTTTAGAATTCTAATTGAAGAACGTCAGAAAATTGTTGAGGAATACCAGCTAAGCAGAATGGTATTGCTCCTGAAGATTATCTCAGATGTCTTTTTGAAAAAGCTCCGTATGTTGAGTCTGAGGAAGACTGGAAAAAACTTCTTCCTTGGAATATTGAAATTACTCCGTATAAGATTTGTGGAGAATGGATTTAAATTGTGGTATAATTATGTAAACGTAAATTTAATTTGCGGATACGAATTCGTCTTAAGTTATAATAGACAGAACCATTATAATAATGGAGAGAGATAAAATGAAGAAAATAATTGCATTATTAATTTTTTTTATTTCGTTTTCATTGTGTGCTCAAGTTCCAAAATCGTTTACTAAAGAAGATTTAACAGAGAAGAATTGGTTTATTTCATCTGGGCTTGATGAATACGAGCTTGAAGGATTTATCTCTGTATCTTTTAAAGATGATTTAACCTACTCCTTTTTCACTTCTTTGGAGCGTGAATACATTGGAGAGGGAAGATTTGAATTAGAAGGTAAAACGGTAATTATGCAACCTTGTGATAATCCAGATTTTATTTTTTATTCAGATTTCTTTTTTAATAATAAACCTCTTGAATTGACTTATGATGCTGAATATAAAGATTATCGCTGTACAGGCGTTTTGAAAAAAACTGATTGATAAATGTGCTATAATTAAATAGTTGATTATTCAGATCAACAGAAATTTTGTTGGAGAGAGATGGATATGAAAAATAAAATTAATGATTTGGAAAACAGAATTGTAATAAGGCATGAAACAGAAGAAGAATATCACGAGGTTGAAAATGTAACCCGTGAAGCTTTCTGGAATATTTATTATCCCGGTTCGGATTCTCCTTATTTGGTTCATATTATGCGTAGCCACAAAGATTATCTG
>NZ_JAZLIO010000003.1:0-332434 GCF_045617425.1 Carnobacterium sp.
TCACTATATGTGCTATAAGGCACGAGGAGGAATTTCATTATGGAACAAGGTACAGTAAAATGGTTTAACGCAGAAAAAGGTTTTGGATTTATCGAACGTGAAGGAGCAGACGATGTATTCGTACATTTCTCAGCTATCCAAGGTGAAGGATTCAAATCTTTAGAAGAAGGACAAGCAGTAACTTTCGACGTTGAAGAAGGAAACCGTGGACCTCAAGCAGCAAACGTAAACAAAGCTTAATTATAAAGTTTTAAGAGCCTAGTGATTTTTCACTAGGCTCTTTTTTTATGAAATAAAAACCCTAATAAAATAACTGTTATTCTAAAAAGAACAGTTGTCTTGTTTCGAATACTATTTCATTTTGTTTACTTATATATGGAATTGCTTAAATTTGTGTTAAAATATAAAAAATACTGATGCCATAAGTAAAAAAATACAGTATGATGGTTTCGGTTAGAGCATTCTATTCTGTTTTTTGCTATACTGTTTAAGTGTCTACCTTTCAGTATTAAATAAAGAGGTACAATTGCAATCAATCTGAAAAGAACTATAAATATTAAAGATCAGGTAGACTTGAGAGGATGAAATTATTTGTTTAGATTTGGAAATAAAGATATAGGAATTGATTTAGGTACTGCAAACACAAATGTATTTGTAGCTGGAAAAGGGATTGTCTTAAGAGAACCTTCAGTAGTTGCAAAAGACACTGTAACAGGAGAAATTGTTGCAGTTGGAGAAGATGCAAGAAATATGATTGGGAGAACACCAGGAACCATTATTGCTATTCGTCCTATGAAAAATGGTGTTATCGCGGATTACGATACGACAGCAGCTATGATGAAATATTACATCGAAAAAGCAATTGGAAAATCAACATCTAAACCATTTGTCATGATTTGTGTGCCCAGTGGGGTTACAGAAGTTGAAAAAAGAGCCGTTGTTGATGCTACCAGAATGGCAGGAGCAAAAGATGCTTTCATTATTGAAGAACCATTCGCAGCAGCAATCGGAGCCGGTTTGCCAGTGATGGATCCTACAGGAAGTATGGTAGTGGATATAGGTGGTGGAACCACTGATGTAGCTACGATAGCATTAGGCGGAATTGTTAGCAGCCGTTCTATTCGTTTGGCTGGAGATCGCATGGATGATGTTATCATTCACTATGTACGCAAAAAATTCAATTTGCTTATTGGTGAACGTACAGCTGAACAAATCAAAATTCAAATTGGGTGTGCTTCTGTCGAAAAAGCATCAGAATATGGTGTTATGGATATTCGAGGCCGTGACTTGCTGACAGGACTGCCACAAACGATTGAAATTTCAGCGGTTGATATTGCTGAAGCTATTCAAGAAGTCGTAGAAGGCATCATTGTAGCTGTTAGAGAAACTCTTGAAGAAACTTCTCCTGAAATTTCAGCAGATGTCATTGATCATGGAATTGTTTTAACTGGTGGTGGAGCCTTATTGAAAAATATCGGTGATGTTATTGCAGAAGAAACAGATGTTCCTGTTTTCGTGGCAAATGAACCACTTGATTGTGTTGCTCTTGGTACAGGAGAGTCGCTAAAACACATTGATATCTATAAAAAAAGAGCAAATAAATAAGCAAGCCTAAATAAGGTTGAAAAGGTGCGGGAAGTTTATTTTCTTCCCGCATATTTTCATGTAAAAAAGAAACAAGTTAGACAAGTTATTTGGGTTAACTTATGTTAAAATAAAGGAAGCCTGTAAAATTAATGAGGTGATGTTTTGAATCAGTTCTTTTCAAATAAAAAACTAATCATTTTATTAGTAAGTATGATTGTCTCTTTAGGTCTGATAGCCTTTTCAATTACAGGAAGTGGAAACATTCCTATTCTGCAACAACTTACTAATGATATTACGGCTGTTGTTTCTCGTGTAGTAGCAAAACCGACGAATGCAGTTGTTGATTTTTTAGAATCAGTAGACCGTCTGAAAAATACGTATGAAGAAAATCAATTATTGAAATCAAAAATAGATAAACTGTACGAAACAGAAGTAGAAATTGCAGATTTAAAACAAAATAACAAAAAGCTTAAAGAGCAGTTGGATTTAACAGATACCTTATCTGATTATGAATCAATCAATGGAGCAGTCATTAGTCGAAATCCTGATAGTTGGGTTGATCAAATCGTTGTAGATAAAGGAAGTCAAAATGGTATTGAATTAGATATGTCTGTTATGTCAGGAAATGGTCTGATTGGACGTGTTGTAGAAGTCAATCCTACTAGTTCAAAAGTTCAATTAGTAACAACGCTAGATCAAAATAATAACCGAGTTGCAGCATCAGTTAGTACAGATGAGGGAGTTGTACATGGGATTGTGAATGGATTTGATCCTGAAACCAATCGATTGGTTATGAAGCAAATTACGACGGATGCCGAATTAAAAGAAGGCGATCAAGTGATGACCTCTGGCTTAGGTGGGGTATCGCCTAGTGCTTTACTGATTGGAACGATTGAAGAAGTTAAGTTAGATTCTTTTGGATTGTCACAAGAAGCCTATATTACTCCAGCCTCAGATACGAACGACATTCGTTATGTAACCTTTATTAAACGATCCGCTGAAAGTGGTGAGTAAATGGCGGCGAATTGGAAAACAACTACATTAATCCCACTAGTAATTACTTTTTTCTTTTTACTAGATGGGCTATTGACTGCTATTTTTTCAGCGCAATTTCTTGAAGGTACAAAAACGATGACTCCAAGGCTGATTGTATTAGTACTTATCCTAATGTCTTTTTATATTCCAAGAAGTAGAATGTTGGTTTATGGAGTTATTTTTGGTTTGATTTATGATAGTTATTATGTGGGAATCCTAGGAGTATACATTCTTCTATTTCCTTTAATCATCTACTTAACAGAAAAACTAAAAAAAATTCTCAATCCTAATCCCGTTGTTATTGGTATGATGGTCATTATAAATCTAAGTTTAATAGAAACTTATCTTTATCTGTTTTATCAAGTACTAGGGTATACAACGATTAATTGGGCAACCTTTTTGGCGGACCGATTAGGACCGACATTGCTCTTGAATTTAGTCTTGTTTATTGTTGTATTTTATCCGTTAAAAAGGATAACTGAACGTATTCAAGAAGAGTAAACACAATAAGTATCAACATTTTGGCTGAGGGAGTTGTTAAAGTGAAACAAAGTGTGACGTTAAAAGGAACTAAAGGCAGCTTTGTGTTAAGCTTGGATGAAGCAGCTTCTTTTGTATCCATCATGAAAGAATTAAATGAATTACTTGAACATCTACATGGTGAACAAAAAAGGTCAAAAGAAGTTCAAAAAGATATTTATTTGGAGATAAAAACTGGAAACCGTTTATTATCTCAAGAACAACAAGAACTAGTGATTGAAGAAATTGAATCAAAAAGTACCTTTTTAATTAAAAAAATCACGTCTAATGTTGTGACCTATGAAAAAGCGATTGAATGGCAAAAGGCAGTAAGCCTTCAAATGGAAGTTCAAACGGTTAGAAGTGGGCAGGTTTTAACCGCACCAGGTAACCTCCTTTTTGTAGGTAAGGTCCATCCTGGTGGCATGCTTCGAGCTAATGGAAGCATTTTTATTATTGGAGAATTAATGGGAATTGCACATGCTGGATTTGAAGGAGATACAAATGCAGTAATTGTGGCAGATTTTCATACAGATGCTCAAGTTAGAATTGCAGACAGCATACAAATCATAGAGAAGAAAAACAATCATCAAGACAGTATTAGAAAAAATGAATTTGCCTATATCAATGATTTACATATTTTAGATTTTAATTCATTGGATCAATTAAGAAAAATGCGTCCAAATTTAGGTAAAGTGATCGGGGGATTAAACGAATGGGTATAGCAATCGTTATTACATCTGGAAAAGGCGGTGTAGGAAAAACAACTTCCACTGCAAATTTAGGTACCGCTCTTGCTCTTCAAGGTAAGAGAGTTTGTTTGATAGATATGGATATTGGCCTAAGAAATTTAGATGTTATTCTTGGTTTAGAAAATCGCATTATTTATGACATTGTTGATGTGGTAGAAGGCCGTACGAAATTGCATCAAGCGATTATAAAAGATAAACGGTTTAATGATAATTTGTATTTGCTTCCTGCAGCTCAAAATGCAGATAAAAACGATGTAAATGGCGAACAAATGATTGAAATCGTTTCTGAGTTAAAAAAAGAATACGATTATATTTTAATTGATTGTCCAGCTGGAATTGAACAAGGTTTCCAAAATTCGATTGCAGCAGCAGATCAAGCAATCTTAGTAACAACCCCTGAAATCTCTGCTATTCGCGATGCAGATCGAATCATCGGACTCTTAGAGCAAACGGAACTTGAACCGCCTCGTTTAATCATAAATCGTATTCGTAAACGGATGATGCAAGATGGTGAAGTAATGGACATTGACGAAATTACTAGACATTTATCTGTTGATTTACTAGGAATCGTTTTTGATGATGATGATGTTGTTCGCTCTTCTAATAAAGGCGACCCTATTGTTTTAAATCCAAAGAATCCTGCTTCTCAAGGATATCGAAATATTGCACGTCGAATTTTAGGCGAAACGGTTCCTTTGATGGCGTTGACAAAAGAAAAACCAACTTTATGGCAGAAATTATTTGGCAAGCGGAAATAAGTGTGCTATAGTGTTAAAAAATGATTAAAAGCTTCGAAGAGAAAAAGTAAGTTTAGGAACTTTTTAGAGAGATTGCGGTGGTGAGAGCAATTAAGGAACTATACTGAAAACACATCTCTGAGCTGACAGTTGAACGTAGATTTTACTACAAGTAAATTGATTCGGGAGTACCCGTTATAGTACTAGTGTTTAGTAGTTTTGAACACGACGAGGCAGCTTTCTGTGAAGAAGCTGCGAATAAAGGTGGAACCACGATAAATGATATCAATCGTCCTTTGATTTTCTGATAATAGAAAATCAAAGGGCTTTTTTTGTTTTTAAGAACTGCAGCTTAAAAGCAAATACAATAAAATAAAAGGGGCGTTACACATGAAAAAGACACTAACAACAATGATTTTAGGATTAGGATTTACAGCACTGGTAGCCGGATGTAGTACAAATGAAGCTAGAACAGATTCATTTGATCAAATTATTGAAGAAGGTAAACTTATAGTAGGGTTAGATGATACCTTTGCTCCAATGGGTTTTCGTGATAGTAACGGAGAAATTGTAGGTTTTGATATTGATTTAGCAAATGAAGTTGGTGAAAGATTAGATATAGATGTTGAATTTCAGCCAATAGACTGGGCTTTAAAAGAAACAGAATTGACTAATGGAAATATTGATTTGATATGGAACGGCTATACGATTACGGATGAAAGAAAGAAACAAGTTAATTTTAGTTCACCTTATTTAGAAAATAGCCAAATTATTATCGTATTGGAAGACAGTGAGATTCAAACAAAAGAAGATTTAAGTGGAAAAGTAATTGCAGCACAACAATCTTCAAGTGCAGTGGATGCCATCAATGCTGATGAATCCAAGATCATTGAAGAATTTGCGAATGAAGAAGTTGTCTTATATCCTTCTAATAATGATGTATTTAATGATTTAGCTTCTGAAAGAAGTGACGCTATTGTCGTAGATGAAACACTTGGTCGCTATTATATGAAGCAAAATGAAGACATAAGTTACCGTGTACTAGAAGATAATTTTGGAGAAGAAGAATATGCTGTTGGTATGCGTAAAGAAGATGACAAGTTAACAGAAGCAATCAATCAAGCTTTAGAAGATATGAAAGCAGATGGAACCTATGATAAGATTTATGCTAAATGGTTTGCTGAGTAAAAAATAAGAGAGCATGTTTTTTTCAAAGGTACGTAAATTATTGTATAGTCTAGGGGGCAAAGGGATGAATAAAATAAGTATGGTGATGAGTTTATGGGTATTCTCACTGCTGTTAGTGGCTTGTGGGAATACAGCTGACTTAAAGACTGAAGAGGCTGAGGTGTTTTTAGGTGAACCTGGGGACACTTTGGTAGTAGGGTTGGATGATACTTTTGTACCAATGGGTTTTCGCGATAGTGAGGGAAATCTAGTGGGACTAGACATTGATTTAGCAGCAGAAGTAGCTAAGCGACTTGATTTGAACATTGAATTTCAACCTATAGACTGGGCAATGAAAGAAACCGAGTTAAACTCTGGTAATATTGATGTGATTTGGAATGGCTATTCTATTACAGAAGAACGTAAAGAAAAAGTTGATTTTAGTATTCCATATACTGGTGGAGGACAAATATTTGTAGTTCTGGCAGATAGCCCAATTGAAACATGGGATGATCTAAAAGGGAAAACAGTAGCTGCACAACAATCTTCGAGCACAGTTGACTTATTAACAAATCATGAAAGTGGAATTATGGATACATTTGCAAATGGAGAAATTATTCAATATCCTTCATACAACGATGTCTTTAATGACTTAGACAGTAAAAGAAGCCAAGCTATCGCAGTCAGCGAAATATATGCTCGGTATACAATGAAACAAAAAGGTAGTGGAAAATATCGAGTTTTAGAGGAAAGTTTTGCTGAAGAGGATACTGCAGTGGGTGTTAGAAAATCAGATGCTGAGTTTTTAGAAAAGTTAAATACTACCTTAACTGATATGGAGAAAGACGGAACATTAGGTGAAATTAAAAATAAATGGATCACAGAATAAATTAAATAAGGAAAAGAGTGAATAAATAATGGATTTGATTGCTGAGATAACCCCTAATTTGTTAGATGGATTAAAAACGACCTTATTACTATTTTTAATTATCGTTATTGTAACCATTCCATTAGGATTTTTGATTGCTTGTATAAGAGTGTATGCTCCAAAATGGATATCTTGGATTATACAAGTTTACATTTATATTATGAGAGGAACCCCATTATTGTTACAATTAATGGTTGTGTTTTTCGGATTGCCTCTTGTCGGAATAACATTTGACCGTTTTTCAGCGGCCGTGTTCACCTTCACGATAAACTATGCAGCATACTATGCAGAGATATTCCGTGGTGGTATCTTGTCCATTCCAAAAGGACAATTTGAAGCCATCAGAGTATTGGGTATTGGGAAAATAAACGGATTTAGAAAAATTATTATTCCACAAGTTATACGTGTCGTACTACCTTCAGTTGGAAATGAAGTAATCGCACTAGTTAAAGATACCTCTTTAATTTATATTTTAGGAATTGGTGAATTATTACGAGCAGGGCAAATTGCAGCCAATACGTATGCTTCTTTAATTCCTTATGCAGCTGTTGGAGTAATCTATTTAATAGTAACTGGATTAGTCACGCTGCTATTAAATGCTATTGAGAAGAAGGCAAATTACTAAAGGAGATGGTTGAAAGTGGGATTGAAAGCAACGAACCTAACAAAGCAATTCAATGGCATAGATGTTTTAAGAAACTTTGATTTCACTATTGAAGCGGGAGAAATCGTGACGCTTGTTGGCAAATCAGGTACAGGAAAAACAACATTAATGAGAGTCCTTAATCAACTTGAAAAAGCTGATAATGGAACAGTTGCAATTGATGAGCATTATTTGTGTCGTGAAACTCCGGAAGGTAAAGTAGAATACGTTTCAAAAAAAGAACGAATGACCTATAATAATCAAATTGGTATGGTATTTCAAGATTATCAACTATTTCCGAACTTAACCGTTATGAAAAATTGTATTGAAGCACCGCTAGATCAAAAATTGATGACAAAAGAGCAAGCAGTTGAAAAAGCTGAGCAACTTCTGACACAAATGGGAATCTTAGATAAAAAAGATGTTTATCCAAGTACTTTATCCGGTGGACAACAACAACGGGCAGCCATTGCTCGGTCTATGATGCTCAATCCTAAAATTCTTTGTTTTGACGAGCCAACTTCTGCCCTAGACCGTGACTCCTCAAATGAAGTCGGCAAGATGATTCAATCAATAGCCTTATCTGGTACAGGGATTTTAATCGTCACTCATGATATTGAGTTTGCTGAATCGTTTGGGACAAGAGTAGTGTCTTCAGATGAATTTTTAAGCTGAAATTGAAAGTTAAAGCACGGTTGTTTTAGTATTTTTTTGTTTACACAAGTATTTATTGACGCAAGCAATACAATTTGGTATGATGTTAATGTTGTAAATGTGTAGCACCACAACTACAACCGCACTGGAATGAGTTTAAGTCCATAACGGCACTCATGATGGCGAGTCTAAGTCTAATAAGGAGGTGCGAAAGAATGTACGCAATTATCAAAACAGGTGGAAAACAAATTAAAGTTGAGGTTGGCCAAGAAATTTACATTGAGAAATTGAATGTTGAAGCTGGTGAAACTGTAGTCTTTGAAGAAGTTGTCTTAATTGGTGGAGAAGAAACAAAAGTTGGAGCTCCAACTATTGTAGGAGCTACTGTTGAAGGAACTGTTGAAAAACATGGTCTTCAAAAGAAAGTTACAACTTTTATCTACAAACCTAAAAAACATAGTCACCGTAAACAAGGTCACCGTCAACCATATACAAAAGTTATTATCAACGCAATCAACGCATAAGAAAGTGGTGTTCCAATATGATTCAAGCATTCTTTAAACGTAATAACAAAGAAGACGTCGTTTCCTTTGAAGTTACAGGACATGCAGAGTCTGGACCCTACGGCAGCGATATCGTGTGTGCAGCTGTTTCAGCATTAGTTATAGGAACAACAAATAGCATTTCTGCTTTATCAGGCGTTTCTCCATTAGTAGAAACAAATGAAGAAGTTGAAGGCGGCTATTTATATGTTGAACTTCTAAGCGAATTAACTGAAGAACAGTCGAAAATTTCACAAATTCTTCTCGAGAGTCTACTTCTATCTTTAACGGGAATAGTTGAAGAGTATCCAGAATATGTCAAACTTGCACAGTAAAAAAATTATAATAGGAGGTGCAACTCATATGTTAAAAATGAATTTACAATTCTTCGCCCATAAAAAAGGTGGCGGTTCTACAACTAACGGACGTGACTCAAACTCTAAACGTTTAGGCGCTAAACGTGCAGATGGACAAACTGTTTCAGGTGGTTCAATTTTATTCCGTCAACGCGGAACTAAAATTTATCCAGGTGTTAACGTTGGAATCGGTGGAGACGATACTTTGTTTGCTAAATGTGACGGAGTTGTTCGTTTCGAACGCAAAGGCCGCGACAAAAAACAAGTTTCTGTTTATCCAGCAGCTCAATAATTTAAAATAAAAAAAGCTCTTCTACTCTTAGAAGAGCTTTTTTTACTGCCATGGTAACACATGCTTGCTTCATGTAACTTAAGTTAAGCAAGCATAATTTACTTTTGAAAATAAGTTAAGCTCATACTTGAAACCTTACAATATATTCGTTAAAATGGAAGAGTAGTGCTTTTTTATAGATGACTCATTTCATTTCTTACATGACTGGTACAAAGGTACTGTAAGAAAAATAGAAAGAAGTTGAAAATTATTGTCTCAAAAAGAAATCGAACAGTTATTTAATAAATTGGATAGTTCTGTACAACTCTTGCAAAAGGAATTAGATATTTCTTATTTAGAGGCTCTTTCAGAAACGGGAGAGAATATTTTAGCCAATAGGATTCCTCATCAAGTTGATGGTCTTCCTTCAAATGAATCGGTTGAAAAATTGACGAAACTTTACAAAGAGGTTTCAATAGACAGTATGGAACCAGAAGATATTCGAAAAGCTATTCAATTAGCTCTTTTGAAAGCTTCAAAAACGGATGCATTACAACCAAATCACCAAATGACACCAGATGCTATTGGCTTTATCTTAAACTATTTAATTGAAAAGTTAATTAGTGGAAAAGAGCAGTCAATACGTTTGCTTGATCCTGCTGTAGGGATGGGAAATCTATTATCAACTGTTTATAATGGATTAGTTTCAAAGGATATTTTGGTAGAAGCAGAAGGAATCGATAATGATGACTTACTGTTAACTCTTGCATCGGTCAATACAACCTTGCAAAGGCAAAATGTTACCTTGACACATCAAGATGCGCTACAAGATCTTTTAATGGACCCTGTGGACGTTGTAGTAAGCGACTTACCTGTTGGCTACTACCCTTTGGATGAAAAAGCTAGTAAATATAAAACGGCTGCAAAACAAGGTCACTCTTATGCCCATCATTTATTTATTGAACAAAGCTTGCATTACCTAAAAGATGGTGGATTTGGACTGTTTTTAGTTCCAGCTCAATTATTTGAAACGGATGAGGCCACTGAACTATTGAAAATGATTCAAGAAGAAGCGTTCTTACAAGGAATGTTAAATCTGCCGAATGAATTATTTAAAACCAAAAATTCACGGAAATCAATTCTTTTGGTTCAAAAGAAGGGGAGCAATGCCAAACAAGCTAAACAAGCTAAACAAGTTTTGTTAGCACAGATTCCAGATTTTAAAAATCAAAAAGCCATGCTTCAATTTATGCAAGAAGTGGATAGGTGGAAAAAAGAAAATATTTAAAAAATTTGAATTAGGAGATGGAAAAATATGACAAAAACAATTGCAATTAACGCAGGTAGTTCAAGTTTAAAATTTACCTTATATGAAATGCCAGCTGAGACAGAGATCGCTTCAGGAATTATCGAAAGAATCGGTTTGAATAATTCAATTTTTACTACAAAATATGCTGGTGAAAAATACAAAGTGGTTGAAGATATTAACAACCATGAAATTGCTATTCAAATGGTATTAGATAAATTAATTGAACTAAAAGTTATTGCAAACTACGAAGAAATCACTGGGGTAGGACACCGTGTAGTAGCTGGTGGAGAATTATTTAAAGATTCAGCACTAATTACTGATGAGGTATTAGCACAAATTGAAAGTTTGGCTGAATTTGCTCCTTTGCATAACCCAGCAAATGCCACAGGAATCAAAGCATTCAAAAAATTATTACCAGAGATTACTAGCGTAGCTGTATTTGACACATCTTTCCATACTACAATGCCTAAGGAAAACTATTTATACAGTCTTCCAATGGAATATTATACAGACTTTGCAGCACGTAAATATGGTGCTCATGGTACTTCACATAAGTATGTTTCTGAACGTGCAGCTGAAATGTTAGGCAAACCACTTGAAGAAACAAAGATTATTACGTGTCACTTAGGTAACGGTGGATCTATCACAGCTGTTAAGGGCGGAAAATCACTTGATACTTCAATGGGGTTCACTCCTTTAGCGGGTATTACGATGGGCACACGTACTGGTGATATCGATGCATCTTTATTACCATTCCTAATGAATAAATTAAATATTACGGATATCAATGACATGATTTATATTTTAAATAATAAATCTGGTTTACTAGGTCTTTCACATGTTTCAAGCGATATGCGTGATGTTGAAGATGAAGCAGAAAAAGGAAATGAAGATGCTCAAACAGCACTAGATGTTTTCTATAACCGTGTTCAAAAATACATTGGCCAATATTTTGCAATCTTAAATGGTGCAGATGCAATTGTCTTCACAGCTGGAATTGGCGAAAATTCTCCTGAAACACGTCAAATTATTATTGACGGTATGAACTGGTTTGGCGCTGAAATTGATGCTGAAGCAAATAATGTCCGAGGAAAAGAACGAATCATCTCTACTCCAGAATCAAAAGTTAAAGTACTGTTGATTCCTACAGATGAAGAAATCATGATTGCTCGTGATGTTGAAAGATTGCGTGCTTAAGCTTAAATAGTAACAAAAAACCCAACCAATAATTAATTGGTTGGGTTTTTTGTTACTATTTTAGGTAATGTTAACTTTTTGTATTATCTAAATCGGTACGAACAATCAACACATCACAATTTGCATGACGGATAACATATTCGGAAACGGAACCTATAAAGATACGTTCTACAGCGTTTAATCCAGTTGCACCTAATAGAATAAGGTCAATTTTTTGATCTTCAGGAATTTGTTTTGCAATCAAAACTTTTGGAGAGCCATATTCAATAGAATAAGTAATATCTTGAACACGATGATTTTTGGCATAACGTACATATTCTTCTAGTGTATTTTTGGCTTGTTCACTTGCTTTATCAGCCATAGCTCCATCAAAAGTAGAAATACTTTGAAATGCTCGTGTGTCAATAACATGTACAAGAACTAACGTAGCAGAATTTCTTACAGCAACTTGTACAGCTTTTTTAAAAGCAATTTCAGCTTCTGCTGAACCGTCCACAGCCACTAAGATTCGATTATATTGTTGTAACATACACATCCACTCCATTCCTTATGATAAACGATAGGAAATATTCCTTCTTAAGCATATTGTACATTAAATGTATCCATTTTCATAGAAATAAGAAATACGAGATCGTTTAAAATTTAATGAAAAATCATATTCGCTTATTTAAGCTCATAATAAAAAAAAGCATACTGATCATAACAAAGAGTAAAACGGTAAAGGCCAGCCAAATAGGATGAAAAAATATAAGTAGAAGAGAGCTAAGGCCACCAATAAAAAATAGAATACCGTAAAATTTAAAAAAAGGCGCTGTTTCTGAGGGGCAAGTTTTATCCGTACGAGTTAGTAGAATAGAGGCTTTTCCGGTGTAAAAAAAGAATGCTGCGTAAAGTAGCAACGCTGAAAAAATAAAAAATAATATCGATAATAGCATGATAAGACCTTCTTTCAATAGTTAAGTACAAAATAAGAATAACATATATTCTTATTAAATTAAGGGTAAGTTTACTTCAATAACAAAGAAAAAAGCCATTCAATTAAGAATGACTTTAAAAGTTTTAAACTTTAATTGAGAAATCCGATGATGCCGTTAATATGCTCAGTTAGTATTGAACCCGCAAGAAGCAGGTGGGCTCCGCCGTCAACCATCTAACTACCAAGTGAAAAGGCTTGTTATCCGATTGAATCAGGTTGGATCCCAAGGTAATATTAATTGTTCGGTCAACACATGTTGAGCAAGACGAACATCTCAGAAATCTTATACTTATAGTAGCATAAGTATATCACATTGTCAATTATTTGACTATATATTTTTTGTTGAAAGACTGTTTTAACAACAAAGAGAACGGTTAATAACTGTTTTTATTTCCTTTTTTTAGATTGATTGAATCATACTGCTTTGCCAAAGTATCTTCGTATTTTCCTGTGTGATTTGGTGTATAGTAAGAAGCATTTTTTAGTTTGTCAGGTAAGTATTGCTGGTTTACCCATGCACCAGGATAACTATGCGGATAAAGATAATCTACACCGCGACCAAGTTCTTTTGCTCCACTATAATGAGAATCTTTTAAATGATCAGGTACATCTCCGCTTTTCCCAGCTCGTACATCTTGGAGAGCCGCATCAATCGCTGCGTAAGACGAATTTGATTTTGGAGAAAGACATAAATCAACTACTACATTAGCTAAAGGTATTCGGGCTTCCGGAAAACCCAATTTTTCAGATGCTTGAATAGCGGTAACGGTTCTAGAAGCTGCAGAAGGGTTAGCTAATCCGATATCTTCATAAGCAATAACCATTAACCGCCTTGAGATAATAGGTAAATCGCCAGCTTCAATCAGTCTAGCAAGATAATGTAAAGCAGCATTCACATCGCTTCCACGAATGGATTTTTGTAAAGCTGAGATGACATCATAATGAGCATCGCCATCTTTATCATGTGTTAAAGCTTTTCTTTGAACACACTCTTCAGCAATCTCTAAAGTAATATTGATCATTCCTTGTTCATCTGGAGCTGTTGATTTAATAGCGAGCTCTAAACCATTCAAAGAACTTCTTAAATCTCCGCTTGTGGCTCTAGAAAAGTGGAGTAAGGCTTGATCTGTAATGGCTATTTTTTCTTTGCCAAAGCCTTTTTCTGAATCATTAACAGCGTTCCACATAGCTTGTTGTATATCTTCATTAGAAAGTGTTTTGAGTTCGAAAATTTGAGTTCTGCTTCGGATGGCAGGATTTATTGTAATATATGGATTTTCGGTTGTTGCCCCAATTAAGATAATACGTCCATTTTCCAAATGCGGCAGCAAAAAATCTTGCTTAGGTTTATCCAAACGATGGATCTCATCTAAAAGTAAAATCACAGTGCCGCTCATTTTTGCTTCTTCTACAACAATTTGGAGATCTTTTTTTGTGTCACTAGCAGCGTTTAAAATGCGGAACGCGTATTTTGTTGTCCCAGCAATCGCACTAGCAATACTGGTTTTTCCAATTCCTGGAGGGCCGTATAAAATCATCGAAGAAAGCATTTTAGCTTCTACCATGCGTCGAATGATTTTTCCTTTTCCTACTAAGTGTTGCTGTCCAACAATATTATCAATATGAGTAGGCCTCATCCGATAAGCTAAAGGTTGATTCATAAAGCGTATCCTCCTATCAACATTATTATCTTTAGTATACCATTCTACCAAAATGGATTCTACAGTAAAGAACGTTTGTTTGATTTTTGAAATTAGCTTACTTTTATAAAGCAAATCGAATTTTTGGTTTGGCTTTTCTATGATTATTTGCGATAATGTGTAAGAAGTCATTTTTTATGAGTAGATTCGATTAATCAAAGGGACTATAAAAGTGAGAAAGAGAGGAACTTTTCAATGGATGAAAAACACGAGTCCGATTTTTTAAACAGGTTATTAAAAACAGAAAATAAACAGCAACGCAGTCTATTTTCAAAAACAGCAAATGTTGTCTTTAACTCTGTTTTAGGAAGGGCAATAAAAGAAAAAGAATCTTTGCAATTAAGCCAGCTTAAACCATCTAAACAAACGACAAAAACAACGCGTTTAAATGAGAAAGAGCTTCTCCAACAGGCAAAGAACGAAGCAGAGGGAATTTTGGCCGAGACTTTTCATCAATCTGAAAAGATGTATCAAGAAGTTCAACAAGACATAGCGACTGCTAAAAAAGAAATTAAATTAAAAAAAGAGCAATTGATTGAACAGTATGATAAAGAAAAGGTGGAAGCAGATAAAATTACTCGAAAAGCTGAACTGGATGCTCAAGAGATGCTTGCTTCAGCTCAGTTTAAATCTGAACAAGTAGAAGAGGAAATCTCATTGAAAAAGGCAGTTTATCATCAGGAAATAGATAGAGAATTAGAAAAGTTAGTCAAAGAAAAAGAATGGTTTGAACAGTATCAAGAACAAGTGCAAGAATCTATGGATAGAAAAGAAAAAGTTCTTTTCTATGAAACTCGAAAAAAAATAGAACAAGAGCACTTAGAAAAAGCTGCATTGCAAAATAAAGTGGATTATTTAAAAGCATTGAATGCGAAAAGAAAAATAAATTCTTATCGTATTGGACTAGTAATTTTTGGCTGTACAGTCATAATGAGTGTGCTATTAGCTGGACTTAGGTATTCAACACCGTTGTTTACGTTTATTATTACTTGCTTAGCTTTTGTTATTGCTTGTTTAGCATTTGTAGTGGTTTATATTAATTTAATAGATGGTAAAAATGAAAAGAAAATAAAAGGAATTGGTTTTCAAAATGCTTCATTAATTGAAAAAAATAAAGTATTAACGGATACAATAGAAGATCTCGAAAAAGATATCAAGCAATTGATTGATGAAAAAATCCAGCTTGAGAGGACCAAACGACAATCGCAAGATAATATTGAGTTTTTAAAAATTATGCAAGCTGATTTGAAACAATCTGAAATTAACAGAAGGATATTAGAGTCAGAGAATGCGGCATTGAGGAAGCATTTAATTAGTGAGGAAGCAACCGAATAAAAATTTCTAATCATCATCTTAAGACCTTATTTATATCAGGAGGAGCACAGAAGTATGACTAAATTATCACCATTTGAGCAGGTCAAAGAGTTTCATGAAGTATTCGATAAACCAGTAAAAAAAGAGCCACAAGCTTTAACTCCTGAAGAAGCTGTTACACGAGCAAAGTTTACAACAGAAGAACTATTAGAATTCCTTTATGCAACTGTAGAAGGAGATATCAACCAATTTGAATTCTTGGTTTTAAAATGGAAGCAAGCAGCTGAAGAATCTATTGTCAAGATAAAAGAACAGTCAAAAGAGGTCCCTAACCGGTTAATTGCACAAGTAGATGCGTTAACGGATGCAAATTACTTTAACTATGGTTCTTTTGTATTAATGGGTATTAATCCAGATCCGATTTTCTCAATCGTGCATCAAGCAAATATGGGAAAACTTTTTTCTGATGGTAAGCCGCGTTACAGAAAATCAGATGGAAAAGTTATGAATCCTGATAACTGGGAAAAGGAGTTCGCTCCTGAATCAAAAATTCTAGCAGAAATTGAGCGACAAATAATTAAAGTAGATGAGGGAATAGTAAAATGAAAACAGTGAAACAAATGATCCAAGAAACAGATATAGGCGAAGCTTTTTATCAAGCAATCTTCGGGATTGAAAAAGAAGGTTTAAGGGTAACTTCAACAGGTAAGCTTGCTTTAACAACTCACCCAATAGAATTTGGCAACAGGAGCTTCCACCCCTATATTCAAACAGATTATAGTGAATCACAATTGGAATTGATTACACCGCCTTTAAGAACTATAAAAGAAAGTTACGATTGGTTGGCCGCATTGCATGATGTTGTCCTTCAAACAATCCCTTCTGATGAAGCTATTTGGCCGATAAGTATGCCTATGGTTCTTCCGGATGAATCGGTTATTCCGATTGCAAAGTTAGACAATAAAGATGATGTAACGTATCGAAAAATTCTGACAGAAAAATATGGCAAGAAAAAACAAATGATTAGTGGTATGCATTACAATTTTGAATTAGACGACCAATTGATTGCACGTTTATTTGACTGTCAAACAGAATACTCAAGTAAGGAATCTTTCAAGTCGATGCTCTATTTAAAATTGACAAAAAATTTCCTTCGCTATCGTTGGCTTTTAACTTATCTGCTAGGAGCCTCTCCTATAGTGGATGAGTCATTTTTTGCGAATCAAGAAATTCCACAAGATTATGTTCGAAGCATTCGAAGCAGTCAATACGGGTACGTCAATCCGTCAGAAGTTGCTGTATCTTTCCAATCAATTGAAGATTATGTGCAAAGCTTACAAGATATGGTTGAAAAGGGATTTTTATCTGAAGAAAAAGAATTTTACTCAGCTGTTCGTTTTCGTGGTACAAATAAAGCAGAAGAATTGTTGACAAAAGGTATTTCTTATCTTGAACTGAGAAGCTTTGATTTGAATCCATTTGATCCATTTGGTATGTCAAAACAGACAATGGAATTTGTTCATCTTTTTTGTTTATACATGATCTGGATGGATGAAACAGCTACTATGGAAGAAATTACAGTTGGGGAAGAAATGAGTCGTTTGACGGCAATGGAACACCCAGAAAAAATTTCAAGCTTTCAAAAGGAAGGTTTGCACTTAGTTAAGCAAATGGAAGAAATGCTTCTCTCTACAAATGGATCTAAATTTGCCCTAAACTGTATTCAAGAAATGAAGAAGCACCTGATTGATCCAACATTAACCATTGCTGCACGTATGGTGCGTGCCATAGAAGAGAAAGGGTCTTATATTGATTTTAGTCTAGAGTTAGCTAAACGTTACAAGCATGAAGCGATTATAAGACCATACAATTTAAGAGGTTTCGAACAATTAGAAATGTCTACCCAACTATTGTTATTTGATGCTCTAAAAAAAGGCATACAAATAGACATTTTAGATGCACAAGATCAATTTTTAAAGTTAACGTTTGATCAACATAGTGAATTTGTTAAAAATGGGAATATGACATCAAAAGATTCTTATATTGCCCCACTGATTATGGAAAATAAGACCGTTACGAAAAAAATTCTTGATTCAGCAGGGTTTCGTGTTCCGGCGGGTGAAGAGTATACCACTCTAGCAGAAGGAAAAACAGCATTCTGGCGTTATGAACAAAAACAAATCGTTGTAAAACCTAAATCAACTAACTATGGCTTAGGTATCTCTGTCTTTAAACATGCACCTACAAAAATGGATTATGAAAGAGCACTTGAAATAGCATTCAAAGAAGATACTGCTGTTCTAGTTGAAGAATACGTTCCTGGAACTGAATACCGATTTTTTGTTCTAGATGGAAAGGTACCAGCCATTTTGTTACGGACTCCTGCAAATGTTGTCGGTGACGGTGAAAAATCAATTAAAGAATTGGTTGCCGAAAAAAATGAAGATCCTTTACGCGGGGAAGAAAAGCATCGTTCGCCTCTTGAAAGAATCGAATTAGGTGAACTTGAACAATTAATGTTAAAAGCTCAAGGTTATACTATGGAAAGTATCCCCGAATCGAAAACGATTGTTTATTTGAGAGAAAATTCAAACATCAGTACTGGAGGAGACTCCATCGATGTTACAGATGAAATTGATGACAGTTATAAACAAGCTGCTATTGATATGTCTGAGATTATTGGTGCGAAAGTTAGTGGGATTGATTTGATTATTCCGGATACAAATTTACGTAGTACTAAAGAACATTTAGGTTATACGGTATTAGAAGCTAATTTTAATCCTGCTATGCATATGCATGCTTTTGTCTACAAAGGCAAAGGTCGCCGATTAACGATGGGTATTCTAAAGATGTTATTTCCAGAATTATGGGGAGAAGAAACAATTAACAAATAAATATGCTTACTCAAAATAAGTGGTTGTTGTAGATAGAGAAAAGTGATAAACTTTAAGAATTGTAAGTTTGGATAAATAAGGGAGGACTTTTTTAGATGGAAAAAATGTATTTTGATCATGCTGCAACTAGTCCTGTACACCCAGAAGTTATTGAAGTTGTTTATGAAGCAATGAAAAATCATTATGGCAATGCATCAAGTATCCATAATTTCGGAAGAGACAGTCGTCGTATTGTAGACAATGCTCGAATAGTTTTTGCTGAAAGTATTGGTGCCAAACCGAGTGAAATCATTATTACTAGTGGTGGGACAGAATCTGACAATACCGCAATTATTGAAACGGCGTTAAATAGACAACAAGATGGAAAACACATTATTACATCAGTTGTGGAACACCATGCTGTTTTGAAACCGATGGAATATTTAGAAAAACTAGGATTTGAAGTAACTTATCTACCAGTGAATGAAAAAGGTCAAGTTGATCCTATAATGGTTGAAGAAGCCTTGAGACCAGATACCATTTTAGTGTCAATCATGTATGCAAATAACGAAGTTGGTACCGTAATGGATATAGCAGAAATTGGTAACCTAATTGAGGCAAGTGAATCTACAGCATATTTTCATACCGATGCTGTACAAGCTTATGGAACAGAAGAAATTGATGTTAAAAGAGACCACATTGATTTATTATCTATTTCAGGTCATAAAATTAACGGTCCTAAAGGGATTGGATTTCTTTATGTGAAGGAAACCATTTTTTTACCAAGCTTCATGCTGGGCGGCGAACAAGAAAAAAAACGTCGTGCTGGCACAGAGAATATTCCTGCTATTGCAGGATTGCAAAAAGCAGTTGAAATTATTCAGCCTCAAAGAGAACAGCGCAAAGAAAGACATCTTGAATTGCGTAAACAACTTATTGAAGAATTGACTCAAAAAGAGATTGAATTTGAAGTCAACGGAAATGAGGATAAACAATTAAATCATATCGTAAGTGTGTGGTTCAAAAATGTATCAGCTGAACAATTGTTGATGAGTTTAGATTTAAGCGGCATAGCAGTATCATCTGGATCAGCTTGTACTGCTGGCAATATTGATCCGAGTCATGTCTTAATAGCAATGTATGGAGAGAACAATCCAATTGTGGCTGAAACGATTCGAATTAGTTTTGGCTTAGGAATAACGTCAAAACAAATCAGTTATCTAGCTGAACAACTGGCGACCATTAGTTTAAGATTAAAAAAATAACTTTAATGACAGAGATAGAAATACTAAAGAGCCTGAAAACATTCAGGCTCTTTAGTATTTCTACTGATTTTTATAGAAAAAAAGATAAAAGCTATGGTATAGTAGAAATGAAAAGGGTTACGACTAAGTGAAGAGAAAAAGTGAGGGAATAGCATGGCATTTGAAAAAGAAGCAACTTTATTAGGATCAAAAGAAACGTTTAAAGTAAATTCTAACGCAAAAAAATATACATTAAGAGACAATGGATTTGAAGAAACTAAAAAAGGGAATTTTCAATTGATGCGTACGATGGATACTAATTTATTGAATAAACAAGGAGTAAAATTGAAAATTGTGATTTCAGATGAGGTAAAACAATTAAAAATTTCAATAACTACTGGCAATGGATTGCGTCCAGTAAACATTTACAATGGCGATGCATATAAAGAAATTCGAGAAAAAGTAGCGTTCACTTTATCAGACCTTGTTGAACGCGGAGTTTTAGAAAAAGTATAAAATTTTAATTACAAAGCTTAAAGGGAGTTGTTCACTATGATGAGCATCTCCCTATTTTAGATTAAGCAACTTGATTTCTGACTAAAAGTTAGTATAATGATAGAGACTGAAAAAATGCGACCTTCAAATCGTAAAAAGATTTTTCAGAATCTATTTGAAATGATGGTGATGTAATGAAAGACAATAGCAAGACTCGCGTCGTAGTTGGCATGAGTGGAGGCGTTGACTCATCCGTTACAGCTTTAGTTTTAAAACAACAAGGCTATGACGTGGTGGGTATTTTTATGAAAAACTGGGATGATACAGATGAGTTTGGTGTCTGCACAGCGACAGAGGATTACAATGATGTTGCGTTGGTAGCGAACCAAATTGGAATTCCATATTATTCGATTAATTTCGAAAAACAATATTGGGATAAAGTATTTACCTACTTTTTAGAAGAATATAAAAAAGGACGCACACCTAACCCAGATGTTATGTGTAATAAAGAAATAAAATTCAAAGCCTTTTTAGACTATGCTATTGAACTAGGAGCAGACTATGTAGCTACTGGACATTATGCTCAAGTGGAACGTGATGAAAACGGCGTTACACATATGCTAAGAGGACTAGATAATAATAAAGATCAAACTTACTTTTTGAATCAATTATCTCAAGAACAACTTGCTAAAACGTTATTCCCATTAGGTGGAATGCAAAAATCTGAAGTACGTAAACTTGCTGAAGAAGCTGGGTTAGCGACAGCTAAGAAAAAAGATTCTACAGGTGTTTGTTTCATTGGAGAACGCGACTTCAAAAAATTCTTAATGACTTATTTACCTGCTCAACCTGGAAAAATGATGACGGTAGATGGCGAAGTAAAAGGGCAACATGATGGATTAATGTATTATACGATTGGACAACGCCAAGGATTAGGAATTGGTGGCGGAGGAAAATCAAGTGATCCATGGTTTGTCGTCGGAAAAGATTTAGAAACAAATACACTATTTGTAGGACAAGGGTTTAATCATGAATGGTTGCTGGCTACACATTTAGAAGCTTCTGACCTTCATTTTACAACAAATGAAGAAAAACCACGTACATTTAAATGTACTGCGAAGTTCCGTTACCGCCAAGCAGATACAGGCGTGACGGTTCACTTGAATGAAGATGGAACTACAGCTACAGTTGAATTTGACGAACCTGTACGTGCCATCACACCAGGTCAGGCAGTTGTTTTTTATGATGGTTTAGAATGTTTAGGCGGCGGTACGATCGACGCAGCTTATAATGAAAAAAAAGAATTACAATACGTTTAAAAACTTCATACAGTAAAAAAAGCTAGGGAAAATTCCTAGCTTTTTTTTTTATCCTTTTCTACCTTAATTTCTAATTCATATGATGTGTATGCTTCAAAATAAAATTTCTTATAAAAGTTAACCTGAAATAATTAGAAAACAGAGACATCAGTAGAATCCAATAGAATTTTGGTGTAAAATAAATAAAGTTGCAAGAAGGAGGAAATAAGTATGAATCGAAACCATGAAGCTTTTCAGCTGTGGGAAAAAGGCGAATTTAATAAGGCCATTCAATTACTTATGGAAGAAATCAACGATCATCCTGCAAATAGCGATAGTTATTATAATTTAGCAACCATGTTTATTTTAGGGAAAAAATATGAAGATGCAAAAGTCATTTTAGAAACAGCAATTGAAAAGTACCCTAAAGATCCTATTTTTGTTTATGCATTTGGAAATCTCTATTATGAAATTGAACATTATCAAACATCGTTAGAATATTTTAATCAAGTCATTCAATTTAGTGAAACACCTTTGAAAAAAGATGCCATGGTTATGATTGGGCAAAACTTTTTAGCGTTAGATCAAGCTAAAAAAGCATTGGTATACTTTTTAAGTGCTTATGAAGAAGACAAGCTGGATATGACAGTTATTTTATTTATAGGGAACACGTTAATGCAATTAGGATCCTTTAAAGAAGCCAAACAGTATTTTGACATAAGTATTGATCAAGCTCCGCAAAATGATGAGGCTTGGTTCAAACGTGGAGTAGTAGGAATGGCATTAAAGGAAGATCAGGATTCTGTTGATGCGTACTTAAATAAATCAAAAAAATTGGATCCTATAAAATATAAGGAACGTATCGATCAGTTAAAAGCCATAGAAGTTATGATGAAAAACCAAAAAGACTAATTCTGTTAATTAGCTAAGATAGAAAGGGTGGAGGCAGAAAAGTGGTTATGCAAGACAATTTAGATTTATTTGCAGGAGAGCCTCCCTATTTTGTAGGACAAGTGGCTGCAATTTTCTATCAAAATCCGACAAATTTTTACAAAGTATTATTAATACGCGTTGTTGATACCAATAGTTCGTTCAAAGAAAAAGAAATCGTCGTCACGGGAAATTTTGGACAAATCCAAGAAGATGAAACGTATCGTTTTTTTGGCCAATTAATTGAGCATCCTAAATTTGGGATGCAATTTAATGCAGAGCGTTATCGGCAAGAAAAACCAACTTCGGCCGAAGGGGTCGTTGCTTATCTCTCTAGTGATAAGTTTCCAGGAATAGGGAAAAAAACTGCAGAAACGATTGTGGATCTTTTAGGTGAAGATGCGATTGATCAAATTAATGCAGATGAAACTGTTTTAGCTAAAGTTCCCGGGTTAAATGAAAAAAAGAAAGAAGTTATCGTTAACACGATACGTTCCAGTAACGGAATGGAAAAAATTATTATTGGATTAAATGACTTTGGGTTTGGAAGTCGATTAGCATACACAATCTATCAAACCTATCAAGCAGAAACATTAGAGATCATTCAAGAGAATCCTTATCAATTAATAGAAGATATTGAAAATATCGGGTTCAAAAAAGCAGATGCCATTGCTGAAAATTTAGGTTTTGCTGCAGATTCTCCTAGACGTATACAAGCGGCTATTTCATTTTCGTTAAATGAATTGTGTCTCAGTGAAGGCAATACGTATACTTTAGCAGAACCATTATTGAATGAAACCATAAGAGTACTTGAAGAAAGTCGTTCATTCATTATTGAACCAGATATAGTAGCAAAAGAATTATTAAACTTGATTGAAGAAAATAAATTAATTGAAGATCAGCACAAGCTGTACATCAACTCGTTATATGCTGCTGAATGGGGAATTGCAAACTCTGTAAAACGGTTAATGGAAAACAGTAAGAAAATTCAGTATCCAGCACATAATGTTCAAAAAGAAATTCGTAAAATGGAAAAAAAATTAGGTATCCAGTATGGAAATTCACAAATCGAAGCAATTGAAGAAGCAGTTGTCTCGCCTTTATTTATTCTGACTGGGGGGCCGGGTACTGGTAAAACAACGGTATTAAATGGAATCGTGACTTTGTTTGCCGAATTAAATGGCTTGTCTTTAGAGATAGATGATTACCACGATAAGATCTTTCCGATTCTTTTGGCCGCCCCTACAGGACGTGCAGCTAAACGAATGAATGAATCTACGGGATTACCAAGTAGTACGATTCATCGTCTTTTAGGGTTAAATGGCCAAGAAAAGCCAAATGCGGAGCTCTCTGATCGAGAACTAGAAGGCGGATTATTGATCGTTGATGAAATGTCTATGGTGGATACGTGGCTAGCGAATCAATTGTTAAGAGCAGTCCCACAAAATATGCAAGTCATCTTTGTAGGAGATAAAGATCAGTTGCCTTCTGTGGGTCCTGGTCAAGTTTTGCACGATCTCATTCGTGCAAAACAGATACCTAGTAGAGAGTTAACTGAAATTTACCGACAAGACGATGGGTCTTCCATTATTTCATTAGCACATGCTATTAAGGAAGGGCAACTCCCTGCAGATTTCACGAAAAATAAAAAAGACCGATCTTTCTTTCAATGTACTACCTATCAAATTGAACCTGTCATTCG
Organism: Carnobacterium sp.; assembly: GCF_045617425.1. Classification (GTDB taxonomy): domain Bacteria; phylum Bacillota; class Bacilli; order Lactobacillales; family Carnobacteriaceae; genus Carnobacterium_B. Next base: position 24,230 of record NZ_JAZLIO010000003.1, read on the forward strand.
TCAAGTAGTAGAAAAGGCTAAAGAAAAAGGATTCACTGCCCAAGATATTCAAGTTTTGGCCCCCATGTACCGAGGTCCAGCGGGGATAGATGCATTGAATAAAATGATGCAAGAAATCTTTAATCCAAATCCTTCTGGCAGACGAAAAGAAGTTAAATTTAACGATAAGAATTACCGTATTGGAGATAAAGTCTTACAGCTAGTAAATTATCCTGAAATGAATGTATTTAATGGAGACATGGGCGAAATTGTTGGAATCAATTTGTCCAAAGAAACCGAAGATAAGGTAGATGAAATTGTCATTCAATTTGATGCTAATGAAGTTGTCTATAAACGAAATGAATGGATGAAAATTACTTTGGCCTACTGTTGTTCAATCCATAAGTCTCAAGGATCAGAATTTAAAATGGTTATCTTACCTATGGTACAAAATTATCACCGTATGTTGAGACGTGATCTACTGTATACAGGCATTACAAGAAGCAGTGAATTGCTTATTTTATGTGGTGAACCTAATGCCTTTGAGGAATGTGTAGCAAAATCTTCCGCAACCAGACTAACGACATTGACGGAACGTTTATTAGGAGAAGACCAACATGTTGAACTTGTTGTGAAAATGCCTGCTAATAAAGATAAGCTAAAAGAAACAGAACTTTCCGATTCTATTTCTACTCTATCATCAGAAACAGAAAATAAAGGTGAAACGATAAATAAAGAAGAACCGAAGAATTATCGTCTGACAATCGAAATGATTCAATCCAATGCGATTGATCCGATGATTGGCATGGATGGCATAGTACCAAGTGTATAAAAAAAGTTTCAGAAGATTTTTCTTCTGGAACTTTTTTTATGCACAAGGAAGACGTTATATTCAAATCCAAAAATAACGTGAGCTGGTTTTGAGTTGAAAATCAATTGGTTGATCCACCAATATTTCCCCATCGGCGTTTGAATCTATTTTTGAAGTTGTTTTGAGAGAGATAGAGGGTGCTTGATAGTAATACACATTTTTATGAGTTAAATGTTTTCCTCCAAAGATCATTAACACAAAAAGATACAATAAGTTAGCAAACGAGTGTTTAGGTAAAATAATCAAATCTAATTTTCCGTCTATTTGAGAAGCTTTTGGTGAAACCGGGATGCCGCCGCCAAAATAAGGGTGACTATTGATAATAACTAAAAAAGCATCGTCAAACTGAGTTGTGTCGCCATTTGTTATAACGCTCAAAGGAAAAGCACTTTGCTTAAAAAAGACTTGAACTAGACTAGCAAAATAAACAAAAGAGCTCAGCCCTAACTTGTTTAAAAATACTTTAGATGGAGAAAGGTTTGCTCTTTTTGCGACAGCCGCATCAAATCCGATACCAACATTATTTACAGCATAACCCGTATTTTGTTGATTGTGGTCGTAATATTCAATGATATCTAATTTTGTTGCTTGTTGAGCGGTAAGAATCTGTTTTAAAGCTTTTTTTGGATCTTTTGAAATACCTGTTCCTCGTGCAAAGTCATTACCAGAGCCTGCGGGGATATACCCTACTGGGATGTGGGCATATTGTTCACCTAAACCTGTAAGAACTTCGTGCAAGGTTCCATCACCACCAATAACGATAATTGAATGAGACAGATTGTGTTCTTCCTCTATTTCATGAGCTAACACTTTAGTTAATTCCACAGTATGTCCGTGATAAGCAGACTTATGTACAGTAAAACTTATCTGCTGAGCCATCAGCAAGTTACCAATTTGGTGACTGACTTTTTTTCCTTTACCAGAACCTGAAAGCTCGTTAATAATAAGATGATAATGTTTAATTGTCGACATGAGTACTCCTTTTGACTTGCTTTTATAATTGCGCCACTTTACATTATAAAACAAATAAAAATTAAATTCGAAGTAAATTTATGAGAAAATCAAAAAAAACAGTTACAAACTAATTGAAAGTGTTAGAATAAACAAGGATTTTGTTTCACGTTTAGGAAGGATGGACAAATATGAAGAAAAAACTATTATCAAACAAATATACACTAGGAGTAATTGACATTCTTTACATTGTGGTAGGCTCGTTTATTGCAGCCTTATCATTTAATGCATTCTTATTGCCAAATTTAATTATTTCGGGCGGTATCAGTGGGGTCAGTACAATTACGAAAAGCGTCTTTAGCTGGGATCCTTCAATCGTACAGTTAGCTTTCAATATACCATTATTGTTAATTTGTTTTATATTTTTAGGAAAAGAAGCAGGATATAAAACTATTTTAGGAAGTTTAATATTACCTGCATTCATTGGAATGCTAGACTTTGTCAAACCATGGACGAATACACCTTTATTAGCAGCTTTATTTGGAGGTATTTTAACCGGTATTGGTTTAGGTATTGTATTTAGAGCAAAAGCATCAACCGGTGGGACAAGTATTATCGCTCAAATGATTCATGAGTACATAAAATTGCCTTTAGGTATGAGTGTTGCGTTAATTGATGGATTAGTAATTGTATGTGCACTACTTGTTTTTGATGGTGAAGTTGTTATGTATTCCATTATCTCGCTGTTTGTTATTAGTCGTACTATCGACGTTGTACAAGTTGGGTTTAATCATTCTAAGACTGTCATGATCATTTCTGAATATCCATCAGAAGTAAAACAAGCAATCTTTAATACGGTTAATCGTGGAGTGACGAACTGGGGTATTAAAGGCGGATATGGCAATTCAGATAAACAAATGCTAATGTGTGTTGTGGCTGAACAAGAATTTACGTTCTTAAAAGATGCTGTTTTAGATGTAGATGAAAATGCATTTGTAGTGGTGATGAGTGCGAGTGAAGTTTGGGGACGTGGGTTTACTCTAGCTAAAGAAAAGACTATTATCTAAAGGGATGTAGTGAGAAATGTACTTTTATTTATTGACAAGTTGTACATCTTCTCCTATACTTTAAAGCGTACTAAGGATAAATTTATTTAATCACTTGTTTAAAGAAAAGTTTTCCATGGCTGAAAGAAAACTAACAAAATTAAATCAATGCTCCCTTATTAAAATAGTAGAAATACTATCGTTTCTCGCGTTATCGAGACTTAAGAGGTAATGAACAGTCAAATGACGTCATTGCAAACAAGGTGGTACCGCGATTCGTTCGTCCTTGTCTGGCAATGTTGTTGTTGGACTTTTTTTGTGCTCTTTTATAAATACACGAGTTAAATTTGAAAGGAAGAAAACGATGAAAAAATTATCAAGCAATGAAGTTCGTCAATTATTTTTAGACTTTTTTGAATCAAAAGGACACAAAGTGGAACCTAGTGCATCACTCGTTCCTTTTGAAGACCCAACGCTATTGTGGATTAATTCCGGTGTAGCAACATTAAAGAAATATTTTGATGGTTCAGTGATACCTGAAAATCCAAGAATTACAAATGCTCAAAAAAGTATTCGTACAAATGATATCGAAAATGTTGGGAAAACAGCTCGTCACCATACTTTGTTTGAAATGCTTGGAAACTTTTCAATAGGGGAATACTTTAAAGAAGAAGCTATTGAATGGGCATGGGAGTTTTTAACAGAAGATAAATGGTTGGGATTAGAACCTGAAAAATTGTATGTCACGGTATACCCTGAAGATACAGAAGCTAAAAAGATTTGGAAAGAAAAAATCGGATTAACAGATGATCATATAGTAGATGTGGCTGATAATTTTTGGGACATTGGAGCTGGCCCAAGTGGTCCAGATTCTGAAATCTTTTATGATCGAGGAGAAGCCTTCAATGATTTAGCTGAAAATGATCCTGAGAACTACCCAGGAGGAGAAAATGAACGTTGGTTGGAAATTTGGAATTTAGTATTTTCAGAATTCAATCATAAACCAGACGGCACCTATGAGCCGCTACCAAATAAAAACATTGATACAGGTATGGGGTTAGAGCGGGTTGTTTCCATTTTACAAGATGCGCCAACAAACTTTGAAACAGATTTATTTATGCCAATTATTAAAAAAGTAGAAACCTTGAGCAAAACTAAAAAGTACGGTAAAAATCCAACGGACGATATTTCATTTAAAGTCATTGCAGACCACGTCCGTGCAGTAAGCTTTGCTATCGGAGATGGTGCGTTACCATCAAATGAAGGACGCGGATATGTATTACGTCGCTTATTGCGCCGAGCAGTTATGCATGGAAAAAAATTAGGTATTGATGAAGCATTTATGTATAAATTAGTTCCTATTGTTGGAAGCATCATGGATAGTTTTTACCCTGAAATATTAGAACAAGAAGATTTCATCGTTAAAGTGATCAAAAATGAAGAAGAGCGATTCCACGAAACCATTAATGATGGCTTAACTATTTTAAATGAACGAATCACTGAATTAAAAGCAAAAGGTGAAACAAGCATTGTAGGATCTGATATTTTCAAATTGTATGATACGTATGGATTTCCGGTTGAATTGACCGAAGAATACGCACAAGATGAAGGCTTTAACGTAGATCATGAAGGATTCGAAAAAGAAATGACTGCTCAAAGAAATCGTGCGCGAGCTGCTCGAAGTGGTGAGAAATCGATGGGCGTCCAAACAAAATTATTCTCTGATCTAAAAGAAGATAGTATCTTTGTAGGGTACGATAAAACAACTGAAATGGGTACTTTAGAAGTGATTGCAACTGATGAAGAGCTTGTGACTTCAGCACAACCTGGAGAACGTGTCCGTTTAATTTTTGATCAAACACCATTTTATGCTGAAATGGGTGGACAAGTTGCCGATAAGGGTGTTGTCAAAGATACGACTGGTAAACTTATCGCTAAAGTGGTAGAGGTTAAAAAAGCTCCAGCAGGACAACCACTGCATATAGTTGAAGTGCTTGAAGTTCTGACCGTGGGAGAAACCTATGTATTGGAAGTTGATAAATCCTTAAGAAATAAAATCACTCGAAACCACACGGCTACTCATTTATTGCATCAAGCCTTAAAAGATATTTTGGGTGAACACGCTAACCAAGCTGGTTCATTAGTTACACCAAATCATTTGCGTTTTGACTTTACTCATTTTGGTCAAGTTACACGAGATGAATTAGATCAAATGGAGCAAATTGTAAATGAAAAAATATGGGAATCCATCTCTGTAGTTACAGTGGAAACGGATATCGCTAGTGCTAAAGAAATGGGAGCAATGGCATTGTTTGGCGAAAAATACGGCGATTTGGTCCGTGTTGTTAATGTTGGAAACTATTCTATTGAGCTATGTGGTGGTGTTCATGTCAGCAATACGAGCGAAATTGGTATCTTCAAAATTGTTTCTGAATCAGGAATAGGTGCTGGGGTTCGCAGAATTGAAGCTGTAACAAGCGAAGCAGCTTATACTTTATTGCAAACAGAGCAAAAACGTCTAATTGAAGTTGCAGCTTTAGTAAAAGCTCAGCAAACACAAGATGTGAAAACTAAAGTCCAACAATTACAAACAGAATTAAAAGAAGCTCAAAAAGAAAATGAATCGTTACAAGCAAAATTAGCTAATGATCAAGCAGGCGATATTTTTAAAAATATCCAAGAAGTGAATGGCGTAACGATTGTAGCTGCAGAAGTTGATGTAAAAGATATGAATCAACTCCGTCAATTGGCTGATCAATGGAAACAAAATGCTGTATCTAATGTTTTAGCACTCGGTTTTTCAAATGATGGAAAAGTTAATTTGTTAACAGCTGTTGATGCAGAAACAATTAAAAAAGGATTTAAAGCAGGCGATCTCATCAAAACAATCGCTCCACTTGTTGGCGGCGGCGGTGGTGGACGTCCGGATATGGCTCAAGCTGGTGGAAAGAATCCAGCAGGTTTATCAGATGCTTTAGCTAAGGTAGTAGAATGGGTTAAAGATAAAGACTAAATTTAGTTAAGTCGCGCATGTTAAGGTATGAAAAAACTGGTAACCAGAATGATTTTTAGAATAAATAATTAACTATGAAGAGGAGTTGAGACTTTAGTTTCAACTCCTCTTTGGTTATAAAATAAATAAACAAATTTTATGATGATCATTTTCTGATAACCATTGTAGTTTGAAGTGCTTTCTTGTAAAATAAGAGTAGACGTTACAGAAATTGAGGTGTAGACCATGAGTTCAACAGATGAAACAGTACGTTTTAATGTTGGTGACAACAGCGAAAAAAGTGTCAAAGAAACTTTAAAATTAGTACATGATGCATTAGAAGAAAAGGGATACAATCCGATCAACCAAATAGTTGGCTATTTACTTTCAGGAGATCCAGCTTATATTCCACGTCACAATGATGCTCGAAATCTAATTAGACGCCATGAACGTGATGAAATTGTTGAAGAGATTGTTAAAACCTATTTGAAAGAGAGTGGACCTAAAGCTTAATGAGAACAATGGGATTAGATGTCGGTTCCAAAACTGTTGGTGTAGCCGTTAGTGATCCATTCGGCTGGACTGCACAAGGAATTGAGATCATTAAAATTAATGAGGCACAAGAAGAATACGGCATAGAGCGTGTTGGCGAATTGATTAAGATTCATGAAGTCACAAAAGTAGTGATCGGTTTGCCAAAGAATATGAATAATTCTATCGGTCCTCGAGCAGAAGCTTCTCTTCGATATGCTGAATTAATTAAAGAAACATTTAATTTACCAGTAATTTTACAGGATGAACGTTTAACGACTGTTCAGGCTGAAAGAATGTTGATTGAAGAAGGAAATACTTCTAGAGCAAAAAGAAAAAAAGTTATTGATAAGCTAGCGGCAGTAATGATTCTGCAGAATTATTTGAATCAAAATCAAAACTAGTAATTCAGTCAATAGTGCGCTAAAATAGAAAAGAAACTTATCTCATAATTAAAGGAGTGTTGACCAATGTCACATGAACATGACCACGATCACGACCATGAACATGACCACGATCATGAACATATTACCTTAGTAGATGAACAAGGTAACGAACAATTATACGAAATTTTATTTACATTTGACTCAGATGATTATGGCAAATCTTACGTTTTTGTATATCCTGCTGGAGCAAGTGAAGGAGAAGAAGTTGAACTTGAAGTTTACTCATTCATTGAAACAGAAACTGGAGAACAAGGCGAATTAAAACCAATTGAAACTGAAGAAGAATGGGATATGATTGAAGAAGTCTTAAACACATTCTTAGCAGACGAAGAAGAATAATTCGTTAATTTTATTAATGCAACTATGAGTAAAACGTGTGAAAAAGCTGACAAATTTGATTTGTTAGCTTTTTTTTGTTCTCATAAAGTAAGATATCATGTATAATGATACAAGTTAGTGTCATAGCCAAAGTGAAAAATCAATGGAAACCTTATTATAGTTTAGGAGGGTCACTTTTTGTCAAAACGAAATAAGAACAACCAAACAAAAAATACTAAAGAAGTAAAAACCGATTTAACTGGTAATGTAAGTGAAAGACAAAAAGAAAAATCATTGGTTAAGAAAATTGTACTTAGCATTTTAGCAGCATTTATTATTCTGTTGATTCTTTTTGGTTTAATAGGTTATCAGTATGTAACGACATCGTTAGAACCATTAGATACAGAAAATAAAACTGAAGTAGTGGTAGAAATTCCCACAGGTTCGAGTTCAAAAGATATCGCACAAATTTTACAAGATAACGGCATTATAAAAAGTGCCATAGTGTTTAGTTATTATGTCCGTATGAACAATGAAACGGACTTTCAAGCAGGAAACTATGCCTTTTCTCCGTCAATGTCTCTTGATTCGATTATCGATCAACTTCAAGAAGGCGGAACAGCTGAAAGTTATCAAGGAATAAAAGTATTAGTTAAAGAAGGCACTTCGATTGATCAAATCGGAGATACTATTGCTGAAAATTCAGAGTATACTAAAGAAAATTTTTTAACGGCTATTCAAGATGAGTCATTTGTAACGGATATGCAAACCAAATATCCTGAGTTATTAACTTCAGCTCTTGAAGCAGAGGATACACGGTATCGATTAGAAGGATATCTTTTTCCTGCTACTTATGATTTTCCGGAAGAAATGACATTAGAAGAACTGATTGAGAACATGATTAGTAGAATGGATGAAGAAATGACAGGTTTTTATCCTGAAATTAAAGAGTCCAATAGAACTGTACAAGATATTTTAACAATTGCTTCTCTAGTCGAACGTGAAGGATTTACATTAGAAGACCGGAAAAAGATTGCTGGTGTTTTTTATAACCGTTTAGCAATCGATATGCCTCTACAAACGGATATTGCTGTTTTGTATGCATTAGATGAGCATAAGGAATATATATCAAATAAAGATGTTTCAGTAGATTCTCCCTATAATTTATATGTGCACCCTGGATTTGGTCCCGGACCGGTTAACAGTCCAAGTGCAGATGCTATAAAAGCAACTTTACAGCCAACTGAATCAGAGTATATGTACTTTTTAGCTGATATGGAAACTGGAAAAATCTACTACGCTGAAACATATGAACAGCATTTAGAATATAAAGCTGAATATGTTGATTGATCAGATTTAATAAATTGGAAAAAAGAAATAAAAGAGCATTGGATCAATTGATCCAATGCTTTTCATAAGGGAAGAGGAATAAGTATGACGAACAACAAGAGACCAATAGTGATTGGAGTAACTGGAGGATCTGGTAGTGGAAAAACTAGTGTCAGTCGTGCAATCTACAATCAGTTTACAGGTCATTCCATTTTAATGTTGGAACAAGATTTTTATTATAAAAATCAAGATGACTTATCCTTTGAAGAGCGTTTAAAAACAAATTATGACCACCCATTTGCGTTCGATACAGATTTGCTTATTCAGCACTTAGAAGATTTGATTCACTACAAATCAATTGAAAAGCCAGTCTATGACTATGCTGCGCATACTAGAAGTAAAGAAATCATCATTCAAGAACCTAAAGAGGTTATCATCCTTGAAGGAATCTTAATTTTAGAAGACCCGCGATTAAGAAAATTAATGGATATAAAAGTATACGTAGATACAGATGACGATATACGTATTATTCGCCGAATCAAACGGGATATAGAAGAACGAGGCCGTACACTTAATTCAGTGATTGAACAGTACTTGACTGTCGTGAAACCGATGCATCATCAATTTGTTGAACCTTCAAAAAAATATGCAGATATTATTATTCCAGAAGGTGGAACCAATCAAGTAGCGATTGATCTTATGACGACAAAAATTAGAAGTATATTAGTTGAAGAGTCTAAAATTTAAAAGTCAAAGTAGGTTCTTAAAAAATATGATAGTTGAATTAAAAGTTTGAAGAAATTAAAATTTTTGGTTTACAAATAGAATTCTACATGGTATCTTGTCAATATTGAAAATATAATTACGCTTTCAACTAAATAGTGAAAGCAAGAATCAGATATGATTCTAATAAAGGAGATCGCATTAAATGATTGAAAAAGTATATCCAATGACATTAGATGGCAAACAAAAGTTAGAAGAAGAATTAGAATATCTTAAAACGGTTAAACGTAAAGATATTGTAGAAAGAATTAAGATTGCTCGTAGTTTTGGAGATTTATCTGAAAATTCTGAGTATGAATCGGCGAAAGATGAACAAGCTTTTGTTGAGGGAAGAGTAACAACTATTGAAAATATGTTGCGTTTTTCTGAGATTATTGATAACTCAAATACTGCATCAGATGAAGTTTCATTAGGCAGAAAAGTAACATTTATTGAATTACCAGATGGTGATGAAGAAGAATATACGATTGTTGGTAGCGCAGAAGCTGATCCTTTCAAGGGATTAATTTCAAATGACTCACCTATTGCTAAAGCTTTAATGGGCAAAAAAGTAGGTAGTGAAGTTACTTTTGGGACTCCAGGTGGAGATATGTTCGTTAGAATTGTAAAAATTAGTTGATTTAATGTTTTTTTTAATAAAAGCTACTCATTGAGCAGCTTTTATTTTTTTTGGAATATACTACATCTTTAGTCTTAGTTAGAGCTCATGCTAAAGAACATTACATAATGAGTTAAAAACGGTATACTGGATAAAAGAAACATAGCAAAGGGGACTTAAAGGGTATGAAAAATAATTGGAAATGGTTCTTACTAATTGAATCACTCTTATTGATAGTAGCTTTATACCAGCTGATTCATAATCTATTTATATTAGGGCTCTTTGCTGTTGGCTGTTGGTTGATTTTTTTAAACCGTAAGCAACAAAAAAGAAAAAGGAAAATGCCTTTAGTTGTTGGAATCTTTTTAACAGCTTTTGCACTAATGTCGTTAGCCGGTTTTTGGTATATACTAATTGTAGGAGTTGTCTTTCTTTATCTAAATTATGGAAAAGTATTTTCAAAAATGGATTCTTTTAATTTCCAGCAAGCTCCATGGAATGAAAAAGATATTGTAGTTGTTGAAACAACTGATAGTTTGCCAAAGAATGCCAAACGCTTTAAACGAAATTGGTTGGGAAATGAAAGAATCGGCAACACAATATATGAATGGGATGATATTAATTTTTCAATTTTTATGGGAGACACGATCATTGATCTGGGAAATACTATTCTTCCCAAAAATGAAAGTTATATTGTTATTCGAAAAGGGTTTGGGAAAACACGTATTTTAGTTCCCAATGGTATTGGTATCATGATTGAGCACAGTGCTATTAAAGGAAAAATTGCATTTGAGGGGCAACAGTATATTTTGGAGAATGAATCCGTTAAAATGTATAGTAAGCATTATGAAGACCAAGCCAGAACATTAAAAATCATAACAAACGTTTTAGTTGGAGATTTAGAGGTGATTGCAATATGAAGCATAAAGCCATTCAATCGCTTTTTTTCTCCAGTAGTATCATTATATTTATGTTGTTTTTTGTTATTATAGCTAGTTACAGCTTTGCGTATTCTCCTGAAAGTTGGTATTTAGATATTTTTACAACACGTTTTTTTTATATTCCTTTTATTGGGTATTTACTGGCTGTCTCAGCTGCGATTGGTCTAGGTGTCACACTGGGTGTTTATTATCTGAACAAACGCCAGTGGCAGCACATAGAAGAGACTCTTCACACTCTTGTAAAGGGAGATTATTCAAAAGAGACTTTCGATCAACTGCTTGCTAAAAATGAAGAAGATTATTTTTTTTCTGATGAATTGAAAAGAGCGCTCATAGATATTCGTGAAAAACTGGTGACTTTAGCTAATGAAGTACAAATGAACAGCAATTCAGCCAACTCTATTAATGGTCAGACGAAAGAAGAAATTCTGGTATCTGAACGGAGTCGTTTGGCACGTGAATTACACGATTCAGTCAGTCAACAATTGTTTGCAGCTATGATGATGTTGTCTGCTTTAAATGAGCAAATGTATGAAACGAGCGGAGCTTTACAAAAACAAGTAAAATTAATAGAATCTATTGTAAACGAAGCTCAGGCTGAAATGCGGGCTTTATTGCTTCATTTAAGACCCGTTAATTTAGAAGGAAAGTCATTGAAAAAAGGGATTGAACAACTGTTAAATGAGCTCCGTACAAAAATTCAAATTGAATTAAAATGGGATATTGAAGATGTTTCACTACCAAATGGAATAGAAGATCATCTTTTTCGTATCGTTCAAGAACTTCTTTCCAATACATTGCGCCATTCAAAAGCAAACGAATTAGAGGTTTACTTGCACGTCATTGATCAATCTGTTTTATTGAGAGTCATTGACGATGGAATTGGTTTCAATACGACTGAAAATAAAGCTGGGAATTATGGGTTGCAGAACATTAATGAACGAGTAATCGGAATGGGTGGGACATGCAAGATTATTAGTTTTAAAAATAAGGGAACAAGTGTTGAGATAAAAATACCACTTATGACTAAAATCGAAAAAGGGGCAGGGACGATATGATTAAAGTATTATTAGTGGACGATCATGAAATGGTTCGATTAGGGGTTTCTTCTTATTTATCCATCCAAAGCGATATAGAGGTTATAGGAGAAGCAGAGAACGGGAAAATTGGTTTCGAAAAGGCAATGGAGCTGCGTCCAGACGTTATTTTGATGGATTTAGTGATGGATATAATGGATGGCATCGAGTCTACAAAAGCTATTATGAAAGAATGGCCTGAAGCAAAAATCGTTATTGTAACCAGTTTTATTGATGACGAAAAAGTCTATCCTGCACTGGAAGCAGGAGCGTCCAGCTATATTTTAAAAACGTCGACAGCGAGTACAATTGCGAATGCGATTCGCTCTACATATAAGGGTGAAACGATTCTAGAACCGGAAGTAACCGGAAAAATGATGGAACGTTTAACTAAAAAGCATGTTCATCAATTGCATGAGGATCTAACCAATCGTGAACAAGAGATTCTTATGTTGATTGCTCAAGGTAATTCTAACCAAGAAATTGCTGACGCACTTTTCATAACTTTAAAAACAGTTAAAACACATGTTTCAAATATATTAGCTAAGTTAGAAGTTGAAGATCGGACACAAGCAGCTATTTATGCTTTTAAACATCACCTTATTGAGTAAAGTAGGGTAAACAAGTACAATGAAGTTGATAGGAACTAGCATATAATTAGGGAAATGAAAGTTGGTAAAGAGATGAAGAAAAATTTTGCAGTTATTGGTTTAGGCCGTTTTGGGAGCAGTATTTGTCGAACACTTGTAGAAAGTGGACATGATGTATTGGCGATTGATTCTAGTGAAGATAAAGTAAATGAATATATGAATATAGCCACTCATGCAGTTGTCGCAAATGCTCAAGATGAAAGTGTCTTAAGATCACTAGGTATTAGAAATTTTGATCATGTCATTATAGCTATTGGTGAAGATATTCAAGCAAGTATATTAATTACATTAATGATTAAAGAAATGGGTAATCCATACATTACAGCGAAAGCCCAAAATGAATACCATGGAAAAGTACTAGAAAAAATAGGAGCCGATCATGTTATCCATCCTGAAAGAGATATGGGTATTCGAATCGGGCATCATTTAGTTTCAAGAAACGTAGTGGATTATTTAGAATTATCAGATAAGTATTCATTGGTTGAATTAAAAGTAACAAACCCAAAGTTTTTTAATAAAACACTTCTAGAATTAAATTTTAGACAACGTTATGGATTAAATGTTATTGGAATTCGACGAGGACAAGAGATGATTATTTCTCCTGCAGCTGATGCCGTTATTCAGGTGAATGATACGCTTATGATTGTTGGTGGTATTAAAGAAATTGATTGGTTGGAAAATCAAATGCCATAGAGATACGTTCCAAGAAAAACAAACGTTGTTGCATCTTTAATTATGGTATTATTAATAATGATAATATGGTCGTATGAGAGGAGGAATCACAGAGAATCGTTTCTGTGAAACTTACTATGAAAATTGAAATAACAGATAATGCTAAAGAATGGTTTGAAAATGAGGTAGGTCTCGAAAAGGGTAATGGTGTTCGATTTTTGGGGAAAGTATATGGAAGCACTGAAGTCCATGAAGGATTTTCGGTCGGAATGGAAGTAACTCAACCCACTGATGTCTTAGCTGAAACCATTATTAATGGGGTCATTTACTTTATTGATAAAAACGATGAATGGTTTTTTAGCGGATACGACTTACAAGTTAATTATGATAAAGAACGCGAAGAACCAATCTACCACTTTATTGAACACTAAAAAAAAGGCTCACCAGACATTTTAAAAATGTCGGGTAAGCCTTTTTTTTAATGGATTAAACTGGCATAATAACCGGTAAAATCATAGGGTGTCTTTCAGTACGTTCAAATAAGAATGGTTTCAAACTCTCGATAATAGTATTTTTTAAAGATTGTTCGGTAACTTTATCGTTTGCTAAACTTTTATTTAAACTTTTAGTCATAACTTGTTGTGCATCATTGATTAATTCTCCAGATTCACGCATATAAATAAATCCGCGAGACAAGATATCAGGACCTGCTAGTACTTCTTTAGATTTGTAATCGATTGTTACAACTACGACAACCAATCCTTCTTCAGACAGCAACTTACGGTCACGTAAAACGACGTTTCCGATATCTCCGATTCCTTTACCATCTACATAGACATCTCCAGCTTCGAAGTGTCCAGCCTCTCTGGCTGAATCAGCCGTTAAAGCTATAACATCTCCATTATCTAAGATGAAAGAATTTTCTTTAGGAATTCCTACCAATTCAGCAAGACCCGCATGAATTTTTTGCATTCTATATTCACCATGAACAGGGATAAAGTATTTAGGTTTCATTAAACGAAGCATCAATTTTTGTTCTTGTTGACCACCATGTCCAGAAGTATGAACATTATTTACTCTTCCATGAATAACATCTGCACCAGCTTCAGAGAGTAAATTAATAACACGATTTACACTTGAAGTATTTCCTGGGATAGGAGAGCTAGAAAAAATTACTGTATCACCAGGTTGAATAGAAATTTGACGATGGGTACCATTAGCGATACGACTCAAGGCTGCCATTGGCTCACCTTGTGATCCTGTACATAAAATAATGCTTTCCTTTGCAGGAAGGCGATTAATTTCTCTAGGTTCTATAAAGGTTTCTTCTGGAGCTGTGATATAGCCTAATTGACGACCAGTTGTAACAGACGATTCCATACTACGACCAAAAACAGCTATTTTGCGTCCTGTTTTGATTGCTGCATTTGCAACTTGTTGCAAGCGAGAAATGTTAGAAGCAAAAGTCGCAAAAATGATACGGCCTTCTACTTTTTGCATGATACTTGTGATCGATTCTCCAACGACTTGTTCAGATTTAGTGAAAGTAGGGATTTCAGCATTAGTACTATCAGATAAAAGAGCTAGTACACCTTCATCGCCTATTTTAGCCATTCTGTGCAAGTTTGCTGGTTTGCCCACTGGAGTGAAATCAAATTTGTAATCTCCAGTTAGAACGATGTTGCCGGGTGGTGTCTTAACGACAATACCAAAAGCTTCGGGAATACTATGTGTCGTTCTGAAAAAACTAACACTTGTTTTACGGAATTTTATAACGTCATCTTCACCAATTTCATGCAATACTGTATCACGCAATAAACCGTGTTCAGTTAATTTGTTACGAATTAAAGCAGAAGCTAATGGTCCGGCATAAATTGGAATATTGGCTTGTCTTAATAAGAAAGGAATACCTCCAATATGATCCTCATGTCCATGTGTGATAACTAAAGCTTTAACTTTATGGATATTTTGAACGATGTAACTGTAATCAGGAATAACATAATCGATTCCTAATAAGTCGTCTTCAGGAAATTTAATACCGGCGTCAATAATGATGATTTCATCTTGAAATTGAACACCATACGTATTTTTACCAATTTCCCCTAAACCCCCAATGGCAAAGACAGCAGCTTCATTATTTTTTATAGAAGGTTTCATTAGTTAAACTCCACTAACTTGAAATCTGGGCTATTTTGTTCGTATTCAAGATACTTTCCATCAATTTGTTGAACAAGTTCAATATTGTA
Organism: Carnobacterium sp.; assembly: GCF_045617425.1. Lineage (GTDB taxonomy): Bacteria > Bacillota > Bacilli > Lactobacillales > Carnobacteriaceae > Carnobacterium_B. The sequence continues at coordinate 39,659 of NZ_JAZLIO010000003.1, forward strand.
GGGGGTATTTTGTTCAACCAATTCACGTGCTTCAACAACACTTCCGGCTTCTAGATAAAGTGTTTGAGTGTCTTCTCTTTTTGGGTTTCTTAATTTTGTTTCTTGATAATTGACTTTAAAAATCATTTATTTCTCTCCTCTGTATACGTTCTCTCTATAAAGGTAGAACGTTAGTCTTTTTTATAAAAAAATTGGTGAAGTGTTTTGCATTACGAAAAAATCAATCTATTGAAGTTTATTCAAAGATGATAAACGAAAACCACGTCAGTTTAATTCCTTAACATGAATGTAAAGCTACTAGAAAAAAATTCTGATTCTTCTTTTATTCAGTTTAGTTTTTTCCCGAACTAGTGGTTGTGGTAAGTACACAACAGCTAAATTTATTTTACCATAATTCATTAATTAAGTATAGAAAGTTAGTTGGTGCGAAAAATAATAGAAATTGGCTATTCGTACTCAGAAGAAAATATGCTATATTGTAATAGATGTTTTTTGATGACGCAGGGTATAAACAGACTGAAAGTATATTTTTAATTTTAAAGGTAAAAAATAAAAAATCATCAGAGATAGACTAATTTTTTAAGGGAGATGAGAAAATGAATTTAATGTGGAGATATACAATGAAGTATAAAAAATTAGTCTTGTTAAATTTTTTGTGCGTTTTTGGTTTCATCTTGATTGAACTAGGATTGCCCACTTTATTGGCACAGCTAATCAATAAAGGGTTGATGTTTAATGATTTTGACGTTGTAACTTATTATGGGAAATGGATGTTTGTCATTTCTATTATTGGATTGATTGGGTTAATCGGACTAGCATATACGGTTAGTAAAATCACTACAAGACTCGTTCGTGATATTCGTAATGATATTTTTGAAAAAGTACAGTCTTTTTCCCACAAAGAATACAACGAATTTGGTGTCTCATCATTAGTGACACGCACAACAAATGATGCATTTCAAATTATGGTGTTCATGCAGATGGTTTTACGAGTAGGAATGATGACACCGCTAATGTTCATTTCTAGTTTTATCATGATCATTCGGACCAGCCCGTCATTGTCTTATGTCGTGTTGATTGCAGTCCCTTTTTTAATTGGGATCGTTTATTTCATTGGAAAGCACTCTGCACCATTATCCAATAGACAACAAATTAATTTGGATGAGATTAACTTAAACTTACGTGAAAACTTAACCGGCTTAAGAGTGATTCGTGCATTTGTAAAAGAAAAGTTTCAAGAAAGCAGATTTTATAAAGTTAATGACAATTATATGAATGTTTCTAAAAAATTATTTAAATTGATGGCTTTAGCCATGCCGACTTTCTCAATTATTTTTAACTGTATTTTTGTAGTTGTTATTTGGTTAGGGGCTATAGAAATAAATACTGGAAATCTTCAAGTAGGGAGTTTAGTTGCATTTATAGAATATATTTTTCATGCTCTCTTTTCATTTATGATGTTTGCTAATATTTTTACTATGTACCCAAGAGCAGCCGTTTCAGCTAGACGGATCGAAGAAATATTAACTACTGTACCGTCTATTACAGAAAATGAAAATGGTGTAACTGAAACTGAAACACATGGTTACTTAACTTTTGAAGATGTGACGTTTGCTTATCCTGGAAATACCGAAGAACCGGTTATCGAAAATGTGAGTTTTACAGTGAGACCTGGTGAAACTGCTGCATTTATTGGAAGTACAGGTAGTGGGAAATCGAGCTTAATTCAGTTGATTCCTCGATTTTACGACGTTACGAAAGGCCGTATTTTAGTCGATGGCGTAGATGTTAGAGACTATAAATTAAGTGCTTTACGCCAAAAGATAGGCTACATTCCTCAAAAAGCTTTGTTGTTTACCGGAACAATTACTGACAATATGCGTTATGGAAAATGGAATGCCAACAATAAAGAAATTGAGGAAGCTTCTGATATTTCCCAATCAAAAGATTTTATTTTGAAAAAACCGGATCAATTTGATGAGTTTTTATCTGAAGGTGGAAGCAATATGTCGGGTGGACAAAAACAACGACTATCAATAGCACGTGCCATCATAAAAAAACCGGATATTTATATTTTTGACGATAGTTTTTCTGCACTGGACTATCAAACAGATGCAAAATTAAGAGCACGTTTAAAAATGGAAACTAAAAATGCAGCAGTCTTGATTGTTGCCCAACGAGTGGGGACCATTATGCATGCAGATAACATTATTGTATTAAATAAAGGTGTGGTAGTTGCTCAAGGAACGCATGCAGAATTATTAAAAAAATCTGATGTCTATTATGATATTGCCTCATCACAGTTGTCGAAGGAGGAGTTAGAGTGAGTCATATGAAAGGTTCATTACGCCGAATTTGGCAGTATATCAAACCTTATAAAATTGGTTTCCTATCTGCTATTGCTTTAACCGTTGTCTGCATGATCGTAAATGCTCTACAACCTTACATTATTGGATTAGCTATGACAGAGTTAGGTGAAAATGTTTCCGATATGTTGAACGATGTTCCGAATGCAGGAGTTAATTTTCCTTATATTCGTAATATTGTCATCATTATCTTGGGTATGGCAGCTATTTATCAAATTACTTTGTATTTATCTTCTTATATTATGACGAATGTTGTTCAAAATACCATGCGTGATTTAAGAAATGAAATTGAGCTAAAGATCAATCGACTTCCAGTCTCTTACTTTGACCGAAATCAACAAGGTAATATATTGAGTCGTGTCACAAACGATGTTGATTCCATCAGTAATGCGATGCAACAAAGTCTGATTCAAATGGTCAATTCATTTATGGGAATTGTGTTTGCTATAACAATGATGTTGTATATCTCTGTTCCCTTAGCGTTAGTGATCATGGTAACCATTCCACTTTCGTTTATTATTTCAAAAGCCATTATCAAAAAATCACAACCTTATTTTAAAGGGCAACAAGAATCATTAGGGGCGATGAACGGACACGTGCAAGAAAGTTTTAGTGGGTTTACTGAAATCAAACTTTATGGAAAAGAAAAAGACAAATTAGAAGAATTTAAAGGAATCAATGCAACATTGAACAACTATGGTTTCAAAGCTGCCTTTATTTCTGGGATAATGAGTCCTTTAGTAGGATTTGTATCCAACCTGGCTTATTTTGGTATAGCGGTCGGCGGTGGGTACTTGGTTATTATGGGAAACTTGTCTTTAGGAAACTTACAAGCTTTTACTCAATACATCTGGCAAGTTAACCAGCCTATTTCTCAAATCACACAACTATCTGGTGTGATTCAAAGTGCAGCAGCAGCGGTTAATCGTGTGTTTGAAATTTTAGATGAACCAGAAGAAATTATTAATGAAACAGATTATGTATTACCGGCTACTATAGAAGGTAATGTAGATTTCGAACATGTTGCTTTTGGTTATGACAAAGAAAAACCATTGATTACTGATTTGAATGTGTCGGTGAAAAAAGGGCAAACGGTAGCTGTTGTTGGGCCTACAGGAGCAGGGAAAACAACGTTGATTAATTTATTGATGCGTTTCTACGATGTGGATAAAGGGGCTATCAAAATTGACGGTATCGATACAAAATCAATGTCCAGACAAGATGTCCGCTCATTATTTGGCATGGTTTTACAAGATGCTTGGGTCTATAGCGGAACGATTGCTGAAAATATTCGCTTTGGTAAACTTGATGCAACTGATGAAGAAGTGGTGGAAGCAGCCAAGACAGCGAACGTGGATCATTTTATACGGACATTGCCTGATGGGTACAATATGAAATTGAACAAAGAAACCTCAAATGTTTCATTAGGACAGAAACAACTGTTGACCATTGCGCGTGCAGTGATTTCCAATCCGAAAATATTGATTCTAGATGAAGCGACTAGTTCAGTAGATACACGTTTAGAAAGTTTGATTCAAAAAGCGATGAAAAAGGTTATGGAAGGCAGAACAAGCTTTGTCATTGCCCATCGTCTATCTACGATCCGAGACTCTGATTTGATTTTAGTCATGGATCAGGGTGAAATCATTGAGCAAGGAACGCATGAAGAATTGCTTGAAAAAGGAACTTTTTATGCAAATCTATATAATAGCCAATTTAGTGAAGAAGAATAAAAGCTAGTGGAAAAACATGGAAGTCCAGTATGAATGGACTTCCATGTTTTTTATTCTTTTCAGTCTAGAAGTCTAGGAGAATAAAGGGTACAATTGTCTTATAAGCAACAATATAGAAAGGAAGTATTTAAACATGCAAAAGAAAATGATTTTTTTTGATATCGATGGAACATTAGTCAATGATCAAAAAAACATACCAGAGAGCACCAAATTAGCGATTAAAGAACTAAAAAATAACGGACATGAAGTGGCTATAGCTACTGGAAGAAATTTATTTATGGCTCAAAATATTATCGATGAATTAGAGATCAGCCATTATGTTGTTTGTAATGGAGCAGCAGGATACTTACATAAGGAACAAGTTTATGAAAATCCGTTGGATCATGCTCAACTAGAAAAACTTATTCAAGTAGCAGATTCAAATAACCATGACATCATATATGAGACACCAGCTAAGCTGAGAAGAAGAAATGAGGAAGCTGATGTTAAAATTACAACAGCTATGAAATCTGTAGGTTATGGTGTTCCTAAATACGATCGAGATTTTTACTTACACAACTCATTAGTACAATGTTTGCTGTTTTACCGCGAAGACGAAAAACAATTTTATGAAAGTGGTCAGTTTTCAAAATTCCGTTTTGTCAGATGGCATGATTCTGGAGTAGATGTATTGCCGCATGATGGATCAAAAGCAAATACGGTTTTGAGAGTAGCTTTAGAAAATGGATATGGTGTAGAAGACATCATTGCATTTGGTGACGGCTTAAATGATTTAGAAATGATTGAAAAAGTTGGAACTGGAGTAGCTATGGGAAATGCTTTAGAAAGTGTAAAGTTGAGAGCCGATAAAGTAACAAAAAGTTGTAATGAAGATGGAATTTCTATTGCATTAAAAGAACTGGGTTTGATATAATCAATAAATAAATTCCTGTTTATTTACATTGAGGGGATGAATCAGTAGATTATTGGCTGAAGCATTCTACTTTGGGGTCTTGGTATAATGGGATTACGACTGGCTGGCAGCCAGTTAATACGGGTTCAATTCCCGTAGACTCCATCACAGAAATCATAAGAAGTCGTTAAAACGTTGAAGCAACATTATCTTTAAGACGTTTTAACGGCTTGTTTTTTCATTTCACGATTAAGTCCACGTTTGTTATTGGTTCTCTTAGATCATAAGGATTTCTTGAATGCCATCTAGCTTATGTAATGTAGTAAAGTCCTTTTCATGGTCATTTAGTCATCCAAAATTATAAAATTAATAGACAACCTGTTAGATATTGGCAGGTGTAGATTTATAAAGGCAGAAAACTGCTGCACAAAAAGGGTATGTTTTAAAACAACTATATATATTTATCTGATGATAAGGGTTACAATATAGGTAAAATCATAAAGGAGTGTTGATCATGGATGATAAAGCAATAGAAATATTAGTGAAGATTTACGATAAGCTTGATTATATTGCAGAAAAATTAGATGTAATTGAGGAATCTTCAGCATCTTCTGAAGGTGAATTAGAGCAAATTAAATTAACTTTAGATCGGTTTGAAGAATCGACGGGACCAGTAAATCCTAACATTGGATAAAAAATAAACCCTACCTCAATTAAGAGATAGGGTTTTGCTATGTCTTTTTTTTGCATCCCCATAAAAATTTTTATCTTATAGACTAGATTAATAGACTCTCCTACCTTGTATGCTAAAATAAAAATATAAGGAGGGATTTTCTTATGGCAGACTTAAATAATAAAGACAGCAAACAGAAAAATGATGAAAAAAAGACGGATGAACTATCTTATCTTGCTTTAGGCATGTCTTTGGGTCTTGCATTTGGCGCTGCTTTAGGACTAGTGTTTGATAATTTGGCGGTAGGAATCGCTATAGGTATTGCTCTTGGTGTTGCAGTTGGTGCAGGTATGGATAGTAAAAAAGCTAAAAATAAATCAAAATAAAAAATCCGCCCCTAATGAATAGCCTACTAGCTTATTACTTTACTATCCCGTAAATAATAAAATCACTTTATTAGTCAAATAGAGCGACTTATTATTTTTATTTATATATATGTAGACTAAATGATGAGTTTTTGAATGGTTAGTTAGATTACATTAAAAAATCTGTGCATTTTTTCACAGAAATGGAATTTAATGGGAAATAAACCTTGATTCTTAATTTAAACGTGTTAAAATTGGATTTGCATTTAATTTTGTGAAATTAATCTAGGAGGATTATCAAAATGACAGAAGGTAAAACTAACATTAGTACAGCTTCACTAAAAGTGATGGCAGGATGGGGAATAGATACAATTTATGGAATCCCTTCAGGAACTTTAGCCCCTTTAATGGAAGCTTTAGGTGATCAACAAGAAACAGATATCAAATTCCTTCAAGTAAAACATGAAGAAGTTGGAGCAATGGCAGCTGTAATGCAATGGAAATTCGGTGGAAAATTGGGTGTTTGTGTTGGATCAGGTGGCCCTGGTGCTTCTCACTTAATCAATGGTCTTTATGATGCTGCGATGGATAATACACCAGTTTTAGCTATCTTAGGATCTCGCCCTCAAAGAGAACTTAACATGGATGCGTTCCAAGAATTAAACCAAAATCCAATGTTTGATCATATCGCAGTATACAACCGTCGTGTTGCTTATGCTGAACAATTACCAAAATTGATAGACGACGCAATTCGTACTGCTATCTCTAAACGTGGAGTAGCTGTATTAGAAGTACCTGGTGATTTCGGTTACCATGAAATCGATAACGATGCATTCTATTCTTCAGGCCACAGCTTCCGTGATTACGTTTCTTCTGCAATCAACGAAGCAGATATTGACGCAGCTGTTGAAGTATTAAATAATTCTAAACGTGCTGTTATTTATGCAGGTATCGGAACTATGGGACATGGTCCAGCGGTTCAAGAATTATCTCGTAAACTTAAAGCTCCAGTTATTACAACTGGTAAAAACTTTGAAACTTTCGATTACAACTTTGAAGGATTAACTGGTTCAACATACCGTGTTGGTTGGAAACCAGCTAACGAAGCTGTTAAAGAAGCAGATACCGTTCTTTTCGTTGGTTCAAACTTCCCATTTGCTGAAGTAGAAAATACTTTTGCAAATGTTGAAAACTTCATCCAAATCGACAACAACCCAACAATGCTTGGTAAACGTCATAATGCAGATGTTGCTATTCTTGGAGATGCTGGTGAAGCAGTTCATTCATTACTTGAAAAAGTAACACCTGTTGAAGAATCAGCTTGGTGGAATGCTAACTTGAAAAACATTCAAAACTGGCGTGACTACATGACTAAGTTGGAAACAAAAGAAAATGGTCCGTTACAACTTTATCAAGTATACAATGCTATCAACAAACATGCTGACGAAGATGCAATCTATTCAATTGATGTTGGTAACTCAACTCAAACATCTATCCGTCACTTACACATGACTCCTAAGAATATGTGGAGAACTTCTCCATTGTTTGCTTCTATGGGTATTGCACTTCCTGGTGGTATCGCTGCTAAGAACGTATATCCTAATCGTCAAGCTTTCAACTTAATGGGTGATGGTGCGTTTTCAATGAACTACCCAGATGTTGTTACTAACGTACGTTATAACATGCCAGTTATCAATGTAGTATTCACAAACACTGAATATGGGTTCATCAAGAACAAATATGAAGATACAAACAAAAATACTTTTGGTACTGAATTTACTGATGTAGACTATGCTAAAATTGGAGATGCACAAGGTGCGGTTGGTTTCACAGTAAGCCGTATTGAAGACATGGATCAAGTAATGGCTGATGCTGTTAAAGCATATAAAGAAGGTAAAACAGTAGTAATCGATGCTAAAATTACAAAAGAACGTCCAATTCCAGTGGAAACATTGAAATTAGATTCTAAATTGTATAGTGCAGAAGAAATTAAAGCTTACAAAGAAAAATATGAAGCTGAAGAATTGGTACCATTTAGTGAATTCTTAAAAGCTGAAGGTCTTGAATCTAAAGTATCTAAGTAATTTTCTGATAGATAACTTATAGTTTAATAAAAAGGTGAGTCGCTGTGTTATAGCGACTCACCTTTTTTTTAGACAGATTTTATGATTGTATGACAAATGGTGTGGATGCTTCAAAATAAAATTTCTTCTGGAATGGACGGGTTTGCTTGTGGAGCCATGAGACCTCCTGTAAGCCTGTAGTCTTATAGACTTTCAATCTTAAAATAAACCGTAATCGCTGAAGGTTAAAGGTTTATAATTCTCATTGAATCCTATACAGGGCTACAAGCAACTCTATTCCTCCAGCAATATTTGGTGAATAGTTTGATTCATCTATCAACCCTAAAATTATAGACTCAATTTTATAAAGAAGTTAGTACAGGGTACCGTTAAGCAAGCTGTACAAAGAGGTTGTAAAACAATTGAAGTAGGGACAGGGAATTCTAGTTTAGGTCAATTAACCTTGTATCAAACATGTAGTTTTAAAATTGCAGGAGTAGATAGTGATTTCTTTATTGGCACACACTATCCAGATGAGATCTTTGAGAATTGGATTCAATGTAGAGATAGGGTGTGATTAATACAGTATTTATAGAAAAAAATAAATAATCATATATTCTTAGTATTATTGTAGTAAAATAGTAGCAACATACTTGAAAGGAAATTGCGAAAATGGATTTTAAAAGATTAATTCTATCTTCAAAGAATTAATTCTATAGATTTTCGAATAACTACAACGACCTTGCACATATGTTATTAACTGGTAATTCTAAAAAGTTCCTAATAGTTTTGGTGAAGATCTCTATGATGATGGATTATTGGGGTTTAAACCTAATATATAAGTTAATAAAGTTAGTTTTTTTATTCAGACCAAGAAATTGAGTTTAATTACCTAGTAAAGAAAGTCTTTTTGAAGCTCTTTTTGAATTAGCTGAAAAAATTAATAGTTATTTTAATTCTAGTATTGACATAAAAGTACCCTCAACTTTTAATGGTAATAATATAACCCAAAACTAATGTTTGATAATTAATTTTGGAGCATAAGATAATGAAATTTGTTTGTTAAATTGCGCTTGAAGAGAAGTAATATGACAACTAACGTTTAGGTACCATTTATTCTAAAGTGATATTAATTTAAATGCGAGCATAGAATTGGAATAAACTGAGAAAAGTTATTGTAGTAATAAGTTTGTGCTTTGAGAGGAATGTGAAGAAATGAGTAAAATCTCTAATCCAGTCATCTATGAAACAGATTATAGCTACGAAGCAGTGAAAAGTTTAGAAAGTGGAATTCTTCAAGAAGAAGGTGTTAATGCAAAATACCTATTGGATTATCCCACGGTTTACATCGTTCATGATGAAAAAAAGAGTCGCGAATTTTCAGTTTACATCGGAGAAACTTCTGATATAAGACAAAGAACCAAACAACATCTTATTGAAGATCCCAAAAAACGGGAAGATTGGGAAAGCCTCGCAAAGTCTGATGATTCAAAAATGTACATAATAGGCCATGATTATTTTAATAAATCATTGACATTAGATATTGAAAATAAATTAATGATGTATATGTCTAGTATCGATTCGGTTCAATCCGTGTATAATCGAAGAACCAATCAACAAAAAGAGTATTATACGGTAGATAAATTAGATGAGATTTTTTCTAAGATTTGGAGAAAATTAAGAAAAAAGAATAAAACTCTTTTCCCTGTTGAAAAAATAATCAAAGACTCTGCTCTATTTAAAGCTTCGCCATTTCATAAACTAAGTGATGAACAAATCCAAGCTAAGGATAAAGTTATCTTAAAAATTATGGAGGCTTTAACGAGAAACCAGTCAGGAGAATTGATTTTAGTAACAGGAGAAGCTGGTTCAGGTAAAACAGTTTTAATGAGCAGTCTCTTTTACGAATTAAAACAGCTAGCTCAAGAAGAGTCAGAAAATATTGTTTTACAAGACGCAAATAGTTATTTGTTGGTAAATCATGAGCAACAGTTGAAAGTTTATCAACAAATTGCAAATAAATTAGGTATTATGTCTAAGAAAATGCCTAATTTAGTCAGCAAACCAACTACGTTTATCAATAATCATACTCCAAAGGAAAAAGCAGATGTTGTTATTGTAGATGAGGCTCATTTGTTATGGACACAAGGTAAGCAATCTTATAGAGGAAAGAATCAACTGTATGATTTAATGGAGAGGGCAAAAGTAGTGGTAGCGGTATTTGATATCAATCAAGTTCTCACTACTGAACAATATTGGGAAGAAGAAGAACTGCTTACTTTAGAACATGAGGCGAATTTAAAAGGAAATTTTATCCATTTAGAAAATCAAATGAGGATTAACGCGAGTCAGAGCACTATTAATTGGATAAGGTCGATGATTGATGATAGAAAAATTAATCCTATTCTCAAGGATATTAAAGGATATGATTTGAAAATCTTTAATCATCCTAAAGAGTTATATGAAGCTATTAGAGAAAAAGCAAAAGATGAAAATTCAGGTATTTCCCGAATTACTGCAACATTTGATTGGGAGTACGTTGATAAGAGAAAACCAGAAAAAGATGATTATTGGAGAGTTAAGATAGGGGATTGGTCTCTACCTTGGAATCTACAACTGCCTCAAATGAAGGAGCAAAAGAGAAAGAATAGAAACCTTTCTTGGGCAGAACAAGAACAAACTATTTATGAAGTGGGTTCTACATTTACTATTCAAGGATTTGATCTAAATTATGCAGGTGTGATTATAGGTCCTTCTGTAAAATATAGAAATGGAGAAATCGTATTCGATAGAAATTTCAGTCAAAACAAAAAAGCTACTCGCCAAAGAACATTAAAGAACGGAAAAAAAGAACAGTTTTCTGATATGTTGTTAAAAAACGAATTAAATGTGCTTTTAACAAGAGGAGTAAATGGTTTATATATTTACGCGGTAGATGAGGAACTTCAAAAAGCGCTAATAAATGCAGCAAAGGGGTAAAAAAGGGATGAATAATGAGAAAAGCAGTATGGAAAAGGTAAATAAGTTCAGAGATGATAGAGATTGGCGACAGTTTCATAATGAAAAAGACTTAGCCATATCTATTTCTTTAGAGGCGTCAGAATTACTTGAATTATTTCAGTGGAAATCGTCAGAAGAAGTAAAAGAAACCAACTTAGAACGGATTAAGGAAGAATTAGCAGATGTATTGATTTATTCTCATATGTTAGCAGATAACCTTAATTTAAATATCGATTCAATCATTGATGAAAAGCTGCAAAAAAACAATGAAAAATACCCTTTAAGTAAGAGTAAGGGGAAGAATAATAAATATACTGACTTTGAGTAAGAGTAGTATTTAAAAAGCCAATAAGCAGAAAATTGCTTGTTGGCTTTTTGTTGACAGTTATTTTCCGTGACAGTGTTTGTATTTCTTTCCGCTACCACAAGGACAAGGCTCATTTCGGCCAACTTTTTTTTATTTGGATAGTTTCTTGCTTTCCAACGTTCTTATTCATACAAGGAACAACATTATTAGGAACGGGAGATAATGTATTATGACTTTCAATTATTTCGCATGGCGTATGGCCTCGGTTTGATCATTTGCGTGAGTGGTTGTTTAAATTTGAATATAGATAACTAAATTCTTCTAAGTCTTTTGCACCATCAAAAACAATGCCAAATTGACTGTCTAGTTCTTCAACTAAACCCCGCATGCCTAAATCAAATTTAATATAAACCATAATCATATCCATGACAGCTAAAAGTTTTTTTGAACTCAACAATTTAGAGAAAAATCGCTTCATTTTCTTGTATTGAGCAGTTCGCTCGTCGAATTCATGTTTAGCAAAATAGTTAATATCAGCTTTTGTTGGTTGGTAATAATCGTGGTGTGAAGAACTCGACATGAAAAAGGGCACTTCATTTTCATCCATATCAGAATTATCAAAAATGCATTCTAGATTATCTGTAAATCTTAATCGTTCATTAAGCCAAGCTAACCCAATTTATTCAAACAATAATTCGTTAAGTTCTAATGCATATTGTTTGTTGTGTTGAGTCCATACTTTTAAGAAAAAGTACGTTTCAAAAGCACCGTACAAGTTCATAAGCCCTCTATGTATGCATGGAGTAGATTTTTTCTTTTATGTTCTTCTTTAAAATCAGGATCATCAATAAAGTTTTGCAGTATTTCTTTTGTCTCGTTTGGCAGTACTAGGGTATAAGTATCTTCGTAATAAAATAAGAAGACCCAGTGAAAATAAAGTAAATCAAATAAGTCCGGATTTTTGCGGGAGAAAGGAATGAGATCGATTTCTTTCGGACCATTCATCAGTTCTTTTAATAGTTGAATGTTATCTTTTGGTTGAAAAGATAATTGATGCTGGCTTTTAAGAGATAGTTCTTTGAAGAAATCTTCGGCAATAACGGTTTTTGTTTTACTACGACGTTCTTTATAACGAAGGTCAGTAGCTATTGAAATCATATCTTCTTTTGAACAAGTCGTTAGACATTTCGTAAAAGAAAAGACCGGTTTGTGCAAAATAATGATGTGAACATATAGTTCATCATGCGTTTCTTGAGTGAGTTCTTCTGACATTTAGTCTGTTTCCTTTAGAAAAGTATTTGTTCTTTTAATAATCTAAAAATTATTCCCCTGCACAAAGAATTGAGCCTCTTCGTAATGGTATTTGATATTGGAATAGTTGAATGGACGACCACTGCTTAAATAATAGATACTTTCAATTGTTAAAGAAGGGTCGTGTGTTTCCAACTGTAAATATGTTGCTTCTTCTTTATTTAATTTTCCAATACGCATAAATAAATCTGAAAAACGAATATTTATTTTTAGGTCCTCAGTTAAATAGTTGAAAATAGAATGACTGGCAATTTCTTTATTCAAATAAGGCACAATCGACTTGAGGTAATAGGATTCTTCCACACAAAAGGGACGTGATTCGATGTAGCGAACGCGTTTAATGTAATAGATCGTTTCTTGGTCTGTGAGTTCAAGTATTTCTGTGACATTTGAAGGTGCTTCGATTTCTTTTAATTCAATGACTTTAGAAGATAAATTGAATTCTCTAAAAATGCTATGGAACCCTTGAACATCCGTTAAATTCACAAAACCTTTGCGATGGCGTCCACGTACATACGTACCGCTGCCTCTAACTTGATAGATAACGCCATTCGTCTCTAAAACTTCCAATGCTTTAATAATCGTGTTTTTACTGACTTCATATGTACCTTCTAATTCAGTGAGAGTAGGCAATTTATGGCCACGTGTTAAATTATTTTCTTGAATGTAGGTATTGATTTTATTGGCGACTTCATGGTATTTGTTCATTACTGTAGCTCCTTTATTTAGAAGTATAGCATATTTTAAATTGTAAGGGTATTGACAAAGTGTATGGGTATAATTATGATGTAGTCATAGAAATGAAATTATACCCATACACTTTTTGAGTAAATAGGAGGATGTACAAATGTCTAAATTTCCAAAAGATTTCTTATGGGGTGGAGCTTTAGCCGCCCACCAATTTGAAGGTGGCTGGGACCAAGGTGGTAAAGGTCCGAGCGTCGCTGATGTGATGACAGCTGGTGCAGCTGGTAAGCCACGCGAAATCACCAAAACGGTTGAAGAGGGTAAATTTTATCCGAATCACGAAGCCATTGATTTTTACCATCGTTATAAAGAAGATGTGGCGTTGTTCGCTGAAATGGGATTGAACAGTTTACGTACATCTATCAACTGGACACGTATTTTCCCGAAAGGTGATGAAGCTGAACCTAATGAAGCTGGACTTCAATTCTACGATGATTTATTTGATGAATTATTGAAAAATGGGATTGAACCAGTTATTACGCTAACTCACTTTGAAATGCCGCTTCACTTAGCACAAACTTATGGTGGATTTAGAAACCGTAAAGTAGTCGATTACTTTGTTAAATTTGCCGAAGTAGTTTTCGAGCGTTACAAAAACAAAGTGAAGTACTGGATGACGTTTAACGAAATCAACAATATGATGGACTATACTAACCCGATTTTCTTATGGACAAATGTGGGTGTACAAGTTGAAGAAGGCGAAAACGCTAAAGAAGTGATGTATACTGCAGCGCACCATGTGTTGTTAGCAAGTGCTCTATCAGTGAAAATCGGTCGCCAAATCAATCCTGATTTCCAAATTGGGGCGATGGTATCTCATGTACCAATCTATCCATTAACGGCTCATCCAGAAGATGCTATGTTGGCTGAAGAATCGATGCATTTGCGCTATTTCTTCCCAGATATACAAGTACGTGGGTATTATCCAAACTATGCGCTGAAAGAATTTGAACGCGATGGCTTGAATATTCCTATTCAAGAAGGCGACGCTGAAATATTAGCACAAGGTAAAGTGAACTATTTAGGGTTTAGTTACTATATGTCTAATGTGGTGGATCATAAAGATAAAAACATCGATGATGAAGCTGCTAACGTGCATGGTAAGATTCCTTATCAAGTAGATAACCCATATCTAAAGGCTAGCGACTGGGGTTGGACAATCGATCCTGTAGGTTTACGTTACACGTTGAATCGTTTCTGGGATCGTTATCAAATTCCGCTATTCATTGTGGAAAATGGGTTTGGTGCGATTGATACTGTTGAAGAAGACGGCAGCATTCATGATGAAGCTCGTATCTCTTATTTGCGTGAACACATCAAACAAATGGGCATTGCGATAGATCGCGACGGTGTTGAATTGATGGGTTATACACCTTGGGGAATCATTGATATCGTTTCATTCACTACTGGAGAAATGAAAAAACGTTACGGCATGATTTATGTCGACCGTGATAACGAAGGTAATGGGACGATGAAACGCAGTAAGAAAGATTCCTTTGACTGGTACAAAAAAGTCATTGAATCCAATGGAAAAAACTTATAAGATAGTTAAAAGGAAGCTTGAGACCTAAATTGAACTGCCCCTGTCAATTAGACAGGTAAATAAAAAGCCATGTATGATAAAAATCATACATGGCTTTTTATGTTGGAATGGATATACCCATTTTTACCGTTACTCTCTTAGTAGTATAAAACTTAATATCTCTCTCAATGTCTTTTTCTAAACTCATCATCTAGATACAGCTGAATAGATTGTTCTATTTCTGTAACTGTAGTTTACTATTCGAACGCAAAAAAATCCCCCTAAAGTAGTTTACTTTAGGGGGATAGGTCCCGGACTCTGCTTTTTCGGTGTTAAGAAATAACTTTTACATCGTCATCTATTTTAAAAGGGTGTTCTTTATTGATATGATCATAAAACATGATGCCATTGATATGGTCAATTTCGTGTTGAATAACAATTGCTGGATAGTTTTTTAAACGCGTTTTGTGAAGTTCTCCTTCTAAGTCAAAGTACGTTAATGTAATACGGCTGTGGCGAGGCACGTAACCTGGAACTTCACGATCCACAGATAAGCAACCTTCACCTTCAGTTAAACAAGCACTTTGAACTGAATGACTGATAATCTTTGGATTGACCATTACAGCGCTAATGATTGGCTCGTCAATTCCTTCTTCAATTCCAGGGATGTGCACAGCAATTAAACGTTTTGAAATGTCTAACTGAGGTGCTGCAAGCCCTACTCCAGCACGCAAGTTGTACTTTTCGGCAATTTCAGGATCTTGGCTGTTCTTTAGAAATTGCAGCATGTCTTTACCTAATTGTTTTTCTTCTTCACTAAGGGGCAATGCTAATTCTTTAGCAACCATTCTCAAGGTAGGATGGCCTTCTCTAATAATGTCTTCCATTGTAATCATAACCGTTCACTCCTAATATTGTTTCGTAATAGTCATTTTCCGCATAGGGAAAATCCTTATCAATTTCGTCTAATCTATTTTATCAGTAAACTCAACTTTTTGCACGATGTATAAAAAGTTGAAAAAAAACTTTTTTTCATAAATAGATTATGGGATAATGGTGAACATGAAAAGAGAAAATGTTTTCAAATTAAAAGTTAGAGGAGATTAGAATATGATAGATGCAAAAAGTTATGTTAACGAAGTTTATACTAAAGTTTCAGAACGGGATCCGGATCAACCGGAATATTTGCAAGCAGTCAAAGAATTTTTTGGTACTATCGAACCAGTCTTCGCAGCTCATCCAGAACTAATTAAAAAAAATATATTAGAACGCTTAGTGGAACCAGAAAGAATTCTACAATTTAGAGTTCCGTGGGTTGATGATCAAGGGGCAGTAAATGTAAACCGTGGATACAGAGTGCAATACAATTCTGCTATAGGACCTTATAAAGGAGGGCTACGTTTCCATCCATCTGTTACACAAAGTATTGTGAAGTTTTTAGGATTTGAACAAATTTTCAAAAATAGTCTAACTGGATTGCCTATTGGTGGCGGTAAAGGCGGTAGCGACTTTGATCCAAAAGGGAAATCTGACAATGAAGTTATGCGTTTTTGTCAAAGTTTTATGTCAGAACTGCAACGTCATATAGGACCGGATATCGATGTACCAGCTGGTGATATCGGTGTGGGTGCACGTGAAATCGGATTTTTATTTGGCCAGTATAAAAAGTTGAATGGTTTTCAAGCGGGAATTTTAACTGGAAAACCAATTTTCTTAGGTGGTAGTTTAGCACGAACAGAGGCTACAGGCTACGGATTAGTTTACTTTACTAAAGAAATGTTAGATGATATTGGAAAATCTTTCAAAAATCAAAAGGTCGTTGTTTCCGGAAGTGGAAATGTAGCCATCTATGCAATTGAAAAGGTTCAAGAATTTGGTGGAACAGTTATTGCTTGTTCGGATTCAGATGGTTATATTTTTGATCCAGAAGGAATTGATTTAGCACTTGTTAAAAAAATCAAAGAAGAAAAAAGAGAAAGAATTTCAGAGTATCTTACAGAACGTCCGAATGCAACTTATGAAAACGGCAATATCTGGAACTTAGATGAAAGATATACGATTGCACTCCCATGCGCGACCCAAAATGAGATTGATGGACCTACAGCACAAAAAATGATTAGCCAAGGAGTTGGAGCTGTTGCCGAAGGAGCGAACATGCCATGTAATTTAGAGGCTGTTAAAGAGTTTCAAAAGGCTGGAATCGTATATGGTCCAGCTAAAGCAGCTAATGCTGGTGGTGTAGCAGTTTCAGCATTAGAAATGAGCCAAAATAGTCAAAGATTAAATTGGAGTTTTGAAGAAGTAGACGATGAATTGAAAAAAATTATGAAAAACATCTATAAAGAAATAAAAGATACAGCTAAGTCTTATAATTTAGATGGAGATTTTGTAGCTGGAGCGAATATTGCTGGTTTTACAAAAGTTGCAAAAGCAATGTTAAGTCAAGGAATTATTTAAATAAAAATAAAAGAAAACCCGTTAAAAAAACGGGTTTTTTTTAGCACGAATAAAAACAATAGTGTTTTTATTCGTGCTTGTAGTTAAAATTTACGAAAAATAACAGTTGAAAAATAAAAAAAAGGCGGAAAAGTGAACAATTACTGGCTCCTAATCAAGAGAAAATCTTTTTGTGAAAAAAGATGTATCCAAAAAAATGAAGATATTTTTGTAAAAAGTAATACAGTTAAATGAAAATTATATAACAGTTTTAAAGAGGTAAGTATCCGCTTTTTTCAGAGTTTAATTTTAAATTAATGTGCTATATAACAACGAATAAACATTTTTTATAGTGAAAATTTTCACAATAAGGATTCCAGTATGGCTGAAAAACTAGATTAAATTAAAGTGAATAGATAGAATTCATATGGTTTAACATTTAGTTTGCTTGCATCTAAGTTGAAAGCGTGTTAAATTTAAACTGTAAAAAGTTCTGAGTAATACAGTTTCTTTAATAGTATAAAACAGAATTTTGAAAAACAATATTGTAAACGAGAGAGGAATGGGTTATACATGGTGAACAAGAAACAACCAATAGATTTTGAAGCATTGTTAAGCACAATTGATGCTGCTTTCCCAATGGTACAAATCTTAGATAAAGACGGTAAAGTAGTAAATAAAGATATTATGCCTGATTTGTCTGACGACCAACTTGTTGAATTAATGGAAAAAATGGTTTGGTCTAGAATCTTACACGAACGTTCAATGGCTTTAGCTCGTCAAGGACGCCTAGGTTTCTACGCTCCTACAGCTGGACAAGAGGCTTCTCAATTAGCAAGTCATTATGCATTTGAAAAAGAAGATGAATTATATCCAGGATACCGTGATATTCCTCAATTGATTCAACATGGTTTGCCAATATCAAAAGCATTCTTATGGTCTCGTGGACATTCAGCAGGAAACGAATATCCTGAAGATTTACACGCTGTGCCACCACAAATTATTATTGGTGCTCAAATCATCCAAGCTATGGGTGCTGGTATCGGGCTTAAAAAACGTGGCAAACAAAACGTTGCGTTCACTTACACTGGTGATGGCGGTTCATCTCAAGGAGATTTCTATGAAGGATTGAATTTTGCTGGTGCCTACAAAGCTCCTGTAGTATTCTTTGTTCAAAATAACGGATACGCAATCTCAACTCCTCGTCACAAACAAACTGCAGCAACTACTTTAGCTCAAAAAGCTGTAGCAGCTGGAATCCCTGGAGTTCAAGTAGATGGTATGGACCCATTAGCAGTTTATGCTGTTACTAAACAAGCAAGAGAATGGGCTGTAGCTGGAAATGGTCCTGTCCTAATTGAAACAATCACTTCACGTTTCGGTCCTCATTCTACATCTGGAGATGACCCAACACGTTACCGTGATAAAGATAGTTTTGATTACTGGGAACAACGCGATCCATTAATTCGTTTCCGTAATTTCTTAACTGAAAAAGGTTTATGGTCTGAAGAAAAAGAAAATGAATTAATTGAAAAAACTAAAGAAGAAGTTAAAGCATCTGTTAAAGAAGCTGACCAAGCACCAAAACAAAAAGTTTCTGATTTCTTGAAAAATATGTATGAAACACCAACTCAAGTTATCGCTGAACAAATTGCAACTTTCGAAGCAAAGGAGAGTAAATAAACATGGCACAAAAAACAATGATTCAAGCGATTACTGAAGCGCTTGACCAAGAAATGGAACGCGATCAAGATATTTTGATTTTTGGTGAAGATGTGGGTAAAAATGGCGGTGTATTCCGTGCAACTGCCGGTCTTCAAGAAAAATATGGTGAAGAGCGTGTTTCAGATACACCACTTGCTGAATCAGGTATTGGTGGATTAGCTATTGGACTTGCTTTCCAAGGTTTCCGTCCTGTTCCAGAAATCCAATTTATTGGTTTCTTATTTGAAGTATTAGATTCAATCGTAGGACAAGCTGCACGTACTCGTTACCGTATGAGTAGCACTCGTAACATGCCTATTACGATTCGTACGCCATTTGGTGGAGGAGTTCATACTCCAGAAATGCACTCAGATAATCTTGAAGGTTTGCTCACTCAATCTCCAGGTATCAAAGTAGTTGTTCCATCAAACCCATACGATGCAAAAGGTTTATTAATCTCCGCATTACGTGACAATGACCCAGTAGTATTCATGGAACACATGAAATTATACCGTTCATTCCGTGATGAAGTTCCTGAAGAAATTTACACTGTTCCTCTAGGAAAAGCTGCCATCACTCGTGAAGGTAAAGATGTTTCTGTTATCACTTACGGAGCTATGGTGCGTGAAGCAATCAAAGCTGCTGATGAACTAGAAAAAGAAGGTATCTCTGTAGAAATCGTTGATTTAAGAACTATTTCTCCATTAGATATCGAAACAATTGTAGCTTCAGTTGAAAAAACTGGACGCGTTGTAGTAGTTCAAGAAGCACAACGTCAAGCAGGTGTAGGCGCAATGGTTATGTCTGAAATTTCTGAACGTGCTATCCTTTCACTACAAGCTCCAATCGGACGTGTAGCAGCACCAGATACAGTTTTCCCATTTGGTTTAGCTGAAAATGCATGGTTACCAAATGCAACTGATATTGCTGATAAAGTTAAAGAAACGTACAATTTCTAATCTATTCATATGTGAAATAACAAATGCGATAAAGCTTATAGAGTCTATTGCATTTGTTTGTTCTAGTATTAAAAACTAAACTGATATTTCTAAAAGAATAGCTAAACATAGAAGGGAAGAAAAATAAAATGTCATTTAAATTTAAATTACCAGATGTTGGAGAAGGAATGGCTGAAGGCGAAATCGTAAAATGGTTAGTAGCTGAAGGCGATACAATTGAAGAAGAAGATTCAATCGTAGAAATTCAAAACGACAAATCTGTAGAAGAAATTGCAACTCCAGTTTCTGGAACCGTTAAAAAAATTATGGTTGAAGAAGGAACAGTAGCAACAGTTGGACAAGTTATTATTGAAATCGATGCTCCAGGACATGAAGATGACGAAGAAGAGGGATCTGTTCCAGCTACTTCACCAGAAGCACCAGCCGCATCTGCTCCAGAACCGGCAGCAGCACCAGCTTCATCAGGAACTTCATTCTTCCAATTCAAAATGCCAGACGTTGGAGAAGGAATGGCTGAAGGTGAAATCGTAAAATGGTTAGTAGCTGAAGGCGATACAGTTAATGAAGAAGATTCTGTTGCAGAAATCCAAAACGATAAATCTGTAGAAGAGATTGCAACTCCAGTTTCTGGAACAATCAAAAAGATTTTAGTTGAAGAAGGAACAGTAGCAATGGTAGGTCAAGTATTGATAGAAATTGACTCTCCAGAGCATAATCCTAAAGGTTCAGCACCAGCTACTCAAGAAGCGCCTGCTGCACCAACTGTAACATCAACTTCAACAGAAGCATCAGCTTCAAATAAAAATGTTTTAGCTATGCCATCTGTTCGTCAATTTGCTCGTGAAAACGATGTTGACATCACTTTAGTTGCTGCTACTGGTAAAAATGGTCGTACAACTAAAGAAGATATTGAAAACTTCAAGAACAATGGTGGGAAAGCCCCTGAAGTTGCAGCATCAGCACAAACTGAAAAAGCAACTGAAGCTAAAGCTCCAGCAGCTAAGAAAGAAGCTGCTCCAGCTAAAGCATTCAAATCTAACCAAGCTGAACTTGAAACTCGTGAAGCAATGACTCCAATGCGTAAAGCTATCGCTAAAGCAATGGTAAACAGCAAAGCGACTGCTCCACATGTTACATTGTTTGATGAAGTAGATTCAACTAAGTTGATGGCTCACCGTAAACACTTTAAAGATATAGCAGCAAGTAAAGGTGTTAAACTAACATTCTTACCTTACGTTGTTAAAGCTATCGTTTCAGTATTACGTAAATATCCAGCATTGAATGCATCAATTGATGATTCAACAAACGAAATTGTTTACAAACATTACTTCAATATCGGCATCGCTACAGATACTGACCGCGGATTGTTTGTACCAGTTGTTAAAGATGCTGATGCTAAGAGCATTTTCTCTATCGCAAGCGAAATTACTGAACTTTCTGGTAAAGCTACAGAAGGTAAATTAGCTGCTAACGAAATGAGCAACGGTTCACTTTCAATCAGTAACATCGGTTCAATCGGTGGAGGTTGGTTCACTCCAGTAATCAACTACCCTGAAGTTGCAATTTTAGGTGTAGGCCGTATCGCTAAAAAAGCAATTGTTAATGCAGATGATGAAATTGTTGTAGCACCAGTTATGCAATTGTCATTAAGTTTTGACCACCGTATCATTGATGGAGCAACTGCACAAAAAGCAATGAATGAATTGAAAACATTACTTGCTGATCCAGAATTATTGTTAATGGAAGGGTAAGGTGAAGGTTAAATGGTAGTAGGAGATTTCGCAATAGAGTTAGATACAGTTGTCATCGGTTCTGGTCCAGGAGGATATGTAGCAGCCATTCGTGCTGCTCAAATGGGACAAAAAGTTGCCATCGTAGAAAAAGAGTATATTGGTGGGGTTTGTCTTAACGTTGGGTGTATTCCTTCTAAAGCACTAATCAGTGCTGGACATCATTATCAAGATGCATTAGATTCATCTGTTTTTGGAGTTTCTG
Organism: Carnobacterium sp.; assembly: GCF_045617425.1. GTDB lineage: Bacteria > Bacillota > Bacilli > Lactobacillales > Carnobacteriaceae > Carnobacterium_B. Next base: position 61,732 of record NZ_JAZLIO010000003.1, read on the forward strand.
CTGAAAACGTGGTTCTAGATTTTGCTAAAACTCAAGAGTGGAAAAACAATAAAGTTGTAGCATCTTTAACTAAAGGTGTTGAAGGTTTATTGAAAAAAAATAAAGTAGAGATTCTTCGTGGCGAAGCTTACTTCAATGATGAACATACTTTACGTGTAATGACTGAAGTAGCTGCACAAACGTATTCATTTAAGAATGCAATCGTTGCAACTGGTAGCCGTCCAATTGAAATCAAAGGTTTCAAATTTGGCAAACGTGTAATCGACTCAACTGGTGGATTGGCTTTACCAGAAGTACCTAAAAAACTTGTTGTAGTTGGTGGCGGATATATTGGTAGTGAATTAGCTGGAGCTTACGCAAACTTAGGAGCTGAAGTAACCATTCTTGAATTTGCACCATCTATTTTACCAACATTCGAAAAAGACATGGTTAAATTAGTAACGGATAACTTTAAAAAGAAAAATGTTACAATTGAAAACAATGCAATGGCTAAAGAAGCTGTTGAAACTGAAAATGGCGTATCTATCACTTATGAAGTGAAAGGCGAAGAAAAAACAATTGAAGCTGATTATGTAATGGTAACAGTTGGTCGTCGTCCAAACACAGATGAACTAGGTTTAGAATCAACTGGTGTTGAAATGAATGAACGTGGACTTGTTAAAGTTGACGCTCAAGGTCGCACAAACGTGAAAAATATTTATGCAATCGGTGATATCACTCCAGGAGCAGCTTTGGCTCACAAAGCTAGTTATGAAGCAAAAATTGCTGCAGAAGCAATTTCTGGTAAAAAAGTTGCTATTGATTACAGAGCTATGCCTGCTGTTGCCTTTACAGATCCTGAACTAGCGGTTGTTGGTTATACAGCTGCAGAAGCTAAAGAAAAAGGATTAGATGTGAAAACTTCTAAATTCCCATTAGCTGGTAATGGACGTGCATTGTCTTTAAATGCTACTGAAGGTTTTGTTCGCCTAGTTACAACTAAAGATGAAGGTGTTATTGTAGGAGCTCAAATTGCTGGTGTTAGCGCTAGTGATGTAATTGCGGAGCTTGCTTTAGCAGTTGAATCAGGAATGGTTGCAGAAGATATTGCTTCAACTATTCATGCTCACCCATCTTTAGCTGAAGTATCTATGGATGCTGCTGAATTAGCTTTAGGTTTACCAATTCACGCGTAATTATTAAAAGAACTACTATTTTTGTAGTCGTCCTAATTGAACCAATTAAGACGTGTCCATACTGAAAAAGGGCTTCTCATTCTTATTTGGAATGAGAAGCTCTTTTTAACTTTTTAATTAGTTAAAAGTTCATTATACCCACTTTAACTGGTTAGTTTGGTATACTAAGCTTGTTAGAGTTGGGTTTATTATAATAAATAAAAGGAATCGCACTTATAAAGTTGGGGGGAGATCAAATGAAAAGTGATAAAAAAATTCTAGTTGTTGGATCAGACGATATCGCCTATCATTTTTGTTTTTTAAGCATGACAACATTAAATGTAAAAGAAGTTTATCTGTATCCACTTCCAATTCCTCAAGAAGATAAAACGAATGATTTGCAGTATGCTTCCGAGTTATTTCCTATGAGTAAAATAAAAATGGGCAATGAAAAAGATTATGCAGATGCGGATATTTTAATTTTAACCGCAAAAGAGAACCGACTAGAAAACGAATCAGATTCAGAATACCTTAGAAGAAATATTTTATTGGTACGTAAAATGATTAATCAAGCAATGGCTTCAGGTTTTAGTGGATTAATTATTGTTGCGAATAAATTAGATGATTTGTTTACATACTTAGTTTGGAAATTTTCTGGCTTACCCAAAAATAAAATTATCGGATTAGGAACATACATTGATACTGTTTATTTCCAAAAATTATTAAGTGAATCGCTAGATGTTTCTTTTAATGAAGTTAAAGGGTATATTATCGGAGGAAGCAACCCTTTGCAAAAAACAGTTGCCTGGAGTCGTTCAAGTATGGGAGGAAATTCAGTATTAGGCTTAACAATGGATCCAAATACTAATTTTAACCAAGATGATATGAGTATAATAGAAGAAAAGATAGCTAAACGGAATCGAATGAACGAAAATAAAGAATTGACATTAACAACTGCAACAGCTTTAATTGAACTGGTCCAGTATATTTTAACAAATAAAAAAGCCATTGTACCACTTGTTCACCTTATGGACATTGGTGAATTGAAAGATATACCTTTATCTATACCTGTAATCTTAGGAGAGAATGGTATAAGACAAATTGCAGGATTGAATTTTTCTGAAACAGAACAAAAAAGTTTATTAATCAGTGCTAATGAAATAAGAATCCAGCTGGATTGGGTTGAGCAAGGATAATTATGGAGGTCAAACTAATGGAAAAGAGTTACAGTTACCCAATTGATTACGATTGGACTAAAGAACAAATGGAAGATGTAGTGAATGTATGGCGTATGGTAGAGTTGGCCTATGAAAAAGGAATAGACCGTGAAGAGTTTTTACGGAAATATAAAAAATTCAAAAAAGTTATTCCTGCTATTGGTGAGGAAAAAAGATGGGGTAAAAAATTTGAAGATATTTCAAATTATTCTCTGTATCGTGTAGTAAAAGAAGCACAATCATCTACTAAAAAAAACATTCGCTTAACGGAGAAATAAGCTCGTTCTATTTTAGTTGTCTTTTTTAATAAATTAGTTTAAATTATTTCTTGAAAGGAAGTGGATTTTTTGGATCAGCTTGTGAAAAGAGACCGGTTAATCAAAGAATGGATTTATGAGGCTGCTAAGACAATAAAAACTTCATTTAATAATGAATTAGATATCCAGCAAAAAACGAATCGTAATGATTTAGTCACCAATATGGATAAAGCTATAGAGAAACTGTTTATCGAAAAAATTCAGCAGTTTTTTCCTGGAGAGCGTATTTTGGGAGAAGAAGGTTTTGGAGATGACGTTCAGAATTTAGATGGTGTGGTATGGATTATAGATCCAATCGATGGAACATTAAATTTTATTAAACAACAGTCTGACTTTGCGATTATGGTAGCTATTTATGAAAACGGAATGGGTCAAATGGGTTATATCTATGATGTCATGCAGGATAAACTGTATTCTGCTCAAAAGGGTAACGGAGCCTATTGCAATCAATCCCTTATCCCAGTGGTTGATGATAAACCATTAAAAGAAGGTCTAGTGGCTATAAGTAGTGCATTGATGTCTAAAGAAGAAGGTTTGGCAAGGATAGTTGGTCGAGCAAGTTCTGGCGTTCGTTTAATAGGATCAGCAGGTATTGAAACCGCTCATGTTGTTTCTGGAAGGCTGATAGGGTATCTTGCTGCGTCGCTTGCACCATGGGACATTGCAGCTGGTAAAGTGATTGCTGAAGAAGTGGGGCTAATCTATACTAAGTTAAATGGAGATAGGATTGATTTGTTGAAAAAAAATGCTTCTCTCGTGGCCTCACCTCTAGCTCACGAAGAAATTATTCGTCTGTTGAGTGCTGAAAACAAAGTTTGAGGATCAAAAAAATAACTTTCATTTACTAAGTGATTGAACGTTATCGAATCAAAAACGGTATCTGTGAATCGTCTCATTAATGAATCGCTTACAATTGGAAAGTTGTGAATATCTTATCTTTTTTCTTTTCAATTGCTTAGATAAGTGTTAGAATGGATAAGTTGATAGTTGTCTTCATAAGTTTTCAATGCGTTTTCATTAAAGAATTGCAAAAAACTTATGAATAGTTCATATGCAAAAAAATGTATTGGACAATTTTTTATTCGTAGATAGCGATTCAGTAGCATTGAAATAACAAGAAGAATCTTGGAGGAATACATTTATGAAAAAAAGAGAAAATCTTAGAAATATCGCTATAATTGCCCACGTCGACCACGGTAAAACAACCTTAGTTGATGAACTTTTAAAGCAATCAGATACATTAGATGCACGTAATCAATTAGCGGAACGTGCGATGGATTCAAATGCTTTAGAACAAGAACGTGGTATTACAATTTTGGCTAAAAATACGGCTGTTAAATACAAAGATACGCACATCAACATCTTGGATACACCAGGCCATGCTGACTTTGGTGGAGAAGTTGAACGTATTATGAAAATGGTTGACGGTGTAGTTCTAGTTGTCGATTCTTATGAAGGAACAATGCCACAAACTCGTTTTGTATTGAAAAAGGCTTTGGAACAAAAAGTTGTTCCAATCGTAGTAGTAAACAAAATCGATAAAGATTCAGCTCGTCCTGCAGAAGTAGTAGACGAAGTGTTAGAATTATTTATTGAATTAGGTGCAGATGACGATCAATTGGATTTCCCGGTTATTTATGCTTCTGCTATGAATGGTACGTCTAGTTTATCAGATGACAAAAATGATCAAGAACCAACAATGGCTCATGTCTTTGATACGATTCTTGAAAAAATCCCTGCTCCAATTGATAACTCTGACGAACCTTTACAATTCCAAGTTTCATTATTAGACTATAATGATTATGTTGGACGTATTGGTATCGGACGTGTATTCCGTGGAACCATCAAAGTTGGAGATTCTGTAACATTAAGTAAGTTAGACGGTTCAACTAAAAACTTCCGTGTAACAAAACTTTTTGGATTCTTCGGATTGCAACGTGTAGAAATCAATGAAGCAAAAGCTGGAGATTTAATTGCAGTTTCAGGTATGGAAGACATCTTCGTTGGGGAAACTGTTACACCAGTTGACCATGTAGATCCATTACCAGTTCTTCATATTGATGAACCAACATTGCAAATGACTTTCTTAGTAAACAACTCACCTTTTGCAGGTCGCGAAGGTAAATGGGTTACTTCACGTAAAATTGAAGAACGCTTAATGTCTGAATTGCATACTGATGTGTCTTTACGTATTGATCCTACTGATTCTCCAGATGCATGGATCGTTTCAGGTCGTGGAGAATTACATTTGTCAATTCTTATTGAAAACATGCGTCGTGAAGGTTACGAATTGCAAGTTTCTCGTCCAGAAGTTATCTTGAGAGACTTTGATGGTGTTCAGTGTGAACCATTCGAATTGGTTCAAATCGATACTCCAGAAGAGTACATGGGTTCAATCATTGAATCTTTAAGTGCTCGTAAAGGTGAAATGAAAGATATGATCAATAATGGAAATGGCCAAGTTAAATTGACTTTTCTAGCTCCTGCACGTGGATTAATTGGATACTCTACTGAGTTCCTTTCAATGACTCGTGGATACGGAATTATGAACCACACATTTGATCAATACTTGCCCCGTTTAAAAACTAAAATCGGTGGTCGTCGTAATGGTGCTTTAGTTTCAACTGAAACGGGTAAAGCAACAACTTACGGTATCATGGGTGTTGAAGACCGTGGGACGATCTTTATTGAACCAACTACTGAAATTTATGAAGGAATGATCGTTGGGGAAAACTCTCGTGAAAATGACATCACTGTTAACATCACGAAAGCTAAACAAAAAACTAACGTACGTTCTGCGAATAAAGACCAAACTAACGTAATCAAAGCACCTCGTCATTTAACACTTGAAGAATCGTTAGAATTCTTAGGTGATGATGAGTACTGTGAAATCACTCCATTGAATGTTCGTTTACGTAAACAAGTCTTGAATAAAAACGAACGTGAAAAATCAGCTAAGAAAAATAAAGCGTCACAAAACTAAAATTAAAGAGACAGTTCCAAAAAAATGGTTGATTCATTTTTTTGGAACTGTCTTTTTTTATATCTAGTTCCTACTAAAAGAGGAATTAGGCTAAATTCGTGCCCTTTGTTATTGTTGGATGGATAGTTTGTTGCTATAATAATAATGTTGCCTAATCTGCAACTAAAGAATGATGGATTAAGACTGTATTGAAATCTAATCAATACAGGATTAAAATTATAGAATAGGGAGGCCAAAGGCTTCTTTTAGCCGTAAATATGAAAAAATTTAAATATCTTGATTACTATATCTTTATTCCTTATTTAATTTTATCTATCATAGGGATTTTGATGATTTATAGTGCTAGTAGCTACATTGCTATTAGTCAGTATAATAATTCTCAATATTATTTTACCAGACAAGCTGCCTTTGTTATTTTGGGATTAATTACAAGTATGTTTGTTTTTTTATTCAAATATAAGTTATTGAAAAGTAAACGTTTTTTAGTGGGTGTAAATGGTTTTGTTGCACTTTTACTTGTCTACTTATTCTTTTTTGGACAAGTCACAAATGGAGCAAAAGGTTGGCTATTCATTTTTGGTTTTGGATTTCAACCGGCAGAGTTTGCAAAAATAGTTGTTATTTGGTATTTTGCTTATATTTTTTCAAAAAAACAAAATCAACTTATGCATAATTTTAAAGATACGGTTTCTCCACCACTAACACTTTTTGGTTTTTATTTAGTGTTGATTCTTTTGCAGCCCGACGTTGGAGGTGCTGGTATTCTACTTATTACAGGAACCAGTATGATCTTAGCAAGTGGAGTTTCAACAAAATTATCAGTAGCGGTTGGAACTTTAGGAGTTTTTTTAATAGGAGGTATACTTGCACTAGTACGTGTATTTGGTATGAGTCTTCCCTTTTTAGAAAAATACCAATACGATCGATTCTTAGCTTTTTGGGATCCTTTTGCCGTATCTGAAAGTGCTGGACTTCAATTAGTGAATTCGTATTATGCTTTACGACGTGGTGGCATTTTTGGAGTAGGAATCGGGGGAAGTATTCAAAAAACGGGATATTTACCTGAACCTTATACAGACTTCATCATGTCTATTATTGGTGAAGAAATGGGCTTAATTGGTATACTGGTTATTATGTCACTGTTTAGTTTATTGATTTTGCGTATTTATTTAGTCGGTATTCGAGCAAAAGATTCATTTGGATCACTCATTTGCATCGGTATCGCAACAATGTTATTAGTACAAGGTCTTGTTAATTTAGGCGGGGTTATTGGATTAATGCCTATCACAGGAGTAACCTTTCCTTTTATCAGTTATGGAGGTTCGAGCACGATTGTTTTAACAATTTCTATTGGTTTGGTATTAAATGTTAGTGCAACAGATAAAAAGCACAATCAGCAAGTATTAGAAAAAAATAGCAAGAATTAAATGTATTTATTGGATGTAGTAAGCTAGTTGTTTACAGGACTGTTTTTTTTTTATGATAAGGTGCATCCTGCCTATAGAAGGAGAAATTACAAAGATTAGGAGTGACATGATGAAAAAAGTATTAGTAGCAAATCGCGGTGAAATAGCCATTCGCATTTTTAGAGCTTTAACAGAGCTATCTATTGAAACAGTAGCTGTCTATGCACAAGAAGATGAGGGATCTGTTCATCGTTTTAAAGCTGATGAAGCTTATTTAGTAGGTAAGGGAAAAAAACCTATTGATGCTTATTTAGATATTGAAGACTTGATTCGTATCGCTAAAGATTCTGAAGCAGATGCCATTCATCCAGGATACGGTTTTTTATCTGAAAATATTGATTTTGCTAGACGTTGTGAAGAAGAAGGAATCATTTTTATCGGACCTAAACTACACCATTTAGATATTTTTGGAGATAAGATAAAAGCAAAAGAAGCTGCAATCGCGGCGGGTATTCAGTCTATTCCAGGATCAGACGGTCCAGTTGCAGATCTAGAAAGTGTAAAAGAGTTTGGGAACCTATATGGCTATCCAATTATTATTAAAGCTGCTCTTGGTGGAGGCGGACGTGGAATGCGTGTGGCTAACAGCGAAGCTGATGTAAAAGATAGTTTTGAACGTGCACAAAGTGAAGCTAGAGCTGCATTTGGTAGCGATGAGATCTATGTAGAACGCTATATTCAGGATCCAAAACACATCGAAGTACAAATTTTAGGGGATACACATGGAAATATCGTTCATTTATATGAAAGAGATTGCTCTGTTCAACGTCGTCATCAAAAAGTTGTAGAAGTCGCACCTTGTGTTTCTATTTCAGAAGAGTTGAGAGCTGAAATGTGTCTGTCTGCTGTTCAATTGATGGAACATGTTGGTTATGTAAATGCTGGAACGGTTGAATTTTTATTAGAAGGCGAAAAGTTTTACTTTATCGAAGTAAATCCTCGTGTACAAGTTGAACACACCATAACTGAAATGATTACAGGTATAGATATCGTTCAAGCTCAAATTCTAATTGCTCAAGGGAAAGATCTACACAAAGATATTCAGATTCCACAACAAAAAGATATTCCGTTGATTGGTGCTGCCATTCAATGCCGTATCACTACTGAAGATCCTATGAATAATTTTTTGCCGGATACAGGTAAAATCAATACTTATCGTTCTCCAGGTGGATTTGGTATTCGTCTGGATGCAGGAAATGGATTTCAAGGGAGTGTAGTTACACCTTTCTTTGATTCATTGTTGGTTAAAGCTTGTGTCCATGCGACAACGTTTGAATTGGCGGTACAAAAAATGGCTCGCTCGTTAAAAGAATTCCGTATACGCGGAGTAAAAACGAATATTCCCTTTATGCAAAACGTTATTTCACATCCGGTTTTTCTATCTGGTGAAGCTAAAACGACGTTCATTGATACGACACCTGAATTATTTAAATTCTCAAAAGTGAGAGACCGTGGAAATAAAACGATGCATTACATCGGAAATATTACGGTCAATGGATTTCCTGGTATTGAACAAAGAGAGAAAAAATTCTTTGAACCAGCTAGAAAACCTGCGAAGTTAGTAACACTAGATAATGACTACGTAAGTGCAAAAAATGTCCTAGACAATAGTGGTGCAGATGCCGTGGTAGAATGGATCAAAAATAAAAATGAAGTATTGCTGACAGATACAACCTTTAGAGATGCACACCAAAGCCTGTTAGCTACTCGCGTGAGGACTCAAGACTTTTTAAATATTGCTGAGGAAACTCAAAAAGGTATTCCACAGTTGTTTTCTTCTGAAATGTGGGGAGGAGCTACATTTGATGTAGCTTATCGCTTTTTAAATGAAGACCCTTGGGAAAGATTAGATAAATTACGTAAAAAAATGCCAGATACTTTATTCCAAATGCTATTTAGAGGTTCCAATGCTGTAGGGTATCAAAATTACCCGGATAATGTTATTGAAGCTTTTATTCAGCAAGCGGCTAAAAATGGGATTGATGTGTTCCGTATTTTTGATAGTCTGAACTGGATCCAACAAATGGAAAAGAGTATTCAAAGTGTACGTGATGCGGGTAAAATTGCAGAAGCAACGATTTGTTATACTGGGGATATCAATGATCCTAAGAGAGATAAGTATACAGTCGACTACTATAAAGATATGGCTAAAGAATTGGAAAACCAAGGTGCACACATTATTGCCGTTAAAGACATGTCTGGCATATTAATGCCGCAAGCTGCTTATCGTTTAATTAGTGAATTAAAGGAAACAGTAAATGTCCCAATTCACTTGCATACACACGATACGAGCGGTAACGGGATCTTTACCTATGCTGCTGCTGTAAAAGCTGATGTGGATATTGTGGATGTGGCTATGAGCGCAATGAGCGGAGCAACTAGTCAACCAAGCATGAATAGTTTGTATTATGCCTTGTTAAATGCAGATAGAGCACCTGATATTAATATTGAGAACGTACAACAGATCAATCATTATTGGGAAGATATTCGTGCACATTATAGTGACTTTGAAGTAGGAATCAGTGCACCTTCTACTGAAGTGTATCAACATGAGATGCCTGGTGGACAGTACACCAATTTGCAACAGCAAGCTAAAGCAATTGGATTAGCCGAGCAATGGGATGAAGTCAAAGTAATGTATGCAACAGTCAACCGAATGTTTGGAGACATTGTTAAAGTTACGCCTTCATCAAAAGTAGTTGGAGATATGGCTTTATTTATGATACAAAATAAATTATCTGAAGAGGATGTATACGAAAAAGGAATGGATATCGATTTTCCTGAGTCTGTTATCAGTTTCTTTATGGGTGATTTAGGACAACCGACTGGTGGTTTCCCTGAAAAACTTCAACGTATTGTATTAAAAGGCAAAGAACCGATTAATGTTCGCCCAGGTAGCTTAGCAGCACCAGTTGATTTTAACGAAGTAAAAAAAGAGCTAGCTGAAAAAATTCAAGCAGAGCCTACTCAAGAAGATGTCCTTAGTTACATCATGTATCCCCAAGTATTTTTAGATTACCGTAATAATCTAGAAACTTTTGGAGAGGTAACACTTTTAGATACGATGACATTTTTCCATGGTATGCGAACTGGAGAATCTGTCGAAGTTCAAATTGAAAAAGGGAAAACGTTGATTATAAAATTAAATCAAATAGGTGAACCTAATTCTGAAGGTATGCGTATTTTATACTTTGATTTAAACGGTCAAGGAAGAGAAGTAGTGGTAAAAGATTACAGCATCACAAGTACAAAAGCTGTACGTAAAAAAGCAGAACCTACAAATAAAGAACATATTGGAGCTACTATGCCAGGATCTGTACTTGAAGTATTGGTACAAAAGGGAGATCGTGTAGCTCAAGGACAGCCAATCATTATCACAGAAGCAATGAAAATGGAAACAACAATTAAAGCCAATGTTGAAGGGATAATTGATCAGATTTATGTTGCAGATGAGGATATTATTGAAACAGGAGATTTACTGATTGAAGTGAAAGCTAACTAAAACCGAATAGATTGACGAACAAAGTAATACTCATTTTAATGATGATAACTAGCACTAAGGTTTAGTTAAAATGATTTAGCTACCAAATTGAGGAGGCTAAATGAGTGAAGACATTTTTAAGATCTTTGCCGCTGATTTTCATTATGCTTCTGGCTACTTATTGGTTGCCAGAAGTCATTTCAAGAAATCCATCAGACATCATTACGCCTAAAGAAGAAAGTGAAACTATTCAATCTGAATCTTTTGATTATCAAACAACAGATTTAGAACCTGAACAGCTTCCGGTTGCAGGTTTAGGCAGTTATGTTGGTCAAAACATTGCAAATTTTACCGAAAAGTTTGGTGATCCAAAGCGAATCGATCCAACTGTTTATAAAGAAGAACGCTGGATATTTGGAGAAAATGAAAAAGATTATGCGCAGTTAATAGTAAAAGATGACATAATAACCGATTTATTTGTATTGGGATCCGAATTAGATGTAGCGCCATTTAAAATTGGTATGTCCATTACTGAAGTGTTTCAATTAGCGAGTTTTTATCCCACATATTCTGTAGAGAATCAAGGAGAACAGGTAACCTTAGAATTAACAGAAAGTGATTTAAACTATCGCCCTCTAATTGCTTTTGACAATCAAACATTTGCTGTATTGATGATGGATCGTTCGACAAATCAAATTATTGCTGTTCGTTATCTAGACTCACCATCGCTAATTCGCTTGGGAATCTATGATGATGGTTCAAAAAAACACATAATTCCTTCTCTTGAGGTAGATGAAATAAGACAAGAGGCCATTAATAAAGCCAATCAAAAGCAAGTGTATGAGATATTAAATATCTTGCGATATCGATATGAACTTTCTGCCTTAACTCCGAGTGATGCTTTAACTGGCGTAGCTGAAACTATTTTTATCAATCAAGAAGAACAAATTATTGCGGATCGTCAAGCCAATAAGGAAAGTGATTTTTCGGAAACGGAAAGCTCGAACAAAGCAATTAAGAATCAGAATTCTTCAATTGAAACGTTTATTCTGGATGACAACTCTAACTCTATTGATGAACAATCAAATCAAACCTATCAAACTTTAACAAGTGAGCAAATAGAGTTTACCTTACAAGAAACCGAGTTGGAGTTAAATGAAGTACGTGTGTTGTATTCGATTCAAGAAACAGATGTAGCATGGCTTGCAACCAACTGGTTTAGTCTTGAAATTGAACGGAATTTTTTGATGGATGCTGGTATGACAGAAATAGGACTAGCTTATCGTGCGAATGATATGTTGCTTATCCTCCATTAACTAAATAAGACATTTTTAAAGAATAAGAAACAGTACAGTTAAAAATATTAAATTAAGGAGGGGCGATATGGAATTAACTACAAATGAGAGACAAGGAATCATTGTTTGGGTTTATAGTTTAAGACATTTTAAAACACTTAAACGTTTTGGGTTGATTCACTATGCTTCTAGAAGAATGAAATACGTTGTGATGTATATCAATCAATCTGATGTAGAAATGACGCAAAAAAAATTAGCTGATTTACATTTCGTTCGAAAAGTAGAGTTATCCTATAGGCCGTTTATTAATTTAGATTTTAAAGATTTTTTCGGAAAAGAAAAAAGAGACGCTGCTAAAGAACAAATAGAAGAAAAAGGGTCTAGCAAAACTGTATTCTAAACATAAATGCTAAATAAGTCGATACCATAAGTTCATCGGCTTATTTAGCATTTTATAGTGTAAAAGGGTTTCTCAAAGATAAAGATAAACTGAAAGGAAGTTGTATGTATGCGTATCATTACAGGAGAATATGGAGGCAGAAAATTAAAAGCTGTCCCAGGTAACAATACAAGACCCACAACAGATAAAGTAAAAGAATCCATCTTCAATATCATAGGACCTTATTTTGACGGGGGAAATTGTTTAGATTTATTTGCTGGAAGTGGAGGACTAGCTATTGAAGCAGTTTCTCGTGGTATGGATAGTGCCGTATTAATTGACCGAGATCCTTTAGCCATCAAAACGATAAAAGAAAATATTAGCGTAACAAAGGAATTAGATAAATTTGAAATTTATCGGAATGACGCCAATCGAGCAATCGACTTACTAAGAGGGAAGAAAAAATTTGACCTCTTATTTTTAGATCCTCCTTATGCTAAACAAGAGATTGAAAAACAAATTGAAAAAATAGTCGATTCTGATTTATTGAATGATGAAGCTATGATTATTTGTGAGGTGGATAAACGGACCCAATTAAATGAAACTATTGGTGCAGCAAAAGTTTTTAGAAAAGAACTTTACGGGGCAAGCCAAATTGTAATGTATGAATACACTAAGGAAATGGGGCAGGGAAATGACTAAAATTGCTTTATTTCCTGGAAGTTTCGATCCATTTACTAATGGCCATCTCGATACAGTTGAAAGAACCTCAAAATTATTTGATCAAGTTGTTATCGCTGTAGCGACTAATACATCAAAAAATGCTTTATTCTCTTTAGAAGAAAAAATGACCTTTATTAAAAAGTCTGTCGAACATATTGAAAATGTAAGGGTTACGGAACATAGTGGCGGATTGACGGTAGAGCTTGCAAAAAAAATTGGAGCAGTCACTTTGGTAAGAGGATTAAGGAATAATGCCGATTTTGAGTATGAATCTACGATTGCAACAATGAATAAAATTCAGCATAAAGATATTGAAACTGTATTTTTAATGTCAAATGAAAAGTACCGATTTTTAAGCTCAAGCTTAATTAAAGAAGTGGCGATGTTTGGTGGCGATGTTTCCAGTCTCGTTCCAGATGGAGTTAATAAAGCTATCAAAGAAAAGTATGCTAAAATAGAATAAATCAATTTAATTCGTTAGTAAATTTAGGTATGCAGAGGATGATTGGAATGAAGGTTAAAGAAAAAAAGAGTCGCAAGGGTTTGCTTGTTGCACTAATCGTAATTATTCTTGCAGGAGTTTTTATTCCTATTCCATATTATATAGAAGGACCGGGTTCGGCAGTGCAGTTGAACGAATTGGTAGAAGTTGACAACAAAAAAGACCCAGAAGATGGTCATTTTATGTTAACGACCGTTGCAATTAGAAGAGCGACTCCTTTTACGTATTTCATGAAATATTTGCCTTTTCATGAAGGGCTCACTACCGAAGAATTGTTTGGGACAAATACTTCTGATGCAGAATACACTAACCTACAGAATTATTATATGACTAGTTCAATCAATTCAGCAATCGAACAAGCTTATGAGGCTGCTGGAGAAGAGTATCAGTTGACGTATAATGGCGTTTATATCATGTCTATTTTAGAAGGGTCCGATTTTGAAGGTAAGTTAGAGATTGGAGACACCATACTTTCAATTGATGGACAGTCTTTTGATAGTTCAGCTGAATTTATTGAATACGTTCAACAACAAAAAGTTGGTCAAGTCATTGAAGTAACGTATGAACGGAATGGCGAACAACAAATTACATCTGGGAAATTAATGGAAATGGAAGAAACTAAAAAAGCTGGTCTAGGAATCTCTTTAGTGGATAATACGTCAATTGAAACAGATATCCCAGTATCTATTGATGCCGGAGATATTGGAGGGCCATCTGCTGGTTTTATGTTTGCTTTACAGATCTATACGCAGTTGATTGATGAGGATTTGCGAAAGGGAAATGAAATTGCTGGTACTGGAACGATGCAACCAGATGGCACAATTGGTCGAATCGGCGGAATTGATAAAAAAGTTGTTGCAGCCAGTAAAGAAGGAGCGACAGTCTTTTTTGCTCCAGATGATACGATAGATCCAGTCATACAAAAAAATTATCCTGAAATGAAGTCTAATTACCAAGAAGCCCTAGATGCAGCAAAAGAAATTGATACCGATATGAAGATTGTACCTGTAAAAACATTTCAAGATGCCATTGATTATTTGAAAAATCTATAAACCATTTGATCTAATCAAAAAATCCATAAAAAAAGCCGAAGACAATTATGTCTTCGGCTTTTTTGAACTAACTTTAAAAGTGATAAGGATTTTTTTGGGCTGTTCTTCGATTGATGAAGAATGAAGTGATACTTCCAATTATAAGGACAATCATTAATCCGGCGGTAACAATAGCAATTGAGCGATGATCTGGTAAGTTCTTAGTAAATATCCCATACATTGCCCATATAAAAACTAAGATAATAGCCCAATCTTTTAAAAAATAAGCAATCCCTAGTCCTAAAAGAGTCGCTAGTGATAAGAGTACATAAGTGACTATTGTTTGGAGATTTGCCTCGATACCGATACTAGCAACTAACCAATAACTGAAATTTGTAATGGTAGCAACAATGATCCAACCTAAGTAAAGTGAAATAGGAATGAGGTAAAGTTTAGAATGAGTAGCTTTTTTTTGAGTTCGATATAAAAAAATAAGGGATAGAAGCAGTAAAAAAATAACAATAAAAGCAATTCCGTCCAATAGAAAATGCCAAACTAAAATCCATAATGTATTAAACAAACAAGTTATTAAAAATCCCCAGAATTGTGCGGAACTTAACGTTTGTTTTTTTAAACTAAAACTTAACAGCCATAATAACAATGCAAAATAAATGACTCCCCAAATACTAAAAATAAAACCAGCAGGAGTAAAAAACACATCATACATATCGGAAATTTCTCCTGTTTGATAACCATTAATGGGAAGGATATTAGCTAAAGCGTTTACGGCAATCATTATTCCATAAGCTAAATATAAAACAAGCTGTTTTCCTATAGTCATTTTCATCACTCCTTAATTTAGTAATTTTAAAAATTACGTTAACTTAACCATACTATAAATAGTAAAGAAAATAAATTAAAGCGACTGGTTAAAAGAAATAGGTGTTTTTTACGCATATTACTTATTAGAAGGACTCAAAAGGAGTGTTAGGGGATGTTGAAAACTAGCAAAGACTGGCTAATAAAAAATCGTTTGTTTATTGAGATAGGTATGCTCAGTTTCCTAGTGATTAGTGTATTTGGAATGGTTTTAATAGTTTTAAAAAGCACAGACAATGTAGAAGAAACCTCAAATATGATGAGTTATTTGGAAAGTGAAAGTCACTATTCAGTCGCCTCAAATCAAGATGAACAACAATCAAAGAGTCAATCAGAAACAATTTATGTAGATGTTAAAGGTGCGGTATATCTTCCTGGTGTGTATGAAGTGACAAGTGAAATGAGGTTAATTGATGCTATTGAATTAGCTGGTGGTTTTAGCGATAAAGCAAATCAAAACCCGGTAAATTTATCTTTAAAGTTGGCAGATCAAATGGTGATTTTTATTCCAGAAATTGGAGCAGTTGATGAAAAAGCTGCAGTCGTTCCAATTGAAGAAGCCGTCATCACAGTCCCTCAAGAAGATAGTGAAGCATCAACGTCTGAAAAGATAAATATCAATCTCGCAGACTCAATTGAACTCCAACAATTACCTGGAATAGGGGAGAAAAAAGCAGAGCAAATCATGAGCTATAGACAAGAGAATGGTTCGTTTCAAAAAATTGAAGATCTGAAAAATGTGTCCGGCATTGGTGAAAAAACTTTTGAGGCATTACGAGCAAGCATTACTGTGGGCGATGGTGAATAAAATGAAGTATTGAAAGTCTTTGTGGGCTTTTGTATACTTGAGAAAATGCTTAAGATCATTAAAAACTTAAACAAAAAAATGAGTAGGAGGATGAATATGACTGAACGTATACCATGGGATCAATATTTTATGTCTCAGAGTTTGTTGCTGTCTTTACGAAGCACCTGTGCTCGATTAACTGTTGGAGCTACAATTGTAAGGGAAAAGAGGATTATCGCAGGAGGTTACAACGGTTCGGTAAGTGGGGATGCGCATTGTATAGATGACGGTTGCTATATTGTTGACGGTCATTGTTTACGTACAATCCATGCTGAGATGAATGCGATTCTTCAATGTGCAAAATTTGGAGCGCAAACTGAAGGTGCAGAAATTTATGTTACTCATTTCCCATGCTTACAGTGTACGAAAATGATTATTCAAGCGGGTATCATAAAAATAAATTACTTAGAAGATTACCACAACAATGAGTACGCTTTAAAATTGATTGAACAAGCCCACGTTCAGTGTCAAAAAGTTGTCCTTCCAAAAGATTTTTTCCAACAACTAGATTTCAATACGAATGCTCAAACTAGTTTAAGCCACCTTAATGGACACATGCCATTTCAATAAGTGAAAGGATACGCTCTTTTTTCAGCTATTTCTTGTTTGTTGTGCGCTATTGTTATTTTAAACCCTAATTGGTTAAGTGTTTTTATATTCCTGATGTGGTTGATTCGATTGTTATTTACACATAGAAAAAAATGGCTCATCTATTGTTGTTTGTTCATGAGTGTAACAGCTTTTTTTGTAGGGATAGAAAAGTACAACAATCAAACGCGTCTTTCGATGGATACTCAAAATTTTTTGCTTGAAATGGATCCCAATCAACTAAAAATCGATGGCGATCAAGTGCAATTTTACGGTACAGTTAATCAAGCTGGAGAAACGCTAAAACGTTCTGAGAAAATTGTTGTTTTTTATCGTTTATCTACTAAAGAAGAAAAAGAGTATTGGGAAAAGCAACAAAAAATAGCAAAGTTTATAGTGATAGGATCTTTAACGAAACCTGAAAAAAATAGGAACTTAAATCAATTTGATTATCAGCGATATTTGTCTCATAACAAAATTCATTGGATACTAGAGGCAACATCAATTAAAGCGTATTCTGGAACTGAGAAACAAACTTTTTTAGATCTATTTAACTTAAAAAATATCAGACAAACTGTCTTGATTCACATTGAAAGTAAAACATCCGTTACTGTGTCAAGTTACATAAAAACCCTATTGTTCGCAGATACTAGTTCTATTGATGATCAAGTAATGAATGGATACAAGGAAGTCGGAATTATCCATTTATTAAGTATTTCAGGCGTACATATCCAATTTCTAATAGCTGGTCTTACTTACATTCTATGGCGAATGGGGATAACACGTGAGCACACTTATCTTCTTTTAATTATTTTTCTTCCCATATATGGAAGTTTGACCGGTTGGGGAACCAGTATTTTTAGAGCTGTTTTGATGAGTCTGATCCGTCAGACGGGTTCAAGGATACGTAGACCTATTTCCGGATTAGATGCGTGGTCATGGACACTGATTATCGGGCTTTGGATAGATCCTTATCAATTATTTTCTGTTGGTTTTCAATTGAGCTATCTACTTAGTTTAACCTTGATTTTATTTTCAACCTCGTTGTTCAATCAATCAAAATATAGCATTATCAATAGTTTATTTATTTCTTTTATTTTAACCCTTATCTCTATACCGATTCTCAGTTTCCATTTTTTTGAGTTTTCGTGGATTGGAATGTTTGCGAATTTGCTCTTTGTTCCATTATTTACGTGGTTTATTATGCCCTTGATGATTTTATTGTTTTTTAGTTCCTATTTTTTTTCGGGAACACTGTTTTTCCAGTTTCTTATACACTTGGCGGAACAATTGTTGGGTACGATAGAATGGCTGGTATTAAAAATCAGACTTTTTCCATATGGTACGATTGTTACAGGAAAAGTTCCTTTGATGTTATTTAGTGTAACGATCATTGTCATGGTTTTCTTTTTGATCGCATTAGAACAGCAAAAGAAAAAGAAACGAGCTCTTATTTTATTGTTAACTGTTTTTATAGTCTTTATTCAGTATCAAAAGTACAGTCCATTTGGAGAAGTTTTGATACTAGATGTAGGCCAGGGAGATGCGACTTTAATTAAAGAACCTTTTGGAAAAGGTGTCTATCTAATAGATACAGGCGGAGCATTAGCATTTGAAAAAGAAGAATGGCAAATAAGAAAAACCCAGTCAACAGTGTCAAGCCGTGTGTTGATTCCGGTGATTAAATCTTTAGGTGTAACCCAATTAGACCAAGTGTTGATTACTCATGGAGACGAAGACCACATGGGTGAATTAATCGAACTAGCTCAGAGTATTGAAATTAAAGAACTTATTTTCCCAATAGGGACAACTAAAAAACAATCATTTTTTGATGCAGCTCAAGCATTAGCAAAAAGTGGTGTGTCCTTACGTGAAGTCAGTGCTAAACGATCACGAGATCAACTTTTCGGACCCTCTTTAGCTGTTTTGTGGCCCTTAGACAATGGTGAAGGTGAAAACAATGATTCGCTTGTATTGTATGGGAAAATTGGTCAGTTTAATTGGATTTTCACAGGGGATATTGAAGAATTGGGAGAAGCAGAGATAACGACTCTTTACCCTAATCTAAAAGTGGATATTTTAAAAGTAGCACATCATGGAAGCCAAACGTCAACTAGTGATCATTTCATTAAAAGGATAAAACCAAAAATAGCTTTGATATCTTGTGGGTTAAACAATCGCTACAATCATCCAAATGAGGACGTGCTAGATCGATTGGCTTCATTAAATACAACGGTTTATCGAACAGATTTACAAGGAAGTTTTAGGTATACCTACGCCGATTATTTACACCAAGGATTAGAAAATGACTTTCAAACGATCTTAAAATAAATTAAAAATAGGCTTGCAAAATAAATTAATGCTTTGTACCATTAAGGTAATACAAGAAAGTGGTGGAACAGAGTGAATTTTGTATCAGAATTAGCAAAAATAAAAAACGGCACGATTGCCCATGTTTACATTGTATTAGGAACAGAATCCTATTTAGCAAGCGTAGCTAGAAAAACATTGTTGGATTCATTACTTAGCGCAGAAGAACTGGAATTAAACTACGGTGCTTACGATATGGAAGAAGTTTCGATTGGAACAGCCTTAGAGGATGCAGAATCGATTCCGTTTTTTGGCGATCGTCGTCTCGTTTTTGTAGACAGACCTGTCTTCTTAACAGGTGATAAAACAAAATTAAAGACAGAACATGATGTAAAATGGTTAGAAAGTTACTTAACTCATCCTTCTGAATCAACGACACTTGTATTCTTTGCCCCGTATGAAAAATTGGATGAACGCAAAAAAATAACTAAATTACTAAAAAAAACAGCTACTATAATAGAGGTAAATGCATTATCAGAAAAAGATATGCGAAAATACATCAAGGATACTATAATAAATGAAGAATACCGTTATTCACCAGAAGCGTTTGAATTATTTATTCAATTAACAGATGCGAAATTATCTGTAGCAATGGGAGAATTGCCGAAACTTTTCATTTATGCTCAAGATACTAAATTTATTACACTAGATGCAGTTCAAGAATTAGTGGCTAAGTCATTAGAACAAAATATTTTTGCGCTGAATGAATACGTTTTGAAAAAAGACGTAGGACAAGCCCTTAATTTATACCAAGATTTATTATTACAAAAAGAGGATCCTATTAAAATAAATGCGATTATGACCTCTCAATTTAGATTGCTTATCCAAGTCAAAATTTTAGAAAAAAAAGGGTATCAGCAAGGAGACATTGCCAAACAATTAAAAACGCACCCCTATCGTGTGAAATTAGCTATTCAACAAATGAGAAAAATTGAGGAGCATTCATTAATCGAAGCGTACAATGGATTGATTGATGCTGAGTATAGACTGAAGACAGGAAAAGGCGATAAAGAAATGCAATTTGAATTATTCGTTCTGCAGTATGCGCAAAAAAAGACAGTGAATAGAGATCAATCCAAGCGTTTAAGATAATCAAGCTATCAAGTAAAAAAACTTTACACATTTTTATTGCATTGAAGCTTGTCTTTATGTATAATTGAATTTGTTGAAACAACTAGAATAGACTATTTTAAGTTGTAAATAATTGAAAGTGGGGTGAATCAAATGCCAAACATCGAAGCTGCAATCAAACGTGTCCGTACTTCTGAAAAATCAGCTGTACAAAACAACGTTCAAAAAAGTTCAATGCGTACTGCTATTAAAAAATATGTTCAATCTATTGAAGCAGGTAACGAAAATTCTGAACAATTACTTAAAGAAGCAATCAAAGCAATTGACATGGCTGCATCTAAAGGATTGATTCATAAAAATAAAGCTAACCGTGACAAATCTCGTTTAACTGCTAAATTAGCTAAATAAGAGGTCATTGTTATAAAGTGTAAGTAAAAAAGCCTCAAGTCTTGAGTATTCAAGATTTGAGGCTTTTTTATTTTTTGAATACTAGTGAAGTTTTATCAAATTAGTTGTAAGAACACACGTTCAGTGCTAGAATAATAAAATAGAATTGAAAAGGTGTGTCTTGAATTAGACAGGCTTCTTTTTATACTGAATAGAAGTGCGAGGAGGTACTTGAAATGCCAAAAGACCAATTTGAACTGGTTTCTAAATACCAGCCTAGTGGTGATCAGCCGGATGCCATAAAAAAATTAATAAAAGGTATCGAAGCTGGAGAGAAAGAACAAACCTTATTAGGTGCCACAGGAACCGGAAAAACATTTACGGTCTCAAATGTTATTAAGGAAGTAAATAAGCCAACTTTAGTTATTGCACACAATAAAACTTTAGCAGGTCAATTATATGGAGAGTTTAAAGAATTTTTTCCTGATAACGCTGTAGAGTATTTTGTCAGCTATTATGACTACTATCAACCAGAAGCATATGTTCCTTCAAGTGATACCTTTATTGAAAAAGAATCAAGCGTTAACGATGAGATAGATAAACTGCGTCATTCCGCAACGAGCGCGTTGTTAGAACGGAGAGATGTCATTGTAGTAGCTTCAGTTTCATGTATCTATGGACTAGTTAACCCTGAGGATTATCGAGATCACGTTCTGTCTTTACGCGTAGGTGCTGAAATGAATCGTGATGAGATGTTACGTCGTTTAGTCGACATGCAGTTTGAACGTAACGATATTGACTTTCAACGCGGACGCTTTCGTGTTAGAGGAGATGTCGTGGAAATTTTCTTAGCATCACGTGACAGTGAAGCAATACGTGTAGAGTTCTTTGGAGATGAAATTGATCGTATTAGAGAAGTAGACGTCTTAACAGGTGAAATCAAGGCCAATGTCCAACATGTCCCTATTTTTCCGGCCACTCACTTTGTAGCGAACGATGAACAAACAAGATCTGCTATAAAAAATATCCAAGAAGAACTAGAAGAACGATTAAAAGTTTTACGAGCGGAAGATAAATTAATTGAGGCTCAACGGTTAGAACAGCGAACAAACTATGATTTGGAAATGTTGTTGGAAATGGGGTATTGTTCAGGAATTGAAAATTACTCTAGACACATGGATGGACGTAAACCTGGTGAAGCACCTTATACACTAATTGATTTCTTCCCAGATGATTTTCTGATTGTGATAGATGAGTCTCATATCACGATGTCCCAAATTAGAGGGATGTATAATGGCGATAGAGCTAGAAAAGAACAATTGATTGAGTATGGTTTCAGATTGCCGAGTGCTTTGGATAACCGTCCGCTTCGCCTGGAAGAATTCGAAAACCACGTAAATCAAATTATGTACATTTCGGCAACGCCAGGACCTTATGAATTGGAACGCGCTCCAGAAGTTATTGAACAAATCATTCGTCCTACAGGATTATTAGATCCAATTATTGAAGTGCGTCCAATCAAAGGTCAAATTGATGATTTGATTGGCGAAATAAATGAACGAACTGAAAAAAATGAGCGAGTATTTATTACTACATTAACTAAAAAGATGTCAGAAGATCTAACGGATTATTTGAAAGAGGTTGGAATCAAAGTTGCCTACTTGCATAGTGAGATAAAAACATTAGAACGAACCGAGATCATTCGAAATCTGCGTTTAGGTGTATACGACGTATTGATCGGAATCAACTTGCTACGTGAAGGTATCGATGTCCCAGAAGTATCGTTAGTTATTATTTTAGATGCAGATAAAGAAGGCTTCTTAAGAAGTGAACGTTCTCTTGTACAGACGATTGGTAGGGCTGCACGTAATGAAAACGGGAAAGTTATTATGTATGCGGACCGTATCACAGACTCTATGAGAGCCGCTATATCAGAGACTGAGAGGCGTCGTGAAACCCAAGAAGAATACAATGAAAAACATGGCATTACGCCTAAAACAATTATCAAAGATATTCGTGATTTGATCTCGATTACTTCAGTAGTAGAAGGTGACGATGAGGGAGCATCTGGATTAGAAAATATTGCTAAGATGACGAGAGAGCAGCGTCTAGAGCTGATTGATGGTATGGAAGTTGAAATGAAGGTGGCAGCAAAAGAATTAAACTTCGAAAAAGCGGCTAATATAAGAGATATGATTTTAGAAATAACGGCACAGTATAAATTAAAATAAAGGTACAGAAGAATGAAACAAATCGATTAAAAATGGAAAAACCGATTAAAAACTTGCAATTTCTTATAGATTCTAGTAAAATTTAATTGTGTACTAAACACATACCTTTTACTTGGTAAAACGAATCACCAACGTCTACTCAGTAAGAGGAAAAATTGAGGAAAGAGGTGCTTAGAAATGTCAATTTCTAAAGAACGCAAAAATGAGATCATCAAAGAATACGCAATCCACGAAGGAGATACAGGTTCTCCCGAAGTACAAGTTGCTGTATTAACAGCTGAAATCAATCATTTAAACGAACACGCACGTGTTCACAAAAAAGACCACCATTCTTACCGTGGGCTTATGAAAAAAATTGGTCACCGTCGTAACTTGCTTGCGTACCTACGCAACAAAGATATTACTCGTTACCGTGAATTGATTCAAAGATTAGGTCTACGTCGTTAATTTTTCGTAGTCTATTTAGAAGCGAGGTTCTAACGAATCTCGCTTCATTTTGTTTGTAAAAGAAAAAAGCTATTTATTTTGTTGTCCATCCTACTATACAAATGTGAGTGTTTAATCAGCTTAAATGCTGACATTTGTTTAGTAGTCTGTTTGGAAAAAACGAATAAAAGCTTTAATAAAAGGAGAAATGCACACAATGACAGAGAAACAAGTTTTTACTAAAGAATGGGCAGGTCGTACACTAGAAGTTGAAGTTGGACAATTAGCAAAACAAGCTAATGGTGCAGCATTGATTCGCTATAACGATACTGTAGTGCTATCTGCAGCAGTAGCTAGTAAAAAAGCGAAAGACGTAGATTTCTTTCCTTTAACAGTAAATTACGATGAAAAAATGTATTCAGTCGGTAAAATACCAGGTGGTTTTATTAAGCGAGAAGCACGCCCAAGTGAAGCGGCTACTTTAACAGCTCGATTAATTGACCGTCCGATTCGTCCGATGTTTGCAGAAGGATTTCGTAATGAAGTTCAAATTACAAATACTGTAATGTCTGTAGATCAAAATTGTTCACCAGCTTTTTCAGCAATGTTTGGTTCTTCTTTATCACTTGCTATTTCAGATATTCCGTTTAACGGACCGATTGCAAGTGTTGATGTAGGCCGTGTAGACGGAGAATACATCATTAATCCAACTCTTGAGCAAGAAGCATTATCAGACATTCATTTAACAGTTGCAGGAACTAAAGATGCAATTAACATGGTTGAAAGTGGAGCTGCTGAAGTTTCAGAAGAAGATATGCTTGGTGCTTTAATGTTTGGTCATAAAGCCATTCAAGAATTAGTGGCTTTCCAAGAAGAAATCGTAGCTGTTATTGGAAAAGAAAAAATGACTATTCAATTGTTGCAAATTGATGCAGATTTAGAAAAAGAAGTGAACGATGCTTTCCAAACTAAAATGATTGCTGCAATTCAAACCGAAGAAAAATTAGCTCGTGAAGAAAATATCGAAGCGGTTAAAGAAGAAGCAATGACTTTTTACGAAGAAAAATATCAAGACAACGATGAAGCTAAACGAATCAATAAAGAAGTAAAACAAATTGTTGAAGACATGGAAAAGAATGAAGTTCGTCGTTTGATTACAGTTGACAAAATTAGACCAGATGGCCGTAAAATTGATGAAATTCGTTCTTTATCTTCAGAAATTGGATTATTGCCAAGAGCACATGGTTCTGGTTTATTCACTCGTGGACAAACTCAAGCATTGTCTATAGCTACTTTAGCACCACTAGGCGAACATCAAATTATTGATGGTTTAGGAATTGAAAACAGCAAACGATTCATCCATCACTACAACTTCCCTCAATACTCAGTTGGAAGTACTGGACCGTCACGTGGACCAGGCCGTCGTGAAATTGGACATGGGGCGTTAGGAGAACGTGCATTAGCACAAGTTATCCCTAGCGAAGAAGATTTTCCATACATGATTCGTTTAGTTGCTGAAGTTTTAGAGTCAAATGGATCTTCATCACAAGCAAGCATTTGTGCAGGTACTCTAGCTTTAATGGATGCAGGTGTTCCAATCAAAGCTCCAGTAGCTGGTATTGCAATGGGACTTGTTAAAGAAGGCGAAAACTATACTGTCTTAACAGATATCCAAGGTTTAGAAGATCATTTAGGCGATATGGACTTTAAAGTGGCGGGTACGAGCAAAGGAATCACTGCTCTTCAAATGGATATTAAAATTGAAGGTATCACACAACAAATTTTAGAAGAAGCATTAACTCAAGCTAAAAAAGCTAGAATGGAAATTCTTGATGAATTAATTTCTACAATTGCTGAGCCACATGAAGAATTAAGTGCATACGCTCCTAAAATTGAAATGATGCAAATCAAACCGGAAAAAATCAAAGTTGTTATTGGCCGTGGTGGTGACCAAATTAATGCTATTATTGATGAAACCGGCGTTAAAATTGATATCGATCAAGAAGGAAATATCAGTATTGCATCTGAAGACGCAGCTATGATTAGACGCGCTAAAGAAATTATTGAAGAATTAACAAAAGATATCGAAGTTGGTAAAATTTATTCAGGAAAAGTAAAACGAATTGAAAAATTTGGAGCTTTTGTTGAAATTGCTAAAGGAAAAGATGGATTAGTTCATATTTCTGAATTAGCTAACGAACGTGTCGCTAAAGTTGAAGATGTTTTGACTTTAGGTGAAGTAATGGACGTTAAAGTTATCGAAATCGATAAACAAGGAAGAATTAACCTTTCTCGCAAAGTGTTGTTAACAACCGAAGAAGCTTAAGAGAATAAACAAAAAAAGAGCCTAATTTTAAAAAAATTGAGCTCTTTTTTTGCTATTCATTTTCATCAATGTTTCTTAGCCATTTTACTAATTGGTTGACTGACTGTTCTTGCTGTTTTTCGGATGAAATGGTGGCAGGGAGATCTCCCTCTTGGTCACCGTAATCGCCAAAACCTGAATGATTGCCCCCTTCAATAGTATAAAATATGGCAGAAGCAGGTAAGTAGTTTTTGCCAAGATGATAGGCCTCTTCATTCACTACACCATCATTAGAACCAATAAGGGAGAGAACTGAAATAGGCAGTTTATCTAACCGACCTTTTTCATCTGGATAACTAGCTAGTAAAAAAACACCTTTTAAGGATTCTGAATAACTTTCATTAGCAAATCGACTAGCCATCACACCACCTAAGGAATGACCCCCTATAACAAATTTTAGAATCTCCTCATCAGTGATAATGGTTTCTGCTTTATCTGCGTCTGTCACGGCAAGATTCAAAGTATGCTTAACAAGGTAAACGGGATATCCTTCTGCAGCGAGTTTTGCCGCAATTGAACTATAACTTTTTTCTTCTACAAGCCCACCTTGATAAAAGAGGACAGAAGTAGATTGTTGTTCATTTATTGGCCTGAAAATAATTGTATCTGAGGATTCTTCAACAGTGTATTGATCAGTAGACTCTGTCTCTTTCAGTGCTTTACTTAAAGGTTGATACGTTTTAGACTGTACAAAAACGAAACTGCCTAATAAAACCAAAATGAAAAAAATAAGACAACCAATTAAAATTTTATAGCTGCGCTTCATAGATGCTCCTTCCCAAATAATTAGTTTATTAAAGTTGAACAGAAAAAGTGTATCATATATTTCGTATTATTCGTTAGATAAATCAAACAAAACAGAGTGAATAATCTACATTTGTATAAATTACTCAAGAATTGTGCTAAAATGTATAATGGGAGTACATGGAGTCATAAGATAAACATTATAAAAAGAAATATGTATTTAGGAGAGATATAAATGAATGGATATACTATTGCAGTCGTAGGAGCAACGGGAGCTGTAGGAACAAAAATGATTCAAATGTTGGAGCAAGCCACTTTTCCAATTAATAAAGTGAAGCTCTTAGCCTCGAAACGATCTGCTGGGAAAAAAGCTTTATTTAATGGAAAAGAAATCGAAATCCAAGAAACAACGGCAGATTCTTTTGAAAATGTTGATATTGCATTATTTAGTGCAGGTGGATCGATTTCAAAACAATTTGCTCCTGAAGCGGTAAAACGTGGTGCAGTTGTCATTGATAATACAAGCGCATACCGGATGGATGCTGAAGTACCTTTAGTCGTTCCGGAAGTAAATGAGGAAGAAATCCGTTCTCATAAGGGAATTATAGCTAACCCGAACTGCTCAACGATTCAAATGATGGTTGCCTTAGAGCCAATTCGCAAACAATACGGATTAGATCGGGTGATTGTGTCAACGTATCAAGCTGTAAGCGGAGCTGGAGTTTCAGCTGTTAAAGAAATGAAAGAACAAGCACAGCATATGCTGAATGGTGAGCCTTATGAAGCAGCTATTTTGCCATCAGGTGGAGATAAAAAACATTTTCCAATTGCTTTCAATGCATTGCCACAAATCGATTTGTTTACGGAAGATGGTTATACATTTGAAGAATTGAAAATGATCAATGAAACTAAAAAAATTATGGGCGATGATCATCTAAAAGTTTCTGCAACATGCGTCCGTATTCCAGTCGTTTCAGGACATTCAGAATCTGTTTATATTGAATTGAAAGACGAGGGAGCTAGCGTAGCTTCTATTCAAGAACTCTTAAAAAATGCACCAGGTGTAGTGCTTCAAGATGATCCGGATAATCAAGTTTATCCAACAGCTTTGGAAGCAGAGGGCAAAAGAGAAACATTTGTTGGAAGAATTCGGAAAGATCGTGACTTAGACAAAGGTTATCATATGTGGATCGTGTCGGATAACTTAATCAAAGGCGCAGCATGGAACTCTGTTCAAATTGCTGAAAGCTTACACAAGTTAAAATTAATTAAAACAAATAATTAAGAATAAGTTGAATATAAAATAGAGGGTGATGGTATTGGATTTAAAAAAAGCACGTATTATAACCGCTATGACTACTCCATTTGATGAAGAAGGATCAATTGATTATGGACGATTAGAAAAGTTAATCAACTTCTTACTTAAAAATGGGACAGAAGGTTTAGTAGTGGGAGGCACTACTGGAGAATCTCCTACATTAGCACATGAGGAAAAATTAGACTTATACCGTAAGACAATTGAATTAGTTGCAGGACGTGTACCAATCATTGCCGGTACGGGGTCATTTAACACTGCTGAGACGATTGCATTTACAAAAGAGGTCGAAACCCTTGCAGGTATAGATGCAGCACTTGTAGTGACGCCATACTACAGTAAGCCTAACCAAGCTGGTCTGTATGCTCATTTTGAAACAGTAGCTAAAAGTACTAAACTCCCGATTATCATATATAACGTTCCTGGACGTACTAGTGTTTCGATTGATCCTAAGACAACCATAAAACTCTCATCGATTGAAAATATTATTGGTGTGAAAGAATGTTTAGGTTTAGATGCTTTAAGCGAAGAAATTCAACAAACACCAGATGACTTTTTAGTTTATACTGGTGAAGATGGTAATGCTTTTCCTGCTAAATGCGTTGGAGCAACGGGCGTGATTTCTGTAGCAAGTCATGTTTTAGGGAATGAGATGTCTGAAATGTACAACTTGTTGCAAGAAGGATCTATGGATGAAGCAGCACAGATTCATCGTCAACTAGTGCCTAAAATGAACAGTTTATTTACTGTTCCTTCTCCAGCACCTGTTAAATTTGCGTTGAACCACTTAGGAATTAATGTCGGTGGATTGAGATTGCCATTAGTACCTTGTACAAAAACAGAAGAAGATTATGTGTTAGCTGAATTAAATTGGAAAAAATAAAAAACGAAATGAAAGTAAAAGAGGTGAAGAAATGAGCACGATAAAAATTATCCCACTAGGGGGTGTGCGTGAAAATGGAAAAAACATGTATGCTGTTGAGGTGGATGAAGACATATTCGTTTTAGATTGCGGGTTAATGTTTCCAGAAACAGAATTATTAGGAATTGATGTAGTCATTCCTGACTTTAGTTATTTAGAAGAAAATAAACACCGTGTTACAGCTGTGTTTCTAACTCATGGTCATGAAGATGCAATTGGAGCACTACCTTATTTTCTTCAAAAATTTGATGTTCCAGTATTTGGAACTGAATTAACCATAGCTTTAGCAAAATTATTTGTTGAAAAAGATAGTCAAGTTAATACATTTGATGATTATCACGTGGTTGATGAAAATACAGAGATTGAATTTGGAGATGTTGTGGCTAGTTTCTTTAGAACAACTCATACTATTCCAGATTCTGTTGGAGTAGCTCTTAAGACAAGTGAAGGAAGTATTGTCTATACAGGTGATTTTAAGTTCGATCAAAGTGCAAAATCAATGTACCAAAGCAATTTATCACGTATTGCAGATATTGGTAAAAGTAAGGTTTTAGCTTTATTGAGTGATTCAAGTGAAGCTGAAAGTTCTGTTGAAAATATAAGCGATCTAAAAATAGCAGAAGAAGTATTGGATACTTTCCAAAATGCTGACGGTCGTATCATTGTTGCCAGCGTAGCTAGTAATATCTTGCGTATCCAACAAGTGTTTGATGCTGCTCACAAATCGCATAAGAAAATTTTCATTACAGGAAGCAATCTTGAAGAAATCGTTCAAATTGCTATGCAGCTGAATAAACTTCAATTACCTAACGAAGATCTAATTGTTCCAATAACAGATATTGAAAAGTACAGTGACCAAGAAATTGTTGTGTTAGAGACGGGTGTTACTGGTGAGCCAATTAAAACGTTAACACGTATGGCAAAAGGAAAACACACTCAGGTAAACATCAAAGAGGGTGATCTAGTCTATATCGTAACAAGCCCATCAACCGCAATGGAAGTAACGGTTGCTCAAGCAGAAAACTTAATTTATCGAGCAGGTGGAACAGTAAAACAAATTTCAGATAATTTGAAAGCTTCTGGCCATGCTACTCCAAATGATTTGAAATTAATGATCAATCTGATTAAACCTACTTACTTTATTCCAGTTCAAGGAGAATATCGTATGCTTTCGGCTCATGCAAAACTTGCACATGAAGTTGGAATGCCGTATAAAAATATTTTTATACCGGGTAAAGGCGATATTATGGAATACAAAAATGAGCGTATGCATGTAGCTGGACAAGTGACAGCAGGAAATACAATGGTCGATGGTATCGGAATTGGTGATATTGGAAATATTGTTTTA
Source organism: Carnobacterium sp. (assembly GCF_045617425.1). Taxonomy (GTDB): domain Bacteria; phylum Bacillota; class Bacilli; order Lactobacillales; family Carnobacteriaceae; genus Carnobacterium_B. The sequence goes on from NZ_JAZLIO010000003.1 coordinate 91,773, forward strand.
CGCGACCGTAAATTGTTATCTGAAGATGGTATTTTTGTAGCGGTAGTTACTATTAACCGTAGAAAAAGTAAAATTATTTCAGGTCCTGAAGTCATGACAAGAGGTTTCGTATATGTTAAAGAAAATACAGATCTGATTAATCAAAGTAATGAGATTATTAGAGAAGTAGTTGAAGAGAATTTAAACCGTAAAGAATTTGAATGGAGCCGTTTGAAACAAGAAATCAGAGATGCTTTAAATAAACATCTTTTTGAACAGACACGTAGACGTCCAGTTATTCTACCAATCATCATGGAAACAAGTTCACGCAACCGTAAAAATTAAACAAAAAAAGATCTTATTTCCTTTTTAAAGGAAATAAGAGCTTTTTTTGTAAAAGAAGAGCATTCACTTTAAGTGAATGCTCTTTGATCGAAAGTGATTTCAGACTAGCTTATTTTGATACGCCTTCAGTCCACTCAGTAACACGGTCAGGATTTGCTTCAATCCAAGTTTCAGCCGCATCTTCAGGATCTTCTCCTTCAGAAATATCTAACATAATACTTTCCATTTCTTCAGTTGTCCAATTAAATTGATCTAATACTTGATAAGCTTCAGGCATGTCTTCTTCAAGACCTTCACGAGCCATAGTATTGATTGTTTCTGATTCGCCAAACGAATTTTCAGGATCTTCTAAATATTTTAAGTCATAAGAAGCGAACATCCAGTGCGGAGACCAACCAGTGATAACAATGTCTTCTTCATTTTGAATTGCTTGACCTAATGCAACAGTCATGGCACCAGATGAAGAGGTTTTAAGATCCCACTCACTCAAGTTATCGTAATCTTCTAAAGCTTTCTCTGTTGCAGCAACAACACCCGCACCTGGTTCAATACCGGTAATGCTCATTGCAGCTTCATCTTTAAGATCAGCTATTGAATCAACATCCATATATTCAGGAACCACAAGGCCAACTAATGCGCCTTCTAAGTTTGGTCCTAAATCAACCATTTGATCGCCATATTCTTCAAATTGAGAACCATGAGTAGCTGGTAACCATGCAGCTACCATAGCGTCAGCATCTCCGCTAGCTACGGCTTGCCACATTACAGCGTTATCTAATGGTGTTAGTTTTACATCATACCCTAAGTCTTCCAATACTTTACCAATAACGTTAGTAGAAGCAACTTCAGTATCCCATTCAACATAAGATAGCTCAATTTCTTGTCCTTTACCAACAGTTGCTGATTCATCCTCAGTTGATGACTGTTCTGTTGAACAACCTGCTGCAACTAGTGATAACCCTAAACCAGCTGTAAGTCCTAAATGTTTCCAATTAAGTTTTTTCATATTAAATTTATTTCCCCTTTTTTGTAAACTATTTTTTTAATGATTAATTAATTTATTTTTTATTTAATTTTTGCGTTAAGCGGTCAATAATAATCGCTAAGACAACTAAACCTAAACCAGATACAAAACCTGTTCCGATTTGTGCACGTTGTAGTGAAGAAAGAACTTCTCTACCAAGACCTGGAGCTCCAATCATTGAAGCAATAACTACCATAGATAAAGCCAACATAACAGTTTGGTTGATACCAGCCATAATTGTTGATTTTGCTAAAGGCAATTCTACTTTAAATAATTTTTGAGCACCTGTGCTACCAAATGATTCAGCAGCTTCAACTAATTCGTGTGAAACTTGTCTGATTCCAAGGTTAGTAAAGCGAACAGTAGGTGGGATGGCAAAAATTAAAGAGGCGAATACCCCTGGAACCATACCAATACCAAAGAAAGCAACTGCGGGAATCAAGTAGACAAAGGCAGGCATTGTTTGCATAAAATCAAGAATAGGAGTAATAATGGCATTTGCAATTTTGCTTTTAGCCATTAAAATTCCGAATGGAACACCGATGATAACAGATAATAAACTTGCAACCAGAACCAAAGTCAGAGTGTTCATTAAGTCTTCCCAAAGACCTTGATTATAGGTAAACCAAAGGCCGATTATTGTAAATGTAGCCAATCCAATTTTTTTCTTTGAAGCAATAAAAGCAATCAAAGCAATAATCAAAATAAACAAAATTGGTGGAACAAGTAATAACGTATTTGTCACAAATTCCATAACAATTTCTGAATATTTTTGAATAGGGTCAAACAAAAACGCAAAAGTTTGAGTTACCCAACTTGTAAAGTTTTCTACAGCATCAGCTACTGGCAATTCTGGAATGATATCTAATATACTAGACATTTTCAAGCACCTCACTTTCTCCTGCAAGGGCAGCTATTACAGCGCCTCTGACAATTATACCAACTAACTTACCATCATCTACAACTGCTACGGGAGTAGTTGCATCATGAATAACTGAAAATATATCATTCATAGAAGTTGTTCTAGTAACTGTTGGAATGTCTTTTTTCAGGATGTTTTCAATTGTTGTAACATTATTTTTTCGAGCATCTGAAGCATCTTCTGCTGTGATATAGCCTAAAAGATTACGTTGGCTATCTACAACTAGGATGCTGGATATTCCTTCACTACGCATTTGTTCAAGCGCAAAACGCGGACCATGATTTTTTATATTCAATGTTTCAGGACGTTGCATGATGTTCTCAGCTGTTAATACTTTAGAACGATCAACGTCTTCAACAAATTTTTCAACATAGTCATTAGCCGGGTTAGTTAGTATTTCTTCAGGAGAACCAATCTGTACAATTGATCCATCTTTCATCAAAGCAATTTTATCACCAATTCGTAAAGCTTCATTTAAATCATGAGTTATAAAAATTATTGTCTTTTTCACTTTAGACTGAAGTTCGATTAATTCATCTTGCATTTCACGACGAATCAATGGATCTAGTGCTGAGAAAGCTTCATCCATTAATAAGATTTCAGGATCATTCGCTAAAGCACGTGCTAATCCTACTCGTTGTTGCATTCCGCCAGATAGTTGATTAGGGTATTGATCTTTGTATTCTCCTAAACCTGCATTATCTAGAGCTTTTTGAGCTTTTTGTTGTCTTTCAGCTTTATCAACACCTTGGATTTCTAGACCATATTCTGTATTTTCTAAAATTGTCCGGTGAGGAAAGAGACCAAAGTTTTGGAAAACCATACTCAATTTCTCTCTTCTGACTTGGCGTAGAGCTTTTTTATCCATTTTAGAGAGATTTTCATCATCTATATAGATATCTCCTTTTGTAGGATCGATTAAACGATTAAACATTCGAACAAGAGTTGATTTTCCACTACCAGATAATCCCATAATAACGAAAATTTCACCTTCTTCAACAGTGAAACTAACATTATTAACTCCAACAGTGGCCCCCGTTTCTTTTAAAATTTCTTGCTTAGATTTTTGTTCTTTCAACATTTCTAAGGCTTGTGTTGTTTTTTTACCAAAAACCTTCGATACATTTTCAACAGTTATTTTTGACAAAATAACATCTCCTTTTCCTTTTTAGGTATGAATTCCAAACTAGTAAATCAAAATTGATGTAAAAGAGAATCCAAACATAAATTGACTAGCAAACTACTGTCCATAGTAGTTTTATCTAAAACCCTTTTACGAAAAAACAACGACAACTATTCATAAAAAAAATAGTTCTAAATGGAACACAATTATCAGTGTAACATGAATGAAAACAAATGAAAAATCAAATCATTTTCAATAATAAGCTTTAATACCTTCGTTTTGCCTTCATAACAGACCTTAGAGCATGAATAAAAAAAAGAAAAAATTTTTTTTGAACCATTTTTTTGCTTATTTTTTGAAAAGAATCTGATAAAAGTTAATTTTACGTCGGATATATAACTTGTGGTTTTTAAGTGGGATTGATAAACTGATTTTAAGTACTTTAATGGCTCAATTGAGGTGAACGATGGATGTTAACGGAATTGCAAAAAAAGATAATAAATGAGACAGAAGAATATGTCTACCAACTTTTAAAAGATGATGCTAGCGGTCATGATTGGTGGCACATTCAACGTGTACAAAACTTAACTATAAGTATAGCTCAGAAGGAAGAAGGAAATATTGATCTTTTTATTTGTGAAATGGCAGCTCTCTTACATGACGTAGCAGACGGCAAATTAAATAAGACAGAAGCTGAGGGGGAGAAAAAGGTTAGAGTATGGCTATCTAGATATTTCCTAAGTGAACAAGAAATTGAACAGATAATGGAAATTATTCTTCATATGTCTTATAAGGGTGGAACAAATAAAGTGGTATTATCTTCTATAGAAGGACAAATTGTTCAGGATGCAGATCGATTGGATGCAATAGGGGCAATTGGAATTGCACGAACAATGGTCTACTCGGGTTCAAAAAATCGGTTAATTCATGATCCAGCAAAAGAACCACGAAATCAGCTTACAATCGAAGACTATCGTTCGGGAGAAGATACAGCAATTATGCATTTTTATGAAAAATTGTTGAAATTAAAAGACAAGATGAATACAAGTATTGGAAAAGAAATGGCTGAAAAAAGGCACGCTTATATGGAAAATTACTTAGAAGAATTTTACGCTGAATGGGATGGAGAAAAATAGGTCTTTCCTTAAAAATTCGATGGGATTTGAAATGAAAAGTGTAGGAGGTTTATTATGGATGATATGAGGGGTATAATTTTAAGAGAAGCAACGGTAGGCGATATCCTTATAATAGAAAACTATACAATAGAAGAAACACCCTATACAGTGAAACCTATGGATGCTATGACAGAAAGTCTACATGAAAGTGAAAAACACCCAATTTTAGTGTTAGATGAGGATATAATGGTGGGTTTTTTTATCCTTCAAACTGGAGACACTATTTTAAATTATTGTTCAAATCTTCATGCGATTTTATTAAAAGCCCATTCAGTTGATAAGCATTATTTAAAACAAGGATACGGAAAAGCTTCAATAGAAAAATTACCCAGCTTTATTAATGAACATTTCCCTTCTATTACTGAAATTATCTTATTGATTGATCACGATAACATTAGTGGACAAATGATGTATATAAAATCTGGATTTGAAAATACAAAAAATAAAGTTAAAGAGTTGGGTGGCTATAAATTTATTTACTCAAAAAAACTCACAAATGAAAAAAAATAGAATTAGGGGAAAAGGCAATATAAAAGGTTCATTGACAACTCCTAACAAACATCGTAAAATAGAGAATGTAAGAAAAATTAAATGAACAACCATCACAAAGGGGTGCTGTAAGAAGCTGAGATTGAATCAAATGATTCTAACCCTTGGAACCTGTTCGTTAGTACGAGCGTAGGGATTGTGACGGGGACGAAATGTTATTTATTTATAATGATAATTCGAGCTCCTCCTTTGATGTGTGGCACTGTTCAACACATTAAGGAGGAATTTTTTTTGAGAAATGAACGATTACGAGTTTGGATAGAAGGAACAATATTTGCGGCTTTAGCAATTGTATTGTCTTTGGTTCCAACAAATATTGGAACAGGCTTTACCGTTTCATTAGGGATGATACCGATGACCTTGTTTGCTTTTAGACGTGGATTTGTAGCAGCGACTGCAGCGGGTTTTCTTTGGGGGGTCCTGCATTTTTTGATAGGAAATGCTAGTATTTTGCATCCGTTACAGGGTTTTATAGAATATTTTGTTGCTTTTGCATTTGTTGGTTTTGCAGGTATAGTTAGGAAACCTTTACAACTTGCATTTAGAGAAAACAATCAATTTAAACAATATCAATTTATTTTAATCGGAACGATTATGGGAACAGTTGCCCGTTTCTTTTGGCACTTTGTTGCCGGTTATTATTTTTGGGGCAGCTATGCGCCAGAAGGTATGAATCCCATTTGGTACTCTTTTATTGCGAATGGTGGGAGTGCTTTAGCAACGGGAATAGTTACTAGTGTAGTACTATTCATCATGGCCAAAACGACGCCAACCTTGTTTTTACCAAAAAAATAAGGATTGATTCAATTAAGTAAGATTATAGTATAGTGAGATTGGATAATTACTCCAGTCTCTTTTTTTGACAATTCTTTCTTTTTTACAGCTAGTTTCTAGTAGCTAAAAGAAAAGGGAAGTAGTAAGATTAGACAATAACGAGCTGGAGAGGAATAATTGAATGAACATTATAATATACATAATTTTTGGGCTCTACTTTCTAAATGTTTTGCTTTCTATCATCACGGTATTTCGTGAAAAACGTGATATTGCAGCTACTTGGGCTTGGTTGCTTGTACTTATTCTTTTACCAGGTATAGGTTTTATTTTTTATTTATTTATTGGGAAAAAATTGACCCGCGAAAAAATATTTGATATTAATTCGCAAGAAAATATAGGGATGCCAGAGCTTGTACAAGCTCAGAAAGAAATGCTGGCTGAGGATGAAGATTTATTATCTGAAAAACAAGCATCTGAAAATGCCAAAGAAATGGCTAGTTTGTTTTTAGAAAGTGATGAATCCATTTTAACAAAAGGAAATAAAGTTGAGTTATTTACTGATGGGGCAAAAAAATTTGATTCCTTGATTGAAGATCTTTCTAAAGCGGAACATCACATTCATATGATTTATTATATTATTCATAATGATAAAATTGGAAAACGAGTTCTTAAAGCATTAGAAGAACGTGCAGCTGCAGGAGTAGAAGTTCTAGTCATCTATGATGCGTTAGGATCTAGATCTTTAAGACCTAATTTTTTTAAAACCTTAAAAAAATTAGGTGGAAAAGCTGAACCATTTTTTGGATCTAAGCTACCAATTATTAATCTACGTTTTAACTATCGAAATCATCGTAAAATTGTAGTAATCGACGGAAAAATTGGTTATACCGGTGGTTTCAATGTAGGCGACGAATATTTAGGTGAATATAAGAAATTTGGCTACTGGAGAGATACCCACTTAAAAATTCAAGGAAATGCAGTGCTAGCTCTACAAACTCGCTTTTTGATGGACTGGAATGCAGCTGTTTCAAATCATAAATTGGAATACGAAGAAAATTACTTTCCTTTAATTGACAAAAAAGGACACGCTAATATCCAAGTTGTATCTAGCGGACCTGATTCAGATTTAGAACAAATAAAAAAAGGCTATATCAAGATGATCAGTATGGCTAAAGAGTCAGTTTTCATACAAACACCGTATTTTGTTCCAGATGATTCAGTATTAGAATCTATCCAAATTGCCGTTATGTCTGGAATTAACGTAAAAATTATGATACCGAATAAACCAGATCACCCTTTTATTTATCGTGCAACAATGTATTATGCAGAAGCGATGGTGGATGCTGGAGCAGAAGTATATATTTATGATAATGGGTTTCTGCATGCAAAAACAGTTGTTGTTGATGGAGATATTTGTTCAATTGGTACAGCCAATTTTGATATTCGAAGTTTTAAATTAAATTTTGAGGTAAATGTTTTTATCTACGATGATAAGATTGCAAAGCAACAAGAACACTTTTTCTACGAAGATATGAAAAAAAGTTATCTGTTAACTAAAGAAATGCTAGACAATCAATCTAAATGGTTAAAATTCAAGCAAATCTTTTCAAGGCTATTCTCTCCAATATTATAAACAATGAATGAACAAGGTTGAAACAAAAATCATTTGTTTCAACCTTGTTTATTTTATTAGAGAATTTTAATTAGAAAGCATCAAATTTGATAAGGAGTGGCTTCTTTGAGATAATAAGAGAGTGTATGGTCAAAAAACGAAATTATATAAGAGGTGAATGTAGTGATAGAATTTAAAAATGTTTCCAAAGTCTACAAAGGTGGGAAAAAAGCTGTTGACAATATTAACCTCACATTTAATGATGGAGAGTTTATTGTCTTTATTGGTACGAGTGGAAGTGGGAAAACAACTTCTATGCGTATGGTCAATCGCATGATTGAACCAACTTCAGGCCAGATTTTAATTAATGGTGAAGATATTATGAAGAAAGATCCTGTTCAGCTAAGACGTAAAATTGGCTATGTTATCCAACAAATTGGCTTAATGCCACATATGACCATTTATGACAATATCGTAATGGTACCTAAATTATTAAAATGGTCTGAAGATAAGCAACGAGAATCTGCAGAACGTTTGTTGGAGAAAGTCGATTTACCAAAAGAATTTTTGTCACGTTACCCTGCTGAGCTTTCCGGAGGACAACAACAAAGGATTGGAGTTATTCGTGCATTAGCTGCTGATCAAGATGTGATATTGATGGATGAACCATTTGGAGCATTAGACCCTATTACTAGAGATGCTTTACAAGAATTAGTTAAAGAGTTACAAGTGGAAATGGGGAAAACATTTATTTTTGTTACTCATGATATGGATGAAGCGTTAAAATTAGCTGATCGCATTGTCATTATGCAAAATGGGCGTGTAGTGCAGTTTGATACGCCAGATAATATATTAGCAGAACCAGCTAATCAATTTGTTGAAGATTTTATTGGTGAAGACCGCTTGATTCAAGCTAGACCCAATATTCAAACGGTAGATCAAGTCATGATAAAAAATCCAATTTCAGTAACGCCTGGAAAATCTATTTCTGAAGCTATCCGTTTAATGAGAGACAAACGTGTGGATTCGTTATTTGTTACAGATGATTCAGGTGTGTTAAAAGGGTATGTAGATATCGAGAAAATTGACCGTAACCGCAAGCGTGCTACAAGTGTTGGCGATATTATGATCGATAAAGTTTATTTTGTTCGAGAAGGTACACTTTTAAGAGACACCGTTCAAAGAATTTTAAAACGCGGTTTTAAAAATATTCCAGTTGTGGACAATAAAGGTCGTTTAATTGGTCTAGTTACTCGTGCATCGTTAGTAGATGTGGTTTACGATACAATATGGGGTGAAGAGCAAGAAGAAGAGCTGACAACCAGCAGTGTTTTTGAAACAACCATTCCTAAAGAAAACAATGAATAGAGGAGGAAAAGACAATGGCTGAATTTTTTGCAGCAAACGGCTCTGATTTACTCCTAAAGACATGGGAACATTTTTATATTTCTGCAATTGCATTGGCATTAGGTGTTAGTGTAGCTGTCCCTTTGGGAGTTTTATTAACGCGATTTGAGAAGAGTGCTAAGTTTATTATTGGTTTAGCTACTATTTTACAAACAGTTCCTTCATTAGCATTACTGGCTCTAATGATTCCCTTATTTGGAATTGGTAAGGTTCCTGCAATTGTAGCGTTATTCATCTATTCTTTATTGCCTATTTTGAGAAATACTTATATAGGAATGAATGGAGTAGATGTTAACTTAAGAGATGCAGGAAAAGGAATGGGAATGACAAACATTCAACTCATTCGTAATGTGGAGTTGCCTCAAGCAGCACCGGTTATTATGGCTGGAATTCGTTTGTCCGGTGTTTATGTTATCTCATGGGCTGCTTTAGCTTCATACATTGGAGCAGGTGGGTTAGGTGATTTTATCTTTAACGGATTAACTCTTTATATTCCTAGTTTAATTATTGGCGGAACTATACCTGTAACTATTCTTGCATTATTGACAGATTATGCACTAGGAAAATTAGAAAAAAAAGTAACGCCTAGAGTTGTGCAAGGTATTGAATAGGAGGGCTTCAACTATGAAGAAGATTCAAAAAATTGCTGCCCTTTTTTTAGCAGCAATACTATTAAGCAGTTGTTCATTGCCTGGACTAGGCAGCGGATTTAATGAAGAAGGTATCACCATCACAGGTGGTTCAACCACAGAACAACAGATTATGGGTTATATTGTTGAAGGTATGGTTGAGCATTACATTGATATAGACGCTCAAATTGTTAATAATCTAGGTTCCTCTTCCCTAAATCATCAAGCTCTAATTGGTGAAGATGCGAATGTATCTGCAATAAAATATACTGGAACTTCGTTAACTGGTGAGTTAGGACAAGATCCAATTACGGATCCTGAAATAGCGCTGGAATTAGTTGTAGAGGGATTTGCGGCTGAGTTTGATCAAAAATGGTTTCCGACATACGGATTTGCTAATACCTATGCCTTTATGGTGACACAAGAACTGGCAGATCAATATGATTTAGTTACGATTAGTGATTTGGAAGACATTGCTGGTGAACTTGATGCTGGAGTAGATACCTCTTGGATCCAACGTGAAGGAGATGGCTATGATGCGTTTCTAGAGACTTATGGTTTTGATTTTAACCGTGTCTATCCAATGCAAATTGGTCTAGTTTATAATGCCTTACAAGCTGGTGAAATGGATGTTGTACTAGGTTATTCAACAGATGGTCGTATTAAGAGTTATGACTTAGTGGTGTTGGAAGATGACAAACGACTATTCCCGCCATATGATGCAAGTCCGGTTGCAACTTTTGAAGTTTTAGAAGCGTACCCTGAATTAAATGAAGTATTAACGAAGTTGAAAAATACAATATCGGATGAAAAAATGCAAGAATTAAACTATATTTCAGATAACAATTTAATCGAACCTAAGGTTGTAGCGGACGATTTTTTGAAAGAAAATAATTATTTTGAATCGGTTGAAGTAAATGAAGAAGGAGGCGAACAATAATGATGGCAGACATGAATTTATGGGAACAATTACTTTATTATTTCTCAGAAAATGGCCTTTACATTTGGAGTCAATTTTTTCGTCACTTCTTAATTTCAATTTATGGGGTGTTATTTGCAGCGATTGTAGGAATCCCTCTCGGTTTCTGGATTTCTAGGCATGGAAAGTTAGCTGATTGGGTTATAGGAGCCGCTAATGTGATCCAAACAATTCCTTCTTTAGCCATGTTGTCTATTCTAATGTTAGGATTGGGGTTAGGTGTTAATACCGTTATCTCTACAGTATTCTTATACTCTTTATTGCCGATTATTAAAAATACTTACGCTGGAGTTCAAAGCGTAGACAAAAATATTTTAGATTCTGGTAAAGGAATGGGTATGACAAGATGGCAACTAACTTATATGGTTGAACTTCCATTAGCTTTATCAATTATTATGGCAGGGATTCGTAATGCTATGGTTGTAGGTATTGGAGTAACCGCAATAGGAACCTTTATAGGAGCCGGTGGTTTAGGCGATATCATTACTAGGGGAGTCAATGTAACTGATGGTGGTGCTATTATTCTTGCAGGTGCTATTCCTACAGCTTTCATGGCAGTTATCAGTGATTTACTGTTAGGTTGGATTGAGAAAAAATTAGATCCAACAAAAAACAAAAAAATATTATCGTAATAATCAAAACGTATAAAATCAGTTCAATATAAAAAAGCTTTCCATTTGAGCGCATTAGATAGTTGCATATCTAATCGTCATTTGGAGAGCTTTTTAGTATTGTTCAATAACTAAAAGAAGTAAGTACCGATTAGTTTAAGGTAAACGAATATGTCTTATGTCACTTGGGTGGATAAGGTAAGTCATATGAAGAAGAGTGTTTTCTAAGACGATTTGAGGTCTTTTAAAAGGCGTGTACCTAATAAAACCAGTAGCTTCGGTTATGTTAGATTGGTTTTTTTGTTGATTAATCTGTAAAATTATTTTCTTCTTTTTAGTAAAAGCTTGATTTAAGAAAAGAATAATTTGTGCTTCAGGCATTTGAGGCAAAAATTCTAATTCATTAGTTGAATTAGGTAAAAAAAATTTTTTTTGTAAAAAGGCAAAGGGATGAACAGATTCTTCTAAAGTATTTTTTTTCATCTTTATTCCTCCGAACGTTTGTTTGATAATTTTATTATACGAACAAACGTTCAACAAAGCAAGCTGTTTAATTATTTTTTAAAAAGTTTCTATTTTTATGAAAAAATGGCATAATGAAATAAGTATATATAGAGTTCTGAAAAAGGGGTTTGAACAATGGATTATAAAATTATTGCAGATTCATGCTGCGATTTGCCATTAGATTTTATAAAAAATAATGACATTGAAATTATCAATTTAATGATCAATATGGATGGGAAAGATTATTTAGATGATATGGGGGAAACTTTTGACCGTAACGCCTTCTTTGAAGCATTAAAAAATGGTGCAATGGCAACAAGTTCTCAAGTTAATATTGGCACATTTTTAGAAGTATTTAAAAAATATGTTGATAAAGGACAACCTGTTCTATTTCTAGGACTTTCGTCCGCATTAAGTGGATCTTACAATAATGCTGTAACAGCTGTAGAGATGTTGAAAGAAGAATATAACCAAGTGAATATAATAATTGTAGATTCTAAAGCTGCTTGTTTAGGAGAAGGTCTTTTAGTGTATGAAGCAGTACATCGAAAAAAAGAAGGTCAATCGTTAGAAGAAGTAGTGGATTGGCTAGAAGAATATAAAATGAAACTTCATTCATGGGTAACCGTTGATGATATCAGACATCTTGAACGTAGTGGGAGAATATCTTCAGTTTCTGCAACACTTGGAAGTGTTTTAAATGTTAAGCCGATTATCATAATGAATGAAAAAGGTGGTTTGGTACCCACTGCTAAAGTGCGAGGAAGAAGAAAATCATTGCATTATTTAATCAATAAAACAGTTGAAGGTATGATAGAACCGGAAAATCAAACCGTTTTTATTGGACATGTTGGTGTTCCCGAAGAAGCTGAATGGATCAAACAAGAAATTGAATCGAAAATCAAGGTAAAAGATGTACAAGTATACCCTTATGGACCTACCATCGCTGCTCACACAGGATTTGGATCAGTGGCGTTATTTTCTTTTGGTAATGTAAGAAAATAAGCACTATTTATATTTGAAGAAGTCTTAATAAGAAAAGATAAAATGCCGATATACTAGTAAGAATACCTATTACTTTTTTTGTTCATCTGAGTATTTTTTTGTTAGATCTCTTCATATAATAATAATAAATTTAGAATCAACGGTAAAAAAAATATATCGAAAAGCGCTTTAAAACGTTGATTATCAAGAGTTTATGATTGACAATGAGAGAGAAAGATGTTAAAATATACTTAGTTAAATAAAAAAAGGTTGGGCATTTGCTTTCAAGGATGAATTCTTCAAGGGGTGAGAAGAATAGTTCTTAAGTGATGCCTTTTTTTGTATTTTAAGGAGGTGTATGAATGAGCTTAGAAGCAATTGAATACGTTAAAGAAGCAGAAGAAAGAGCCCGACAAGTAGAAATTAATGGAGAAAAAAAAGTACAAGAAATTAGTCAGTCCATTAAACAAAGTATTCAACAAAATGATCACAAAATGCAACAAGAACTACATGATTATGAAACTAAACAACAAGATCTGTATCGTGATCGTTTAGCAAAAGAAAAGCAAACAGTTGATCAAGAATTATCTATTGAAATAAAAGCAATGCTTAAATCAGTAGAAGATAAGCAAAACAGTGTTGTTGATCATATTGTAAAGGAGGTAAGCACTCACTATGGCAATAGCTAAAATGAAACAAATGACACTTTTAGGTGAACAAGAAAATAAAGATTCTTTATTAAGAGCAGTTCAAGAATTGCAAAAACTTGAACTGGTTGAATTGTCTACTTTAGAAGAATCAGAATTTCTTGATTATTATTCAACAAATACAAAACCTCAGAAACGTGTTGAATATGAAGAAAAACTAAAAGAAAGTCAAGCTGCTTTAAGCTTTTTGAACCAACATATTTCTCAACCAGGTATGATTGAAAAGCTGAAAAAGGGTCGTGAAGAGTATACTCTCGAAGAACTTGAAAAGCATGTTCTTCATTCCGATTTAGACCAAGTAATCGTTGAACTAGGTGACATTGAAAAAAGGCTAGTTGAACTTGATCAGAGTAAAAAAAATCTCGGAGAAAAAGAAGACTTTCTTCGGAAATGGCAGAATATGGATTTCAATCCTAATGATTTGAAATCATTTCAATTGATGTCTGGAACAGTTGGAAGTATAGCTTCTAACAATGTAGAAAGTTTCGAAGAAAATGTTGAATCGATAGAAAATAGCTATTTAGAAAAAATATTTCATTACAAAGACGAAGCTTCTTATCTGATTTTGATTCCATCAAAATTGAACTCTCGATTGGACGAAGTTTTTGATCAATTCCAATTATCAAAATTGGTTTATCCATATGATCTGAAACCCACCGATGAGTTGAAGATAACGCTTAAAGAAATTGAAGATCTGCAAAAAGAAGAAAATAAATTAAAAAATACAATAAAGACATTCAAAGAAAAAACAAGAGAATTACAATTAGGTGAGGAATATTACTACAATCTAGTTGAAAGAGAAGTTGGAAAAGATCTTTTATTAAATGGTAGTGATCTTTTTATTTTAACTGGTTGGCTTGAAGAAGAAAAAATTCCGGAATTAACGAGTCTGTTAGATGAACATGTTGGAAAAGAAAGTTATGTCGTTATTGCAGATGAGATTAAATTTAAGGATTACGGTAAAGTTCCAGTTGTTTTAAAGAACCATAAACTGGTTAAACCTTTTGAAAGCATTACAGAAATGTATAGTATGCCTAAGTACGATGATGTAGATCCTACGCCATTAATGATGCCTTTTTACTTTGTCTTTTTTGGAATGATGAGTGCGGATTTAGGGTATGGAGTGTTGCTTTGGTTAGCGACTTTGGTTGGATCTAAAGTGTTCAAGTTTGATAAGGGAATGAAAAATTTTATCCAACTCTTTCACTATTTATCTTATTCAGTCATCATTTGGGGAGTTATTTATGGAAGTTTCTTTGGGTACACCCTCCCATTCCAGTTGTTGTCAATTACGAATGATGTCATCACCATTTTAATTTTATCTGTAGTATTTGGATTTATCCAATTGATTTATGGATTGATTTTAAATGGGGGTATAAAATGGCGTAAACAGCAAAGGGCATCTAGTTATATTGATGGAACGGCTTGGGCTCTTATCTTAATAGGTATAGCTGTTGTAGTCATTAACATGACTTTTTGGAACAATGATCTTGTTCAAACCATTTCTATAGTTGTCATCATTGCTAACGTCATAGGAATTATTTTAGTGACTATGTTGGCTTCTGATAATAAAGCTTTAGGATTTGGATTAGGTCTTTACAATATTTATGGCGCAACAAATTATGTTGGAGATATAGTCAGTTACACACGTTTAATGGCTTTAGGCGTTTCCGGTGGGAGTATCGCAGTTGCTTTTAATTCTATTGTAGATATTTTTCCACCAGTAATGAAATTTACGATTGGTGCGTTACTATTTATTGTGTTACATGCATTAAATATCTTCTTGACCTATTTAAGCGCGTATATCCATACAATAAGACTTCAATACGTTGAGTTTTTCGGTAAATTTTACGAAGGCGGAGGAAAAGCCTTAAATCCTTTTAAAACTTTTGAAAAACATATTTATTTAAAAGATAGAACAAACAAATAAAAAAATGATAGTAATGGAGGAATTTTATAATGGAAAATTGGGTAACTTTTTTTAGTGAAAACGGTGGAATAGTATTTGCAGCTTTAGGTGTTGCTTTTGCTACATTATTTGCAGGAACAGGTTCAGCTAAAGGTGTTGGTATCGCTGGTGAAGCAGCAGCAGCTTTAACAACTGAACAACCAGAAAAATTCGGACAATCTTTAATCTTAATGCTATTACCAGGTACGCAAGGGTTATATGGTTTTGTTATTGCCTTCTTAATCTATTTGAATACAGGTATGGATACGAGTTTAGGTGAAGGTATGTACATGTTTATGGCTTCATTGCCAATTGCTTTCACTGGATTAACTTCTGGTATAGCTCAAGGACGTGTTGCTGCTGCAGGTATTCAAATCTTAGCTAAAAGACCAGAGCATGCTACTAAAGGGATCGTATACGCAGCGATGGTTGAAACGTATGCAATTTTAGGTTTTGTTATTTCATTCTTAATGATATTTAACGCTTAATAAAAACTAGTCCATTTATAGTGAAAAAAGAAAGAATGGAGGCGTAAAAATGTCAGACTTAAAACTATTAACAGATCGTTTGATAGAAAACAAGAAAACTGAAGTACAAGATAAAATAAACGAAGCCGAAGCTGAGAAAGAACAATTGCTTGCGGAATCAGCTAAAAACTTAGCTGAAGAAAAGGCAAAACAAATCAGTTTAATTGACTCACGTTTGGCAAGAAAATTTGAACAAGATAAACATACGTTACAGATTAACAAGCGAAATCAATTGCTTTCTGAAAAACAAAAAGTATTAACAGTCGTTTTTAATGAGGCTGAAGAACAAATGAATCAATGGACAGAATTAGAATTCCAACAGTTTTTATTGTCTGTTTTAAAACAACATAAAGACAGTGACTCGATTGAATTGATTGTAGGGCAAGAGTCAGTCAATAAGGTAACAAACGACTGGATCGATAAAATAGCTAAAGAAGTAGTAAATGTTCAGTTATCTGCTGAAACTATTTCTAAAAAGAATGGATTTATTCTTAAAAAGAGCGGAATACAATACAATTATTTGTTTGATGAACTAGTCAAAGATATCAAGGGTCAACTTGTTTCATCAGTTTCAAAACAATTATTTGATTAAAAAGGAGAGGAAAAAATGAAATCAACAGACTTTGTTGGCGCAAATACACGCATTCGTGTATATGAAAGTAGTCTCCTTAGAAATGATCAATATGAACGGATGTTACAAGCAAGTAATTTTGAAGAAGCGGTAAACGTTTTAAAAGATACTCCTTATCGGAATGATGTTGAAGATTTAAAGGAGACTAAAAATTACGATACGCTATTGATGAATGAGTTGCAATCTGTCTATACTGATTTATTTCAATTAACTCCTAATCATGATTTAATTGAACTATTTTCATTGCGCTACTCTTATCATAATCTAAAAGTTTTGTTAAAAGAAAAGGGTACTAAAAAAGATTTTGATTCATTGCTTATAAATATTGGTAAGGATCCTATATCAGCATTGAGACAGGCAGTTGATACAAAAAAATCAAGTGATTTAGATGAAGATTATTTAATCAGTATATTAGAGGCATCTGAGTCATATGAAGAATATAAAAATAGTCAAGCCGTAGATATTATTCTGGATCGTCGGTTCTTCACTCATTTAAGACATATTGCTGAACAAATGAATGATACAAAAATTTTAGACTTAGTAACTTTTTATATTGATATGAATAATCTATCCACTTTAACAAGAGCTATTCGTCAAAAAAGAACGCGTAATTTTTTAACAACTATTCTATCTAGTTCTGGGACAATACCTAAAGATCAACTCGTTCAAATTGGGGCAGATAATTTAGTCAATGCTGGTAAAAAACTTGCAGAAACTAAATACAAAAACATTATACTAGCGTCAATTGATGATGAAACAAAAGAGTTATCACCAGAAAAAATAGACTTAGAAACAGATAATGCTTTTATCAATCGTATAAAAGATGCTAAACTTGAAGTTTTTGGCCCATTACCGATGATTGCTTATCTTTACGCTAAAGAGAATGAAGTGAAAAATTTAAGACTTATTCTAGTTGGTAAAGAAAATAATCTTCCAATTTCAGCTATCAGAGAAAGGATGCGAATGAACTATGGCTCATAAAATTGGTGTAGTAGGAGATAAAGATTCTATTTTACCATTTAAAATGTTAGGTTTTGACGTTTTTTTCGCATCTGAGGCTAAAGAAGCCAGAAAAACGATTGATCGATTAGCAACAGAAAATTATGGCATTATTTATTTAACGGAACCATTAGGTAAATTGATTCCGGATACCATAAAACGATACGATGAAGAGATTTCACCAGCTATTATATTGATTCCTAATCATATGGGATCATTAGATATCGGGAAAAATCGTATCCAAGAGAATGTTGAAAAAGCGGTTGGACAGAATATTTTATAGGAGGTTACAAGTTTGAAAACAGGGAAAATTGTTAGTGTTTCCGGCCCTTTAGTTACAGCTGAAGGGATGGAAGAAGCAAATATTCAAGATATTTGTAAAGTCGGAAAGTTGGGCTTAATAGGCGAAATTATTGAAATGCGTGGAAATATAGCTTCGATACAAGTATATGAAGAAACATCCATGATTGGACCCGGAGAACCAGTTGAAACGACAGGAGATGCATTATCTGTTGAATTAGCACCAGGAATGATTGCACAAATGTTTGATGGAATACAACGTCCATTAGATAAATTTATGGAGAAAACAGAAAGTAACTTCTTGGTTAGAGGAGTAAATATCAAAGCTTTAGATCGTGAAAAAAAATGGGAATTCACACCAGCTGTTGAAGTTGGACAAAGAGTTTCTACAGGAGATATTGTTGGTTCTGTTCCGGAAACGAAAGTTATCTCTCATAAAATTATGGTTCCACATGGTGTAGAGGGAACAATAAAAACAATCGAACAAGGTCAATTTGATATCAATGAGACTATTTATAGTATCGAAACGGCTGATGGTGTAAAAGAATTTACGATGATGCAAAAATGGCCTGTTCGACATGGTCGTCCAACAGCTAAAAAATTAAACCCAGTTGAACCAATGGTAACAGGGCAACGAGTTATTGATACATTGTTCCCAGTTGCTAAAGGTGGATCAGCAGCTGTACCAGGTCCCTTTGGGGCAGGTAAAACAGTTGTTCAACACCAAATTGCAAAATGGGCAGACGTTGATTTAGTTGTATACGTAGGTTGTGGTGAACGTGGAAATGAAATGACGGACGTAATCAATGAATTCCCTGAACTGATTGATCCAAACACTGGTGAATCGATTATGGAAAGAACGATTTTGATTGCTAATACATCAAATATGCCGGTTGCTGCACGTGAAGCGTCAATTTATACGGGTATCACGATTGCGGAATATTTCCGTGATATGGGTTACAGTGTAGCTATCATGGCGGATTCTACTTCACGTTGGGCTGAAGCTTTGCGTGAAATGTCTGGTCGTTTAGAAGAAATGCCCGGAGATGAAGGTTACCCAGCTTATTTAGGTAGTCGTATCGCGGAATACTACGAACGCGCAGGTAAAGTAATCACTTTAGGGTCTGAAGGCAGAGAAGGTAGTATAACAGCTATTGGAGCAGTATCCCCTCCTGGAGGAGACACATCTGAGCCGGTAACTCAAAATACATTACGTGTAGTTAAGGTCTTTTGGAGTTTGGACAACTTATTAGCTCAAAAACGTCATTTCCCATCAATTGATTGGTTGACTTCTTATTCGCTGTACTCAAATGAGCTAAATGCGTATGTCGGAAAGATTTTAGATAAAGATTGGGCAGGAATGGTTACAAGAACAAAGGCTTTATTACAAGATGAATCCGAGTTAGAAGAAATCGTGCGTCTAGTCGGAGTTGATTCTTTATCAGAAAAAGACCGCTTAAAATTAGAAACAGCTAAAATGATTCGTGAAGATTTTCTGCAACAAAATGCTTTTGATGATGTAGATACATACACATCAAGAGAAAAACAATACGAAATGCTAGCTACTATTCTAAGCTTTGAGGATGAATCAAGAGCTGGAATGGAACTTGGTGCATACTTTGCTGAAATTATGAAGGGTACTGTAGCAGCTCGTGAACAAATTGCTAAGTCTAAATATTTTCCGGAAGAACAAATTAGCAAATTTGGAGAATTAAGAACTGATATCAAAACAGCGATTCATGATGTTGTTTCAAAAGGAGGTATGGAATAGATGCTTAAAGAATATCGTACGATAAATGAAGTTGTTGGACCCTTAATGGCCGTTGAAGGCGTAGAAGGTGTTAAATTCGATGAGTTAGTTGAAATTCAGATGCAAAACGGTGAAAAGAGACGTGGACAAGTTCTTGAAATTGATGGCGATAAAGCTATGGTTCAAATTTTCGAAGGGTCAAGCGGAATTAATCTGCAAGACACAAAGGTGCGTTTCTTAGGAAGACCATTATCTTTAGATGTTTCAGAAGATATGGTTGGACGAGTATTTGATGGGATGGGACGTGTTAACGATAACGGTCCTGATTTGATTCCTGAAAAAACATTAGACATCAATGGTGAAGCAATCAATCCAATGGCACGTGACTATCCCGATGAATTTATTCAAACGGGTATCTCTTCTATTGATCATTTGAATACACTGGTTCGTGGACAAAAATTGCCTGTATTTTCAGGTTCTGGTCTACCGCACAAAGAATTAGCTGCGCAAATTGCTAGACAAGCAACTGTTAAAAATTCAGATGAGAAGTTTGCTGTTGTCTTTGCAGCAATCGGAATTACTTTTGAAGAAGCTGAGTTTTTTATGGAAGATTTCCGGAAAACTGGAGCAATTGACCGTTCTGTCATGTTTATCAACTTAGCAGATGATCCAGCTATTGAACGTATTGCAACACCAAAAATGGCTCTAACTGCAGCTGAATATTTGGCATATGAAAAAGACATGCATGTATTGGTTATCATGACCGATATGACAAACTACTGTGAAGCATTACGAGAAATCTCAGCTGCCAGACGCGAAGTTCCAGGTCGTCGTGGATATCCTGGTTATCTTTATACAAACTTGGCTACCTTATATGAACGCGCTGGTCGTTTAGTAGGTGGAAAAGGGTCTGTAACACAAATTCCTATCCTAACGATGCCGGAAGATGATAAAACTCACCCTATTCCGGATTTAACAGGTTATATCACGGAAGGACAATTGATTTTATCACGTGATCTTTACAATAGTGGTGTTCAACCTCCTATTGATGTATTGCCATCTTTATCTCGTCTAAAGGACAAAGGAACTGGAGAAGGTAAAACAAGAAAAGATCATGCGGCAACAATGAACCAACTGTTTGCTGCTTATGCTCAAGGAAAACAAGCTAAAGAGTTAGCAGTTGTTTTAGGGGATTCTGCATTATCAGCAGAGGATAAAATGTTTGCAGAATTTGCAAATCGTTTTGAAAAAGAATATGTAAACCAAGGAAACTACACAAATCGTACAATTGAGGAAACATTGGATCTAGGATGGGAATTGTTATCTATTCTACCAAGAACTGAATTGAAACGTATTAAAGACGATATGTTAGACGAATACCTGCCGAAAGGGGAGTAAGTCTAAATGGTGAAATTAAATGTAAATCCGACAAGGATGGAATTAGCGTCACTAAAAGGAAAATTAAGTACAGCAAACCGTGGACATAAATTATTAAAAGATAAGCAAGATGAACTTATGAGACAATTTATCCTGCTTATCCGTAAAAATAATGAATTGCGTGCTGAAGTTGAAACAAAATTAACAAAAGCTATGCAGTCTTTTGTTATGGCAAAAGCTTTATTGAACGAAAAATTTATTGAAGAATTAGTGGCTATTCCACCTCGCAGTGTAAGTCTTGACTTGTATGAGAAAAACATTATGAGTGTTAAAGTTCCAGTAATGAATTTCAATTATGACGATGATGACGATTCTAATGAATTGATTTATGGTTATCTTAACTCTAATAGTGAGTTGGATACGTCAATTGAACAAATGGCTGATGTTATGACACAACTGCTAGAGTTATCTGAAATAGAAAAAACTTGTCAGTTGATGGCAAATGAAATAGAAAAAACACGTCGTCGAGTAAATGCTCTTGAATACATGACGATTCCTCGTTACGAAGAAACCATCTATTTTATTCAAATGAAATTAGATGAAAGTGAACGAGCAGCAATTACGCGCTTGATGAAAGTTAAAGACATGGGTTAAGAGAGCAAACGTTAGATCAAGGATACTATCCTTGGTCTAACGTTTATTTTTTAGTCCCAAAAATAGATTGGTATACTCAAAAATTGGGAATGAGTACGAAAAAACCCCATTCTGCAAATAAAAAGCTATAAGAAAATAGCATTTTATGCTAAACTGGAGAATAAGTTATCTTTAACAGATAAAATTTAGAAGTAGCTAAAGATTGTTGAGGTGTTTATAAATGGATCAAAAATTTTCTTTTGAGATTGTTGAAGAATTAGCCGTACTTTCTGAAAATGCTAAAGGATGGCGCAAAGAATTAAATTTAGTTTGTTGGAACGGAAATCCTCCTAAATTTGATATTCGTGAGTGGAGTCCTGACCACGATAAGATGGGAAAAGGTCTTACATTCACAAATGAAGAAATGGATACTCTTAAACAGTTTTTAACTACTTAAACAAGTTGGAATTTGTTAGATTTTGATAATAGGCAACGAATAGTTGAACATTTTGATGATAGGAAGGATTTTGACATGACTGAACGTGGACTTTTAATTGTTCTTTCTGGACCATCTGGGGTAGGAAAAGGGACAGTAAGACAGGCAATATTTGAGAGCGGCGATAATGATTTTGATTATTCAATTTCAATGACAACTCGAAAGCAAAGAGCAGGAGAACGAGATGGAATAGATTACTTTTTCAGAACAAAAAAAGAATTTGAAGCTTTGATTGAAAGTGGAGGATTATTGGAATATGCTGAATATGTAGGAAACTATTATGGAACTCCTCTTGAATATGTTGAAAAAACGCTACAGAGCGGTAAAGACGTATTTTTAGAAATTGAAGTTCAAGGAGCTCTTCAAGTTCGCGAAAAAATGCCTGAAGGAATATTTATTTTTTTAACACCGCCAGATTTAAAAGAATTAAAATCACGTATTATTGGTCGTGGAACAGATGAAATGGCTATAATCGAGCAGCGCATGACGAAAGCAATTGAAGAAATTGATTTAATGCGTTATTATGATTATGCGGTTGAAAACGATAAAGTTGAAAATGCTGTTAGAAAAATCAAACAAATCATTGAAAGTGAACACTTAAAAGTTTCACGCGTTATACAGCGTTATAAAAAGATGATCGAGGAGTTGTAAAAATTATGATGTTAGAACCATCTATTGATAGCTTATTAGAAAAAATTGAATCTAAATATTCTTTAGTTACATTAGCAAGCAAACGTGCACACGAACTGGATGAAGGTTCAATGCCGATGTTAGAAAACTATCGTTCACATAAAAATGTTGGACGCGCATTAGAAGAAATTAATAATGGCGATTTAGTGATTGATCCAGTAACAGTTGGCCCAGAAGAATAAGACACACAACAAAAAGTGCTTCAAAGTAATGATTTTCTTACTTTGAAGCACTTTTATTTTGAAATAATCCAAACCAGAATGCGTTAATACTAAGAATTGGCTGATAGTTAAGACAAATGCTTTTATTTCTAGTAAAATAGGAAAGAGAAGCAACATTACTTTCAAGGTTTTGTCAGGAGGAATGCCAGTTGTTAAAAGGAAAAAAAGTTGTTGTATATATTACCGGGGGTATTGCGGTTTATAAGGCTTGTGATTTGGTGAGACGTTTAATAAAAGCAGGAGCTATTGTTAAAGTAGCAATGACAGAATCTGCAACAGAATTTGTTACCCCTTTAACGTTTCAAATTTTGAGCAAGCACCATGTATATACAGATACATTTGATGAGCGTGAGGGTGACAAAGTCAGTCATATTCATTTGGCGGACTGGTCAGATTTAGCCGTAATTGCTCCGGCAACAGCTAATACGTTAGCGAAAATAGCACATGGCATTGGAGACAACTTTGTGACTACTGCATTATTGGCTACCACAGCACCTGTTTTTATTGTACCTGCTATGAATGAGCATATGCTTGAAAATGCAGCAACGATAAGAAATTTTCAATTGTTAGAAAACGATGGACATTTTATCATGGAACCAGACACAGGTTTTCTAGCTGAAGGATACGAGGGAAAAGGGCGTTTTCCTGAACCAGAAAAGATTATTGAAACCATTCAAGATTTTTTAATTAAAAAAGAAGCTCATTTACCGTTGAAAAATAAAAAAGTTGTGATAACAGCTGGTGGAACTAAAGAGAGAATCGACCCTGTTCGATATATTACAAATGATTCTTCAGGTAAAATGGGATACAGTTTAGCTCGTGCTGCTCGTGATCTAGGAGCAGAAGTTTTTTTGATCTCTACTTCCAAGACACTAAAGGCACCTTATGGGGTAGAGATAGTGTCTGTTGAGACTGCTGAACAAATGCATCAAGCGATAAATGCTGAATTTAAAGAGGCAGCAATCGTTATTATGGCGGCAGCAGTGTCTGACTACCGTCCAGATCATGTTGCGAATAAAAAAATCAAGAAAAGTGAACAAGAAATGACACTGACATTGGTCAAAAATACAGACATACTAGCTACTTTAGGGAGTCAGAAAAATGACCAATTTTTAATTGGGTTTGCTGCTGAAACGCACAATATTGAAGAGTATGCTCAAGGTAAATTAAAAAAGAAAAATGCAGATATGATCGTAGCCAATGATGTGTCTAAACCCTATGCAGGATTTAATAAAGACACAAATGAAGTAACTATTTTTATGACAGATGAACAGCCAATAGAATTAAAAGTAAATAGTAAGCAAGCCATAGCAGAAGAAATTTTAGGTGTTGCTCTTACTAAAATGAAAAAATAAAGGTGTGAGAATGAGTGGTATCAATTGCTAAAGTAATTGTAGATGTTCCAACAATGCAGACAAACAAGCCTTATGATTATCGTATTCCTTCTGAATTCAAACAAGATATTGTTCAAGGAATGCGTGTGGCTGTTCCATTTGGCCAAGGAACTAGGCAAGTCCAAGGCTTTGTTGTGGAGATTACTCACTCAACAGATTATGAAGGCGAGTTAAAACCTATTGTTGGTCTAATGGACTTAACAGCGGTTCTTGATGAAGAAATGCTGTTGTTGGGTAAAGAAATGGCACGCAAAACTTATGCTTTTCAAATAACGTGTTACCAAACGATGTTGCCAGCTATATTGAAAGCGAAATATGAAAAAAAAATCCGACTAACTGATGAAATTTCTGAAGACTTATTTTTCGAGTTATTCAAAGGGAAAAATGAAATTAAATGGGAAGAAGCTGAAGATAGAGGCATCTTGCCGCAGTTGATTGAATTGAAGAAAAAAGATGCTGTTGAAGTAATGTATGAAGTTAAAAATCAAGCGAAGACAAAGAAAAAGAGAATGGTCCAAGCAAGTTTATCTTTTGAACAATTTGAAGATGAAAAACAGACTTTAGGCAAACGCGGTCCAAAACAACGCCTTCTTCTTGATGTATTGCAATCATTCAATGAGCAAACAATAAGTGTGAATGAACTCACTAAAAATACGGAACTCACAGCATCGGATATTCGAACAGGTGAAAAAAAAGGCTGGTTAACAATTGAAGAAGTTGAAGTTTACCGTAATCCGTTTAAAGATAAGACATTTAAACAAACCATATCGTTTCAACTGAATGAAGGACAACAAAATGCTATTCAACCTATTTTGAAAGCTGTAACAGAAGAAAGAACGGAAATTTTCTTGCTGAAAGGGGTAACTGGAAGTGGGAAAACAGAAATTTATTTGCAGACTATTGCTCAGACACTTCAAAATAATAAAAGTGCTTTGATGCTTGTACCTGAAATAGTATTGACTCCACAAATGGTGAATCATTTTAAAGGTCGTTTTGGAGAAGAAGTAGCTGTTTTGCACAGTGGTTTGTCTGTTGGCGAAAAATACGACGAATGGCGAAAAATTGAACGTGGCGAAGCTCGAGTTGTAGTAGGTGCTCGATCATCTATTTTTGCACCGGTTAAAAATATCGGAGTGATTATTATTGATGAAGAGCACGAAGCTACCTATAAACAAGATGAAAACCCTAGGTATCATGCTAGGGATGTAGCGATTTGGAGAGCAAATTACCATAACTGTCCTGTTATTTTAGGAAGTGCTACTCCTTCATTAGAGTCGAGAGCCAGAGCGCAAAAAAACGTTTATACATTGTTGGAATTGCCAACACGAGTCAATCAAAAAGACTTACCTGATGTTGAAGTTGTCGATATGAGAGAAGAATTAAAAAACGCTAATCGCAGTAGTTTCTCAATTCTTTTACAAGAAAAGATACGAGATCGAATAGCAAAAAAAGAACAAATCGTGTTGTTATTGAATAGACGTGGCTATTCTTCTTTTGTGATGTGTCGAGACTGCGGATTTGTCTTGCCTTGTCCGAATTGCGATATCTCTTTAACCTTGCACATGGATACAAAAACAATGAAATGCCATTATTGTGGTCATGAAGAAAACATTCCACATACTTGTCCAAGTTGCAGAGGAAGTAAGATACGCTACTATGGTACTGGAACGCAAAAGATTGAAGAAGAACTAAGAGACGTCTTGCCTGAAGCAAAAGTTATCCGTATGGATGTGGATACGACGCGTAAAAAAGGGGCGCATGAAAAGTTATTAGCTTCTTTTGGAAATGGCGAAGCGGACATTTTATTGGGTACACAGATGATTGCAAAAGGGTTAGATTTTCCCAATATTACTTTGGTGGGCGTTTTAAATGCAGACACCGGACTAGGCTTACCTGATTTTAGAGCGAGTGAGCGGACGTTCCAATTGCTAACACAAGTTAGCGGACGTGCTGGAAGAGCTGAACTAACGGGTGAAGTAATCGTTCAAACATTTAATCCTGAGCATTATGCGATTCAGCTAGCTAAAGAACATGATTATGATACGTTCTATAAACAAGAAATGTTGTTACGACATCGTGGAAATTACCCGCCTTATTTCTATACAATTTTGATCACAACTATTCATGAAGAAGAACTAAAAGCTGCGAAGAAAATGCAACAAATCGTTCAACACATTAAACCACAGTTGCAACCAGAGACCATTATGTTAGGGCCCACGCCAAAAGCAGTTGCTCGTATGAATAATCGCTATTATTACCAAACGATTATTAAATACAAAAGCGAACCGCATTTAAAGGAAGTTTTGCAAACGATCTTAGTAGAATCTCAAAGAGAAATGGCTAAAGGGTTACAAATTGCTATTGACTCGGAGCCGATGAATTTTATCTAACACAGAAGCTTTATAGTATTAAATAGTTTAAAAGAAAGAGGGTCAATCATGTCCGTACTACCAATATTAACTTACCCAAATTCACTACTGACTACTCCAACAAAAGAAGTAGAGGAAATCACAGATGAGATTATCCAATTATTAGAAGATATGCATGATACCATGATAGCAAATGATGGTATTGGCATTGCAGCTCCACAAGTAAACAGCAACCTTAGACTAGCTTTAGTAGAAATTGACGAAGAATCAGGATTATTTGAAATGATCAATCCAAAAATCGTGCAATCATCTGGTGAAACGATTGATGTAGAAGGTTGTCTGAGTTTTCCAGAAGTATACGGGACAATAAAAAGAGCCGATACTATCTTGTTAAGATTTTATGACCGTAATGGTGATGAATTTGAAGTGGAAGCTGATGACTATCTTGCAAGAGCATTCCAGCATGAATTGGAACACTTAGATGGAAAGTTATTTACAGATAAGATTATTCAAAAAATTAAACCGGAAGATTTAGAAAGTTATATGGAGGCGAATCTAGAATGATAAAAATCGTATTTATGGGAACTCCTGCATTTTCTGTTCCTATTTTAGAAGCATTGATTGATTCAGAGTATGAAGTGATTGCAGTGGTCACTCAACCAGATAGACCGGTAGGGAGAAAGAAAACCTTGACGTCTTCACCTGTTAAGGCAGCTGCTGTTCAACACGGTTTGCCCGTTTTTCAACCAGAAAAAATTTCAGGTTCTCCTGAAATGGAGGAACTGATCGCACTTGATCCAGACCTGATCATTACTGCAGCGTTTGGTCAATTCCTACCACAAAAATTATTATCTGTTCCAAAATATGGAGCGATTAATGTGCATGCTTCTTTGTTGCCTAAGTATCGTGGTGGCGCTCCAGTCCACTATGCTCTTATGAAAGGCGAAAAAGAGACAGGTGTTTCTATTATGTATATGGAGAAAAAAATGGATGCAGGAGACATACTCTCACAAAAATCGTTAGACATCACCCGTAACGACGATGTTGGAACGTTGTTTGATCGTTTAAGTGCCTTAGGTAAAGACTTATTAATGGACACGTTGCCTAAGTTATTGGCTGGAGATATCACACCAGTAAAGCAAAATGAAGAGGAAGTTACTTATTCGCCAAACATTAAACGCGAAGAAGAATTGGTGGATTGGACTAAAACAGCAGCTGAAGTCGATTATCAAGTTCGTGGCATGCGCCCTTGGCCAGTAGCGTATACTTTATTAGAAGAAAACAGACTGAAGCTATGGGATGTGACACCTACTGAAGAAAAAACAACAGCTGTTCCCGGAACCATTATACGGATTGAAAAAGAAGCGATCTATATAGCTTGTGGGAATCAGACAGTTGTAAAAATAAATGAAGTTCAACCAGCTGGGAAAAGTAAAATGACTGTCATGGCTTTTTTAAGTGGAGTGGGCAGCCAACTAAAAGTTGGAGAAAAGGTAGGGTCAAATGGAAACTAATCAAACACCTGAAAAAAGAAATGTTAAGAAAACAAGTCGTTATTTAGCGATGTCGATTTTGGAACGAACAGATAAAACGGGTTCTTATTCGAATTTGTTAATCAACGAAGCCATTCAAAAAAATAAATTAAGTGCAGCTGATGCGCGCTTATTAACAGAATTGGTATATGGTGTTCTGCAGCGTAAATTGACATTGGATTTTTACTTGTTCCCATTTTTAAATGAAGATAAAAAAATTGATATATGGGTACGAAATCTACTAAGATTGTCCATTTATCAAATGATTTATTTAGATAAAATCCCGGTTCATGCCATTTTATTTGAAGCCGTTGAAGTAGCTAAGAAAAAAGGTCACGTTGGGATCAGTAAATTTATAAATGGAGTTCTAAGAAATGCTGACCGCAATGGATTTCCTAGTCTAGAGAAAATCGCAGATCCAATTGAACGTTTAAGCATTGAGTTAAGCATGCCGAGATGGCTAGTAGAAAAATTCATTGCAGATATTGGGTTAGAAGAAACAAAAAAATTAGGTGAGTCGTTACTCCGTCCGAGTCATTCAAGCGCACGAGTAAATAAGAAATTTTTGACAGTTGAAGAAGCATTAGAAGCTATGGAAGAAGAAGGATTTGATGTTCGTGAAAGTGTTATTTCTCCAGTTGGTATCGTCAGTGATGGTGGGCACTTCGCGTCTTCACCGTTGTTTCAATCTGGACAATTAACGATTCAAGATGAATCTTCTCAATTAGTTGCACCAGCTTTACAACTTGAGGCACATCATCAAGTACTGGATGCTTGTGCTGCTCCAGGTGGTAAAACAACCCATATTGCTTCTTACTTATCTGCTGAAGAAGGCGGAAAAGTAACAGCACTTGATCTTCATGAACACAAAGTGGCTTTGATTACAGAAAATGCTAAAAGAATGCATGTAGAAGATGTAGTAACAGCAATGAAACTAGATGCCAGAAATGTGGATCAAGAGTTCTCAGACGAGCAATTTGACCGCATACTAGTAGATGCGCCTTGTTCTGGTTTAGGATTAATGAGACGTAAGCCTGATATCAAGTACACTAAAAAAGAAAAAGATTTGTTGAATCTTCAAAAAATACAGCTTGGTATTCTAGAACAAGTAGCTCCAAAACTAAAAGTAGGTGGACTTTTAGTTTACAGTACGTGTACAATAGCAAATGAGGAAAATATAGAAACGGTTGAGAAATTTTTAGCGGCACATGCTGATTTTGAAAAAGTTTCTGTTAAAACTGAAGAATCACTATCAGGTTGTCTGAAAGATGGCTTTCTTCAAATTTATCCGCATGATTTTGGAACAGACGGCTTTTTTATTAGCTGCCTAAGAAAAACACAGAAATAAATTTAGTTAAAATCAACTAATAAAAAAACAACTAAAACTTGAGAATGGAAGAACAAATCTTTGGATCTGAATTTTTCGACATAGACCTGCTCACTATTATTTCAGGATAGAGAGGGGCATAACTAAAAAATGTTAGTCGAGTACCAAGGTCCAAGTTTGATACTTTCTCCCATTTTCTTTTGTGTTGTCTTTTTATACGTGATGAGCGATTAAATTTCTGTATCATTTCACTAAGGCTTGTTTATTCAAGCCTTAGTGAAATGATACAGAGCGTTGATGATCACTTATAAGTGATGACATGACTTATTGAAAGGTATGAGGTGAAACAATGGAAGTTGTATTTCGCAGTGATACCGGCAAGAAGAGGAAAAACAATCAAGATTTCGCCGGTTTTTTTATAAATAAACACAATATTACGTTGGCAATTTTGTGTGATGGTATGGGTGGACATCGAGGTGGGGATGTGGCTAGTGAAATGGCCGTTTCTCATTTAGGGCATTCCTGGGAAGAGTCAGATGTGCACAATGCTGAGCAGATTACTCAATGGATGTTAACACGCATCAGTCGTGAAAATAAACGTATTCTTGAAAAATCACGTAAGTTTTCTGATTTAGAAGGAATGGGAACAACACTTGTTGCAACAGCACTTGTAGAACAAGAATTTGTGATTGCGAATATTGGAGACAGCAGAGGGTACCACTATACTGGAGGGCGTTTAAGCCAAGTGACAGAAGACCATTCATTAGTCAATGAACTAGTTAAAAGTGGAGAAATTTCTTTAGAAGATGCTGAAAACCATCCTAGAAAAAATGTATTGACTCGTTCTTTGGGCGTTACAAATGAGATAGATATTGATGTAACAATTTTACCAGCTTTACCTAACGACCAAATGTTGCTCTGTTCAGATGGATTAACAAATATGGTTGAAGATGAAGAGATAAAACAAGTTTTAAGTACCAAAAAACCATTAGATGAAAAAGTTGAAACGCTAGTTACTATGGCTAATGAGCATGGAGGCTATGACAATATAACCATTATATTAGTTCATACAAATGCAGAGGGGAGGGACAGCATTCATGGAAATAGGTAAAAAATTAAACGGACGTTACAAAATAATTGGTACGGTCGGCTCAGGCGGTATGGCAAATGTTTATCTTGCCAGAGACCTAATTTTGGAACGAGATGTGGCTGTTAAGGTCTTGCGTTTTGATTTCAGAGACGATCAAGATACTATTCGCCGCTTTAAACGAGAAGCACTAGCTGCGACCGAATTAATCCATCCTAATATTGTTAGTGTGTATGATGTTGGAGAAGAAGAAAATAATCAATACATTGTTATGGAATACATTAAAGGAATGGATTTGAAGCACTATATCCACAGCAACTTTCCTATTCCTTATCAAAAAGTTCTTGATATTATGAGACAAATTTTGGCAGCTGTAGCAGAAGCGCATAATAATCGAATCATTCATAGAGATCTAAAACCGCAAAATGTGTTAATCGATGAATCAGGTGTCGTAAAAATAACTGATTTTGGTATAGCAGTAGCGTTGTCACAAACATCGATCACCCAAACAAATTCTTTGTTAGGGTCGGTCCATTACCTTTCTCCAGAACAAGCAAGGGGAGGAATGGCAACCAATCAATCCGATATCTATTCATTAGGGATTATTTTATATGAATTGCTAACAGGAAATGTTCCATTTGAAGGCGAATCAGCTGTATCGATTGCGTTAAAACATTTTCAAGAATCTCTCCCTTCAGTGAAGGATTTTGATCATCGAATTCCGCAACCTTTAGAAAATGTTGTTCTTAAAGCAACAGCGAAGGAAACGATTGACAGATACCGTTCGGTGCAAGAAATGGATTCTGACTTAGCGACCTCGTTATCACCGCAAAGAATCAATGAACCAAAATTTGTTCCAGCGAGTTTAATGGAAAAAACAAAAGTATTGGAACCGATTGTTCCAGTAGCTCCTACTAGTTTGGTAGAAGGAAAAGCACCCGAAGAAGAAACGGCACAAAAAGTTAAGTCTAAAAATGAGACGGCAAAAGAGAAAAAACCTAAGAAGAAAAAGAGGAAAATTATTTGGCTGACACTATTATTGCTTTTACTGCTTGTTGCCGGTAGTGTGGTCGCATTTGCACTAACAGCCCCAAAAGATATTTCAGTGCCAGATGTAGTAGGTCTGTCGGAAGCTGAGGCTGAAGATGTACTTTCAGAAGCTAAATTACAAATCAACAAGACGATCGTAGAGACAAGTGAAGATGTTGAAGAGGGACTGGTTACAAGAACGGACCCCGAAACAGGTTCTAGCGTTAAAGAAGAGACCGATGTTAATCTCTACATCAGTTCTGGAAAAGAGACAGTTTCTTTTAAAGATTATACAGGTGAACCTTATGAAGAGGTCAAAGCAGAATTAATCGATCAAGGCTTCGATACTGAGCGAGTTGATGCCAGCAGTGATACTTACCCTGAAGGTACGATTATTGAACAAAGTGTAGCTGAAGATGAAGAAGTGGTACCAAGCGACACAACGGTGACATTGACTGTAAGTACTGGTGAAGCAATGATTGAAATGAAAGATTTGGCTGGATATTCTGAAAAAGGTGTACAAGACTATGCTAATGAAAATGGGTTGACGGTTACGATTAATGAAGAGTACTCTGAAGAAATTTCAGAAGGTCAAGTGATATCACAAGATCCTTCTGCAGGAGCATTGTTATCAAACGGCTCGTCATTCTCCGTTGTTATCTCATTAGGTACAGCACCGGAACAAAAATTTTCTGAAACGGTAACCATACCGTATGCTGAACCAGAAATAGAAGAACCTGATGAATCAAGTTCTGAAAGTGGTTCACAAGAATCAACACCCGTACCGAATGAAATTGTTATCTACATCCAAGACAAAGAACATTCTTTAGAAAATGAATTTCAAAAATTCACTATCACCGAAGATTTTGAAACAGTTATACCATTTGTTCTTCAAGAGGGCGAAGCAGGTACGTATCGAATTGAACGTGATGGAGAAGTGATAGAAGAAAATACCAATGTAACAACGGAATAAACAAATAAAAAAAGGCTTAAAAAAACTGTTTTTTTCAGTTTTATAGGCCTTTTTTTGCTATTCATAAAACCTATTAACTATGATTAAAATCTTGCTTTCTTGGGTTTCATTCAGTAGAGTATAAAAGAGAACACATTATAGGAGGGGTTTTATTGCCGGAAGGTCAAATCAGAAAAGCATTAAGTGGTTTTTATTATGTCTATTATCAAGGAGAAACCTATCAAACAAGAGGGAGAGGAAATTTTCGAAAAAGGGAATTAACGCCTTTGGTTGGTGACTATGTCTTATTTGAAAGTGGCAATTTAAAAGAAGGTGTTGTACAAGAACTGTTACCTAGAAAAAATGAATTGGTCCGTCCACCTGTGGCCAATGTGGACATCGGTATTGTAGTGATGTCAGCAATCGAACCTAACTTTTCAACAAACCTATTAGATCGTTTCTTGGTCACTTTAGAGAGTAAAGGAATCCAAGCGATCATCTACATAAGTAAAATTGATTTGTTAACAGATGAACTATTGCAACAATTAAAAGAAAAAGAGCGAGCTTATGAAAAAATTGGGTATCCTATTATCGTACCTGAACAAACTGACAACAAAAAATCTTTAGAGGAGTTAACCTCTTATTTCCCTAATAAATTGTCTGTTTTTATGGGTCAATCTGGTGCAGGGAAATCAACATTACTGAACAGTATTGCACCTGATTTAGAACTGAAAACAGCTGAAATTTCAAGTTCTCTTGGCAGAGGAAAGCATACGACTAGACACGTTGAATTATTGCCATTATACGGGGGATTAGTTGCGGATACTCCTGGTTTTAGTTCCATCGATTTTTTAGAACTCGAAGCAGAAGAACTCTCTGCATGCTTTCCTGACTTTGTTGAAGTGCAAGATGAATGTCGATTTAGAGGGTGCATGCATAAAAAAGAACCTGGGTGTCAAGTGAAAAAAGAAGTAGAATTAAATACAATACCAGCATACCGTTACCAACATTACTTGCAGTTTTTAGATGAAATTGAAAGTCGTAAACCAAGATACGACAATAAACATAAGAAATGAGGATAAGAAAATGAAATTAGCACCATCTATTTTAAGCGCAGACTTTGCAAACTTAGCAAGAGATATTCAGTTAGTTGAAGATGGAGGGGCAGATTATATTCATGTTGATGTAATGGATGGACATTTTGTTCCGAATATTACATTTGGTGCAGATACAGTAGCTGCTATTCGTCCGGTAACGAAATTACCGCTGGATTGTCATTTAATGGTAGAGCATCCTGAAAACTATGTTAAACAATTTGCTGCAGCAGGTGCAGATATTATTACCGTGCATCCTGAAAGCACACCCC
Organism: Carnobacterium sp.; assembly: GCF_045617425.1. Lineage (GTDB taxonomy): Bacteria > Bacillota > Bacilli > Lactobacillales > Carnobacteriaceae > Carnobacterium_B. The sequence goes on from NZ_JAZLIO010000003.1 coordinate 125,725, forward strand.
ATATTCATCGTGTCATCCAGTTGATAAAAGACCAAGGTGTTAAAGCAGGGATTGCTGTGAATCCAGGAACACCGATTGAAACAATGATGCATGTATTAGGAATAGTCGATTTAGTTTTAGTGATGACAGTTAATCCTGGTTATGGCGGACAAAGCTTTATTCCAGAAATGCTAAAGAAAATAGAAAAAGCAAAAGAAATAAAAGATAGAGAAGGCTATACTTATGAAATACAAGTTGATGGAGGAATAGCTGAACAAACCGCTAAACAATGTAAAGAAGCAGGAGCGACCGTTTTTGTTGCGGGTTCATATATTTATAGTGCAGAAGATCCATTGAATCAACTAAACTTATTAATAGACGCGGTAAGATAAGATGAGACACTTAGCAATTATGGTCGGTGGACCTTATGAGCGCGTTCCAGTAATAGAAAATAGTCAATCAAAAGAACTCGTTTGGATCGGTGTTGATAGAGGGGCCTTACGGTTATTAGAGCACGGAATTGTTCCTAAGATTGCCCTTGGAGATTTTGACTCAGTCACAAAGGAAGAACTGAAAATAATAAAAAATGAAGTTGCCGATGTTCGAGTTTACAAAGCGGAAAAAGATGAGACCGATACAGAGCTAGCAGTCCAAATAGCTTTTGATGAATTCAAACCGGAGAGTGTCTCTATTTACGGAGCGACTGGTGGAAGAATGGATCATTTATTAAACAATATCTTTATGATATTCCAGCCTAAGCTGCTCGATCATGCTGCTAAAATACGTCTAATAGATGTCCAAAATACCATCATATATTTTTTACCAGGTACACATACCCTATCAAAAGAGCAAGATAAAAAATACCTTGCATTTACTTGTCTATCTCCTGTAGAAAAATTATCGATACAAGACGCCAAATATCAATTAACTGATGCGGATTTTACTCATCCGATTTCGTTGGCAAGTAATGAATTTATTACAGATACCGTAAATTTTTCTTTTATATCTGGAATGATAGCCGTTATTCAAAGTAAAGATTAAAAAAGAATAAACAAAAAAGAACCTTTTCCATGATGCCGGGAAAGGTTCTTTTTTTTTGGTAAGATTATACGCGTGCAACTTTACCAGATTTAAGTGCTCGAGCAGATACCCAAACTTTTTTAGGTGATCCGTCAACCATGATACGAACTTTTTGTAAGTTAGCACCCCAAGTACGTTTTGTTTTGTTCATAGCGTGAGAGCGGTTATTTCCGCTTCTTGCTTTACGTCCTGTAATTACACATTCTTTAGCCATTAGTCTTTCCTCCTTTGCCGATATATCGAAGCAAAGCTTCAATCAATACTCATACTTCAATAATTTATCATAATTTAGTTGCCTTTGCAAGAACTTCTTTCAAGGAAATTTACTTGACAGTCTTTTATTGTTCCTTAGTATTATTTAAAAATGAGGAAACTTAGTTTTTCTTTTCTTATTAGGTCTGCTATGATAAAATGTAGAGTAGTAATTTATGGCTTGCTAGCCAAGAGGAGGATTTTTAACATGGCAGTTAAAATCAAAACACAATTTGGAACAATAGATATCTCAAATGAAGTTATTGCAACCGTTGTTGGTGGTGCCGCAACCGAAATTTTTGGAATCGTTGGTATGGCAAGTAAAAGCCAAATACGTGATAATTTAAATGACATACTAAAAAAAGAAAACTATTCACGTGGAGTAGTCGTTCGTCAAGAAGATGATGGTGTTGCAATAGATATTTACATTATTGTTAGTTACGGAATAAAAATTTCTGAAGTCAGCCGTAATGTGCAAGAAATCGTGAAGTACAATTTGGAAACAATGTTAGGTGTTACAGCTAACACTGTAAATATTTATGTTCAAGGTGTTCGCGTATTAACTGATTAAAAATGTGATTAGTCAAAGAAGAAATAGTTACTAATACTTATTAAAAAGTAACTAAGGAGGATATATGTAGTGAAAGTTACAAAATTAGAAGGTAAGCAGTTTCGTTTAATGGTAGCAACAGGAGCTAATCGTTTAGATAAGAATGCAGAATATGTAAACTCATTGAATGTTTTTCCAGTTCCAGATGGCGATACAGGTACCAACATGAATTTATCTTTAGCAAGTGGTGCTAAGGCAGTTGCAAATACAACTTCTGAAAGTGTTGGTGATTTGTCAGCAGCCCTTTCTAAAGGATTATTGATGGGAGCTCGTGGGAATTCTGGAGTTATTTTATCTCAACTATTTAGAGGATTCGGCAAAGCTATTGAAAATAAAGAAACAGTGTCTTCTAAGGAATTCTCAGAAGCATTCACTAAGGGTGTTGAAACAGCATATAAAGCTGTTATGAAGCCAGTTGAAGGAACCATTTTAACTGTAGCTCGCGAATCAGCTAAAGTTGGTGAAAAAAAAGCAAAAGAAACAGATGATATTGTTGAAGTGATGGAAGCCATCGTTCGTGGGGCTAAAAAATCATTAGCTAAAACACCTGATTTATTGCCAGTACTTAAAGAAGTAGGGGTTGTAGACAGTGGTGGACAAGGTCTTTTGTTTATCTATGAAGGATTCTTAGAAGTATTGTCTGGCAAAATTGTAGAAGAAGATATTTATCAACCTTCTGCTGAAGAAATGACAGAGTTGGTTAATGCCGAACATCACAGAAGTGTGTCAAATCATATTCATACTGAAGACATAAAATTCGGTTATTGTACAGAAATTATGGTTCAAATTGGTAAAGGTGAAACAGTTGATAGCGAATTTGATTATGATACATTCCGTAATCATTTAAACGAAATCGGGGACTCTTTATTGGTAGTTTCTGATGACGAAATCGTTAAGGTGCATGTTCATACAGAACATCCAGGAGAAGTAATGAATTACGGACAAAAATTTGGGTCATTGCTGAAAATTAAAGTGGATAATATGCGTGTTCAACATGAAACGATTCTTGAAAATGAAGCACCTCAGCCTGTTAAAAAAGCAGCTAAAACCCCTTATGGTATCATCGCAGTTGCAGCAGGAGAAGGTGTTCAAAACTTATTCAAAAGTTTAGGTGTAGATTATGTCATTAGTGGTGGACAAACAATGAATCCAAGTACAGAAGACATTCTTAAAGCAATTGAAGAAGTAAATGCTGAGAAAATTATTATCTTGCCAAACAACAAAAATATTTTTATGGCGGCTGATCAGGCTGCAGAAGTAAGCGAATTGTCAGTAGTCGTTATCCCTAGTAAAACCATTTCTCAAGGTATGACTGCAATGTTAGCATTTAATGAGTTGAATGACTTAGATACTAATAAAACTGAAATGATGAGCGAATTAAAAAATGTTGTTAGTGGACAAGTAACAAATGCAGTAAGAGATACAGAAATCGATGGAATGGCAATCAAAAAAGACGATTTTATGGGGATTATTGAAGGTAAAATCAAAGTATCTCAATCCAACCGTAAAAATGTTACGATTGAAACCTTGAAAAAAATGATATCAGAAGATAGTGAAATTGTAACTATTTTACTTGGAGAAGATGGAGACGAAGCTGAAGCCGCTGAGATTGCCGCTGAAATTGAAAATCTCTTTGAAGAAGTAGAAGTTGAAATTCATGACGGACAACAACCCGTTTATCCGTACATCTTGTCAGTAGAATAATTAAAAAGACAAAAATAGAACCGGATGTTATTCCTAGCCTATTTTTGTCTTTTTTAGTCAGTTTAAAGAAAATAAATAAAGTACTTATTACACTAAAGGGAGGTAAGTGACAGGTTAAAAGAGCTGAAGCTGTTTAATCTGTTTAAAAATTTATGGCTAAATCAATTTATGATTCTGTTTCGGTCCTCCCTTATGTTGGTGAAAAGCGTTTAGAGGCTTTGCATCAATTAGGTATTCATACTATTTCTGATTTAATTTCTCATTATCCTATTCGTTATGAGGATATTCAAGAAAAAGATTTATTAGAGATAGAAGACCAAGAGAAAGTGACGTTAAAAGGAAATGTAGTTTCAGAAGCAGTAGTCAGTCGTTTTGGACCCAAAAAGAATCGCTTGTCTTTTCGCTTAATCATTGAGCATGCAGTAATAACGGTGACTTTTTTTAATCAAGCCTACTTAAAAAGTAAAATCGTTACAGGAGAAGAAATTGCTGTATTTGGAAAATGGGATGCAAAGAGAAAAAGTTTGACTGGTATGAAAATTTTGGGCACCAAATCAGGTTCTGATCAGGGAGATTTTGAGTCAGTTTACAGTGCAAATAAACATATTAAACAAAGCACGATACTGCAATTGATCACAGAAGCTTTTAAACTCTATCAAGAGTATATCCCGGAGGTTATTCCTCCAGAACTAAGAACGAAATACCGCTTGATCTCTCATCATGATGCTGTTTATGCGATGCATTTTCCAGCTTCAGAAGAACAAAAAAAGCAAGCTAGAAGAGAGGTTGTTTTTGAAGAATTCTTATTGTACCAAATGCGCATGCAGATTGTACGCGAAAAGCAAAAAGCTATGGGTAAAGGAAATACACTAAATTACAATGTGAATGATTTGAGAAATTTTATTGAGACTTTGCCTTTTGAATTAACGAAAGCACAAAAAAGAGTAGTGAATGAAATCTGCAGTGATTTAAGGCAACCGATTCACATGCATCGTTTACTTCAAGGAGATGTTGGGAGCGGAAAAACAATCGTAGCGGCGATTGCTTTATACGCTGCCACGAATGTTGGTGTTCAATCGGCCTTGATGGTTCCTACAGAAATTCTAGCTGAACAGCATATGGAGAGTTTGACGGAATTATTCGATCCACTTGAAGTGAGAATTGCATTGTTGACAGGTTCAACAAAAACTAAAGAACGACGCATCATATTAGAGCAATTAGCTAATGGAGAATTAGATGTTCTTATAGGTACACATGCATTGATCCAACAAGATGTTTATTTTTCTCGATTAGGGTTAGTTATTACCGATGAACAACATCGTTTTGGCGTAAATCAACGGAAATTATTAAGGGACAAGGGAAAAGATGCGGATGTTTTATTCATGACGGCTACTCCTATACCTCGTACCTTAGCGATTACGACATATGGCGAAATGGATGTTTCCATTATTGATGAAATGCCTGCAGGAAGAATCCCGATTCAAACCACATGGATCAAACCTAAAAATTTTGAAAAAACGCTAGAATTTATTGAAATTCAGTTGAAAAAAGGGTCACAAGCCTATGTAATCTGTCCTTTGATTGAAGAATCGGAAAGCATCGATGTCAAAAATGCGACTGATATCTATGAAAAATTAACAGCTTATTATGGCGATCGTTTTCAAGTGGGTTTGTTGCATGGGAAAATGAAGTCAGCCGATAAGGAAAGCATTATGGAAAATTTTAAAGAAAAAAAACTACAAGTTCTTGTTTCCACTACAGTAATCGAAGTAGGTGTAAACGTGCCAAATGCAACGACTATGATTATTTATGATGCAGATCGCTTTGGATTATCTCAATTGCATCAGTTAAGAGGTCGGGTTGGTCGAGGAGATAAAGAATCCTACTGTATTCTTGTTGCAAATCCAAAAACTGAAAATGGGATGGAACGTATGAAAATTATGACGGAAACAACGGATGGTTTTTTGTTAAGTGAAAAAGATTTAGAACTTAGAGGTCCTGGAGATTTGTTTGGCAATAAACAATCTGGGATACCTGATTTTAAAATCGGGGATATCGTGGGAGATTTTGGAGCTTTGGAAGCAGCTAGGCAAGAAGCAGTTCAATTGATCAATCAAAAAGACTTTCTAACAAACGAACGTTATCAACCGATTAGAGAAGCTGTTGGGTTTAATGAGTTAGAAGGACTAGATTTTAATTGAGGTTCAATCATGATTAGTGGTAATATCTATTAGGAACGTAAAGTTTAGAAATGTTGAAAGTTAACTAGGGAGGCAAATGATTTGAAAATTGCAGTAGATGCTATGGGCGGAGATAACGCACCAAAAGCAATTGTTGAAGGTGTCATGATGGCAGCTAAAGAATACAATGATATTGAATTTCTTTTATATGGAAAAGAAGATTCAATAAGAAAATACTTAACGGATGAAACAAATATTACGATTATTCATACAGATGAAAAAATAGCGAGTGATGACGATCCTGTTCGTGCAGTTCGTCGCAAAAAGAACGCTTCTATGGTTTTAGCGGCGCAAGCTGTAAAAGATAAGGAAGCAGATGCTTTATTTTCTGCAGGAAACACAGGCGCATTATTGACTGCTGGACTATTGATCATTGGAAGAATTAAAGGTATTGATCGACCTGGATTGTTAGTTTCGTTACCTGTAATTGGAACAGAAAATGGAACATTTAATTTAATGGATGTTGGTGCAAATGCAGACACTAAACCAGAAAACATTCATCAATATGCGATTCTGGGAAGCTATTACGCTCAATTCGTTCGAGGAATCAAAAATCCAAAAGTGGGCTTATTGAATAACGGAACAGAAGAAAACAAGGGAAATGATGTAACAAAAAGAGCATACCAACTGTTAGCAAACAATACAGATATTAACTTCATCGGAAACGTTGAAGCACGTGAATTGTTAAGTGGAGCAGCGGATGTAGTTGTTACTGATGGTTTTACTGGAAATGCTGTATTAAAAACAGTTGAAGGTACGGCTATGTCTATGATGAAACTTCTTAAAAATGCTGTGTATGAAAATGGCACAAAAGCCAAATTAGGTGGATTATTATTAAAAGATAGTCTTTCTAATATGAAAGACGTTATGGATTACTCAAAGCATGGTGGAGCAGTGTTATTCGGAGTTAAAGCACCTGTTGTCAAAACTCACGGATCAACGGAAAAAGTTGCTGTTTACCATACAATTAAGCAAATTCACGAAATGTTGGAATCACATGTTATTGATGACTTGGTTCACTATTTTGAAGCAAAAGAACTAACGGCTGAATAAGTTTTTCTGAACAAAGAAAAAAGGCAGCCCTAAAAAATAGTTGGACAATATTTGTGAATATCGTTAAAATGAATAAAGTGATATTAATTTACCAATAATAATAAAGTCAAATGCGGAGGTGTAACAAATTGTCTACTAATGAAACTTTCGAAAAAATAAAAAAAATCATTGTTGAAAGATTTGGCATTGATGAAGAAAAAGTAACTAAAGAACTTACTTTTAAAGATGATCTAGGTGCTGATTCTCTTGATGTTGTAGAATTAGTTATGGAATTAGAGGACGTCTTCGGAACAGAAATATCTGATGAAGATGCTGAACAAATATCTACAGTTGGAAATGCAGTAACCTATATCGATCAACACAAAGACTAATAGTGTTATCCGGAGTCGCTTAACTTATTTTGAGTTTAGCGACTCTTTCTTTTGATATAATTGATACGGAGAGATTCTACTCTTGTTGAACGGGACGGTAGAGCATAAAACCTAGAAATGGTTTATTTTTATGACTAAACACAGTATAATGAAAGAGCATGGAGAAATTTTTATAGAAAGGAAGAATACAATGGATGACGCATTTTTAACACAATTAAAGACTAAATTCGATTTGGTTTTTCACGACCTATCTTATTTAGAAGAAGCATTCACCCATTCATCATATGTGAATGAGCACAGGAATCTTGAATTAAAGGATAATGAAAGAATTGAATTTTTAGGAGATGCGGTACTAGAATTAACCGTATCAAGATTTTTATATGAATTATATCCTAACTTGCCTGAAGGGAAATTAACACGATTGAGAGCGACTATTGTTTGTGAAGCTAGTTTGAGTCAATTCGCAAAAGAATACGAATTCGATCAATTTATCCGTTTAGGTAAAGGCGAAGAACGTATGAATGGACGAAAACGTCCAGCATTACTTTGCGATTTATTTGAATCCTTTATTGGAGCGTTATATTTAGATCAAGGAATAGATAGTGTATTATCTTTTCTTGAACAAACGATTTTTCCAAAAATCAAGTCCGGTGCTTTCTCACATGTGATGGATCATAAAACTAATTTACAAGAGTTTTTACAACAAAAAGGTGAAATTGGAATCGACTACCAATTAGTGGATGAAATTGGGCCAGCACATCAAAAGGCCTTTGTGGTAGAAGTACGCGCTGAAGGGCAAGTACTTGGACAAGGACAAGGGAAAACTAAAAAAGCAGCTGAACAAGTGGCTGCAGAAAATGCATTACTTGCTTTGCAAGAAAAATAGTACAGGGGAAAGGAGCCAGTAGTTGTGCAATTAAAAAGAATAGACATCGCTGGTTTCAAATCATTTGCGGATAAAACAACAATTGAATTTCATAATGGTGTGACAGCTGTAGTAGGTCCAAACGGAAGTGGGAAAAGTAATATAACAGAAGCTATTCGTTGGGTTTTAGGTGAACAATCAGCAAAGAACCTACGTGGTGGAAGAATGAACGATGTTATTTTTTCAGGATCTGATACAAGAAAACCAGTCAACTTAGCTGAAGTTACGTTGATACTAGAAAATGAAGATTATTTTTTACCTTTAGAATTTAGCGAAATAAGCATTACGAGACGATTGCATCGAAACGGTGAGAGTGAATTCTATTTGAATAAACAAGCTTGTCGTTTGAAAGATATTGTTGATCTTTTTATGGATTCGGGATTGGGAAAAGAATCTTTTTCAATTATTTCTCAAGGGAAAGTTGAAAGTATTTTCAACAGTAAGCCAGAAGAAAGAAGAGCAATTTTTGAAGAAGCAGCCGGTGTGCTAAAATACAAGACACGTAAGAAAAAAGCCGAACAAAAATTAACTGAAACCGAAGAAAATTTAAATCGTGTCCAAGATATTGTTTATGAACTGGAAGGGCAAGTTGAACCTTTGAGAGAACAAAGCAGTATAGCGAAAGACTTTTTGTTTTATAAGGAACAATTGACCGAAATGGACATTGCTTTAACGGTTGTTGAAATTGAACGTTTGAAAGTAAATTGGGATGAAAGCAAACATGAAATGAGTTCGTTTGAGAAACACTTAGTTGAAAAGCAACTAAGTTTATCGGATTGTGAAACGCAATTGAAACACAAACGGAAACAAAAAGCTGAATTGACTGATGAAATTGAAAAAATTCAGCAAGATTTAGTTCAAACTATTCAATTATTTGAACAGACAGACGGTCAAAAAAATGTTTTATCTGAACGCAATAAATTCACCTCTGAAAACCTGCAACAACTTGAAACCTCTAAAGAGCAAGCAAACCAGAGAGTGGGTCAATTAGAGCAACAACTTAAAGGGATCGATGAAATTTTAGCGAAGAAAACGGAACATGAGCGACAATTAAAGTCAGAACTTATAGCTGTTGAAAAAGAAGCATTGTCTCTTTCAGGGAATTCAAAAGAGACGATTGAGACTTTGCGAGATGAATATGTTGATTTAATGCAAAAACAAACCAGTTTGCGCAATGAGCAAACCTATCTTGAACGAAGCTCTTATCAAATGGCGCAAAAGAACTTAAAGTCAACCGCAGCAGTCAGTGAACTTGAGAAAACGATTGAAAAAATTACGGCAGACTTTGCACACATTGCTCAAGAATTAAAGGATACACAACGAGAAATTGCTCAAAAGTTATTGTTTTACCAAGAGAAACAAGCAAGCATTCAAACCAAAAGACAAGAATTAGAAGCAAACGAAACGCGTATGTATGACGCTTTAAAAGTTGTGCAGCAGGCAAAAGCAAAAAAAGAAAGTTTGAAAGAATTAAATGAAGATTATGCTGGTTTTTATCAAGGTGTAAAAGAAGTTTTGAAGCGTAAAAAAGACATCGGTGGGATCATCGGAGCCGTTGCGGAATTGATTGAAGTACCCAAACAAGCTGAATTAGCTATTGATATTGCACTCGGTGCAGCTAGCCAAAATATCATCGTCCAAGATGAACAAAGCGGACGTAAAGGGATTCAATACTTAAAACAAAAACGTATTGGCCGAGCAACATTTTTACCTTTAACCACAATTAAAGCTCGTCATCTTCCAACATCTGTAGAAAATAAGGCTAGCAGTTGTGATGGTTTCTTAGGGATTGCAAGTAAATTGATTGATTATCCTGAAGCTGTTTCAACAGTTATACAAAATTTATTGGGAACAACTATTGTTGCCAGAGATTTGTCGTCTGCTAATATCATTGCACGTGAAATCCAATTTAAGTTTCGTGTAGTGACACTTGAAGGCGATGTGATGAATGCCGGTGGTTCAATGACTGGTGGAGCGAGCAAATCTGGCAATCAGGGGAGTTTATTTGCTCGGAAAAATGAATTAACAAATTTAACTAAGCAAATAGCTCAAATGGAAACAACCTTGACGAAAAAAGAAATAAAAGTTCGCACAATGAAACAAGTAATCAAGAAAGAAGAATCAACCTTGAATGAGTTACGTGAACTTGGAGAAGGACAGCGTTTGAAAGAACAAGAACTGAAAAATCAAGCAGAAATGCTTGAAGAAAAACAGATTCGGTTAACAAGAGAGTTAAAAGCTGTTCAATACGAATTCAAGGAAGCAAAAGAAGAAGTAGAATCCTATGAGTTGAAAAATACGGAGTTAACGGAATCTTTGCAAACGGTCAAAAAAGAAATGGAGCACATCAATCATCAGATTTTACTGGCTTCTTCTCAAAATGAAGAGCGTGAAAAAAATCATACATTGATTAATGAAAAGCAACAACAACTAAGAACGAGATTGGCTGCTTTAAAAGAGCAATTGCTTAGTTTGAAAAAAGAACAAAAAGCGGTCTCTAGTCAATTAGATGATCAACAGAAAGATATTACGACCATCATTAGCCGAATGGAACAAATGACGCATTCTGATGGTACACATCAGATGACTAAAAAAGAATTAAGCGACCAGTTAGCGCAATTATCAGCTACAAAACAGACGCTAGAAAATCAATTATCAAAAATAAAAAAAGAAAAAGTGCTTATTGAAGAGCAATTGAATGAAATTGAACAATTAACGACACTAACGAATAATCAAAAACATTATCTGTTAGAAGAAAAGGCAAAAGCTGAAGTTTCAATGAATCGTACAGATGTTGCAATTGAAAATCGCTTAACTTATTTAAATGAAGAGTACAGTATGACTTTTGAAGCGGCTAAAGAAAGCCATTTGCTTGAAGTTTCTTTAGAAGAAGCGACACGTAAAGTGAAACTTCTGAAACAAAGTATTGATGAGTTGGGTTCTGTTAATCTTGGTGCTATCGAAGAATTTGAACGTGTGAATGAACGGTATTCTTTCCTTGTGGATCAACGTGAAGATTTGATAGAAGCAAAAGTTAGTTTGTATACCACGATGAATGAAATGGATGAAGAAGTTAAGATCCGCTTTTCTGAAGTGTTTGAAGATATTCGACTGAAATTTTCCGAAGTTTTCCCGCAGATGTTTGGCGGAGGATCAGCTGAATTACGGTTAACAGATCCTAAAAACTTGTTAACGACCGGTATTGAGATCATTGCTCAGCCTCCTGGTAAAAAGTTACAGCAGTTAAGTCTCTTGTCTGGAGGGGAACGAGCATTTACAGCAATAGCTCTAATGTTTTCAATTATACAAGTTCGGCCAGTACCCTTCTGTATTTTAGATGAAGTTGAAGCCGCCCTAGATGAGGCTAACGTCATCCGCTTTGGACGATATTTAAAGCGATTTGATGGAGATACTCAATTTATCGTCATTACTCACCGTAAAGGAACAATGGAAGAAGCTAATGTTCTTTATGGCATAACCATGCAAGAATCAGGTGTTTCTAAGGTTGTATCTGTTCGTTTAGAAGAATTAGCAGAAGCACATGTAGGAATAACCTAGAAACGATAGCGGAGAAAAGATCGATTAGTGTCGATCTTTTTTTCCCTTTTAATGTAGCTATAAAAAGATTGGAGCCAAAGTATGATTAAATTAATTGCAATTGATTTGGATGGTACCTTACTAAATGGAAAACATGGCATATCAGATGAAAATAAAGAAGCAATCAAACAAGCAAAAGAACAAGGCGTAAAAGTAGTCCTTTGTACTGGCCGCCCTTTGTTAGGAATGATCGCCTATTTAGAAGAGTTAAATTTAAGAGAAGCTGGAGATTATGGCATTACTTACAATGGTGGTCTAGTACAACGTACAGATACTGGTGAAGTATTATCTAAGACAACATTAACAAAAGCTGAAACAGAAGAAATTTTTGAACTAAGCAAACAGATCAATCTCCCTTGTAACTTCATTGATTTAGAAAAAATTTATGAGCCGCCATACCCTAAAGGGAGAGACTCACTCTATCCAACAGTCATGTCAGCATTGCCGTATGTTCCCATAGCAATGGAAGAAGTACCAGAAGATATTGCTATCAATAAAACAGTTTTTTGTTACACTCAAACGGATTTAGATGAAGCCATCAAAAACATTCCCGTTCATTTTTATAAAAAATATACGATAATGAAATCTCGTCCAATATTATTAGAACTAATGCCTAAAGGTGTAGATAAAGGCAGTGGAATAGCTGTTTTAGCCGATTTGCTAGGTTTTGAAGCATCAGAGGTAATGGCATTAGGGGATGAAGCTAACGATGCAGCAATGGTTGAATATGCAGGCATGGGAATAGCCATGGGAAATGCTACGGATGACATTAAAGCTATGGCTCAGTATATTACTAAAACAAATGAAGAACATGGCGTGGCACATGCCATTCAAAAATTTGTACTCAATTAATCATTAACAATGCCAAGAAAAGAGGGTGTAAAATGGGATTATTCGACAAAATTAAAAAAGCTTTTACAGGTGAAGAGAAGGTTGAAACCACAGAAGTAACCGAAAAGTATGAAAAAGGTCTTGAAAAAACGAGAAAAACTTTTTCTCAACGCATGAATGAATTGTTTGCTAATTTTAGAACAGTTGATGAAGACTTCTTTGATGAACTTGAGGAAGTTTTAATTGGAGCAGATGTTGGTTTTGAAGCGACAATGGAAATTACAGATGCCTTACGTCAAGAAGTAAAACTAAAAAATGCAAAAGCTTCTAATGAGGTTCAACAAGTTATTATTGAAAAAATGGTTGAAATTTATGAAAAAGGGAATACTGAAAAGCCGGAAGTCCATATAAATCCTGATGGGTTAACGGTGATTTTGATGGTTGGCGTAAATGGTGTAGGAAAAACAACGACAATTGGCAAAATGGCGCATCTTTACCAGCAAGAAGGAAAAAAAGTACTTTTAGCTGCTGGCGATACATTTAGAGCCGGCGCGATAGAACAATTGCATGTTTGGGGTGAACGTGTTGGCGTAGAAGTAGTCAGTGGTAAAGCTGGCGGAGATCCAGCAGCTGTAGTGTTTGATGCGATTAAAGAAGCTAAACAGCAACAAGCGGATATTTTATTCGTAGATACAGCTGGACGTTTACAAAATAAAGTAAACCTTATGAATGAGTTAGAAAAAATGAAACGTATTATAGAACGTGAAATACCAGGTGGTCCACATGAGGTATTACTTGTATTAGATGCTACAACTGGACAAAATGCGATGAACCAAGCCAAACAGTTTAAACAAACGACCAATGTAACTGGGATCGTGTTAACTAAATTAGATGGTACAGCAAAAGGTGGAATTGTTTTAGCTATTCGTAAAGAGTTGGATATTCCTGTGAAATTTGTTGGATTAGGGGAAAGTATGGATGACTTGCAGCTATTTGATCCAAATGAATACATTTATGGATTATTCAGCGAATTAATTCAAAATTCGATTTAATAACATTCTTAAAGAGCAGCCTTTTAAGTAATATTAAAAGGTTGCTCTTTTTTTAACGTGTGTGCGTTTACATTTTGAAACGGGTTCTCCAATGTGATAATATTGCAAAGTATGTTGTTATTTTTACATCCATACTTTGCAATTATTTAGATTTAAAGGAGGAAAAAAAGTGAAAGATAAAGTTTTTGAAGGGCTGCAAAAAATGGGTAAAACCTTTATGTTGCCTATTGCATTACTTCCAGTAGCAGGTTTGCTGTTAGGAATAGGGTCATCTTTTACTGGAGATTCATTTGTAAGTCTATATGACTTAGAGTGGTTACTAGGGGAAGGTACTGTGTTATACGGTATTTTAACAGTATTAAAAGATTGTGGAACGATTGTATTTGATAATTTACCACTGCTCTTTGCAGTTGGGGTTGCTTTAGGAATGGCTAAAGCTGCCAAAGAAGTTGCGGCTTTATCAGCTGTTGTAGCATACTTTATGATGTATGCATCTTTAACAAGTACCATTACAAACTTTGGAAATATAGAAAAATTGCAACAAACTCCGGGATTAATTGCTTCGGTACTTAGTTTTGATGCAACAATGAATACAGGTGTATTTGGCGGAATCATTATGGGATTAATCGTTGCGGCCTTGCACAATCGCTTTTATAAAATTGAATTACCAGATGCTTTATCGTTCTTTTCTGGAACGCGTTTCATACCAATTGTATCAGCATTTGCAGCTGTAATCGTAGGAATGATTCTTGCATTTATCTGGCCATATGCTGGTGCAGGAATTGCATGGTTAGGTTCAGTTGTAGCTGAACTTGGGTATATTGGAACTTTCTTGTATGGTTTTATTTATCGTGCATTGATTCCATTAGGTTTACATCACGTGTTTTATCTTCCTTTCTGGCAGACAGCACTTGGAGGAACAGCTGAAATTAATGGAACAATTGTTGAAGGAGCTCAAAACATCGTCTTTTCACAATTATCTAATGGACAAGTTGTTGATCCTGAAGCAGCAAAATTCTTCTCTGGATTATTCCCGTTCATGATTTTCGGATTCCCAGCAGCAGCTTTTGCAATGTACCAAACGGCTAAACCTGAACGTAAAAAAGACGTTAAGGGACTTATGATGTCTTCTTCACTAACATCAATTTTTACAGGAATCACAGAGCCGCTTGAATTTTCATTCTTATTTGCTTCACCTTTCTTATACTTCGGAGTACATTGTGTATTAGCTGCATTCTCATTTGTAATTATGCACTTCTTAAATGTTGGAGTAGGATTGACTTTCTCAGGTGGCTTACTTGACTTTGTATTGTATGGTATCTTACCAGGACAAGGAATAACCAACTGGATACCAGTTGTCTTAGTAGGAATTGTTTATGCGCTAGTTTACTATTTTGTTTTCCGTTTCTTTATTACAAAATTCGACTTGAAAACACCAGGTCGTGAAGATGAAGTAGCTGAATCAAAAATGTATACAAAAGCAGATTACCAAGCTAAAAAAGCTGGCGGAACTGCATCTAATGAGCCCGTTCTAGATGAAATGTCACATGATATCATAGAAGGACTGGGTGGAAAAGCCAATTTAGTCGATGTTGACAATTGTGCAACACGATTAAGAGTAACGATTAAAGATGGTCAGTTGGTTGATCAAGCTAAATTGAAATCAACAGGAGCAGCTGGAGTTGTTGTCAAAGGTACTAGTGCTCAAGTTATTTATGGACCAAAAGTATCAAATATTAAATCAAATATAGATGAATATTTAGCTAGTTCAACAAATAAAGGATCTGCATCTCCTGTTAAACCTTCTAATCCTGCTGATGAAATGTCTGCAGATATTATCGAAGGACTTGGCGGAGAAGAAAATCTAATCGATGTTGACAATTGTGCTACTCGCTTAAGAGTTACTGTTAAAGATGGACAATTAGTTAATCAAGCGAAGTTGAAATCAACAGGAGCAGCTGGAGTTGTTGTCAAAGGCACTAGTGCTCAAGTTATCTATGGACCAAAAGTATCAAATATTAAATCAAATATTGAAGAATACCGTAATGGTAGACTTTAATCTGTTTCTTGAGTAATTAAACTAGTGAAGAACTCCTTTAATCGACGTTGATTGTCTTGTCGTTAAAGGGGTTCTTTTTGTGTGTTAGGCAATAACCTTATAAGGTAGTAATTAAAAACAGTGAAAGCGACTAAATAGATTTAATAAATGTTTGTAAAAACAAGACAAACTATTGATTATTTAGGCAAAAACAGGTACGCTATTAAGGTGTGTAAACGTGTTTTCCTTGACAGTTGTTAAGCAAAGAAAGAAGGGTTACGATTGGAAATTGAAAAAACAAATCAAATGAACGCCTTGTTCGATTTCTATGGCTCTTTATTGACTGACAAACAAAAAAGTTATATGCAATTATATTATGCAGATGATTTTTCTCTGGGTGAGATTGCAGAAGAATTTGAAGTTAGTCGTCAAGCAATTTATGATAACATCAGGCGAACTGAAAATAGCTTAATCGAATATGAAAAAAAGCTACACTTATTGGAAGATTTCAATACAACAAAAGCCGTCATAGAGGATATGTCAAGTTACATTAAAAGTCATTATCCAAAAGATGAGGTATTAAAACAGTTTATTGAGTTATTAAAAAAAGACAGAGATGAGAAATAAAGGAATGGTGAAGTAGAATGGCATTTGAAGGTTTAACTGAACGTCTCCAAAATGCGATGACAAAGATGCGTCGCAAAGGGAAAGTATCAGAAGCTGATGTAAAAGAAATGATGAGAGAAGTACGTTTAGCCTTATTAGAAGCTGACGTTAACTTTAAAGTTGTAAAAGATTTTGTTAAAACGGTGAGTGCTCGTGCAGTAGGTTCTGAAGTATTGGATAGCCTTTCTCCTGGACAACAAGTAATTAAAATTGTTAATGAAGAATTGACTGAGTTGATGGGTGGAGAACAAGCTACGATTCAAACGTCACCTAAAGCTCCTACAGTTGTCATGATGGTTGGTTTGCAAGGGGCAGGTAAAACGACTACAGCTGGTAAATTAGCTAGCTATTTACGCAAAAACCAAAATAAACGACCTTTATTGATTGCTGCCGATATTTATCGTCCAGCAGCCATTCAACAATTAGAAACTATTGGTAAGCAATTAGACGTTCCTGTATTCTCTATGGGAGATCAAGTCAGTCCAGTTGAAATTGCAAGACAAGGGATCGAAAAAGCAAAAGCAGAACACTTAGATTTCGTGTTGATCGATACTGCTGGTCGTTTACAAATTGATGAAACACTGATGCAAGAGTTAAGCGATATTAAAGAAACGACACAACCAACAGAAATTTTCTTAGTTGTTGATGCAATGACTGGTCAAGAAGCTGCAAATGTTGCTTCATCTTTTAATGAACAATTAGATATCACAGGTGTCATCTTAACGAAATTAGATGGAGATACTCGTGGAGGAGCAGCCCTTTCTATCCGTGCTGTCACTGGTAAACCTATCAAATTTACAGGTTCTGGTGAAAAACTAGATGCTTTAGAACCTTTCTACCCAGAGCGTATGGCTAACCGTATTTTAGGTATGGGAGATATGTTAACTCTGATTGAAAAAGCTCAAGAAGATTTTGACGAAAAGAAATCAGAAGAAATGATGACAAAATTACGTGAAAATAGTTTTGACTTCAATGATTTCATTGAACAAATGGACCAAGTCAGCAATATGGGTCCGATGGAAGACATTTTAAAAATGATTCCAGGTATGAGCAATGTTCCAGGATTAGACAAACTTCAAATCGATCCAAAAGATACAGCTCGAATGAAAGCTATTGTTTTATCTATGACACCGCAAGAAAGAGAAAATCCTGATCTTTTATCTCAAAGCAGACGTCGTAGGATTGCTCGAGGATCAGCTCGTCCAATAGCTGAAGTCAATCGATTGATCAAGCAATTTAATGAATCGAAAAAAATGATGAGTCAAATGTCTAAAGGAAATATGAACGGTATGGAAAATCTATTTGGACAAGGTGCAAAAGGCAAACTTGGAAAAATGGCTATGAATTCTATGGTTCGTAAAAACAAGAAAAAAATGAAGAAAAAGAATAAAAAAAGTCGTAAATGATAGCTTGAGATAGTAAATAAGTACTTTGTAAAAAAAAAACAAGCTGTAAAGAAAAAACACTTTACAAGCTATAAATAAACTGGTAAACTACTTATTGTGAGATAGTTAATGGAGGTGTAAGAAATATGGCAGTAAAAATTCGTTTAAAACGCATGGGATCTAAAAGAAATCCTTTTTACCGTATCGTAGTTGCAGATTCACGTTCTCCACGTGATGGACGTTTCATCGAAACTGTAGGAACATACAACCCAGTTGTTAATCCAGCAGAAGTAAAAGTGGACGAAGAAGCAGTATTAAAATGGTTAGCTAATGGTGCTCAACCTTCTGATACAATTCGTAACATCCTTTCAAAAGAAGGCATTATGAAAAAATTCCATGAATCAAAAAACATTAAATAAAAAGGATGTTTTCTATGGCTGACATAAAAGATTTAATTCTTACAGTTGTAAGTCCTCTTGTAAGTCATCCTGATGAGTTGACAATTGATGTAGTAGAAACTGAAGAGTTTTTAGAATATCAATTGTTTGTTCACCCTGATGATGTTGGACGAGTAATTGGAAAAAAAGGTCGCGTAGCAAAAGCTATTCGTACAATTGTTTACAGTGTTAGAGTTCTTGGACCCAAACGTGTAAGATTAACAATTGCCAATAGCTAAATTCCGGAAAAGAAATCATTTCTTCAATAAGAGATGGTTTCTTTTTTTATAAATGATTTTATAAGACGTCCAGCTAAATAGATACTTAAATGAAAAATTAATTGTAAATGAGGGAACGCAATGAAAACATTGTATAATGTAGGGAAAATTGTTAATACACAAGGGATAAAAGGGGAAGTTCGAGTTATTTCAAAAACTGATTTTCCCGAAGAAAGATACAAAAAAGGGTCTACGTTATCTTTATTTCAAGATGGCAAGTTAGTAACAGATTTAACTGTTGCAAGCCATCGTAAACACAAGAATTTTGATATCTTATCTTTTGAAAATCACCCAAATATCAATGATGTAGAAAAATACCGTGATGGCATATTGAAAGTTAGTGAAGATCGTTTAACAGAATTGCCAAAAAATGAATTCTATTTACATCAAATAGTAGGATTAACTGTACAGGATGAAGAAAAAAATATTATTGGTAAAATTAGCGAAGTAATGTCTCCAGGTGCTAATGACGTATGGGTAATTGAACGTCCCAAAAAGAAAGATCTCTTGATTCCGTATATTGAAGAGGTCGTATTAGAGGTTGATTTAGAAAAACAAATGGTAACGATTCATATGATGGAAGGGCTAGATGATTAATGAAAATTGATATTTTGACATTGTTTCCACGAATGTTTCAAGGACCATTAACTGAATCCATTATTGGAAAAGCAATTGATAAAGACCTATTACAAGTAAATGTGATGAATTTTAGAGACTATACAGATAATAAGCACCAGAATGTAGATGATTATCCGTATGGCGGTGGTGCAGGAATGTTATTAAAAGCGCAGCCTATTTTTGCTGCCATAGATGCAATTAATGAACAGGCGCCTGATACTAAAAAACGAGTGATCTTACTAGATCCTGCGGGTGTTCCGTTTACTCAAGCGGTAGCGGAAGAACTGGCAGAAGAAGAACATCTAGTTTTTATTTGTGGCCATTATGAAGGATATGATGAACGAATTCGGACATTGGTAACGGATGAGATTTCGTTAGGGGATTACGTTTTAACAGGTGGAGAACTAGGTGCTATGGTGATGATTGACGCGACGGTACGCTTGTTACCTGAAGTTTTAGGAAACGATCAATCAGCTAAAACGGATTCTCATTCCACTGGGTTATTGGAGCATCCTCAATACACTAGACCTGCTGAGTACCGCGGAATGAAAGTTCCTGATGTGATTATTAGTGGAAATCATAAAAAAATAAAAGAGTGGCAAGACAAAGAATCAATCAGACGTACGTTGGAAAGACGCCCTGATATGCTTGAAAACATTTTGTTATCAGCTGAACAACAAAAATATTTAGAAGAAATAAAAACAGAAGAAGCGACACTTAAAGAATAAAGAAACTCTAATTCCCGTTATTTTTTATTAAAAATAAGGAAAATTACTTTACACCCTTTAGCGCATATGTTAGAATTATTTGGTGAGCGGGTAAAGCCTGCCATTAAAACGATGTTCCGCTGTATCCATATGTGATATATGAAGGTTTGTTGGAAGGAGAAAAACATAATGAGTAATTTAATTGAATCAATCACTAACGAACAATTACGTGAAGATATCCCAGCTTTCCGTCCAGGAGATACTGTACGTGTTCATGCTAAAATCGTTGAGGGTACTAGAGAACGTATCCAATTATTTGAAGGTGTTGTAATCAAACGCCGTGGTGCTGGAGTTAGCGAAACTTATACAGTTCGTAAAATTTCTAATGGAATTGGCGTTGAACGTACATTCCCATTACATTCACCACGTGTTGCTCAAATCGAAGTTGTTCGCTTTGGTAAAGTACGTCGTGCTAAATTGTACTACTTACGTGCATTACACGGTAAAGCAGCTCGTATTAAAGAAATCCGTCGTTAAGATGAATTTTTTAAGTTCTAACTCTTCTGAGTTAGAACTTTTTTTGTTTTCTTAAATACGCTGTTAATTATGAATAGAGTAGGTTATAATTGAAAATGAAAAAGCGATTAGAACTAAAAAAAAGTGGGGTATTGTAGAGTGAATAAAGCATTAGTAAACTTTGAAGCCATCTTAAAGGCAAAACATGTGCCTTTAGCTAAAAAAGAAATAAAAAATGGACAAATTTTGTATAATGGTAAATTTAAATTAAATGATCAACAAGCTTTGCCATTTGGGGTTGTTTTTGATAATAAAGAAGAAGGTATCATTGATTTTCAAATTGTGTACCATAAACTAGCTTATGTAACAAACTTTGATGCAAAACAAAAAGTGTTAGAAGTTTTAAATGAATTAAATGAAATGAAAACAGGTTACTACCGTGTTTGTCTTGCTGGAGATGGAGAAATTTATATGAGACTTCTTTCGCGTACAACAGAAGATGTGAGAGCTGCTTATGAAATGATGATCGTAGGATCAACGATTGCTAAAAGTATTCTCCCTAAAATAGAAGAAGCTGTAGGAAAAAAATAGATTTAATAGAATCGTTATCATGAAAAGAGAGTAGGGATTTCATGAAAGAACGCAAACCTTTATTCCATACTGAGATAGTTAACGAAACAGGCGTGAATGGTCAAGCATTTGTAAAAAATGGCGGACTGAATGTTAAATTGTCCAGCCCTTTAAGTGATGAAAAAGGAACAAATCCTGAAGAATTACTTGGATTATCGTTTAGTACATGCCTCAATGCTACGATTCAGTCTTTGCTAAAAGCAAGAGGAAAAGAGAATGAAAGCCGCGTTGAAGTACATGTTGACTATATGCGTGAACCCAACGGAATCGGTTTTTTCTTTAATGTAGAAGCTTTTGCAAAAATTGAAGGGCTAGCTTTTGAAGAAAGCGAAAAAATCGTAGAAGAAGCTGAAAATCGTTGTCCGGTATCTAAATTATTGGCAGGAAGCCAAACAGTTTCTGTAACAGCAGTTGAACAGTTTTAGATAAAAACGCTGAAAAGACCTTCAAGTTTATATTTGAAGGTCTTTTGCATTTTACTCACTAAAAAAATGTTGAATTATCTGTAATTGATAAATTGCAAATCAATTGGGAGATCTGTATCTCTTAATAGAGCAATAACTTGTTGTAGATCATCACGATTTTTACCAGTTACTCGTATTTGATCGTCTTGTATTTGAGTTTTAACTTTAATACCAGATTTTTTAATCAGTTGAGTAATCGTTTTTGCGTGTTCTTTATCGATTCCATTAATTAAGTCAGCGAATTGACGGACATTCCCACCAAAAGCTTTTTCAGTTGAAGAATAATGTAGATTTCTAGTAGGAACACCTCTTTTAACTAATTTGTTAGACAATACGTCTTTTACTTGCTCTAATTTGAAGTCATCATCTGAAATTAAAACCAATTTTTCTTTTTCTAATTTAATCTCGCTGATGGAGCCTTTAAAATCAAAACGGTTGGCGATTTCTTTTGTTGCCAACTGGATGGAATTTTTTATCTCTTCCATATTCATTTCTGAAACGATATCAAAACTTGCTTCTTTTGCCATAATTGTTTCCTCCTTCTACATTGTGCTCTTAAATTGTACCACAAAGACGTGTGTAGGAGAAGGAAACGGATACAAATGAGAGCGTAATGAATAAAAGTATTTTTTGCTTTCTTTATAAAGGAAAACTTGTTATCCTTGTTTGATTAAGTAAGTAGGGAGTTGCAAAATGACAAAATTAAAAACACCAAATTATTGGATCGAACATGCAAAAAAAATCTTTTTTATTTTTTTTGCAGCCATTACAAACGCAATAGCTATGAATAACTTTTTAATTCCCTCTAATATTTATGCATCTGGAATTAATGGAGTATCGCAATTATTAGCAGATATTCTAGGAAGCAGTTCAGGAATCGTCATTGATACAGGTATCCTGATTCTCGTATTTAATATTCCAATCGCAATACTTGGGTGGTTTAAAGTAGGGAAAAACTTTACGTTATATAGTTTTTTAACCTCTATCTTGATTTCATTTTTTATCATTCTCTTGCCGGTTAATCCATTAACAGCGGATCCTATGATGAATGCTTTATTTGGAGGTATTATCAGTGGAGCCGGGATTGGATTTGCTTTGAAATATGGTTTTTCAACTGGTGGAATGGATATTATTTCAATGGTGTTAGCCAAAACAACGGGTAGGTCAATTGGAACCTTAACATTTGCCATGAATTTGCTGATTGTTTCGTCAGCCGGCTTCTTATACGGATGGGAATATGCGCTTTACACATTAGTATCGATTTATGTTATGACGAAAGTAATTGATACAATTCATACCAGTCATCAAAAAGTAACGGCAATGATCGTGACCAATGAACCAGATGCTCTAGTAAAAGTCATCCACGAGAAATTAATCAGAGGAATCACCATTATACCTGCAAAAGGAGCTTATTCAGGAATGGATCGTTCTATTTTAATGGTGGTGATTACTCGTTATGAGATGTACGAACTAGAACAAGCGGTCAGGGAAGCAGATGCTTCAGCATTTGTTAATTTCATGGAAACAAATAAAGTATTAGGCGAATTTTGGAGTTCTGACCGACAAAAGGAATCTCAATTAAATAAATAAAGTAAGACAAGGAACCATTCCTAATGAATGACTCCTTGTCTTTTTTATACCTTAATTATGGAAAAAAATTAGGCTAATTTAAAGTAATTTTCTAAATAATGAGCCAAACCTTCTTCATTATTGGTTTTCTCTGTTACATCATTTGAAATATGTTTTAAAGTATCGATTCCATTTTTCATTACTACGCCATGACCTGCATATTGAATCATTTCATAGTCGTTGTCTTCATCACCAAAAGCAATAATATCTTTTTGTTTTATGCCATATACTTGAGCAATGCGTTCGACACCTAATGCTTTTTGTACACCTGCTGCTACGATTTCTAAGCAAGGTGTTTGTCCGCCCCAAGTTCTAATTTCGACTGAATCACCATAACGAGCAGAAATTTTTTCAATGATATAAGCTTGGTTTTCTTTATCTGTAAATACACAAACAGCGGTAGGATCTTCTTTTAAACTAGAAGAAGTTAGTTTTGAAGCACCATTTTTTCCTTCTGGAAAGAAATCGCTATAAGGAACGAAATAGTTATCAGCAAAAACAGTATCTCTGAGTTCGGCTGCAATTAAGTGGATATCTAACTCTTTTTTTAAATTCAGCATATCTAAGGCAATCTCACGATCTAATGTTTTATGGTATTGTGATTCCCAATTTAACTGGTCTGGTAAATGACATAATGCCCCGTTAAAGTTAACCATGGGTGTTTCCATACCTAATTGAGTATAAAACTGTTTACTGTTTCTATAAGGTCTGCCTGTTACGATTGAAACAAGGTGACCCGCATTTCTTAAAGTTGTGAGAACTTTTTGTGTTCTTACTGAAATCTCTGAACGATTGTTCAATGTAGTGCCATCTAAATCAAGAGCAATTAATTTTTTATTCATCAAAATCCTCCGACTATTCTTCATTTGTCTTTATAAAAGCTTCTATGTTTCTTTTATGCTACACTTACTGCATAGAACCTTTACGAATAGTGTACCACAAAGTCTATAAGAATAAATATAGAAAGAGGTTAGATAGATGATAACGGTAAAACAGGAGAACGTGAATGGCATCCCTATATTAGAAGTTGTTTCAACAGAAAGTATAAATGAAACTTTACCAACTGTTGTTTTTTATCATGGATGGACAAATTTTAAAGAAAGCTCTTTAGTCCATGGGTATGAAATCGCCAAAAAAGGATTTAGAGTATTAATTCCTGAAGCTTATTTACATGGAGAAAGAAGTCAAGGAGCACCAGTAAACGAAAGAAGTATGGAATTTTGGGATGTTGTTCAACATAGTCTAGTGGAATTTCCATCCATCATCGACCATTATGTAAAAGCGGGATTAACAGATCCTAGTCGCATCGGTGTGTCTGGCCTTTCTATGGGCGGCGTAACAACTTCAGCTTTATTAACGCAATATCCTTGGATAAAAACAGCGGTTGTCTTGATGGGAAGTCCTGCACCGATTCCATTTTCTAAATGGTTATTGACATCTAAATGGCAACAAGGGGTCGAAATCGATTTTGAGTCAGAACAATTTGCTCCTGCTATCGAATCGTTAAAAGCTATTTCACTCGATTTACAACCTGAAAAAATTGATGGTAAATTTGTTCATTTCTGGCATGATGAAGATGATGATTTAGTACCTTATCAACCCACTTTTGATTTTTATAAAAAAATAAAAGATCAAGATTATGGACAACATGTGAGTTTTACAACGACGGAAGGACATGGTCATCATGTCCCTTATATGATTTCGGTTGAAACAGCTGAATATTTCAATAAACATTTATAAAAAAATCACAATCTCTCGTTAAAATGATTTACTTCACCTCTGATAAGAGGTAAAATAAAGTCAAAAATGAGAAGGTGGTTACCCAATGGAACCAACTCGTGAAAATCAGATAGAAGAGCTTAAAGGACGCATAATGACAGCTTTAGAACAAGTTATCGATCCAGAACTGAACATTGACATTGTCAATCTAGGGTTAGTTTACGCTATTGAACTAATGGATGAAAATCACTGTGTGATAAAGTTAACGTTAACGACAATGGGCTGTCCATTAGCAGATACCATAACTAATGATATTATGACAGCTATGCAATCGATCCCTGAAATTACTTCAACCGAAGTTAAGCTAGTCTGGTATCCTGCTTGGGATACTAGCAGAATGAGCCGTTATGCAAGAATTGCGTTAGGCGTTAGATAAAGAAACGTTTACTCTACAAAAGTCAGAGTAAACGTTTTTAATTCTAGTAGCTGGAATTAAGTTCTATTCAAGTAAATCCAAAAAAATGAGTTTGAAAATTCAATTATTTTCGTTTGACCTTTACTGACTAATTAAATATAATATGATTAGAAAAATTAAGGAGGGTTTCCAATGGATATAGAAAAAATGACCACAACAATGCAGCAAACCCTTGGCGAAGCTCAAAGTATTGCTGTAACAAGAAAACATCAAGAGATTGATCTTCTCCATTTATGGAAAGTATTTTTGACTCCTGAACATTTTGCACGTGGACTTTATCAATCTCTAGGAATCGATACAGATGATTTTGAATTTTTTGTAGACCAAGAATTAGACAACTACCCAACTGTTGAAGGTTCAAATGTGCAGTATGGACAAGGAATGAGCCAAAACCTATATCGTTTGCTAACAGAAGCAGATACCTTGAGGGCTGAATTTCAAGATGATTTCCTTTCAACTGAAATTGTTTTGTTAGCACTTATGAAATTAAAGAACCACAGTTTAACAAAGTATTTAACTAAAAATGGATTAACTGAAAAAGCATTAAAAGCTGAAATTGAAAAAATAAGAGGAGGAGATCGCGTGACCTCACAAAATCAAGAAGAAACCTATCAAGCACTTGAAAAATATGGAACCGATCTAGTTAAAGCGGTAAGAAGTGGAGATCAAGACCCAGTCATTGGAAGAGATGATGAAATTCGTGATGTGATTCGTATTTTATCTCGTAAAACAAAGAATAACCCTGTACTGATTGGAGAACCTGGTGTTGGTAAAACAGCCATAGTAGAAGGGTTGGCACAACGAATCGTTCGAAAAGATGTTCCTGAAAACTTAAAAGGAAAAACTATTTTTTCATTAGATATGGGTGCATTAATCGCAGGGGCTAAATACCGTGGTGAATTTGAAGAACGGTTAAAAGCAGTCTTAAAAGAAGTGAAAAAAAGTGAAGGGCAAATTATCTTATTTATTGATGAGATCCACACTATTGTAGGTGCCGGTAAAACAGAAGGCAGCATGGATGCAGGAAATCTATTGAAGCCTATGTTAGCTCGTGGCGAATTGCACTGTATTGGCGCAACCACACTAGATGAATACAGGAAATACATGGAAACGGATAAAGCGCTTGAAAGACGCTTCCAGAAAGTGCTCGTTGATGAGCCAACGGTAGAAGAGACCATCAGTATTTTAAGGGGATTAAAAGAACGATTTGAGATTCACCATAGTGTAAATATCCATGACAATGCTTTAGTTGCTGCTGCAACGTTATCAAACCGTTACATTACGGACCGTTTTTTACCGGATAAAGCCATTGATTTAATAGATGAAGCTTGTGCAACAATTCGAGTGGAGATGAATTCACGACCTACTGAATTGGATCAAGTTTCGCGTCGTTTGATGCAGCTGGAAATCGAAGAAGCAGCGTTGAAAAAAGAGAAAGATGATGCTAGCATCCGAAGATTAGATATCATTCAAGAAGAATTATCTAATCTTCGTGAAGAAGCCAATCAGTTGAAAATGAAATGGGAAACTGAAAAAGAAGAAGTCGCTAAATTGCGTAATAAACGTGCTGAAATTGAAAAAGCGCGTCATGAGTTAGAAGAAGCTGAAAGTAACTATGACCTAGAACGTGCCGCTGTTTTAAGACATGGGCAAATTCCTGCTTTAGAAAAAGAATTGAAAAATCTGGAAGAGGAACAATTAGCTGCCCAAGGCAATTCAACCAGGCTTGTGCAAGAATCGGTAACGGATGAAGAAATTGCTGTCGTTATTGGTCGGATGACGGGTATTCCTGTTAGTAGATTAGTTAAGGGAGAACGTGAAAAATTGATGCACTTAGATACGTCATTAAGTGAACGCGTTATCGGTCAAGATGAAGCGGTACAAAGTGTATCAGATGCTGTTATCCGGGCTCGAGCTGGCATACAAGATCCTAATCGTCCACTAGGTTCATTCCTGTTTCTAGGACCTACTGGTGTAGGGAAAACCGAATTAGCTAAAGCTTTAGCCGAAAACTTATTTGACTCGCAAGATCATATGGTGCGGATCGATATGAGCGAATATATGGAAAAACATACTGTTTCAAGATTAGTAGGAGCGCCTCCTGGTTATGTTGGATATGATGAAGGAGGACAATTGACCGAAGCGGTAAGAAGAAGTCCATATACTATTGTTTTATTAGATGAAATTGAAAAAGCACATCCGGATGTATTTAATATTTTATTACAAGTATTGGATGATGGACGCCTAACCGATTCTAAAGGCAGAATGGTCGATTTTAAAAACACCGTTTTAATCATGACAAGTAACATTGGTTCTGATCTATTGTTGGAAGGGACGGATGAAAAAGGACAAATAAAAGAAGCGACGAAAGAACATGTGATGTCCTTGTTAAAAACGTCCTTTAAACCAGAATTTTTAAATCGAATCGACGATACGATTTTGTTTGCCCCACTTAGCATACAAGTTGTGAAGAAGATTGTTCTCAAATTAGTACGCAATTTGTCAGAACGTTTAGCAGAACAAGATATTGAGCTGACTATTTCAGATGAGGCACAAATATGGATAGCAGAAAAAGCTTACGATCCTATGTATGGTGCGAGACCGTTGAAGAGATTTATTACTAAAGAAGTGGAAACACCTTTAGCTAAAGGAATCATTTCTGGAGAAATCCCACCAAAATCTAAAGTAACGATTACCTTAAAAGAGGATCAATTATCTTATGAGACAACAATTTTAAATGATTAAACAAAAAAAGACATTCATTAGAATGTCTTTTTTTGTTTATAAGAGCTTATTTAGCTGCATGTCCGTGTTTTTGATCAGGAAAAGACTTGGCAATTAAAATAACCATAACGCCAATAAATAAGCCAATAGCAGATGCTGTAACAAAGTCATACGAACCGCTTGATAATGAGCTGCCAATGTAATTTACCGCTTGTCCTATAAGGAATCCCCAAAATAATGTTACTAAATATTTCATGATATAACCTCTCTTCTTTTACTCGTTCATTTTAGCACTTTCAAAAACTTTGTAAAGCAAAAGTAAGTAGAAATTTTATTGATCATAGGTTGCTTTAAAATAATGCAGAAAAAATAAAAAGTTCTTTTTAGAAGGTTTGCGTATCCGAATCTTAGAAGGGTATAATGGATAGTAATGAGTTAGAATGGGGTGACAAAATGTCATTTGTACAATTGCAAGTTATTAGTTCATATAGTTTATTACAAAGTACAACTTCAATTGAAGAATTAGTGGTCAAAGCAAAAGAAAGAGGTTATCAAGCGATTGCCTTAACAGACCACAATGTCTTATATGGAATGGTTGACTTTTATAAAATGTGCAAAAAACATCAGATCAAACCCATTTTAGGGTTAACGTTAGATATTGGTGGCACTGTAAATAACGAAGAGACATATTCACTTATTCTATTAGCTAAAAATGCTAGAGGATATGAAAGTTTAATGGCTCTTTCAAGTGAAAAAATGTTATTAGCTGAAAATGAACGTCTTACAATTAAACAAATAAGTCAATACAGTCAAAATTTAATCGCAGTCACACCTGGGGAAAAGGGAGAAGTAGAATCTCTTTTACTTCAAGATGAAAAAAAATCAGCAGCAACAGTTGTTAAAGAATGGCAAACTGTTTTTCCTGAGCAGCAATTTTATCTTGGCATACAGCTGCATCAAAAACTAAAGAAAATTAAAGATGCAATAGATGAACTAGCAAATAAAACGGGCACTTTAACAGTTGCATTGCAAGATATTCGGTATATTGATGCAGCTGACGACTTTAGTACTACAGTATTAAGAGCAATCAATAAGGGAGAGACTCTCTCTCCTCAACAAGCGACTGAAGAAGGCGAGTATTATTTGCCTGAAAGCAATCAGGTAGAACAGTTATTTATAGATAATGACTTAGAAAAAGCTGCTCAACGGACCAATGAGATAGCTGAAATGATTGATGCGGATATATCCTTACATCAACAATTATTGCCAAAATTCCCTTTACCTAAAGACACAATGACAACGGAGTTTTTAAAAGAACAATGCCTAAAAGGGTTAACATTGAGAGTACCTCAATCAGATGAACGATACACAAAGAGATTAAATTATGAATTAGCCGTTATTCAAAAAATGGGGTTTGAAGATTACTTTTTAATTGTTTGGGATGTCATGGCGTATGCTCACAAAGTTAAAATCGTTACAGGTGCTGGTAGAGGTTCAGCAGCTGGCTCTTTGGTGGCGTATTTACTGGAAATCACAGACGTTGATCCAATTGAGTATAATTTATTATTTGAACGATTTTTGAATGAAGAACGGTATACAATGCCGGATATCGATTTGGATTTCCCTGATAATCGTCGCGAAGAAATTTTACTTTATGTAAAAAGTAAGTATGGTCAAAATCATGTTGCTCAGATAGCCACTTTTGGAACCTTAGCAGCTAAGATGGCTCTAAAAGATGTAGCACGAGTATTTGGGTTAAGTCCTTCAGAAGCAAATGTTTGGTCAAAGGCTATTCCCAAAATATTGGGCATCACTTTAGAAAAAGCCTATAAAGAATCAGTAATGCTCAGAAAATTAGTTGAAGAAAATGATAAAAATAAGTTGCTATTTAAAACAGCCAAAAGAATTGAAGGTTTGCCTCGTCATATATCGACACATGCAGCCGGAATCGTTATCAGTGATAATCCATTAACTCAGTATGTACCTTTGCAAAAAGGTGGAGGAGAGATTCTATTAACACAATACCCGATGGGAAATGTAGAAGAAATCGGGTTATTGAAAATGGACTTTTTAGGGTTGAAAAATTTAACGATTATTGACAACACGTTAAAATTGGTTCAAAGGGAAACAGGCAAACGCTTGGATCTTTTGACTATTCCAATGCAAGACCAAGAGACTCTTCAATTATTCCGTCAAGCAGATATGGTGGGAATTTTTCAATTTGAATCTACTGGAATAAAAAATGTTCTTCGTAGATTAGAGCCTTCTTCAATCGAAGATATCGCAGCCGTAAATGCTTTGTATCGTCCAGGTCCAATGGAACAAATCGATACCTTTATTAAAAGGAAAAAAGGTATCCTTCCTATAGAATATCCTCATGAAAGCTTGTCAGAAATTTTAGCGGTCACTTATGGTGTAATGGTTTATCAAGAACAAGTCATGCAGGTGGCTGCTAAAATGGGTGGATATACTTTAGGTCAAGCAGATATTTTAAGACGAGCGATCGGGAAAAAACAAAAATCAATTATTGATAAAGAGAGACACCATTTCATTTCTGGTGCAAAACAATTAGGATACACTAAAGAAGTAGCCATGCAAGTTTATGATTACATCGAACGATTTGCGAATTATGGGTTTAACCGTTCCCATGCAGTAGCGTACTCTTTCATTGCTTATCAGATGGCCTATTTAAAAGCGCACTACCCGAATGCTTTTTTTGTGGCGCTATTAAATTCAGCTCTAAACAGTTCTGCTAAAATGAAAGAGTATATTATTGAAGCAAAGAAAAGAAAAATAAAAGTTATCCCACCTAATATCAATACGAGTTTCAGCGGATTTACATTAACTGAAAATGATATTTTATTTGGTTTCAATTCAATCAAAGGGCTAAGAAGAGATATGATTGTCGAAATAATCCAAAATCGGAAAAATAATGGAAGATATTTAGATTTGATTGATTTTCTAAAAAGATTGGATAAAAAATGGTTGAAGCCAGAATACATTAAACCTTTAATTTACGCTGGAGCATTCGATCAATTTGATTACTCTAGAGGTGCTCTTTTAGCATCTGTTGATGGAATTGTTCAAAGTATAAAAATGAGCGGAAATAATATTGGTTTGTTTGAATTATTAAAACCTAAATATGAATTTGCCCCAGATCTAACGCTGGAAGAAAAACTTGAAACAGAAGAACAATACTTAGGCACCTATTTGTCAGGTCATCCAACAGAAAAGTATGATCAGCTGAGGCAATGGAAACAAGTTGAGTATATAAGCGAGTTGACTGTTGGAAAAACAAGTAGAATTATCGGGATGATAAAAAATGTGCATAAAATCCGCACGAAAAAAGGCGAATCTATGGCTTTCGTAACGATTAGTGACACTTCTGGAGATTGCTCGCTCACACTCTTCCCAACAAAATATCGTCAATTTATTGATGTTCTTAATAACGGAACTATTTTATACGTTTCCGGGAAAGTCGATTCAAAACGTGAAGATACACCTCAAATGATCGTCAGTCAAATAGAAGATGTTAATAGCGTAATGGACAATTATACCACTAAGAAATGCTTTATACGGATTCAAACTTTGCAGAATACTAACGATACGTTAGAACAAATGAAAAAAATGATGATGAAGGCAAAAGGCAATATACCGGTCGTTCTCTATTATGTACAAACAAACAAAAAAATTGTTTTAGCAGAAGAGAATTGGATCCAGGACACACCAGAATTAATGGAACAATTAGAAGAACTGCTTGGGAAAGAAAATGTTGTGATCAAAAATAGTTAAATATAAGTATTTTTTTAATAAAAACTGATTTTTAAAAAGACAAGCCGTTATAAAAATGGTAGAATAGCAGTTGAGCTTATGTTTGTAAGTTTGAACCAAGAATGATTTGTGCTAGAATATATAAGTGTAATGAGTAAAAAGATTTTTTAAATGATACTAGTTACGAGTTGTTTAGAAGACCTGTTTACTTTAATCTATTTTATGAGGTGAAGTCAGTATGAAACGTATTGCTGTTTTGACAAGTGGTGGAGATGCTCCAGGAATGAATGCAGCTATTCGAGCTGTTGTGCGTAAAGGTCTTTATGAAGGTATGGAAGTATATGGTATTAACTATGGCTATGCTGGTTTGGTAGCTGGTGATATACGTAAATTAACTCGTAGAGATGTAGGTGATAAGATTTCGAGAGGTGGAACTTTTCTCTATTCTGCTCGTTATCCTGAATTTGCTACTGAAGAAGGTCAATTAAAAGGTATTGAACAACTAAATAAATTTGGAATTGAAGGCTTAGTAGTTATTGGCGGAGACGGTTCTTATATGGGTGCTGCTGCTTTAACTAGACACGGCTATCCAACTGTAGCTTTACCAGGTACGATCGACAATGATATTCCAGGTACTGATTTTTGTATCGGTTTTGATACGGCTATAAACACTGTATTAGATTCTGTTGATAAAATCCGTGATACAGCAACAAGTCACGTGCGTACTTTCATTATTGAAGTCATGGGACGTAATGCAGGAGATATCGCATTATGGACTGGTGTAGCAGGAGGAGCAGAACAAATTATTATTCCTGAAACAGAATTTAATATGGAAGAAATTGCAGGCACGATTCAAAAAGGTCGTGAACGTGGTAAAAAACACAGTATCATTATTTTAGCTGAAGGCGTAATGAACGGAAATGACTTTGCAGATGAGTTATCAAAATTTGGTGATTATCAAGCTCGTGTTACGGTTCTAGGGCATGTTCAGCGCGGAGGTTCTCCAACTGCTCGTGATCGAGTACTATCAAGTGTTTTTGGTGCGAGAGCTGTTGATTTATTAA
The DNA here is from genome assembly GCF_045617425.1 of Carnobacterium sp. Taxonomy (GTDB): domain Bacteria; phylum Bacillota; class Bacilli; order Lactobacillales; family Carnobacteriaceae; genus Carnobacterium_B. Next base: position 158,540 of record NZ_JAZLIO010000003.1, read on the forward strand.
AAGTTGGTAAAGGCGGATTATGCATAGGAATCGTAAACAATAAAATTGTTGAAAATGATATTGTTGAAACCTTGAAAACAAAAAAACATATGCCTGATGTCAGCTTATACAAATTAAATCAAGAAATATCTTATTAAACGAATTACAAACTTTAAAAAATTGTAATAAAAAATTGCTGTTGGGAGAGATAATAGAATGAAAAAAACGAAGATTGTATGTACGATTGGTCCAGCAAGTGAAACAGTTGATCAACTGGTTCAAATGATAGATGCAGGTATGAATGTAGCCCGCTTAAACTTTTCACATGGTGATTTTGAAGAGCATGGTGCGCGTATCCAAAACATTCGTGAAGCCTCAAAACGTACTGGCAAAATGGTAGGAATTCTATTAGATACAAAAGGTCCTGAAATGCGTACACATAACATGAAAGATGGTCGTGTGGATTTTGAAGCAGGAGACGTTGTTCGCATCTCAATGACAGAAGTTGAAGGAACAAAAGAAAAATTCTCAATCAGTTACCCTGAGTTGATCAATGATGTAAACCCTGGAACTCACATCTTATTAGATGATGGTTTAGTGGATCTTGAAGTAACAGATTTAGACCATGCAAATGGTGAAATTGTTGTATTAGTTAAAAATCCTGGAACATTGAAAAACAAAAAAGGTGTTAACGTACCAGGCGTATCTGTTAACTTACCAGGTATTACTGATAAAGATGCTGCTGATATTCGTTTTGGTTTAGAAAATGATATTGACTATATTGCTGCAAGTTTTGTACGTCGTGCAAGTGATGTATTAGAAATCACACAAATTCTTGAAGAAGAAAACATGACACACGTTCAAATTATTCCTAAAATTGAAAACCAAGAAGGCGTAGATAACATTGACGAAATCTTGAAAGTTTCAGATGGATTAATGGTTGCACGTGGAGACTTAGGAGTTGAAATTCCAACAGAAGAAGTTCCTATTGTTCAAAAAGCACTTATCCAAAAATGTAATCAAGCTGGTAAGCCAGTTATCACAGCTACACAAATGTTAGACTCAATGCAACAAAATCCACGTCCAACTCGTGCGGAAGCAAGTGACGTTGCAAATGCTATCTTTGATGGTACAGACGCTATTATGCTTTCTGGAGAAACTGCTGCTGGGGATTACCCTATTGAAGCTGTACAAACTATGGCGCGTATCGCTATTCGTACAGAAGAAGCGTTAGTAAACCAAGATGCATTTGCATTAAAAGCTTACAGCCAAACAGATATGACTGAAGCTATTGGTCAATCAGTAGGACATACTGCTCGTAACTTAAACATTCAAACAATTGTTGCAGCAACTGAATCTGGGCATACTGCACGTATGATTGCAAAATACCGTCCAAAAGCTAACATCGTTGCAGTTACCTTTACAGAACGTCAAATGCGTGGTTTAGCATTAACATGGGGTGTTTCTCCAGTTGTTTCTGAAAAACCTGGTTCAACTGATGATATGTTTAATCTTGCTACTAAAATCGCTCAAGAAACTGGATTTGCTTCAGCAGGAGATTTAATCATCATTACTGCTGGTGTGCCAGTTGGAGAACGTGGAACAACTAACTTAATGAAAATCCAATTAATTGGAACTAAATTAGCTAGTGGTCAAGGTGTAGGATCAGATGCTGTTATTGGTAAAGCAACTGTCGCAACAAGTGCTGATGAAGCAAATAAAAATGCTGTTGAAGGTGGAATTTTAGTTGTTAAAACAACAGATAAAGACTACTTGCCAGCAATTGAAAAATCATCAGCTTTAGTAGTAGAACAAGGCGGTTTGACTAGTCATGCAGCTGTTATTGCTATTGCAATGAACATTCCTGTAATTGTGAATGTTGAAAATGCAACAACACTTATTAAAAATGATGAATTAATTACTGTTGACTCACGTCGCGGAATTGTTTACCGTGGAGCTACTACAGCAATCTAATTACAATTAACTAAACAAAACTCTCTTGAGGATTGATTTTAGATCCGATAGAGAGTTTTTTTTTGAGAAATTTATTATTTAGTTTACATAAAAAAAATATGGTAAACTTGTTTTAAATAAATTGTTCCTTACTTTCTATCTACTTCTTTTTCCTATAAAATGAAATAGATGGATCAGTAGAACAAAAAGGTACAGATTATTTTGAAATATATGGAGGAAAAAAATATGAATCAATCATTAGGAAAAGTCATTACAGGACTTGTTACAGATGTAAACGAGGACGCGTTTTTTATACAAAAAGATGGAGTAACTTATAAGTTAGATAAAGCAGAAGGAATGGAATACAAACTTGGAGATACCGTAGAAGGTTTTGCTTACATCTCAATGGATAAAGATTTTATGTTGACTCAAGACATACCTAAAGCTCAAGTTGGACATTACGCGTGGGGAACGGTTATAGATACACGTAAAGATCTAGGTGTATTTGTAGATGTAGGTTTACCTGATAAAGAATTAGTTGTTTCGCTTGACGAGTTGCCTACCATTAAACAATTGTGGCCTAAAAAAGGTGACCGTTTACTGATAACAATAAGAGTAGATGACAAAGACCGCATGTGGGGAGAACTGGCAAGTGATGAAGTCTATCAATCGCTAGCAAAAAAAGGAACAGAAGAATTAATCAATCAAAATATTAAAGGAACAGCTTACCGCCTGAAGATGATTGGAACTTTTATTTTGACAGAAGATAACCAAATTGGATTCATCCATCCTTCAGAACGTAAAGACGAACCTCGTTTAGGAGAAGTTGTATCTGGACGTGTCATAGGTGTCAGACCAGATGGTGTTATAAATGTATCTTTAATGCCACGTGCCTATGAAGCTATAGGAGACGATGCTGCAATGTTGATGGCCATTTTAGAAAGAACAAAAACAGGTAGTTTCCCTTATACCGACAAAAGTTCGCCAGAAGATATTTCTGATCGATTTGGAATCAGTAAAGGTCAATTTAAGCGTGCTATTGGAAATTTAATGAAACAACGTTTAATCGTACAAGAAGATGGCGAAACAAAACTTGTTTCACCCGTAACTAAAGTAGAAAATGAAGAAGAACGAATAGAACTAGATAATGAATAATCTAAAGAAGGCAGTTCACAAAGTGTTCTTGCCTTCTTTTTGTATGTCACTCAATGTAGTATGTTTAATGTGATAGAGGTGAAGAAATTGAATGAAGATATAGAAGAATATATACGTTTTCTTACAATCGAACGTGGTCTTTCAAAAAATACAATTGAAAGCTATAAAAGAGATATCAAACAATATTTGGTTTTTATTGAACAAACTAAGGTAATCGAATGGAATCAAATTGATCGGTATACTGTGTTGTCATTTTTACAGAATTTAAAGGAGAAAGAAAAATCAGCAGGTACTATTATTCGAATGATTTCTTGCCTAAGACAATTCCATCAGTTTTTAAAACAGGAACAAATAGCTCAAAGTGATCCGATGTTACATATCGACACGCCAAAGAAAGCACAAAAATTACCAAAAGTATTGTCAATCAAAGAAGTAGATCGTCTAATAGAAACTCCGAATACAGGAGTGACTTTAGGATTAAGAGATCGGGCCATGCTTGAAGTAATGTATGCAACTGGTTTGCGCGTTTCTGAATTAACAGAATTAAAATTAGATGATTTGCATTTATCACTTGGATTAATTCAAACAATTGGTAAAGGTGATAAAGAACGAATCATTCCCTTAGGAGATATGGCAATCACATGGATTGAAAAATATTTACGCTATAGTCGGACAAAGTTAGAAAAAGAAGGTCAGCGTTCACCGTACTTATTTCTAAACCACCATGGGCGTAAATTAACCAGACAAGGTGTATGGAAAAACTTGAAAATAATCGTAAAAAACGCTGGGATTGAAAAAGAAGTGACACCTCATACCTTGCGTCATTCTTTTGCGACGCATTTATTAGAAAATGGTGCTGATTTAAGAGTGGTGCAAGAGTTGTTAGGTCATTCAGATATCTCCACAACTCAAATATATACACATATTACCAAACAAAGGATGTCAAGCGTTTACAAAACCTATCATCCCAGAGCTTGAAAAATAAAGTATTCTGAGTTTTGCTCGCTTTATTGTGTACTTTTTACTATAATGAAACTGTAGAAACCTATTATTAGGAGGATGAAGAACGAATGTCATATAAAAGAGTGCATTTAATCGTTATGGATTCAGTTGGTATTGGTGAAGCGCCTGATGCTGATAAATTTAATGATTTAGGAAGCGATACTTTAGGTCATATTGCGCAAGAGGCTGGCTTGACAATACCTCATTTAGAACAATTAGGGCTTGGAAATATAAAACCGTTGAAAGATGTTCGCAGTGTGGCAGATAGTTTAGGGTATTATACTAAATTAGAAGAAGTATCAGTAGGTAAAGATACGATGACTGGACATTGGGAAATTATGGGGCTGAATATTCAGACTCCATTTCGTGTTTTTCCAGAAGGTTTTCCAGAGGATTTATTAAAAAAAATTGAAGACTTTTCTGGTCGTAAAATTGTTGGAAATAAACCAGCAAGTGGGACAGCTATCCTTGATGAATATGGACAGCACCAATTAGAAACAGGAGATTTGATTATCTATACGTCTGCAGATCCTGTGTTACAAATTGCAGCTCATGAAGAGGTTATCCCCTTAGAAGAGTTATACCGTATTTGTCAATTTGTAAGAGATATTACAAAAGAAGATCCTTACATGATTGGCAGAATTATTGCTCGCCCATATATTGGGAAACCAGGTAATTTCTCAAGAACAAGTGGACGTCATGACTATGCGTTAGATCCTTTTGGAAAAACCGTCTTAAATCATTTAAGCGAAGCTGGAAAAGAAGTAATTGCAATTGGTAAAATCAATGACATTTATAATGGAAAAGGAATTACTGATTCGTTACGTACGGAAGACAATATGGATGGTGTGGACAAATTATTGACCGTTATGGACAAAGATTTTGAAGGGCTTAGCTTCTTAAATCTTGTTGATTTTGATGCTAAGTTTGGGCATCGGCGTGATGTTGCTGGTTATGGTAAAGCAATAGATGAATTTGATAATCGAATTGATGAAATTGTTGGGAAATTAAAAGAAGACGATTTATTATTGATTACAGCTGACCACGGAAATGATCCGACAGCTCCTGGAACAGATCATACAAGAGAATATGTTCCTTTACTAGCATATTCCCCTTCTATGAAAGCGCACGGAGAAATTCCTCAAGGACACTTTGCTGATATTGGAGCGACTATTGCAGAAAACTTCAATGTTCAAGATACTGGTTTTGGGAAAAGTTTCTTAAAGGAATTAAACTAAAAAAGAATTATTGGAGGACGGTTATGACTACTGCATTGTCAAATAAAATAAATGAAGCAAAAAATTATATCCTAGAAAAAGGCGTTCAAGATATCGAAATAGGCTTAATTTTAGGATCAGGATTAGGTGAATTGGGCGATGAAGTTGAAGATGCAATTGCGATTTCTTACAGTACAATTCCTCATTTTCCTGTTTCTACTGTAGAAGGTCATGCTGGACAATTAGTATATGGAACACTTGGTGGTAAAAAAGTACTAGCTATGCAAGGACGTTTTCATTTTTACGAAGGTTACTCTTTAGAAGAAGTAACTTTCCCGATACGTGTAATGAAAGCTTTAGGTATTCATTCTCTAATCGTTACAAATGCAGCGGGTGGAGTTAACGCTGACTTTACACCTGGGGAATTAATGATGATTACAGATCAAATCAATTATACAGGTGTAAATCCTTTGATTGGACCAAATGATGCTTCTATGGGGCCACGCTTTACGGATATGAGCCATGCTTACGATGCAACGTATCAAGAAACAGTCCGTTCTGTGGCAAAAGATATGAATATCGACTTAAAAGAAGGTGTTTATATCGGGTTTTCTGGACCTACTTACGAAACACCTGCAGAGATAAGAATGGTTCGTCTTTTTGGAGCCGATGCAGTAGGGATGTCAACTGTTCCGGAAGTTATAGTAGCAAAACACGCCGATATGAAAGTAATCGGTATTTCATGTATCACTAATTTAGCAGCAGGGATGCAGGCTCAATTAAATCATGAAGAAGTTGTTGAAACTACTCAACGTGTTAAACATACGTTTAAAGCATTCGTAAAAAATATCCTTTCAGAAATGTGATCAGACAAATACAAAGAGAAACTGTAAAAATCTATGGTTTAATAGCCGTAATTTTAATCAGTTTCTCTTTTCTTCATCTTGTGATCAAGTTGGAGAATGAAGCGATGTAGGCTTATTCAAGGTACAAGCCTACATTGAGAAATGCTTTTTTTTGTGTTAAAGTAAGTAAAGCAAAAAACAAGAGAAATTGAAATGAGGATAGTCGATTAATGGATGAAAGATTACTAACGGGCACAATGAGAATGAATGAAGCTAACCATTTAGAAATTGGTGGCGTAGACACAGTTTCATTGGTTGAAAAATATGGAACACCAGTCTACGTATATGATATTTCTCAAATAAAATACAAAGCACGTACATTCAAAAAGGCTTTTCAAGATCGTAACATTAAAGCTCAAGTTGCCTATGCCAGTAAAGCATTTTCTTGTTTGGCAATCTATCAGTTGATGGCAAAAGAAGAAATGTCATTAGATGTTGTTTCTGGTGGAGAATTATTTACAGCTATTCAAGCGGAATATCCAAATAAAAAAATTCATTTTCATGGGAACAATAAGTCAGATTCAGAAATTATTGCAGCTTTGGATTATGACATTGGTTGTTTTGTTGTCGATAATTTTTATGAATTAAATAAATTGAATGAATATACTAAAAAACGCCAGCAAAAAGTGTCTATTCTATTACGGGTAACTCCTGGAGTCGAAGCTCATACTCATGAATACATTACCACTGGACAGACCGATTCTAAATTTGGATTTGATCTAGAAAATGGCCAAGCAAAACAAGCTTTAGAAATGTCCTTGGAAATGCCATATATCGATGTCCTGGGTTTGCATTGTCATATTGGTTCACAGATTTTTGAAACAGACGGCTTTAGTCTAGCGATTGATAAACTAATGATGCAGTCAAAAGAATGGCAAGTATTGTTTGGTTTTCAATTGCGTGTTTTAAATGTCGGTGGAGGTTTTGGTATTAGATATACATCTGAAGATGAACCATTGCCAATTGAAGATTATGTAAATAACTTAATTGATGAAGTTCAGTCTGTTTCAGAAAAAATTCAACTGCCCTTGCCTGAAATTTGGATTGAACCAGGTCGTAGTCTAGTTGGTGATGCAGGGATAACCTTATATCAAGTCGGCTCGCAAAAAATGATACCTGATGTTCGAAACTACCTAGCCATTGATGGCGGTATGACGGATAACATCAGACCTGCCTTATACGATGCAAAATATACAGGAGTTTTGGCTAATCGTGTAGCAGATGCAGTAGAAGAAATTTACTCTATAGCCGGTAAATGTTGTGAGTCTGGCGATATGTTAATTTGGGACCTGCCACTGCCAAAAGCAGATGCCACTGATATTTTAGCTGTTTTTAGTACAGGGGCTTACGGTTATGCAATGGCCAGCAATTACAACCGCATTCCAAGACCACCAGTAGTATTTGTTGAAAATGGAAAAGATTTTTTGGCTATTAAGCGAGAAAGTTATGCAGACTTAATGAGATTAGAATGCTCTCTTTATTAATATAGATATGCGCTAATATTTAGTGTTGCAAGCTTAAGGCGCTAGGAGGAAATTATGTTACTCGATTACAAAAATGATTATGAAAAAATTTCAATGGGGTTGCTCTCATTTGTTCCAGACTTAAAAGACGTTTCACGTTTGAAAGATGAAATGGATTGGTATCAAAGTAAAGAAGATCGCAAACTTTATTTATGGAAAAGTGAGGACACTCAAGATATCGTAGGTGTAATAGGCGTAGAAATTGGAAACGATATGATATTGTTAAGACATATCTCAATCAATCCCTCATATAGAAATGAAGGCATTAGTTATAAAATGTTAGAAGCTTTAGAGCATCGTTTCCTACAAAAAAAAATAATGGGAACATTAGAAACGTCTGCTTTAGTTGCTAAGTGGGAACAAGAAAAAAGTAAACAGAACCAACAGCAGATCTTAGTATCTGATGATGAAAAAGGCGAGGGTTAGATGTCATCCGATATAAATATAAAAACCGATGCGTTTGAGGGGCCGTTAGACTTACTGCTGCACTTGATCAAACATTTAGAAATCGATATTTACGATATTCCAATTGCTGATGTAACGTCACAATATTTAAATTATATTCGAGCAATGAAAGTATTGCAGCTAGATGTTGCAGGTGATTATTTAGTTATGGCCGCTACGTTGATGGCCATTAAAAGCAAACTTCTATTGCCTAAACAGGAAATCGATGCAGATCAAGAAGATGAAGGGTTTTATGATTCTGGTGAAGATCCTCGAGATGCCTTAGTAGAACAATTGTTAGAATACAAAAGATTTAAATCAGCCGCAGCTTTGTTAAAAGTTAAAGAAGAAGAACGAAGTCTTTACTTTTCTAAGGAGCCCGCTAATTTAGTACTGTTACAAGAAAAGGTTCCTCTCGAACCTCTACAAATCAGTACATTTGATTTAGTAGCTGCTTTTCAAGAAATGTTTAATAAGAAAATGAAAAAAGTCCCCTTACAAACAAAAATTAAAGCTGAAGAGACCTCAATTAATGAGAAAATGGATTTTATTATGGGGAAACTGAGAAATGTAAAAGCCCACCAAGGGGTTTTGTTTGCAGGTTTTTTTGAAGAGCCAACAAAAAATGAGATGGTAACGACCTTTATGGCTTTACTTGAACTCATCAAGGAAAAAGATATTTACATTCAACAAGAATTAACCTATGGAGATATTATTGTCTATCCATCAGAAACAGAAGAAATAGGTGATGAGTAGTATGGATGAATTAGCAGCAATTGAGGCACTTCTTTTTGTAGCTGGAGATGAGGGGATGACACTAGAAGAAATTTCAACTCTTTTAGAGTGTTCCACTCAGCAAGTGTATCAATTTCTGATGAGACTTCAAAAAGAGTACGAAACGATGTCTACCAGTGGGCTAATGTTGCTTGAAGTGGGAAATCACTATCAACTAGCGACAAAAAAAGAGTATGCAGATGTCATAAAAAAGTATGCAATTTCGCCTTTGACCACTAATCTTTCACAAGCAGCACTAGAAACACTTGCCATTATAGCCTATAAGCAGCCGTTGACTCGTATGGAGATTGATGAAATACGAGGAGTGCAAACAAGCGGAGCACTACAAAAACTCACGCTTAGAGGGTTGATTGAACCAAAAGGCCGAGCAGAAGGTCCTGGAAGAGCTATTTTATATGGGACTTCGGACTATTTTATGGATTACTTTGGTCTAAAAAATCTAAACGACCTACCTAAGATAACCGAATTAGAAACTGAAACTAACGAAAAAGAATCAGATTTATTTTTTGAACGTTTTAACCAGCAGTTTGAATAAGAATAAAAATAGAGTTGTATGAAGGAGAAATTATGGAAAGATTGCAAAAAGTTTTAGCTCATGCCGGAGTAGCCTCGCGACGTAAATCAGAGGAACTTATTTCTAAAGGACATGTTAAAGTAAATGGAAAAGTTGTTAAGGAAATGGGAATTCAAATTGGAAATTCTGATGTAGTGGAAGTGGATGGAGTTCCGATTTATAGAGAAGAACCGGTCTATTTTTTATTAAATAAACCTAGAAATATGATTACAGCCGTTTCAGATGATAAGGGACGTCCTGTAGTAACGGATTTGTTTGCTAATATCGAACAACGAATTTATCCAGTAGGCCGATTAGACTATGACACAACAGGAGCATTGATGTTAACAAATGACGGGGAACTTTCCCAATTATTGATGCATCCTAAGTATCAAATAGATAAAACGTATGTTGCTAAAGTGAAAGGTTTAGTTGATCGAAAAGCATTGAATAAACTTGAAAAAGGTATCGTCGTCGAAGGTAAAAAAACGGCACCAGCTAAAGCTAAGATCCTTTCATCTGATCGAGCAAAAGATATCACTATGGTGGAATTAACAATACATGAAGGTCGCAATAGACAAGTAAAAAATATGTTTCAAGCTATTGGGCATCCGGTAGAAAAATTAAAAAGAGAATCTTATGGTACTTTGACGTTGGATGGATTACAACCAGGCGAATGGCGTGAATTAAAGACTTTTGAAATCTATCAATTGCGTAATTCAGCAATTCAAGAAGAAAATAATTAAATGATTAAAGAGCTTGAATAAAAATCAAGCTCTTTTTTTTATAGATAAATAATAATTTAATTTTTCTATTTTTTTTTAATAAATACTTTCTTTTGAGAACGTTTTAATATTTCAACAAGGAATCATATCAATTAGTTGAAACTTGTAACAAATGTTGTGTATACTGATATCAGACTAAATTTGTGTGTGAAAGTGCTAAAGGAAAATGATGAGGTGGAAATATAATGGAAAATGATGTAATGCATCTATTAGTAGTAGATGACGAAGATCGTATTCGTAGACTATTAAAAATGTATCTAGAGAGAGAGAATTATGTCATTTCTGAAGCAGATAATGGCGAAGATGCCGTTAAGATGGCTTTAGAAAATGATTACGATTTGATTCTGTTAGATTTGATGCTTCCTAAAATGGATGGTATTCAAGCTGCTGAGAAAATAAGAGAAAGTAAAAATACTCCGATCATGATGCTGACCGCTAAAGGGGAAGAAGTTAGTCGTATAGAGGGATTTGAAGTTGGTGCAGACGATTATATTGTTAAACCATTTAGTCCGAGAGAAGTAGTTTTAAGAGTATCGGCTATTCTAAAAAGAACCCAAAGCGGAAAACCAAAAGAAAAAGAAAATCCTGATTTAATTAAGATGCCTCATTTTGAAATAGATGACCAATCTCATCGTGTCTTGGCAGATGGCAATGCTGTTAATTTGACTCCAAAAGAATATGATTTATTGTTGTATCTGGCACAATCTCCGGATCAAATTTTTGGAAGAGAACAGCTCTTACGTGAAGTCTGGAAGTATGAATTTTTTGGTGATTTAAGAACGGTAGATACTCATATCAAACGCTTAAGAGAAAAATTAACGAAGCATTCTGAACCGGCCGCAAAAATGATTGTGACTGTATGGGGTCTTGGGTATAAATTTAATTCTTTTCCAGAAGAATCTGAAAAGTAGGTCGGGATATGTTTAAATTAAATAGCCTAGTAACCCGTACTTGGGTAGTAACCATGTTAGCTATAGGTTTTTGTTTTTTTACCTCAACTCAAGTATATGGAATGATTTACAAAAAAAATATTGAAGAAAACTATATAAAAGATTTTGAAAATTCAATGGATGCTATTGCAACCATGTCTGAAGAAGATCCAAATTTTTTAATAGAAAATTTGGATAAAATAAGAGCTTTTAATTCACATCTTTTTTTAGGCTTTCAGCAAGGAGATGAACCAATAGTTTATTCTTCAAACGTTGATTTGGATAAACAATTAAAAGTTATAGAAAAAGTTAAGGCTACCAGTCAAGTGAACGCAGCATTAAATAGTGGAAAAGATGCATTAATTAAAGATGAAGTAGCATTTGATGGAGAATCAAAAACACCTTTTATTATGAAAATCAAGCATTTTAGTCTTAATAATCAAGAGGGTCAACTATACATCTATGGAGATTTAACATTTTTAAATAAAACCCATAGTAGAATGGCAATGTGGTCAATTGCGAATTTAATTCTTTATATTATAATAGGAATTTTATTGTTTTATTATTTCCAACGCAGACTAGGTCATCCTTTAACTCAATTGAGAGATATTGCTTACGACTATGCTAAAAATGATTTTTCAAAACAAACGCAGTCGAATTACAAAGATGAGTTAGCTCAATTAGCGCTTGCTATGAATAAGATGGGTAAATCATTGGAAGTAACTGGAGCTGCAACTAGACAAGAAAAAGAATTATTAGAAAATATTGTTACGTCCATCTCGACTGGTGTATTGTATTACAATCAGGATAAAACTTTGTTGATGTCTAATCCACTTGGTGATGAGTACTTACAACACTTGTATCGATCAGATCAAGTGATGAAAACAGTTGTACCTGAAGTGTTAGAATACCGAATTGATTCTGTTATCAAATTCCCAGAAAAAGTAAGCTACGAAAACAATATCGATGATTATTATTACAATATAACGTTGATACCACTTTTTGATGAAAATTTAGAAAGTGTTCGTGGTGTATTGGTTTCTATTCAGAACATCACTAAAGAAAAAAGACTTGATATTATGAGAAATGATTTTATTAACAACATCTCTCATGAATTAAGAACACCTTTAGTTATGATTCAAGGTTACAGTGAGGCTATCTTGGATGATGTAGCCGAAACGCAAGAAGAAAAAAAAGAAATGGCTAAGATAATCGGTGAAGAATCTATTCGAATGAACCGTATGGTCAATGAAATGCTTGATAGTTCTAGAATGGAAGCTGGTTTTATTAATTTGATTAAGCTAGATGTTCAGTTAGACGACTTTTTTAACAAATTATTTACGCGATTTGCTACGATGTCTGAAAAAAATAATATTGAAATGACATTGACGATTGATCCTAATTTAGATTCTTATTATATGGATGAAGATAAGATGAATCAAGTATTTGTAAATTTGATTAATAATGCAATTAGACATACTAGTTTGTCTAATAAAGAGCATAAAAAAGTTGAAATTTGGGTTCATTTGGATAGAATCATGGATGAGGTTCTAATCGAAGTAAAGGATAACGGAACAGGTATTTCTGAAGAAGACATCCCATATGTTTTTGATCGTTTTTATAAAGCTGACAAATCACGTACTGTAATGAAAGGAAACAAAACGGGAACGGGTATTGGCTTATCTATTGTTAAAAACATTATAGAAGCGCATGGTGGCTTTGTTGAAGTAAAAAGTGTTGTGCATGAACACACTGTTTTTATTATTCATTTGCCGTATATTGATTGATTCATTAATATAAAGTAAGTAACTATTGATTTTTCTTTTATTATGATATACAATTAAAGTGTAAAAAAAATATAAAGATTCGTCTTCAGGGGCAGGGTGAAATTCCCGACCGGTGGTATAGTCCACGAGCTAAATAGCATTATTTAGTTGAACTGGTTTAATTCCAGTACCGACAGTAAAGTCTGGATAAAGAAGATGGAGTTTATTTGAATAGGTTTCATTATTCAAGTGCTCTGTTTAATTATCTGAAGATAATTAGGACGAGCATTTTTATGTTGTTTTTATTTAAATAAACTCAGAAATGCCTATGCTGATGAATCCTTTTAGGAGGATTTTTATGCAAACTAGCAATACGAAAAAAATGGTGGGAATCTCCATGTTGGCTGCTTTTGCAACCATATTGATTTCATTTGGTTTTCCAATAATTCCAGGAGTTACTTTTCTTAAAGTAGACTTTAGTGATATTCCTGTTTTGATTGGAATGTTTTTATACGGCCCCGTTGGAGGCATAATGGTTGCGTTTATACGTTCATTACTTCATTATATTCAAACGGGTGGTGACGCAGGATATCCCATTGGGGATACTGCAAGTTTTATAGCTTCTGTCGCGTATACATTGCCAATCTATTTAATCATGAAGACTAAAGTTCATGATATGAAAAATATTGTGTTTGCAAATGTGATTGGAACAGCATCTTTAACAGTTGTTTTATCATTGGTAAATTATTTATTCTTACTTCCTTTATACTTAAAGGTATTAAACTTTAGTGTAGGACCTATTAGAGAGTATCTTTTAATGGGTGTTATACCATTTAATATAATAAAAGGAGCAATAGTAAGCACAGTATTTATCTTAATCTTTGCAAAATTAAAAAATTGGTTGTTTCGTAATCAAATGACAAAAGTTAGTTTTAAATAAAAAAAGAGAAATCGCAAATTTTTGCGGTTTCTTTTTTTCTAAGCTTATGTAAACGCTCCTGATTAATATTTATTAAAATTTATAAAAGAATACCCTAAAATTAGTTATTTTTGGTATATTAGGTTTAACGATGTATCAGCATAGCTGTTAGGATTGTTAAAGTATCTGAAATGAGGGTGAATGTCTTGGATCAATCGTTATACAGTCAGTTTTTCTGTCTTTCATTATTTTCTAAAGACTATCTAATTAAACCTTCAACGTTATACCATATCTTAACAGGAAAAAGAACCGCTTCTATTTTATTCAAAGCGCATATGTACAATATGATAAAGTTTTTTTCGATTTTTCCTAATTTAAAACGAGAGCAGTATAATCAGATGATTCAAGTTTTTATTACCAGAGGTTGGATCAAAGCAAACGACACAAGTGGGGAGTTTTATCTTTCTGAACAAGGAAAGGCAGAAGTAGAGCTCTATTTTTCTGAACATTTTTATCCCACACATTTAAACCAATTACTAAATGGAAAAGCTACTAAGGAATTTTGGAAGAGAATAGTATTTTTGACTCAAGTTCTTTCGGAATTACGGTACCAAAATAAACGGTATTTGCCTCTTGAAAAAGAATGGAAAAACCAACTTTGGGTAAAAAATTGGTTGAAAAATATTCCATTGGATAAACAAGATCTTGCTCAATCTTTCGGGAAGGAATGGATTCAGGCGTTAACCAATTTGGATCCATTTTCTGCAGAAATAGTAGTATCACAATTGACAGGCCATGAAAAGTTTGGAAAAACGATCGCTCAATTAGCTGCGATACATAAAATTGAAGCTTTAGAAATAGCTTTTTTACTTCAACATGCTATTATTCAATTAATGGATCAAGTTGTTCAAAATAAAGAAAATTATTCTTTGTTTTATTTAATTTATCAAGAATGTATTGGAGATCCTTATAGCAGTCTAAGTCAAAGCACAAGATTGACCGCTTATTATTTAGATAAAGGACTATCTATTGAAAATATTGCACTAAAGAGAAAATTAAAAGCAAATACTATTTCAGAACACGTGATTGAATTGGCTATTATTTTTCCGGATTTCAATGTTTCTAATGTAATACCAGATAGTGAGTATCAACGTTTAATTACAGCGTTTCAATCTAATGAAAAAATTACCTATGAAGAATTAGAAAAAGAGATACCACAGGTCCCTTTTTCATGGTATAGATTGATTCAAGTTGAAAGGAGTCGTGCTGATGGATAATAAAGAACTCATCAAACAAAATTTAGAGAACTATTTTGGGTACACTTCTTTTAGAAATGGGCAAGAAGAAGCCGTGTTAGCAGCTTTAGAAGGAAGGCACACTTTAGTTATGCTGCCAACAGGCACAGGGAAATCAATTTGTTACCAATTAACAGGTTATTGTTTAGATGGTCTGGTAGTGATCGTTTCGCCACTACTGTCATTAATGCAAGATCAAGTAGAACAGTTAAAACTTAACGGTGAGAAAAGAGTTGCAGCTATCAACAGTTTGATGGATGCACAGGAAAAAGAATGGGTTTTAAAGCATTTATCTCAGTATAAATTTATTTTTCTTTCACCTGAGATGCTTCAGCAGGAATATGTGATGGCTTATTTAAAAAAAATTCCAATTGGTCTTTTTGCCATTGATGAAGCCCATTGTATCTCTCAGTGGGGATTGGATTTCAGACCTGATTACTTAGATCTAGGATTGATTCGAACACAACTAAACTTCCCGTTAACCATGGCGTTAACCGCTACAGCTACAAAACGTGTACGAGAAGAAATTTTAACGTCATTGCATATTGACGATGGAAATACAAAGGAAATTGTTTATTCAGTCGACCGCTCAAATATTGCTTTTTCTACAATTATTTGCGACCGAGACAAGAATCAGCACTTAATGAATCAAATTGAAAAATTGAAGAAACCAGGGATTATTTATTTTTCTAGTAAGAAAACAGCTGATGAAATTGCTGGTTTGATTCGAGAAAAAACAACCATTAGTGCAGAAAGTTATCACTCCGATATAGAATCAGAAGATAAAATTAAAATACAACAGCAATTTGTTCATGATGAAATTGATATTATTTGTGCAACAAGCGCATTTGGAATGGGTATCAATAAAAGTAATATTCGATTTGTTATTCATTATCATCTTCCTGGCAGTCCTGAAGCTTATTTGCAAGAAGTCGGAAGATGCGGCAGAGATGGAGAACCAAGCTTGGCTCTATTGCTATACGAACAAGGAGATAGTATGATTCAATTTCGGTTGCAAGAGGATACATTACCGACAGTTGAGATGTTGGAATACGGATATAAAAAAGGCGTGATTCCAGAAGGGAGTTGCAGCCCTTCCCAAAAGCAACTAATAGAAAATTATGTAAAATCCGATCTATCTATTGAAACAGCTAAGCAGCAAGTAAAAAGTAGAATTGTATACAAGCAGCAACAATTGTATTATATGATGGATTATGCGGAAACAGCTAGTTGCAAAAGAAGCTTTCTTTTGCATTATTTTGATGAAATATTAGAGGACAAACCAAATCGTTGCTGTATTAATTGTAATCTTAAAGTCGTTGATTTTTACGGCGAATCTGATTTGAAACAAAAAATAGGTTCTCGAAATGAAAAAAGTTGGGAAGAAACTATAAAGGATTTATTTTTAATAGGAAATTAATAAGACAATTCTGCGTAAAAATGATACAATAATACAGAGTTTAGTCTAGGAGGAGTACTAAAAGATGAGTAAAAAAAATTCTAAAAACAACCCCAAAAAAGAAAACGCATGGAATCGTAAATTTGATGATGACGATAGTTTAGTGGACGATAAATATTCTAGAACAGCACGGAAAAAAGCAAAGAAAAGTGTACATCCTGTAGTAACATCTTTACTTATTTTCTTACTCTTAATTTTTATCTTACCAACTATTGCTTATCTTTGGTGGTCTAATGTAGACTCCAATAGTAGTGAAAAACGGAATGAAACGGAAGAAATAATGACGATAACACAAAATAGCAGTATTGAATCAAGTAGCTCAGAAGAATCAGTTTCTGAGTCGGAATCTGAACCTGAATCAGAAGAATCATCTGAAAGCATAGCAGAAGAATCATCTGAAAATGAAGCTATACTACCAGAAGAGCCTGAATCACAAGTGGCAGAACAACCTGTGATCGAAGAACCTGAAAGTGTTGAAGAACCAGAGTCTGAAGTGGTGGAAGAAGCAACAAATACTTATACTGTTCAAGCAGGAGACAACCTGTATCGTATTGCCGTAAATCATGGCATGTCGACAGATGAATTGAAAGCATTAAATGGTATATCAGGCGATTCAGTTAGTGTTGGAATGGTTTTGAAAGTTAAATAAACGTTCTTTAGAGTTGGATTTTTATAATCGGCAGGAGGCTAGGGTTAACCTAGCCTTTTTAATATGAAAAAAGAAAGTAGGAAAAAAATTGAAAAAAACAATACAAGTTGCCATTGATGGTCCGGCTTCAGCTGGAAAAAGCACAGTTGCTAAGATATTAGCGAAAGAATTAGGGTACATTTATTGCGATACGGGAGCAATGTATCGTGCTCTAACCTATCAAGCAATCAAAAATAAAATAGAAGTAACAGATGAAAAACAATTAGTTCATTTATTAAAAGAAATGATTATTTCTTTTGAACCAAACAAAGACAATCAAAAAGTATTTATCAACGGTGAAGAAGTGACCGAAGCTATTCGTTTAACAGATGTAACAAATGCCGTTTCAGCTGTTTCAGCACATGGTGAAGTGAGAAAAGAACTAGTAAAAAGACAACAAGAAATAGCGGCACACGGTGGAGTAGTTATGGACGGTCGTGATATTGGCACAGCCGTTTTGCCAACAGCAGAAGTGAAGATATTCCTTATTGCTAGTGTTGAGGAACGTGCAGAAAGACGCTATAAAGAAAATTTAAGCAAAGGTATACCTACTTCACTAGAAGTATTAAAGCAAGAAATTACGGATCGAGATTATAAAGATTCACATCGTGCAGTGTCTCCGCTTACACAAGCGAAAGACGCTATTCGTGTGGATACAACTAGCTTATCTATCGAAGAAGTTGTGGAAAAAATCAGAGAATTAATCCAAATAAAACTGATTAATTAAGGAATCTTTTACTTTTTCAGTCGTTTTGGTGGCAATAATTTAAATAATTGGTTAAAATATAGAAAGAAAGTACTTTATTGGCTAGTTATAGGAGGGCAAACATATGACGGAAAATGAAAAAAACCAAGAGATCAACGAACAAGAATCAATGATGGATGCAATGAATAGTGTTCAAGAAATTAATATTGGAGATATTGTTAAAGGTGAAATTTTAACGATTCAAGATAATAAGCAGGCTATAGTTGGCATCATTGGTGGTGGAGTTGAAGGTGTTATTCCGAACAATGAATTATCTGCTGCTCCATTTGAAAATGTTACAGATATTGTAAATGTTGGAGATATCGTAGATTTAGTTGTTATCAAAGAGATCAAAGAGAAAGAAAATGGTAGTTACTTGCTATCAAAGCGTCGTATTGATGCTAAAAAAGTCTGGGAAAAAGTTCAAAAAGAATTTGATGAAGGCACCATTATTGAAGCACCTGTTAAAGAAGTAGTAAAAGGTGGTTTAGTTGTAGATGTTGGCGTCAGAGGATTTGTACCTGCTTCTATGGTAGATGTTCATTTTGTAGAAGATTTTTCTAGTTATAAAGGACAGACGTTGAAATTTAAAATCGTTGAAATCGAACCGAGTGAAAACCGTTTAATTCTTTCTCATAAAGCTGTTGTTGAAGCAGAAAATGAAGAAAAGAAAAAAGACTTGCTTAATCATTTGGTTGAAGGCGATGTTGTAAAAGGAAAAATCGCTCGTTTAACTAACTTTGGAGCGTTTATTGATCTTGGCGGTATAGATGGTCTTGTCCACATCTCTCAAATTGCTTATGAGCATGTAAAAGATCCTGCTGATGTCTTAACAGTCGGAGAAGAAGTTAACGTGAAGATTCTTTCTGTAAACGAAGAAGAGGGACGTATTTCTCTTTCTATTAAAGAAACATTACCTGGACCATGGGACAATATTGAAGAGCGTGCGGCTGTAGGTTCTGTTCTAAATGGCTTAGTTAAACGTTTAACAAGTTTTGGAGCGTTTGTTGAAGTCTTCCCAGGAGTTGAAGGACTTGTTCATATTTCACAAATTTCGCACAACCACATTGCTACTCCGCATGAAGTTTTAAGTGAAGGTGACGAAATTAAAGTGAAAGTGTTAGAAGTTAATCCAACAGATCAAAGACTTTCTTTAAGTATCAAAGCATTAGAAGAGAAACCGAATCAACCAAAAGCAAGCTATGAAGAAACCAATTACGACTTGCCTGAAGAAGATACTGGTTTTACTTTAGGTGATATTTTAGGCGATCAATTGTCTGATATTACAACAGATGATGAGAACTAAGTACATTGTTAAAAAGGATATGTGAGCATTTTTTGTTCTCATGTTCTTTTTTTTTTGCATTTATTGAGTAAAATTTAACAAAAAACTAAAGTATTTATGAGAGTTTGCCTTATTCCTTAAGCAAAAGCTTGCATGTTTTGAGGTATTTCTATAAACTTACAAGAGAATATAAAAAAGGAGGCAAAAACAATGGCAAAACCAGTTGTAGCCATCGTTGGTCGCCCTAACGTAGGAAAATCAACTATTTTTAATCGTATTGTTGGAGAACGCATCTCAATTGTAGAAGACGTATCAGGAGTAACCCGTGATCGTATTTATGCACCAGCAGAATGGCTAGGAAAAGAATTTAATGTGATTGATACAGGCGGGATCGATTTAGGTGATGAACCATTTTTAGAACAGATTAAACACCAAGCTGAAATAGCTATGGATGAAGCAGATGTGATTATTTTTATCACAAGTGTAAAAGAACACATAACAGATGCAGACGAGAATGTAGCAAAAATTCTTTACCGTACAAACAAACCAGTATTGTTAGCTGTTAACAAAGTAGATAATCCTGAAATGCGTAACGACATTTTTGACTTTTATTCTTTAGGGTTAGGTGAACCTTTCCCAATATCAGGAAGTCATGGTTTAGGAATCGGTGATTTGTTGGATGCAGCAATCAGCCATTTTCCAGAAGAGCAAGAAGAAGACTATGATGATTCTGTTATAAAATTCAGCTTGATTGGTAGACCAAACGTTGGGAAATCATCACTTGTAAATGCTATATTAGGAGAAGATCGAGTGATTGTTTCGAGCATTGCAGGAACGACTCGTGACGCTATCGACACAGCATTTGAAGGCGAAGATGGAACTGAATTTGTTATGATCGATACTGCTGGAATGCGTAAAAAAGGGAAAGTTTATGAAAACACTGAAAGATATAGTGTTTTAAGAGCCCTAAGAGCAATCGAACGTTCTGATGTCGTCTTATGTGTATTGAATGCAGAAGAAGGTATTAGAGAGCAAGATAAAAAAGTTGCTGGATATGCTCATGAAGCTGGAAAAGGAATCATCATTGTTGTAAACAAATGGGATACTCTTGAAAAAGATAACCATACAATGAAAGCATTTGAAGAACAAATTAGAGCCGAATTTTTGTATCTCAGCTATGCACCAATCATATTTGTTTCAGCTTTAACAAAACAACGATTAAACAAGCTTCCTGAAATTATTGAGCGAGTAAGTATGAACCAAAACTTACGTATTCAATCAGCTGTTTTAAATGAAGTGATATTAGACGCAGTAGCTATGAATCCTACTCCAACAGATAAAGGAAAACGATTGCGCATTTATTATGCTACTCAAGTAGCCGTTAAGCCGCCAACATTTGTAGTATTTGTGAATGAACCTGAAATGATGCATTTCTCTTATGCTCGTTTCTTAGAAAATCGCATTCGGGATGCCTTTACTTTTGAAGGAACGCCGATTCACTTGATTACAAGAAGAAGGAAATAAAAAACTAAATTGGCATTTTAACATAACTCTTAAGGGGTTTCAAATAATTTAATCATTATTTATAAAATGCATAAGAAAATTTCCTGAAAAGCTAAAAATCATTGCAGTATCAGTATTTATATGATATCTTTTTAAATGAAATGTCATTTAGAATACTAATTTTACATTTCGCAATAATTCATTTTTGGGCCACTCAAAAATGTCTAAATGATGTTTATTTGCTTAAAAATAAAACATCAATTCTTCTTTCCGAGGGAGGTGAAATACACATGGCTAACAAAGCAGAATTAATCGAAAACGTTGCTACTTCAACAGGACTTACTAAAAAAGATGCAACTTCAGCAGTAGATGCTGTTTTTGAATCAATTCAAACTTCATTAAGTGAAGGTGAAAAAGTTCAAATTATTGGTTTTGGTAACTTTGAAGTTCGCGATCGTGCTGCACGTAAAGGTCGTAACCCTCAAACAGGGGAAGAAATCCAAATTGCTGCAAGCAAAGTACCTGCATTTAAACCAGGTAAAGCTCTTAAAGACGCAGTTAAATAATACAGTACTTAAAACCCCTGAGAAATCAGGGGTTTTTGCTGTTTTATAGAGTGCTGTAACTTAGGGAAAAAAGAAAAAAGCATTTTTTTGTAATCTACTCTTCTCAAACACTCAATGATATATAGCTACAGATTTCTTTAAAGCGTCTGCTAAGAAGATATGAGTGTGTTTAAGAATAGCATAGAAAAAGGGACCAAGTTAGTTAGACTAGTTCATTCTCCCAATTGTTTTAAAGACAAATTAAACACCACCATAAAAACTAAAGGCTCATTTCGTAAATGAATTTACGAAATGACCCTTTAGTTACATAACAATTTGATTTCCTCCGTTTTTAACGGCGACTACTAATTTTTTTGAGACAGTATTAACTAACTCGCTGATTGTTTCTTCTTTATTGAATTCGGATATACCAACGCTTATGCTCACATGTTTAGGAACATCGAAAAAAGTTTCTAAAACAGTTTGTCTTATTGTGTCAGCAAAGGTATAAGCTTCTTCTTTTTTAGTATCATTTAACAAGATCAAAAATACAGATTCTCTGTATCTGCCAGCAATGTGTCTATTTTCTTGAATGGCTACTTGTATGATTTGGCCAGTGACTTTTAGTATTTCTTCACTTAGGACAACTCCAAATAATTCTTCATATTCAGAATACTTATCAATTTTCAAAAACATAACGGATAAAGGACGGTCATGTTTTTTTGAATGGTTTGCATGTTTTGCTAGCTCCACTGTAACAGCAGTTCTGTTATATAGAGCGGTGAGTGTATCTTTTTTCATTTGATTGGATAAATTTTGATTTCTGACCATTAGTTGATCTCGTTCTTGTTCTTCCTGTGTAATGTCAAATACAATTCCTTTAAGAAATAGTGGAGCTCCTTGTTCGTTTCGCTCTGTTACTTTTCCGAAATCGCGGTACACTTTCCATGAACCATCTTTGGCTTGAATACGGTATTTTGTATTCCAAGCAGGTATGTCTCCTTTAAGGTGGTCTGTCATTAGTTGCATAACTTCATCAATATCGTCAGGGTGAATTTTATCTGTAAAAAAATGATAGGGAACTTTTTCCGGTAAGTCTTCTTTTAAGTATCCGATTGCTTCTGCTTTTAGTGGATTAAAGGTGACTTCATTCAATGTAAAATCCCAAAACCATTGTCCTAAATTTTGTGTCCATTCAAATTCTAGACGTTCTGTTTCTTGGAGAGCTACCAATAGTTCTTTATTCAATCTTTTCAAAGAAGTCATTTGTAAGATGAGCTCTTCTTTAGTATATTCTTGCAAAGTACTATCCCCTTTGTTAAAAATGTAGTTGACTGAAAATATTAACCTTTTAAGCTTACTTTATATTAGAGTTGAGTTCAATAAGTTTTGTACACTTTAATAAATAGAAAAAGGGTAGGACCCTACTTGTTCTAATTTATGTTAAAATGGAAGATATAGAAGATTGTAAAATGAAAGAGGTTTTTGACATGTCATATGGACAAATGATGATCGACACGCTTCAAAATAATCAATTAGAAGAAGCAATGAATTATTTTGAACAAGCTTTAAAACAAGATACAGATGAAGAACTTTATAATCTCGCAGATTCTCTTTATCACCTTGGTTTTTTAAATGAGGTAAAAAAAATAAATCTGCACCTGCTGGAACGTTATCCTGAAGACGATGAATTAAGAATAGGTTTAGCGGAAATAGCTATTGAAGCAAATGAATTAGATACAGCAATGGATTGGCTACTAGAAGTCACGGAAGATAGTGCTGTTTATCCTCAAACGTTGCTTGTTTTAGCCGACTTATACCAAGTTCAAGGTCTTTATGAAGTGAGTGAGCAAAAGCTACTCAAAGCGAAGGAAATCTTATCTGATGAACCGGTTATAGATTTTGCCTTAGCAGAATTACATTTTTCTATGGGGAAATACGCTCAAGCGATTCATAGTTATGAAGAATTGATGAACCAAGGTCTATCCGATTTTTCAGGCATCAACCTTGCAGCTAGATGTGGTAGCTCATATAGTGCTTTAGGTGATCTGGAGCAAGCTATACTATACCTAGAGCAAAGTTTGGAAGAAAAAGAGAACGTTGATACATTATTCCAACTGGGATTCTCTTATTTACAAGACAAACAATACCGTCGTTCAATTGAAACTTTGAATAAATTAAAAGACTTAGATCCGAACTATACAACCCTATATCCATATTTAGCTAAAGGACTTGAAGAAGAAAATGAACTGGACAAGGCTCTAGAAATCATCAAAGAGGGATTAAGAGTTGATGAATACAATTATGAACTTTTCTATTATGGCGCTGATATAGCCATCAAATTAGAAGATGAACCTTTAGCGGAAACTTATTACTTAAAAGCCATTCAACTTGTTCCAGAAAACTCAACTGTGCAGTTAGCCTATACAAATTTATTGCTGAAACAAGAACGTTTTGATGAAACAGTTGATTGGATTCAAAAAATGCTCGTGCAAAACGAAGTCGATCCTCAGTTTTATTGGAATCTAGCATTAGCCAATGAAGGTTTGGAAGAATATTCAGCAGCAAGTACTGCCTATCAAAAAGCATATCCGTTACTTCGTCAGAATAAAGATTTCTTGAAATCTTATATCTATTTTCTACGTGAAGAAGGAGAACGTACTGTTATTAAGGCCGTCATAAACGATTATTTGCTCCTTGATCCAACAGATGCAGAAATATTAGAATTGCTAGAAGAAATAAATAGCAACTATTAATTGATTAAGTTATAATGAGAAAAAGGGTAAGATAGGGAGGTTTTTTACATGAACATCCAAATTTCTTTAGAAGCTAAAAAGATTTTTCTTGGCTGGTTTTTAGACCGATACCAATTGAAGAGAAGAGAATCCATGTGGATCCTAAACTACTTACTAAATCATGATATAGTATTAAATAAAGTCCATTTTGTAGAGTCTGTAGATAAAACTCCGCGGGGAATGATGATATCTACAACAGAAATGAGCAATGAAGCATTTCTATTTTATAAAAATGGGACAGTGTTTAGTGATCCAGAACAAGCTTTCCATGAAGTTCGATTAAATTGGCAAGAAGAAATGTATATTGAGTTAGTTTTTTTAAATCCATGGAAGTCTGCCGAATATCTGACTGTATTAGAAGACAACCCTTATCACAAGTGGAATGAAACCATTAGCATGCAACTCGTTGAAGAAGTCGAACTTGCACTTGAGACATTCTCATTAACGGAACGAAAACAAAATACACTCCATCAAATTGATTTGTCTTTAGAAAAAGAGGATCGAGAAAGATTTATTCAATTGTCAAAACAATTAAAAGAAATTGAAGAGGATCTAAAAAACGAACAAAAAAAGCCAAACCATTAAGGTTTGGCTTTTTTTTTGAACATTGGTTGCTTTGGTTTAGGGTCAAATGAAAAACCTTCTCCTAGAACTTCATGCACCGTTAGAAGAGAATAAAAAGCTTTTGAATCAATTTCATGAATGATTCGTTTAGCCATGACGATTTCATGACTGCCTAAAACACAATACAATACTTTTTTTTCTTCTTTTGAATAAGCTCCCTCAGCTTTGAAGAACGTTACGCCTCGTTCCATTTCTGACATAATCGTTTCAGCGATACGATCATTTTTCTCAGAAATAATAAGTAGTCCTCTTGCTGCATAAGACCCATCTTGCATAAAGTCAACGATTTTAGAAAATACATAAGAAGCAAGTAACGTATACATCATATGAGGCAAGTCTATGTAAGTTAACGATAACGTTAGAATAAAAACATCAAAAATCAATAATGTTTTTCCCATTGAAATGCCTTTTTTCTTTTCTAAAATGCGAGCAAGAATATCGCTTCCGCCAGTTGTTCCACCTGAACGATAGATCATACCGCTACCCACCCCACCACATAAGCCAGCTAAGATACCCGCTATAAAAAGGTCGTTTTCTAAATCAATAGCAATTGACGTTCGTTGCCATATATATAAGAAGAAGGATAACATAGCTGTTCCGTATATAGTGTAAATTAATGAACGGTTGCCTAACAATTTCCATCCGATTAATATCGTTGGAATGTTTAGGAGCAATGTAGACAGAGCTGGATCAATTTGAAACCAGTAACGTAACAATAAAGAAACACCAGTCATTCCACCTTCAGCTAATTCGTTTGCAATATTGATGTACACTAGTCCAAATGCATAAAGTGCACAGCCAATTGTAATAATCAGTATATCTTTTACAGCTATTTTTTCGTTTAACATACATTCACTCCTGACTTGATTTATCTTATAAAGAATACAATTTTTTTGAAAAACAAGCAACAAGTCTTGCAACCTTCTCACTTTTTGGTAGACTTAAAGAATAATAGGCTATGAAATGAAGAGTGTTATAGTCATTTGGCATAGATAAAATAGATAACGTGAAAAAAGAAGTTACGGTAGAAAAGCCGATTGAAAGGGAAGAATAAAAATGATTAAAATTGTAGTTGCAGGTTTTAAAGGTAAAATGGGATTAACAGCCACGAAAATGGTACTAGAAAATGAAAAGTTCTCTTTAGTAGGCGTACTTGATCCACATTCTTCTGAAAAAAGATTAAATGAGTTGAGCGAATTTTCAACTGTAGATGTACCTGTGTTTCAAGATAAAGAACTAATGGTGAAAGAAGTCCAAGCAGATGTGTGGATTGACTTTACAATTCCCACTGTTGCTTTCAAAAATACGTGTTTTGCTTTAGGAAAAGGAATCCGTCCAGTAGTTGGGACAACTGGTTTTACAGAAAGTGAAGTTAAAGAAGTTCAGCAACTAGCGAAAGATAAAAATCTTGGTGGATTAATTGCGCCTAATTTTGCTGTTGGAGCAGTTTTAATGATGGAGTTTGCTGCTAAAGCGTCTAAGTATTTCCCAGACGTTGAAATAACCGAGATGCATCACGACAATAAATTAGATGCACCAAGTGGTACAGCAATTAAAACAGCTGAAATGATCTTTGCGGAACGTGGACATCATGAACAAGGAAACCCAGAGGAAAAAGAATTGATCAAAGGAGCGCGTGGAGCGGATTATGAAGGTATGAAAATTCACAGTGTGCGTTTACCCGGTCTGGTGGCTCACCAACAAGTGCAATTTGGAAGCGTTGGTGAAGGGTTAGTGATCCGCCACGATTCATTTGATCGTTCTTCGTTTATGACAGGCGTGGCTTTAGGCTGTGAAAAGGTAATGTCATTACATGAATTAGCCTATGGATTGGAAAATATTTTATGATTTTGTTCGATCATCAGTTTAAACAGGCGTTGCCAATTATTGATAAAATAGAAGAAGCTGGTTTTGAAGCTTATTTTGTGGGTGGAAGTGTCAGAGATACTCTTTTAAATAAGCCAATCAATGACGTGGATATCGCCACAAGTGCAAAACCAAATGAGATTAAAGAGATTTTTCCAAAAACGATTGACGTTGGTATCGAACATGGAACTGTAATGGTGTTATGGAAAGATGAAAGCTATGAAATCACTACATTCAGAACAGAATCAACGTATCAGGATTTTAGACGTCCCGACAGTGTTGAATTTGTTCGTTCATTAAAAGAAGATTTAAAACGCCGTGATTTCACAATTAATGCGTTAGCAATGAACCGAGATGGAGAAATCATTGACTATTTCAATGGTCAGAAAGATTTAGAAGAGAAATTAATCAAAGCTGTCGGTATTCCTGAAGAACGTTTTTTTGAGGATGCTTTACGCATGATGCGTGGAGTAAGATTTGTTAGCCAACTAAATTTTAGTATGGATAGTGAAACAGAAGTAGCGATTAACAAAAATCATCCGTTGCTTGAAAAAATAGCAGTTGAACGCATTCAAGTTGAATTTGTAAAGCTTCTTTTAGGAAGTGGAAGAAAACAAGGGCTTGAGTTATTTATCCGAACGAATCTCTTTTATTATTGTCCAGGACTGAAAAACTCTAAAAAAGAATTAGAAGAATTTGCTAAACTAGATTGTGTGATTGAGAACCGGATCGTTGCGTGGACGTTGTTAATTCATCATCTGAACAAAACGAGGGATGATGTTGACCATTTTTTAAGAGATTGGAAATGTTCAAAAAAGGAAATTAATCAGGTGAAATCAGCATTGATTGCTTTAGAGCATCGCTTGAAAGAGGAGTTTAATCATCAAATTCTTTACAAAATCGGACTTCAAATTGCTTTAGATGTTGAAACAGTTATGGAGTGTTTAGGATACCCAACTAATTTTAAGACTGTTCAGACGTTGTACCAAGAGTTGCCAATTTATAGTAAGAATGACATGGCAATAGATGGCAATGATTTACAAGTAGTGTTAAATCGAAAACCTGGCAAATGGTTAGGAGATTTAATGACAGAAATAGAAACCACTATTTTATCTGGCGAATTGCCAAATGAAAAACCAATCATAGTTGAATGGATTTCAACTCATTATACTAAAGACGCTTAAAAAAGCTGTTATATCGTTATCTAAGTAAAAAGAATTCGTCTAAAAAAGAGATGAATTCCTTTTACTTATTTTTTGTAACTATTTTAACAAATAGTAAGAAAAAGGTTTACGCACTAAAAATAAGTTGTTATACTAATAAAGTAAGTTAAATAAGGGAGGAATTTTAAATTATGGAAAACCAATTCACAAAATTATTAGAAGAACGTCGTTCAATTTATTCTCTAGGAAAAAATGTTTCATTATCTGAAACAGAAATCGTGGGATTAATTCAAAAAGCGGTTAAAGAAAGTCCATCTTCATTCAACTCACAAACTTCACGTGCAGTTGTATTATTTGGAAATGCTCACAACAAAGTTTGGGATATTACTGAAGAAGCTGTACTTAAAGCTATTCCAGAAGGACAAGATGTTACTCCAACTAAAGAAAAATTAAATAGCTTCCGTGCAGCATTCGGAACAATTTTATTCTTTGAAGATACAAGTATCGTTAAAGCTTTACAAGAACAATTCGCATTATATGCAGATAACTTCCCTATCTGGTCTGAACAATCTACTGGGATTGCTCAACACTCTGTATGGACAGCATTAGCTGTTGAAAATATTGGCGGAAGTTTACAACATTACAACCCGTTAATTGATGATGCTGTTCAAAATGAATGGAATCTTTCTGCAGACTGGAAATTAACTGGTCAAATGCCAATTGGTTCAATTGAAGCTCCAGCTGGTGAAAAAGAATACATGAATGATTCTGAAAGAGTTCTTGTATTTAACTAATCATTAATGAACTAAACGAATAGTCTATTAAGAAGTAAATAAAGGAATAGGAGTTTGGTGAACTTCCTATTTCTTTTTTTTGTTTATCTTGTTAATAAAATCACAATTTTAGATTTTTTTTATTTACATATGTTAATTTTATGGTAGAATGAAACTAGTAAAAGAATCACAAACTCTTTAAATAGTAAAAAAAGGGAGCGAAAATAATGAAAAAAGAAGTTAAGGCATTAAAAATGACGTTTAAAAATGGAGAAACTTGGACAATCGATAAAGAATTTATTGGAGATTTATGGATTAAACACATTTCAAAAAGTTTTGGGCGCATTGGCAATAGCGAACTTCAAGAAATTTTCCCGTGTGAATCTTTAAAAATTGAAATTTTCCCAGAGGCTGATGAAGTGAATTCAAGCGACATTAATCTTGGCGGTTTAGAAATGGGCATGTTTGATCGTGCAGTGAAATATCCAGATATTGAAAAAATGGATATCCTGTATATAGATAGTGAAAATTTAGATTCTGTAGATATTATGGATCAAGAGACCGTTTATTTCCCTTATGAAGCAATTGATTCTGATCGAATTGATAATGCATATCAAAGTTCATTTGTTTCTCAAGATAATGTGTTGTACATTGTCATTGATAAAGAAAAGACAGTAAAAGATATCTATAAAGATAAATTCTAAAAATAAATAGTTAGTACTTAAATGACTCAAGAGAAAATGGCTGGATGTCCATTTTTTCTTGAGCTTTTTTTGTTTTTTTTTTAGCTTCATAGTATGATGGTAAAGAAAATACTATGTCTAAAGAATTAGGTGAATAAATTGAACCATAAAGATACATATGCTGTAGTAGATATTGAAACAACAGGCGGTAATGTAGCCAGTGGGGACCGTATGATTCAATTTGGGTGTGTCTTAATAGAAGACGATAAAATTGTTCATCGTTTCGCAACAACAATCAACCCTCTAACCAGTATCCCAAAACAAATAGAGCATTTGACGGGCCTTTCAAATAAATCAGTTGCCTTAGCACCATATTTTGAAGATGTTGCAGCAACCATTTATAATTTATTGGAGGATTGCATAATCGTCGCACAC
Source organism: Carnobacterium sp. (assembly GCF_045617425.1). Taxonomy (GTDB): domain Bacteria; phylum Bacillota; class Bacilli; order Lactobacillales; family Carnobacteriaceae; genus Carnobacterium_B. The sequence continues at coordinate 188,324 of NZ_JAZLIO010000003.1, forward strand.
AATATCCAATTTGATTATATTTTTCTTTCAGGAGAATTGCAGCGTTGTGGAATGCCAGCATTGAAGAATAAAGGAATAGATACCGTTGAACTAGCACAAATTCTATTACCTACCGAATCAAGTTACCGACTAAATGATTTAGTCAGCAAATTTAATATTGAACACACTAATCCGCATCAAGCAGATAGCGATGCAGCAGTTACTGCAGAACTTTTTCTTGAATTGAAGAATAGATTAAAAGAGCTTCCTTTAGTTACTGTAGAAAATATGGTTGAAATTTCTGAGCACCTTACTATGGAAACATCTTATTTCTTTGGAAAATTCTTAGCTGAAATGAAACAGGAGCGATTACCGCTCTCAGAATCTATTATGATTAAAAATGGTTTAGCAATAAAGATCAAGAAACCTATTTTTGAACAAAAATTTTACCGCGAAGAGGTAAGGTATCCAAAAACTGTAGCGAAGAAGGAACAGTTGTTTCAAACGAAGTTGACAACCAGAAATCAACAAATCAAAATGATGGATGCAGTATTTGATTATTTTACGACTAATAAAAAGGGTCATTTTGCAATTGAAGCTGCTACAGGAGTAGGTAAGACTCTGGGTTATTTATTGCCGTTAGCTTATATTGCAACGGTTGAAGACCCAGTAGTCATCAGCACATATACTACTTTATTACAAAAGCAACTATTAGAAAAAGACATTGTTCAATTAAATACGATTTTGCCTTTTAGGGTGCAAGCAGCCATATTAAAAAGTAAAAATCATTACATTCACTTAATGAAATTTCAAGAAGTATTAAGGGAACCGATAGAGCAAAAAGTAGAAGCCATTTATAAAATGAAGTTATTGACTTGGTTGACGGAGACCGAAACCGGAGACTTGGATGAGTTAAATTTAACCAATTACAATCACGTTTTTTGGAGTAAAATTCGCCATCGTGGTTGGCTGACAAAACCAGAAGCAGACTTATGGTACATTGAAGATTTTTATGTACATGCCCAACAAAAAATCAAGCATGCTAGTGTGATTATTACGAACCATTCTTTTTTATGCCATGATTTAAACCGTAAAGAAAAAGAGTTGCCAAAAATTGGCAAACTGATTATTGATGAAGCCCAACATTTGCCAGATGTAGCAACAGAAGCTTCTAGCGAAATTTTTGGGTATTACGGTATGCAGCAATTAATAAAGTTAATAGGCCGTAGAAATGATGAGAAAAGCTTTTTAGGTAGACTGATTCAACTCACTCAGCAGCTTCCTGAAGTAGACCGTTCTCATATAGAAAATATGGAGTTAAATCTACTTTCATTAGAGGATGAACTATCCGATTTTATTCACCAATTGCTTATGTATTGTAAAAACACTAAAGCCAATAAGCTTTACGAACAAGAACAAATAGATATTCAATTTAACAGAGAAACCGGCTGGAATCTGGCATTAAAAAAAGCGTCAAAAAATGTTTTAACATTGATGAATGAAATCAATTATTTAGGGCTTGAGTTAGTCAACTATGGATTAAATGAAAAACACCAATTAACCCAAAGAGAACGCTATTTACTTGAAGATTTTTTTGATGTATTGACGAAGATTGAAGCTCAAAAAGATATTTTTTATGCTGTTTTTCAAAAAAATGAAGATAATGAAGTGACTTGGTTTTCATATAAAGAGAAAAGTCCTAAAAACACCTTCACTATTAAGCGTTCAAAAGTAGACAGTAGTAAATTTTTAAAAGAAAAATTGTTAGATTATACACCTTTTATTTTGTACACAGGGGCTACATTAGAAATTAGTGGTTCGTTTAGCTATTTTGAAGCACAGCTAGGAGAGTCTCAGTTAAAGGAATTAGTCATTGATTCGTCATATGATTACAAGAAACAAGCTAGACTGTGGATTCCTAAAGAGCTTAAACCCATTAAGGCATTATCAAAGAAAGATTATGTCCAAATGATTGTAGAACAAGTAGAAAATATTATTGAATATTCAAATGAAAATACAATGGTGTTATTTAATTCTTATGAGATGTTACAAGAAGTGTATTTTTCACTTCAACAAAAAGCATCCGTTTCTGGACGAGAGTTATTAGCACAAGGTTTTTCAGGTAGTCGGGAACGTATGTTAAAACGTTTCTTTAGATCTACAGGAGGTATCCTCTTGGGAGCTGACAGTTTTTGGGAAGGCGTTGACTTGCCTGGAAAATCGTTAAGTGTGATCGTCATCACTCGGTTGCCTTTTGAATCTCCAGATAGACCCTTTGTTAAAGCAAAACATCGCTATTTGGAACAAAAGCATTTAAATCCATTTACCATCGATTCACTGCCAAAAGCAACCTTACGTTTAAAGCAAGGTTTGGGAAGACTTATTCGTTCTGAGAATGATAAAGGTATCATGATTGTATTGGATAATCGATTGATTCAAACAAGTTATGGAAAACAGATTTTAGCTGCATTACCTAAAGAATTGCCTGTAGAAGAAGTACCGACTAAAAAAATTGGTGAACAATTACGTCATTTTCTAAGTATTGACGAGTAGGAAATGAACGAATCGACTAAATTATATACTAGAATGTTCAGTAAAAAGAAGAATTTTCTGTTATAATAAACTATTAAAGCAACAGATGAAAAAAGAAGAAAAGAATAAACTAAAAGTAGGGATACTTATGAAAAAAGGAATACTGATCACTTTAGCAATTGTCATGAGCGTGGTACTTGTCTGCTCAATTACTCTTTTATTGATTAGCCAAGACCCCATAAAAAAAGCAGAAAAAGAGACGATTGCCATTGCAAAAGAATCTGCTGGTCTAGTGAAAGTAACTGACTTTTATTGGTACAATCGTGATAAAACCTATTTTTCGGTTTCGGGAGTAAACGAAGCTGATGAAGAAATTATGGTGATAGTAGCTAAAGATGGTGGAGCCACAACGGTCTTGAATCAAGATGAATTCATTACCGAACAACAAGCTAAAACATTAACACGCGAAGATAAAGGCGCAGTTGACATTCTTGAAGCTCGTATCGGACTTGATGGTGAAACACCTATCTGGGAGATTACTTACAAACAAGAGAACGGAAGACTAGGATATTATGTTTTGACCGCTAAATCAGGCAAATGGGTAAGCGATATTGAAAATATTTAAAGTTTCTTAAAAAAGACCGTTATAGAGTCTGTTTTTCTTGTATAATAATCAAGGCAGTAAAAATAAGTGACCATCAAAATTTATTTAAAGGAGTTTTAACTGTGGAACATATTACAATTATAGAATCCAAAAATCATGTTGGAGAAGAAGTGGAGATCGGAGCGTGGGTAGCAAATAAACGCTCAAGTGGTAAGATTGCATTTTTACAATTACGTGACGGTTCTGGATTTTTTCAAGGAATCGTAGTGAAAAGTGAAGTTGAAGAAGAAGTTTTCCAATTAGCGAAATCATTGAATCAAGAAACTTCTATTCTATTAACAGGTGTTATTCAAGAAGATGCACGTTCAAAATTCGGTTATGAAATTGCTGTGAAATCGATCAAAGTAATCGGGGAAAGTCATGATTATCCTATTACTCCAAAAGAACATGGGACAGAATTTTTAATGGATCACCGTCATTTATGGCTGCGTTCTTCAAAACAACATGCCATTATGCGTATTCGTAATGAAATTATTCGTGCTACTTATAATTTCTTCAATGAAGAAGGATTCATCAAGGTTGATCCACCTATCTTAACAGCAAATGCTGCGGAAGATTCAACAGAATTGTTCCATACAGAATATTTTGATCAAGAAGCTTTCCTTTCTCAAAGTGGTCAATTATATATGGAAGCAGCTGCAATGGCGTTTGGGAAAGTCTTTTCTTTTGGCCCTACTTTTAGAGCAGAAAAATCAAAGACTCGTCGTCATTTAATTGAATTTTGGATGATTGAACCTGAGATGGCTTTTATGGATCATGAGCAAAGTTTAGAAGTACAAGAAAAATATGTTGCTTATCTGATCCAAAGTGTTCTTGATAATTGTGATGATGCGTTAAACACATTAGAACGAGATAAAGAAACATTGAAAAAATATACAGAATTGCCTTATCCAAGAATTTCATATGATGATGCAGTAACTTTATTGAATGAAAATGGGTTTGATGATATTACCTGGGGAGATGATTTTGGATCCCCTCATGAAACCTTTATTGCAACCCAATACGACAAACCTGTCTTTATTTTAAATTATCCTAAAGCTATAAAAGCTTTCTATATGAAGCCACATCCTGAGAGAGAAGATGTTGTGTTGTGTGCTGATTTAATTGCTCCTGAAGGTTATGGAGAAATAGTTGGTGGAAGTGAACGTGAAGTTGATTTTGATGCATTATCTCAACGAATTAAAGATTTTGGTCTAAAAGAAGAAGACTATGCATGGTATATGGATTTACGTAAATACGGCAGCGTTCCTCATTCAGGATTTGGATTAGGACTAGAACGTACAGTAACATGGATCAGTGGAACAGAACACATTCGTGAATCTATTCCATTCCCACGCTTGTTAAATCGTATTTACCCATAAAAAATGAGTACAGCAACTTGTGTCTTTCTAAGTTGCTGTTTTTTAATCGTATAAGATAAAAAGACCCTTTTTAATTGAGAACAATAAGGAGGATAGGACTCAATGAATAATCAATTATTACAAAAATGGCTGAAAGCTGGAAATACAACGATATCAAATGTATTGTTAAGCCACTATAAAAGTCTTGGTTTAAGTAATGAACAATTAATTTTAGTTTTGCAATTAAAATCATTTATTGATGCTGGAAATGATTTTCCAGACACAGAAGTTATTTCAAAACGAATGCAAATTTCTTCTTCAGACGTCTTTCAAATGATTCATGAATTAATCAATAAAAAATTGATTATCATTGAAACAGAAAAAAATAATGAAGGAAAAACGCGCGACAGTTATCGGTTGGATTTATTATGGGATAAACTGGCAATGGTTATTTCCCAGCAAGAAAACCAACAGCGTTTTGAAAAACAGCATTTATCTGAACAAGACTTATTTCAATTATTTGAAGCCGAATTCGGCAGACCTTTGTCGCCAATAGAAATGCAAACGATAGGGATGTGGCTGGATGAAGATCATTATGCTATTGAATTAATTGAATTAGCATTAAGAGAAGCAGTTTTGAATCAAGTATACAGTTTGAAGTATGTAGATCGTATTTTACTAAATTGGGAAAGAAAGAATATCCGAACGAAAGATCAAGTTGAAAAAGAAGCGAGTCGTCGCAGAAAAGCAGGCACTAAAACACAAAATTATTCAATATCTAAAGAACCAACAACTAAAGTACCTTTGCACAATTGGTTAAATAATAACGAAAATCCTTAACAAGAGGTGAAGAAATGCTACCTAAAGAGCAAACGATTCAAATGATTGAGGCAATGGGAAATTTGTTTCCTCATGCAACTTGCGAACTTGTTCATAAAAATGCTTTTGAATTATTGATTGCTGTTATGCTAAGTGCACAGACCACAGATGTTTCTGTAAATAAAATTACACCAGAATTGTTTCGTAGGTATCCTACGCCGGAAGCTTTCTTAAATGCTCCTGTAGAAGATATTATGGAACAACTAAAGACGATTGGTTTATACCGTAATAAAGCAAAATTTATTAAAGGCTGCTGCCGTAAATTAATTGATGAGTTTAATGGGACGGTCCCAAATAAAAGAAGTGAACTAGAATCTTTACCAGGTGTCGGTAGGAAAACAGCAAATGTTGTTCTGAGTGTGGCATTTGATTTTCCAGCGATTGCTGTTGATACACACGTTGAACGGGTGACAAAGAGATTAGGTATCTGCCCTCCAGAAGCTTCTGTACGTGAAGTGGAAGAGATATTGATGCAACAATTGCCAAAAGAACTTTGGAGTATTGCGCATCATCGATTAATTTTTTTTGGACGGTACCAATGTACGGCTAGAAACCACAATCATGACATCTGTATTCAATTATTGAAAGAAAATAAATCTGCAAAAGTACAATAAAAAAAGCAAGAAGAGGTGTATCGTTTTAGATACGCCTCTTCTTGCTTTTTTTATAAACTTTAATATATAAAAAACTTATTCTTCAGTAGCACTACTGCTAGGCTGAGAACTACTGCTCGATGAAGAACTTTCAGGTGGAGCACTACTGCTAGGTTGAGAACTACTGCTCGATGAAGAACTTTCAGGTGGAGTACTGCTGCTTTCTTCAGAGCTGCTGCTCGATGAAGAACTTTCGCTGCTTTCTTCCTCAGGTTCTTCTTCAGGTTCTTCCTCCTCAGGTTCTTCTTCCTCTTCTTTAGGAGGGATGAGGACGCTCGTTGAAGCGGCGGGACCTGTTTGACCGCCAGCTTGAACAGCCAGTGTAATAGAAATTTCACCTTCAGGAGGATTTTGTAAAATATAAGAAAGATCATTAGTCGAATAGGATTCAGATCCTATTGTTAACAGATAAGATATATCTTTTTCGGAATAAGCGTTCCATTTAATCGATAAAGCATCTGCTTCTTCATCATAGGTAGCTGTTAAGCCTTCCGGTGCATTTAACTCGATTTCTTCTTCACTTTCTTCTTCAGAGCTGTCAACAGCTACTGCAGTTGGCTCAGTTCCTTTAACAAACAATTCTGTAACGATTTTGTCTGAAGGAGTATTAGGTCCTGCAAGTTTTGCAGGCATTGAACCTTTTTCAACAGCTACTTCAACAACTGAACTCGGTTTTGTCCAGTCACTGGATTCAACGGATTCCGAAACGTATGACATCAAAGCTTGATAAATTTGTTGAGGCAATAAACGTTCGCTGCCTTTATTATCGATTGAATCAAAGTAATTATCTTTTCCGACCCAAACAGATAAGGCATAATTTGTTGTGTAACCCGTATACCATTTATCAGGCACGCCATTTTCTTGGATACCATGTTCAATTTTTTCATCTGGAGTATAGTTTGTCGTACCGGTTTTCCCAGCTTGAGGAATACCATTCAATCCTACTCTAGAAGAGTTATTACTTGCGACATCTTTTAACATATCTGTAATCATATAAGCTGTTGATTCTTCCATAGCCTTATTCGATTCAGGTTTTAAGCTAATTTCTTCACCATCGTCTAAAATAATTTTTGAAACCGTGTAAGGTTCAGTGTACGTTCCACCGTTTGCAAACGCAGCATATGCTGCTGATAAGTCAACGGGAGTGATATCTCCATTGAAAGCATTTGACTCAACTAAACCATCTTCATCGGTATTTAAAGTGGAGGTATCAATACCAATATTGGTTAAAAACTCATCCGCTTGCTCTCTAGGGATGTCATTGTAAATCTTAGTAGTTGGCACATTACGCGAATCAACTAAAGCTCTGCGCATGCTAATTTGACCTTCATAGTTGTTGTCATAGTTGTTTACAGGAGAGCCATCCTTAAATGTATAAGGTTCATCTACTACTTGTTCATAGGTAGAGTAGTTTAAATACTCTATAGCAGGACCATAAGTTGACAAAGGTTTCATATTCGATCCAACACTTCGTTTTAATTCTGTAGCATAATTGGTTCCTAATTGAACTTCTTGATCTCGTGCGCCACCTAAAGCTTTTAATTGACCGGTGTTGACATCTACTAAAGAAATACCGGTTTGAATATCTTCATCTTCAATAAGGACGTATTCATCGGAATTCACAATATCGTAAAGACGTTGTTGTGCATCCATATCCAAATTCGTGTAAATAGTCAATCCAGATGTATAAGGATCTAAATTAGTCTTTCTCTCAACTTCAGCAAGAACTTCTTTGACATAAGGGTCGAACACAAGGTTATTTGTTTCTTCTCCAGAATGATCGACTAAACCTTCTGAAACATCAACTGATTTAGCTTCTTGAGCCTCTGAAGAGGTAATAGCTTCATTTTCCACCATCATATCTAATACTAAGTTGCGTCGTTTTGTTGCATCTTCTGGATTGGTAAGCGGGTTATATGCATTTGGAGCTTGCGGCATTCCAGCGAGTAATGCTGCTTCTGGCAAAGTTAATTCGGCTAACGGTTTACCAAAATAATACTCACTGGCCGTTCCCATTCCATATTGATTGTCGGACATATAGACTTTATTGATATAAAAAGTTAAAATTTGTTCTTTTGAATACTTTTGTTCTAACTGCAGGGACAACCAAGCTTCTTGCGCTTTTCGTTTTAACGTTTGATCTTCGGCGCCTGTTGAGAAAACAGAAAGCTTGATCAATTGTTGTGTAATTGTGCTTCCACCTTCTGAAGCAAAACCATCCGTGATATTCGCTACAACGGCTCCTGCAATACGAATAGGATCAATACCAATATGGGTATAAAAACGTTGATCCTCAATAGCAACGATTGCATCTTTTAGAACTTGTGGAACGTCATTCTCTGATACCAGTTCACGATTTTCTCCTCCAAGAGTCAAAAATTCATTTCCTTCTGAATCTAGTAATGTTGAAGAAACTGTATCGGTTAAATTATTTTCTGTGACATCAGGTGCAGAAGAAACGTAATAAGCAAATAATCCCATACCGCCAATCAACACTGCTGCTATTAAGGCTAGAATTCCAATAAGGATTTTTTTCCAAAGGGGAGAAGAGGATTTTTTGCTCTTTTTACCTTTTTTTGTATGTTTTGATTTTTGTGCTTGTTTCTTAGATACACGTGACATTTCTTTTTTTTCTGACATGTTAAATCTACTCCTTAATTCTCTAATCTAATAAGAGAATAAACTATTTCTTTCTTATATGAACTATATTTATTCTATTGCTAATGTGTCCACCTTTTCTCGCTTAGCAATTAGCTGATCCACGATTTTTAAATAGGGGATGCGCGGCGAAAGTTCATAATACATTTCATATCCAATCTTTTCAAGTTCTTTTAATGGAATCGATTTTCTCCCATCCTGTTGCTGATTGTTCCAATACTCAATTAAATGAGCTGCTTCTAATAAAAAAAGACGTTCACTTGTAGTAAAACGCATGATGACAAAACAAATAGCATGTTGTTCGATACATTGTTGCATGTGAACGATTTGATGGTCATGAAAATTTTTCAAAGGAAAAGAAATTTTATTTTTTGTTTCTTTTGCTTCGAAATCCAGATAATAGCTTTTATAAACCCCGTTGTAGTCGGTAGTAGATGCCTGTCTAAAGTAAGCTTCTTTAATGACAGCTGCACTTCTTTTTGGGTAATCTACTTTAACGATTTGAATAGGGGTAGGCTTTTTATGAATAACAGCATTTCCATTTGCTAAATAATATTGATTGCTCGCATTAATATCATCTTCTAAGGACATACCTCGTTTACTGAATGAAGTCATCTGTTTGTTTAGTTGCTTTTTTGGTGGAACTTTGTCACTATGGATATAGGTTTTACCATTAGGATATCTTATAGCCAAATAAAATCACACTCCTAAGGTTTATTATATCAAAGAACGGCCTTTAAAGAAAAGGAGAATCAAATGAGTTTATGAGAAACTTATATATTAGCGGATATCGGACATTCGAACTTGGTGTATTTAAGGATGATGATCCGAAAGTAGCAGTAATAAAAAAATGTTTAAAACAAGAAATTAGTCAGTTTATTGAAGAAGGAATTGAATGGGTTCTAACAAGTGCGCAGTTTGGCACAGAACAATGGGCTATTGAAGTTGTGGATGAATTAAAAAAGGAGTATCCAACCATAAAAGTGGGCATTATTTTTCCTTTTTTAGAGTTTGGTTCAAATTGGAATGAAAAGAACCAAAGTAAATTGATGGAGCTGAAAAAAATAGCAGACTATGTTGAAGCAACTTCTCATAAAACGTATCAAGATCCATCACAATTAAAGAACCATCAAGCATTTTTATTAGATCATTGTCAAGCAGCGTTATTGGTATATGACCCTGAATTTGAAGGGAAGACTAAGTTTGTCTATCAAGCAATAAAAAAGAAACAAGAAACAACAGAATTCGAATTGCGATTAATAGATGTTGACCAATTACAAAATAGTAGTCTTGAGGAAGAGTACTAATGGAGTGATTAATTTATGAAACTAAGTTATTTTAGTAGTTTATTCTTGTAAGAACAATATAAATGTAAAAATAAGTTTTTATTTCTCATAATCTTTGTTATAATGAGAAATAAGAACAATGTTTTGTTAGAAGATGAAGCAAACAAAGAGGTGTAAACATGGCAAATAGATCATTAACAACAAAGGATATTCTTCAAAAAGAATTTAAAACAAATATGCGCGGTTACAGCCCAACTGAGGTAGATGAATACTTAGATGAAGTGATTCGTGATTATGAATCATACAATAAAGAGATTACTCAATTAAAAGCTGAAAATGATCGTTTATTAAGTAAAATTGATGAGTTAACAAAACAAGCTTCAATTGGTAAACCTAGTTATTCTTCTCAACCGAATAATACGGTGACTAATTTTGATATCCTAAAACGTCTATCTAATTTAGAACGTCATGTATTTGGATCAAAATTAGATGAAACAGAAGATGAACTTTAGTCAGTAAAGAATTTAAAATGAATCAAAAGCAAAAAAACATTTGTAAATTTCGGGTAATTGCGGTTTAGCTTGACTAAACTGAGGAAAGTCCATGCTCGCACAAGCTGCGATGCTTGTAGTGTTCGTGCCTGGCGAAATCATAAGCCAGGGCCTCTATTTAACTTTAGAGAGACGGCAGAAAAAAGAGCTAAGGTTGTAAAACTATGCTTGAGTATTCTTGAAAGTGCCACAGTGACGAAGCAATACGGGAAACGGTATTGGTGGAACGCGGTAAACCCCTCGAGCGAGCAACCCAAACTTTGGTAGGGGCACTTTTCCTAGGGAATTGAACCGATGGAAGAGGCAGTAATTGCAGACAGATAATTACCTCCGGATAAAACAGACCTGACTTTTTATCTGAGACAGAACATGGCTTACAGAAATTTACAGATTCAGGTATAGAACCCTCCTTTTTGGAGGGTTTTATATTTATATAAAGAAATTGAGAAGAATTGGAGAAATTAATGATATGAAAAAATTTCAACTTGTTGCAACAGCAGCCAGCGGAATAGAAGCTTTAGTAGGAAAAGAAATTAAAGCATTAGGTTATGAGTGCCAAGTAGAGAACGGTAAAGTCTTTTTTGAAGGAACTGAAAAAGATATAGCTAAAACAAATCTTTGGTTAAGAACGGCTGATCGTGTCAAAATTATTGTTGGTGAATTTGACGCCTACGAGTTTGATGAATTGTTTGAAAAAACAAAGGCATTACCTTGGGAAGATTTATTGCCAATGGATGCTCATTTTCCTGTAGCTGGAAAATCTATAAAATCAAAGTTATACAGTGTGTCGGATTGTCAAGCGATTGTAAAAAAAGCAATTGTTAATCGCTTGAGCGAAGTTTATCATCGTAATACTCGATTACCTGAAACGGGTGCTTTGTATCAGCTTGAGGTAGCCTTATTAAAAGACAAAGTTACATTAACATTAGATACAACTGGTCCAAGTTTATTTAAACGAGGATACCGTTCTGCTAAAGGTGGTGCACCATTAAAAGAAAACATGGCTGCTGCGTTGGTTCAATTGACCAATTGGCGTAAAGATCGTCCTTTTTATGATCCAGTATGTGGTTCAGGGACAATCGTCATCGAAGCTGCATTGATTGGCCACAATATTGCCCCTGGTATAAATCGCTCATTTAGTTGCGAAGATTGGGAATGGTTTGATCAAAGCGTTTTTGAAGAAGTTCGTACAGAAGCAGAAGCTGCAGTAGATCATGATATCGAGTTGGATATTATGGGTTCAGATATCGATGGCACTATGATTGAAATTGCAAAAGAAAATGCAAATGAAGCTGGAGTAGGCAGCAGCATTACATTCAAACAAATGCAGGTAGCTGACTTTACGACAGAAAAAGAATACGGTGTGATTTTGGCTAATCCTCCATATGGAGAACGATTAGGTGAAGAAAATGAAGTTCACTACTTGTACAAACAAATGGGACAAGTCTATCGTCCGCTAAAAACATGGAGCAAATACATTATTACAAGTGATCTAGCTTTTGAAACTTTTTATGGTGAAAGAGCTACTAAGAAGCGTAAATTGTATAATGGAGCTTTAAGAACGGACTTATTCCAATTTTGGGGCGAACGTCCCCCCAGAGCGCCACGTGCATAAGTAAAAATAAGAATAAAAAAGCTAACCCTTATAAGAAAAATTTCTTTCTTAATAAAGGTTAGTTTTTTAAAAGTATTTTTTGTAAAGCTTGTCTTGCTAATTGATCTGCCCCTTTGTTTTGAGATTGTGGAATCCAGTGAACAAAAGATAAAGGGAAGTGATGAAGTTTTTCTATGATAAGGGCAAGATAAATTTTGAAGATATCTTTTTTTACGTGGTTTTTTATAATTGCAGAAGCTACTAATTTACTATCTGTATATACCATTAAAGTTTCAACATTTAATTGATGGTCAATTAAATAATCAAGTCCTTTTAGAAGTGCTTCAAATTCAGCTTCATGATTGCTCATTTCTTTATCAAGTGGAATAGATAATTGTTCATATCTGTTTTCAGAACTGATAACAATCCCCACACCGCTTGGACCAGGATTATTTTTTGTAGAAGCGTCTGTATATAGTTTTATCATATTCCATTCATTTCCTTTCTTTTAAATGGGTTTTTAAGTTGGGGTATGTTAGAATAACAGTACTTTCGTATAAGGAGCGCAACATATTGGATGAGAATTCTCGAGTAAAATTTCCCCTTTCATTAGAACCAGCTTTTCAAGTTATTTATTGGTCAATTTGCTGGTTACTATTTTTTTCGCTACTGATTGTAGTTTTGGAAACACAAACGTTTAATTTAATACTTATTTTTATGGCGATTCTTGTGGCAATACTTATATTTTATGGCCTAGGTTCTACTCTACGGATAAAAAATAATAGCTTGAAAATTAGTTATTATAGAGGAATGCGTAACAAGTGTATTCCAATAAATGAAATAAAAAAAATAACTTTTTCTGCTAAAAGAGAAGTTAGTTTATGTTTAACTCAAGATAAAGTAGTTCATATTTATTTAAACATAAAAAACAAAAAGAAATTTTATAAATATCTAAAAAAGAATCTACCATTGATTTTTTTAGAAGAGAAAAACAAGTGGGACGAATTATCTAAATTTGAATAAGAAAAAACGATACGCCTAAAGGTGTATCGTTTTTTTAGGTGTTTTTAACAAATATATCTAGTTAATAGGGTGTGGTTAGTCAACAACGATAACCTTAGTTGCTTGAGGGCCTCTTGTACCTTCTAAAATTTCAAAAGAAACATGTTGTCCGCTGCTTAGCGATTTAAACTCTTCTTCATTAGCAATTCCTGTAAAGTGAATAAAAATGTCTTCGGTTTCGTTGTATTCAATGAATCCATAACCTTTTTCATTACTGAACCATTTAACTCTTCCTTTTTCCATCTACGACACCCTCCCCTAATAAGCTGTTCAAGTAGAATCGAGTCATTTTTCTTAACAGTAATATAAGAAAGGACCTAATGCTATTATAGGAATAAACGCTACATTCGTCAATGGTGTGTGGTTTGAAAAAAGTAGGACTAAATAATTCACTTGTTTAAATAAAATACGATAAACTAACTGTAGGAGGTTGATAGATTTGGATACGGTGTTAACAAAACATTTAGTTGAAATGGCTAAGAAACGGTCACAAGAGTTCAGCGTTGAGGGTTTTGTTTACGGGCAAGGACCTCGTCATCCTAAGTTTTTATTAGTAGGGGAAGCTCCCGGAGAGACGGAAGCAGTGAACGGTATTCCTTTCTCTGGAAGGGCTGGTAAGGAACTTAGTCGTTTTTTTGAATTATTGGAAGTTAATCGTACGGATGTTTATATTTCAAGTGCTTTTAGAAGTCGACCGTACCGATATAAAGAAAAAATGGATCGTAAAACCCATCAACTTGTTTCTCGAAAATACAATCGCCCACCCACAAAAAAAGAACTGATTGCTCACGCGCCTTTATTAGATTATGAAATAGAAACGATCCAGACACCTTATATTTTGACGATGGGGAATATAGGATTACAAAGGTTGCTCGGTCCAAAAATGAAAGTTTCTGAGCAACATGGGAAACTTTATCATGGGCCAGTAATGCGTTTAGTTTCTTCAGAAGACAATACGTATACTTGGACTGAAAAACATTATGACGTTTTTCCAACGTTTCATCCGGCGTCTATTTTTTACAATCGAGAATTAGTTGAAACCATTCATAAGGATTTAGCACAATTTAAAAAATTGATGAATAAAACTTAATTAGATCAACTTAAAGATATTATGAATAAAAAATGGTAGAATGTTAAAGATGAATGAAAATGATTGATAGAGGAAAGTGGAGATAAAAAATGAAAGAATTAAAAGTACAGAATTTAACAAAAACCTATGGAGAAAAAGTATTATTCGATGACATCAATTTTTCAATAATGGAAGGCGAAAGAATTGGCCTAATCGGTGTAAATGGTTCTGGTAAAACAAACCTACTGAATGTAATCACTGGAAACGATAGTGCTGAAAAAGGCAGTATCCAAAAACCAAAAGATTATACCATCAGTTATTTGATGCAAGAACCAGCATTGAATCCAGATAAATCCGTTTTCGATGCTGTTTTTGAGGGAGATACACCTATTTTAGCCGCTGTTAGAAACTACGAAAGAGCTTTAGATTTATTAACAGCAGATCCAATGGATGAAAAAAGCCAAAACAGATATTCAAGAGCTGAACAGGCAATGAATGATGAAAATGCTTGGATAGCTGATACAAATGCAAAAATGATTTTGAACAAACTTGGAATCATTGATCTAGAGCAATTGGTAGGAACGCTATCTGGTGGACAAAGAAAACGTGTTGGCTTAGCACAAGTGTTGATTCAAGAACCCGATTTACTCGTTTTAGATGAACCTACAAACCACTTAGACTTTGAAACGATTACTTGGTTAGAAGGCTATTTAAGTTCGTATCGAGGAGCTTTATTGCTAGTAACCCATGACCGTTATTTCTTGGACCGTATCGTTAATCGAATGATTGAATTGTTCCATGGAAATGCGACTTTTTATACAGGAAATTATGAACAATATGTAGTCGAAAGAGCTCAAAGACAAGAAGCTGCTGTAGTAGCAGACCATAAAAGAAAACAAATGTATACGAAAGAACTAGCTTGGATGCGTACTGGAGCAAAAGCACGATCAACAAAACAACAAGCTAGAATCGGTCGGTTTAAAGACTTAGAAGACAATTTAAATCAATCAAACGTTGATGAATCAGTTGAAATGAATTTAGAAGGTTCTCGTTTAGGGAAAAGAGTATTTGAGTTGAAGGATGCGTCGCTTAATTTAGGTGGGAAAGTAATCCTAGATCACTTCAACATGTTGATTCAAACGAAAGATCGAATTGGAATCAGCGGTGAAAATGGAGCGGGTAAATCAACTTTCTTAAATGCATTAGCTGGTAGATTCCCATTAGATTCAGGTGAAATAGTTGTCGGTGAAACTGTAAAAATCGCGTACTTTACGCAAGTAATTGAAGAAATGAATCCCAATAAGCGTGTTATATCTTATTTACAAGAAGTTGGAGAAGAAGTGGAAACAACCAATGGTGAAAGAATCAGCGTAACCAATCTATTGGAACAATTCTTATTCGAGCGCCATACGCATGGTACACTTATTGGTAAACTATCTGGTGGAGAAAAAAGACGCCTATATCTGTTGAAATTATTGATGCAACAACCAAATGTATTGTTGCTTGATGAGCCGACAAATGATTTAGATATCGCAACTTTAACAGTTTTGGAAGACTATATTGAAACATTTCCTGGAGCGGTTATTTCAGTTTCCCATGACCGTTACTTCTTAGACAAGACAGTAGAAAAATTGCTGATATTTGATGGTAATGGAAAAATCAGACCATTTTATGGAAGTATTACAGATTATATAGAAGAAGAACAAGAGAAAAAACAAGGTCGCTCTGTTCAAAATAGTGGTTCAGTTGCAAAAGTTGCTACACAACCTGAATCAATTAAGGTTAATGAAAAAGTGAAGTTAACTTTTACAGAACAAAAAGAGTGGAGCACGATTGAAGAAGAGATGCTTGACCTTGAAAACAAAATAGAATCGCTTAAAGAAGAAATGTTAAAAGCTGGGAGTAATTTCAGTTTATTACAAGAACAACAAGAACAAGTAGCTACTTTAGAAAAAGAATTAGAAGAAAAAATGAATCGTTGGGAATATTTAAGCCAATATGCGAATGATTAATTTATAGGAGGTAAAATGGTGGAATCAGAATATTTAAATTTAGGAAAAAAAGTCTTGGAAGATGGTCATGTAAAGACAGATCGGACAGGAACAGGAACTAAAAGTCTTTTTGGTTATCAAATGCGATTTGATTTACAAAAAGGCTTCCCCTTACTAACAACGAAAAGAGTCCCCTTTGGTTTGATTAAAAGTGAATTGCTTTGGTTTATTAAAGGTAATACAAATATTCGTTATTTATTGCAACACAATAACCATATTTGGGATGAATGGGCTTTTGAGCGTTTTGTAAAAAGTGAAGAATATTTGGGACCTGATATGACTGATTTCGGCAGAAGAGCCTTGGTTGATGAAGAATTTAAAGCAGTTTATGATGGCGAAAAAGAAGTCTTTTGTACACGTGTTTTAGAAGATGACACATTTGCTGCTAAATACGGTGAACTGGGAAATGTATATGGAGCACAATGGAGAAAATGGAAAACAACCCAAGGAGAGACCATAGATCAACTGAAAGAAGTCATTCACCAAATCAAAACAACACCAGATTCAAGGCGTATGCTTGTTTCAGCATGGAATCCAGAAGACGTTCCTAATATGGCTTTGCCTCCTTGTCATACATTATTTCAATTTTATGTTGCTGATGGAAAATTAAGCTGCCAATTGTATCAACGAAGTGCAGACATCTTTTTAGGTGTACCGTTTAATATTGCGAGCTATGCACTATTAACACATCTAATAGCTCATGAGGTTGGTTTAGAGGTTGGAGATTTTGTTCATACGTTAGGTGATGCACATCTGTATTCAAATCATTTTGAGCAAATGGAAAAACAATTAGCAAGAGAGCCTAGAGATTTTCCGAAGATTGCATTGAATGAAACAAAGACTAGTATCTTTGATTTTGAGATGGAGGACATACAAATTGAAGGATATGATCCTCATCCAGGAATAAAAGCTCCAATAGCTGTTTAATTTGAAGAGAAAGTAGGAAATGAAATGATTGCTTTTTTATGGGCTCAAGATAAAAATGGGGCAATAGGGTATAAAGGTACTTTGCCTTGGTATCTGCCAAACGATTTAAAGTTTTTTAAACAAATGACTATAAATAACGCTGTAGTGATGGGAAGAAAAACATTTGAAGGGATGAACAAACGCCCTTTACCAGATCGTATCAATATTATTTTAACTACTGATCCTAATTACCAAGCAGATGGGGTCAAAATCATGCACAGCCGGGAAGAAGTGTTGGATTTTGCAAAAGACTACTCTGGAGATACGTTAATTACTGGGGGATCTAATGTATTCAGTTTCTTTATGGATGACGTTGATGTATTGCACCGCACAATGATCGAAGGTGAGTTTAAAGGAGATACCTTTATTCCAGAAATAGATTGGACAAAATGGAAACTTGAAAAAACAGAAGAGGGTATCTTAGATGAACGCAATAAATACCCTCATACTTTTGAAACATTTGTACGAAAAAGGTAAACACATTCTTCCTTTATAAATGGTATACGAAGAATAAAGAATTTGGTATACTATTTCCATATATTTACAGGTAAAGGAGTTTTTATCATGAAAAAAGGAAAATCAATTCTAAAAAGCTTCCTTTTTTTAATTATTGGAATTGTTTTAGTGTTGGGTACTCTGACAGTCTTATTCCGAACTCGTTCGAATGATGATCAAGAGACAACAGAAACAAAGAAAGAACCGCTTCATATTGTTGCTATTGGTGATTCATTAACTGAAGGTGTTGGAGATTCTACTAACAGCGGAGGATATGTTTCGATTGTCGATGAATTACTAGAAGAAACTCAAAATTATCAAGAGGTGACTACGAGCAATTATGGAAAGAGTGGAGATCGAAGTGACCAAATATTAAAACGATTTTACGAAGATGAAACGATGCAAGAAGACATTCAAACTGCTGATATAGTAGTTTTAACTATTGGTGGAAATGATATTATCCAGACATTTAAAAAAGATTTTTTGACCATCGACGAGCAAAAATTTATTGCTCCAGAAAAAACGTATGAACAAAACTTGAAGAGTCTTTTAACGGAAATAAAAAAAATAAATCCTCAGATTGAAGTTTATGTTTTTGGTATCTACAATCCCTATTATGTTTATTTTCCTGAAATCACTGAAATGCAAACGATAGTAGATAAATGGAACGAAAAAACGCAAGGAATCGTAAATGAAACAGATAATGCTGTTTTTCTTTCAATATCTAACTTATTTAATCAATCCTCAGAGTCAGATGGAAAAGAAAATCAGTTGTCGGATGACCAAAATAGTAATGCAACAAAAGTTGTTAATCCCTATTTGTACGAAGAAGACTTATTTCATCCTAATAGAGCCGGTTATGAATTGATGGGTGAGGTATTGTTTAAGGCTATCGTAAATAATTAAAAAGAATTTTTTTTGAAAGTAAAAGGTGTGTTATGGAGAAAAAAAAAGATCAGCAAAAGAATAAAGTAAATGGTTGGAAATGGGCTTTTCTGGGATTGTTTTCAGTGGTAGTAAGCATGATTATCTGGGCCTTTACTCAAATGACTCCTATTATGATAGGAGAACCAAATCTTGAGACCATAGACACTAAAGATGAAGTCATGTTTCAAGTGTCAACAAAAAAAGATGACGTTAATCAATTGGTAGCTTCTTATCTTAAAGATGAAAAAATTGTAAAAGGTCCCGTTAATTACCAGTTTAGATTGGAAGAGCAAGCACAATTAGTGGGTACTTTCCAATTGTTTGGTCATGATATCCAATTCCAGTTATTTTTAGAACCATTTGTTATGGAAAATGGCAATTTACAATTTAAGGCAACTGGTCTTTCAATTGGGAAATTTAACGTCCCGATTACCTTTGCGATGAATCAAATTGAAAATCAATTGAATATTCCGGATTGGGTAGCGATTGATAGTGAACAAGAAACGATTGTTTTTAATTTAAATGAATTTACTTTAGATAGCGGTATTCATTTTTCAGTGGATAAAATTAATTTAGCTGAAAATGATATTCGAGTGAACGTTTACGTTCCAGCTGATTAAAGTGAAAAGAAGTGGGAAAGGATGAGATAAGTGAAAGAGACGGCTATTTTTGCAGGAGGATGCTTTTGGTGTATGGTTTCGCCTTTTGATGAGCAACCTGGAATTGAAAATGTTGTATCAGGCTACACTGGAGGTCATACCATTGATCCTACTTACGAAGAAGTGTTAACTCAAACAACTGGACACACTGAAGCAGTTGAAATAACCTTTGATCCTTCAGTTATTTCATATGAGGAATTGGTAGACATCTATTGGAATCAAACGGATCCCACAGATGCAATGGGTCAATTTCAAGATAGGGGAGACAACTATCGTCCCGTCATTTTTGTTCTGAATGAGAACCAAAGAAATATTGCGGAGAAATCCAGACAACTGTTAAGCGAAAGCGGAAAGTATAAAAATCCTATTGTAACAGTAATTGAAGAGGTTAAACCTTTTTATCCAGCTGAAGAACAACATCAGGAGTTTTATCAAAAAAATCCAGAAAAATACGCTCAAGAACAAGAAGAGCGTTTGCATTATCAGCAAAGTAAAGAAAGGAATTAGGTCAATGCAACGTCCGTTTTATCATTATTTAATGACTGAAAGAGATCCACATAAAAAAGATGCTGTCACTTTATTTGCAAATGCTGTTTATTTAGATGACGGTTTCCCAAAACAATCAGAAGATTATCATGAAGTTAGTCATTATCTAGAATTAAATGGCACATATTTAGACGAAATGACAACTTTTGACACAGCTTGGGAAATTTATTTAGACAAAGATAACTAAAACAACCATACCACTAGGAGGAAATAATCATGAGTGTACACATTGAAGCTAAAGAAGGCCAAATCGCAGAAACGGTATTGTTACCAGGAGATCCATTAAGAGCAAAATATATTGCAGAAACCTTTTTAACAGATGTTGAACAATACAATCGAGTGAGAAACATGTTCGGCTACACAGGAACATATAAAGGTCAACGTGTCTCTGTTCAAGGAACTGGAATGGGAATTCCTTCTATGATGATTTATGCTGAAGAATTGATTACAGGATATAACGTAAAAAACTTAATACGTGTAGGAACTGCTGGTGGAATGCAAAAAGACGTGAAAGTACGTGATGTGATTTTAGCTCAAGGTGCAACAACAGATTCTGCTGTTGTTAAAAATACATTTAATGATCAAGTCCAATTTGCTCCTATTGCTGATTTTGATTTACTAAAAACAGCTTATGATATTGCTATTGAACAAGGAATGGATGTTAAAGTAGGAAATATCTTGTCTGCTGACCGTTTTTATAATGAAGAGCTAGACAAAAAGAAACTTGCAGATTATGGTGTATTGGCAACTGAAATGGAAGCAGCCGGTCTTTATACTTTAGCAGCTAAATACAATCGTCGCGCTTTAGCTATTTTAACCATCAGTGATCATTTGATTACGGGGGAAGAAACATCTTCAGATGAGCGTGAAACAACATTTAATGATATGATGATCGTAGCATTAGAAACGGCTTTAAAATTCAAATAAATGTGCAGTAAATAAAAACAACTTCAGCAGTAAAATCAACTAACCGCATCTAATAATTAATTGAAACCAGAGGGGAAGCTTATACATGGAGAATGAACCAAACAAGCAAAAGAATAAAAAAGCCATTAAGCCTTGGGCGTATGGCGCTTCTCTCATAGTAGTTGCTGCACTTTCAATTGGTGGAACAATAGCTGTTACAAATGCAAATGATGATGAATCACCTGCTAAAGATCAGTTAAATTCATCAGAAGTAAGCGTGGAAATGAATGCAGATGAATTTGGAAAAATTCAAGAAGTGTATGATGCGTTGATGTCGGATTATTATCAAGGGGTTGAAGGAGAAACGCTCATTGAAGGTGCTATCACCGGCATGACAGAATCTGTTGAAGATCCTTATACACAATACCTTGATGTAGAAGAATCTACTTCTTTAAATGAAAGCATCTCGGCTTCTTTTGAAGGAATTGGTGCAGAAGTAATGAAGCAAGGAGATAATGTCATGATTGTGTCTCCAATTGCAGGTTCTCCAGCTGAAAAAGCAGGATTGCTACCGAATGACCTTATTTTAAAAGCAGATGATCAAGAACTATCAGGTTTAAATTTAAATGAAGCTGTATCGTATATTCGTGGTGAAAAAGGCTCAGAAGTGGTGTTAACCATTAAACGTGGCGATTCAACTTTCGAAGTGACTGTTGTGAGGGATACCATACCTGTTGAGACAGTTGTTTACCAATTAGATGAAGAAGATCCAACAATTGGCTATGTTTCTATCACAAGTTTTTCTTCACCAACTTATGATGACTTAGTGGCTGCGATTGAAGATTTAAGAGAACAGGGTGCTGAATCTTTTGTCTTTGATGTTCGCCAAAATCCTGGTGGATTATTAAATGCCGGGTTGAGTATTTCTAATTTATTTTTAGAAAATGGTGACACTATTTTACAAACACAGGAAAAAGATCAAGAACCGATCCCAATCGTTTCTGATGATGCGACAATGGGTGACTTCAAAGTGACAGAACCTTCTGTTTTATTAGTAGATGAAGGAAGTGCTAGTGCTTCTGAAATATTAGCAGGTGCGGTTAATGAATCGGGTAATGTTAAATTGATTGGTACTCAGACATTTGGAAAAGGAACGGTTCAAAATGTTGCTACATTTGATGATAGTAGTGAATTGAAAATGACCGTTGCGAAATGGTTAACGCCAAGCGGCAAGTGGATCAACGAAGAAGGAATTAAACCTACTATAGAAGTAGCTTTACCGGATTACGCTAATTTATTGATTATTGATAGTTCAAAAACGTATCAATTAAAAGATGTGTCCGCAGAAGTTGAGAATTTAGAAAAAGTACTAAAAGCGTTAGATTATCCTGTAGAATCAGTAGATGGATACTTTGATGAAACTACTCAAGAAGCCGTCAAACAATTTCAGGAAGATAAAAAAATACCTGTTGATGGTATTGTAACAGGTGAGACTGCTACTCAACTCATTGATTCATTGAGAACATTAATAGATGAAAATGATACTCAATATAAGGCAGCTATCAAAGAATTGCAATCTAATGCAACTGCTGAATAAACAGTGATGGTTAGGAAACAGGATTGTTAACAACTTGATGCCAAAAGAGAGATAGGAGTTTGCTATCTCTCTTTTGGTTAAATCATTGTTTTAAATAAATAGTTTTTTTTTAGGTTTTCTTGTATGATAGAATAAATAGATTGATTTGGAGCGAATGTAATGAGACAAAAGTCTTGGAAGGAATTTTCATGGGAATGGTTTAAGGCTCTCTTATTAGCTGGATCAATCACTGTTTTACTGCGAAATTTTATCTTTATTCCTATGACTATTGAAGGTTCTTCTATGATACCAACTTTTCAACAGGATGATCAAATCATAGTTAGAACCATCTATAATAATATAGAAAGATTTGATCTAGTTGTATTTCATGATTCTTCAAATCGAACACTTGTTAAAAGAGTCATTGGGTTACCGGGAGAGGAAGTTCGCTACGAAAATGATCAGCTGTATATAAATGATAAAAAAATAGAGGAAAAATTTCTTGATAATAATTTAGTTAATCATGCTGGTGGGGTATGGACATCCGATTTCACTTTAGAAGAACTAACTGGAACTCAAATAGTTCCAGAAAATGAGTATTTTGTACTAGGAGATAATCGGAGATCAAGTAATGACAGTCGCTATTTCGGTAGTGTTCCACTAGATTCAATTATTGGTGAAACATCCTTTACTTACTATCCATTTAATCGTATAAATTTTATTCAATAAATAGTATAAGAAGGTAGGGAGATGCAATTGAGTAAAATTAATTTTTCTGATAATCAACACAAGAATGAAAATACTTTCGAACCGAGAAACACGCGTCATCTTTCTCCAAGTCAAAAACGTAAAGAAAATAAAGGTCGCGGAAGTGAAATTTTAAGCACCTTGTTGTATTGTGTTGTGGCATTGATAATTTTTCTACTCATTCGACATTTTCTTTTTGCTCCAGTGAGTGTAGACGGTCAATCAATGGCACCTACTTTAGAAGATCAAGATCGTTTGATTTTAAATAAAATCGACAAAATAGATCGTTTTGATGTGGTTGTTTTTCCAGCTCCAGGTGAGCCGGATAAACAGTATATCAAGCGGATTATTGGTATGCCAGGAGATACGATTCGTTATCAAGATGATGTGTTGTATATCAATGGAGAACCGGTTGAAGAAGAGTATTTAGAAAATTCCATCGAAAATATGACACCAGGAGATAATTTTACAGAAGACTTCTTATTAGCTGCTAAAACAGGAGAAGAAACTGTTCCAGAGGGGACTTATTTTGTAATGGGAGACAATCGTCAAAATTCAAAAGACAGCCGATTTAGTGAAGTAGGGTTTATAGATGCGACCACTGTTAGTGGAACAACAAATCTTCGTATCTGGCCACTTGAAAAATTTGGTACGATTGACGAGGATTAACAAATGAAATGAAAAAAAAATACAATACAATAGTGTAGTTCTTTTTTTGTGTAAATAGAAAGGTGAAAATTAAATGACCATTCAATGGTTCCCAGGACATATGGCAAAAGCAAGACGCCAAGTAACAGAAAAAATTAAACTAGTAGATATTATTTTTGAACTAGTAGATGCAAGATTACCTTTATCAAGCCGCAATCCAATATTAGATGAAATTATTGGAGAAAAACCAAGGATAATCATTTTAAATAAAAGTGATTTAGCGGATCCGTTAGAAACAAAGAAGTGGGTAGCTTATTTTAATGATCAAGGAATAGCGGCTGTTCCAATTGTTGCTCAAGAAGGACACGGCATGAAACAATTGATGGCAAAAGCAAAAGAACTTTTACAACCAAAATTTGATCGTAGAGCCGCTAAAGGCATCAAACCTCGTGCAATTCGAGCTATGAGTATTGGAATTCCTAACGTTGGAAAATCAACGTTGATCAATCGATTTGTAAAGAAAAACATTGCCCAAACAGGAAATAAACCAGGTGTAACAAAAGCCCAACAATGGTTGAAGTTAGGTAAAGAATTAGAATTATTGGATACACCAGGGATTCTTTGGCCGAAGTTTGAAGATCCTGAAATTGGAAAGAAATTAGCTTTAACTGGAGCAATTAAAGACACCATTCTACAGTTAGACGAAATTGCTATGTATGGATTGGAAGAAATGAAAATTCGAAATCCAGAACTACTTGCTAAACGATACAGATTAACAGAAGAAGAATTAAATCTTGAATCGCCAGACCTGCTTATGTTGATCAGTGAGCGAAAAGGGTATAAAGATGATTATACTCGTGCGGCTGAATTGATTGTTTTTGAAATTAGAAGCGGTAAAATTGGGAAGTATACATTAGATATAGCGCCGATTTCTTTACCAAAAAGGCAGGACAGTTAAAATGGAAAAACCGTTGACCATTACGGCAATAAAGGAACTACTAACGACCATCACCCATATGGATGATGGACGATTGACTTTAATTAAGAGTGATTCACGTAAAGGTGTATTAAATGCGTATAAGTCTTGGGAAAATCAAATGAGAAAACAGCAATTGATTCTCGAAAAACAACAGGAAATGTTGCAAATAGAGCAATTTTTTTGGGAACAAGGAACACGATTTATTGCTGGAATCGATGAGGTAGGAAGAGGTCCATTAGCTGGACCTGTTGTTGCAGCTGCGGTCATATTGCCGCAAGATTTTAATGTACTGGAAATCAATGACTCTAAACAATTATCGAGTGCAAAAAGGGAATTGTTATTTGACCAAATTCAAGAATCTGCGATAGCTATTGGGATTGGTATAAAAGACCATCGAATAATTGATAAAGTCAATATTTATGAAGCAACTAAACTGGCTATGGTTGAAGCTATTGAGCAACTACCTCAACAGCCAGACCAATTGCTGATTGATGCAATGCATCTACCAAGCAATATTCCCCAAGAAAGCTTTATCAAGGGAGATTCAAAAAGTTTGTCTATAGCTGCTGCTAGTATCGTTGCAAAAGTAACAAGAGACCGAATGATGGCGGAATATGATACAGTATATCCGGGATACGGTTTTTCTAAGAATGCGGGATATGGAACAAAAGTCCATTTAGAAGGTTTAGAAAAACACGGAGTATGTCCTATCCACCGAAAAACTTTTGCTCCTGTTAAGAATTTATTAGAATAAAGAGATTTACTGTGAAACAAAAAAAACGAAGAACCGGGATAAAACCCGTTCCTTCGTTTTTTTATTGGATATGGCTACGATACAATCCGATTACTTTGCCTAAAATGGTTACTTCATTAAGTAGAATAGGACTCATGGTGTCATTTTCTGGTTCTAAGCGATAATGATCTTCTTCTTTATAAAATCTTTTGCATGTTGCTTCATCTTCTACAGTCATAGCAATAACAATATCGCCATTATTTGCAGAGCTTTGTTTACGAATAATCACTTCATCACCATCAAAAATACCAGCATTGATCATGCTTTCTCCGCGTATAGTCAACATAAAAAGAGAATCATTTTCAAACTGCAAGTTTGGAGGCAATGGGAAATAATCTGTCGCTTCTTCTACAGCTAAGATTGGTTCACCTGCTGTTACAGTTCCCAGTAAAGGTATTTTATCAAGTGCAATGCCTAATTTTGATAATCCTAGTTGTGTTAGTTCTATTGCTCTTGGTTTGCTAGGATCTCTTTGGATGTAACCATTTTTTTCTAAACGAGAAAGGTGACCATGAACGGTTGAGGTAGAAGATAAAGAAACAGCCGTTCCGATTTCTCTTACAGTTGGAGGGTAACCTTTTAATTTAACTTGACTGTATATATATTGCAGAACTTCAACTTGTCTTGATTCGGGATTTTTACTCATAATATATATAAACACCTCGTTTCTATTATTTTATCATTTTAAGATTACCATATATGATAGAACAAATCAAACAAACGTTCGTAGATTTAAAGGATTAAAAGATGTTTTTTTAAAAGAAATTTGTTATAGTTGACTAATAAATAAAAAAGTGGAGTGATTCGATGTTACCAAAAGATCAAATAGAACGAATAAATGAGTTAGCAAAAAAATCAAAAGGCAAAGGATTGACTATCCAAGAACAAGTTGAACAAAAGGAATTAAGAGATGCCTATATAACGGCTTTTCGTGGTGGGATGAGAAATACTATTGAAGGTGTCAAAATTGTAGATGAAGAAGGTAATGATGTAACTCCTGATAAATTAAAAGACATACAAAAAGATAAAGGTCTTCACGGAAGATAAAAGAATCTTTGTTCAATAATGGGATAACCATGAAATTCTCCCATTTAATAACATTCTCATCGTGAAAGCGTTGCACTTGAGTGTAAATAATAGTAAACTAATAAAGTACTATAAGAGAGTTAAAATCGAAAGGATGATTTTTTTGTTTGATAACACAGACCAATTAGCAGTAAATACAATAAGAACACTAAGTATGGATGGTATACAAAAAGCCAACTCTGGACACCCAGGATTACCTATGGGGGCTGCTCCAATGGCTTACACATTGTGGACTAAACAATTAAAAGTAAATCCAAAAAACTCGAAATGGTTCAACCGTGACCGTTTTGTATTATCAGCTGGACATGGATCGATGTTACTATACAGCTTACTGCATTTAGCTGGATATGACGTTAAAATTGATGATTTAAAACAGTTCCGTCAATGGGACAGTAAAACACCTGGACATCCAGAAGTGAACCATACTGATGGAGTAGAAGCAACAACTGGTCCATTAGGTCAAGGAATTGCAAATGCTGTTGGAATGGCGATGACAGAAG
The DNA here is from genome assembly GCF_045617425.1 of Carnobacterium sp. GTDB lineage: Bacteria > Bacillota > Bacilli > Lactobacillales > Carnobacteriaceae > Carnobacterium_B. Next base: position 215,470 of record NZ_JAZLIO010000003.1, read on the forward strand.
CTCATTTAGCTGCAGTTTATAACAAAGAAGGTCATTCTATCGTAGATCACTTTACATATTCTTTATGTGGAGACGGCGACTTAATGGAAGGAATTTCAGCTGAAGCGGCTAGTTTAGCTGCTCATTTGGAACTTGGGAAATTAGTTGTTCTTTATGATTCAAACGATATCTCTTTAGATGGACCAACCTCTAAAGCTTTTACTGAAAATGTTGGACAACGTTTTGAAGCTTATGGTTGGCAACATATTCTTGTAAAAGATGGAAATGATTTAGAAGAAATTAATGCAGCAATTGAAGCTGCAAAAGCTGAGACAAAAAAACCTACTTTAATCGAAGTGAAAACGATTATTGGATTTGGTGCTCCGAATGCTGGAACACATAAAGTCCATGGCGCACCACTTGGAGCAGAAGGAATTGAAGCAGCTAAGAAGGCTTATGGCTGGGAAGGCGAAGACTTCTTTGTACCTTCTGAAGTAGCAGAACGCTTTAAAGAAACAATGGTTGACCAAGGAGCTAAAGTGGAAGAAGAATGGAAAGCATCATTTGAAGCTTATCGTACGGAATATCCAGAATTAGCAGAACAATTCGAGTTATCTTTAAAAAATGAATTGCCAAAAAACTGGGATGCTGAATTACCAACATATGAAGTTGGAGACAATGCATTGGCTTCTCGTGTTACAAGTAGCCAAGTGTTAAATGCTATCGCAAAAAAAGTTCCTTATCTATGGGGTGGTTCTGCTGATTTGTCGTCATCTAATAATACAATGATAGCAGATGTAAAAGATTTCCAAGCTGGTCAATATGATGGAAGAAACATTTGGTATGGTGTTCGTGAATTTGCAATGACAGCTGCAATGAACGGAATCGTTTTACATGGTGGAACTAGAACTTACGGTGGGACATTCTTTGTCTTTACAGATTACTTGCGTGCGGCAGTTCGGTTAGCTGCTATATCTAAGTTGCCGGTAACTTACGTATTCACACATGATTCAGTTGCTGTAGGAGAAGATGGTCCAACTCATGAGCCAGTAGAACAATTATCTAGTTTGCGCAGTATGCCTAATCTGTCTATTCTTCGTCCAGCAGATGGAAATGAAGTTGTAGCTGCTTGGGAATTAGCAATCACTTCAGTTGATCATCCAACAATGTTGGTTTTATCTCGCCAAAATTTACCTGTATTGCCAGGAACTAAAGAAGGCGCGCGTACAAATGTTGCTAAAGGAGCTTATGTTATTTCTCCTCAAGCTGGGGAAAAACCAGAAGGAATTCTGTTGGCATCCGGTTCTGAAGTAGCGTTAGCTATTGAAGCTCAAAAAGCTTTGAAAGAAAGCGGACAAGATGTTTCTGTTGTTTCTGTTCCAAGTTTTGATTTATTCGACAAACAAGATGCAGCTTATAAAGAAAGTGTTCTACCAAATGGAGTACGCAAACGTGTATCTATTGAAATGGGAGCCACATTTGGTTGGGAACGTTATGTTGGCTTAGATGGTGCTTCAGTAGGGATAGATAAATACGGTGCAAGTGCTCCAGGAGCAACAGTTATTGAAAACTATGGCTTTACAGTTGAAAACGTTGTGAAAACATACAACAACTTATAAAAAAATGGCCATGTGAGTTGAAAGTTCAACTTACATGGCTTTCTTTTGTGAGTAAATGGGATAAATTGCGACTTTTTAACGTAAGAAGAAGAATTTTAGTTTATTTTTCCAATAATATTTAGTACAATTAAGACTTGAGAGGTTCGAAAGGAGTGAATCAAAAATGAATTTAGGTCTTGCTATCTTTTTAATTATTTTAGCCTTAGTTGGTGGAGCAGTCGCTGGTTTCTTCCTTGCTAGAAAATACATGATGGATTATTTTAAAAAAAATCCGCCAGTTGACGAAAATATGTTGCGTATGTTAATGATGCAAATGGGACAAAAACCATCAGAAAAGAAAATTAAACAAATGATGTCGTCAATGAAAACACAAACAACAAAAACGACTAAAAAAAAATAAGGGCACACACTGCCTTATAATACTAACGTGCGAGCAGATATGTATCTGTTCGCGTTTTTTGATTAATAGGATTATTAGTAAAGAGGTGAGGGAAGAAAATGGGTATTTATAAAAAATTAGGTTGGTTTTTTAAACAAGAAAAAAAAGCATATATCACGGGTGTGATATTTTTATTTCTTGTAGCAATCATTCAACTAGTCCCGCCTAGGATAGTGGGAATTATTGTAGATGAAGTTGGTCAAGGAACGTTAACGCTTAAAAAATTAATCCAGTGGTTAAGTATTTTGATAGGTGCGGCAATTGCCAGTTACTTATTTCGTTACATTTGGCGTGTGAATATTTGGGGAACATCTGCCAAATTGGAACGGATACTTAGAACACGATTATTCAACCACTTTACTGAAATGGACAATAGTTTTTTTCAAAAATACCGCACGGGCGATTTAATGGCTCATGCAACAAATGATTTAACGGCAGTTCGAAATGTCGCAGGTGGTGGGATATTGACCTTAGCTGATTCAATTATTACAGGGGGTACAACGATTATTGCCATGGCTCTAGTAGTTGACTGGAGATTAACGTTGATTGCATTGATACCACTCCCATTGCTTGCTATAGCCTCACGCGTTTTGGGTTCAAAACTCCATGAGCGATTTAGAGGAGCGCAAGCGGCTTTTTCTAATATGAATGATAAAGCGCAAGAGAGTATTTCAGGGATGAAGGTCTTGAAAACATTCGGTCAAGAAGATGAAGACGTTGAAGAATTCAGACAAAAAACAGAGCAAGTAGTTGCTGAAAATCGAAAAGTGTATAAAATTGATTCGCTGTTTGACCCTACAATCACTTTTATCATGGGAATTTCTTACGTATTGACCATCGTAATGGGTGGGAGATATATAAATTCAGGCACCATCACTATTGGTGAACTAATTTCCTTTATTAACTATATAGCTATGCTGGTATGGCCGATGTTTGCCATTGGCCGATTATTTAATATTTTGGAACGTGGAAGTGCAAGTTACAATCGGGTAGAGAAATTACTATTAGAACGATCGAAAATTATTGAAAAACCCTCGGCATTAACGAAAAAAGTAAGAGGAGATATTCATTATTCCATTGATAAATTTTCTTACCCTAAATCCGATGTTCCAGCGTTAAAAGAGGTACATTTTGAGCTGAAACGTGGACAAACGCTCGGCGTAGTAGGAAAAACAGGAGCTGGAAAAACCAGCATTTTTAAATTACTTTTAAGAGAATACGATCGTTATCGTGGACGTATTCTATATGGAAATGAAGACATCAGAGATTACACGTTAGATGCCTTGTTACAGCAAATCGGTTATGTACCACAAGATCAATTTTTATTTTCTACGAGTATCAAAGAAAATATTCGCTTTTCTAATCCAGAACTATCACAAGAAGAAGTTGAAAATGCTGCAGAGTTAACGGCCATTCATTCTGATATCATGGAAATGCCTAATGGATATGATACGGTAGTTGGAGAACGGGGAGTTTCATTATCAGGAGGACAAAAGCAACGAATTTCAATTGCTCGCGCGCTGATTATTAAACCTGAATTATTAATTCTAGATGATGCTCTATCCGCAGTGGATGCTAAAACGGAAGAGAGGATATTATCTGCTTTGAAAAATGAACGTTCGGAACAAACAACGATTATAGCTGCTCATCGAATCAGCAGTGTGATGCATGCAGATGAGATTATTGTTATCGACAATGGTGAAGTCATCGAACGAGGGACACACGCTGATTTAATCATTCAAAATGGATGGTATAAAGAGATGTTTGACAGTCAGCAACTTGAACAAAAAATTGAAGGAGGTGCAGACTAATGGAACAAGAATCAGTTTGGTCAAAATCATTTACCACTAAAGAACAAGTGACTATTTTAAGACGGATCATTATGTTTGCCTCACCCTTCAAATTTCAATTCATAGCGGGAATCTTATTTGGTGTTTTGTTAGCTATCACAAATATCATTTTGCCAAGAATCCTTCAGGTGTTTATTGACAATTATTTATCAAAAGGGACGGCAACAAATCAAATTATTGGAATGTTTGCTTTAATATATTTTGGTATGACGATGGTAAAAATTGTTTTTTGGTACCTGAATCTTTATTTATATAATATGGCTTCTGAACAAACCGTAGAAAATATCCGTAATGCAATTTTTAAAAAACTGCACACTTTAGGTATGCGTTTTTTTGACCAAACTCCTGCTGGTTCAATTGTTACAAGAGTGACAAATGATACAGAAACCATTAAAGAATTTTGGTCGGTATTTTTAACGATTATACAAGGGATGCTGGGTGTTATCACTTCACTTATCGCTATGATGCTATTGAACGTTCAGGTTTCTCTATGGATTGTTGCATTAATCCCAATACTAGGAGTGGTCATTTGGTATTATCAAAAATTTAGTTCAAGATTGTACCGAAATATGAGAGAAAAACTAAGTTTGTTAAATTCAAAATTAGCTGAATCAATTAATGGAATGAGTATTATCCAACAATTTCGTCAAGAAAAAAGATTGCAAAAAGAGTTTGATGAAACAAATATGGACTATTACAAACTACGCTATGCAATGGTGAAGACAAATTCAATTTTATTAAGTCCAGTCATCGATTTTCTATATACTCTTTCACTAATTCTTATTTTAGGTTTTTTTGGATATGACTCGTTAAACGGATCAGTAAGTGTAGGTGTGATTTATGCATTTACATCTTATGCGCGAAATTTCTTTAATCCTATGACAAGTATGATGGACAGCTTGAGTATCTTTCAAGATGGTATCGTTTCAAGTAGTCGAGTATTGAACGTGTTAGATAATGATGAATATACACCGCAACAACACAAAAAAGCAGAGGCTGAGATTCAAGCTGCTAAAATTGAATTTAAACATGTGAGTTTTTCTTATGACGGAAAACACAATGTATTAAATGATATTTCTTTTGTTGCATTACCTGGACAAACGGTTGCCTTAGTAGGACACACAGGGAGTGGTAAAAGTTCTATTATTAATGTTATGATGCGCTTTTATGAATTTTTTGAAGGTGAGATCTTGATTGATGACGTTCCTATTAAGAATTACCCGATAAAAGAATTAAGGAAAAAAATGGGTTTAGTTTTACAAGATTCTTTTTTATTTTATGGGACAATCAAAGACAATATTCGGTTAAAGAATCCAGCTATAACGGATTTTCAAATAGAAGAAGCTGCTCAATTTGTTCAAGCAGACACCTTTATTGAGAAATTGCCGAATCAATATGATTCTAAAGTCATTGAGCGGGGAGCCAGTTATTCAACAGGACAAAAGCAATTGATTTCGTTTGCAAGTACAATAGTTACTGATCCTAAAATTTTGATTTTGGATGAAGCAACGGCAAATATTGATACTGAAACCGAAGCGCTTATTCAAGAAGGGCTCAGAAAAATGCGGAAAGGTCGTACAACGTTGGCTATTGCTCATCGCCTATCTACCATTCGTGATGCCGATTTAATTCTTGTATTGGATCATGGAAGAATTGTCGAGCGTGGCACACATGATGAGTTGATTCAGCAAAATGGTATCTATTATGATATGTATCGCTTGCAAAATAATGGTCTTAAAAATGAAGAGAGTGTGTCCGAAAACAGTTAAACGCACATCAAAAAAAGTTTAAGATGAATACGGCATAGTATGTACAAAAAGAGGAGCTAGGACAATTTGTCCCAGCTCCTCTTTTTGTTATTTCGTATAGTCGTACTTAAATGAAGGATCAATTTGGTTATCTAATTGGTCAAAGGCTTGTTGAATTTGTTCATCGATTGCCTTTAAGTTTTCTTTTGAAAGCTTCACTGTACGGTCTATAGTGATTGGGTCTCCAAAACGAACGGTTACTCTTTTTCTTTTCAACAATCCACTTAAAGTCATGGGTCCTTGATAAACAGCTGGAATAATTGGCACACCACTTAGTTTAGCAATTGTAGCAGCACCACCCTTTATTTCATTTGAGTGTCTTGTTCCTGTTGGAAAAATCATTAAACTTAAATTCCCTTTTTTAAGGATCTTTACAGGCGTTTTAATAGCACTTGGACCGGGGTTAGTTCGATCGACAGGAAATGCATTTGCGTGTCTGATGATCCAACTAAGGATAGGATTTTTGAACAATTCTTTTTTAGCCATAAATGTAAATGGTTTAGGGCTTGCAGCTAGTGCTAAATAGACTGGGTCAATCCAGGTTCTATGAGGTGCCACTAATATATAAGATGTGTCTGTTGGAAGTTTGTCACGATTTTCATAATGGGCATTGCCGTTTAAGATCGCTAACAAAAAGCGTAAAGTGCCGCGTAAAATTCTATAAAACAAAATGATTCAACCTCTCATTAATTCAATTTTCTAGTACATTTTTATACTAATAGTATGATTCATAACCTGTATTTTAGCAAGCTATTTTTAATTTAACCATTATTGTCTAGAATATATAAAATGTTTGCAGAACAAAAACGGTTGAAGCCTACAAATTTAAAAGAAAAAATTTTCTTTTTTACCCATAATGACGTACAATAGAGAGATAGAAAAAAACGTGCTTGAAAAAAATAAAATTATGAAAAGCAAGAAAGTAGGGGAATGTTGAATGAAATGGAGTATACCAGAACGCGTAATTGAGCAAGGAAGACAATATGTTGCAGAAAAACGCGTCCTTTCAGTCAACTCAATATTAGATAAAAAAATATGGTCTGCCGAAGTCATGGGAAGCGACATATTTCATGTTGAATTAGATGGTTCAACAAAGGAAGATGATTTTTGTGAATGTCTTTATTGGAAAAATCATGGTTATTGCAAACATACAGTTGCTGTTGAATTGGAATTGAGAGATAGAAAAATTAGCCGAGTAATGACAGCTGAGAATGCTAAAAAAGTTGCTATTGACTCACCTAATCCAGGTCAAGAGTTAACGGAGTCTTTTACACGTATATTTTTAAATGAGAATAGAAAAATGACTACTTCTGCTAAACAAAAACAATCATTGAAACTAGAATATAAAGTTGAAGTAAAACCAATGACTACAGCACTTACAAGAACCTCGTTTGATGTACTAGTCTTAAGTCTTAAAGCTGGAACAGATAAAATGTATATTATAAAAGATTTGCCGTTATTTTTAGAAAGTTTTATTAAAAAAGAAACGGTAGAGCTAAAAGCTGGTCAAGAAATTAATTTTAAAGATATTTCTATTAGAAAAGAAGACAATGAAATTTTAACAAATTTATATAAGCAACAGAAATCTATTCAATTGATTGCTGGAGAAAATAAAGATGCAAAATCATTACTGTCAAACAGTCGTTATTTAATATTGATGACTGCTTTAGCGGAAGAAACGCTTTTAGATTTACAAGATAGTGGGAATCTGCAGTTTATTGCAACAGCTAGCACGCATAAAACGATTATGTTTGTAGAAGATAAAATGCCGTTTTCTTTTGATATTTCACAAAAGAATAATACGGTAATGTTATCCATTACAAGTCTAGCAGACAGCCATCTAAAAGAATACGATTGGTTTGTTGCTGACAATATTATATTTCAGCCAACTTTAGAACAAATGCGTGCGTATCGTCCACTACAACAGTTTTTACAACGGTACGATAGCGACAATATTACAATAGAACCTACGGATATGCCTGATTTCACTGCTTATGTCATGCCATTACTTGTGAAAATAGGAAATGTCTCAATTGATGACCAATTAAAAGATTCTTTTGTTCAAGAACCTTTAGCAACATCCGTTTATTTTGAATATCGAAATGAAGCAGTACATGCGACAGTAGAATTTAATTATAAACACATGATTTTGTCTACTGACCCTTCAAAAAATCAATTACCAGAAGAAGGCGTACAAATTATTCGAGACAGTGAAAAAGAAATGAAAGTTATTAATCAACTTATTGGATTTGATTATCACCGTACAGATACAGATTATACGAAACGAATGGTTCGTGATGATGATTTTTATACCTTGTTTACAAAAGAGATTCCAACACTTGAATTAGATGCTACTGTTTATGTAGATGATTTATTGGACAGTATGTTCTTGAATCAAATTGATCCTGAAACTATTATTGACTTGCAAAATGAAGGGTCATTTCTTGATGTTCGTTTTGACATTAAAGGAATTACACCTGAAGAAGTAGATGATGTACTGAAAAGTTTAGTAGAGAAAAAAGCTTTTCATAAGTTTGATAATGGAACCATCCTTTCATTAGAATCAGAAAGCTTCAAGCAAGTGAGTGACGTATTGAATGAATTGCGTGTCACAAAGAAATTTCAAAATGGTGGGGTCCAACTGCCAAGTTATCGTGGTTTAGAATTGAACGAAAAATTTTCTCTGGATGAAAAAACCAAAGGAACCGTATCAAAAAAGTTCAAAAATTTGATACGCGATTTAAATTTTCCAGATGAATTCGAGGTTGATGTTCCTAAGTCTTTAAACGCTGAATTAAGACCTTATCAGAAAACAGGATTCCAATGGTTAAAAATGTTGTCTCAATATGGATTTGGCGGTATCTTAGCTGATGATATGGGACTTGGGAAAACCATTCAAGTTATCACTTATATTTTATCTGAAATTGAGGAAAAGGGGCAAAATGATCCGTTTCTTATTGTTGCTCCAGCGTCATTGATCTATAATTGGCATTTTGAAATCGAAAAATTTGCTCCATCAGTTGAAAGCATTGTGATTTCTGGTACAGCTGAAGAAAGAATGCAGTTAATTGAAAATGTTAAACCAAATCAAGTTTTGATTACATCCTATCCTAGTTTCAGGCAAGATGTTGTTCATTATAAGAAAATGCCGTTTAGTACACTAATTTTAGATGAATCACAAATGGTGAAAAATCATAATACAAAAACGTCTCAAGCGTTAAGAGATCTAACCATAAAAAAACGTTTTGCATTAAGTGGAACACCTATTGAAAATAAAATTGAAGAATTATGGGCAATTTTCCAATTGATCATGCCAGGGTTTTTCCCTTCAATTAAAAAGTTCAAAACTCTTCCAAATGAACAGATTGCTAAAATGATTCGTCCTTTTGTACTAAGACGAATTAAAAAAGACGTGCTGAAAGAGTTACCAGATAAAATTGAAACCAACTTATACAGTCAAATGACCAAAGAACAAAAAACTGTCTATCTTGCATATTTACAGCGAATCCAAGAAAGTGTAAACAGCATGAATGGAGCAGAGTTCAAAAAGAATCGAATCGAGATTTTGGCAGGATTAACACGTCTAAGACAAATTTGTTGTGATCCTAAATTATTCATTGATGATTATGAAGGCAGTTCCGGAAAATTGGAGCAACTTAAAGAAACGATTCAAACCGCAAGAGAGAATGGGAGACGTATTTTAATTTTTTCTCAATTTACTTCAATGCTGGCAATTATTGAAAAAGAATTAGACGAGCAAGAAGTTGAAACGTTTTATTTAAGTGGTCAAACAAAACCAAAAGAACGAATTGAAATGGTGAATCAATTTAATGCTGGAGAAAAAGATGTATTCCTTATTTCCCTTAAAGCAGGTGGAACAGGATTGAACCTTACCGGTGCCGATATGGTTATTCTTTATGATCTATGGTGGAATCCAGCAGTTGAAGAACAGGCAGCAGGTCGTGCACACCGAATCGGACAGAAAAAAGTTGTTCAAGTGTTACGTCTAATTGCTGAAGGAACCATTGAAGAGAAAATAGACCAGTTGCAACAAGAGAAAAAAGCCTTGTTTGATCAAATTATTACAGAAGACGGAACAATACAAAAAGAAGGAAGTCAGTTAAGTGAAGATGACATTCGTGAAATTTTGAGTATCGGGATGTAATAAGAAATAAAAAACGATAGTTAGGCTTGATTTTTTCATCTATATCCTATACAATTATTAACGGTGCTAAAAGCACTGAAAATTATTTCACACTTCAAAGGATGTAAAGGACGGTGCTTGATTATTCAAGTCTCCTTACAGTTGAATTTGAAGGAGGAAAATAAAAAACCAATGGAGGAAATATATTATGGCAGTAATTTCAATGAAACAATTGCTTGAAGCAGGAGTTCATTTTGGTCACCAAACACGTCGTTGGAACCCTAAAATGAAACGTTACATCTTTACAGAAAGAAACGGTATCTACATCATCGACTTACAAAAAACTGTTAAGTTAGCTGATACAGCATACAACTACATGAAAGAAGTATCTGAAAATGGCGGAATCGCTTTATTCGTTGGTACTAAAAAACAAGCACAAGAAGCTATTAAAGACGAAGCAACTCGTTCTGGACAATACTTTGTAAACCACCGTTGGTTAGGTGGAACATTAACAAACTGGGACACTATCCAAAAACGTATCAAACGTTTGAAAGCTATCAACAAAATGGAAGAAGACGGAACTTTTGATGTCCTTCCTAAAAAAGAAGTTGGAATCTTGATTAAACAACGTGACCGTCTTGAAAAATTCTTAGGTGGGATCCAAGATATGCCTAGAATTCCTGATGTAATGTTTGTTGTTGACCCTCGTAAAGAACGTATTGCGATTCAAGAAGCACACAAATTAAACATTCCAGTAGTAGCAATGGTTGATACTAACTGTGATCCAGATGAAATCGATGTTATCATCCCATCAAACGATGACGCTATCCGCGCTGTTAAATTGATTACTTCAAAAATGGCTGATGCTATGATTGAAGGAAACCAAGGTGAAGATGAAGTTGTTGAAGAAACTTTCACAGCTGAAGCACCAGAATCTACTGAAACTGCTTCAATTGAAGAAATCGTTGAAGTTGTTGAAGGAAATAACGCTGAATAATAACTAATTAAATTGATATAGGCTGTCTCGAGTAGGGAGAAGTGAGAAGCGACTTTTTACGAAGCGGCGTCATTTCTTTCATGACGAGACAGTTTTTTTTTATGAAAATCAACTTAAAAAAAAGACTAATACAACTCACTAGGAGGAAATATAGAATGGCAAAAGTAACAGCTCAACTAGTTAAAAAATTACGTGATATGACAGGCGTTGGAATGATGGACGCTAAAAAAGCATTGGTTGCTGTTGATGGAGACATCGACGCTGCAGTGGATCACTTAAGAGAAACAGGTCTGGCAAAAGCAGCTAAAAAGGCTGATCGTATTGCTGCTGAAGGATTAGCTGGTGTATACATTAATGGAAATGTTGGTTCTATTACAGAAATCAACTCTGAAACTGACTTTGTTTCTAAAAATGAACAATTCCAAAAATTAGTTAAAGATGTAACTGAAGCAATTGCTGAAGGAAACCCTGAAACAGTTGAAGCGGCTCAATCTCTTAAAGCAGGAAATGGGACTGTAGAAACTGAAATATTAGCAGGAGTAACTAAAATCGGTGAAAAAATCGAGTTACGTCGTTTTGCACGCGTTGAAAAAACTGACGCAGACGCTTTTGGAGCATACTCTCACATGGGAGGACGTATTGCTGTATTAGTTGTTCTTGAAGGAACAACTGACGAAAATGTTGCTCGCGATATTGCTATGCACATTGCTGCTATCAACCCTAAATACGTTTCTCGCGATCAAGTTTCTCAAGAAGAAATCGATCATGAAACAAAAATATTGACTGAGCAAGCTTTAAATGAAGGCAAACCAGCTAATATCGTTGAAAAAATGATCCAAGGCCGTTTAAACAAATATCTAGCTGAAATTTCTCTAGTTGATCAACCTTTTGTTAAAGATCCTGATTTAACAGTTGGTAAATATATTGCATCTAAAGGTGCTTCAGTTAAATCATTTGTTCGCTTTGAAGTTGGCGAAGGAATTGAAAAACGTGAAGATAACTTTGCTGAAGAAGTTATGAATCAAGTTAATAAATAATTCGATTTTAGTTAAAAAAGGAGCGCAACAATTGCGTTCCTTTTTTACTACAGTTTTTTTGTTGACTCATTTGCTTTGGATTGAGCTAGTTAAAAGAGAATAAGCTTGTTCGTTCTGTAAATTTTTGATACATAGTGATCTCAATAAAGGAACCGGTACAAGGTCCATCTTTTAAATGAAGTTTCTGTCAGAGTGTGGTAAAATAGTAAAAGTGAACGAGCCGATGGAGGGAAATATAAATGAATGAACCAAAGTACAAACGAGTTGTTTTAAAACTAAGCGGTGAAGCCTTAGCTGGTGATACAGGATTTGGAATAAAACCACCAACAATCAAAGAAATCTGTAAAGAAATTAAAGAAGTAAAAGAATTAGGTGTAGAAATTGCTATTGTTGTTGGAGGCGGAAATATTTGGCGCGGTCAAGTAGGCTCTGAGATGGGTATGGAACGAGCGCAAGCAGACTATATGGGAATGCTCGCTACAGTTATGAATGCTTTAGCATTGCAAGATTGCCTTGAAAATGAAGGAGTTCCAACTCGTGTACAAACGTCTATTGAAATGCGTCAAATTGCTGAACCGTATATTCGTAGAAAAGCAGTGCGTCATTTAGAAAAAGGAAGAGTTGTCATCTTTGCTGGTGGAACTGGAAACCCTTATTTCTCAACAGATACAACATCTGCTTTAAGAGCAGCAGAAATTGATGCTGATGTTATCTTGATGGCTAAAAATAACGTTGATGGTATTTACTCAGCGGATCCTAAACTAGATAAAACAGCTACAAAATTTGAAGAATTAACACATTTAGAAATCATTAATAAAGGTTTACAAGTAATGGATACAACTGCAAGTTCATTGAGTATGGATAACAACATTCCATTGGTCGTATTTAATTTAAATGAAACTGGAAACATAAAACGTGTTGCATTAGGTGAAACTATTGGGACAACGGTTAGGGGGAAATAACTATGACAAACGCAATTTTAGAAACAATGAAAGAAAAAATGGTTAAAACAGAAGGTGCTTTACAGCGTGAACTAGGAACAATTCGTGCAGGCCGTGCGAATGCAGGATTATTAGACAGAATCAATGTTGTGTATTATGGAGCACCAACACCATTAAAACAATTGGCTCAAATTTCAGTACCAGAACCTCGTGTGTTAATGATTACACCTTTTGACAAAACATCTATTGCGGATATTGAAAAAGCGATCATGCAAAGTGACCTAGGTATCAGTCCAGCAAATGATGGAAATGTTATTCGCTTGGTCATTCCACAACTAACAGAAGAACGTCGCAAAGAATTAGCAAAAAAAGTGGGTAAAGAAGCTGAAAATGCTAAAGTTTCAGTTCGTAACATTCGTCGTGAAGCAATTGATGAATTGAAAAAAGCAGAAAAAAATAATGAAATTACTCAAGATGATTTGCGTACTTTTGAAGAAGATATCCAAAAAATTACAAATGACAGTGTTAAAAATATTGATGGTATTGCTGCAGATAAAGAAAAAGAATTATTAGACGTTTAATTAAATAATAAAGTAAAAAGGTTGGGACAAATTAAATTGTCCTAACCTTTTTTTTTGGCTATGTTCTGCTGCATAATTCGTAAAAAAAAGATTTAGTCTATTCCTTTGTTCTATCTTATTAAGGTGCTTAAAATTATGAAACCGTTTTACGATATGTTAAAATTTACCCATAAGTTAAGGAGGAGTAAACAGTAACTTTACTCTTGATGTGAAATGGCTAACTTAACAAAAAGGATTTAGTTGATTGTATTTCAAATAGTAGGAGGGGGAAATGATCACCTGATTTTATTGGCTATTACAAATATACCATACGGTAAGGGGAGAAAAATATGAAAAGACAGGTTAAGAAACTAATGTTACCTTTTTTTATTTTGATCGTGTTTTTGGTAGGTTGTAGCACTTCGAATGATTCAGGAAGTGAAGATGAAGTTGTCGTAGATTTTTTTAATCAAAAAATAGAAATCAATGAACAATTGGAAGCTCTAGCTGAAAAATATAATGAAGAAAATCCGAATGTACAAATTAGATTTACTACCGTTGGAAGTGGGGATGGTGCTGCAGCAATGCAAGCCAAATTTGCTTCAGGAGATGAGCCAACTATTCTAATGCTAGGTGGGTTGCCAGAGATTGAACGCTATAAAAACACCCTATTAGATGTTTCAGATATGGACGCTGCGACATCGAGTATAGAGGGTCAATTAGATGGTGGAACAATTGATGGGGTTCCTTATGGTATACCGATGAATAATGAAGGATTTGGCTGGATGTACAATAAAGAAATTTTTGAAAAAGCTGGTATAAATCCAGAAGAAATTCAATCATATGATGATTTTGTGGATGCAGTTAATACTCTAGAAAGTCAAAAAGATGATTTAGGATTGGATGCGGTTTTTGCTTATAGCGGTGGAGAGGACTTTGTGACCAATCAATTTTCAGCTAATTTTACAGCTCCTGAATTTGATAATAATATTCTTGCAGCTTATGATGCTACAGAATTAAATTGGGAATATGGCGATAAAATGAAAAATTATACAGATTTGATCATCGAACACAATGTCCAACCTATCTTAACAGTAGATTACAGTTCATCTGTAGAAGATTTATTTATCAACGGACGGGTTGCAATGGTTCATCAAGGAAACTGGATCGTACCAACTTTGAATGGGTTAGATCCAGAATTCGCCGGAAATAAATTAGGTATTCTCCCTCTTTTCGTTGAGAGTGATACAGAAGGTAAGCTTGTAGTTGGGGCTCCTTGGTATTTGGGGATTAATAAAAATGGAGATGAACAAGAAGTAGCAGAGGCAAAAGAATTTTTAGATTGGATGTTTACTTCAGATATTGGAAAGCAAACGATTGTTGATGAGTTACAATTTATTCCTGCGCATGAAGGATTTGATGTAGACAGTATCAAAGATCCTGTTTCGAAAGAAATTTACCAGGCACTTCTTGATGGTGAAACAACTGCAATGGCTCATAAACAATATCCAGACGGGTATTTCCAAAATGTCTTGCATCCTGAATTTCAAAGATATTTAAATGGTGACATTACTTGGGATGAATTTGAACAAACAACTGCAGAACAATTTTCAAGTATGAAACAGTAGTAAATTTAATGAAATACAACTTGTTTTGTCAAAAGATAAATTCTATTTGTATACGAATGAATTTATCTTTTACATTTTTTTATCCTATGCTGATTAAGGGGGGAGTAGAGTGAAAAAGAGAAAAAATTCAATGTATTATTGGGTATTCTTATTGCCTTGTATTTTAGCTTTGTTTTTCATCATTTTTCTGCCATTGGTTTATGGAATTTATTATTCCTTTACTGATTCTGATGGATTTCAGTCTACGTTCATTGGCTTAGAAAACTATACGAGAATTGTAAAGGATGACCAATTTTTGAAAAGTCTTTCGTTTACTTTTAGATTTACATTGGTTTCAGTGATAGGAGTTAATGCTATAGGTCTAGGTTTTGCATTATTAGTCACGCAAAAAATGAGTAGATTGAGCACGATTTTTCGAACGATTTTCTTTATGCCAAATCTTATAGGTGGGATCATATTAGGCTTTATTTGGCAATTTATTTTTATCAATGCATTTGAAGGAATTGCTTCATTGACTAATTTAAACTTCTTTAACGGTTGGCTAGCAGATGCAAGAACAGGATTTTGGGGACTAGTGATCCTATTTTTATGGCAAATGAGTGGATATATTATGCTGATTTATATCTCCTTTTTAAATGGAATACCAGCTGAGTTGTTAGAATCAGCTGAAATAGATGGTGCAAGCTCACAACAAAAGTTTTGGCGAATAAAATTTCCAATGGTTGCTCCAGCTTTTACAATCAGTTTGTTTTTAACACTATCTAACGCTTTTAAAGTTTACGATCAAAATTTAGCTTTGACAGCTGGTGGTCCATTTGGTTCTACTGAAATGGTTGCAATGAATATCTACAATACAGCGTTTGTCTCTTTTGAACAGGGGTATGCACAAGCTAAAGCTATTATTTTCTTTATTATAGTAGCTGTCATATCAATTGTACAAATTTATATCACAAGAAAAAGGGAAGTGGACTTATGATGAAATCAGCTAAATTGACCCGGAACTTGGTGTATCTTTTAGGCGGAATTCTTTCACTTATGTGGTTGTACCCTTTTATCTTAATTTTTATTAATTCAATAAAAACCAAAAGCGAAATATTTACTAATACCTTATTTTGGCCAGAACAAGTAACGGCCGAAAATTACCCAGCAGCATTTGAAGATTTGGATTATGTTAGAAGTTTTATGAATTCATTTGTGATTACAGCCGTTAGTGTATTAATCATTGTTGTTTTTACTGCCATGGCAGCTTATGCTCTTTCTAGAAATAAACGAAAAGCAAGTTCCATCATTTATTTCTTATGTGCATTAACCATGTTGATTCCTTTTCATTCAATTATGATTCCTTTAGTAGAATTGTTTGGAAAAATAAATATGTTGAACCGAGTAGGGTTGATTTTTATGAATTTAGGTTTTTCTACTAGTTTATCTATTTTCCTTTTTTATGGAGCATTAAGATCTATTCCACAATCATTAGATGAAGCCGCAATATTAGATGGTGCAAGTCCATTTCAAATTTTCAAGTTTATTATCTTCCCTTTATTAAGACCGACAACGGTAACGGTGATTATATTAAATACCATTAAAATATGGAATGATTACTTACTTCCATCATTAGTGATCAATAAAGAAGGGATGCATACACTTCCTTTACAAATGTTTTATTTTTTTGGACAGTACACCAGACAATGGCACCTTGCTCTAGCAGGACTTGTACTCGCTATCGTACCCATCATTATTTTATACATGTTCCTTCAAAAGTACATTATTAAAGGGATAACAGAGGGTGCAACAAAATAAACACAAAAATTGCAAACGCAACGCCGCCCAATCTTAATGACTGGACGGCGTTGCGTTTGCAATTTAAATGGTGTTAAACTTTTTCTTTATCATCACCCATTAACAGACTAGTTAACTTGGTTACTATAGCAGAAATGATTAAACCGACTATAAATTTTTTAATTCTTCTGTTCATTTTAGTGTCCTCCTTAAGTAACTAATTGAGTATAATTTATTATAGCATTATTCATTTTTTGAGCCCACTAAAAGGCTCTTACTGTTATTATTTGATAAATAAAGAAGAGTAAGTGTCGAATTTATAAAAGGATCAAAAGAAACCACTATCGCTATTCCTTAAAGATTTGCTAAAAAATTTGTTTATTATTAAATTTAATAGGATTTTACCCCCTTTTTTGCTACAATGAGTAATGGTGAATTACGAAGTGGAGGGAAACACTTGAACTGGTTATTTAAGAAAAAAAATCAAAAAGAAATCACAGATGTTTCTTTTAATGCTAATGAAAAAATTCCACAACATATTGCTATTATTATGGATGGAAACGGTCGTTGGGCTCAAAATAAATTTATGCCTCGAATCGCTGGTCATAAAGAGGGAATGAATACTGTAAAAAAAGTAACCAAAAGGGCAAGTCAAATGGGTGTGAAAGTGTTATCGCTTTATGCATTTTCAACTGAAAACTGGAAACGTCCTGATGATGAAGTGAGTTTTTTAATGCAATTGCCGGTTGATTTTTTTGACACTTTTGTACCTGAGTTAATGGAGCAGAATGTTCAAGTACAAGTTATGGGCTTTACAGAACAACTCCCTAAACATACTCGCAAAGCTGTCGAAAAGGCAATAGCAGATACTAAACAGAATACAGGTATGGTATTAAATTTTGCCCTTAACTACGGAGGACGAAGCGAATTGATTGAAGCCTCTAAAGCTATCGCTGAAAAAGTCAGAGTTGGAGAAATTGACGTTGAGGATATTACGGAATCATTATTTGAAGAATCTCTAATGACACATGAGTTAAAAGGTTATCAAAACGTTGATTTTATGATTCGTACGAGTGGTGAAGAACGAATCAGTAACTTTATGTTGTGGCAAAATGCCTATAGTGAATTTTACTTTTCTCAAGTGCTTTGGCCTGATTTTAATGAACAAGCATTAGAGCAAGCTATCGGAGTTTATCAAAAACGACACCGACGTTTTGGGGGATTATAATTAAGTTAGGAGGAAATACAAGTGAAACAACGCATTATAACGGCAATTGTCGCTCTTATTCTATTTGTTCCAGTCGTTTATATGGGTTCTTGGATTTTAGAACTTGTAGTTGCTGGTCTGGGGATAATTGCATTATTTGAACTATTTAGAATGAAGGGCAATAAGCTCTTTACAAGCGAAGGTCTTATTGCTATTTTGGCATTATTAGGATTGTTATTTCCACATTATGTATCCATGTTTTTACCTGAATATATGAATTCACAAATAATTTTATATCTTTTTGTCTTATTATTATTAGTCTGTACCGTATTTTCAAAAAACAATTTTACGTTTGATGATGTTGCGGTTTCAGTTCTAGGAATAATGTACATAGGGTATGGATTTAGATTCTTGTTGTTAACAAGACATTCAGGTTTAGATTTATTGTTATTTGTTTTATTTGTGGTTTGGGCAACAGATATTGGAGCTTACTTGATTGGCAGAAAATTGGGTAAACACAAACTTGCTCCATCAATCAGCCCCAATAAAACTATTGAAGGTGCTTTGGGCGGAGTAGTTATGGCTTTAATTGTAGGGTTTATTTATTTGACTTACTATCCACAAAACTACAATACTGGTTGGATGTTAGCTCTAACCATTGTTCTTTCAGTAGCTGGACAACTTGGAGACTTAGTTGAATCTGCATTTAAGCGGTATTACAATGTAAAAGATTCTGGTAATTTGCTTCCTGGTCATGGTGGCATTTTAGATCGATTTGACAGCTTGTTGTTCGTCTTGCCAATCCTCTATTTTTCAGGATTGATTTAATCTTTATATGAAATAAGAAAGTAGTTGTCCTTTATTGCGATGGCTACTTTTCTCGTATAGACAATAAATTGATAAGTCGATTGGTTATTACACTCAAATTATGATAGAATTAAACTTGTTTTGTACGCAGTATTAACGATAAAATTAAATTTTAATTTTTAATGAAGTACTAAAGGAGAGAGTATATGATCACTACCATTATTACCTTTATTATAGTGTTTAGTATTTTAGTTATTTTTCACGAATTCGGACATTATTATTTTGCAAAAAAAGCAGGTATTTTAGTTAGAGAATTTGCTATTGGATTTGGACCTAAAATATTTTCTTATCGTAGAGGTGAAACAACGTTTACGATTCGCATCTTACCAGTGGGCGGATATGTTCGTATGGCGGGATATGAAGAGGAAACTGAAATAAAACCAGGTACACCGATTGGCTTAATAGTAAACGATAATAATGAAGTGACATTGATCAATAATTATAAGAAAAAGCAATTATTAGATGCAGTCCCAATGGAAATAAGTGCTATTGATTTAGAAAAAGACTTATTTGTAGAGGGTTACTTAGCTGGTGATGAAACAAACTTGGTCCGCTACCCAGTACTAAGAGATGCCATGATCATAGAAGAAGATGGAACAGAAGTTCAGATCGCTCCGCTTGACGTTCAATTTCAATCTGCTAGTTTGCCAAAAAGAATGATGACAAACTTTGCGGGTCCAATGAACAATATTATTTTAGCTGTGGTTGCATTTATAGTGCTTGCCTTCATGCAAGGTGGTGTAGTCAGCCAAGAAAATATTTTAGGCACGGTGGTTCCCGATAGCCCGGCAGCAGAAGCTGGCTTAAAAGATGGCGATCGTATCGTTCAGATCGATGATGAAAAAATTACCAGCTGGACTGAAATGGTAGAAATCGTACGAGTGAATCCTGATAAGGAATTGCTATTTCATATCGAGTCAGCTGATGGAACAGAGAAAACAGTATCACTAACCCCAGCTGCTAATGAAATGGCTGATGGAACCGAAGTAGGACAAATAGGTGTAGAAAATAGTTTGAATACATCATTTTGGGCAAAAATCGGTTTTGGTTTTACTCAAACTTGGTTCTTAATGACTCAATTGTTTACTGTGTTAGGCTCGATGTTTACAAAAGGATTCTCAATTGACATGTTTGGTGGTCCAGTTGCTATTTATGCAACGACTGAAACAGTTGTTAGAACAGGGTTAATTGGAATAGTCAATTGGCTAGCTGTCTTGAGTGTAAATTTAGGAATCGTGAATTTGTTACCTATCCCAGGTCTTGATGGTGGGAAACTGATATTAAACATTGTAGAGGGTATACGAGGCAAACCACTAAGTGAAGAAAAAGAAGGCATTATCACATTGGTTGGTATCGCCTTATTGTTGCTATTGATGGTGTTAGTTACATGGAACGATATCCAAACGTATTTTTTTAATTAAAGAACATCGAAAAAATTGATAGAGATGAATTTAATGTGTCAAAAAGGAGACAGCAAACGATGAAACAATCAAAATTATTTATTCCAACTTTAAGAGATGTACCTAATGAGGCAGAAGTTCTTAGCCATAAAATGTTGTTAAGAGCTGGATACATCAGACAAATATCGAGTGGTGTTTACAGCTACTTGCCATTGGCAACTCGTGTATTAGAAAAATTAAAAACTATTATGCGTGAAGAATTTGAAAAAATCAATGCAGTTGAAATGTTGATGCCTTCACTATTGCCACGTGAACTATGGGAAGAATCCGGACGTTATGAAACATATGGTGAAGATTTGATGACATTACAAGACCGTCATGGACGTGACTATCTTTTAGGTCCTACTCATGAAGAAGCTTTTACAACTTTGATACGTGATGAAATTTCTTCATATAAACGGTTGCCGCTTTCTTTGTATCAAATTCAAACAAAGTTCCGAGATGAGAAACGTCCTCGTTCTGGTTTGTTAAGAGGAAGAGAATTTATTATGAAAGATGCATATTCTTTTCATGATAGCTTCGAAAGCTTAGATGAAACCTATCAAAATTTTGAAAAAGCTTATACAAGAATATTTGAGCGTTGCGGTCTTGATTTTAGAAGTATTATTGGTGACGCTGGTGCAATGGGAGGCAGCAATTCGAAAGAATTTATGGCTTTATCCGATATCGGCGAAGACACGATCGTTTATTCAGATTCAAGTGACTATTCTGCAAACTTAGAAATGGCTACAAGTTTCCATATGCATAAAAAATCGCTTGAGAATGAAAAAGCTTTAGAAAAAGTTGAAACACCAACTAGCAAAACGATTGCTGAAGTTTCTGAATTCTTGCAAGTAGCACCAGAAAAAATTATGAAGAGTCTATTATTTATTGCAGATGAAAACCCTGTTTTAGTTGTCATCCGAGGCGATCATGAAGTAAATGATGTTAAATTAAAAAATTACCTTGATGCTGCCTTTTTAGAGTTAGCAACCGATGAGGAAACAGTTAACTATCTTGGTGTAAATGCTGGTTCGATTGGTCCAGTTGGCATTAGTGAAGATGTAAGAGTTCTTGCAGATGAGTATGTTCAAGACATGATCAATGCTGTTGCTGGAGCGAATGAAAATGGTTATCATTATTTAAATGTTAATTTAAATCGTGATTCATCAATTGAAGACTATATTGATTTACGCTTTGTTCAAGAAGGAGAATTATCACCTGATGGACAAGGAGTATTGAAATTCACTAAAGGAATCGAGATCGGTCATATCTTTAAATTGGGAACTCGTTATTCAAAACCATTGAATGCTACGGTTTTAGATAATAATGGACGTTCTATACCAGTAGTGATGGGGTGTTATGGAATTGGTGTTAGTCGCTTACTTTCTGCTATTACCGAGCAGCAATCGAGTGAGGAAGGTTTGAACTGGCCAAGACACTTAGCACCATATGAATTACATTTGATCCCTGTTAATATGAAAGCTGATGACCAAGTTAGCTTATCAAACGAGTTGTATACGTCATTACAAGATGCTGGTTTTTCAGTTCTCCTAGACGATCGTAATGAACGTGTCGGTGTAAAATTTAAAGATTCAGATTTAATTGGAATGCCTATCCGAATTACAGTAGGTAAAAAAGCTCAAGAAAATATTGTTGAATTGAAACTTAGAAAAACAGGAGAAGCTTTAGAAGTACGTACCGAAGAATTAATCGATACATTAAACATTCTACTAAGTTCTATTTAATCGCACGAAGACATTACTATTAAAGGAGTTCAAACAAGTACGCACATCCACTTGTCTGTACTCCTTTTACAATTGTACTTTGATTGTTCGTTTTGCTTCTTAGTACTACCCTTAGTAAGTGAAAGGAGTTTCTCATGAGTTTAAATCAAGAAGAATTATTTCAAAAACTACTCGAACAAATCGGTTTACAACATGAAGATCGTTACAAAATTCATTTTTCTCAAGCAAAAGTTTTAAAGGTAACGGTTCATAAATTATCAAAATTGTGGAACTTCCATTTGCAATTCCAAGATATTTTGCCGTTTGAAGTTTATCAAAATCTTTCTGAAAAAATGCAATTAGCTTTTAATCCAATTGCTAGTGTACAATTGACCATTGAAACACTTCAACCCAAACTGACTATTGAAAAACTTGAACATTATTGGTCATCTGCAGTGAAATTAAGTGCAGTTTCTTCGCCAATCTGTGATAAACCTTTTAGAGAACAATTTCCACTTTTGAATGGAAAAAAAATTCAATTTTATGTTGAAAACGAAGTTGTCAAAGGACATTTAATGAACCAGTATTTGCCACCAGTTGAAGAAGCGTATGTTTCTTTAGGTTTTCCAAGATTTAAAATTGAACCCGTTATTGATGAGGAATCTCATCTGAAGAAAATAGCTGAATTCCAAGCGAAAAAAGAAGAATCGGAAACGTTACTAGCTATTCGAGCCAATGAAAATATACAAAAAGCAGAACAAGAAAAGAAACACAATAAAAATCAAGTTCAAGCTCAAAAAGGTCCAATCGTGTTAGGTCGGAAGATTACGGCTAAAGAAGAAGTCAAACAGATGGATCAAATTGTTGAAGAAGAGCGTCGCGTTACAATCGAGGGATATGTCTTTGATGTTGAAGTACGAGTATTAAGATCAGAAAGACAATTACTTATACTAAAAATGACGGACTATACGTCTTCTTTTTCAGTAAAAAAATTCTCTAACTCTCCTGAAGATGAAGCAGCTTTTGCGGCTGTAAAAAAGGGAATGTGGATCCGAGTAAGAGGTAGTGTCCAAGAAGACAACTTTATGCGGGATCTCGTGTTGAATGCTCAAGACATTACGGAATGGGATCATGAGACACGTAAAGATACTGCTCCAGAGGACAACAAACGTGTTGAGTTGCATTTGCATAGCAATATGAGTCAAATGGATGCAACGAATACCGTTATAGATTTAGTGGATCAAGCAGCTAAGTGGGGTCATAAAGCTGTTGCAATAACAGATCATTTTGGTGCGCAATCTTTTCCAGATGCTTTTCATGCTGGTCAAAAAAATGATATTAAAATTCTTTATGGGATTGAAGCGAATATCGTGGATGATGGTGTACCGATTGCCTATAATCCTGAACACATTGAGTTATCAGAAGCGATTTATGTCGTATTTGACGTGGAGACAACCGGGCTTTCAGCCGTATACAATAGCATTATTGAGTTATCAGCCGTTAAAATGCACAAAGGAAATATTATTGAGTCTTTTGAACAATTCATTGATCCCGGTCATCCGTTGTCACAGACAACAATTAATTTAACGGGTATTACGGATGAAATGGTTCATGGCTCAAAATCTGAGGAAGAAGTCTTAACGTTATTTAAAGAATTTGCGGGCGATCATATACTCGTTGCTCATAATGCTAGTTTTGATATGGGCTTTTTAAATACAAGTAACGCTAAACACAATATCCCAGATGCTGTAAATCCGGTAATTGATACGTTAGAATTGTCACGTTTTTTACACCCGCAATATAAGAGTCATCGGTTAAACACTTTAGCAAAAAAATACGGAATTAATTTAGAACAACATCACCGTGCTATTTTTGACTCTGAAACGACTGGACAATTGTGTTGGCTTTTTCTAAAAGAGGCTAGAGAAGAACATGAGATGTTTTATCATGATCAATTAAACGAACATATTGGTGAAGGTGATGCCTATAAACGGGCTCGACCATTTCATGCAACCATTATCGCAACTTCTCAAGTTGGGTTAAAAAATCTCTTTAAATTGATTTCTTCATCCATGGTCAATTATTTCTTCCGAACTGCACGATTGCCCCGTTCTGAATTGAATAAATTTAGAGAAGGATTGATCATTGGCACTGCTTGTAGTCAAGGAGAAGTTTTTGAGGCCATGATGCAAAAAGGATATGATGAAGCAAAAAATAAAGCGAAATTTTATGATTATATTGAAGTTATGCCAAAAGAAGTTTATGCGCCTCTAATCGAACAAGAGTTGGTTACAAATGAATCAGATTTAGAAGAAATTATTCGTAATCTTGTCAAAATAGGAAAAGAGTTGAATATTCCGGTAGTTGCAACTGGAAATGTGCATTATTTAAACCCAGAAGATAGTATTTATCGTAAAATTTTGATTAATTCTCAAGGTGGAGCTAATGCGTTGAACCGAGCAGAATTACCAGAAGTTCATTTTAGAACGACAACGGAAATGTTAGAAACTTTTTCATTTTTAGGAAAAGAAACTGCCCAACAAATTGTTGTGGAGAATACAAATAAGATTGCAGATATGGTGGAAGATGATATCACACCGATAAAAACGGATCTATACACTCCAAAAATTGAAGGTTCAGAGGATGAAATACGTCAATTGAGCTACGATGAAGCACATAGACTATATGGCAATCCTTTACCAGAAATCATTGAAAAAAGAATCGAAAAAGAACTGAACAGTATTATTGGAAATGGATTCTCGGTTATCTATTTGATTTCACAAAAACTGGTTCATAAAAGTATGTCAGATGGCTACCTAGTTGGTTCAAGGGGATCGGTTGGTTCTAGTTTTGTTGCAACGATGACCGGGATCACAGAAGTTAACCCGATGCCGCCACACTATACTTGCCCTAATTGCCAGTTCTCTGAATTCTTTACAGATGGCTCTGTTGGTTCGGGGTATGATCTGCCAGATAAAAACTGTCCGAAATGTGAAGCACGTCTGCACAAAGATGGACACGATATTCCCTTCGAAACGTTCTTAGGTTTTTATGGAGACAAAGTACCGGATATTGACTTGAACTTCTCAGGTGACTATCAAGCAAAAGCACATAATTACACGAAAGAACTCTTCGGTGAAGAATATGTATTCCGTGCTGGAACGATTGGTACTGTTGCAGACAGAACAGCGTTTGGTTATGTAAAAGGATACGAACGTGACAATAATTTGACCTTACGTGCTGCAGAAATTGATCGATTGGCAAAAGGGTCAACTGGAGTCAAAAGAACAACTGGTCAACATCCAGGCGGAATTATTGTTATACCCGACTATATGGATGTATATGATTTTACTCCTATCCAATTTCCAGCAGATGCTCAAGATTCAGAATGGAAAACAACGCATTTTGATTTCCATTCCATCCATGACAACGTGTTGAAACTAGATATCTTGGGTCATGATGATCCAACCGTTATTAGAATGTTGCAAGATTTATCTGGGATTGATCCTAAAACCATTCCGACTGATGATCCAGAAGTGATGAAGATTTTTGGTGGAACTGAAGTTCTTGGCGTAACACCAGAACAGATCCAATCAAAAACGGGTACATTAGGCATACCAGAATTTGGTACACGTTTTGTAAGAGGGATGCTAGAAGAAACCATGCCAACAACTTTTGCTGAGTTGCTTCAAATATCCGGATTATCGCATGGAACAGATGTATGGTTAGGAAATGCGGAAGAATTGATTCGTGTGAATAATATTCCTTTGTCAGAAGTAATTGGTTGTCGTGATGATATCATGGTTTATCTTATTCATAATGGTTTAGAAGATGGTATAGCCTTTAAAATTATGGAATCTGTTCGTAAAGGAAAAGGGATTCCTGATGATTGGCAAAAAGCGATGCGAGATCAAAAAATACCTGAATGGTATATCGAGTCTTGTTTGAAAATCAAATATATGTTCCCTAAAGCCCATGCTGCTGCATATGTATTAATGGCTTTACGAGTAGCTTACTATAAAGTGCACTTTCCAATCCTTTATTATGCAGCCTACTTTTCCGTACGCGCTGACGATTTTGATTTAGTCGCTATGGCGAAAGGAAAAGAAAGCTTAAAATTAAAGATGAAAGAAATCACGGATAAAGGATTAGATGCTTCAACAAAAGAAAAAAATACACTAACCGTTTTAGAATTGTGTAATGAGATGGTTGAGCGTGGATTTGAATTTAAAATGGTAGATTTAGAAAAATCAGATCCAACTAATTTTGTCATTGAAGGTAATTCGCTTATTGCGCCATTTAGAGCTGTTCCGAGTTTAGGAGCCAATGTGGCTAAACAAATTAAGGAAGCTAGAAACGAAAAACCGTTCCTTTCTAAAGAAGATTTAGCTAAAAGAGGGAAAGTTTCTAAAACTGTTATTGAGTTTTTGAATGAAAATGGTGTATTAAAAGGATTACCAGATGAAAATCAATTATCCTTATTTGACCTCTTTTAAGAACTCAACTAATTTAAATCAGAAAAATTTTTAAAGTGAAACACAACTGGAAAGACTTATTTGATGGTGTTTTGTTGCTTATTGTCCGAATTTATGGTACTATTTATTTGGATTTAGATATTCTGTTGAGAGTGAGCGGTGACGCTCACTCTTTTTCGGCAGTAAGTTAGAAAACTAACTATAAGGAGGCGAAAAAGTTGAGTAATGTGGTAGAAACAGTAACTGAAATCGTGCAACCTATTGTTGAAAGAAATCAGTTTGTATTAGAAGACATTGAATTTATAAAAGAAGGCAAAAACTGGTTCTTGAGAGTTTATATTGATAAGCCAGAAGGTATTGATTTAGAGGATTGTGCATTGGTTAGCGAACAAATTAGCGAACACATGGACAAAATCAATCCGGATCCAATACCGCAAGCATACTTCTTAGAGGTTTCATCTCCTGGAGCTGAAAGACCACTAAAAAAAGAAGAAGATTATGTCAATGCAGTAGGGGAATATATCCATATTTCTTTATACGAACCTGTAGATGGTGAAAAAGTTTATGAAGGCACTTTAAAAGAAGTAAATGATGAAACGTTAATATTGACTATTCGCGTTAAAACTAGAGTGAAAGATATCGAATTCAGTCGAAAAACAATTGCGAAAGCTAGAAGAGCGATTCAATTTTAATTTAAATTAGTGTTAAGGATAGGAGAGAAGTAAAAAATGAGCAAAGAAATGTTAAATGCTCTTGAGGCTTTGGAACAAGAAAAAGGAATTTCAAAAGAATTCGTTATCGAAGCTTTAGAAGTTGCTTTAGTTTCAGCGTACAAAAGAAACTATGATCAAGCACAAAACGTTGAAGTTGAATTTGATTTAAAAAAAGGGAATATCCATGTTTACTCTGTTAAAGAAGTGGTAGATGTCGTTTATGATTCTCGTCTTGAAGTAGGTATGGAAGAAGCTTTAGAATTAAACAAAGCATATGAATTAGGCGACAAAATTCGTTTTGAAGTAACTCCTAAAGACTTTGGAAGAATTGCTGCTCAAACAGCTAAACAAGTCATCATGCAACGTGTACGAGAAGCGGAAAGAAACATTATCTACAATGAATTCATTGCTTATGAAAATGATATTATGCAAGGAATTGTTGAAAGACAAGATCACCGTTATATCTACGTTAATTTAGGTAAAATTGAAGCTGTTTTATCTAAACAAGAACAAATTCCTAATGAAGTATACAAACCTCATGATCGTATCAAAGTATACGTAACAAAAGTTGAAAATACATCAAAAGGTCCACAAATTTTTGTTAGTCGTAGCCACCCTGATTTATTGAAACGTTTATTCGAACAAGAAGTTCCTGAAATTTATGATGGAGTGGTCGAAATCGTTTCAATCGCTAGAGAAGCGGGTGACCGTGCTAAAGTAGCAGTTCGTTCGAGAGAAGAAAACATTGATCCAGTTGGAACATGTGTAGGACCTAAAGGACAACGTGTTCAAGCAATCGTAAATGAGTTAAAAGGTGAAAACATGGATATCGTTGAATGGGATGCAGATCCTGCAACATATATCGGAAATGCTTTGAATCCTGCTCAAGTTGTCAGTGTGACATTCAATGAATCTAACGGCAGCTGTTTAGTAGTTGTTCCTGATTACCAACTGTCTCTTGCAATTGGAAAACGCGGACAAAATGCTCGATTAGCGGCTAAATTAACAGGATATAAAATCGATATCAAATCTGAAACAGACATGGAGGCTATCAATTTGGCTAAAGAAGAAACTGGTTTAGAAAAAGATGTTAAATATGCTGAAGTAATTGAAACTATTGAAAGTCAAGAACAAGAAATGAATGATGAAGAAATCATTGAATCTGTTGAAGACCTAGATTCTGAATTTGATGAAATCACAATTGCTGATGACATTGGAGAAGGTAATTTAGATGCTGAATCTGCAGAAGAATTGATTGAATTAGCTGAAGAACGGGATAACGTGGAAGACTAACAAGAGGTGAAAATGATGCCAAAACGTAAAATTCCTATGAGGAAATGTGTTATTTCCAACGAAATGAAACCTAAAAAAGATATGCTTCGAATTGTAATTAATAAAGAAAATCAAGTATCTATCGATCCAAGCGGAAAATTGCCTGGACGAGGAGCTTATGTCTCAATTGAACCTGAAATTGTACAATCCGCATGGGAAAAACATGTGCTGGATAAAGTATTAGGTACTACAACATTGGACGATGCTTTTTATCAAGAACTTTTGGACTATGTTACGCATCAAAAAGCTAGGATGAGTTTATGATAGAAGAACAAAAAGTTTTAAATCTTTTAGGCATGGCAACACGAGCTGGGAAACTGACTACTGGTGAAGACTTAAGTTTAAAAGAAATCAGAAATCAGTCTGCTAAAATTGTGATTGTAGCGACCGATGCAAGTGAAAATACGAAGAAAAAAGTCTCGGATAAGTGTAGTTATTATGAAATTCCTTTTATAATTCACTTTACGAGAAGTGAATTAAGCCAAGCAATAGGAAGAGAACGAACCATTTGCACCATCACGGATAATGGCTTTGGAAAAAAATTCCGAGAATTATTATCAATTTAATTGGAGGGTGATAACATGGCTAAAAAACGTGTATATGAGTACGCTAAAGAATTAGATGTACCAACTAAAAGTGTTATTGATAAAGCAAAAGAACTTGGGATTGATTACAATAGCCATATGTCTTCAATGGAAGACAAACAAGTTGAACAACTAAATCAATTATTTGTTTCAAATAAAAAAGGCAATACAGCTCCTAATAAGAGTGGTCAAACAGAATCAACGAGTACTTCAAGTACAAAAAATCAAAAAGGTGGTAATACTATAACGAATCAGAAGAACCAATCCAATCAACCAAACCGTCCAGCAAAAGAAAATCAAGCTGGTACAAACAAGCCGAAAAATACAACAACTGTAAAACCGGCATCAACAAATAAACCAGCTGCTAAACCAGCTGCATCAACAAAACCAAAAACGCAAACAAGCAGTCAAACTGCTCAAACTGGAACTGGAAATCAAGCACCACAACGTGCAGCAGCAGCTCCAGCAGGTAATAAAAATAAACGAACGGGTAATAGACCGTTTAACCGTGGTAGTGTAGGAACACATGGCGGATTCAACAAACGTAAAAGAAAAGGTAAAAAAGGTGAAACTAAACCGGTAGCACCACCAGTAGCACGTAAATTTAAAGAGTTACCAGAAGTACTTGTGTATACAGATGGTATGACAGTAGCAGATATTTCTAAAAAGATTTACCGCGAACCAGCTGAGATCATCAAAAAATTATTCCTACTTGGTGTCGCAGCAACATTAAATCAAAGCTTAAGTAAAGAAACCATTGAATTATTGGCTGAAGAGTATGGTATTGCAACGGAAGAAAAAGTTCAAGTAGATGTATCTGATTTAGATGTGTACTTTGAACAAGAATCTGCTGAAGAAAACCTTACTTCTCGCCCACCAGTAGTAACCATTATGGGACACGTTGACCATGGTAAAACAACTTTACTAGACTCACTTAGAAATACAAAAGTTAGTTTAGGCGAAGCTGGTGGAATCACACAACATATCGGAGCTTACCAAGTAGATGTTGATGGAAAAACCATTACCTTCCTAGATACTCCAGGACATGCTGCGTTTACAACTATGCGTGCTCGTGGTGCAGATGTAACAGATATCACCATTATTGTGGTAGCTGCAGACGATGGTGTTATGCCTCAAACAGTTGAAGCGATTAACCATGCTAAAGCTGCTGAAGTTCCAATTATTGTAGCAGTGAACAAAGTGGATAAACCAGATGCAAATCCTGAACGTGTTATGCAAGAATTAACTGAATATGGTTTGGTTCCTGAATCATGGGGTGGAGACACTATCTTTGTTGAAATCTCAGCTAAATTCGGACAAAACTTAGATGAATTATTAGAAATGATCTTACTTGTAGCTGAAGTGGAAGATTTAAAAGCAGATCCTACTCGTTTAGCACTTGGTTCAGTTATTGAGGCTCGTTTAGATAAATCAAAAGGTCCAATTGCTACTTTACTTGTTCAAGAAGGAACATTGAATGTAGGAGATCCTATTGTAGTTGGGAATACTTACGGCCGTGTTCGTGTAATGGTTAACGAAAATGGTCGTCGTGTGAAACATGCTGGCCCTTCTGCTCCAGTGGAAATTACTGGGTTAAACAATGCTCCTCAAGCAGGAGATCAATTCGTTGTCTTTGAAGATGAAAAAACAGCTCGTACAGCTGGAGAAACTCGTGAGAAAAAGGCAATGGCTGAACAACGTTCGGTAACGAATCGTGTGACCATTGATAACTTATTCTCTAGTTTACAAGAAGGCGAATTAAAAGACGTTAATGTTATTATTAAAGCAGACGTACAAGGTTCTGCAGAAGCTTTATCATCAAGCTTACAAAAAATTGATGTAGAAGGCGTCCGTGTGAAAATGATCCACACAGCAGTAGGAGCGATCAACGAAAGTGATGTCACTTTGGCAGCTGCAAGTAATGCAATCATTATCGGATTTAATGTTCGTCCAACACCACAAGCTAAGGTTCAAGCTGATCAAGAACAAGTTGATATTCGTTTACACCGTATCATCTATAATGCTATTGATGAGATTGAAACAGCTATGAAGGGTCTATTGGATCCTGAATACGAAGAAAAAGTAACTGGACAAGCAGTCGTTCGTGAAACATTCAAAGTATCAAAAGTTGGAACAATTGCCGGAGGATTTGTTACAGATGGTTACATCACTCGTAGCAGCAGCATCCGTTTGATTCGTGACAATATCGTTATCTTTGAAGGCGAATTAGCAAGTTTGAAACGTTTTAAAGACGATGCTAAAGAAGTTAAAAAAGGATTCGAATGTGGATTTATGGTTAAAGATTACAACGAAGTTCAAGTGGATGATGTTATCGAAGCTTATGAAATGGTTGAAATTAAACGTAAGTAATACGTAAGGAAGAAGGGTTAAACATGGCAAATCATAGAATTGGTCGCGTTTCTCAAGAAATTCAAAGGGAAGTAAATGATATCTTGAAAAAACGTGTGAAAGATCCCCGTGTTGCTGATGTAAATATAACCGACGTACGTGTAACAGGTGATCTACAACAAGCAACGGTTTTCTACAGTATTTTATCTGATAAAGCTAGCGATCGTGAAAAAACACAGCTAGGATTGGATAAAGCTTCTGGTTTAGTTAGAAGTGAATTAGGCCAACGTTTGTCACTTTACAAAACACCAGAAATTAAATTTGAGCGTGATGAATCTGTTGAATATGGTAATCATATTGATGAATTATTGCGTAACTTAAATAAAGACTAAATAAATTCTCAATGAACTAAGTGGGATAAAAAAATCTTACTAAAACATGAGACTTATTTCAAACCTCCAAAGGTAATCTTTGGGGGTTTTTTATTTAAAGAATTTAGTAAAATTTCTTTGATTTCAATTTCTTTACTCTTTAAAACATTTTCTTTACACTTAATGAGTAAGGGAGGTGTTTTTATGTCAGACTTTTTAATAAATTTGCAAACAGAAATGGAAGCGCCCAATCTTTTATTTGAAAGTTGGACACCAGTTATTAGAATCTTTTTTGCAACGATTATTACCTTTATATTGTTGCTTGTCTGCTTAAGAATATTTGGTAATAGAAGTGTTTCCAATATTAGTATACAGGATGTTATCACTTCATTTACTATAGGATCAACGATTTCTTCTACTTTGATTTTAAAAGAAGTAACAATCTTTAATGGTTTTTTAGCCATTGTTCTCTTATTATTATTGCAGTTTCTTATTTCAAAAATCATTAGCAAATGGCCAATTTTTTCTAGTTATATTAATCCGCCTCCTAAAGTATTGTTTTTAAAAGGAGATTTTTTAGAACATACAATGAATAAGAGTCGAGTAACAAAAGAAAATATTTATTCTGCTATTCGATCTCAAGCAAGATGTTCGTCTGATAAGGTTTTTGCAGTAATCTTAGAATCTAATGGAGATCTTTCGGTAGTGACTGAAGTCAGTCCAGGCTATGAAGAAGAAATTTTAAAATATCTAGACTAAAGAGACTGGGACATAGATTCTGGTCTCTGATTTTGTATTATTGAACTTTTTTACGTATCCATTCATTGTAAAGGAGCTTTCGTTTAAATTTATTGATTCAATAGATGGCAAATAAGAATCTATTTGACTAACAAAATAAATTTAATGATTAAATGAGCACTGAAATAAATTCCAATTGATTAATAAATGATTTTATTGATTAAACGAGTATTAAAATAAGTATCCATTTGATTAATAATACAGATTTTTGATTAATAATACAGATTTATTGATAAAGTTCGTACAAAATGATGTTTCACTTAGTACGAGCTTTATCTAAAATCTAGAATAGAGTAACAAAGGTAGCTTTCAATTCGCTCACTAAAACAGATGATTGAACTAATATACAGTTAACAAATGGATGACGGCATTTTGGTAATTATGGTATACTAGGAGAGTTGAAAAAAGGAAGGTTGGGATTTAGCTATGGAAGGTATTCTCCCTTTATGGAAAGAACGTGGCATGACTAGCCATGATTGTGTATTTAAACTCAGAAAAATCTTAAAAACTAAAAAAATTGGACATACAGGTACATTAGATCCAGATGTTGATGGCGTGTTGCCTATTTGTGTGGGCAAAGCCACAAAAGTTGTTGAGTATATGATGGAAACGGGTAAAGGATACATAGGAGAAATCACACTAGGGTATTCCACTACAACAGAAGACCGCAGCGGAGAAATTGTTGAACAAGTTAGTGTCAGAAGCATTCCATCACTGGAAAGTATTGATGAAGCTATGAATAATATGGTGGGAAAAATTACTCAAATTCCGCCAATGTATTCTGCTGTAAAAGTAAATGGGAAAAAATTGTATGAGTATGCTCGTGCTGGCGAAACGGTTGAACGACCGGTTAGAATTGCTGACATAAAATCATTTAAGCGCACTTCGGATCTTTTGGTAGATGAAGAGCAAGGGACCGTTTCGTGGAAATTTGAAGTAGCTTGTGGAAAAGGGACGTATGTTCGGACTTTAGCAGTGGATCTAGGCGCAAATTTGGGCTACCCTGCCCATATGTCAGACTTAACACGTATCTTAAGCGGAACGTTTAAAGCCAGTGATTGTTTAACCTTAGCGCAAGTTGCTGAAAAAATGGAACAACAAGAAATAGAAGAAGCTTTATTTCCTTTGGAATTTGGTTTGAAAGAGTTAGCTTCTTTTGAAATTGATCAAGAGCTTTGGGATAAAGTGAAAAATGGCACAGTGCTTCCAATCAATACTGTACCCGAAGAATTATTGTCTAAGCCAATCGTGTTTATGTATCTTCAAAAAGCTGTCAGTATTTATGCTGTTCACCCGCAAAAAAAAGAGTATTTAAAACCAATTAAAGTGTTACGAAATAATTTATAAAGGAGTTTTCACACTATGGAAATCATTAAATTACATCATCCATATGAGGAAGGTGAAATCCCTAAAGATAAAGTAGTATTAGCTTTAGGTTTTTTTGATGGCGTCCACAGAGGTCATCAAGAAGTAATCGGCAGAGCAAAAAAAATTGCCGAAAAAAATCAGTTGAAATTAGCAGTTATGACATTTAATCAACATCCATCAATTGTGTTTAAAAAATTAAATCCGGATCATCATAAATATCTTTCCACTGTTTCTCGTAAAGAAGAGTTAATGGAAAAAATTGGGGTTGATTTTCTTTATGAAGTAGAATTTACGTCTGCTTTTGCAAGTTTGACTCCTCAAGAGTTTGTAGAACAGTACATTATTGGTTTACATGCTCAAACGGTTGTAGCCGGTTTTGATTATTCATTTGGAAAAAAAGAAGTGGCCTCCATGGAGCATTTGCCGCTATATGCTAAAGATCGTTTTGAGATCGTAGTAGTGGAGAAACAACTCTCAAAAGAAGACAAAATCAGTTCTACACGTATTCGCTTAGCTCTAGAGATTGGAGATATGGCTGCTGCAAATAATCTACTGGGTTATGTTTATGCTACACCTGGAAGAGTCGTACATGGTGATGCAAGAGGAAGATTATTAGGATTCCCAACAGCGAATATCGAAGTTGAGAACTTTGTTAAATTGCCACGCATAGGCGTATATGCTGTTGAAATTTTAGTAGGGGGTCAAGTTTATAAAGGAATGGCCTCTATCGGTCATAATGTAACCTTTGAACCGAATCGTCCATTGACGGTTGAGGTGTACATTCTTGATTTTAATGAAGATATTTATGGTGAAAATGTTACCGTGTTTTGGTACGATTATTTGCGTAATGAGGAAAAATATGATTCGATTGATGCTTTAATCGCTCAATTGAAACAAGATGAACTGGATACTGCGCATTTTTTTGAAGAGTATAAAGGATTGACTCATAAGAACTTTTTAGGCGAACTCTAAACGAATAAAAAAAGACGAGATATCACGATCTTGTCTTTTTTTGTGCATAAAAATGAAAAAATCATGAGTCGATAGCTGGTTTTTATTTTATGCGTTTATACATAATTAACGAATAAAACATATTTATATACAATAATTTTTCTTAAATAAGCTAAAAAATACAATAATTAGTATAAAAAAACACTTTTAGCTTGTTTTAATCTTATTGCCATGTTAGGATACTTTCATGCAATAAAATTAATCGGATGAGGTGTTTTTATGAATAAAGGAAAAGTTGTTTTAGCTTACTCAGGGGGACTGGATACATCAGTCTCTATTAAATGGTTAATGGATGAAGGATATGATGTAATAGCTTGTTGTTTAGATGTTGGAGAAGGAAAGAACTTAGACTTTATTAAAGATAAAGCAATCGAAATTGGTGCGGTAGCCTCATATACGATTGACGCTAAAGATGAATTTGCTAATGACTTTGCATTGATTGCGTTACAAGCGCATACGTATTATGAAGGTAAGTATCCGTTGATATCAGCGTTATCTCGTCCTTTAATCGCTAAAAAATTAGTTGAAGTAGCTATAAAAGAAGAAGCTGTAGCAGTAGCACATGGGTGTACAGGAAAAGGGAATGATCAAGTTCGTTTTGAAGTTGCCATTCATTCTTTAGCACCAGATTTAAAAGTGCTTGCACCGGTTCGTGATTGGACATGGTCAAGAGAAGAAGAAATCAATTACGCTATTGAGCATTCAATTCCGGTTCCAATTGATTTAGATAATCCTTTCTCTATTGATCAAAACTTATGGGGAAGAAGCAATGAGTGTGGTGTTTTAGAAAATCCATGGATTGCTCCACCAGAAGTTGCGTATGATTTAACCGTTAGTTTAGAAAACACACCGGATATTCCTGAAATGATTGAAATCGAATTTTTAGCAGGTGTACCGATAGCAATCGATGGTTCAACATATGAATTAGCTGAACTGATTCAACAGTTGAACAGCATTGCTGGAAAACATGGAGTTGGACGGATCGATCATATTGAAAACAGATTGATTGGGATCAAATCTCGTGAAGTTTATGAAGCACCTGGAGCAGTAACGTTAATGACGGCACACAAAGAACTAGAAGACCTTACTTTTGTTAAAGATATTGCGCACTTTAAACCAATGATCGAACAAAAAATAACTGAAATGATTTATAACGGATTATGGTTCAACCCATTAACTGAAAGTTTGGTTGCCTTTTTGAAATCGACTCAAAAGTACGTTAACGGAACGGTTCGTGTGAAGTTGTTTAAGGGCCATGCCATTGTAGAAGGTAGAAAATCACCAAACTCATTGTATGATGAGAACTTGGCGACTTATACTTCCGCAGATACATTTAACCAAGAGTCATCTGTTGGTTTTATCAAATTGTGGGGATTACCTACAAAAGTACACGCAGAAGTAAATAAACCAAAAGATGCAATTAAGACTAAGTAAAATCTAAGAAAGTATACTTAATAAAAGATAGGATGACAAAAATGAAAAAACTATGGGGCGGTCGTTTTGAAGGAGAAAATCAAAAATGGATTGATGAGTTTGGGGCTTCAATTGAAGTAGACCAAGTTTTAGCTGAAGAAGACATTTTAGGAAGTTTGGCACACGTTAAAATGTTGGCTAAAACGTCGATTATTCTTCAAGAAGAAGCAGATGAAATCATCAAAGGGTTGGAAAGTCTTTTAGTAAAAGCCCAGAATAATGAGTTGGTATTCTCTATTGAAAATGAAGATATTCATTTGAATATTGAAACGCTTCTCCATACAGAAATTGGTCCTGTTGCAGGAAAGTTGCACACTGCAAGAAGCCGGAATGATCAAGTGGCTACTGACATGCACCTGTACTTAAAACGTCAAGTAGGTGAAATTTCTGTATCTCTTGAGGATCTGGAAAAAGTTATTTTGTTGAAAGCAGAAAAGCATGTTGAAACGATTGTTCCAGGATATACTCATTTGCAACATGCTCAGCCAATTTCTTTTGCTCATCATTTATTGGCGTATTACAATATGTTTAAACGTGATTTAGAACGGTATCAAGATAGTTTAAAACGAATCGATTGCTCGCCACTAGGAGCAGCCGCTTTGGCAGGAACAACATTTCCAATCGATCGTTTGTACACCGCTGAACAGTTAGGTTTCAGCTCTATCTACTCTAATAGTATGGATGCCGTTAGCGATCGAGACTTCATCTTAGAGTTTCTATCTACCAGCAGTATACTGATGATGCATCTTTCACGTTTTTGCGAAGAAATGATTCTTTGGACCAGTCATGAATACCAATTTGCTAGTTTAACCGATACTTTTTCGACTGGTAGTTCCATTATGCCGCAAAAGAAAAATCCGGATATGGCAGAATTGATTCGTGGAAAAACAGGCAGAGTGTACGGCAATTTATTTTCGCTGTTAACAACAATGAAAAGTTTGCCGTTAGCCTATAACAAGGATCTGCAAGAAGATAAAGAAGGCATGTTTGATACAGTAAAAACGGTTAAAGATTGTTTGGAAATATTTTCCGGTATGTTGGAAGACATGATCGTGCATGAAGAAAATATGAGTGAAGCAACAACGAAAGATTTTTCGAACGCAACTGAGTTAGCTGATTATCTAGCCTCAAAAGGTATTCCGTTTAGAGAAGCGCACGAAATTGTTGGGAAACTTGTTTTGAAGTGTTTGAAAAATGGTCATTATTTACAAGATATTCCTTTAACTGAATTTCAAAAAGCTGCTCCTATTATCGAAGAAGACGTTTATACGTTATTGGAATCTCGTGTAGCTGTTGAACGTAGAAATTCATTAGGTGGTACTGGATTTGAACAAATTAGAAATGAAATTGAAAAAGCTAAACTAGAATTTAATCTAACATAAGAAAAATTAAAAGACAGTGTTGAAGATGGAACTTTCCATTTTTGACACTGTCTTTTTAGTAAAATTAGGATAAATCAAGCATTAGATTGGCTTTTTAGATAAACGTCAAAATTAGTCAAAAAAAAATCAAAAATTATTGACAGATACAGTTATATTTGGTAAATTAATAAATGTATTAGCACTCAGTAGTTTCAAGTGCTAAAAAAGAGGTGATGCAATATGTTAACTGAAAGGCAGATTTTAATTTTAAAATCTATCATTCGCTTATACACTTCATATGAGACACCCATAGGGTCCAAAACCTTAATGAATGAGGCTGAAATTAATTTTAGTTCAGCAACTATTCGTAATGAAATGGGGCGTCTTGAAGAATTAGGCTTCATTGAAAAAACGCATTCGTCATCCGGTCGTGTCCCATCTTTAAAAGGGTACCGTTTTTATGTAGATCATCTGGTACATCCAGCAAAAATTCAAAAAAAAGATCTTGCGGTCATAAAGAATGCTTTAGGAAATCAGTTTAGACAATTGGATGAGATCGTTTTTCAATCTGCTGAATTGCTTTCTCGGTTGACCAGTTACACGGCGATAACGTTAGGTCCTGAAATCAAAGAAAGTATTCTAACCGGTTTTCGATTGGTGCCATTAAATGATTACCAAGTGATGGCTATCTTAGTAACCGATAAAGGCCATGTAGAAAACCAAATAGTAACGATTCCGAGGTCAATGGATGTTAACGAGCTAGAAAAAATTGTTCGTATTTTTAACGAACAATTAGTTGGTCTTCCGCTAATGGAAGTATTTAAAAGACTGAAGACAGAAATTCCGATATTGTTGAATAAGTATGTTCGAACAAATGAAGGAATGTTGAATATCTTCGAAGATGTCTTTTTGAAAGCTGGACAAGATAGGATGCATGTAGGCGGAAGAATGAATATACTCGATTTCTCGAATGAATTAAATGTCGAAAAATTCAAGTCTATTTATTCCTTAATGGATGGTACTCATGACTTATCTTCTTTATTGATTCCAAGTACGACTGGAATCAATGTAAAAATTGGGACGGAGTTAAACAATGAGCTTTTTAATGAGTTCAGTTTAATTACAGCCAGTTATGACATTGAAGGATATAGTTCAGGTGTTATTGCATTGTTAGGTCCAACAAATATGCCATATTCTAAAATGATTGGTTTGGTGGATGTATTTCGAAATGAGCTTTCAAAAAAAATAATCGACTATTATGATTCTGTAGACGATTAAACAAAAGGAGCTGTTGTTGTGTCTAGAAATAAAGATAAAAAGCAAGAACAAGAAATGGTTGAAGAAACACCAACAGAATTGGTAGAAGAAACAACTGAAACTGTAGAAGTGGAACAACCAGAAGTTGATGAACTTGCTAAAGTAAAAGCTGATTTAGAAGAAATGGAAAATAAATATTTGCGTGTACAAGCTGAAATGGCAAATATCCAAAAACGCAATGCAAAAGAACGTGAAGATGCTGCTAAATTCCGTGCTCAATCTTTAGCAACAGAATTACTTCCCGTTATTGATAATCTAGAACGAGCTCTAGCTATTGAAGTAACAGATGAGCAAGGGAAAAATTTGAAAAAAGGAATTGAAATGGTTATGGAAACATTCAATGCTGCATTGAAAAGTGAAGGCATTGAAGTTATTGATCCTTTGAATGAACCATTTAATCCAAACTTCCATCAGGCGATTCAAACCGTTCCTGTTGAAGAAGGTCAGCCAAGCGAAACAGTTGTACAAGTTTTCCAAAAAGGTTATGATTTAAACGGACGTGTATTACGTCCCGCAATGGTAATTGTCGCTCAATAAAGCTTAAAAAATTGTAAAAAAAAATAAAATATAAATGAGGGATTTAGAATGGGTAAAATAATTGGTATTGACTTAGGAACAACAAACTCAGCAGTTGCTGTATTAGAAGGCGGAGAAGCAAAAATTATTCCGAATCCAGAAGGCAATCGTACGACTCCATCAGTTGTTGCGTTTAAAAATGGAGAAATGCAAGTAGGAGAAGTGGCTAAACGTCAAGCTGTAACAAACCCTAACACAATTAGCTCAATCAAACGTCATATCGGAGAAGCTGGCTTTTCAGTTGAAGTTGATGGTAAAAAATATACTCCACAAGAAGTTTCTGCAACAATTCTTCAATACTTGAAAGGTTATGCTGAAAGCTATTTAGGCGAAACAGTTGATAAAGCTGTTATCACTGTTCCTGCTTACTTCAACGATGCACAACGTCAAGCAACAAAAGATGCTGGTAAAATTGCCGGTCTTGAAGTGGAACGTATCGTTAATGAACCAACTGCTGCAGCATTAGCTTATGGTTTAGACAAAGTAGACAAAGATGAAAAAGTTTTAGTATTTGACCTTGGTGGTGGTACTTTTGACGTTTCAATCCTTGAATTAGGAGACGGTGTATTTGATGTATTAGCTACTGCAGGTGACAACAAATTAGGTGGAGATGATTTTGATAACAAAATCATGGACTACTTGGTAGCTGAATTCAAAAAAGAAAACGGCGTTGACTTATCTAAAGACAAAATGGCTGTACAACGTTTGAAAGATGCTGCTGAAAAAGCTAAAAAAGACTTATCAGGTGTTACTTCAACTCAAATCAGCTTACCATTTATCACTGCTGGAGAAGCTGGTCCATTACACTTGGAAATCAACTTAACTCGTGCTAAATTTGACGAATTAACTTATGACTTAGTAGAACGTACTAAAGGACCTGTTCGCCAAGCATTGAAAGATGCTGGATTATCAACATCTGAAATTGATGAAGTAATCTTAGTTGGTGGATCAACACGTATCCCTTCTGTTGTAGAAGCAGTACGTAAAGAAGCTGGAAAAGAACCAAACAAATCTG
This sequence comes from Carnobacterium sp., assembly GCF_045617425.1. Lineage (GTDB taxonomy): Bacteria > Bacillota > Bacilli > Lactobacillales > Carnobacteriaceae > Carnobacterium_B. Next base: position 256,231 of record NZ_JAZLIO010000003.1, read on the forward strand.
TTAACCCTGATGAAGTTGTAGCAATGGGTGCTGCAATCCAAGGTGGAGTTATCACTGGTGACGTTAAAGACATCGTATTGTTAGATGTTACTCCGTTATCATTAGGTATTGAAACTATGGGTGGCGTATTTACTAAACTGATCGAACGTAACACAACGATCCCAACAAGTAAATCACAAGTATTCTCAACTGCTGCTGACAACCAACCAGCTGTTGACGTACACGTAATGCAAGGGGAACGTCCAATGGCAGCTGACAACAAAACACTAGGTCGCTTCCAATTGACAGATATTCCTGCTGCACCACGTGGAATTCCTCAAATCGAAGTAACCTTTGATATTGATAAAAACGGAATTGTTAACGTAAGTGCTAAAGATTTAGGAACTCAAAAAGAACAAACCATTACAATCAAATCTTCTTCAGGCTTAACAGATGAAGAAATCGAACGTATGGTTAAAGATGCAGAAGCTAATGCAGAAGCTGATAAAGCTCGTAAAGAAGAAGTAGAATTACGTAACGAAGTGGATCAATTATTATTCCAAGTAGATAAAACTATTGGTGAATTAGAAGGCAAAGTTGACGAAGCTGAAGTTAAAAAAGCTGAAGAAGCTCGTGATGAATTGAAAGCGGCTGTTGAAGCAAATGATCTTGAAGCAATGAAAACAAAACGCGATGAGTTAAATGAAATCGTACAAGCATTAACAGTTAAATTATATGAACAAGCTGCTCAAGCACAAGGAGAAGCAAATCCTGAAGCTGCAGAACAAGCACAAGATGGTTCTGAAGATGTTGTAGATGCTGATTTTGAAGAAATCGACGATGACGCTAAATAACCTTTATAATTTAAGGATGGAATGGAAAAGCCAAGGCAAATTGCTTTTGGCTTTTTCTTCTAGATATGCTATGCTCAATAAGGTGAATTTGAGGATACATTAAAAAATTGTCAAGTGACGATGGAGGGAAATTATGGCTAAAAGAGATTTATATGAAGTATTAGGAGTATCAAAAGGTGCTTCCGATGATGAAATAAAAAAGGCATACAGAAAATTATCAAAAAAGTTCCATCCGGATATTAATAAAGAAGCTGGATCTGAAGAAAAGTTTAAAGAAGTTGCGGAAGCTTATGAAGTATTAAGTAACCCTGACAAACGTGCGGCATATGACCAATATGGACATGCAAGTACAGATCCAAACTTTGGAGCAGGTGGCGGCGGATACGGCGGCGGAGGCTTTGGTGGTTTCGGCGGCGGTGGTTTCGAAGATATCTTTGAATCTTTCTTTGGTGGCGGAGGTCGTTCGCAAAATCCAAATGCTCCTCGTCAAGGAGACGATTTACAATACACAATCAATCTTGAATTTGAAGAAGCTATTTTCGGGAAAGAAACAACAGTTAGCTATAACCGTGAAGAAGAATGTAAAACGTGTCATGGTGATGGGGCAAAACCAGGTACTCACCCTGTAACGTGTTCTAAATGTCATGGTACAGGTTCATTGAACGTTGAACGTAACACGCCACTTGGCCGCGTAATGACACGTCAAACATGTGATGTTTGTCATGGTACAGGTCAAGAAATCAAAGAAGCTTGTCCAACTTGTCATGGTTCTGGACATACGAAAGACAAACATACCGTTAAAGTAACTGTTCCTGCAGGTGTGGAAGATGGTAATCAAATGCGCTTAAATGGACAAGGGGAAGCCGGTAAAAATGGCGGACCTTACGGAGATTTATATGTTGTTTTCCGTGTTAAAGCTAGCAATCAATTTGATCGAGATGGATCAGAGATTTATTATGAATTGCCAATCAATATTGTCCAAGCATCTTTAGGAGATGAAGTGGAAGTGCCAACTGTTCATGGTAAGGTGAAATTAAAAATACCTGCTGGAACACAAACCGGAACGAATTTCCGTTTGAGAGGCAAAGGAGCACCAAAATTACGTGGTACAGGTACAGGAGACCAACATGTAAGAGTTAAATTAGTGACTCCGAAAAATTTAACAAAAGAACAAACAGACTTGTTGAGACAGTTCGCTAAATCTAGCGGTATGGAAGTTGAAGAACAAGATGGTTCGATTTTTGATAAAGTAAAAGATGCATTTAAAGCAGATAAGAAAAAGAAATGAACCGATTTTTTTAAATAAGCATTAGTTTTATTTAAAGCACAAAGAAAAACCTGAGCTAATGCTTAGGTTTTTCTTTTGTCTTAAGAGCTAGTTTGAGTCAACGCATTGTAATTCAAGCTTTTCACTGGTATAATTTACAGTGACACTTTTTCGGAATAAATAAAGAAGGTAGGCACGACTAGATGAATAAACAGGAATTAAATGAAAGACAAAAACGCATACGGAATTTTTCCATTATTGCCCATATTGACCATGGAAAATCAACCTTAGCAGATCGTATCCTACAAATGACGCATACAGTTGCTGATCGTGATATGCAAGCACAATTATTGGACTCGATGGATCTTGAACGTGAACGAGGCATCACAATCAAATTAAACGCGATTGAATTGAACTATACTGCCAAAGATGGCGAAACGTATACACTACACTTGATTGACACACCAGGACACGTCGATTTCACGTACGAAGTTTCAAGAAGTTTAGCAGCGTGTGAAGGTGCTATCCTAGTTGTTGATGCGGCACAAGGAATCGAAGCCCAGACACTGGCTAACGTTTATCTTGCTTTAGACAACGACCTTGAGATTATTCCGGTTATCAATAAAATTGATTTACCAGCTGCAGATCCAGAACGTGTTCGTGCTGAAATCGAAGATGTAATTGGAATCGATGCAAGCGATGCAGTTTTAGCGAGTGCTAAAGCCGGTATTGGGATCGAAGATATCTTAGAACAAATCGTTGAAAGAGTTCCAGCTCCAGTTGGTGATATAGATGATCCTTTAAGGGCGTTGATCTTTGACTCAGCTTACGATGCGTATCGAGGAGTTGTTTTAAATATCCGCGTGATGGAAGGTATGATCAAACCTGGCGATACTATGAAAATGATGAGTAACGGAAAAACGTTTGAAGTAGCTGAAGTTGGGATCTTTTCGCCTAAACCGATCAAACGCGAATTTCTAATGGTTGGAGATGTTGGATATGTTACTGCAAACATCAAAACAGTCCAAGATACTCGAGTTGGAGATACTATTACATTAGCTGATAATCCGGCTACAGAATCATTAGAAGGTTACCGTAAAATGACACCAATGGTTTATTGTGGAATGTACCCAATTGATTCTTCTCGTTATGGCGATTTAAGAGACGCTCTAGACAAGTTACAATTAAACGATGCAGCACTTCAATTCGAAGCTGAAACTTCTCAAGCACTTGGATTTGGTTATCGTTGTGGGTTCTTAGGACTCTTACACATGGACGTTATCCAAGAACGCTTAGAACGTGAATTCAACTTAGATTTGATCACAACAGCTCCATCGGTTATCTATCATGCAAACTTGACAGATGGTACTCAAAAAATCGTAGCGAATCCTGCTGAAATGCCTGAACCAGGTGTGATCGAATCAATTGAAGAACCTTACGTTAAAGCAACGATCATGGTTCCAAATGATTACGTTGGTGCGGTTATGGAAATCTCACAACGCAAACGTGGGGATTTCTTAACAATGGACTACATGGACGATAACCGAGTAAACGTGGTTTATGAAATTCCATTATCCGAAATCGTATATGATTTCTTTGATAAATTAAAATCAAGTACTAAAGGCTATGCTTCATTAGATTACGAAATGATCGGCTATAAGACGAGTGCTCTATCTAAGATGGATATTCTATTAAACGGCGAAAAAGTAGACGCTTTAGGATTTATCGTCCATAAAGACTTTGCTTTCAACCGTGGAAAAGCGATCGTTGATCAATTGAAGACGATCATTCCAAGACACCAATTCGAAATCCCAGTTCAAGCAGCAATCGGACAAAAAATTGTTGCGCGTTCAAACATCAAAGCCTTGCGTAAAGATGTTACAGCTAAACTTTATGGTGGTGACGTAACCCGTCGTCAAAAACTATTGAAGAAACAAAAAGCTGGTAAAAAACGGATGAAACAAGTCGGATCAGTTGAAGTCCCTCAAGAAGCGTTCATGAGTGTTCTTAAGATGGATGACGAGTAAAACGCTGATATAACAAGATTTTAAATAAATAAAAGCCATGGAATAATGATTTGCCTACCAAAAACCTACTAAAATTAATTTTTTAGGTTTTTGGTAGGTATTTTTGTATATTTTTTATTTGTTTGATATTAAATAATCAGGCCTTAAAAATTTCAAACAACGTCTCAATACTCAAAATGTTAAAATAACGTTTTATATTAAAAAGAACTGTCTATATGACAGTTCTTTTTTTGTGAACGAAAACTAGTATACTCAATTTGATGCTGACATAAGAATATATTGATATTTTTGAAGATTAAAACATTCTAGAAGAATCTCTCTTACTAATGGTGGTATACTTTAAAAAAGTAAAAGAGTCGATTTTATGATAAAGGAGCGTTTATCATGGAAAACAATCCGAAGAGTGGAAGGATTGACACTGTCTCAAAAGTAATTGATGCTTCGCCACAAACACTTTATCAAGCATTTATGGATCCGAATTCTTTAGTTAAGTGGTTGCCGCCGGAGGGCATGAGAGGAGAAATAAAGCTCTTTGAACCTGTAGTAGGTGGGAGATTTCAATTAACACTCATCTATGAGGATGAATATGCTGTTCAAGGTAAAACAACTGCAAACTCAGATACTTTAGAAGGTACCTTTATCGAATTGATACCCGATAAGAAAATTGTAGAGGCTGGTGTATTTGAGTCAGATGATCCTGCCTTTGCAGGGAATATGGTGGTGACCTGGTACTTTGAGGAAGCTGTCCTAAGCACAAAAGTAACAATTGTCGCTGAAAATGTCCCTGAAGGCATCAAAAATGAAGATCATCTTGATGGGTTGAATTCCACACTGGAAAACTTGGAACGTTTTGCAAAAACAAGTTAGCTAATACGGTGCTTTATAAATAGCTTACTGATTTCCATGATGTGTATCTTATATAATGCATTGAATGTGTTCAGGAGGAAGCTGGGTTATCGATAGAAGGAATAGTAGTAAAGAATTTGAATTATAGGCAGTGCTTTTTTGATGTACGGTTAGAAGTAAAATTTAGATAACGTTTCCCTTTTCTTTAACTAGTGTATATTGCTGTGGTTCAACTTGATTCACAATTTTCAGTGGCCAAACCTTTTAATAAGGTAAATCATGTTACTCATTTTATTCAGATTTAGAGAAAATTTATATAAATAAGTAAACTAGTAATTTAAATTAGTAGGAATAATTTCCGATTACTTTACAGGCACAGTCAACTCTAAAGCGGATAGCTTTAGAGTTGACTGTGCCTGCTTTTTTTCTAAATTGTAAAATAATAGTTGAACTGAAACGGTTAATTCGTTTAGTCGGATAAGTTTAATGTTCCTTCATATATATAGTAAATTTCTAAGGTATCATTATTTCCTGGTTCCCAATAATATTTTTTCTCAGCTACGCGGGATAGACCCTTGTGTTCATAGTATTGATAATCAGAAGAATTGTCGGTAAACAAATAGAAATTCTCTGCTTGATGTTGTTTAAGGTAATCATAAAAATGATTATACAGCAGTCCCCCAATACCCGATCCTTTAAATTCTTCTTTCACGATAAGCAAATTTAAACCGGCATCATAAATTTTTTGGCTTTTTTCTAAAAGAAATTCATTGATTTCCAACGTCTGAATGTATTTTAAAAAGATCGAATCAGGTTCAGTAATGCGTAAAATTTTTTCCAATGAAGAAATATTCTTCCTAGTACTGATTTTCTGAATATTGGTTTGGTCTACTAATCCGGATGCTACGATCCCAACTATGTCATCACCTATTTGAGCAACAAAAATATCATCTGATTCTAGTAATAAATCACTTAGAAAAAAATCGGCCATTGGAGCTACTAAATTGTTTGGGACCCATGACCGATAATCCCAAGTGTTAATCACTAAATCCAAAATAGAATCATAATCTTCAGGTATCATTTTTCTTAAGATAGTTTCTTGTTTCATTCCTATGCTCTCCTTGTTTAAAAGTATTTTTCTATGTGCAACTAACTACTGGAAACATTGATGTAAAACGACTTTTTCTACCTACTAAATGATTCTATCAAAACAGCCAAGTAATTAATACCACAGCCAATACGATTTGGAAGAAGCCAATCAGTAAACCGTACAACATAGTTCGAGGTCCTTCTTTTAAGATATCTGAGAACTTGACCTGTAATCCAATTGCAGCTAAAGCAGTAATCTCAAATTGATTGCTGATGACTTCCGAGCTGTGAATCATAAGGGAAGGCAAAGGCAGAAAGCTTCTAAGCACGAACAAAATGAAGAAGCCGATAATAAACCAAGGAACAGTCATTAGACTAGAATTCTTTTTCACTTCAGAAGTTGAGCTAGTAGTCGTTTTAGAAAATAGCGATTCTTCCTCTTGGGTATTTAATTTGCTGAAACATAGGGCTACACCAACAATGAGGAGAACTCTCATGAGTTTAAAGACAATGGACAAATTGGTTACGTCGACGCTGACCAGCTTTGCTGAAGCAACGACCTGTCCTATAGATTGGACCGTTCCTCCGATCAGTGAAGATGTTTGAACGACTTCATTTTGATACAGAACAGAAGAGAGGATAGGCAATAAGACCATCAATATCGTACCGATGACATTGACTATAGTAATAGACATGGCTTTGTCTTTCTTATCAGCTTCAATCACTGGAGAAACGGTCCCAATAGCAGAAGAGCCACATACTGCATTACCCGCACCCATTAATAAAGACATCTTTTTATTGAACTTCATAGTTCGACCGATCCAATAAGTAAATAATATCGTTAAAATCATTTGGAGAATCACAAAAATAAATCCGGTAGAACCAACTTGCTTGATAATCTGAAAATCTAAAATTATCCCATTCAATACAATCGACCATTCTAAGAGTGTTTTTTCAGAAAATTTAGTTCCTCTTTTTAAATAAGGTTTGTTCAAAAAGGTGTTTCCTAGAAGGATCCCTAAAAAAATGGCAATCAATGCTGCACCTATATTCGGTATAAGATTGGTTAAATACTGACTAATGAATGAAATTATGACACTGATCATTAAACCAGGCAAGATGGAACGATTATTTTTCATTTGAGTATACATATTAAACTTCCTCCAATCCTTTATTTATAAGATTATAATATAAGATAATTTGTATAAAATAAAATAATCATTTATTATATCTTTATAAGATAAACTTATGAAGGGGATGTTTGAGATGCTAGATTACCGATACCAAACGTTTCTTACGCTGACAGAAGAAATGAATTACACAGCAACAGCTAAAAGGCTGCACATTACTCAACCTGCTGTCACTCAACACATCCAGTATTTGCAGCAGGAACTAGGAGTCGAACTGATTCGCTATGAAAACAGACAACTATCCTTAACAGCTAAAGGCAAGCAACTGCAAAAGGATCTTTATTTGCTGCAAAGAGAGATCACTAAGGTGCAAAAACAATTGTCTTCTACTATAGAACACACTACTCTTACATTTGGAGCTTCTTTGACGATTGGGGATTATATGATACCGGACCTCATTGAGTCGTATTTAAATCAATACCCAACTCATGATATTTCGATGGTAATGGATAACACTCAACACTTAACCGAACTATTGGAACATGGGAAAATCGATTTTGCACTTGTGGAAGGGGAATTTAATCAATCTGTATTTGAATTTCAAAAGATTGCTGAGGAACCGTTTATCGCGGTCTGTTCCGAGAAATGTTCTTTATGGAAACAGAATCAAAGTATTAATGACTTATTTTCTACGACGATTTTGGTGCGTGAAGAGGGATCTGGATCACGGCTTATTTTTGAAACAGCCATAAAAAATAAAGGAATCCATTTAGATAGCTTTTCAAAAGTTATGACGATTGGAAGTATCGGTGCAATAAAAAAATTGGTTGGAAAAAATATAGGTATTACTTTTGTGTATCGGAAAGCTGTTGAAGAAGAACTGAAAAACGGCATCTTAAAAAAGATTCCGTTAAGTGATTTTAATGTAGTCCATCCGTTTTACTTGATTTATTTGAAAAGGATTCAGTTAAGAGAATTGGAAACAATAGAAAAATTTTTAAGGTAGTTATCACTTTAAATGGATGGTTCAATTAAAAAATAGTGTTCTTTTGGATATTTAAGTTGACGGGATTATTAAATTGTGCTATTTTTAAAACGTAATCATTACGTTTTAAAAAGAAGGGTGGTACTTATATGCGAGTAAAAGTGATACTTGAATGTATTGAAACAGGTGAGAGGAATTATCACACAACTAAAAACAAACGAACTCAACCAGAACGGCTAGAATTGATGAAGTACTCTCCTAAACTAAGAAAGAAAACCTTGTATAAAGAAACTCGGTAGTTAATTTAGTTATAGAATTTTTATGCTGTTATGTATAAGTGTTTTTTTCTTATACATAAATTCAATTTAACTTCTTTGTAAATGCTAGCTTAGAGTTGCGATAAGGCAATAAAGTAGAAAGTACGGATCATACAAACTGTTTATAAAAAGGAGAAATTTATGGTATACGATTGCGTGATTATTGGAGGAGGCCCTGCAGGTCTTAGTGCAGCACTTGTTTTAGGAAGAGCCAAACTTAATGTTCTTTTAATCGACAATAACGACCCGCGTAATAAAGTAACAAATGAAGCACATGGATTTATCACGAATGACAGCTTATCTCCGTTCACTATTAGGGAAAAAGCAAAAAAAGACCTCCTGAAATACTCAAATATTCAACTGATATCTGACACTGTTGCCGATATTTCTGATCAAAGTTCTTTTTTTATCATTGAAACGTTAAAAAATAATTTTGAAACAAAACGAATTATTTTAGCAACAGGTTTGAAAGAAACCCTTCCTAATGTTAAAGGGTTAGAGTCAGTATATGGCGATTTATTTTTTAATTGCCCATTTTGTGATGGTTGGGAGTTGAAGAATCAGAAATTAGCTATCATTGTCGAACAAGAAGAACATATATTACATTTTTCAACAATGATTTTTCATTGGAGCAAACAATTAACTGTTTTCACGAATGGCATGAAAGTTTCCGATTCTATTAAATCAATTCTTGCCAAAAATGAGATTGAATTGTTTGAGGATAAAATTGAATCTATTGAAAAAAAGGATAGTAAAGGTAAAATCAATTTACACAACAGCCAATCGATAGAAGTTTATGGAGGATTTTTAGCACCTCAGTTTGAATTGAACATGACTTTTGCTAAAAATCTTTCGATAACATTAAATGATGCAGGAAGAATTCAAACGGATGAATTTGGAAGTACATCGTTCAAAAATGTTTATGCAGCTGGAGATAGTAATGCAACATCTGGAGAACAACTCGTTCACTCAGCAAGCTCCGGAAGTAAAGTAGCATCAGGTATTGTAAAAGAGATTGCTTTTGAAAATTTTATTACAGATAAATAGGAAATGAAGAAATGAATAATGGCTAAAAAAAGTAAAATGGAAAAAAATAAACGCCAACAAGCAACAGTTGAAAAATATGCTGCTATTCGAAAAGAGTTAAAAGCAGATGGAGATTATGCAGCTTTACAGAAGTTGCCTCGCGATGCTTCACCAACACGCTTGCATCATCGTGATCTTATAGATGGTCGGCCAAGAGGTTACATGCGCAAATTCGGCATGTCAAGAATTACGTTCAGGAATTTGGCTCATGCTGGACTTATACCTGGTGTAAAAAAAGCCAGCTGGTAATATTTTAGGTTTTAGTAAGCTGATAAATAAAAACCAACATCATTTAGAAAATATAAACAGTTACTAATTAACCATATTTAATGAAATTAAATATAAGGAGAAAATAGGATGTCTGAAAAAGAAGATTTAGCGAGTGCTAGACGAAGAATGAAAAGTCCAAATATTAAAACAAAAAAACGTGCATTAAAAATTATTTTAGACGATAAACGAAGAAAAAAAGGAATTAAATAAATGTTTATTCTGCGTCGAATGTACGATCAAACTAGATAAATTAGTTGATTCTAACTAAGAACACAAAGAAAAGCACCCAAAAACTTAGATTTTTGGGTGCTTTATATTTAATGATTAGAGTTATAGTAATTTTCGTGCAATAGATTTAATCGATGAAGTTTTATAAAAAGTAGCGAATTCACTATCTTTTCCTACTGTAATCCAATCTGCTTCATTAATTAAACTAGCATAGCCTAATTGAGGTGTACTGGTGGCGATTAAAGAAAAAACATTTGTATGCAAACCATCAAATGAGTTTGAAAACATTTTTTCGAGTCCATTTTTTGTGTTTTGTTTATGTGAATTCACGTAACCATTAAGAATAGAAGACTCAATCAGTTCAAGTTCTTCTCCATTAATAAATGTAATAACTAACCTCATGTTAGAACATCTCCTTTCTAGAAGTATCGCACACAATATCAGAATTACGAATTATTATGAACTTTTATTAAAAATTAAGTTGAAAATTATAGTCAAAATAGCCATACTCATGATAAAATACATATCTTTATTTATAGATCTAATAGCTCTACTTTCTTTTTGTTGAATTCTTCTTGGTTGATGACATCCAGATTTAGAAGTTCTTTGTATTCTTTTATTTGTTCAATATTACTTTTAAAATTCGATACAAGAAAAAGATAAAAATTTAAAATGTTAGGCAGCGTATTTAAAAAATCTATAAAATTTTTTTCTTTTGTTTTCAAAAAGAGAATAGAAAACTCTTATTGTTCTTAATAGTTTTTAGGAAGTATAAAATAAAGTGAAAACAAGAATAGGATTACTATTGGAAATGAATATAGAGTAATCTGGTATAATGTAGCTTTTTTCTTAGACGTATCAGTTGAATCAAACACATTTACTCCCTTTTTATATTTATCAGCAATATGGCCAAGAAAAATAGAGTACATTAAAGTTAGCCAACTCGCGAAAAATAACGAATCAGAATCAGGAAGTAGTAAATAAAAGAAAATTAATGCATAACTTAGTAAATTGAACCATTGATATTTATTACTTTGACCTTTAATAAATAAAACTAAAGCCTGAACCAGTAAAATTATAATAGCAATTGACGATAAAATATCTATAAACCTTTCCATTAAAGAACCTCCATAATAGTGCGTTCATTGTATCTATGTATAATATTACCTTAGAAAATTATCTAGTTTGCTCTTTAAATCTTTTGGTTCTATGTCAGTGAATGTATATAATTGATTTTAGCATTATAAAAGTACATTGTGTATCTGAAAAATAAAAAAAGGTTTTTAAACATAGCTACCTATTGATTTTCATAGTCTAATATAAGAGCATTCGTTTATTTGAAATTTCTAGCAAGCTAACTGCATCGAATTGAGATTACTTTCTGTTATAATATAGGCACCAGAAAGGAGGGAGAAATATGATGTATAACTATAGAGTTTTAACTGTTACGAGTAATCCTATTGGAGAATTTGAAGGACGCGAAACTGTACAAAACGATTTAGAAGTATTGTTAGGAGAAGTAAGTGAGAATGAAGGAGAAATTGTTTCTGTCAACCAAGTGATGACGGAACCGCATGTTTTACTTACAACAGTTGTTTATAAAGTGCAATAAACTTCAAGACTCCTTTTTGGGGTCTTTTTTATATGAAACTAATTTAGTAGTGTCATAATTGAACTGCTATTAAAATAATACTTATAATAAAATAGAAACTGCCCTACACGTCATGTGCAGGACAGTTAATGTCTCTATTGGTTAACTAAGCTACTATTTCATAAGTACCATCTTTATAAACTTTATATATACCAGCAGTTCCAGAACCGCCTTGTTCTCTTAAAGATTGACTTACTAATCTTAATGTATATGAATTTTCATCTGATTCTAAAAGACCATAGACGATATCAGTGTTATTAGCTTCAATTCCAGTTTGTTCTTTGATAAAAGCAAAAGCTTCTTCTTCAGAATTGATGACATTTTCTGGTGCGCTTGGCGTACTATCAGTAGTTTCTTCTGAACTTTCCGAACTACTTGAAGTACTTTCTGCTGGTTCTTCTAAGCTACTTGAACTCGATGATTCATTTTGTCCATCAGAAGTAGGCGTACTTGAAGCACTTTCTGCCGACTCTTTCGAGCTACTTGAACTTGATGAAATACTTTGTGCAACAGAAGATTGTGAAGAAGCTTCTTCATCTTCATTGCTAGTACCGCAGCTGGTTAGAATAAATAATCCCATCAGTATAGTTAGAGTCATACTTAATTTTTTCATTTTTTCTCCTTTCATAATAGGAATAGGTTGAAAAAATAAGGTGTCAACTATTCTATTAGTGTTATTTTTTTGATTGGGTAATCTTTATTACCTGGTTAGAGTATAGCACTACCAAACTTGTATTAAAAATAATGGGCTGATCAACATATTGAAATTGTTGACCTATTTAGATAGTAACAATAATAAGAATAAACCTTAAAACATAACCTTTTTGTGTGGCATTCGGTGACCTTTATAATCAAATACCTGTCCAAAGTAATTAGGTGGGCTTAATAGTTTGAATTTTTGAACTACTAATTGATTGCGATCGTTAATGACAGATTCAATTGTAATGTTTGAACCAAGTTCTACTTCATACACAAAACTAAAAGCTTTTTTACCAGCTATTAAACAATTAAACTTGCGGCCATCTGAGAGTAGAGTAAACCTACAGAAGGGTGTGCCGCTTTTTGTATTGATTACTTTAACATCTGAATCAACTTTTCCTGTAAGGATAGCCGTATTCATATTTATCCCTCCATTTCATTTTCATCAGTAAGATTAGTCCATTTTTTAAGGCGGATAAATTGAATATTGCGAATCTCATCGAAATCAACTTTTGTATCGTCTACGTAGATGCCTAATTCATCTCCGCCAATAACTAAACCAACAACATCGTCTTTATAATACCCATTTTGGTCGACTGCTTCAATTTGGATAGCAATGGACTTATTCTTGAGTACAGCCTCATTGATTACGGATGCGATTTCTTGTGAGTCCATTTTTTTTTTTTGTGGATTGAATTTCTTTTTCTCATTCGTTAATTTTTCTTGAGTAGCTGTATGTTCAGACAAATAAAAGCCTGCCCATTTTTTAATACCCCGATCACGGTATTCATCATTTAAGTCATTCATTTTATACCCTCCATTCCGCCAGCATGGCCCCCAACAAGAGAACTACGGTCGATAGCTGTTGCACCATCCATAAGACTACTAGCATGTACTAATGATTGAAAACCATATTTCTCTCTTATTTTATCGACTAGCAAATCTAATTTTTCATTTGTAATTTGTTCAGTCGGATCTTCAAATAAATCCAATTGAATATCACTCGTATAGGATAATTTTGAATAGGTAATGCCTATGCGCCGGACGGCTTTGTCATCCTCGTAATACTTATTAAAGATTTCAAAGCAGGAGTCAACTAATTTTTTTGTATTAGAAGTACTTGGGATCTTTAATTGGCGCGAAAACCCAACTTGTTCCTCATATTTAGAATAACTAACAGAAAGACTGACACATCCAGTTTGACAATGATGTTTTCTAATTCGGGTAGCAACTTGTTCAGCCATTTCACGAATAACAATTTTAATTTCATGTTTTTTATAATAGTCTTTTTTGAGAATTTGAGAGTTGCCATAACTTTTTTCTAAAGGACGATAGGAGTCTCTAATGTCGCTGCGATCGATGCCCCAAGCATTTGCATATAATTGTTCACCAATCAAACCCATTGAATCTCTCAACTGATAAAAATTTGCATGGGCTAGATCATGGACTGTTTTAATTCCTAAACTGTTTAATCTAAGTGCTGTTCGACTCCCGATACCCCACATGTCGGTTAATTTTTCTAATTTCCAAACTGTGTTTGGAACGTCTTTATATCGCCATTCAGCAATAAAGTCGTCATTATATTTGGCGCCATTGTCTAAAGCTAGTTTAGCCATTAACATATTGTCGCCAATGCCAATCGTTACGTAGAGACCGGTCTTCTTAAAAATGTGGTATTGAATCATTCTGGCCAAGCCATAAGCACTCTTTTTTTTGAAAAGCTTTAAACTTCCTCGGACAGAAATAAAGGATTCATCGATACTATAAATATGTAGATCTTCATCAGAAACGTATTTACGAAAGATATCGTTGATTTCAGTATTCTTTTCGATATAATAGCTCATTCTAGGTGGTACGATAACCAAATTGGGGTGATAAGGGATTTCCCATTTTCTAGTAACGTTTCTAATGCCTAATACTTTTTTAGCCATTGGTGAAGCAGCTAACACAATGCCACCGGGTTTATCTGCATTACTCATAACAACTAGTAGAGCTTTTAAAGGATGTAAACCACGTTCAACACATTCCACAGAAGCATAAAAAGATTTAACGTCAATACAAAAGATATCATCGCTTCTTTCTTTAGCATAATTGAATGACATAAGAACCCCTCCTTTCATCCTATTATACGAACGTTTGTTCTGTTTGTAAAGCGAACACTCATAAAAAATAGTTATATCCAAAAGAAAAGAAAGGTTCTAAAAGTAAAACTCAAGCATTGAGTCTTCTATACGAACTAGTTCATGAGTTATATAAACGTACTTAAAACACTTTCGTCTAAATAGTGCTAGTATTATAATAGAATTAAGTATATTTAAAATTTTATTGTTCAAGTCATTTGTTGTGGCATGAATAAAAGATTGAAAGAGTAAATCTTAAGTATAATGTTCTAAAAATCGTTAATTATTTTCAACAATAAAAAAAAGGTGGTGCTTTTTTGTTAGATAAAACAATTCCATATGCGGAAATTTGGATGTATCGTTCAAAAGATCTTCCAGTTAATGAACACATTTTACCTGAAGGTTTTTACTTTAAAAGTTATCAAGAGGGCGATGAAGTAGAATGGGCAGCCATTGAAACGGCTGTTTCGGAATTTGAGAATGAGGGACTAGCATTGGATTACTTCGAGGAAAAATTTGCGCCATACTCTAAAGATCTGAGAACGCGATTGTTATTTGTCCTAGATTCTTCAGGAGAAAAAGTTGGCACGTGCTCAGCTTGGTGGAAGGAAGCGCCAAATGGCGAGCGTTATCCATTAGTTCATTGGGTAGCTGTAAAACCAGGTTATCAAGGTAAAGGACTCGCAAAAGCAATGGTGAATCGAACTCTTATACTACTGCAAGAACTTGAAAAAAATTCACCTATTTATCTGCACACTCAAACGTGGAGTTATGCAGCAATTCACTTGTATCAAAAACTAGGGTTTGAGATCACAGATAAAAATTTAGATGGAAGCCCTAACGTAGATTATCAAAAAGCTATGAGTATTTTAGCTAGCATACAGAATAAAAAAAACTAGGCTCATAAAAAATAATGTCATCATCAATCAATAGATTATAGACACTGGTATATGGAATCAGATTATCCTAATGCAAATTCCACTAACATATGGAAGTCTTTATTCTGTGTTTAAAAAAGTAACTACATTGGGAAAAAGTGGGAACTGAACTCAATTTAATTAAGCAATCGACGACTCAGTTATTTTACTTTTATGATTAACATAGTCCAAGGAATATTGAATTTTCTTCATTTAAAAAAAAGTTATTTTTACTTGACTTAAAGTTCACTCCAAGGTGTATCCTAGTCACTAATAAGGTAACTTTTATTGAAAAGACTTTTGAGTAGGAAGAACAAGCATCATTTAGTAAAATGAACCTTATAAGTTAGCTTCATTATTAGTGAAGGGGTGAATAGATGGAATATACAAAACTAGGAAATACAGGAGTAGATATTTCAAGGATTTGTTTAGGAGCAATGAGTTTTGGAGATTCTGAAAAATGGATTCATAAATGGGTATTGAATGAAGAGGAAAGTCGTCCCATTATTAAACGAGCATTGGAATTGGGAATCAATTTTTTTGATACTGCTAATATCTATTCGATTGGGAAAAGTGAAGAAATTTTAGGGAAAGCATTAAAAGAGTATGCCAATCGAGATGAGATTGTACTGGCAACAAAAGTTCATGGTCAAATGTTTGACGGTCCGAATGGTGGAGGTCTATCAAGAAAAGCTGTACTTTCTCAAATTGACCAAAGTTTAGAACGATTGCAAACCGATTATGTTGATTTGTACATTACTCATCGCTGGGATTATGATACGCCGATAGAGGAGACGATGGAAGCGCTACATGACATCGTGAAATCTGGTAAATCAAGGTATATTGGGGCTTCTTCAATGTATGCTTGGCAATTTCAAAAAGCCCAAACGATTGCAGAGCGGAACGGATGGACTAAATTTATCTCTATGCAAGATCATTTAAATTTGATTTACCGAGAAGAAGAACGCGAAATGATTCCTTACTGCTTATCAGAAAAAATTTCTCTGACACCATACAGTCCTTTAGCTTCGGGGCGCTTAACACGAGATTTATCCATTCAAACAAAACGGACAGAAACGGATAAGATAGCACGTCTTAAATATGATAAAACAGCTGATCAGGACCTTGAAATTATTGGAAGGGTTGCACAATTAGCAGAACGTTATGGAGTCACTAGAGTGCATGTAGCACTTGCTTGGCTCTTACAAAAAGAGGGAGTGGCTGCACCGATTATTGGAGCAACTAAACTCGAACATGTAGAAACAGCTGTTGCTGCAGTAGAGTTTAAACTTACTCAAGAAGATGTTCAATTTCTAGAAGAACCTTACATTCCACATCGCATTGTTGGTTTCTCGTAGAAAAATAAATAAAAATAAAAATATGGAGGCCATTTAAATGGAAACAGTTACGTTAGCAAACGGTATAAAAATGCCGATTTTAGGTTATGGAGTGTATCAAGTAGATGATCTTGAAGAATGTGAACGTGTGGTAAGTGAAGCCATTGAGGTAGGGTATCGTTCAATTGATACAGCACAAGCCTACGGGAATGAATCTGCTGTTGGAAATGCTGTGAAGAAGAGCGGAATTCCTCGTGAAGACTTTTTTATCACAACAAAAGTCTGGATCTCAAATGCAGGATATGAAAAAGCAAAAGCTTCCATCGAAGAGTCTATGGAAAAATTGCAAACGGATTATTTGGATTTGATTTTGATCCACCAACCGTTTAATGATTACTACGGAACTTATCGTGCGATGGAGGAATATTATAGAGAAGGAAAAATAAAAGCCATTGGAGTCAGCAATTTTTATCCGGACCGATTTATTGATATTGCGGAGTTCAGCGAAATTCAGCCTATGGTAAATCAAGTCGAAACGCATGTATTTAACCAACAAGTAGAAGCTCAAAAAATTATGGAAGAATACAATACTCAAATTGAATCATGGGGACCATTCGCTGAAGGTAAAAATGATTTCTTTAACAATGAAACATTGAAAAAAATCGGTGAGAACTATGGCAAGTCTGTAGCACAAGTTGCTTTACGTTATTTGATTCAACGGAATATTGTGGTGATTCCTAAAACAGTCACAAAGGAACGCATGATACAAAATTTTGATGTCTTTAACTTTTCGTTAACGGATGAAGAAATGGCAACGATTCTAGGATTAAACCAAAAAGAAAGTTTGTTTTTCTCTCATTACGATCCTGAGACCGTTAAATTTTTAACAGGTTTAGGTAAAAGCAAATAAAGACTAGATAAAATTACTTTGAAAGAATAAGTAGATTTCACTATCTATTTATTCTTTTTTTTGCTAATATAGTTACCTGTAGTAATTATACTAGGTAAACTAATTAGAAAAGAGGGCTGAGCAATGGATAGTCAACTATCTGAAGAATATATCGATGCATGTTTAAGTGCGAAACACACGATGCGGTTTTTGCCTGAACCTCCTCCTGAAGTCCAACAAAGACACGTTTATATCATCAAAACATTATATAATTTATCAAAAGAGTTAACGGAGGTACGTATCAGTGATATCGCTGAGACACTCGGCGTAACGCTGCCAAGTATCACAAAAAACATAACCTCGTTAGAAGACTTGGGCTATATAAAAAAAGTAGCCAACATCGAGGATAAACGGGTAGTCAATATCAAATTAACCAAAAAAGGTCTAACGCTGCATCAAAAAGTCGTCTACGAGTTTCATCACAAAAATAGTCAGATACTAAAAGATATTCCGGAAGAAGATATCCGTTTAACGATAAAAACGATTTACCGAATATATGATTTAATGGAGCAAGAACATTCGCTCAATTAAAAGGAGAGAATCTAACAATGTATAAAACATTAATGAAATCATTGCGACAGTACAAGAAACCGTCGTATTTAACTATGCTGTTTATGGCATTAGAAGTTGCTACAGAAATTTTCATTCCATTTCTTATGGCAAAAATTATTGACAAAGGATTGATAGCAGGTGATTTAGATTATGTTTTTAAAATCGGATCACTCATGTTTCTGATGGCCTGTATGTCTATGTTATTTGGAGTACTAGGTGGGAAATTTTCTTCAGATGCCGCTGTAGGACTTTCAACTAATTTGCGTCAAGATATCTACGAAAATATTCAAACCTTTGCCTTTGATAACATTGATAAATATTCTTCATCTAGTCTAATCACAAGACTGACAACGGATATTACCAATATTCAAATGGCATTTCAAATGATTCTAAAAACAATTATTCGAGCACCGTTCATGATTGCATTTGCCTTTGCAATGGCCTCTTATACGAATTTGAAATTATCTTTAACTATTTTAATTATTGTTCCAATTGCAGGTTTTATTTTAGTCGGACTAATCTATCGCGTGCACCCCTATTTTATACAAGTGTTTAAGAAATATGACCGATTGAATCAAACCGTACAAGAAGATATCAATGGTGTACGTGTTGTGAAATCGTTTGTTCGTGAAGAGAAAGAAATCGAAAAATTCAAAATAGCATCTGAGGATATAAAAAATCTGTTTACAAAAGCAGAAAAAATCACAGCATTGAATGCTCCAGTAATGCAAATCGCTATTTACTCTTGTCTGCTTCTTGTTTATTGGTTTGGGGCGAAATACGTTGTAGGCGGAACAATGAGTACGGGTGAATTAACGAGTTTCATTACGTATATGATGCAGATTCTAAGCAGCATCATGATGATCTCGATGATCTTTATCATGATCGTTATCTCTGAAGCTTCAGTAGAGCGTGTAACGGAAGTCTTAAAAGAAAAAGCAACTTTAATAAATCCTAAAAATCCAATTACAACGATTGAAAATGGCGAAATTGAGTTTAGAAATGTTCAATTTAAATACAATGAACTGTCGGAAGAACCAGATTTAAATCATATTAACTTTACGATTAAATCTGGTGAAACGATAGGAATCATCGGTGGAACAGGTAGTGGTAAAACTTCATTGATTCAATTGATTCCGCGCCTATACGATGTGAGTAAAGGTGAAGTATACGTTTCAGGGCATAACGTAAAAGAGTACGATTTAGTCACCTTGCGTGATCAAATTGCAATGGTATTGCAAAAAAATACGTTGTTTTCAGGAACAATCATTGACAACTTACGTTGGGGAAATAAAGAGGCCTCTGAAGAGGAAGTTCGCCGTGTTGCGAAATTAGCCCAAGCAGATGGTTTTATTCAAGATTTTCCAAATAAATATGAAACAATGCTGGACCAAGGTGGTTCGAATGTCTCTGGTGGTCAAAAACAACGGTTAACCATTGCTCGTGCCTTGTTGAAACAACCAAAGATTTTAATTTTGGATGATTCAACAAGTGCTGTAGATACAAAAACAGATGCTTATATTCGAAAAGCATTTATTGAAGAAATTCCAAATACAACAAAAATTATTGTGTCACAACGTATTTCTTCCATTCAAGATGCTGACCGTATTATCGTCTTAGACGAAGGGGAAATCAGTGGAATTGGTACACATGAAGAGTTATTGAAAAATAATGAGATCTATAAAGAAGTATTTGATTCTCAAGTAAAAGGGGGGACTATAGTTGAAGAATAATTCGATGATGAGACCAACTGTTAGTCCATTAAAAATATTCAAAAGAATTCTGTCTTACGCGACGAAGCAATACAAATTACGGATCATTGTCGTAGTCGTCAGTATTATTATTAGTGCAGCAACGAATGCGATTGGAATCAGTTTTACAAAGACTTTGATTGATGATTATATTGCGCCGCTTCTTACTCAAGCAACACCTGATTTTTCGAATTTAGCGCGTACTATTGGATTAATGGCGATGTTGTACTTGACCGGTGCTCTATTTACTTATATTTTTAATCGCACAATGGTTACAGTGTCACAGGGGATTCTTAAAGATATTCGTGATGAAATGTTTACGCACATGGAATCTTTGCCAATTCGCTATTTTGACAGCAATGCAACAGGCGATATTATGAGCCACTATACGAATGATACGGATACGTTAAGACAGATGATCAGTCAATCCATTCCGCAAGTTTTTTCTTCGCTGATCATGATTTTATCGATTATTATTGCCATGTTTATTATTAATATCCCAATGACCTTAGTTGTTTTGTTTATGGTAGGGATTATGGTTGCTGTTATTCGTACGATCGGTGGGAAAAGTGGTCGTTACTTCTCAATTCAACAAGCCGCATTGGGTACGTTAAATGGTTATGTGGAAGAAATGATCGAAGGACAAAAAGTCGTGAAAGTATTCAATCATGAGGAAGAAGCAGTTGCTGACTTTAGCAAGTTAAATGAAGACTTGAGAGAGAATGCTACAAAAGCCAATACGTATGCAAATATTTTAATGCCAATCATGGGGAACATTGGGAACTTTATGTACTTGTTAACAGCTGTCATAGGAGCTACGCTGTCGATTACCGGATTAACAGCTTTAACGGTTGGTAGTATAGCATCTTTTGTTCAATTTACGAAAAGTATCACTATGCCTGTAGCGCAGATTTCACAACAGTTTAATGTGATTATTTTATCGCTTGCGGGTGCAGAACGTATCTTTAATCTATTGGATGAAAAACCTGAAGAAGATGGTGGAACGGTTGAGTTAGTAAATGTTACCAAACAAGCGGATGGAAATATTGTAGAATCTACCCAACGGACAGGTAGTTGGGCATGGAAACAAACTACTACTGCCAATGAAGCTGTGTACACGGAGTTAACCGGGGATGTGCGTTTTAAAGATGTGACCTTTGGCTATAATTCAGATAAAACGATTCTTCATAACATTAACTTATTTGCAAAACCAGGGCAAAAACTTGCCTTTGTTGGAGCAACAGGCGCTGGGAAAACAACCATCACCAACTTGATCAATCGCTTTTATGATATTCAAAAAGGAACCATCACTTACGATGGGATCGATGTTAAAAACATCAAAAAAGATGATTTAAGAAGATCGTTAGGAATCGTTCTACAAGACACGCATTTATTCTCAGGAACGATTAAGGACAATATTCGTTACGGACGATTAAATGCTACGGATGAAGAAATTGAAGCAGCAGCAAAATTAGTTAATGCGGACTTCTTCATCAGACAATTGCCACACGGGTACGATACAGAATTAACAGGAGATGGCGGTTCACTTTCTCAAGGACAAAGACAATTACTGGCAATTGCTAGAGCAGCTGTTGCAAATCCACCTGTCTTGATTCTTGATGAAGCAACGTCTAGTATCGATACACGTACAGAGACGGTTGTACAGAGTGGAATGGATGCTTTGATGAAGGGTAGAACAGTATTGGTAATTGCTCATCGCCTTTCAACTGTCCGCAACTCGGATGCCATCATGGTAATGGAACAAGGACGCATCATTGAAAGAGGAAACCATGAAGAGCTGATTTCTCAAAAAGGAGAATATTACCAACTTTATACTGGCGCTTTTGAAATGGATTAATGAAACAAACCATTTTTAGTTTGACATGCATTCTGTTACTAAATATCAAAAAACAATCCTGCATAGTTTTCATGCAGGATTGTTTTTTTGCTTTAAATTGAGAACGATTTTTTTTGAAAAATAGTCTTACCAGATAATTACTATAAAAATCTTTTGCTAATTTCTATTATTCTATCCTTGTATTGTAAAATATCAATTTCGTTATCCAATACAATTTTTTCTGAGGAATCATCATTAAACTGTATTATCTTACGAGTGTTACTAAAGTTTAACCTTACAATCCATTTTCTGATGCTATTATCTAATAAAACATTAAAATAAGATTTATTATCGCGATAAAAAACTCTTTCTGGATCGACAGTTTCAAAAAGAATAGCTTTTACTATTCCAAACCCTTGTATCTCTTCTTCTGTTGTTTCAATATCAGTATCAATCAAATCTACTGTTTCTATTTTTTCTGGAACAGTATCAACAATAGTAGTTTTAATAGGAGTTTCACTAGTAGTTTTTAAAGCATCGTTTATTTTAGAACTAACTTTTTCAGAAACGAATTGTTTCAATCCATTCTGTACAATAGGAGTGAATTTATCTATTGCATTTCTGGTTGCTTTACCTTCATAAATTTTTCCAATAAAAAACTTAACAAAATCTTCACTAACAGATTCGTATTCAGTCTCAAAATATTCTTTAAAAAGATTTAAGTATTTTAAATCGGAAGCAGTTGTAAAAATACTTTCTAAATTAAAGCCATCTTTTTTGAATTTAATCAGTTCAGAAAGAGAACTATCTTTTATTTTTTCTAAGTTAAAGGTAAAAAATGGTTTTTGATCCATTTTGTTTGGTTCATCTAAATCAGTGAAAAATTGATAAATAATTCCATTAGTCAGTATAGCAAATCTTGCACTACTAGTGTGGAAATAGCGGAACAATTGGGAACCGTGAGTTGTCAATTTATCATTAACTGATTTGGCTTCAATTAGAATAATTGGTTTATCGTTAGCCATGATAGCGTAATCGATTTTCTCACCTTTTTTTATACCTATGTCAGCTATGTACTCAGGAACAAATTCTGAAGGGTTAAAAACATCGTAACCTAACATCTGAAAAAAAGGCATAACTAAAGAAGTCTTTGTTGATTCTTCTGTCAATAATTTTTCTTTTACTAATTTAGATCGTTCAGCTAACATAAAAATTTCTTGTTTAAATTTTTCCAAAATTGACGCCCCCATATATGTATTTAAATCAAAATATATAAATAACTTGCTTTATCATTTCTTATTAAAGAGTATACCATTAAAGATTCTTAACTACATATATTTCTAGGAGTAACTAGTTTTTTTCATAAAACTACCATAGTATAGATATTTAAAAAAAGTAAGACTTAATCTTTATAACCTATTAAATATCCAACTAAATTAGCGCAAAAATGAGTTTCTTTTTATCTAAGTGTTATTTTATTGTATACTAAGAAGTGAATGAAGCAGCATTTAATGTGCACTAAACTAGAAAGAGGATTGAAATGAATTTTTGGACAGATCAGACAAAAACGACACAAGAAATTGCTCAAGACTTACTTGGGTGTTTGGTGGTCAACGAAACGGACGAAGGGGTGACATCTGGCTGGATTGTAGAAACCGAAGCCTACTTGGGTGAAATGGATGAAGCTGCTCACAGTTATGGGTTGAAGAAGACACCTCGCCTAGCTTCTATGTACAAAGAATCAGGTACGATTTATGTCTATAGTATGCACACTCATTTGATGTTAAACGTTGTGGTTCAAGATAAAGGGATACCGGAAGCTATTTTGATTCGAGCCATTGAACCTCAAAAAGGACTAGCGTTAATGACCGAAAGACGAGGAAAATCAGGATTCATAGTAACAGACGGACCAGGAAAATTAACAAAAGCGATGAACATTACCAAATTGGACGACGGTACACTGGCTACAGAACCGCCATTGACTATTGATGTAGAAACGAGAAAAATTCCTAAAAAAATTGACGTTTCTTCTAGAATAGGTATTCCGAATAAAGGAGAATGGACAGAAGCTTTGCTTCGGTATACAGTTGCAGGTAATCCATATGTATCAAGAAAAAAAGGCAAGATAGATGCAGATTTCGGTTGGAAGAAACCAACAACTAATGGAGGCGAAAAATAATGGCACAAGAAACATTATTAGATTATTTAGGAGAAGCTTTAGAAGAAAGTGATTTTGAATTTGATTGGAAGTTAGAGTGGAATAAGCGTCAACACGCTATTGAACTATACTTTTCGATTTTTGCTGAAAATAAAGAAAATCATGTTGTGATTGAAGATGTTGAAGGAACTGCAAATGAAGGTGAGATTATTCAATTTGAAGACGCTATTTGTTTTTTTGATCCTAAAAAATCAAAAATTCAAATGGACAATTACTTAAAAGCTATCCCATTTGATTTTAAAATGAGTATTGAAAAAGGCTATGTTGATGCAGTACTGAAAACATTGCGTATAGTAGTAACGGAAGGGCAATCTGATTTGTTAGACTTTGCTACTGACCCATCAATTGATACATTTGAATTAAATTGGAACGATACGAATTTTGACGGAACAATCAAAACGTTGAAAGATATTAATCGTTACAGTGAGGAAAAGCTAATCTATCCGAAGTACTGAACGAGTAGAATCAACTATATTTTTTATTGGAGGCAACGTAACAAGATGAAATGGACAGAAGTACAAATACAAACATCAAATGAAGCTTTAGATGCTGTGTCAAATATTCTTATTGAAGCTGGTTCGCAAGGGGTAGCAATTGAGGATATTCAAGATTTTTTAAATTCTCCAGATGATGGTTTTGGTGAAATTTGGGCATTAGATGAAGCCGATTTTTCTCAAGAAGGCGTAATTATAAAAGGGTATTTTCCAAATACACTTTTCTTACCTGAATTGCTCCCAAGCATTAAACTTCGGATCAATGAATTGGAAACGTTTGGTTTAACTATTGCGCCAAATATCGTAAAAGTAGACGAAGTTGTGGAAGAAAACTGGGCTACGGCGTGGAAAAAATATTACCATCCTTTGCAAGTAACGCGATTTTTAACGGTTGTCCCAAGTTGGGAAGAGTATGAATTAACACATGCAGATGAGCGTGTGATTCGATTAGATCCAGGTTTAGCTTTTGGTACAGGAACTCATCCAACTACTATGCTTTCCTTGCAAGCTCTTGAAACCTATATTCGTGGAAACGAAACGATTTTAGATGTAGGAACAGGTTCAGGTGTATTAAGTATTGCTAGTAAAGCTTTAGGTGCCAAGCATGTTCATGCGTATGATTTAGATGATGTTGCAGTAAAATCAGCCATGGATAATATTAAGTTAAATGAATATGCTAAAGACGTTACGGTAAAAGCTAATGACTTGCTGAAAGGTGTAACGATCGAAGCAGATATTGTGGTAGCTAATATCTTGTCAGAAATCATTGTGCCACTTATACCAGAAGCTTATGGCGTTTTAAAACCAGGTGGTCTATTTTTAACTTCTGGAATTATTGAAGATAAAAAAGAACTCATTCTTTCTGAGCAAAAGAAACATGGTTTCATCATTATTCAAGTGCAACAAATGAACGATTGGTGTAGTATTGTCGCTCAAAAACCGTTGGCGGAGGTTGAATAAATGCAACGTTATTTTTTGAAAGAGGATTTAATAGATTATCAAAACCAAACCATTTCAATTAGCGGAGATGCTTTCCATCATATGGTAAAAGTTATGCGCATGAAAGTTGATCATCGTGTGTACCTTGT
Source organism: Carnobacterium sp. (assembly GCF_045617425.1). GTDB lineage: Bacteria > Bacillota > Bacilli > Lactobacillales > Carnobacteriaceae > Carnobacterium_B. Next base: position 281,922 of record NZ_JAZLIO010000003.1, read on the forward strand.
CACAAAAGATCAAAAAGCTTTCATTGCTAGAATCAGTGCTATAGAAGAGAAAGAAGTTCAGTTAAATTGGGTAGAAGATGACCTTAGACAACAAGAATTGCCAATTGAAGTAACGATTGCAAGTGGACTTCCTAAAGGCGATAAATTAGATTTAATTATTCAAAAGGGAACAGAATTAGGTGCAAGTGTCTTTATTCCTTTTGCAGGTTCTTTTTCAATTACAAAATGGGACACCAAAAAAGCGGCAAAAAAAATTGAACGGTTACAAAAAATTGCGCAAGAAGCAGCTGAACAATCTCATCGTACAAAAATCCCAACAATTGAGTCGCTCTCTTCGGTAAAACAGTTGGTAGAGATGAAAGAAAATTTTGATGTCTGCTTAGTAGCCTATGAAGAAAGTGCTAAAGCGGGAGAGGATCAAAATTTCGTTAAAGGATTGAAACAGGTTCCTGTTGGCGGTAAGTTGTTGATTATTTTTGGTCCTGAAGGTGGATTATCAAAAGAAGAAATCGATGATTTCCTTCAAAATGGGTTTTTGCCTTGTGCATTAGGTCCAAGAATTTTAAGAACAGAAACTGCTCCGTTATATGCTTTAGCAGCAACCTCATATCATTTTGAATTAATGCATAAATGAGAAATTTCTTTTTTGTTCCAAAATGAAAAGTCGGGTATAATGAAAATGCTACCAACAGTATAAGAAAGAGGGATATAATATGACAATAGAATTAAATAAAACAATTGATCACACGATATTAAAACCAGAAGCAACAGAAGCACAAATCATCACGCTTTGTGAAGAAGCTGCAGAATATAACTTTATGTCTGTATGTGTAAACCCTACTTGGGTAAAAAAATCTGCTGAATTACTTAAGGGTACAGATGTAAAAGTATGTACAGTTATTGGTTTTCCTTTAGGAGCTAACACACCAGAAGTGAAGGCTTTTGAAGCAGAAAATGCAATTCAAAATGGCGCAACAGAAGTAGATATGGTTATCAATATTGGTGCTCTTAAAGGCGGAGATGACGCTTTAGTTCAACGTGATATTGAAAGTGTAGTAAACGTTTCAAAAGGAAAAGCATTATCAAAAGTTATCATTGAAACAGCTCTATTAACGGATGAAGAAAAAGTACGTGCATGTGAACTTGCTAAAAAAGCAGGAGCTGATTATGTGAAAACATCTACTGGTTTTTCAACTGGCGGAGCAACACTTGAAGATATTAAATTAATGCGTGCTACTGTAGGGCCAGATATGGGCGTTAAAGCAAGTGGCGGTGTCCGCACAACTGAAGATGCTAAACAATTTATTGAAGCTGGAGCAACTCGTTTAGGTTCTTCAAATGGATTAGCAATCGTTAAAGGTTAATAGGTCTCTAATAAAATTTGAAAGAATACGAGTCGAATGATTGACTTGTATTCTTTTTTATCAAAAAATAATGACTGTTTTAGTTGATTTTTTGGTTTATATTGAAATTAAGGACTAAAATGAGTATAATATAGTGAGAATAAAGGAATTAAAGCACTCATTTTGGAGTGCTTATTTTGTAATGAATTTTTAACAAGCTAGGGATAAATGAAAAGAAGGTGACAAAATGCCTAAAAATAAAGATTATACTGCACAAGAAGTAATTGCTTTAACTGTTACTTATATGAATAGCAGTCATGTGGCTTTTGTCAAAAAAGCATGCGATTTTGCTACGAATGCCCATAGAGATCAATTCAGAAAATCTGGAGAACCTTATATTATTCATCCAATACAAGTAGCGGGTATTTTAGCTGAATTAAAAATGGACCCTGTAACCGTGGCAACGGGATTTCTTCATGATGTTGTGGAAGATACTGAATACACTTTTGAAGATATTTCCAGAGAATTTTCACCTGAAGTAGCTATGCTTGTAGATGGAGTTACTAAATTAGGGAAAATTAAATATAAATCACACGAAGAACAACAAGCAGAAAATCACCGTAAAATGTTGCTGGCAATGGCAAAAGACCTAAGAGTTATCATGGTTAAGCTAGCTGACCGCTTGCACAATTTACGCACATTAAAATTTCATAGACCTGAAAAGCAAAGACGTATCGCAAATGAAACTCTTGAAGTCTATGCTCCGTTAGCTCATCGATTAGGGATCAATTTAATTAAATGGGAATTAGAAGACACTTCTTTGCGTTACCTAAATCCTCAACAATATTACCGTATTGTTCATTTGATGAATTCTAAAAGAGAAGAACGAGAAAAATATATTACGGATTCTATTTCAAAAATTGAAGAGTCCGTAGAGGAACTAAATATATCTGCAGATATTACAGGCAGACCAAAACACATCTATTCCATTTACCGTAAAATGCGTGACCAGAAGAAACAATTTGATCAAATTTACGATCTATTAGCTATACGCGTTATTGTAGACTCAATTAAAGATTGTTACGCAGTGTTAGGTGCGATTCATACACGTTGGAAACCGATGCCTGGTAGATTTAAAGATTATATTGCTATGCCAAAATCGAATATGTATCAGTCCATCCACACTACCGTTATAGGAGAATTTGGTAAACCTATAGAAGTTCAAATCCGCACAAAAGAAATGCATGCAGTAGCGGAATATGGGGTTGCCGCTCACTGGGCATACAAAGAAGGCATTACCAAAAAAGTTGAAGATGATTCAGATGGTAAAAAAATCTCTTGGTTTAGAGATATTATTGAATTACAAGATGAATCCAGTGATGCAAGTGACTTTATGGAAAGTGTCAAAGAAGATATTTTTAAAGACAAAGTTTACGTCTTCACACCAAAAGGCGATGTCAGCGAATTGCCTTCTGGAGCTGGTCCGTTAGATTTTGCATTCAATATTCATACTGAGATAGGGAATAAAACGACTGGTGCTAAAGTTAATGGAAAGATTGTTCCCTTAAATTACAAATTAAAAACGGGTGACATCATTGAAATTTTAACTTCTCCAAATTCTTACGGACCAAGTCGTGATTGGATCAATTTAGTATCAACCAGTAAAGCCAAAAATAAAATAAAACGTTTCTTTAAACTACAAGATCGTGAAGTTAATGTCATAAAAGGTCGCGAAATGGTTGAAAAACAGTTAAATGAAATGCAGTTTCCGCCGAAAAATTTCTTGACGAAAAACAATATCAAAATGCTGTTAGAAAGATTTAATTTTACTTCAGAAGACGATTTATACGCTGCCGTAGGGTATGGCGAATTAACAGCTCTTGTAATAGCCAATCGCTTAACGGAAAAAGAGCGCAGAGAACGAGATCTTGAAAAGAAAATCCAAGATACTACGTCAATAGAATTGAAAACTAAAAAAGAGCCTGAAAAAATTAAAATAAAACATGAGGGCGGCATTGTCATTCAAGGAATAGACAATTTACTAATTCGTATCAGTCGTTGTTGCAATCCTGTTCCGGGTGATGAAATTGTTGGGTATATTACAAAAGGCCGTGGCGTTTCGATTCATCGGAAAACGTGTCCAAATGTTTTTGCAGCAAAAGATGCTGAAAATCGATTAATAGATGTTGAGTGGGAAGATACGACATCCAAGAGTCAAGAATACAATGCGGAATTACAAATCATTGGCTATAACCGTTCCGGTTTGTTGAATGAAGTATTGCAAGTAGTAAACAGTATGACCAAAAATTTAAACAATGTGAATGGAAAAGTAGACAATAATAAAATGGCTACTATTACATTAACGGTGGGTATTCAAAATATTCAACAATTAGATAAAATTGTTGAAAAAATTAAATCAATTCCTGATGTATACAGTGTAAAAAGAATGTCTTCTTAATAGTACAATAAAAAAAGCAGAAATCCCCTAAATTACAGGCGATTTCTGCTTTTTTTTATAAGGTTGTTTGATAATTGATGATGGTGCTCTAAAGGACATTTCTTTTGGAATAGAAGTAATCTTATCTTTCAAATTAGTACAAGGTCCGATACAATTGTTAAACAAGAAGATAGATAAGTAAAATTCTTAAAAAGTAAAAAGGGGAGTACAAGATGAGAGTTATCATACAAAGAACAAAGGAAGCAAGCGTCAGTATTGAAGAATCGGTTGTGGGAGAGATTACTCACGGGTTCGTTCTATTAGTTGGAATAGAAGAAGAGGATCAACAAGAGGATATAGAATACCTTGTGCGTAAAATCAGTAATATGCGTATCTTTGAAGATACACAAGGGAAAATGAACTTAAGCATAGAGGATGTTGGTGGAGAGATTCTTTCCATTTCTCAATTCACATTACATGCAGATACTAAAAAAGGGAATCGCCCAAGTTTTATTAAAGCAGCAAAACCAGACACGGCTATTCCCGTTTACGATGCGTTCAATGCGCAGTTAAGAGCATCAGGATTAACTGTGCAAACCGGAGTATTTGGTGCAGATATGCAAGTTTCGCTTGTAAATGATGGTCCTGTAACCATTATCATAGATAGTAAACAACGTTAAAAAACTGGCCCTACAAGAAATTTTTCTTGAAGGGCCAGTTTTTTGTTTATGGAATAAAGTATTGATTCAATGATTGATAAAGAATCTCTGCAATAGAAGACTGATAGGATACGGAATTGACCGTATCTTGATCCACATCATTATTTAGATATCCCAATTCCAGTAGGATGGCAGGCTGAGTATTTTCTCTTGTGACATAGAAATCCCCAAATCGCACACCGTTATTTGGCAATAAGCCATTTTGTTTCAAATTAGCATTTACGACCTCAGCTAATGGCATATCTTTATCATGGTAATAGTACGTTGTAGTACCACTGATTTCATTAGCTGTTTCAGTTGAATCATAATGTAAACTAATGAATACATCTGCATTTGATTGGTTACTGATGACCGCTCGCTCATCTAAACTGACAAATTCATCATCTGAACGCGTCAAGATAACATTTGCTCCAGCATCACGCAATCGATTAGCCACGAGCTTAGCTGTATTTAGCGTAACATCTTTTTCATAAAATGAATGTGCTAAGGCACCAGGATCATCTCCACCATGTCCGGCATCGATTACAATCGTAGCTTCAGCTAAGGAAGTAATGTTGGCAGTTGGTGCAGGGGTTTGGTTGGCTGACAAGTCTACAACCCAGTTTGCTACATAACCCGTTTCACCACTAGATAACTCTATTTGGTACCAATCGCCTTCAGTAGAGAGATAAGTAAAACTTTCTCCTTTTTCAGCAGTTGCCACAACACTACTTTCAACAGAAGGGCTGGTACGAATATTCGTGCTAGCACTACGAGTTGTGATGGTTTGTATAGGCGCTGAATTTTCCTCTGCGACTGCAACAGTGGTTGTTTCAGTAGATGATTCTGTAATTTCAATCAGCTCTGAACTGATCCAAGCAACTTGTCCATAGTATTGAACTTGTGTCCAGCCTTCTTGCTGGAACAATACGGTTAGCTCTGTTCCATTGACTACTTTTCCAAGGATAGTAGAGTCCGCGTTGCTTTCACTCCGTATATTTACTTCTTCTCCAGTAACCACACCAATCTTATTGGTTGCAGCACTCACTTCGGTATTTTCAATAAGCCAGCTGGCGATCCAGCCGATCTGATCGTTGCTTAAACGTACTTTATACCATTCGTTTTCCTCGGTTAACATGGTTACTTTTTCTCCGCCAGTAACCTGTGTCATAATGTCGTAAGATAGTCCTGGTCCCGTTCGGACATTGACAACACTTGCATCCACTTTGATGGTTCCTTGATTAGCCAGAACGACTGTAGCGAAAGCAGTTAATCCGATAAACAATGCAATGATGAACAATGTGACAATCTTTTTTTTCTTTTTTAATATTAAATTATTTTCCACTGATAGTTTCACTACTTTCTTAATGGCGGTAACGCAACCAACTATAGATTCTATGTACTTTCCAATTATAGCAATGTTACGCTTTAATATGCAATTAAATCCTAATATTCCTTCATTTTTTTTATGAATGGATAGAACAATACCTTTTTACTTTCTAGTCTTGACATTGTTTATCCTTTCTTGTAATCTTACATTATTGTATATAACACCCAATGAGAGAAAAAGTAAGCAATTCTGACGTGTGAATAGAGAGAATTTCCTTGGCTGAAAGAAATTCCCGTAGAGTTAACTGAAAGACATTCTTGAGGGTTAGCAGTGAAAAGCTGTTACGTTACGAGCGTTAATCGTTGAGGAAAGCTTAGGCTTTCAAACAAAGGTGGTACCACGATAATAACTAATCATTCGTCCTTATTCTATTTAGAATAAGGACGTTTTTTTTGTATTTTTAGAATAATTGAAAAAATAAGGAGTGTTGATTAATGGCTATTCAAAAACCTAAAGGGACAGCAGATTTATTACCCGAGGATTCAAGAAAATGGCAATACGTTGAAGAAATTTTAAATATGGTATTGGCTGATTATCAATTTGGAGAAATAAGAACACCTATTTTTGAAAGTTATGATTTATTTTCTCGCGGTGTAGGAGAAACAAGCGATATCGTTTCAAAAGAAATGTATGATTTCTACGATAAAGGTGAACGTCATATGTCGCTTCGTCCAGAAGGAACAGCGCCAGTTGTACGTGCATTTGTTGAAAATAAACTTTTTGGACCTGAACACAATAAACCCTATAAAGTTTATTATAAAGGTCCAATGTTTCGCTATGAACGTCCTCAAGGTGGTAGAATGAGACAATTTCATCAATTAGGTGTTGAAGTTTTTGGTAGTACAAATCCGGCAACAGATGTCGAATCAATGGCTCTTGCCATGGCTTTGTTTGAAGAACTTGGTCTAGAAAAATTGACTTTAGTGATCAATTCATTGGGGGATTCTGAAAGTCGTATAGCTTATAGAGAAGCTTTAATTGCTTATTTAGAACCTCATTTTGAAGAGTTAAGTGCCGATTCGCAAACACGTTTGCATAAAAATCCGTTACGTGTATTAGACAGTAAAGATAAAAAAGACAAAGAAATCGTTAAAAATGCTCCATCTATTCTAGATTATTTAAGTGAAGAATCTGAAAAACATTTTGAAGCCGTAAAAGAAATGTTAACAGCTTTAGATATTCCTTTTGTAATCGACAGCAATATGGTTAGAGGATTAGACTACTATACTCACACGATTTTTGAAGTAATGAGCGATGCTCCAGGATTTGGTGCAATTACAACGATTTGTGCTGGTGGCCGTTATGATGGATTAGTAGAAGAAGTCGGTGGTCCTGCTACTCCTGGTTTTGGTTTCGCCTTAGGCTTAGAACGGTTGATGATGACACTAGAAGCAGAAGGAATCGATATACCAGATACTCATGAAGTAGATGTCTATGTTATTGGTTTAGGAGAAGCAACGAACCTTGAATCGCTTAAGATCGTTCAAGCTGCTCGAGGAGCTGGGTTGTCTGCTGAACGGGATTACATGAATCGTAAAATAAAAGGTCAGTTTAAAACAGCTTCAAAACTAAATGCTAAAGTAGTGATTACTTTAGGCGATGCAGAATTAGAACAAAAAGAAGTGAATTTTAAAGTCATGAAGACTGGAAATGAATCAAAAGTTCCGTTAGCAGAGGTTTACAAAGATTTTGAAAAATTATTCAATTTAAAAGTAGCAGATATGACAGCTTTCAATGACTTTTTCAATAAAGAAGATTAAATAGGAACAACTAGTGATAGGAGCTGGAGCAAATGGGGAAAAGAACAGAATATTGCGGGAAAGTCTCGCGTGATTTATTAGGACAGGAAATAATCTTAAAAGGATGGGTACAAAAAAGAAGAGATTTAGGGGATTTGATTTTTATTGATTTACGCGACCGCGAAGGAATCGTTCAGATCGTTTTTAATCCTACTTTTTCAAAAGAAGCATTGGCTATCGCTGAAGATGTACGTAGTGAATATGTCCTTGAAGTTAAAGGGAAAGTTGTTGAAAGAAAAGAAGCTGTTGTAAATAAAAATATTTCAACAGGAGAATTGGAAGTCGAAGTATACGATGTGAAGGTTCTTAACACTTCAAAAACAACACCGTTTTATATTGAAGATGGTGTAGCTGTATCAGATGATAAAAGAATGCAATACCGTTACCTTGATCTAAGACGTCCAGAGATGACACAAAATATGATTTTGCGTCACCAAATGACAAAATCGATTCGTCATTATTTAGATGACCATAACTTTATTGATACAGAGACACCTTATTTAACAAAATCAACTCCAGAAGGTGCGCGAGATTATTTGGTACCGTCTCGAGTTCATCCAGGTCATTTTTATGCGTTGCCTCAATCGCCACAATTATTTAAACAACTCTTAATGGGTGCTGGATTTGATCGTTACTATCAAATCGTTCGTTGTTTTAGAGACGAAGATTTACGTGGAGACCGTCAACCTGAGTTTACACAAGTAGATATTGAGACCAGCTTTTTGGAGCCTGAAGAGATTCAATCATTTACTGAAGAATTATTAGCTAAAGTACTAAAAGATACAAAAGATGTTGAATTGACTTTACCGTTCCCTCGTATGGGTTATGATGAAGCCATTAGTCGTTATGGTAGTGATAAACCCGATGTTCGTTTTGGATTAGAATTGGTAGACATTAGTGATATAGTGAAAGATTCTAGTTTTAAAGTCTTTAGTGGAGCAATTGAAAATGGTGGAGCTGTTAAAGCCATCAACGCTAAAGGAGCGGCTAATAACTATTCTCGAAAAGATATTGATGCTTTAGGCGAATTCGTTTCTGTTTACGGAGCTAAAGGTCTAGCGTGGTTAAAAGTTGAAGATGATGGCTTAAAAGGTCCAATCGCTAAATTCTTTAAAGAAGATGCAGAAGCATTGATTGAAAAAATGGAAGCTGAAACAGGCGATTTGTTGTTGTTTGTGGCTGATAAAAAATCGGTTGTCCATGATTCTTTAGGAGCATTGCGTTCGAAATTAGGAAAAGAATTAGAATTGATCGATGAATCCGTTTATGCCTTTATGTGGATCGTTGATTGGCCATTACTAGAGTATGATGAAGAAGCAGGGCGTTACTCAGCTGCTCATCACCCGTTTACAATGCCAAAAGAGTCTGATATTGATTTGCTTGAAACGGAACCTGGAAAAGTTTACGCTCAAGCATATGATATTGTATTAAATGGCTACGAATTAGGCGGAGGTTCAATTAGAATTCATACTCGTGAGTTGCAAGAAAAAATGTTTGCAGCTTTAGGATTTTCAAAAGAAGAAGCAGAAGAACAATTTGGGTTCTTGTTAGAAGCACTTGACTATGGTTTCCCTCCACATGGTGGAATTGCCTTAGGGCTTGACCGTTTTGCTATGCTTTTGGCAGGCAAAGAAAATATTCGTGAAGTGATTGCTTTCCCTAAAAATGGAAAAGCGACAGATCCATTAACTTCAGCACCTAGTTTAGTCAGTGAAGCACAATTAGATGAATTATCGATCCACACAACAAAAATTGAAGATTAAACTGTAAACTTTCCTTTGGCAGTAAAAACGTGAGCAATAATCATTTGCTCACGTTTTTTCGTCCACTGAAAACAACTTAGCAAAATAGAATATAAATTTAGCTTGTTATTCATATTTAATTTTGTCAAAATAGAGTAAGGAAACAAAATTTGGGAGGTTTATAGATGAATGCAAAAAGATGGAGTGCAATTGGTGTTGCGCTAGGTATTTTTATTTTCTCACTATTTTTTAGTAATTATTTTTCTTATATTGTCGAAGAACAAGAAGCAACTGAATCGTTAAGCGATAACTTATTAGGCTTTTTGGGAACAACTGTATTGGAAGAAAATTTATTAGAAGCTGGAGACGCTTCTAACCGGATCGTATTGTTGTCAGTAGATGGAACAATTTTAGATGGTCAGGCATCCGGTTTAACTGGGGATTCAGTGTACGATCATGATTCGTTTTTACAACAGTTGGAACAAGTATTAGTAGATGATACGATTAAAGCCATTGTTTTATCCGTCAATACCCCGGGTGGTGGTACATATGAAAGTGCTCAAATCAAAGACAAATTAGTTGAAATTCAAGAAACAACTGAAAAACCTATTTATGTTTCAATGGGAAGCATGGCTGCTAGTGGTGGGTACTATATTTCAGCTTCAGCAGAAAAAATATTTGCTTCTGAAGAAACTTTGACAGGCTCAATAGGTGTTATTATGTCTGGAACGAATTTTAGTGAGTTGTTTGAAAAAATCGGGGTAGATGACACTACCATTAAAAGCGGTGAATTTAAAGATATTGGATCTTCAACTCGAACAATGACTGAAAAAGACGCAGAAATTTTGCAAACATTGGTAAATACATCGTATGATCGCTTTGTAGATGTTATTGTTGAAGGGCGTGGAATGGATGAAGCAGTCGTTAGGACAATAGCCGATGGACGTATTTACGATGGTGCACAAGCTGTTTTAAATGGTTTAGTCGATGTAATAGGCTATCAAGAAGATGCACTAGAAGCAATAAAAAAAGATTATGATTTAGAAGATGCAGAACTATTTACTTATCAAGGTCCTTCCATGTCATTTTCTTCATTATTTAGTTCTAAAGTAAGTAGTCTATTTCAATCAGGTGAGACAATGAACTCAGATATCGATAAACTGATGACTGCAATTGGAACACCTGATTCTCCTAAGATGATGTATTATTATGGAGGTGAGTAGAATGAGTATACCTTCCAATAATAATGAGCACGAACATTTGAAAGAATCAGGCCGAGTAAAAAAAGGTGATACAAAAGAACTGGATTTAAGTGCGTTAAAAAAAACGTTAGCTACTGAAGAAGCGGAACTTGAACGAGCAAAACGATTAAAACGTTTAGAACAACAGAAAAAACAAATGGAATCAACAATTATTGAGGAAGATTTAGTTGTTAAGCCAGTTTCACAAGAATCTCAAGATAAATCAACAGAAAAAATGAATTCGCAAGATCTTAGAGATGCTAGACGAAAGTATTGGCAAGAAAAACAAAAACAAGAAGAGCGCAAGCGCAAACCATTTCACAGTTATCCTTCATTTTTTTACACAGGGTTTTGGTTCAGATTTTTTGCTTTTTTAGTTGATTTACTCGTAATTTCAAGTATCAATCGATTAATTGTTCAGCCGCTGTTCTTATTGTTAAGGAGTCCATTAAATGATGATGCATTTTCAGCGTTTTCATTAAGTAAATTGGTTATCTACTTACTCTATTTTGTATTAACAACAAAATTAACGAATGGACAAACAATTGGAAAAATTATTTTTGGGATTCGAGTAGTCAGCTTCAAAGAAGAGAAGCTAAGCTGGGCAACGGTAATTATCCGAGAATGTTTTAGTCGCTATATTTTAAAAATATTTCCATTTATCTATCTAATGGTATTGTTCACACAAGAAAAACAACATCTGGGTGATTTTTTCAGTGATACATCCGTTGTCTCTGAAAACTTAATACGGGCAAACCAATTGTCATTTGAGAAGCAATAAATAGAAGATCATGATTAAGTTTGGTTGTTCTTTTGAAACAACTAGCTTAGAATAAGAGAAAATGCATTTAATGTTAGGAGAAAAAAGATGGTTTTATTAGGATCACATGTTTCAATGGGTGGAAAAAAAATGTTGCTTGGTTCAGCTGAAGAAGCGAGCAGCTACAATGCTACAACGTTCATGATTTATACTGGAGCTCCACAAAACACGCGACGTAAATCAATTGAAGATATGAATATTTCGCTAGGTACTTCCTATATGGAGGAAAATAATCTGTCTAATATGGTTGTTCATGCTCCATATATTATTAATCTAGGAAATACTATCAAACCTGAAAATTTCACATTTGCGATTGAGTTTTTAAGAGCAGAAATTTTAAGAGCGGAAGCATTAGGAGCCAGACAAATTACTATGCATCCAGGTGCGCATGTAGGTGCGGGATCAGAGGCAGGTATTGCTCAAATTATTAAAGGATTGAACGAAGTTTTGCATAAAGATCAACTAGCACAAATTGCTCTAGAAACAATGGCTGGAAAAGGAACTGAAGTAGGACGTAATTTTGAAGAAATCGCTAAAATTATTGACGGTGTAACCTTAAATGACAAGCTTTCTGTAACAATGGATACTTGCCATATAAATGATGCAGGATATAACGTGAAAGAGGACTTTGATGGTGTTTTAAATGAGTTTGATAAAATTGTAGGATTAGAACGTCTTAAAGTGGTACATGTGAATGATTCAAAAAATCCACAGGGCAGTCATAAAGACCGTCATGCAAACATTGGTTTTGGAACGATTGGATTTGACGCGTTAAACAAAGTTGTGCATCATCCTCAATTGATTAATCTACCTAAAATATTGGAAACACCCTATGTAGGTGAAGATAAAAAAGATAAAAAAGCACCATATGGCTATGAAATCAAAATGCTAAAAGAACAGACTTTTAATCCTGATTTATTAGAGGATATTTTAAATCAAATAGGTTATTAATCAGTCAAGTAGTACTCTAAAGAGAAAAAGAAAGGAATCTTTCTTTTTCTCTTTTCTTAACTCTATTATTTCCTAAATAATGACATTTATGACATAATTAATCCGTGTATAATATTATAGGGAATTAAAGTGATGTTTTAAGATTAAATATAGGGTTTTCATCCTTAAGTCGGATGCATCAATCAAAAATATACAGTATAATTAAATCAATAGAATAATATAAGAAAGAAGGATGACAAAATGAAAAATATGAAAAGCGGCACGAAAATAATTATAGGAATTATCGTAGCTGTAGTGATTATCGCCATTCCATTAATTAGTTCGTACAACGGATTAATCAAAGAAGAAAGTAACGTGGATCTTGCTTGGTCACAAGTTGAATCACAATTGCAACGTAGAAATGACTTGATTCCTAACTTGGTTAATTCCGTTCAAGGCGCAATGGATCAAGAAGAAGAAGTATTTACAGCTATAGCAGATGCACGTGCTTCATTAAGTGGAGCGGGTTCGATGGAAGAAGAAGTAGAAGCAAATAACGAAATGAATTCAGCATTATCCAGATTATTAGTAGTGGTTGAAAGTTACCCAGAGTTAAAATCTAATGAAAACGTAACAGCTTTAATGGATGAATTAGCTGGTACAGAAAATAGAATTGCCGTTGAAAGACAACGTTACAATGAGACAGTACAAGGATACAACAATCGTGTGAAACGATTCCCAGGTTCAATTATTGCAAGTATGACTGGTTTTTCAGAAAAACCTTATTTTGAAGCAGTTGAAGGCGCAGAAATAGCCCCTGAAGTTGATTTTGATAATAATGAGGAATAATTGTAAAGACTTATGTGTTAGGAGGAAATTTAGTGAGAAAAATTGACCGTTTTTCAATTTTAAGTTTTTTCTCGATTTCTTTCGGATTGTTGCTTATGTTACTGTTTCCTTTAAATGTCGAGGCGGCTGTTGATTATCCAGAACCTTCTACTGAGTTTTATGTTTATGATGAAGCAAATTTGCTTTCTGATGAAACAGAAAAATTTATTATAGATGTTAATAAACATTATGAAGATACCCAAGAGAAGCCACAAATAGTTGTTGCTACAGTAAACAGTTTGCAAGGTGTGACAATTGAAGAGTACACCGTAGAACTGTTTGAAAAGTGGGGAATTGGGAATGATGAGTTAGATAATGGAGTCTTGATTCTTTTATCTGCTGAGGAACGTGAAATCCGTTTTGAAATCGGCTATGGATTAGAAGGTGCTCTGACAGATAGTGGAACTGGAGCGATTTTGGATCGAAATCTTGAAGATTTATCCAATGATGATTACAATGCAGCATTGAAAAATATTTTTACTGAAACAGCAATAAAAGTTAATGAAGAATATCAGTTTGATAATGATACAATTTTTTCTGGCTACGACGTCAATGCCGAAGATTATGAAGACGACTCAGGAGACTTTCCAGCTATTCTTATAGTTGTGTTTATCTTCTTTGTTATCAGCAGCTTTTTTGGTGGAGGCGGATCAGGCGGCGGAAGAGGAAGACGAAGCAGCATGTGGCCTTTCTTACTTGGAATGTCCGGCGGAAGTCATTACCGTGGAGGCGGTGGCGGTTTTGGCGGAGGAGGTTTCGGTGGTGGAGGCGGCTTTGGAGGCGGTGGATCATCCGGTGGTGGGGGATCAAGCCGAGGTTTCTAAAGTATAGCTAACTCCTTTGAGCTAAATCAGTAAAAAAATTAAATGCCCCTGTCGTATAGAGGGGCATAAATAAACAAGTAAATTAGTAACAAGTACTGTTAATGTCTAATCTAATAAACAATTATAGGTCTAATAGAGAAGTATACGGCATGGAAATAGGGCAGAATTAAATGATTAAGAGGGATATAATGAGAAACATTAAAATGACGATTGAGTATGATGGCGGTAGATATTTAGGCTGGCAAAGGCTCAGTGATTCAGACAAAACCATTCAGGGAAAAATAGAAAATGTCTTAACCGCAATGACAGGAACAACAACTGAAATAATTGGTTCAGGGCGCACGGATGCCGGAGCTCATGCTAAAGGGCAGGTAGCTAATTTCAAAACAACATCTACCATGGAATTTCCAGCGATGTTAGACCATCTAAACCGTTATCTCCCACGTGACATTGTTGTGAAAAAACTTGAGGAAGTTCCCGAAAGATTCCATGCAAGGTATAATGCCAGTGGAAAAAAATACAGCTACTATGTTTGGAATAATAGTATCCCTTCTGTGTTTGAACGTAATTTCAGCTATGATCTTCCTGGAGAACTTGATATTGACAAAATGAACGAGGCTTGCAGCAAACTTGTTGGAACTCATGATTTCATAGGTTTTTCTTCACTTAAAAAATCTAAAAAATCGACAGTCAGAACAATCAATGAAATCAAGATTCATAAAGAGGGCAATCTGCTTCACTTTACCTTCACAGGAGAAGGTTTCCTATATAAAATGATTCGAATCATTATGGGAACGCTCTTGGAAATTGGATCAGGTATGGCAGATCCATCATCTATAGATGCTATCTTTAAGAGTGGGATCAGAAGCGAGGCCGGCATGACAGTGCCTTCTCAAGGATTGTTTTTAGATGAAGTATATTATGACTAATCAGGCTATTTGCCGGTTACGATTTCTAGCTTTAGCTTAAGATCATCTAGATAGTGGACTTTTTTCAGAATATAAAGTATAAACCTAAAGAATTATAGCTTAAAAGCTTTAATTCTTTAGGTTTATTTTTTAGGTTACGAATAGAAAATTCCATGGTTTATTCAGTTAAAAGTGGAGTTATAATTAATTCTGTTCGTATTTTTTATGTTCGATTTGTAAAGTATTAATAATGATTGCAGCGGTCTCTTCAATCGATTTTTTTGAGACATTGATTACTAAACATCCTAATTTATCATACAAATCTTTTGCGAAAACAAGCTCTCTATCAATTCGGTCTAATTTAGAATATTCCGTATCTGGATTCATTCCATAGGTGATCATTCTTTCACGACGAATAGAGTTCAGCGCTTCACGGTCACTGGTTAAACCAACTATTTTTTTCGGATCTACTTCCCATATTTGTTCGGGTATATGTGCTTCAGGAATAAGAGGCAAATTAGCGACTTTATAATTCTGATTAGCTAAAAACATACTTAAAGGTGTTTTTGACGTTCTAGAAATCCCAAGCAATACGATGTCAGCTTCTAAAAAACCTTTAGGATCACGACCATCATCAAATTTAACAGCAAATTCAATTGCTTTAATTCGATTAAAATAGGTTTCATCCAGAAGATGCAAAGCTCCTGGTTTTTGTATAGGGGCCATTTCAGAACGTTCTTCAAGCTCGCTTATGATTGGAGAGAGCGGATCAAAACAAACCAACTTATGCGATTCACAAAACGTTTTAGCTGTTTCATTTAAAGTTTCATCTACCAATGTATGAAGGACGATTGCATTATCGACTTCTGCTTTTTCTAAAATAGATAAAAGAGTATCCGATCCACGAATGAAAGGATAGGCTGAGACTTTAATATCTGCATCAGGAAACTGAGTCATAGCAGCTTGTCCAAGTTGACTAGCTGTTCCGCCTACTGAATCGGAGATGATATAAAAATTAATAGTTGATTTTGAAGACATGATGTTCCTCCTTTTTGTATCTGCTTACTTCATTAATAGTATACAAGAACCACCAACTAAACAACAATAAATCACTTTAAAAAAAGGTGAAATCAAGAACTTGATTAAGCTGTAGCAAATGCGTTATACTATGTGATGGTAAATGGATCATGTAAAGGAGGCGATCACTTATATGACAGCAGTTGAACAAGCAATCGAAACGTTGAAAGAACACGGATATAAATACACAGACAAACGTGAGAATATGTTATCCGTATTTGCAGCTGAAAATCGATATCTAACAGCAAAAGAAGTACAACTTGGTTTGAAAGAAAGATATCCTTCTATTAGTTACGACACGATTTATCGAAATATTTATACATTTGTTGAATTAGAGGTACTTGAAGAAACTGAATTAAATGGGGAAAAAATGTTCCGTTTTGGGTGTAAACATACTGGACACCATCATCATTTTATTTGTACAAATTGCGGAAAAACAAAACAAATTGAAATGTGCCCAATGAATTTCTTTGAGACTCAACTAAATGGGTGCCAGATTGAATCCCATCGATTTGAAATTTTTGGGAAATGTGAAAATTGTTCTTAATAAATGGTATAAAAACCAAAAAACTGCTTATTTTTTATTAAAATATGGAAATGTTGTATTGACGTAAAAAAATACATTCGATATAATAAGGAAGGACAGTGTTTAAGAATACAGTAATTTTATTTAATGTGTTCTTAAATAACAGTTACTTTTTCAAGCACGGAGGGAGGGAATTTATATGTCAAAAACAGTTATTAAGAAAAATGAATCTCTTGATGATGCTCTTCGTCGCTTTAAACGTTCCGTTTCAAAAACAGGTACTTTACAAGAAGCTCGTAAACGCGAATTCTATGAAAAACCAAGTGTGAAACGTAAGAAAAAATCTGAAGCTGCTAGAAAACGTAAATTCTAGTAAAAATAGCTTTTAGAATTGAGGGTGGGAAAGTCTTGTCACTTTTAGAAACCATTAATGACGACATTAAAACTGCGATGAAAGCCAAAGATAAAGAATCTTTAGCTGTTCTACGTATGTTAAAAGCTGCATTGCAAAATGATCAAATCAGCAAAGGTAATGAATTAAGTGAGGATGAAGAGTTAACAGTTCTTTCTCGCGAAATGAAACAACGTCGTGAATCTCTTGCAGAGTTTAAAGAAGCTGGTCGAGAAGACCTAGTTGAACAAACTGAAGCAGCTATGCACATCGTTGGTAACTATTTACCTCAGCAACTTTCTATAAACGAACTTAAAGCGATTATTCAAGAAGCTATTACTAAAGTAGATGCTAAGTCTATGAAAGATTTTGGAAAAGTTATGGGAGTTGTTGTGCCTTTGACAAAAGGTAAAGCAGACGGTAACGAAGTCAATCGATTAGTAAAAGAACTTTTGAATGCATAAAGGATAAGCAGTTATCCGTTAAAAAAGATAAAGTTAAGATAATTCTTAACTTTATCTTTTTTTTGCTCTTAAGATTTAAGATGTGGATTTCTATCTAAGAAGGAAAGCTTCATTTTAAACAAAAAATGTGCTATTCTTTAAAGTATAGAAAGAAGAAGGAGTGTGTTGTTTGGTTGACTAACTTGACGAATGAAACACGTTTAGTAAATTTGAAAAATGAAAATACTACAGCTATTCTATTTGGTACTCAAGATAAACATTTAACGTTATTAGAAGAATCAATGGAAGTTATCATTAACAGCCGTGGAAGCCATTTAGAAATTATTGGCTCTGAAGAAACCACAGCTATAGTTGAGGAAATCCTTAATCAATTAGAAGAGTTGATCAAACGCTCCATTCAAATTGGACCATCAGATGTGGTTACTGCCATTAAGATGGCTAAAAAAAATACATTGCAATTTTTCGTCAGCATGTATGAAGAAGAAATTGGGAAAGATCATGGTGGCAAACCAATACGTGCAAAAACATTTGGTCAACGCCAATATGTTCAATCCATTAAAAAAAATGATATTACTTTTGGTGTAGGTCCAGCTGGAACAGGTAAAACCTATTTAGCAGTTGTCATGGCAGTTGCTGCTATGAAAAAAGGGGAAGTGAAAAAAATCGTTTTGACTCGTCCGGCTGTTGAAGCAGGCGAAAATCTTGGTTTTTTACCTGGAGACTTAAAAGAAAAAGTCGATCCGTATTTGCGCCCAATCTATGACGCTTTGTACAGCGTGTTCGGCTTGGAGCACACTACTCGATTAATGGATCGTAACGTTATCGAGATTGCTCCATTAGCTTATATGCGAGGACGTACATTGGAAGATTCATTTGTTATATTGGATGAAGCACAAAATACGACAAAAGCTCAAATGAAGATGTTCCTGACTCGACTTGGTTTTGGCTCAAAAATGATTGTAAATGGAGATGTTACTCAGATTGATTTGCCTAGAGGAGCTATTAGCGGGTTGGTCCATGCTGAAAAAGTATTGCACAAAGTTAAAGGGATTGATTTTGTACAATTTGATTCGAATGATGTAGTGCGTCATCCAGTAGTTGCAAGCATTATAAATGCTTACAGCGAAGAAAAAACAATAAGTGAAATCAAAAAAGATGAAATTGAAAAACTGAGTACTGAAAAAAATGAATAGGAAGTGAATGAATGCGAAGAAATTTAATACGCCTTCAGAAAAAACTGGGCAAGCTATATATTCCTTCTATTCTTTTGCTTTCTTCTGTGATTATATTTTTTATTATGTACAGCACCGTTAAACCTACTGCTTTAGATATCGAGTTGTTTCAAGTAGCAGACGAGA
This sequence comes from Carnobacterium sp., assembly GCF_045617425.1. Classification (GTDB taxonomy): domain Bacteria; phylum Bacillota; class Bacilli; order Lactobacillales; family Carnobacteriaceae; genus Carnobacterium_B. The sequence continues at coordinate 300,758 of NZ_JAZLIO010000003.1, forward strand.
CCATACGTGCAAATGCAACTGTAGAAGATACAGAAAAGACAAAAGAAAATAAAGAAACTGTCGCAGCAACGGTTTCTCCTGTATACACGTATAACCCGGACTTGAAGGGCATCCAAATATCAAAAGTAGAAGTTTTATTTGCTACGATAGATGAAGTGATTCAAGAAACAGATAAAAAATATGAAGCTGACTTAAAAGAAGCAAGAAAAAAAGCTACTGAAAACGATCCTGAGGTAAGTGCTGAGGAATTGTCAGAGATGAAAGTATCTAGATTATCAGAAGATGAGATGCTGAGACTATTTAAAGAAAAACTAAACAACTTAGACGATGCCACAAAAGAATTTATTGATATGCTTCCAGATTGGGCTGTTTCAGATTTATTGACTACGAATGAAGCAACTTTAGTGAGTATGAGAGAATCAATTGTTTCTGTGGTATCTCAATTCATGACTCATCCGATTAAAAGCGAAGAAGTAAGTGAAATTAAAATAGAAGCCAATAACAATTTGGATTATTCTGATTTAGACTCAAATAACCAACGCATCGCCAGCTTGATTATCGATAATGCTATTGTTGAAAATAATACCTATAATGCAAATGCTACCGAGCAAAAGAAAGTTGAAGAGATGGCTAATGTTCCTCCTTCACTGATTTTACAAGGTCAAGTAATTGTTCAAGAAGGCCATGTTGTTGACAGCAATGATATGCATCAGCTTGAATTACTAGGTCTTCTGGACAATTCTTCTTCAAGGCAATCTTTATATGGACTGATTGTATTGATCTTTACGCAAGCGTTGCTTTTGTATTATTTAGGCAAATCTAGAAAAATTGACAGAATCGATCATGGACGTCAAATTACGTTCTATTCTATTATTATGATTGCTTCATTAGTGTTGATGAAAAGCTTGCAGTTGCTTCAAAGTTCAGATATTGATTATATCGGTTTATTGTATCCAGCTGCTTTAGCTTCAACGTTATTAACGGCATTTGGCTCACGACGTTTTGGAATATTGGCCAATGGATTTACAGCTGCATTTTCTATCTTTATTTTCAGTCCAGATTCAGGTACTAGTTTTAGCATTATTTTAGTCCTGTTTTATCTATTGAGCGGTATGATGGGTACAATGATTACGCGTACTAAAATCACCAATCAATTCTGGTCTAGTTTTATTTGGGTCACTGTATTCAATGCCTTGTTTATCAGTTCATTTATCTTATACTTAAATATGAATTTTTGGTCACAACAAGTTTTTCTAATGATTTTCTATGCTCTATTGAGTGGAATCATTTCTTACTTACTGGCTGTACTTCTATCGCCGTATATTGAAGTTTTATTTGAAGAAAATGCTGTATTGACGTTAACTGAACTATCTAACCCGAACAGCCCATTGCTAAAAGAACTGCTGACAAAAGCTCCAGGAACTTATCATCATAGTTTGATGGTAGCGAATTTAAGCGCAAATGCAGTCGGGGCTATAGGGGGAGATTCCTTATTTGCTCGAGTGGCATGCTACTATCATGATGTTGGAAAATTGCGTCATTCACTCTTTTTTGTGGAAAATTTACCACCTGGGATGGAAAATCCACATAATTTATTAACTCCTTTTGAAAGTAAAGAAATTATTTTTGGACATGTTAGTGAAGGAGTCAAAATGCTTGAAAATGCTAAAATGCCTCAATCGATTATTGATATTTGTGCTCAGCACCATGGGACAACACTTATGAAATATTTTTATGTTATGGCTAAAGAGAAAGATGAATCCGTACTTGAAAGTGATTTTAGGTATCCGGGACCAAAACCGCAAACAAAGGAAGCAGCTGTCATCAATATTGCCGATAGTGCTGAGGCAGCTGTAAGGTCTATGTCGCATCCGACTAAAGAATCCATTGAAAAATTCGTTCATAATTTAATTAATGGAAGAATCACAGATGGTCAATTTGATGAATGTTCGATTTCTTTACGTGAATTGAAGATAGTTGAAAAGGCAATTTGTGAAGGATTGAATGGTACGTTCCATTCGAGGATCGAATACCCCACATTGAATAATTAATATCAGCTGAGGGTTACAATTGAGGAATAAAAAAGGAGCGAAGATAGTACTCATGGAATTAGATTTGTATGATGAAACCAACAAAATTACTATAGAACAAAAAGAATTGATCCAGGCATTGCTAGAATTTGCTGGAGATCATCTAGAGTTGCCAAAGGATGCTGAGATGTCAGTGACATTTGTTGACAATGAAAATATTCAAAAAATCAATAAGACTTACCGTGGAAAAGATCAACCGACTGATGTCATTAGTTTTGCTATTGAAGATGAAGCAGAAGACGAATTAATGATCAACTTCGACAATTTAGAAGAACCGATGCCAAGAAATATTGGCGATATTATTATTTCTGTTGATAAAACCGCAAGCCAAGCCGATGAATATGGACATTCTTTTGATCGAGAATTAGGATTTTTGGCCTTACATGGGTTCTTACATTTGAATGGGTATGACCACATGACCCCTGAAGATGAAAAAGAAATGTTTGGATTGCAGAAAGAGATATTGGAAGCCTATGGACTTAAAAGATAAAAAAGAAGTAGTAAAAAACTCTAGATTTTTAGATTCCTTTAAATATGCATTTAAGGGAGTTCTAACGGTATTTCAAGAAGAACGGAATATGCGTTCCCATGTTGGAATCGGTTCAATAGTACTATTGTTGTGTCTGTTCCTTAATTTAGCTGTCAATGAATGGTTATGGGTTATCTTCAGTATATTTCTAGTAATTATAATGGAAGTTTGGAATACGGTTATTGAAAATGTGGTTGATCTAGCTGCTGGCGAGAGATATCACCCTTTGGCAAAGAAAGCTAAAGATATGGCTGCAGCAGCTGTTCTAATGACAGCAGGATTTTCCGTTGTAGTAGCGACAATTATTATATTACCTAAATTATGGCAAATACTATTTTAAAGGGGATCAACATTTATGCACACTGCAGGAAAAAAAGTCGAAGAATTAATTCAAAAAGCAACGGATATGCTAGACAAAGCTTATGTTCCTTATTCTAAATTTCCAGTTGGAGCAGCTCTTTTAACGAAAGAGGGAGAAGTATTTTCAGGATGTAATATTGAAAATGCCTCTTTTGGTTTAACCAATTGTGCTGAGCGTACAGCAATTTTCAAAGCTGTTTCTGAAGGTAAAATGGAGTTTGACTATTTGGTGGTTACCGGCGATACAGACGCCCCTATCTCACCTTGTGGAGCTTGTAGACAAGTACTAGCAGAATTTTGTGGTCCAGATATGCCTGTCTTACTAACGAACAATAAAGGAAATAAACACATAACAACGGTTGGCGAATTGCTACCCGGAGCTTTTAAATCGGAGGATATGGTTTAATGAAAAATACAAATGAGCACAAATCAGGTTTTGTTTCTATCGTAGGACGTCCAAATGTTGGTAAGTCGACGTTGTTAAATAGAATTGTAGGGCAAAAAATAGCAATTATGAGTGATAAAGCTCAAACAACAAGAAATAAAATTCAAGGGATTTACACAACTCCTGAATCACAAATCGTATTTATTGATACACCTGGTATTCATAAACCGAAACATCGTCTAGGGGATTTCATGGTAGATTCAGCTTTTAGTGCTTTTAGAGAAGTTGATGTGATCTTATTTATGGTAAATATTGCAGAAAAAAGAGGACCCGGAGATAATTTTATTATGGAAAGATTAAAAACAGTAAAAAGTCCTGTGTTTTTAGTTTTGAATAAAATTGATAAAATACATCCAGATCAATTGCTGCCGATTATCGAAGATTACCGATCATTAGTAGATTTTGCACAAGTTATTCCGATTTCAGCCTCTGAAGGAAACAATGTAGATACATTGTTAGAGGAAATTACAAAATATCTTCCTGATGGACCTCAATTCTACCCGGAAGATCAAGTGACCGATCATCCCGAATACTTTATCGTTTCTGAATTGATTCGTGAAAAAGTATTAGAGTTGACTAGAGAAGAAGTGCCTCATTCTGTGGCGGTAGTAGTAGAAAGTATGCAACGTAATGAACTGGGGAAAGTTCAAGTTCATGCAGCAATCATTGTAGAACGTTCAAGTCAAAAAGGGATCATTATTGGCAAAGGCGGAAAAATGCTGAAAGATATTGGTATTCGTGCGAGAAGAGATATCGAAGTATTACTGGGAGACAAAATTTACCTTGATCTTTGGGTAAAAGTTCAAAAAGATTGGCGCGATCGTCAAACGAATTTACAAGACTACGGTTACCGCAAAGATGATTATTAATTAGCAGGAACCAACTAAAAAAACAAACCATATTTTTATGGTTTGTTTTTTTAAGCTGAGATTGTATCTCGTAGGAGGATTCTAAATGGCTCAAGTAGAAGAAGTAGAAGGCATTGTGTTATCTGTGCGAAATCATCGCGAAAACGATCAATTAGTTAAATTGTTTACGAATCGCTTTGGCAAGAGAATGTTTTTTGTTAAAGGAACCAGAAAGCAAAAGAACAAACTCAGAACTGCGGTGTTGCCATTTACGAAAGCGACATATATTGCGGATATTCGTGATACGGGGCTTTGTTTTATAAGAGATGCAAAAGAAGTGGATCAGTATAAAAGTATGCAAACCGATATTTTTTTAAATGCTTATGCAACCTATATTTTAAATCTAGCTGACGCAGCTCTAGACGATGGGATTGTGGATAGTACGTTATTTCATAAAATTGACCGGTGTTTAACCGAAATCGATGAAGAAACGGATCCTGAGATCGTCGTGAATATATTTGAAATCCAGATTCTTCCATACTTTGGTGTTTCGCCTGAATTAAGAGGCTGCCGTGTATGTGGAAATACAGAAGGTCCCTTTGATTACTCAGGCAGTTATGGTGGTCTACTGTGCCAAAATCATTGGCATCTAGATCGTCACCGCTATCATGCAAGCAGAAGAGCCATTCATTTTATTCGTTTGTTTTCAGTAGTTTCATTGGATCAATTAGGGGCTATTACGGTTAAAGAAGAAACAAAACGTGAAATCAGGACGTTGATTGACCTAATCTATGAAGAGTCTGTTGGAATCAAGTTAAAAAGTAAAAAATTTATCGATCAAATGTATACTTGGGGCAATCTCTTAATAGACAAGAGAGTTCCTCCGAATGAAACGCCAGATAAGAATGAAAGTAATGATTGACAAAAGTTCTTATGACAAGCTATGATAGTAACAACTGAATAACCAGCGATGAAAGAAAAGAGTAAAAATTTTACCTCTATAAAAGCGAACTTGGGATAGTGAAAGCCGAGTATAGACAAAGTTTTGAAAGGCCTTCTGGAGCTGTTTACTAAAAGAGATGCTAGTTTTATTTAAACTAGAATTAGGGTGGAACCGCGATTGTACTATCGTCCCTATGCTGATCCTGATCAGCATAGGGACTTTTTTTGTCTTATTTTTTAGTTATCCATTAGGATTTGAAATGAAAAGGAGAATGCGTAATGAAAGAAAATAGTTTAACGTTTCAAGAAATCATTTTAACTTTACAAAAATATTGGTCTGATCAAGGGTGCCTGTTGCTCCAATCCTATGACACAGAAAAAGGTGCCGGAACAATGAGCCCTTATACTTTTTTACGTGCTATTGGGCCTGAACCATGGAATGCAGCTTATGTAGAGCCATCAAGACGTCCAGCAGATGGCCGTTATGGTGAAAATCCAAACCGTTTATTCCAACACCACCAATTTCAAGTCGTTATGAAACCTTCACCGGATAACATCCAAGAACTTTATTTAGAAAGTCTGCGCTTATTAGGCATTGATCCTTTAGAACACGATATTCGTTTCGTGGAAGACAACTGGGAAAATCCTTCTATGGGCTGTGCAGGTCTAGGTTGGGAAGTTTGGTTAGATGGAATGGAAATCACTCAATTTACGTATTTCCAACAAGTTGGTGGGTTAGAATGCAATCCTGTAACTAGTGAGATCACATTTGGTTTAGAACGTTTAGCTTCTTACATTCAAGATGTCGACAGTGTGTATGATATTGAATGGACAAAAGGCGTAAAATATGGCGAAATCTTTATTCAGCCTGAATACGAGCATTCAAAATACGCTTTTGAAAATAGCAATCAAGAGATGCTTTTAATGTTATTTAATGAATATGAAAAGGAAGCGACTACTCAAATTGAAGCAGGTCTGGTTCATCCAGCTTATGATTATGTTTTAAAATGTAGCCACACCTTTAATTTGTTAGACGCAAGAGGAGCCGTTTCGGTTACTGAGCGTGCCGGATATCTGGCTCGTATTCGTAAAATGGCTCGTTCGATTGCAAAAGCTTTTGTTACCGAACGTGAAAAATTAGGGTTCCCTTTGCTTCAAGGTCAATCTATCGAAAATAAGGAGGCAAAGTAATATGACTAAAAATCTGTTATTAGAAATCGGTTTAGAAGAAGTACCCGCTCATATCGTTACCCCGAGCAGCAAACAATTAACACAAAAAGTAGCTGCCTTTTTAAAAGAAAATAGATTACCACATGGAGAAGTGATTCCTTTTTCAACGCCACGTCGTCTAGCGGTCATTGTGAAGGATATTGCCGAAAAACAAGAAGACATTGAAGAATCTGTAAAAGGCCCTGCTAAAAAAATAGCTCAAGATGCTGAGGGAAATTGGAGTAAAGCAGCTATAGGATTTGCGCGTGGTCAAGGGGCAACGACTGAGGACATTTATTTCAAATCAATTAAAGACGTTGAGTATGTTTATGTAGATAAATTTATTTCAGGTAAAACCGTTAAAGAAATTTTAGTTGGGTTAGATGAAGTGATTACCTCTATGACTTTCCCAGTAAGCATGCATTGGGGCAGCCACTCCTTTAAATACATTCGCCCATTTCATTGGTTGACTGCGATGTTGGATGAAGAAGTGATTCCTTTTGAAATCTTGGATGTTCAAACGTCAAATACCTCACGCGGACACCGCTTTTTAGGACGAGATGTCACTTTTGCTAGTGCATTAGATTATGAAAAAACATTAGAAAATGTTTTTGTGATTGCGGACAGTGCCAAACGTAAACAAATGATTGTGAGTCAAATTGAAGAGTTGATGGAAGCAAATCAATGGTCTGTTACATTTGATGAAAAATTACTAGAAGAAGTCAACAATTTGATTGAATACCCAACTGCTTTTTATGGTTCATTTGATAAAAAATACCTCGATTTACCAGAAGAAGTATTGATTACATCGATGAAAGACCATCAGCGTTATTTTGGAGTGAAAGACAGCGAAGGAACTATTTTGCCTTGCTTTATTTCTGTTCGTAATGGAAATGCTGAGCACATTAAGACAGTTGCAAAAGGAAATGAAAAAGTATTGACTGCCCGTTTAGATGATGGTCAATTCTTCTTTGAAGAAGATCAAAAATTAACAATTGCTTCTTGTGTGGATCGCTTAAAACAAGTAACTTTTCATGAAAAAATTGGTTCGATTTATGAAAAAATGAACCGAGTACAAGCTATTGCTCAATTGATTGGGGAACAAGTTGGCTTAACGACGACTGAGTTAATTGATTTAAAACGTGCTTCTGAAATTTATAAATTTGATTTGGTAACCAATATGGTAGGAGAATTCCCTGAATTGCAAGGAATCATGGGAGAAAAGTATGCCTTGATGCAAGGAGAAAATCCAACTGTAGCTGCTGCTATCAGAGAACACTATATGCCGATCTCAAGTGAAGGAGAACTTCCACAATCGTCTGTCGGAGCCGTGTTAGCGATTGCCGATAAACTAGAAAGTGTCTTGAGTTTCTTCGCAGTTGGAATGATTCCAACTGGATCTAATGATCCATATGCCTTGAGACGTCAGACATACGGTATTGTACGCATTATTGAATCAAAAAATTGGGTTTTCCCTATGGACTCACTTAAAGACGGTATTTTAGCTGCTCCAGTTATCACACAGAGCGCTTTGGTAGAAGGTTACCAATCAAGCACTCCACAAGTCATCGATTTTATTAAAGCACGTGTACGTCAATTATTAATGGCAGAGAGCATTCGTCATGATGTTATCGATGCGGCTTTAAATTCTCGTCAAGATAATGTACTGAAATTGATCGAAGCTAGTCGAATCATCAATGGTCATTTATCTGATGCTGTTTTTAAACCAACCATCGAAGCGTTGACTCGTGTCTTAAATTTAGCTGCTAAAGGGGAAGAACTTCTTGATCAAACGCAAGTATCAGTAAATCCTGCTTTATTTGAAACACCATCTGAACAAAACTTGCATGAATCATTTGCAGCAATTGCAACAGAGTCTAGCCAAGAAAACAGCCATCAGAGCTATGAAGCTTTTGAACAGCTACAACCATTAATTGAAGCCTTTTTCAATGAAAATATGGTTATGGCAGACAATGAAGCTGTTCGAAATAATCGATTAGCGTTATTGATGCAAATCTCTGAATTTGTGTTATCTTTTGCAAGTGTAGACAAATTAGTTGTTAAATAACCTTTAGCAAATAAGTTTACTTTATACTCCATTAAGGATAGAATTTTCCTTAGTGGGGTTTTTATTTAATTGGATAAAGGAGTGAACAGCTATGCTTAACTATCCCTTAACCATGAAACGGATTTATGAAAAAGTAGAAAAAGAAGATGGGTGCCGTATTTTAGTAGATCGACTGTGGCCAAGAGGAGTAGCGAAAGAAAAAGCCGATTTAAAAGAATGGGCTAAAGAAATTGCTCCAACTCCAACGATTCGCAAAGCGTTTAACCATCAACCACAAAAATTTAATGCGTTTAAACAAGCTTATTGGGCTGAATTAGAAGCCAATCCACACGTGGAAAAATTCAAACAATATATTTTCGGGTAATTGAACCCCCCGGTAACCTTTATCTATATTGCCAAAGATGAAGAATGCAATCATATGGTCATCTTGATGGAGTACGTTCAATCTAAATAAGGTACATAAAAAATAGTATAGTAATCAAATTGGCTAAACCAGATTGGAGGATCCTATGTTAAAACGCTTTTTTAGTTATTATAAGCCGTATAAAAAATTATTTATTTTAGATTTTGGCTGTGCGATACTCGCAGCTGTTTTAGAATTGTCTTTTCCGCTAGTAGTCAATCGAGTAGTCGATGACCTCTTGCCTTCAGCTAATTGGACATTGATTGTAACAGTTTCGCTATCTTTATTGTTTTTGTATGTTGTAAACACTTATTTGCAGTATGTCGTTGTTTATTTTGGGCACAAACTGGGAGTGAATATCGAGACAGATATGCGTCGTGAATTGTATGGTCACTTGCAAGAGCAGCCGTTCAGTTATTATGACAATCAAAAGACAGGGAAATTAATGACACGCTTGACAACGGACTTATTTGAAATATCGGAAGTTGCTCATCATGGTCCCGAAGATGTGTTTATCACCATCATTACTTTGGGTGGAGCATTTTTGCTGATGTTAACAGTGCACGTTCAATTAGCTTTAGCAACGTTTGTGATGATTCCTTTTATCACCATAGCATTAGTGTTTTTCAATAAACGCATGACCAAAATCAACACAAAGATCTTTAATGATTTAGGTGAATTTAGTGCAGGTATTGAGTCGTCCGTGAGTGGGATACGTGTGGTTCAAGCCTTTGCAAATGAAGAACATGAAGCCGGAAGATTTGAGTTACTGAATCAAGCTTATCGATCATCAAAAATTTTATTCTATAAGATGATGGCCATCAGCTCTTCCTATAATTATTTACTGATTCGTTTAATTAATTTATTTGCCTTATTTTTTGGAGCTTACTATACGATTCAAGGTGAAATTAGTTATGGTGATTTTGTAGGGTTCATCTTATTATCCAATGTATTTGTTCGACCGATTGAAAAAGTGAACACGATGATTGAGAGTTACCCTAAAGGAATTGCAGGATTTAAGAGATTAACAGAAGAACTTGATAAAAGACCTACTATTCAAGATAAAGAACATGCAATTGAAGTCGACCGCTTAAAAGGGGATATTGAGTACAGACAAGTATCCTTCTGGTATGATTCGTCCAAAAGAGTGTTGGACAAAATCAATTTATCGATTCGTGCAGGTGAAACGGTGGCGTTTGTTGGCCCTAGTGGAGCAGGGAAGACGACTATCTGTAATTTGCTGCCTCGTTTTTATGAGGTTAGTGAAGGAGAAGTAACAATTGATGGAATCAACATTCAAGATATGACGATGCAGTCTTTGCGAGAACAAGTCGGTGTTGTTCAACAAGATGTGTACCTTTTTCCAGGGAGCATCAGAGAAAATGTGGCTTATGGGAAACTAGATGCTAGTGAAGAAGAAATACGAAAAGCAGTCAAATTAGCGCATTTAGAAAAAATTGTTGATGAGATGCCGGAAGGACTGGATACAATTATTGGAGAGCGAGGCGTAAAATTATCTGGCGGTCAAAAACAACGCTTATCTATTGCGCGCATGTTTTTAAAGAATCCTCCGATTTTGATTTTAGATGAAGCGACCTCTGCTTTGGATACTGAAACAGAACAAGTGATTCAAGAATCTTTAAACTCATTAGCCGAAGGTCGCACGACATTGATCATTGCGCATCGTTTAGCGACGATCAAGCATGCTACACGTATCATCGTGGTAAATGAAGAAGGAATTGCTGAAGAAGGCAGTCACGAAGATTTATTAGCAAAAAATGGGCCATATAAAAAGTTGTATGAGGCACAATTTAGTCAATAAAGTAGATATAAAAGCAACCACTTATGAGAGCTCCTGTTCTTTCCTCATAAGTGGTTGCTTTTATTTAGTGCGTTCAAGGGTGATTACTAACAGATGGGGTTTGTTATTGATGCGAAATGGAAATAGGCTATTTCCGATTCCTCTGCTGACGACTAATTTTTTTGAGGGGTCTACTTCGCTATTATAGATTCCTGTGGTGTATTTAGGAAAGAAGCCCTGACCAGGAGCGTACAAAGGACCGATAAGAGGGAGTCTTATTTGGCCACCATGAGCATGACCGCTAAATGTGATATCTGGTTCAATAAGAGGGTTAGAAGTTAGATAGTCTTCAAAATATTCAGGGTGATGAGCGAGTAACAATACAGGCATGTCCGTTATAGGATTTATCATAGGGACATCAATAGGATAATCCTCATCTTTAACCCCTACTAAAGCTAACTGAGCATCGTTGAATTCTATAGTGATCTGTTCATTGTTTAATAACGTAACTCCGCTTTGATTGATTTCTTGAGCCCATTCATCTAATTGTCCACTGCTCGTTTCATGGTTTCCCGATACGGTATAAGTTGGCGCAAGAGTACTCAAGGAGCGGCCGAATTCTTCTAAAGGTACATTGCTTAAATCAGCTGTACGATCAATCAAATCTCCCGTTAAGAAAATCAGATCTGGTTGGGCTTGTTCTATTTCGGAAAGCAACATTTCAATTGAGATGCGGTTTCTTTCAAAATGGGTATCTGATACGTGGACGATTTTTAATTGATCTAATTCTTGGGGGAGATCTTCGAGTGCAATCGTTTGGTATTCAATGTCTAATGAACGATTTTGATAGTAACCATATAGACAAAAAATCAGAGTTAAACTGATGAAGATAAGTAAACTAAGTTTGAAAAGTTTCATTAGATCCTCCTAACTGAAATCATTTTTTTAAATTATAGCATATTTAGGAATAGTTCCTATATAAATTAAGAAGTTTTATTTAAAGGCTTCAAACGTGTTCTATTAAGGTATAATAAGATTAAAACGAGCGTATTAATGGGAAAAGGACTGATTTTTATGGAGGCAACGAAAAGAAGAGACAGTATTATTTCGATTTTATCACAAGAAAACAGACCCATAAGTGCAAGAAATCTGGCTGCACGATTAAATGTGAGTCGCCAAATTATTGTGGGCGATGTAGCCTTGTTAAGAGCGAGTGGGGTTGATGTTATTGCTACCCCAAAAGGATATGTATTGGAATCTGCTTCTATGACGAACAAATATCTTGGGCAATTAGCTAGTTCCCATAGTGCAGCAGAAACAAAAACTGAATTGTATGCGGTAGTCGATAATGGAGGAGAAGTGGTGGATGTTATCGTTGAGCACCCAATATATGGAGAATTAAAAGGACGGTTAATGATTGCTTCACGATATGATGCAGATCAATTTATGGAAGCAATCGAAAATAAACAAGCCAACTTATTATCTGAATTAACCGGTGGTGTTCATCTGCATACCATAGCCTGCCCAGACAAAAAAACATTTGATCGAATAAAAAAAGAACTGAATACCTTAGGCATTTTATACAAAAATTAAAAGGTGTCTTGACATCTTTTCGAAAACACCTATAATTAAAGTTGCTAACGTGTCTTGACACGTGTAAATGCGCATTTGAGGATAGGAGTTGTTGAAATGAAAACGAATGGAGTTCACAAATTAACGATTGCAGCTTTGTTGGTAGCTGTAGGTATTTTAATTCCAATGGTTTCACCAGTTAAATTAATCTTGGAACCCGCATCCTTTACGTTAGCTAGTCATGTGGCGATTTTTATTGCGATGTTTATCTCGCCTATGATTGCACTGACTGTAGCTTTAGGAACGGCGCTCGGATTTTTGCTTGGTGGTTTCCCGATTATTATCGCTTTGAGAGCTTTGACCCATGTTGTTTTTGCGGGAGTCGGGTCTTATATTCTCCTGAAAAAACCTTCAATTTTGCAATCGACTGCTAAAACGCAACTCTTTTCGTTTTTAATCGGCTTGCTGCATGCTAGTTGTGAAGTAGCTGTAGTTTCTGTTTTTTATTTTGGTGGTGAGATGACTACTGCTTATTATACGCAAGGTTTCTTACAATCGGTTTTCCTATTGGTAGGAGCAGGTACGATTGTTCACAGTATGATTGATTTTATGCTTGCACATATTGTATGGAAATCTTTAATGAGTCGCTCGACATTCTCGGCAACAGTAGCAAAATTAAAATGAAAAATCACTGAAGTGAACAATTGGTTTGGAACTACGCGCTATGCGAGGCTCTGAACCAATTGTTTTATTTTACGTTTGTCCGTGATGAAAAGATTCTAGCAAATGAGGTTAAAGCAAAATAAATAACTTTTATTAATCTTTATAATAAATCTCTTTATAGGTAACAAAGGACAATGTTAGCTAACCAATTTAAAGATTTGTTTTCTTGTAAAGAATGTGCTATTATAAAACATGTATATTTCTGTCTGAGAATAGATTTTGAGAGTGAAGTCGCACTAGTATTTGAGTGCGACTTTTAGAGACTAAATGTAATTTCTGATAGAAACTAACGTTCTTTATTTTTTTGATTAAGAGGTGAACAGCTTGGCGATAATGATTCCAGAAGAAACGGTCAATAAAGTACGACAAGAAACCAATATAGTGGATGTTGTCAGTCAGTATGTTCAATTAAAAAAGAAAGGCAAAAATCTTTTTGGTTTTTGTCCTTTTCACGAAGAGCGAACTCCTTCATTTTCTGTAACAGAAGAGAAACAAATTTTTCACTGTTTTAGTTGTGGACGTGGTGGGAATGTTTTTACATTTTTAATGGAAGTCGATGGGTTAACTTTCCCAGAAGCTGTCATTAAAACAGCTGAATTGAGTCAATTTGAATTAGATGAATCTTTGGTACAAGACCACGATCATAAAAACCAGCCAAATGACTCAGCTAAAGAAAAACTAATCCGTGTCCATGAAGAAAGTGCAGAATTATTTCATCATATTCTATTGAATACCACAATAGGAGAAGAAGCTTTAGAGTATCTAACTCAAAGAGGATTGACCCGTGAAGTAATTGATACGTTTAATATCGGGTTTGCTCCACGAGAACGAACCATGCTTCATCAATATTTAATTGGAAAAAATTATGAGCAAGAGTTATTAAAAAAAACGGGTTTGTTTGTTGAGAAGGATAGTGGGGAATTACTTGATCGATTTTACAATCGGATTATCTTTCCTATTCGCAATCAACAAGGAAAAACCGTGGCTTTTTCAGGTCGGATATTTCAGCCAGATGCTGATGTCAGTGCACCAAAATATTTAAATAGTCCGGAGACTCAATTATTTAATAAACGAACCGTTCTGTTTAATTTTGATCTTGCACGTTCTTCGATCAGAAGAGAAAAAGAAGTTATTTTGTTTGAAGGATTTATGGATGTTATTGGAGCTTGGAAGGCCGGTATAACCAATGGAATTGCTTCAATGGGAACCAGTCTTACCAACGAACAAATACATTTGATTGACCGAACTACAGATCATGTCATAATTGCTTATGATGGAGATTCTGCTGGAATTGAAGCGACCAAACGAGCTAGTGATCTTTTAGCAGCAGAGACCAATTTTGATATTGATATTATTCGATTCGCTGAAGGTATGGACCCGGATGAATACATTAAAAAAAATGGTGCGGATGCTTTTAAAGAACTGATTGCTCACGGAAGAGAAACACTTTTTGGGTTCAAAATGTCTTATTACCGTAAGTCGCTCAATTTATCAAATGAGAGTGAACGACTTGGATATATTGAAAAGATATTATCTGAACTGCTTTCTGTCACTTCAGCTGTTGAACGTGAACTCTATTTTAAGCAACTAGCAATGGAATTTGACCTTTCGATTGATTCATTAAAAGAACAGTTTCAACAGAAATTCCATGAGTCTCGTAATAAGCGGACAAAAGAAAAACAGCAGCAAAGTCAGCAGAATCATCCTGCTGAAGCAAATTACCCGCAAGTGCAGACCCAAAAAAGGAAACCAACTAATATTGAACACGCTGAACGGTTGCTATTAAATCGGTTATTTCACTTTGAAGAAGCATGGATTATCTTGAAGAATATTGCAGATGAATTTCATTTTGTACATGATGAGTATCAAATGGTCTTTATTTTGTATGAAAGTTTCCGAGAACACACAGCTAATGAAGGTACGATTGATGCGTTTATTGATTTTGTAAAAGAACCGGAATTGAAAAATTTAATTGTTGAAATTGAACTGTTATCAATAAGCAACGAAGTTTCGACAAGAGAAATAGAGGATTATTTAGATGTGATCTCTAGAAAATCTGGTCTTCAATTGCAATTGAAAGAAAAACAAGATGCATTGAAAGAAGCATCCAGACGAGGCGATAAAGAACAGCTTCGTGTGCTGATGATCGAAGTAGTTAATTTATCTCGTTTATTGAAAAATAAATAAAAATGATTCATAATATGTACGAGTAAGATTGAAAGAGGAGGCTTTTTAATGGCTGAAAAAAAACTAACAACAAAAAAAGCGTATGATAGTGAAGTAAAGAGTTTAATCAAAGAGTATAAAGCAGCAGGAACTATTCATTACGATGAGTTAACAAATAAAATAGCAACTCCTTTTTCTTTAAATGCTGAAAAAATGGATCAATTGATCCAAACGGTTGAAGATGCAGGTGTTGGAGTGGTTGGAGACGATGGTGGTCCAACAGCTCGACAACTGAAACTCAAAGAAATGAAAGCTGAAAGAGAAGCAGAAAAACCAGAAGACTTAACGGCTCCTCCTGGAGTTAAGATCAATGATCCTGTTAGAATGTACTTGAAAGAGATTGGACGGGTGAATTTATTAACGGCTGCTGAAGAAGTTGAATTAGCGATAAAAATAGAAGAAGGCGATCAAGAAGCACGTCAACGTCTTGCAGAAGCTAACTTACGTTTAGTTGTTAGTATTGCCAAACGTTATGTTGGGCGCGGTATGCAGTTCTTAGATTTAATCCAAGAAGGAAACATGGGATTAATGAAAGCTGTTGAAAAGTTCGACTATAAAAAAGGATTTAAATTCTCAACTTATGCAACTTGGTGGATTCGTCAAGCAATCACGCGTGCGATTGCCGACCAAGCACGTACAATTCGTATTCCAGTGCACATGGTTGAAACAATCAATAAATTGATTCGTATCCAACGTCAATTGCTACAAGATTTAGGCCGCGAACCAACTCCTGAAGAAATCGGAGCAGAAATGGATCTTCCAACTGAAAAAGTTCGTGAGATTCTAAAAATTGCACAAGAGCCAGTTTCTTTAGAAACTCCTATTGGAGAAGAAGATGACTCTCATTTAGGGGACTTTATTGAAGATCACGATGCGACAAGTCCAGCAGAAAATGCTGCTTATGAATTGCTGAAAGAACAACTAGAGGATGTGCTAGACACTCTTACAGATCGTGAAGAGAATGTACTTCGTTTGCGTTTCGGTTTAGATGATGGACGCAATCGTACTCTTGAAGATGTTGGTAAAGTATTTGGTGTAACACGCGAGCGTATTCGTCAAATCGAAGCTAAAGCACTTCGTAAATTACGTCACCCTAGCCGTTCAAAACAATTAAAAGACTTCTTAGAATAAAAATAGATGAAGGTCGTCCAAAATCAACATTATTTGGACGGCCTTCTTTCGTATTGAGAGATAAAACTCAACGAATGGAAGAAAAAACTGGTATAATAATAGACGATGTAAGAATGAAGGGATGAATGACATGTTATCATTTGAAGAAAAAAAGGCTATTTTTGATAGCTACGAAGAACTAACGGCAACAAAGGTATCAATGAATCGTTTGAATTACCATTTTAAAGACAGTGCAGTACCTAAAACAATGGCTGTGCGCTTCCTTCACCCGAATGGAAATGCTTTGATTTATGCAGGCTATTTACCTAAAGAAGAAACAGATAAAGGCTACATTTCTGTAAGAGATGAAGATGAAGCAACGATTCGTTCTTTAGTGGATCAAGCGATTGCTCATTTAAAGAAAACAGCTGACGGATATGAAGAAGGTTATTCTGAATTATGGTTTGACAATAACGGCGATGTTTTACGTTTAGTCTATGACAATCCGACATGGGTCGTTACTTTACCGAACGATCAAGTTGAAGGAGTTTTTCATTCAAAAGATGCTGCAGAAGGTTATTTAATGGATGAAGAGTTCTTCCAAGGATAAACAAGGATTATGAAAAGAAAGAAGTGATGAGTATGGACGAAAGTCAATTATCGCTGCGTTTAAGCAGAGCGGCGTCTTATGTCGAACCGGGGGATCGTTTAGCGGATATCGGTTCTGATCATGCTTATTTGCCTTGTGCTTTAGCGAGTAATAATCGCATTACGTTTGCTATTGCAGGAGAAGTTGTCGAAGGCCCTTTCCAAGCAGCAAAAAACCAAGTGCGACGTCTTGGTTTAGCAGACCAAATCAGTGTACGTTTAGGGGATGGCTTAGAGGTTCTTTCTCCTGAAGATGATGTAACCGCGATTACGATATGCGGCATGGGCGGTTCCTTAATTGCCTCTATCTTGGACAATGGATTTAAAAAAGGTCATTTGACAGGCAAGGAACGCTTGATTTTGCAGCCGAACGTAGGAGAAAGAACTTTGCGCGAATGGTTGGTCAATCATGAGTACACGATTACGGCTGAAGAAATCATTGAAGAAAACAATAAAATTTATGAAGTGATGGTGGCCGTGAAAGATCCATTACTAAAACAAACTGTAACGGAATCTTACCTAATGTTTGGTTTTCATTTAAAAGAGGAACGTTCTGCTATCTTTAAAAAGAAATGGCAAAAAGAACTTGAAAAAAACCGCTATATTCTAGATAGTTTAACGCATTCAAGTGCAGATCAAACAACTAAAATCAAAAAAATCCAAGCAGAAATTCAAAAAATAGAAGAGGTGCTAAAATGACTGAGACTTATGGAAGTGAGTTTATCCAAAAATTTGAATCATTTGCTCCAAAATATTTAGCTGAATCAGGAGATCCGGTTGGTTTAGCGGTTGGAACGTTAAAGAAACCCATAAAAAAAATGATGGTGACATTAGATGTTCGTCCAGAAGTGGTGCAAGAAGCTATTGAACAACACGTTGACTTTATCTTTGCACATCATCCACCTATTTTTCGCCCACTTAAAAATTTAGCCACAGATGATGCACAAACGAAGATGTATGCGGATCTATTGAAAAACGATATAACCGTCTATGCTGCGCATACAAATTTAGATGTGACTACAAATGGGATAAACACATGGTTAGCAGATGAGTTGAACTTAACAGAAACAGAGATCTTACATGTTACGAAAAGACTGGAATATAAAAAGATTGCAGTCTTTGTTCCAAAAGAAAATGAAGAAGAAGTTCGAAAAGCGCTAACTGCTGCAGGAGCGGGTCAAATCGGTCCGAATTACAAAGATTGTACGTATACATTTGAGGGTATTGGACGCTTCACGCCTATCAATCATGCTAATCCGACCATTGGAGAAATTGATGAACCTGAACATGTAGCGGAAGTACGAATTGAAGTTGTGTTTCCTGAACACCTAACGCAAACAATTGAAAAAGCGTTATTTGAAGCTCATCCTTACGAAGAACCGCCATATGATTTATATACGATTGAGAATTTTGTTGATGAATATGGCCTTGGAAGAATAGGGAATTTAGCTGACCCTGTTACTGTTCAGGAGTTTGCTCAAAAGGTTAAAGAAACGTTTGGTGTATCGGGCTTACGTTACATCACACCCGATAAAGATAAACTGATTCAACGTGTTGCCGTTTGTGGTGGGGATGCAGGAAGCTATTATTCAGATGCCTTAAGCAAAAAAGCAGATGTGTTTATTACTGGAGATGTTTATTACCATACAGCTCATGATATGTTAGCTGACGGATTAAGCGTTATTGATCCTGGTCATCATATTGAAAGCATTTGTAAACCGAAGTTGGTTGAATTATTTACGGAGTGGAAATCTGATCTTGAATGGGATTTTGATATCATCCAATCAGAATTAAATACAGATCCTTATAAATTTATCTAAAAAACGATGTTGAAAGGAAGTTATCTCTTATGTATGAAAATCTAGTCCCTCGTTTTATTCGTTATGTGAAAACAGAAACACGTTCTGATGAAAATAGTACCACTATTCCATCCACGCAAAGCCAAGTGGCGTTTGCTAAGACCTTAATGAAAGAATTAGAAGACATTGGTCTAAGCGATATTTCTTATAATGAGAGCAATGGCTATGTGACAGCAACATTGCCAAGTAATACAGCTAAAAAAGTACCCACTGTTGGGTTTATTGCTCATATGGATACAGCTGATTTTAATGCAGCAAATGTAAATCCGCAATTCCATGAACAATACAATGGAGAAGTGATTGTTTTAAATGAAGAGCAACAAGTTGTTTTAGATCCTAAAGAGTTTCCTAATCTAAAAAATTACATCGGCCAAACGTTGATCACAACCGATGGGACAACGTTATTAGGAGCTGACGATAAAGCAGGAATTGCCGAAATCATGACAGCTATGGAGATTTTGATCAATGATAATTCAATTGAACATGGTGATATTCGTGTTGGTTTCGGTCCAGATGAAGAAATCGGTATTGGAGCAGATCGTTTTGACGTTCCAGGATTCAATGCCACATTTGCATATACAATGGATGGTGGTCCTATTGGAGAATTAGAATTTGAAAGCTTTAATGCAGCTTCAGCAATAGTTAAGATTCAGGGTAAAAATGTTCATCCAGGTACTGCAAAAAATACGATGGTAAATGCAGTGAAAATTGGCATGGCTTTTGATGCATTATTGCCTCAAGATGAAGTTCCTGAAAAAACGGAAGGCCGTGAAGGGTTCTACCATCTAGTTGGAATAACGGGTGAAGTAGATGAAGCAACATTGACTTATATTATTCGAGACCATGATCGTGAAAAATTCGAAGCGCGTAAAGCCTTCATGCTAGAACAAGCTGAAAAATTAAATAAAGAATATGGCAGCGAACGAATCACAATTGACTTAAATGATTCTTACTACAATATGGGTGAGATCATTGAAAAAGATATGACTGTAGTGGATTTAGCTGAAGAAGCGATGGAAAATCTGTCTATCGAACCAATCATCGAACCTATTCGTGGCGGTACAGATGGTTCTAAAATTTCCTTTATGGGACTGCCAACACCGAACATTTTTGCTGGTGGAGAAAACTTCCATGGCCGCTATGAATTTGTAGCCGTTGAAAGCATGGAGAAAGCTACTGCAGTAATTGTAGAAATTGCACGCTTGAATGCTTTAAAAGGAGCTTAAGAATGATTTTTGTAATGAGTTATCTGCTTATTTGCAATAGCCTTTTGTTTGTTCTAATGTATGTAGATAAACAAAAAGCTGTAAAAAGACAATGGAGAATTCCTGAAAAAACATTGTTATTTCTAGGTCTCATTGGCGGCGGATTTGGTGGTTTGATAAGCATGAAAGTATTTCGACATAAAACGATGAAACGATCATTTAAGATGATTTATACTTTAGGAGCGGTCTTTGCTACTTTCTTATTAGTATATGTTAATCGATAATAAATAGTAGGTTGGGACATTTGTCTCAGCCTTTTTTGTCTAGAAAATTAGACTAGAAGCTTTTCGGTTAACAAATTAAACGACAAAATGCTTGTTCATGGAAGAGTGGAGCATAAAATAGGTATCGCTCTGTCATGAAACGCCTCTACACGGAAGAGTGACAGGCTAAATGAACGTCACTCTTCCGTCAAAAGTGGTTTCACGAACAAGTGAAGCAAAAAATCACACTCACTCTTCCATGAAAAGATAAAAATGAATGTTGGTATAAGGGTAAGTTTCTTCTCTCGTTATTTTTTTGCGTATGTTAAAATGAGAGACAGAGAAGTTGAATGAGAGGATGTGCGAAATACGATGGGATTGCAATTTGTGTTAGGCCGTGCGAATCGTGATAAACGTTCGGTACTATTGGATGAGATAGCAGAAAGCCTGACGAAACAAACGGAAGAGTCTATTTTTTATTTAGTTCCGGACCATATTAAATTTCAGGCTGAAATGACCGTTTTAGAAAAACTTAGTCACTATTCTTATTTTGAAAAGAAGCCGATTATGGGCATGATGCATTTACAAGTATTCAGTTTTACACGATTAGCATGGTATTGGTTAAAAGATACCGATATTTACGCTAAGCCGCAATTAACCACAACCGGTTTATCGATGTTGATTCGCAAATTACTGATTGAACATGAAGAAGAGTTGACCATCTATCGCGGTGAAGTCCGAAAAGATGGATTTGTTCAGCAAATGACAGATCTGTTTTTAGAATTACGCAGCGGTCGGATTGCACAAGCAGATTTGGATCATATGATGTTTAGTCTAGGTACTTCACCTAAAGAAGCCGATTTCAAATTGAAGTTACAGGATCTATCCTTAATTTATCAGGCTTTTGATGCAGCATTATTGAATAAATATATCGAGTCTGAAGATATTGTGTCTGCATTGATTCAAAAAGTGGAAGAGTTAGATTTGTCTAAAACCACTATTTACATTGAAAGTTATTATCAATTTACTGCTCAAGAACAAGCACTTATTTTGGCATTAATGAAAGCTGCTAAAAAAGTGACGATTGCGCTGACCTCAGATAAAGCATATGCCGTTGAAAAACCGGAAATGCATAATTTATTCCAGACATCCGGAGCAACTTACTATAAATTGTATCAACTGGCTCGCCAAAATAATATTCCAGTCTACAAAGACAAACTGATCCAAGAAATTGATGAGGCATACTGTGGGGAATTAAATCAACTGGAAGAATTTTGGGTAGAAACGAGCCAAATCACCTCAACAAACAATGAGCTGTTAGACAACATTGATACGATGGGGAATTGCATCGAGATATGGGCTGCAGAGAATAAACAAGCAGAAATCACCCATGTGGCCAAAGAAATTCGTAAATTGGTTGCCACTGGTGATTACCGTTATAAGGATATTTTAGTCTTGACTCGCAATATGGATGATTATCTAGCCATCATAGAGCCGTTATTTAGTAGTCACGAGATAGAGTTATTTGTTGATAGTGCAGAATTGATGAATCAACATCCGCTTATTGAAGTGATTGACTCTTTAGTCAGCATTTACAAACGCAATTGGCGATATGCAGATGTGATGCGACTTCTTAGAACGGAGTTAGTGATTCCAATAAGCGAAGGGGAAGAAGCTCTTTCAAAAGAACGCGCACAACGGGTGAATCAGCATGTGCAACGTGCACGACAGTTTAGAGAACGAGTGGATGTAACCGAAAATGTATTATTGTCTTATGGCTATGAGGGGTACCAATGGACAAAATCAGATCCTTGGCACTACACTCGTTACTTCTATGAAGATGCCGAGTTTCAGTCGGACAATGATCAGCGGATTGAACAGATTGCCAATTCCATTAAAACGGATCTGACAGGATTATTGGTTCCATTTTTCAACCGATTAGAAAAAGCGCAAACCAGTAAAGATGCTGCAAAAGAACTGTATGTATTTATGGAAACCATTGGAGTTAAAGATCAAATAGGCTTTTGGAGAGACCAAGCGATTGAAGACAATGATCTTGAAGAAGCTCGCAAACATGAACAAACATGGCAAACATTTTTGCAGCTTTTAGATGAATATGTAGAAGTTTTGGGAGAGGAACCGTTCGACTTGGATAGTTTCTATGCAATCTTAATGACGGGATTTGATAATGCGACTTACAGCATGGTTCCACCAAGTATTGATCAAGTCACTTTTTCAGGTATTGAAGGAACACGTATCGGAACAGCCAAAGTCACATTTATGCTGGGAGTAACCGATGCCCACTTGCCCGCTAAAACTGAAAATAAAAGTATTTTAACTGAAGAAGATCGGGATTTCTTTTCACAATTTCTAGACGATACAAAATATTTAAAACCGACTGTTGAAGCGGTTATGGCGTCTGAACTGTTTATTGCTTATCAAGCCTTTTTAGATTCTTCTGAGAAATTGATTTTTAGTTTCCCAACCAGCGATGAAACAAAGAATGGTCCAAAACTATCACCATATGTGGACAGGATAGCAAAAGCGTTTCATCTTCCGATCCAACCCAAATTGATGGATGTCACATCACTAGAAAATCCATCCGATAAAGAATTAATGGATTTTGTTGGAACGAAAAAAACGACGATTAGTCAGCTGTTGATGATTTTGCGCAAAGAGCAAGATCAAAAAGGTCAGTTAAGTTTATTTTGGCAAAATTTATATACGTTCTTTAAACGAGATAAACAAGTGGCACGCGATTTTAATCACTTACTGGTTAGTTTGGTTAAGAAAAATCTGCCAGTACCTTTAAAAAGTACCATTGCAACAGATTTGTATGGCAAAGATTTGTATTTATCTGTTTCTCGTTTAGAAGCTTTTTATGCAGATCATTATGGCCATTTCTTGACGTATGGATTGAAGTTAAAAGAACGAGATGTTTTTGAACTTTCTCCAGCTGGTACGGGAGAATTCTTTCATGATGCGTTAGATCACTTGTTTAAACAAATCATTCAAAAAAACCTCAGCTTTGATCAATTGACGGAAGACATGCTGGAACAATTGACATCAGAAGTGTTAACAGAACTTTATGGAAAACCAAAATTCTCTATTTTAAATGCCTCCAATCGTATGAAGTATATTCGTGATCAACTAGGACAAACGATTAAAAAGATGGTTTGGGTCATCGGCAATCAAAGCAGACGGACAAATATGAAAAATGTCCAGACAGAAGTTTTATTTGGTCAAGTTGCAAATCAAACCGGTATTGAAGGATTATCTTTTCCACTGAACAATGGTGGAACCCTACATTTACGCGGGAAAATCGATCGAGTGGATGCCATGAATCTAGGTGATGATTATTACCTAAGTGTAGTGGATTACAAGTCAAGCGCGCATAAATTTAATTACCAGGATGCTTATTATGGTCTAGCTATGCAAATGATTACGTACTTGGATACGGCTCTTCAAAATGCTGTTGGATTGATTGGACACGAAGCTAAACCTGCAGGTGCGTTTTATTTGCATGTATCCAATCCGTTTATGAAAAAGGGGACATTTTTAGATGAAGATGCGTATATCAATGAGTTGCTAAAATCCTATAAAATGGACGGATTGTTGCTTGAAGATGAAGACATGCTCTTGTCATTAGATCCTACGATTGAACCGACAAAAGCTTCACTTGTCTATCCCTTCAATCAATTGAAAAATGAAGACTTAAAATCGAATAAATTTGTTACGTTGGATGAAATGACTGCATTACGCCAACACAACCAAAAATTGATTGTTGATGCCGGCAATAAAATTGTAGAAGGAGTAAATACTTTAAATCCTTTCTATGAAAAAAGACAATTTATTCCGACTGTTAATGGACCATTGCGCGCAGTTTCACAATTTGATGCGATGTTGCCTGAAAACAATTATCGTCGGATGGAATCGTTAAAAAGAGAAGACATTCTTAAGAAAATGCAAGAAGAGGAGGAAGATGAAGAATGATGAACCCACTTCCGCTAAAACCCGAAAACAGTCATTTTACCGATGGACAATGGCAGGCAATCTATGAAGAAGGCCACAATATTCTTGTGTCTGCTTCAGCAGGTTCAGGTAAAACAACAGTTCTTGTCCAACGTGTGATTGAAAAAATAAAATCGGGGACCAATGTTGATGAGATGTTGATCGTGACTTATACAGAAGCAGCCGCAAAAGAAATGAAAGCTCGGATCCAAGTTGCAATCCAAGAAGCCGTCACATCTGAAAGTGATATGGAATTAAAAAGACACCTTACTCGACAAGTAACCTTGATTCATCAAGCGTCAATCAGTACATTGCATGCTTTTTGTCTTCAAGTAATCCGTCGTTATTATTATTTGATTAATTTAGATCCTATCTTTAGATTATTAACGGATGAAACAGAGATTCTTTTACTTAAGGAAAGTGTCTGGGAAGAAGTAAGAGAGGAGTTGTACGGAGAAGAAGACTCTCTTTTTAAAGATTTGACCGCTTCGTACTCTAATGATCGAAGCGATGCGGGGCTAACAGACTTAATCTTCTCTTTGTATGAGTTTTCAAGAGCTAACCCTAGGCCTGCTGTGTGGTTAGAACAATTATCTTATTTATACCAAGTAAAAGAAAATGATTTAACGACCGGCATTTTATTTAAAGAACTGTTAAAACCTCAGATTTTATCAGTATTGGACAGTCTAATCGAGCTTTCTCAAGTTGCGGCTCAGCTAGGCGAGGGTACTGAAGAGCTAAAATACCAAACCGATTTGATTCGCGGAGAATGGATCGCATTGCAAGAAATTCAAGCATATATCAACGAACACAATTATCAAGCAGCGTATAATTGCTGTAAAAACTTTGAATTTGCTCGATGGAAAGCAATCAAAAAGGGAACCGATGAAGCGATAAAAGAAACGGCTGAAGAAATGAAGGGATTACGTGATCAATATAAAGCTCGTTTTAAAGAATTAGCTAATGATTATTTCTCTGCTTCTCCCCAAGAACAAATCGACTTGATGTTAAGTGCTGCTCCTTTGGTTGAAGAAATGGCGCGTGTGACGCAACTCTTCACAGAAGCTTTTCGTCAGCGCAAGGATGAACGGAACCTTTTAGATTTTAATGATTTAGAACATTCGACTCTCCAAATTCTGGCTCAGTTCAATGAGGAAGACTGGGTTCCAACTGAAGCTTCGATGCATTATCGAGACAAATTTAAAGAAGTCATGGTTGATGAATACCAAGACATCAACCAACTTCAAGAAAATATATTGCGTTGGTTAGCCCATGACAAATCAGATCAAGGAAACTTGTTCATGGTAGGTGATGTGAAGCAATCCATTTATTCATTTCGTTTAGCTGATCCAGGATTATTTTTAAAAAAATATGAACAGTATGAATATCACGAATTAGGTGAACGAATTATATTAGCTGAAAATTTCCGTTCACGTGGTGAAGTGTTGCAATTCACTAATTTAGTCTTTGAACAACTAATGGATAAAGCAGTTGGACAAATGGATTATGATGAAGCGGCTAAACTCGTGCAAGGCTTTACAGGTTTTCCAGAATTGCAGAAACATCAACCGGAACTTTTGATTTACGAAAAAGGTACTAATGACACCGAAGATGAGGACGAAGAAACGGAATCGATTAATTGGGATATGCGGATTGAAGATAAGACAGAAGGCGAATTATTGATGGTCGGCCAAAAAATTCAAGAATTGATTCAAACGCAATTTCCAATTTATGATAAGCGAGCTAAAACAACACGTCCAATTAATTATCGAGACATTGTTTTGTTGACACCAACTAAAAAGAATAACTTGGTATTAATGGAAATGTTCAAACGACTGGCTATTCCGCTTCAAGTAAATGATACACAGAATTACTTTCAAACGACTGAGATCACGATTATGATGTCTTTGCTGAAAGTCATTGATAACCCATATCAAGACATTCCTTTGGCTGCAGTGTTGCGTTCGCCACTTGTTGGATTAGATGAGAACGAATTAGCTTCAATTAGGATCAGCCAAAAAACAGGGGATTACTTTGATGCCGTAAAAACGTTTTATCAAACTTATCCAGGTGTAGAAAAAGCGAGTCGTTTTACCTCACATTTATATGGAAAAATCGATGTGTTTTTAACGCGGTTGAACAAATGGCGTGAAATTGCTCGACGAGATCATTTAGTAGCATTAATATGGACAATTTATGACGATACAGGATTTTTAGACTATGTTGGAGGAATGAGTTCGGGTAAACAACGCAAAGCTAATTTGCATGCTTTATATGAGCGTGCAGCCAGCTATGAAAAAACAAGTTTTAAAGGATTATTTCAATTTGTACGATTCATCGAAAAAATGCAAGAAAAAGACAAAGATCTAGCAGAGCCTACAGCTATATCTGAAGATGAGAACGCTGTTCGAGTGATGACGATCCATGCAAGTAAAGGACTAGAGTTTCCAGTCGTCTTTGTATTAGATTTAACGAAAAAATTTAATTTGCAAGATATTAAAAAAAGTTATATTTTTAATGAACAATATGGAGTGGGAACGGATTTTAAAGATTTGGACCGTCGCATTCGATACCCATCTTTACCGGAAATCGCTTTGAAAGTGGAGAAGAAAACGAAATTGTTATCTGAAGAAATGCGAAAATTATATGTAGCATTGACACGTGCAGAAGAAAAATTATTTTTAGTGGGTTCATATAAAGATGAAGCAGCAGCATGGAAAGAATGGGGTGTCGTTAGTTCCCATAATCCAACCGTTTTGCCAGCCGATATTCGATTTACCGCTAGTAGTTTAATGAAGTGGATCGGATTATCTCTTGTTCGTCATCCTTCAAGTCAAAATGAGGAGATCTCTGTCAGTGCCAGAAATGGAGCCATTACCAATCATTCTGCCCATTTTAGTATCCACTTTTATGATGAAAGTGCAATTCAAGAACAATTGATTTCAAAAGATAATGGAACGGATGAAAACTGGTTAGAGAAGTTGAATCAGTTGCAAGATACAATCTCTGAGGCTGAACCCAAACAACTCACCGTTCAAAAAGCGTTAGAATTGATGAATTACATTTATGAGCATGAAGGTGCTTCTCATACAACCAGTTATCAATCGGTTTCAGAAATCAAACGGCTATTTGAAGAGCCAGACAGCGATCAAATGGTTAAAATCGATATCAATCAACCGAGAAATCGAAACCGGTATGTTGAAGAAACTCTAGATCGACCACTGTTTATGGCTGAATTAACCGCTCCTTCGAATGCAGAAATAGGAACGGCAACGCATTCCGTGATGCAAGCTGTTGATTTAAGTACGGCTCCTACTATAGAAACACTGGAAGCTCTAATTGCGTCATTGATCAAAAATGGCGTTTTAAAAGAAGATGTTGCTGCAAAAGTCAATGTTGAACAAGTAGTGGAATTTTTTACAACACCACTAGGGAAAATGATTATTGATTTTTCAAAAGATGTTCATCGTGAAGAACCATTCTCACTTTTATTAGAAGCTGAAAAATTGTTTACAGATATGAATGGCGACGCTGAAGACAAAATATTGATTCACGGAATTATTGACGGCTATATCGAGTTAGAGGATCGGATTATTTTATTTGACTACAAGACAGATAGAGTCAGTCATTATGGGCCACAATCAGGTGAGAAAATGTTAGAGAAGTATAAAGGTCAAATGAATTTATACCGATCTGCATTAGAATCTATTTTAGATAAAAAAGTTACGGAAACCTATCTATGTTTATTAGATACAGGAGAAGTCGTATCCGTACCATCATAAAAAATATTGGCTAATAAATATTTTAAAAAAAGAATAGATGCTATTAAACATCTGTTCTCTTTTTTATTGTGAAAGATATTCTACGAGATAAATATATAGTATAAAAATCTTCCTTCAAAAACTATTTTGAAGGAAGATTTTTAAAATGAAATGGGATAGACAACACAAAATATGAACTACAGAAGACAAGAAAAAAAGTAAACTATAATTAATGTATCTCAGTTCTTTTCTGACGAATAAATAAATAAATAAGTCCTAATAAAATCGCATAAAATGGGTTAACTATAAACATTAATATTTCGCCTTTTTTATCAAGAGACTATTAATTTTATTATACTATCTCGTAAGTATCTCCATGCTAAAAAATCATTCTATATAAAAGTTTCAATACTGAACAGTATAAAATAACCTTAGGTACGTTAAATGTATATTTAATGATATAATTTAATAGAAATTTATTAACCACTATATATTCTAACAACTTGGGAGAGGCACAAAATGAAAAAGAATAAAAGATTACTTTTCACAAAAGTTCTTTATGGTTTATTTTTATCGGCGACTATAGTAACTTTTTTTATTATTTATAAAAATATAGATAATGCTATTTCTTTTAAAATTTTAGTAGGGTATCTATTTTTAACTTTCTTCATGCTAATATATGTTCCTTTTACAGCCCTTGTAAATATTAGGAACTTTAAAGGGGTTTATATAAGGAAAAGAATATTTAAATTTATTACCGTTTTTATTTTATTGAGTACTGTAAATTATTTTTTTGGTTACGTAATGAGGTCTTCTAAAATAGATTTATTTAACGTTTTTTCAACTAGCTTTGGTATATCTTTTGGTATAGCTTTTTCTGAAATTATTTTTTTCAAAGATAAAAATGAAATAAGGTAGGTAGAAAAATTTATAATAATATTTACTAGTAAAAATAGTATTATTTTCTGATGATAGCTATTACAAAAAATAACTGGAGAGTTTAAAAGTAATTAACTATTCTTTTTTTTCAGAGATTTATTTATATTTAAGAGGAGCATTAAATATGAATCGAAAATTAGTATTACATACAAAGATTTTTATCTTATTACATTTGTAAGTATTGTAGTTGGTATTTTTTTATCATTATCTAAAATAAAAATAAGTGTAGCAATTAAACTTTAAAAAATTTAATAATGTACAACTATATTTTTAGATTAAATGGAACATAAAAAACGATTATAGCAAAGATATCATCCGAAATAGTATATCTACAGAAAGGAGCTTATTTAATGAATATAGAAGAAACTATATACCAAGCAGCTATACTGTTAATAGAAAAAAGATATCCTAAAGGCTGGGGTGGTGCAGCAGCTATGTACACAAAAAATAATCAAATCTTAACGAGTGTATCTCCAGATGTATTGAATGCTTCAACTGAGTTGTGTATGGAGACAGGATCAATATTAGAAGCACACAAATTGGATACTTTTGTTACTCATAGCATATGTGTGGTTAGAGAAAATGAAAATGCTCCTTTTAAAATATTAACTCCATGTGGAACATGTCAAGAACGTTTAGTCTATTGGGGATCAGATGTAAAAGCAGCAATCACTACAAAAGATAATGACTTATTATTTAAAACTTTAAAAGAATTACAACCCCATCATTGGTTAGAGGCATATAACGGTAGATAGATTTATTTAGGCACATAAACTTCTATAAAATCATGTAACATATCCAAATTAAGAAAGGCCACTAATTTTTCCAGTAAAAAGTGGTCTTATCTAAATTAGCTTATTAATGTAAAAAGAAATTAACTATTAGTTAGTTATTCAAAAAGGAATGAAAAGTAGGATTTATTCTCGCCATTATGTATTCATTCTCGTACTTTCCTTCTTTTATTGCTGCAAGCCGTTTAAGGCCCTCTTTTTCAAATCCAAACTTCTCATATAGATGTATAGCTCTTTCGTTTTTCTCAAATACAGTAAGTTCGAGTCTAACAAGCATTAACCAATTATCTGCTACGTCTATAAGTGCAGATATTAAAGCAGAACCAATACCTTGATTGTGATAATCTTTATGGATCATTATACCTATAGTTCCACTATGTCTCATACGATGATTACCGTTTACAGATAATCCAGCGGTTCCTACAATTAGTTCCTCTTTATCTTGAAACTTTGAAATAGCGACAAACTGGTGCTGATTAGCGTCCATACTAACAACAAAGTCTTCATTTTGTTGTATTCTCTCTGAAGGAATACCTAAAATATTTTCAAATACCCCAGGCATGCGTCTTAATTCGTTTAAACCTTTACCGTCCCCACTATTAATTGGTCTAATATAAAATTCCATATGTATTCCTCCTTAAAAAATAGTTAAGCTACTAATTATGTTTAAAATCAATGATGCTTACTAATTATATTATACAGTTTATTTTCTCTTAAAATTACATTAATTTAATCATCAGAAGATGCTTTAATTAATAATTAGTATATAATCTTAAACTAATTACATTTATAAGTGATAGCATACTTTTAAATCATCTACTAACTACAGGCAAATGAAAAAAGGGAAGCTGAATTCACATATTTAATGATTCATAAACAACAGTATGTTAATGATTAGCACTTTAAATAAAGTATTAAAAACGAAGTCACTTGGATTAATAAAGTAGTAGAGTTATCTAATGATCTTTTTGAGTAAACGGAATAAAGTTTTACCGAAATAAAAAATTCCAATATTGAAAATAGTTGAATTAGAAATATGCGCTCATAAATAGATAACAATTATCTTTATATGAGACTATATTTTTATTGTTGCATATAGATAGAACATCATCTATATTTAAATTAAGAGAATAAAAAGAAGGGAATTTTTATGGCTATTAGTCTTATTCCATCGTAATGAAAGCTTTGTCTGAACTTAAATAGGTGAAAATAGTAGATAGTATTCCATATGAGTAGTTATGTACTTGTAACGTTTTAGAGGATTTTGATTTTACCTAAATGACCTTATCCCACCATAAAAATTCTTGTAAATACAGATTTAGTAAAAGTAGAAAAAAGAACAGAACACCCGTAGTCAGTGAATGAAAGAAAGTATGAACTATAAAGGTGGAAAATTGTTAAAAATTTGAATTTTTTAATAGATAAATCCATTCTAATAACGAGCTTTTATTAAACAATAAGTGAGGAGAAAAACTATATGAAAATTATTGTCATTGGATCCGTTGCAGCAGGTACTTCGGTAGCAGCTAAAGCTCGAAGAAATACAGAGGAAGCTGAAATTGTCGTGTACGATCAAGGAAAAGACATTTCTTATTCTGTTTGCGGAATTCCTTATCAAATTGGTGGAGAAGTTGAAGAATTAAGTGCCTTAACTCCTAGAGATGCAGTATGGTTCAAAAAGAGATACAATGTCTCAGTTTTCACCGAACATAAAGTGACAAAAGTTGATCATACCAACAAACAGTTAGAAGTGACGGATCTTGTTTCTGGAGAAAAGAAACTAGAAAATTACGATGTATTGGTTTTTGCTACAGGGGCTTCTCCATTCACTCCACCTCCATTTAATCAAAAAGAGTATGATAATGTGTTCCAAG
>NZ_JAZLIO010000004.1:0-7866 GCF_045617425.1 Carnobacterium sp.
GATATACGGAGCGGACCAATACTAATCGGTCGAGGACTTAACCAAAGCAATACCCGGTGTACGAAGGCAAGTAAACGAAAGACACTTTAGACTTTATCCAGTTTTGAGAGTCCAACGGACTTTCGATTGAAATTGTGTGGTGATGAGGGCAAGAAGGTCACACCTGTTCCCATGCCGAACACAGAAGTTAAGCTTCTTAGCGCCGATGGTAGTGAAGGGATTCCCTTTGTGAGAGTAGGACGTTGCCACGCAAATCAAAAAGACATCATCTCCGGATGGTGTCTTTTTTGTTCTTTTTAAAGTAGTCATTTTAGTAAGAATAAAAACAGTGATAAATCAATTGATAAAACGCTTGCATAACTAACTCGAACATGTTATATTGTTTGTAATAAAGGATTGTTACTGCATCGGCAGGCAAAACCTAAATTGATTCGAATTGTTCTATCTTCATTGAGACAGAGCGTTTGGAATGAGTTTAGGTTTTTTATTTTCTATAAGAAGACGAAAGTAGGTGAGCAAAGCGATAATATGAGAATAGAGAAAGTATTGAATAACAATGTGGTAATTACCTTAACTGATACTAAAGAAGAAATGGTAGTCATGGGAAGAGGGATTGCCTTTCAGCGTAAAGTTGGCGATACAATTGACGTCGAAAAAATAGAAAAAACGTTTGTACCAGAAGGAAATGAAGGTATTGAAACTTTTTCTACTTTGTTTAAAGAAATTAATCCAGAAATTATAGAAATAGCCACTGATACAATCAAATACGCACAGTCTATTTTAAAAACTAAATTAAGCAATAATATTTATTTAACTTTAACGGATCATTTGAACTACGCGATAAGTCGAACGAGTGAAGGAATCGAAATTAAAAATCCTTTAACTTGGGAAATAAAGAAATTCTATAAAAATGAATATGAAATTGGATTAAAAGCTTTAGAAAAAATTAAAACTAAACTCGGTGTACCAATGAACGAAGATGAAGCAGCATCTATTGCTTTGCATATTGTGAATGCTAAACAAGATGGACAAGAAATTGGAATCACCGTTAAAATGACTAAAGTTGTGCAAGATATTTTAACAATTGTACGGTTACAATTTGGAATCACTTTTGATGAAGATTCTTTTAACTATTCTCGTTTTGTTACTCACCTACAATATTTTGCTCGTAGAATGCTGGAACAGGATAACAAAAGTTCTAATGATGATTTTTTATTCGAACATGTTAAAATAAAGTATTCAAAAGCTTTTGAATGTACAAATAAGATCAATAGTTATCTTGAAAATAAGCATCAAACATCATTATCAAAAGATGAACAAGTTTATCTTGCTATTCATATCCACAGAGTTACGAGTGAAATTAAAAATCAATGATGGATTGTTACTGCGCAAGCAGGCAAAACCTAAGTTGATAGCTAGAATGTATCTATGGATACATCAGGCTATTAATTTAGGTTTTTCTTTTTCAAAAAATCAAAAAGAGAGAAGGACTTAGAATGAAATATGAAGCATTAGCTAAATCAATAATTGAAAATGTTGGTGGAACAGAAAATATTAATAGCTTAACTCATTGTGTGACCAGATTACGGTTTAAATTAAAAGATGAAAGTAAAGCAAATACAGATGTGTTGAAAAAAACAGACGGAATTGTAACCGTCATCAAAAGTGGGGGTCAGTATCAAGTAGTCATTGGGAATCATGTACCAGATGTTTATCAGGAAGTTGTAACTGTCGGAAATTTAAATAATAATGATTCGTCTGAACAAGAATCGGATGAAAATGTCGGTCTGTTCAATAAGTTTGTTGATATGATTTCAGGAATTTTTGCACCAACTTTAGGTACGTTAGCTGCTACTGGTATGATTAAAGGATTTAATGCTTTGTTTGTAGCATTAGGCTGGCTCACAGTTGAATCAGGAACGTATCAAATATTAAATGCTATAGGTGATTCATTGTTTTATTTCTTCCCTATCTTCTTAGCGTTTACAGCCAGTAAAAAATTCAAAGTGAATCAGTTCACGGCTATGGCTATTGGTGCTTCACTAGTTTACCCAACATTAGCTGGAATAAGAGCAGGTACTCCTCTTTATACACTGTTTTCCGGATCGATTATTGAGTCACCTGTACACACTACTTTTCTAGGGCTTCCCCTTATTCTAATGGACTATTCATCAACAGTTATTCCGATTATTGTTGCCATTTTCCTAGCATCTAAAGTTGAAAAAGGGTTGAAAAAAATTATTCCAGACGTTGTCAAAACCTTTTTGATTCCTTTCTTTACACTTTTAATTATTGTCCCAGTAACTTTCATGATTGTTGGACCAATTGCAACATGGGCAGGTAGCTTAGTAGGAGCAGGTACTTTAGCTGTTTATAACTTAAGCCCAATCTTAGCTGGTGCAATTGTAGGTGGCTTCTGGCAAATATTTGTGATGTTCGGGTTGCATTGGGGTCTTGTTCCAGTAGCGCTGAATAACTTAGCTGTTTATGGATATGATCCTATTTTAGCAATGTCATTTGCAGCCTCATTTGCCCAAACAGGAGCAATTATTGCAGTTATGGCAAAGACCAAAGAGAAAAAAGTTAAATCTTTAGGTATTCCTTCCGTTATTTCTGGCATGTTTGGTGTAACAGAACCTGCGATTTACGGTATCTCTTTACCACTCAAAAAACCATTTATCATGAGCTGTATTGCTGCCGGTGTGGGTGGAGCAACTCTAGGATTAGTAGGAGCCAATGGATATGTTATAGGAGGGCTGGGGTTATTTGGAATCACTAATTTCCTGAATCCTGCTTTGAGCGGATTGGGTAATGTACCTATAGTAATAGCTATCATCACTGGGTCCATGATTCTTGGTTTTATCTTAACTTATGTGGTTGGTTTTGGTAAATTGTATGAAGATGATACAGTTGTGGCAGAAACATTTAATGATGGAACCATTGATTCAGGAAATGAAGTTTATATTGGAAAAGATAGTATTGAAAGCCCATTAAAAGGTTCGGTTATTCCGCTTTCTGATGTTCGAGATGAAGCTTTTTCATCTGGAGCTATGGGAAAAGGTTTGGCAATTGAACCAACTGAAGGGAAATTAGTTTCACCAGTTAATGGAATTGTCACAATGCTTTTCCCAACGTTTCATGCAGTCGGTATAACGTCTAATGAAGGAACAGAAATCTTGATCCATATTGGTATGGATACTGTTCAAATGAATGCTGAAGGATTTGTTCCATACATTAAGCAAGGAGACAAAGTAACAAAAGGTCAGCTTTTAATTGAATTTGATATTGCAAAAATCCAAGCAGCCGGTTACAGCGTGGTCACACCTGTAGTGATCACAAATTCAAAAAATTATTTAGATGTGATTACAACAGAAAAGACAACAGTTGAATCAAAAGAACAACTGATGACGATTGTCATCTAAAAACGGATAAGGAAGAGGTTATTGTATGAAAAAAAATGAAGGTTTTCCAAATGGATTTTTATGGGGAGGAGCAACGGCAGCCAACCAGTTTGAGGGCGCATATAATGAAGGAGGAAAAGGACTCTCTACAGCTGACATGGTAAGATTTATTCCGAAAGAAGACCGTGGAGAAAGTTTTTCATTAGATGTGTCACGAAAAGAAATCGAAGCAATTTTAGCTAACAAAACACAAGCAGTTTTTCCTAAACGTTTTGGAGTAGATTTTTACCACCATTATAAAGAAGATATAGCGCTACTTGCAGAAATGGGATTTAAAGTTTTCCGCTTATCTATTAATTGGGCTAGAATTTTTCCGAATGGAGATGATACAACACCAAACGAAGAAGGATTGGCTTTTTATGATGATGTGTTTGATGAATGTTTGAAATATGGTATAGAGCCATTAGTGACTTTGTCCCACTATGAAACACCATTGAATTTAACATTAAAATACAATGGGTGGGCAGATCGCCAAGTTATCGATTTCTTTGTTAACTATGCGGAGACCGTTTTTATACGATATAAGAATAAAGTGAAATACTGGTTAACATTTAACGAAATTAATATTATCGCATTAAGTCCTTACACTGGTGGTGGAGTACTAGTAGAGGATGCAGATAATCCATTGGAATTGTCTTATCAAGCTGGGCACCATCAGTTTGTAGCCAGTGCATTAGCTATAAAAATAGGGCATGAAATTAATCCAGAATTTAAAATCGGTTGTATGCTAGCACGTATGACTACTTATCCAGAAACAAACAATCCGACCGATATCATCAAAGCACAAGAAAAAAACCAACATAATTTATTTTTTACAGATGTACAAGCACGTGGGGAATACCCCGCCTTTATGAATCGCTATTTCAAAGAAAACAATATATCTATTCATAAAGAGCGTGGAGATGATGAAATATTAAAATCTTATCCTGTCGATTTCATCTCGTTTAGCTATTATATGTCTATCTCTGTTAGTTCAGATCCTAAAAAAGAACAAGTTGGTGGTAATTTTATTGAGGGCGTAAAAAACGATTACTTGGAAACTTCAGATTGGGGATGGCAGATTGATCCAATTGGTTTGAGATGGACCTTGAATGACTTTTATGATCGTTACCAGTTGCCGTTATTCATCGTGGAAAATGGACTAGGAGCATACGACAAAGTAGAAGAAGATGGTAGCATTCATGATCACTATCGTATCGATTATCTACAAAAGCACATTGAGCAAATGAGAGAAGCTGTTAATGATGGTGTAGATTTAATAGGATACACCAGCTGGGGAGCGATTGATTTAGTTAGTGCATCTACTTCTGAAATGTCTAAGCGATATGGTTACGTTTATGTTGATCAAGATGATGAAGGTAAAGGAACGTTAAATCGCTCAAGAAAAGATTCGTTTTTTTGGTATAAAAAAGTTATCGAAACGAACGGAACTGATTTGAATAGTTGAGAGAATGACTAATTTTTAAAGTTACTCATTCTTACAGGTTATTTTCGTCATTTAATAGCCTATGTCATAATTAGTGCAACTAATAATGAGCAATAGACAGAATCTAAAACAATTAATCGGCAAAAAGGAGAAGATGACTTTGACAGTAGAACAATTTCCAAAAGATTTTTTGTGGGGCGGAGCAGTAGCTGCAAACCAATTAGAAGGTGCTTATAACGAAGACGGAAAAGGATTGACTGTGCAAGATGTGACACCACATGGTGGATTTGGCCCGATTACGGAAGAACCTACAGAAGATAATATGAAACTTGTAGGTATTGATTTTTACCATCGCTATAAAGAGGACATTAAATTATTTGCAGAAATGGGATTTAAAACTTTCCGTACGTCAATTGCTTGGGCACGCATCTTTCCAAATGGAGATGAAACTGAACCAAATAAAGCTGGATTAAAATTTTATGATGATTTATTTGATGAACTTCTTAAATACAATATCGAACCATTAGTAACACTATCTCACTATGAAACACCATTACATTTAGCCAAAGAATACGACGGTTGGGTTAATCGCAAAATGATTGGGTTTTATGAAAATTATGTACGCACTGTCTTTACAAGATACAAAGGGAAAGTAAAATACTGGTTGACCTTTAATGAGATCAATTCCATTATACATGCACCATTTATGAGTGGCGGAATTACTACTCCACCAGAAAAACTGACACAAAAAGATTTGTATCAAGCTGTTCATCACGAGTTAGTAGCAAGTGCATTGGCCACTAAAATCGGCCATGAATTAATGCCTGAAGCACAGATCGGATGTATGGTTTTAGCGATGCCGACATATCCATTAACTCCAAATCCAGATGATGTTATTGCTGCTATGGAAGCAGAACGTAAAAACTATTTTTTCTCTGATGTACATGTTCGAGGAGTTTACCCAGGATATATGAAACGATTCTTCCGCGAAAATGCTATTGAATTAGATTTTGGTCCAGAAGATGAAGAACTATTGAAAAATACGGTTGATTTTATCTCGTTCAGTTATTACATGAGTTCTACTGAAACAGCGGATGAAAGTAAACGAGTAGCAGGTGAAGGCAATATTTTAGGTGGGATACCTAACCCATACTTAGAAGCGTCTGAGTGGGGTTGGCAAATTGACCCTAAAGGTTTACGTATTGTTTTGAATGACTTCTGGGATCGTTACCAAAAACCCTTGTTTATCGTTGAAAATGGATTGGGAGCTAATGATAAGCTAATCACAGATGAATATGGAAATAAAACAGTTAAAGATGATTATCGCATTGATTATTTGAATGATCATTTAGTTCAAGTTGGAGAGGCTCTGAAAGATGGGGTCGAAGTTATGGGTTACACAACATGGGGATGTATTGACTTAGTTAGTGCTTCTACAGCTGAATTAAAAAAACGTTATGGTTTTATTTACGTTGATCGGTATGATGATGGTACAGGTACATTAGAACGTTATAAAAAGAAAAGTTTTTCATGGTACAAGGAAGTTATTGAAACAAACGGAACAAGTCTTATTGAAAAATAAAAAAACCTTGTACGATTAAACTCGTGCAAGGTTTTTTTCTTACAGCATATTCATATTAGTTAAAAATTAGATGCAACAAGAAAATAGAGGGTTTTAGTATAATTCAAGTTTCAGTGACTTATAGTTTATTATTTTATTTAAAAAATTATATTAAGTCGTCAAGGACTTCTTTTATAGTTTTTATAAATTGAGAAAGATTTTTGGAAACTGTCTTCAAATATGATAACACTATAACCAATTTTTCAAATTTTTTATTTATAAAAAGAAAAAAAGCTTTAAATAGTGGTTTTTTAGTTATATAATGTATTATACTAACTAAAAGTAAGAAGGGGTGAAATGATGAAATTAATAGATGTTACTAATAATCATTCGGAACTTGTAATAGAACAATTAGAAAATACAAATGCCAATTATATAAAAGTTTTCTCTTTAGGTCAAACCACCGTGATTTGTTCAGGATCTTCAATAAGTAAGGATGTCATTTTATTAAATGAAAGCCGCTCTATAAAAAATTCGGAAATTAACTTTGTATTAAAAAACATCCTTGATACAACTTTTGATAACGTTGAATTTATCTATGCTCCTAATATTGTCGAGATATCCATTCCCGTTGAAGATTGATTTTCATATTTTCTTAAAGTAAGATTATCACTTTTAGATTAAGTATCTATTTTCTGATGCGTCGTCCAATTGGTGATAACTATCTTTTCTATTATAATAATTGTTGTTAATGATTATGGAAACTTATTTTAATAAGCTGAACAAAAATAGTGTTGTTGTATTTACACTGATTGACATGATTTAGGGTACAGGTGCTTTAAAACGTTATAGAAAGAAAAGTTTTGCTCGAGTTTATTCGTGTAAAACTTTTTTTTATTCATTAGTTATTATTGATTAAAATTTATACATGATTTTTAGAATATTTATGTAATGAAAAATGCAACTAACATATCCTTTACAATGTGTAATAAAATTTACAAAATGTTCGTTTTTTTAAACTAAATTATAGTACTTAAATTCTATATTTAATTGAATGTTCATCTTTAATGAAAAATGTAATTTTATTCTAAAAAAATGTTGACGAATGCTGATTTCGCTGGTATATTAGTAAATGTCGTTGAGGCAATTGATTCAAATCAACGAAAAAAATAAAAATAAAAGTTGTTGACAGACAGCGCTGTACATGGTATTATGTATAAGTTGTCACGAACAAAACAACGCGCTTTAGACCTTTGAAAACTAAACAAAGTAAGACGAACCAAATGTGAGGGTGACTTAGCAGTGCTAAGTCAACAGTAACAAAATTAGTGAATAATTATTCGCTAGCAATCAATATGAGCTTCAAGCATCATTTTATATGAGAGTTTGATCCTGGCTCAGGACGAACGCTGGCGGCA
>NZ_JAZLIO010000005.1:0-5188 GCF_045617425.1 Carnobacterium sp.
TGTATTATGCAACTTAAAATTCCAGCAAAATGCAACTTAATTTTCCAGCACCCTTCGGTTATTCAGTTTAGAGATTTATACTAGAATGTTGATAGCGATAACTTGGTCCTTGAAATACGATTAGGTGACTATGATGGACCAAACGATCAATTAATGCTGCGGTCATTTTTTCATCATAAAAGATGGTGGACCACTTACTAAATTCTAAATTAGTTGTGAGAATTAAGCTTTTACGTTCATAACACGCTGAAACAACTTGGAATAATAATTGTGCGCCTTCGTGACTGAGTGGGAGGAATCCCCACTCATCACAAATCAAAAGATCGGCCTTCTCAATCGTTTTTAAGAACTTGGCAAGGCGACCTTGTTGTTGTGCTTCGATTAATTCGTTGACGAGCGCTGCGGTACGATAAAACTTAACTTCTTTCCCCTGACGACATTGCTCCACACCAATTGCAGTTGCTAAATGTGACTTACCAACACCTGCAGGCCCATATAGAATTAGATTCTGGTTTTCTTGAATAAAACTACCAGAACGAACAATCTCAATTGGTGCGCTTGCTGGTAATGTTACGCGAGAGAAATCATAGTTTTCAAATGTTTTAATGACATCAAAACTCGCATTTTTTATGAGTCTGTTCGTACGAGCTACTTCACGATGTCCAACTTCATGTTCAAGTAATTTTGCTAAAAATTCCTCATGTGTTACTGCCTCAATTTTTTGATATTCCTCGCTTAGACGTGAGCCTAGACGAAGTTCTCTACAGTATCTTGCTATCAAATCTTTCATGAAGGATTCCCTCCAGTTAAAAAGCCATCATAGATCGATAAATCCGGTTTTTGTTCTGCTTGTATAAATGCCTGCGGCACAGTGATGTCTGCTATATCATTATTTGGTTCGCTTAATCGATTCCACGTTAAACGGATACTGTCCGCATCTTTCAAACCTAATTGAAGAGTTGCTGTTAATGCTTCTGTTGCACGGGCTAAGTTATCTTCTTGTTTCATCAAATCCGCTAATAATTCAATAGCCGGTCTCGGCTTTTCCTGTTGTTCAATAAAATCTTTCCAAGGATCCGGTAATTCTTGATAAAATAGTGTTTGCTTCAATGACTTTGGTTTTTTCGCAATCAAATGTAAGTAGGGCGTCCATTTCATGGATTCTAATCCCGTTCCATACAACCTTTGATGCTGCACGATTTCTTCATAATCCTCATTTAAGATGGCTACTTTATTATGTGTCATTTTTACCCACACTTTTTCGTAGGCGAAGTCTGGGGTTGTTGAATATTGGTTTGTATCTAATTGAATTCTGCCATAACCATTTGCTTTCAATTGAACTAAACGATGGACCTCATAAGGATTCTTAGGCAATTGTTTCATGGCTTTTAAATCATCGACCAGTAGCTTTGAAATATCAACTTTACGTTTATAATGTTGACGTTCGTGATCACGATCACACTGTTCAAAGAGTTCTCTATTGTAGAGTTCTACATCTTCAAATACAGGCATTGGCACAAACAAATTACGACGATGATAACCAACCTTTGCTTCCACATTTCCTTTTTCATTTCCCTTACCAGGATTACAGAAATTACTTTGGAAACCGTAATGGGCGGCGAAGCGGGAGAATTGCTCCACTAACTTTCGACCACCATCTTTCTTGATTTGTATAACAGCTGCTGATAAATTATCGAATAAAATGACAGTTGGTACACGCTTGAGATGTTCAAAAATTTGCCTCATCGCCTGTAAAAGACATTCTTGGTTTTGCCCCTTAAAAATCTGTGTGTAACCGCCGTTGCTATATGGAAATGATAAGTTAAAATAGAAACCTGTAAAACGTTCTCCATTTTCTTCAAATATAGCTTCCCCAAAATCAGCTTGTGCTTGACCCGGTGCATGTGATAGAGGGATGTAGGCCTGTTCCTTTTTCATTTGTAAATCCTTTTTCACATCAGATACAAATGACTGTACTGAGCGCAAACTAATGGCTAATTCTTCTCCATACTTTTCTTTTAATCGAACGTAAACGCGTTTTCCAGTATGACGTTGCTTCCTTGGCATCTCTAAATCAGCCAGTAGCCATTCCATCACTTCGTGCTTATAGACATCTATTTTTTTAGATACAGTTGCACATTTTTCAAATTTTTCATTAAAATCTTGCTGGTTTACATATTTTTGAACCGTTTTAAAATCATGACCAGTTTCTTCTGCTATTTTCCGTAAGGAATAGCCTTTCTCATCGTATAAAAATTTGATATGATGTACGTAATCCATTGTAAGCATCCTTTCAATTCCTCCTAATCGACTTTTATGCCAATTAGAAGGTTAGTTGATTTGAAGGGTGCATACAATGATATTTTTTTGCGCTTAAAAAGGAGTATCACTGCAGGAATTTTAACTTGCATGTTGCTCCCTTTTTATTTTGCACTATACAAAAACATCCGCAGCTTCCTTAAAAGTCTTCGCTTTTACATATACTGGTTTTTAGACAATTCAAATATAAAAAAGCGTAATTTTGTGCCTTTTTTCTGCAAATTAAGTGGATACCCCAACAAATAGTATAGAGCCGTTTTTCTAAATAAAAATAGGGTAATATCTGTTCAATTCAAACAGATATTGCCCTATTTCATTGTTTGATCCTTACTCATTTTCGTTTAATAACTTCAATATGAGTTTACCGCAAATTTCGTTATGGCACCTTGTATTTCCATGCCAAATAAACCCGCCAACCTGGCCGTATTATAGCCATGCGGATTTGATTTCTCTATTTTTTGCTTCAATTTTAGAGGAGACAACATTTTATTCCATGAATGATACAAGTTGATGGAGTTATGGCGGCGACTTCTGCGGGAACAGCAAATGTCTATTTGCGACGAAAGCGAAGCGACAGGAGTACCGAGCGGAAGCACCCGGACTGAGCGAAGCGAGGGAGAAGGCTGGAGCCGTGCCCGCGAAAAGCGTCCGCCGGAACGGAATCAACGGCTGCGAAGGAAAAGCGAGGACAGGAACGAATTTCGTTCCTGTCCTCGCTTATCTGTGCATAAGTGGACTTTTTCAGTGCCCTCATAAAAAGGCACCTCATTTTATGCAAATGAAGTGCCGTAAATTCTTATATTTATTTTGCAAAAATCGACTTCAATTTAGCCATCATACCTTTCGGCCCATCCTCTAACGTCATCAACGGAACTGATTCACCTAAAATTCGACGCGCAATATTTCGATAGCCTAATGAAGCTTTATTATTTGGATTCATCACAATTGGCTCACCTCTATTAGACGAGCTAATAACATCTTCACTATCTATAATAATGCCTAATAAATCTATTGATAAGTGCGTAGTTACTTCTGTAATATCCATCGAATCGCCTGAATTCATTAAATGCTTACGAATACGGTTAATTATTAATTTAGGTGGTTCAATGTCCTCTCGCTCTAGCAGTCCAATAATACGATCCGCATCACGCACAGAAGAAATTTCAGGTGTAGCCACAACGATAGCTTTATCAGCACCCGCAATTGCATTACGGAAACCTTGTTCAATGCCAGCTGGACAGTCAATTAAAATATAATCAAATTCTGTTTTCAGCTCAGCAATTAGTGTTTTCATTTGTTCGGGGTCTACAGCATTTTTATCCGTTGTTTGAGCAGCAGGTAATAGAAATAGGCGTTCATCCACACGTTTATCTTTCACAAGCGCCTGATGAACTTTACAACGACCTTCCACTACATCTACTAAATCATAAATAATACGATTTTCGAGCCCTAAAACAACATCTAAATTCCTCAGACCAATATCTGTATCTACTAAACAAACTTTTTTGCCTTGAAGAGCAAGTGCAGTTCCTAGATTGGCTGTAGTTGTCGTCTTACCAACTCCACCCTTACCAGAAGTAATTACGATTGCTTCACCCACATTAGCTTCCTCCCTTAAACATCGAATGTGACGGTCGAATATTTCTTACTTCCTGTATTCGATCATACTTAATAACACCACTTGAATTAACATAGCCAAAAAGCTGTTCTCTTTGGTTTTGAAAAATTTCCTGTTCATTACTCATAACTTCCATAAATTCAGCTATTGACACATGCGTAGGTTCAAACGTTGCAGCCGCAACAATTGCTTCCACATTTCCATTTATTCCGGCATGAACAATACCTTTTAATTTTCCAAGTACATAAATACTGCCACTCGCTTCTATTTTACCATTCGGATTTACATCTCCAATAACGATAATATCTCCAGTCGCACGAAGTGTTTGACCAGAACGAACAATACCTACATATGTATCACATGTATGCTCCAAGATTTTTTTATTACATTCCTCTAAAGTTATAACATCACTTTGTACTTTAGATACAAGCATATTTCCGCGCGCTTGAACTATTTGAATCAATTCTTTTTTTTGCTCTAACGTACAATAGCGATATCCTAAATGAAGCTGAACATCGATTTTCCCATCGATGCCCCCTTCTTCAATTTTTTGCTTAAGCTCTAGGATGAGTTCATCATAGGTAGACGAATCGTCTAAGTGTAACACTAGACCGTCTTTCGTTCCCTTAATATGGACGAGTTGTTTTTTCATCAAAAGTGCACCTCAC
Organism: Carnobacterium sp.; assembly: GCF_045617425.1. GTDB lineage: Bacteria > Bacillota > Bacilli > Lactobacillales > Carnobacteriaceae > Carnobacterium_B. The sequence goes on from NZ_JAZLIO010000005.1 coordinate 4,606, forward strand.
GCTCATCTGAATTTCAATTTAACTCACATTTATACTCGCTGTAAAAAGCGTGTTTTAATTAAATATTTAAATGCCCAGCCTAGCATAACTAGGAACAATAGGTTCGCTAGTAATGTAGGGATTAATCGTGTATACAAAAACACATCAATCGGCATTGATGTAAATGAAATAATAAAAAAGAACTCATACATAATAAATTCTAGCACAGCCACAAATAAAATAGTTAACAACGTTACAACAAGTAATGATTGCTGTATCCATTTGATAATCCAACTAATACTTAAACAAAGCAACGGATATAACACTGCATATAGACCAATAATATCAATGTAAAAGACATCATACAATAGCCCAAAAACGATGCCAGAAATCACTGCATACTTCCAGTTATAATAGACAGCTAGAAACAACAGGTACATAAATAAAAATCGAGGGACTAAATAAATCATATTCCCAAAGAGTTCAACCGGAGAAAAAAGTGCAAATACAGGTTCAATTAAAAATAAAACAGCACCTATAAACGGAAGAAGGAAGCGGACGAACATTATTCATCCCCCTCTTCTTCACTCGTACCATTTGTTAA
>NZ_JAZLIO010000006.1:0-233180 GCF_045617425.1 Carnobacterium sp.
GCGCCGATGGTAGTGAAGGGATTCCCTTTGTGAGAGTAGGACGTTGCCACGCAGATTCAATTATTCCGCAATAGCTCAGTTGGTAGTAGCGCATGACTGTTAATCATGATGTCGTAGGTTCGAGTCCTACTTGCGGAGTTCTTTTTTTTTGCAAGTAAATACTATGACTTAGTAGTGCCGCTTTAGCTCAGTCGGTAGAGCGCTTCCATGGTAAGGAAGAGGTCGCCGGTTCAAATCCGGCAAGTGGCTTCATGTAACCAACAAAAATGGAAATCCTATAAATAGAGGGTTTCTTTTTTTTGTTCTTTAATTTTTAGTGTTAATAGATTATTCAAAATACTCACCAAATATTTCTAGAGGAATGGGGTTACTTGTAACCCTGTAGAGGATTCAATGAGAATTATAAACCATTATTGCTTCAGGAATGAATTACAGTTTATTTGAAGCTTGAAAGCTTGTAAAACTCCAGGCTTACAGGCTGTCCCATGTCTCCATAACCAAACCCGTCTATTCCCGAAGAATTTTTATTTTGAAACATTCACACCATTTGTCATACAATCAAAAAAAGTGATCTATAAATTCAGCTTTCTTGTTATAACCATGTTCTGATTTCGAAAAAAACTTCTCTAATGAGCTTATTTACAGATATGTAATCCTTTTTTCAATCGTTGTGAAATACATTATCTTCCTCCTAAAAGAATAGTGGTTCAGTACAGAAGTAAGTAGTATTAGTTCTAGTGTAATCTAATCATGAAGTAACTTCAATTTGAAACTGTGCTAAAGATAAGAACGAATTCAAATGAATTTCTCATACTTAATCTAGCACTCTCTTTGAGTCCAAAGGATAGGACTGTTATACTTAACTTAGTATAAAATGGAATTTAAAGAGAGGAAGATAAGAATGAAAGCTTTAATCCATGAAAAAAACAGTGGTATAAAAGGACTAAGAATAGGAGAAATTGAACCTAGAAAAGTAGATGAGAAAGAAGTTCGGATTAAAGTGAAAATAGTAGGATTGAATCACCGTGATTTGGCAACTATTAAAGGGCGTGATGGAACAAGTAGCCCTTTAGTAATTGGATCAGATTGTGCAGGTATTATAGACGAAATAGGCAAAGAAGTGACAATGTTTAAGGTAGGAGATGAAGTCATTGTGAACCCTAGTATAGGTTGGTTAAATAATACACCAGCGCCACCAGACAATTTTCAGATATTAGGAAATCCAATGCAGGGAACATTCTCAGAAGAATTTATCATTAATGAAAAGTTTGTTGCTTTAAAACCAAGTCATCTGACATGGGAAGAAGCGGGAGTCCTCTCATTGGGGGCATTAACAGCATATAGAGCCCTGTTTACAAAAGGGGAAGTAAGTGATCAGCAAACGATCTTAATCCCAGGAATAGGTGGAGGTGTGGCGACCAACTTGCTTCAATTCAGCAAAGCGGTGGGTATAAAAGTTTATGTCACGTCGCGTTCTGAAGAAAAATTAAATAAAGCAAAAAAAATCGGAGCAGCTAAAGGAATAAACAGTAAAAATGATTGGGAAAAAGAATTAAATGGTGAAAAAGTGGACGTAGTAATCGAATCAGTAGGAGCGGCAACCTTCAATCAATCATTGAAACAATTAAAAAAGGGTGGAAAATTGGTTTTATTCGGTTCTTCAACAGGTGACGTTGTTGATCTGAATTTGAGAGAGTTCTTTTACGGTCAATATACAATGTTGGGAACCACAATGGGTAGCAGAGAAGAATATCTCGAGATGCTTAAATTTATTGAAAAACACTCAATTAAACCAGTTGTTGATACTATTTATGATTTTGAGGATTATGCATTGGCCTTTAATAGATTAGAAACAGCAAAACAAATGGGTAAAATAGGTATACGTATTAGTAAATAAGACATATTTTATATTTTGTAAGGCTTTTCTTGGTATCTAAATTAATAAGTGTTAAACTTAATGAAGCAAATGTAAAAGGAAGTGTTAGGATGGAATTTGTAAAAAATGGAAACAGTTTTTTGAAAAATGATGAATCCGGAAAAATGATTGCGGAAGTAACGTATGTTCCTTCTGGTGAAGATAAAGTAATTTTAGACCATACTTTTGTTGATCCATCTTTAAGAGGACAAGGCATTGCTGCCCAATTGGTTGATAAAGTTGTTGAAGAGATGGAAAAAGAAGGGAAAAAAATTGTCCCACTTTGTCCATATGCAAAAGAATTATTTGATAGAAAACCTGAAAAATATAAACATATTGAAGCCGAATAGTTATTATGCTATTGAAAAAGCAGTCATTTATTGGTAAAGTGGTTAAGAAGTGTCATAATTCTTACCCACTTTTATTAGTTTAATCGGTTTAAAAATACGGAAGATTATAAAATGATTAAAAATACAGAAAAATGGAAGAATAGTCTTTACTTTTCTGTGAATTATTTATATAATATTTCTTGTGCTTGAATATTTTTAAACATCATGGCCCGTTGGTCAAGCGGTTAAGACACCGCCCTTTCACGGCGGTATCACGGGTTCGATTCCCGTACGGGTCATAGTCTTTTTTTATTAAATTTTGCCGGCTTAGCTCAGTTGGTAGAGCATCTGAATCGTAATCAGAGGGTCGAGGGTTCAACTCCTTTAGCCGGCATGCGTTTAGTTGTTCATTTAATAGGAAAGATAATTTTATTTGGAGGGGTAGCGAAGTGGCTAAACGCGGCGGACTGTAAATCCGCTCCTTCGGGTTCGGCAGTTCGAATCTGCCCCCCTCCACCATTTATGGGCTATAGCCAAGCGGTAAGGCAAGGGACTTTGACTCCCTCACGCGTTGGTTCGAATCCAGCTAGCCCAGTTGCATGAATATGCAAAAAAATACAAAGATGAAAATTGTGTGGTGATAATGGCAAGAAGGTCACACCTGTTCCCATGCCGAACACAGAAGTTAAGCTTCTTAGCGCCGATGGTAGTGAAGGGATTCCCTTTGTGAGAGTAGGACATTGCCACGCAAAGTCATTTTTAAGTTGAGTCATTAGCTCAGTTGGTAGAGCATCTGACTTTTAATCAGAGGGTCGCAGGTTCGAATCCTGCATGACTCATAATAAAAACTTGCAACGTTAATCGTTGCAAGTTTTTTTGTGTTAAAAATAGGAATAGGAAGTTAATTAATAACGATAGGGTCTATAAATGGGTGGATTAATGTTATTCATAGGAAATATTATGGTATAATACACAATGGGTGACAATCAGAAACATTATCGGAGGTGCGCATATGTCTATAGATTGGTCACAATTAGTCACGTGGCGAAATTTTCTTAACGTGGTAGATATATTAGTAGTTACATTCTTTATTTATCAGTTGATAATTATTTTACGTGGGAGTAGAGCTGTTCAACTACTAAAAGGAATTGCTGTTATCATGTTAATAAAAGTAGCAAGTTTTTTTCTGGAGTTGCAAACAGTTGATTGGATTGTTGATTTAGTTATTCAATGGAGTGTTCTTGCAATGATTATTATTTTTCAACCAGAAATGCGAAGAGGGTTAGAACATCTTGGCCGCGGATCTATTTTTAATCGAGCAAAACGAAAAGTAAATCCTGGAGAAAATTTGGTCCAACAATTAGCAAAAGCTGTTCAATATATGGCGAAAAGAAGAATTGGAGCTTTAATTTCTATCCAAATGGATACAGAGTTAGATGAATTTATTGGAACAGGAATTCCGCTAGATGCTGACATATCCAGTGAACTATTAATCAATATTTTCATTCCCAATACACCGTTGCATGATGGAGCAGTCATCATCAGGGATTATAAAATAGCCTCTGCTGCTAGTTATCTACCTTTATCAGAAAGCACGCTTATTTCTAAAGAATTAGGAACAAGGCATCGTGCAGCCATTGGTTTAAGTGAAGTAACAGATGCTATAACAATTATTGTCTCTGAAGAAACCGGTGGGGTCAGTGTTTCATATAAAGGCGAGTTATTACGTGAATTATCTAAAGAGGATTTTGAAAAATTCTTAGCTAAAAACTTAATTGTTGTTGAAAAAGAAGAGAAGAAAAATTCTTTTCAAGAAATGGTGGATAGTTTTAAAAAGGGGGCTTCTAAATAATGGAGAAACTTTACAACAATCCATGGTTTATGAAGATCATTGCACTCGCATTTGCTATACTACTGTTTACTTATGTAAACAGTAGTAATAATCGAGTTCAAACAACCAGCGGAATTGATGGATTAAGTGCATCTACAACAGAAACCATACTTGAAGTACCAATAGTAGTTGAAATCGATCAAGATAATTATTATGTAACGGGATTTCCAGAGACAGTTTCCGTAGAAATATCAGGTCCGTCAAGTATCGTGTTAAATACAAAAACGACTAAAAATTTTGATATTGTAGCAACTGATTTAGACAGTTTAGGGGTTGGTACTCATACTATTGAATTGGTTGCTGAAGGACTTTCACCTCAGTTAGATTATCAAATCTTACCTGAAGAAGTAACAATAACGATTGAAGAAAAAAAAGTTGAAACTTTTAGTGTCGATGTTGAATTTGACGAGTCATTCATTGGTGATGAGTTTGAGACCGGTACACCAACAGTCAATTATGAAACGGTTGAACTGACAGGGACAGCATCTATAATTGATCAAGTTGAAGATGTGAAAGTAGTTGTAGCTGAAGAAGAGGATGTTACAGAAGACATTGTTCAAACACTTCCAGTTATCGTTACTGATGCTGAAGGAAATGAATTAGATGTTAATCTGAATCCTAGTGAGATAACAGTGACGATACCTGTTGATCCAATTGCGAAGCAAGTGCCTGTAGTATTAAATCAAACTGGTACGCCAAATGTGGACTTGAGTTATGAGTTAGGCATTAGTAATCAAACGGCTACAATGGTTGCGATACAGGGCGAAAATGAACTGGTAAATAGTTTAAGCAGTTATCCAGTAGATATTGATATAACGGATATAACTGAAACAACAACTCAATCGATTGATCTGCCTTTACTTGAAGGAGTAACAGCTATAGAGCCTGAAAAAATTGAAGTAACGATAACTGTTACTCAAAATTCACAAGGAAATGGACAAAGTAACAATGAAACTAGCAACGAAAGTTCGAGCTCAAGTTCGAGCGAATCTAGTTCATCGAGTGAATCAACACCAAAAGAAAATGAATCATCAGAAAGTGACACTTCTTCTGAATCATCAAGCGAGTCATTAGATGAGTCATCAAGCGAATCCAGTGAAGAAGTAAGTGAATAGAAATAGCAAACCTAAATGGATAAGGTTTAAACTTTGAAAAGGGGCATGTTAGAATGGGAAAATATTTTGGAACAGATGGGGTAAGAGGGGTTGCTAATTCAGAACTAACTCCAGAATTAGCTTTTAAATTAGGAAGATACGGTGGGTATGTTTTAACTCAACACGCTGAAGGCGAAGAGCATCCACGTGTTCTAGTTGGAAGAGATACTCGTATTTCTGGTGAGATGCTAGAATCTGCATTAATTGCAGGTCTTTTATCCGTTGGAATCGAAGTAATGAAATTAGGAGTTATATCTACTCCTGGAGTAGCGTATTTAACTCGTATTCAAGGTGCTGCAGCTGGTGTTATGATTTCAGCTTCACACAATCCTGCACCTGACAATGGTATTAAATTCTTTGGATCAGATGGGTTTAAGTTATCTGATGATACTGAATTAGAAATCGAGGCATTATTAGACGAAGAGAATGATAATTTACCTCGTCCTAGTGCAAAAGGATTAGGTACGGTTGATGAGTATCCAGAAGGTGCTTTAAAATACACTCAATTTTTACAACAAACAATTCCAAATGATTTAGCTGGATTGCAAGTTTGTTTAGATGGTGCAAACGGAGCCACAAGTCCTCTTCTTAATCGACTATTTGCAGATTTAGAAACAGAATTCGATGTGATGGCATCAACACCAAATGGGTTGAATATTAATGACGGTGTTGGTTCAACTCATCCTGAAGGTTTGGCTAAATTTGTAGTTGAAAAAGGAGCCGATGCTGGATTAGCATTTGATGGTGATGGGGATAGGGTGATTGCTGTTGATGAATTAGGAAATATCATTGATGGAGATAAAATTATGTTTATCTGTGGCAAGTATTTACAAGAAAAAGGCCGATTGAAAAAAGATACCATTGTTTCTACTGTAATGAGCAACTTAGGGTTCCATAAAGCAATTGAGGCCAATAATATGATTGCTCTTCAAACAAAAGTTGGAGATCGTTATGTAGTAGAAGAAATGCGCAAAAATGGTTATAACTTTGGTGGAGAACAATCAGGACACATGGTATTCCTAGATTATAATACCACTGGTGATGGAATCTTATCAGGAATTCAATTGTTGAATGTTATGAAAGAAACAGGGAAAAAACTTTCAGAGTTAGCTGAAGAGGTTCAAACATATCCTCAAAAATTGGTTAATATTCGCGTTAGTGATAAAAATGGCGCAATGGATGTCCCAGCAATAAAAGCGATCATCGAAGAAGTCGAAAGTGAAATGAATGGAGATGGACGTATTTTAGTTCGTCCTAGTGGAACTGAACCATTGTTGCGTGTAATGGCAGAAGCTCCAACACAAGAAAAAGTAGACCTTTATGTTGACCGAATTGCTTCAGTTGTAAAACAAGAAATTGGTTTAGTTGAGTAAAAATGACATGATTAATCGGTATTTCTACAAATGAAAGCAACAAACTAAAGAGCTTTAGATTCTAATGTGTAAACATTAATCTAAAGCTCTTTTTTGATACTTTAAAGAAGTTAAACTAGAAATTATTTACGAATAAAAATCAAGAATATTATATTAAAGGGCATTGACCAAAAGTTAAATGGATACTATATTTATTTTTAATTAGTATTTAATAAAGTAGTTAGGGGTAGATAAAGTGATTTTGTTGGGTTCAATTGTTAAGGGTTTAGCGGTGGTTCTTGGAGGAAGTAGTGGATTAGTGTTAAAAAAGGAATATCAAAACATCTAGGTACAGCTATTATGAGCAGTTTAGCGCTTTGTGTATTGTATATTGGATTCAGAGGAGCATTAGCTGGAGAAAATATACTCATTGCAGTAGGTTCAATGGTGATTGGGGTTATTATCGGTGAAGGGATGAATTTAGAGGAAAAAGTAAATAATCTAGGAAACTTAATAGAAACTAAATTTCAAACAAAAGATGATACATTATCCATTTCTAAAGGATTCATAACAGCGAGTTTATTGATTTGTGTCGAGGCCTTGCAAAGTGGGTTAACTGGCATCATGAAACCTTATTAGCTAAATCGTTAATTGATGGTATAGCAGCTCTTGTGTTGGCTTGCAGTCTTGGTATAGGTGTTTTTGCTAGCAGGAGGTTTAGTGCTGATCTATGAGAGAAGTATTTCTTTGCTAGCAAGAGTTATAGCTCCCTTGTTAACAGAAAGTGTAATTAATGAAATGACATGTGTGGATTTTCTACTGATAATTGGTCTAGCGTTAAGTACGTTAAAGATTACAGACTTAAAAATTATGAACTATGCTCCTGCAGCATTTATTCCAATTATTTTTGGATTATTTTATTAAGCGAACTAACCAATTGTAAAAGAATTAATTGGGTTAGTGTTGCATCATTATCACTAATATAGTATATTTAAAAGCGTAATTTAATAGTAAGATAGAGGCGCAATTTTTAAGAGTACAGTTATTTTGAAGGCACAAGCGAATAACTGGAAAGGAAAAATTGCCGAAGTATAGAGTATTGCCAATTACTTTATGCTGGGGTTAAGTATAATATGCTTAACACTGTCGTGAATTTCAGTAAGAAATTTACGGAGGGCTATCAACAAAAGGGTTAAAGGGACATTACATATGGAACTATTTTAGCACCTTGAGTTGTATAGCGCTCAAGGTGTTTTTTTGTGCGCAAAAAAGAGAGGGAGTTTAAAATGAAAAAGAAAGTTATCATTGGGTTATTTATTAGTGCATTTATTATTTTTTCAATTAATGGAGAGTTTCGAGAATCTACAGGTTCTACAGTGAATTTTGGGTGGTTTTCTCTAGTACCACCAGTGGTATCCATTATTTTAGCATTCATTTCTAAAGATGTTATTATCTCATTGTTTTTGGGTATCTTTGCTGGAGGTTTTGTCTTACACTTGGCAGATGGATCTATTTTCTATGCTTTTATTCAATCTTTTTTGAGTATAATCGATTACACATTATACTCATTAGCTGATCCGTGGAACGCAGGCATTATTTTACAGGTATTAGCGATTGGTGGTTTAATCGCATTAATGACAAAAATGGGTGGAGCCAAAGCGGTTGCAAATGCATTATCTAAAAAAGCAAAGGGACCTATTAGTGCTCAAATTATTACTTGGGTTTTGGGTGTTTTGCTCTTTTTTGATGATTATGCAAATTCATTAATTGTAGGACCTGTTATGCGACCAGTTACGGATGAAAAGAAAATTTCGCGTGAAAAACTATCGTTTATAGTAGATGCAACTGCTGCTCCGATTGCTGGAATTGCACTGATTTCTACTTGGGTAGGGTATGAAGTAGGATTGATTAAAGATGGTTATGAAGCTATTGGTCAAGAGGTTAATGCTTATAGTATTTTTGTTGAAACGATTCCTTATCGCTTTTATAACATTTTAATGTTGTTGTTTGTATTGTGTACTGCTGTATTTTTAAAAGAATTTGGTCCTATGCTAACAGCTGAAAGAAGGGCTAGAAAATACAATCGAACAAATGCAGAAGAAATCAATCCTGCTGATTCAAAGGAATTGGATGAAATGGAACCGGCTGAAGGTGTCCATCTAAGTATATGGAATGCAATTATTCCTATTAGTACTTTAATTATTGTTGCAATAATTGGATTTTATGCCAATGGATATTACGCTATTTTAGCTGGAGAGAATACAACATTAATTAATTTGTTAAATGTAAATCCGTATTCATTCACAGCCATTCAAGAAGCTTTTGGAGCATCTGATGCAAGTATTGTATTGTTCCAAGCGGCATTGTTGGCAAGCTTGGTAGCTATGGCTATGGGGGTGTCTCAAAAAACATTTTCATGGGGTCAAGCAGTAGAAACATGGATCAATGGAATGAAATCACTTATTATTACGGGAGCTATTTTATTGTTAGCGTGGTCACTCAGTGCAGTTATAACCGATTTAGGAACAGCTCAATTTTTAGTCTCATTGTTATCCGACTCAATGCCGGCGTTCTTACTGCCATCCATTATCTTTATATTAGGTTCAATCATTTCTTTTGCCACAGGAACTTCTTATGGAACGATGGGAATTTTAATGCCATTGGCTATACCGCTAGCTGCAGCACTATCGCCAAATCCTGAATTTATTGTCATTTCTGCAGGGGCAGTTTTAAGTGGTGCAATTTTTGGTGACCATTGTTCACCTATTTCGGACACTACTATTCTCTCTTCAATGGGAGCAGGTGTGAACCATATGGATCATGTTCGCACACAAATACCTTATGCTCTTTTAGTGGGGATGATCACTGTTTTGTTTGGTTTTATTCCAGTTGGTTTAGGAATATCTATCTGGATCGTTCTTCCAGTTTCAATGGTTGTCATTATTTTAGCAGTTTATGTATTTGGTAAACGGGTTGAGGAAAAGTTGTAAAATGAAGAGATGAAAATCAGAGCGCACATTCTTTTAAATAAGTAGTTCATTAACTTAATAGACAAAACAAAAAGAGAATCCGAAATGGATTCTCTTTTGTTTTGTCTATTGCTTTAGTTGTTTCTTCTGCCACCAAATAGTAAAACTAATCTTAGGACTTGCAAGAAGGAAGCTATGGCAGCTGCAACATAAGTAAGTGCTGCAGCATCTAAAACTTTTTTTGCTTGTGGAACCTCAGTAGAAGTTAAGATATGCTGATCTCTTAGAATAGCAATTGCTCGGTTAGAAGCATTAAATTCAACGGGCAAAGTGACCAACTGAAAAAGAAGCGCTACAGAAAAGAAAATGATACCAAGATTTATCAGTGTTTGATTGTAACCAAAAATAACACCTAATAAAATCATTGGAAACGAAATTTTTTGTCCAAAGTTTGTTGCTGGAACTAAAGCACTTCTTATTTTTAAAGGAATATAGCTTTTTTGATCTTGAATAGCATGGCCGACTTCATGAGCTGCAACTCCAATAGCTGCCACAGATCTTGAATGACGCGTAGCATCTGAAAGACGCAAAATATCTGTGCTTGAATCGTAATGGTCGGTTAAATCTCCTTTGACAGCTTCGATTTTCACATGCTGTAGCCCAGCATTATCTAAAATAAGACGAGAAACCTCACTAGCAGTATATCCTTTTGAATTCGTTACGTTGCTATACTTTTCGTAAGTACTTCTGACGTAGGAACTAGCAATTCCTGATAATATGACTCCAATAATAATTAAGAAATACGTTTGATCAAAGAAAAACATCATTGTTTCCACCTTTCTACATTTCTTTTGATTAGTATAACATAAGCTGTTAATACAAGATGTTAAGATGTTTATAATAATCTAATGAACTGTAAAAATTCAGTTGATGTAAGAAAGAAAGAGTAAGCACATAAACTTTGCTAAAAAAAATAGTGAAAGTTATAATCAATTTTATAAAGGCAAACAAATTTTTCTTATTTCTAGTAATCGCTTCAAGTCGGAGAGGATGGATGAAAGATGGAGATTAAGCAGCAACTTAAAGAACCTTTTTTTGCTCAAAATGAAGAAACAGTTTTGAAAAAGTTAGAAACAACAGAAAAAGGTCTTACGTCGAGTGAAGCTGAAAAACGTTTAGCTGAATATGGACCAAATGAATTGGATCAAGGCAAATCTAAAAGTATCATTGTCAAATTTCTAGAACAATTTAAAGATTTTATGATAATAGTCTTATTGGCGGCGGCTCTTATTTCTGCTATTTTTGGTGATGTTACAGATGCAATCATTATTTTAGTCGTTGTCGTTTTAAATGCTATATTAGGGGTTTATCAAGAAGCAAAAGCAGAAGAAGCTATTGATGCTTTGAAAAAAATGTCGTCACCGGAAGCACGAGTTAAGCGAGATGGTAATGTTGTTTTACTGAAAAGCCATTTATTGGTTCCAGGAGATATTTTATTATTAGAAGCTGGTGATGTTGTAGCCGCAGATGTGAGGTTAGTTGAGGTTGCTTCAATCAAAATAGAAGAATCAGCATTAACCGGGGAATCAGAAGCAGTAGAAAAAAATACCAATATGATTAAAGATGAGAAAGCTGGAATTGGGGATCGAGACAATATGGCTTTCATGAATAGCAATGTTACTTATGGACGAGGGGAAGGAATCGTTGTTGGAACCGGCATGAATACAGAAGTTGGGAAAATTGCGGATATGTTAGCCAGTTCTGAAGAAACCATTACGCCGTTGCAAGAAAACTTAAATCGTTTAGGGAAATACTTAACCATTGCGATTTTAATTGTTGCTGTCGTTATGTTTGGAGTAGGCATGTACAATGGACGTGAATGGTTAGAGATGTTGTTAACGTCTATTTCGTTAGCTGTAGCTGCGATACCTGAAGGACTGCCGGCAATTGTAACCATTATTTTAGCTTTAGGAACTCAAAAAATGGCAAAACGCAAAGCGTTGATCCGAAATTTACCAGCAGTTGAGACATTAGGAAGTACAGATATTATTTGCACAGATAAAACGGGAACACTAACCATGAATAAAATGACGATTGAAAAAGTTTATGTCAATGGAGCAATTCAAACCGTTGGAGATGAGATTGATTTACGGACACCACTTGTTCGAGTGATGACATATAGTAACGATACACAAATCGCAAATGATGGAACCTTAGTTGGAGACCCTACTGAAACAGCAATGGTTCAATACGCTATCGATAAAGGGTTGAACGTTAAAGAAGAATTGACTAAAGAACCACGGGTTGCTGAAGTTCCTTTTGAGTCAGATCGCAAATTAATGTCGACCATTCATCAGTTGCCGGATGGAAAATTCTTTATTGGAACAAAAGGAGCACCAGATGAACTGCTGAAAAGATGTTCACAAATAGATAATAATGGAAATATTGAAGCACTAGACGAAAAAACTAAAAATGTGCTGTTAGATGTCAATCATGATTTAGCGACTCAAGCTTTGAGAGTGTTAGCAATGGCTTATAAAATTGTGGATCAAGTGCCAGAGGATCTAACCACACAGGAAGTTGAAAAAGACCTCATTTTTGCGGGGCTGACTGGAATGATCGATCCAGAAAGGGCAGAAGCTAAGGATGCTGTTAGAGTAGCAAGAGAAGCAGGAATCCGTCCTGTAATGATCACTGGAGATCATAGAGATACTGCAGAAGCGATTGCACGCCGTTTGGGTATTTTAAAAGAAGGTCAACAAGGGGGTATATTGACGGGCGCTGAGTTAGATCAAATAGACGATACTGATTTTGCAACTAGAGTAAAAGATTATTCTGTATATGCCAGAGTATCGCCTGAACATAAAGTACGAATTGTTAAAGCTTGGCAAAAAGCAGGGAAAATAGTGGCTATGACAGGTGATGGCGTTAATGATGCACCGGCGCTTAAAACAGCTGACATCGGAATTGGAATGGGAATTACAGGTACAGAAGTTTCAAAAGGCGCAAGTGACATGGTTTTAGCAGATGATAATTTTTCAACTATTGTCGTTTCGGTAGAAGAAGGACGTAAGGTGTTCTCAAATATTCAAAAAGCGATTCAATTTTTACTATCGGCTAACTTAGGAGAAGTCCTTACGTTATTTATTGCTACATTACTAGGATGGAGTATCTTAGCTCCTGTTCATATTTTATGGATTAATCTTGTGACCGATACATTTCCAGCCATTGCATTAGGTTTAGAGCCTGCGGAAGCGGATGCGATGAAAAAACCACCAAGAGGAAGAAAAGCAACGTTCTTTTCAAATGGTGTTTTACCTAGCTTGATTTACCAAGGGGTTTTTGAAGGTGGTATTACTTTATTTGTTTACTGGTGGGCAACGCATTATCCAGCCCATCCCAATGATCTTGATTTAATCCATGCAGATGCGTTAACCATGGCATTCGCTACTTTAGGGTTGCTTCAATTGTTCCATGCATTTAATGTTAAATCAATTGAAAAATCGTTATTTACGGTTGGTTTTTTCAAAAATAAAACCTTCAACTTGGCTATTTTAGTATCAGCAGCATTGTTAAGTGTAGTCATTTTGATCCCAGGATTAAATGATGCGTTCAGTGTATCATCATTGAATGTCAATCAATGGCTGTTAGTATTAGGAGCAGCTTTTTCAATTATTCCTTTAGTAGAAATAGTGAAATTCTTTATACGGAAGGTTGCTAATAATAAAAAGTAACGCATGATCATCAATTGGATATTTTGGAAAGCATCCCTGAAGGTTGAGGGATGCTTTTTCTATATATTCACTACTATTTAAAAAAATAAATTGTAGTGAATAAAAAGTCATGTTATTATTTTTTTAAATAGCAAGTACTCGCTTTATATGAAAATGGATTTTAAAAGCTAAATAGCTTAGTACAGAAAAGAGGGTAATGCGTATGAAAAAAGTAAGACACCTACCTTTACAGAATGAAAATCCAATAGTAATGGAAAGAATAAAATACAGTATTGCTTTTTTATTTGCTCTTACACTAATCGGACTAGCACTAAGTTTCAACACACTTGAAGAAATTTGGTATGGAAGTCTTAAAATTCTTATTTCTCCAGCTAATTTAGTAACGGACTATTTTAAACTTGCAAATGTTGGTGCTGCACTTATCAATGCAGCATTGATGATTATAAAAAGTTTGTTTATTATCCGTTCAACAAAAGTAACATTATCTGGTCCATTATTTGCGGCCATTTTTACGATAGCAGGATTTTCTCTATTTGGTAAAAATTTATTTAATTCTATTCCGATTATTTTAGGGGTATTATTGTATGCTAAGATGACTCGTACACCATTTAAAAATTATTTATTATCTGCTTTATACGGGACTGCTTTAGGGCCATTAGTGAGTGAGGTAGCATTCAATAGCGGATTTTCATTTTTTACAGGAATCTTTTTAGGGTGTACTGCAGGAGCCATAGTGGGTCTGATTTTACCGCCTTTATCACGACATTTTGCTAGTTTTCATAAAGGTTTTAGTCTTTATAATATCGGATTTACGGCTGGAATTATTGGAATGGCTTTTATTGCATTTTTTAGAGCCTACGGAATAGAAGTAGATACGGTTCACTTAGTATCAAGTGGTTATAACCAACCGTTATCCATTTACCTTTATAGTCTATTTATTTTATTATTCAGTGTCGGACTTTATTTTAATGGTGGTTCGTTTTCAGGATACAGTAGTTTTTTGAAAGAAGATGGCAAAAGCGGACCAGATTTTATAGAGCGCTACGGTTTAGGATTGACTTTAATAAATATGGCGTTGCTAGGTTTTCTGTCCACTACGTTGGTTTTAGTTGTCAGAGGAGAATTAAACGGACCAGTTATTGGAGGAATATTTACCGTAGTTGGTTTTGGAGCTTTTGGAAAACACGTGAAAAATGTTTTTCCTATTCTTTTAGGAGTATTGCTCGGAGGTTGGTTAACATCAACTGAATTAACAAGTACTAGTTTTTTACTTACAGCATTATTCGGAACAACTTTAGCACCAGTTAGTGGACACTACGGAGTGATTGCAGGAGTTTTAGCAGGTAGTTTGCACATGGTTATAGTAACAAATATAAGTTATTTACATGCAGGTATGAACCTTTATAATAATGGCTTCTCAGGAGGCTTTACAGCTGCTATAATCGTTCCTTTATTAGAAGTCGTGTTCTTCCATAAAAATAACCGGAGAAATAAAGAACTGATAAAACCTATAATTAATACTGAATCTGTTGAAGATAAGGAAAAGACTAAGCATTAATTTAGATCATATAATGTAAGTAAACAAATGAAACGCTTCAAACTGATGAACCTTTATTAGTTTGAAGCGTTTCATTTTGATAGTTTTTTTTAGTTTCCTTCAAGCTGAAATCATAAATTTTAAATGATTTTTTAGTGATATTTTTCTGGATATTATTTTTCACTTGATTTCCTTACAAAAGTAAAGTAATATTTATAGGTCACTGAAAATGTCAGGAAATTCCTGATTTTTAGGGTAGTTACTTTGGACGGGGCTACTTGAGACCTTTAATCTTATGATGGATCTGTTTTCTTAAGTTTATTAAGGAAGCAAAAAAGGGAGGATTTATTATGACAAATCTTTATATAGGTATTGTATTAGTATTATTTATTGCTGTACTTATTGGATTCTGGCAGTTACAAAAAAAACACATAAAATTTTCAACACGTGTTTTTATTGCTTTAGGATCAGGTGTTTTATTTGGAGCTATCTTACAATTAATCTTTGGCTCTGGTAGTGAAGTGACAACGCAATCGATTGAATGGATTAATATCGTTGGATCAGGTTACGTTAAATTCTTACAAATGTTGATCATGCCATTAATTTTTGTATCCATTGTAGGAGCATTTACAAAAATTGAGGGATCTAAAGATCTTGGCAAAATCAGTTTTAATGTATTAGCAACGTTGCTTGCTACAACTGCAATAGCTGCCTTAATTGGAATAGCTAGTGTAATGGTGTTTAACTTAGACGGAGCAGAATTCAGTCAAGGTACTGCTGAAACTGCACGTATTGCAGAGTTAAGTGAAAGAGAAGCACAAGTTGCGGATTTAAGTATTCCGGAACAAATTTTAGAATTTATCCCTGTTAATTTCTTTGCGGATCTATCTAATTCTCGTTCTACAAGTACAATTGCTGTTGTTATCTTTTCAGCTTTTGTCGGCATAGCGTACTTAGGTGTCCATAAAAAAGATCCAGAAGCTGGAGAGTTTTTTGCTAAATTAATTAGAAGTTTATACGCTATTGTCATGCGTATCGTTACGTTAGTATTGCGTTTAACACCTTATGGAATTTTTGCATTGATGACTAAAGCATTAGCGACAAGTGATTTTAATGCATTGCTTAACCTAGGCGTATTTGTAATAGCTTCGTATGCAGCACTTATCGTTATGTTTATTATTCATATGATTATTTTAATTGGTTTAAAAGTTAATCCAATTCAATACCTGAAAAAAACTTTTACAGTATTAAGCTTTGCATTTACTGCACGTTCTAGTGCTGGAGCGTTACCATTAAATATTGAAACACAAACCAAAGCTTTAGGAGTTGATGAAGCTTCTGCGAATTTCTCTGGAACGTTTGGCTTATCTATTGGACAAAATGGTTGTGCTGGTATTTATCCAGCAATGTTAGCAGCTATTGTAGCGCCAGCGGCCGGAATTGATATTTTTAGCCCAGCGTATATTCTTACGATTATGGCTGTTGTTACAATTAGTTCTTTTGGTGTTGCTGGTGTAGGTGGCGGAGCAACATTTGCTGCGTTAATTGTATTAGGATCATTAAATTTACCTGTAGCCATTGTCGGATTAGTTATTTCCGTAGAGCCTATTATCGACATGGGTCGTACGATGTTGAATGTAAATGACAGTATCATTGCTGGTATTGTTTCGTCTAAACGATTAAAAACTTTTGATGAATCGATTTTCAACGATGACTCTGCAGTTGTAAAGTCTGATATCTAAAATTTAGAACAAACCAAAAAGCACCCAAGAAGTCTCTTGGGTGCTTTTTGGTTTGTATAAAAAATCATTCATATCTTAAGGCCTCTATTGGATCTAGCTTTGCTGCTTTTCGAGCAGGATAGATACCAAAGAAAATCCCAACAGCTGTAGAGAAAAGGAGTACTAAAAGAACAGAACCTAAAGTGATGTTAGGTACAATATTTAATGCGTTGGAAATACCATTTGCAAGAAGTATACCCAATACAAGGCCAATGACTCCACCAATTAAAGTTAAGATGACGGCTTCCATTAAGAATTGGAAAAGAATCGTAGTAGTTGTAGCACCTAAAGCTTTTCTTGTGCCAATTTCACGTGTGCGTTCGGTCACGGATACCAGCATAATATTCATAACGCCGATTCCACCTACCAATAAAGCGATAGCTGCGACGGCGGCTATAAAGTTGACAAATAACCGTAATACAGAGTCTACTTGATCTAAAGCTTGTAAAAAATTGGTTGCTGTATAGTAATTATCACCTACAGAGTCATGTCTGGTTTCTAATAAACGAACCATACGATTAGAGACCGATTCTATCGCATCCTTATCCGTTACTTGAACCGTTAAACTATTGATAACCGCTACAGCAGGATTTAGTTTTTCCATGGTTGTAAGTGGGAGAGCTAATGATAACGGCATTTGACTTAAATCAAATGATCCTTGTAATTCTTGAAAAGTTCCTTCAACGATCCCAATAATTTTTAAGTTCAATACATTGCCAGTACTTCCAATCAATTGGATCGTTTCACCAATAACATCTTGGCGTCCATTGAATAAAGCAGTAGCGGTATCTTCGCTGATTACAACGACTTCTTTTGCATCATCATAATCATTTTGATTGAAATACCGACCAGCAATAATAGTACTTTCCATTGATTGGGTTGTATATTGTAGATCAGGCGTGCCACTAAATGCTAAAGCTGAACGAGTTTCAAAATTAGATCTTACAGTGGTATTCGCTGTATTGTCCGGAGAAATACGGGTGATTTCTGGAATAGAACTTTTTAGAGCTTCAATATCTGCATCTGTAATTGTTGCATCATAAGATGCTTCATCGCTGACAGACAATGAAATAGTGGATGCGCCAAAATCATTAAACGTTTTGGTGATTTCTGAAGTTGCACCATTGCCTACAGCTAATATAGCGATAACAGCAGCGATTCCTATAATAATGCCTAACATTGTTAAAATAGAGCGCAATTTATTTGAAAAGATACTATCAACGGCCATTTTAAAATTTTCACGAATATTCATGCCGAAATTCCTTTCTACATTAATTTCTGCTGCTGGAGCTGATCGTTTACTAATGCGCCGTCTCTAAATGTAACAATTCGTTTAGTGTACAACGCTACTTCAGGTTCATGAGTGACCATCACAATGGTGGTTCCTTCAGCGTTCAGCTCTTGGAAAATACGCATGATATCAACAGTCGTTTTGGAATCAAGATTTCCAGTGGGTTCATCCGCCATCAAAACAGAAGGAGCATTTACGATTGCTCGAGCAATCGCAACACGTTGTTTTTGACCTCCAGAAATTTCGTTTGGCTTATGCTTAATGCGGTTACTTAAACCAACTCGCTCTAAAGCAGCTAAAGCGCGTTCTTTTCTTTCTTTTGGCTTTACACCAGCATATACTAAAGGCAACGCAACATTTTCTAATATGGACATTCTAGGCATTAAATTAAACGATTGAAAGACAAAACCAATTTCTTTGTTCCGAACTTTTGCACTCTCATTGTCGTTTAAATCGCTGACATTTTGTCCGTTCAGTATATAAGTACCTGAATCAAAACGGTCTAATAATCCTAGTATGTTCATTAAAGTTGATTTTCCTGAGCCACTAGGACCCATTATTGCTGTAAATTCACCAGCCATTACTTCCAGGGAAATAGAGTCCAAAGCTACCAAAGTTTCCGAACCGGTTGTATAGGTCTTAGTGATATCTTTAACCTGAATCATAGTAGAACTCCTTTCTAGTCAATGGTCACTTTGGTACCATCTTGAATCGTATCATCTGGTGATAACACAATGACCTGATCTATAGACAATCCATCTTTTACTTCTACATGAGTAGTGGATTGAATACCTGTTTCTATTGTTGTAGCAATGGATTGTCCATTTTCTACAACATAAACGTAGGGTTTATTGTCTTCATCATACATTAAAGATTCTATAGGAATGACCAAAACATTCTCTGCGGTATTGGTTATGATATCAACGTCAATATCGAAACCTACAAATAAATTCTCTGGTGGTGTGTCAAAGGAAATAATGGATTTTAAAGTAGCAGCAGATGTACCCGTTTGACTGGTTACAGTAGTGGCAATAGGATCAATCTGAGAGACAGTTCCATTAAATACATCTTCTCCAGAAGTCAAAAGAGCAACTTGACCTTCTTTAATATGTGGAGCATCTGATTTGCTGAGTTCAACCACAACTTGTAAATCAGCCAAATTAGCTAACGAAATAGCTGGGTCACCACTTTGACTGCTAAGATCAACTTGGTTGTCTCGTGCATTAACGGATGTCACGGTTCCGCTGAATTCAGCTGTTTGATTTGTTCCATTGCTATACGAGATGAGTACATCACCCTCCTCAACAGCGTCTCCAACACTTACAAAGACCTCTTGGACCATACCTTGGCCAAAGATAGATTGAGTCTGAGCAGATTCAATTAATCCAGTGGTGTTTAATCGTTCTTCAATTGTTTCTTGTGTTACTTTTGCTGTTTGTACCCTTATCGTTTCCTCTGTTGTATTGGTTTCCGCAACACTGTAAATGATAAATGCTAAGACCGCGATTGACGCAACTATTCCAAGTCCTTTTTTCCAATTCATAGCCAGATGTCATCTCCTCAATAATGTAATTTGTATTGCTCATCACTTGTTCATTTATAAGGATTATTATAAGGATTATTATTTTTATAGTCTAGATTAATGGCTTATATAGAAAAAGAGGGTAAACCATTATTTTATAAAAATAATCTAACAACTGGTATAATATTAAAAAGACCTAATGAGGTGTTGGATGATGAAAAAAGAACTATTTGCAATTGGAGATGTTCATGGTCAAATTACACTGTTCAAACAAATGCTAACAAACTGGAATGAAGAAACACAGCAGTTGCTTTTGATTGGTGATTTAGGAGATCGTGGAGAAAATCCAAAAGATTGTTTCTTATTAGCGCAGTCACTTGTAGAAAAGAAAAATGCCATTTACTTAAAAGGAAATCATGAAGACATGTTATTAGCTTTTTTGAAACATCCTGAACAGAATTATGAGTTGTATTGTTTGAACGGTGGGATGAAAACTCTTGAAACGTTCTTGCATCCGGGGTTAGATGCGGAGTATTCGCCTACAGAAATCGTGATGTTTTTAACTAGTCGGTATCCTACCTTGCAACCATTCCTTGAATCATTGCCTCTTTATTATGAATGGGGACATTTTTTATTTGTTCATGCAGGTGTTGACTTATCAAAGCGTGATTGGCATCAAACATCTAGTGAAGATTATGTCTGGATTCGAGAGGCCTTTCATGAAATGAAAAATACTACTGGAAAAATCATTGTATTTGGCCATACGATTACGCCATTTTTATATGGAGACAATCAAACAACGGATTTATGGATAAAGGATAATAAGATAGGGATAGATGGAGGTGCAGTATACGGTGGTGCGCTTCATGGAGTACTATTTAATGAAAAAGAGTTAGTTAGAGATATTAAACTAGACAATAAGGGTTATGTTTGGGATGGATTGACGTAATTGTAGACTAAAAAATGGGGTTTAAAGGAGAGAGAAGATGATACTTTTTGAAAATGTTTCTAAAGAATATGAAAAAGGTAAACCAGTTGTATCAAATATCAATTTAGAAATAAAAGATGGGGAATTTTTTGTGTTTATTGGACCCAGCGGCAGTGGGAAAACAACAACATTAAAAATGATCAATCGATTGATTTCATTAACGTCAGGTTTTATTCGCATTGATGGTAAACCAATCAGTGATTATAATTTGCAAGAGTTGCGTTGGAATATTGGATACGTATTGCAACAAATAGCTCTATTTCCAAATATGACGGTTGAAGAAAATATTACGATTGTACCAGAAATGAAAAAATGGTCTAAAGATGATATGAAAAATAGAGTGACAGAGCTTCTTGAAAGTGTCGGTCTAGAACCAGAAGCATATCGAAATCGTAAAACCTCTGAACTTTCAGGAGGAGAACAACAAAGAATTGGTGTGATTAGAGCTTTAGCAGCTAATCCTGATATTATTTTAATGGATGAACCTTTTAGTGCTTTAGACCCTATTAGTAAACGTAATCTACAAAGAGATGTAGCTAAGTTGCAAAAAAAATTGAACAAGACAATTGTTTTTGTAACGCATGATATGCAAGAAGCATTAGCTTTAGGAGACCGCATTTGTTTAATGAATAATGGGAAAATAGAACAAATAGGAACGCCAGATGACATTCGAAAACACCCAAAAAATGATTTTGTTCGGAACTTCTTACAAATGGGTATTAGTGAGATGAAAGAAACGCCAACAATTCAACAACTGATAGAAACTGGACAACTAGGACTCAGTGAAGTTGAAGATAGCGAGTCTTATCTAACTCCTGAAGATACGATTGATGCATTGGTTGTCGTTTTAGCTAAAGAAGAATTTGTAGTCATTAAAGAAAGTAACGGCCAAAAAATAGGGAAAATTACAAAACAGCAATTGCTGAATTATTTGGCACATGAAATTCAACGTGAACAAGAAAGTGTGGTGGTATAGAGTGAATGAATTTATAGCTACATTTCAAGAACGAAAAAGTGATTTATTAACAGCGTTGATTGAACATATGCAACTGTCCTTTATTTCATTATTTATAGCGGTGATTATAGCGATTCCACTAGCTATTTACTTAACTAAGCATAAAAAATCAGCAACGGTTATGATACAAATTACGTCTATTTTTCAAACCATTCCATCTCTTGCCCTTTTAGGATTAATGATTCCCTTAGTAGGAATAGGATCCGTACCTGCTATAATAGCATTGGTTCTCTACGCGTTATTACCTATTCTAAGAAATGCCTACACTGGAATAATGGAAGTAGATCCGTCGTTAAATGAAGCAGCAGATGCTATGGGAATGAATCGATGGAGGAAGCTTACTAAAGTGCAGATTCCGCTTGCTATGCCGATCATTATGGCAGGAATCCGTAATGCAATGGTGTTGATTATTGGGACTGGAACAATTGCGGCTTTAATTGGAGCCGGTGGATTAGGTAGCCTTATTTTATTAGGGATCGATCGCGGAAATAATTATTTGATTTTATTAGGAGCAATTCCAGCGGCATTGTTAGCAATTTTCTTTGATTATTTATTAAGCATATTTGAAAAAATTTCGTTTAAGAAAACGGTGATTACATTAGGAATACTCAGTGTTATTATTTTGGGATTACTGATTGCACCATTTTTAATGAAAGACAAAGAAGAACTGGTTATTGCCGGGAAATTAGGCGCAGAACCTGAAATTATTATGAATATGTATAAATACTTGATTGAAGACGAAACAGATGTAGCTGTCACGTTAGAGCCAAATATGGGAAAAACCACTTTTGTGTTCAATGCATTAGAATCAGGAGATATTGATATTTACACAGAATATACAGGAACAATTCTGGCAACATTTTTAAACGAAGAATTGACTTCAACAAATGAGCAAGATGTTTACCAACAAGCTAGAGATGGTTTAGCAGATCAGTATAATATGTCTTTATTGGAACCTATGGCATTTAATAATACGTATACGCTTGCGGTTACTTCAGAACTAGCAGAAGAATATCAGCTTGAAACCATTTCAGATTTGATTCCGATAGCAGATGAAATTAAAGCAGGCTTCACTTTAGAATTTTCTGATCGGCAAGATGGATACCTTGGGATACAAGATTTATATGGACTAACTTTTGGTGATGTCCAAACAATGGAACCAAAACTTCGCTATTCAGCTATTGAGACAGGTGACATTAATTTAGTAGATGCGTATTCAACAGACAGCGAACTTGCTCAATATGATCTAGTTGTTTTGGAAGACGATCGTGGATTATTTCCACCGTACCAAGGAGCTCCGTTACTATTGAACGAAACGCTAGAGGAATTTCCGGAAATTGAAGATAGTTTAGATCAGTTAGCTGGAAAAATTACGGATGCTGAAATGAGAGAAATGAACTATGCTGTAAATGTGACTGGAGTTAGTGCAAGTGAGGTTGCACTAAAATTTTTAACTGAAAAAGGCCTACTAAATGACTAAAAAGGATTTATATAGATAAGAAGAAAACTTAAATAGTGTTATACAAGATGCAATAAAGGAGATCGTTATGAAAATTGGTGTACTATCAGACCTACACATTGATACCAATAAGAAAAAATTAAATGGAATAGAAACGTTTGCGAATATTATGGTTAAACAAATTAACCACCAAAACATCGATGTCCTATTAATTGCTGGGGATATTAGTAGCGATTATCTAGTATCTCAACATTTTGTAGATGAAGTCACAGACAAAAGTGGTATTCCCATTTTATTTGTCCCAGGTAATCATGACTTTTGGTCATTAAGAAATGGAGAAACAGATACAAAAAAAATCTACCATTTTTTTGAGAAACAACCCAATAGTTTATTGAATACACCGTATATATTGAATGATGAATGGGCTGTTGTTGGGAATGGAGGTTGGTATGATTACGGTTATGCAGATCAGAAAAAATACACTAAGTCAGAATTCGATGATATGAAATTGAGAGTTGGTGTATGGCAAGATAAACGTTATGTCCATTGGGAGAAAGGAAACAAACAAGTTGCCCAATGGATGTTAAATAAGTTGGAAGCAGATCTTCAATCTGTTGGAAAGCGAAAAGTTATTTTGATGACTCATGTTGTTACTCATCCGAAATTTGTTGTACCATTGCCGCATAAAATTTATGATTATTTTAATGCTTTTCTAGGGAGCTCATCTTACGAAAAATTGTATCAAGACTACCCAATTGCTTATAGTATTATGGGTCATGTCCATTTTAGAAAAACATTGGTAGAGAACCAAGTGAATTATATTTGTGCTTGTTTGGGCGGATCGAAACATTGGCTGACCAAAGATCCGGAAGCAGAAGTAGTGAATGCATTACTAACGTTTCAGTTGCCAGAAAAAACGAACTAACTAAAAGCGAGCTAAGTATGCAAAAAGGTTAAACTCTTTTTGCATACTTTTTTGTGTGGTTAATAAATTACGGAGGTATTTAAGAGGAGTTTGGTTAGGCACTTATGTTTATGGTAAAATAGTTAAGTAAAGTGGAACGAGAGAGGAAGAAATACATGATGGAAACAAACGAGTCAATTGTACTAGATTTATTGAAAAATGAATTAAAAAGCTACTCTAAAAAGCAATTAACAACAGTCTTAGATCTATTGGCTGAAGGGAATACAGTCCCATTTATAGCTCGATACCGAAAAGAAATGACTGGTACGCTGGATGAAGTCCAAATACGAGAAATAGAAGAGCGTCATCAATATTTAACAAATTTAGAAAAACGTAAAAATGATGTATTAAGAAGCATTGGAGAACAAGAAAAATTAACACCAGAACTTGAAGGTAAAATCAAAAAAGCGACAAAAATGCAGTTGGTGGAAGACTTGTATCGTCCATTCAAACAAAAACGACGGACAAAAGCCACGATAGCTAAAGAGAGTGGCTTAGAACCTCTAGCGCAATGGTTGCTGTCATTTCCAACGACCGATGTACAAGTGGAAGCTGAAAAATACATCAATGAAGAACACAAAATTGCTACAGGAGAAGAGGCATTAACTGGAGCACACGAAATTCTTGCTGAACGAATTGGGGATGAACCAACGTACAGAACTTGGATTCGAGAATTCAGTTCTAAAAATGGTGCAATCACAGCTAAAGTTAAAAATGCTGAAAAAGATGAAAAAGGAACTTTTGAAATGTACTATGAGTACAGTGAACCGTTGACAAAAGTTGCATCTCATCGTATTTTAGCAATGAATCGTGGAGAAAAAGAAGATATCTTAAAAGTTTCTTTTGATTTGAACGAACAAAAAATTCATGAGTATTTGGAAAAACAATTAATTGAGCAGTCTACTTCTACTGCGGTTCCTTTTATACAAGCGGCTTTTGAAGATAGTTATAAACGGTTCATCGGACCATCTATTGAACGTGAGATCCGTGCAGAATTAACCGAAAAGGCTGGAGAACAAGCTATTCATATTTTTGGAGAAAATCTACGTAATTTATTATTACAAGCTCCATTAAAAGGTAAAATTGTTTTAGGGTTAGATCCGGCTTACCGTACAGGATGTAAACTGGCAGTTATTGATCCTACAGGTAAAGTGCTGGCGATTGATGTGATTTATCCACATAAACCAGCGGGTGCAGCTGCTCGTGCTGAAGCAGCAATTAAATTCAAACAATTAGTTGAAACGCATCTAGTTGAAATGATCGCAATTGGAAATGGAACAGCTAGTCGTGAATCAGAAACGTTTGTTTCGGAAAACTTAAAAGAAATGGAACGACAAGTTTTCTATGTAATTGTAAATGAAGCAGGTGCATCTGTTTATTCAGCAAGTAAGATAGCTCGCGAAGAGTTTCCTGATCTGCAAGTTGAACAAAGAAGTGCGGTTAGCATTGCCCGCAGATTACAAGATCCTTTAGCTGAACTTGTAAAAATTGATCCTAAATCAGTTGGTGTTGGTCAATACCAACATGATGTCTCACAAAAACGCTTGGAAGAACGCTTAGATTTTGTCGTAGAAACGGCGGTTAACCAAGTGGGTGTAAATGTAAACACGGCAAGTGCGCCTTTATTGCAACATGTTGCTGGATTGAATAAGACCACTGCTACCAATGTTGTGGTTTATCGTGAAGAGAATGGTCGCTTTGAAAGTCGTGCTCAATTGAAAAAAGTAGCTCGTTTGGGCCCTAAAGCGTATGAACAAGCTGTAGGATTCTTACGCATTATTGACGGAAAAAATGTCTTAGATAATACAGGCATCCATCCAGAAACTTATAAAGAGGCAAAACAAATATTAGAATTAGCTGGATTAACCTTATCAGATGTTGGGAGTCTAGAAGCCAAGAAAGTTTTGGAGAAAATGGACATAGTAGTATTGGCTGACCAAGTTGGTTTAGGTAAGGAAACTGTAAAAGATATGCTACAGGCATTGTCAAAACCTGGCCGTGACCTAAGAGATGAACTATCAGCTCCATTATTGCGGACAGATGTTTTAAGTATGGAAGATTTAATACCAGGCATGGAATTAGAAGGAACGGTTAGAAATGTGGTTGATTTTGGGGCATTTGTAGATATCGGAGTCAAGCAAGATGGCATGGTTCATATTTCTAAATTAAGCAAGGGCTACATTCAACATCCAACAAATGTTGTTTCAGTAGGCGATGTTGTGACGGTTTGGGTTGATAGTGTAGATCTGAAAAAAGGTCGAATCGCCTTAACAATGTTGAAACCAAAAGAATAAGTGAGTTATTTTAGCATAAATAGTTGTATATAGAAAAGAGGGTGGGATTTTTGTCCCATCCTCTTTTTCGTAACGGCTTTTAGTTGTGAGACAACCTATAAACTTGTAAAATAAATTATGAGTAATTCGATTAGGAATTGAATGGAAATTGAGTTTGGAAAAGGAAGAGTAAGTTATGAATCAAGCGGAACTACAAACCTTAGTTGAAAAGACCTCACGCGATTTTTTTGGGTTACCTTTTCAACATGAAGCAGCATTTAACTCTCGTTTGCGTACAACCGGAGGACGCTATCATCTGAAATCCCATAATCTAGATTTTAATCCAAAGATTCTAGAAGCTTTTGGAGTGGAAGAATTTTTAGGAGTAATCAAACATGAATTGTGTCATTACCATCTGCATTTATCAGGTGGTGGTTTTCAACATAAAGACAAAGAATTCAAACAATTATTAACAGCTGTTGGTGGATCGAGATTTGTAAAATCGTTAAGTAAACCTCAACCAGTAAAGAAAAGACTACTTTACAAATGCCAAGGATGTTCTCAAGTCATTTATCGACAGCGCAAAGTCAATACACAAAAATACGTTTGTGGTCAATGTAGAGGTAAATTAGTGTACATTGAGATTTGATAGGAAATGAGCAGACTCTAGGAGGGAAGAGAATGAATCAAGAGCAAGTGATCCAGCAAAAATTAACGGCTATTTTTCCAATGTACGAAAGTCCAATGCAAAAACAAACAGCAATACAGCAAACAGAAGACTTGTTTCGTACGCTATCTGGTAAATTAGCTGCTCCTAAAACGAGTAGACTTATGATAAATGGACCAAGTAGAAACAAGACTGACTTTACCACAGAACGACCAGTATTGGTCAATCATGATGGAAAAGTATCTCCACTTTGGAAAGTAGTATTAGACTATGAAATGACTTGGTTGGAAAAGAAAGTAACGACTGTTTCTGTGAGTGATTATGGTGCAATCGGAGACGGTAAAACAGATTGTACAAGAGCGTTTAAAAAAGCACTTTCCTCTGGGTATAGACGTGTCCTTGTACCACCAGGTAGATATGTCGTTAGAGGAATCGAGATTCCATCTTTTACAGAATTAGTCGGAAGTGGCATGAACGAGACAATTCTTATTTTGCATAAAGCTGCTCCAAAAAAGTCAAGATTGATCACGAATAAACACTATTTAAACGGAGATCATCACATTCGTATTGAAGGAATGAGTTTAGACTGGAATGTTGCAAGGTTGAAGGGGCATGAAAAGACAGCTAGTGGTGGGACTTTTTCCAGTGCCATTACCTTAGCGCACGTTAAGTACGCTCTAGTTCGCAATGTGAAAATCAGCGATCCAGGACTGCATGGCATTGATATCACATCTCCAGTGTACAATTATCTTGGAGATGGTCTTAGAGCAAGAGGTGGCAGTCAGTATATCTGGATAGACCAAGTTGAAGCCAGTGGTTTTGGCGATGATGGGATAACGACTCACCATAGTGATTATATATTCATCTCTAACTCTTATGCTCATCATCCTAGTGGTCGTGCTCATAAAAATGGCTATTCAAACTCCAATGGAATTGAAATAGATGATGGCTCGCAACATGTTACCTTGACGAATAACCATACGGCTTTTTGTTTTGGAGGAGTCGAAATAAAAGCGCATGAAACAAGCTCTGCAGCCTCCGATATCCAAATTGTTGGCCATTTTTCGGATCACGATAATCGTTCATACAATTTTAGACACATTGGTCACCACCAAGCAGATGAGGCGTATTCTATGTCAGCATTTGGCATACGGGCAACCTTTCTTGCAGCTTGCTACCCTCAATTGACAAAGTTGTATACAGCCTCGACCCCAAGAGCGCTAGTGATATCAGCTTATCAAAAAGTAGCGATTCATCATTTTTTCGCAATAACAAAACCTGAAAATCGTTTAGATAAAATTGCTTTATCTGCTCAATACCGTGCAGGAGAAGTGGCCATCAAAGAAATACGATTAAAAAATTATGAAGGAGCTAGAAAACCTATTCGTCTCGGGAAAGAAACCGGAAAAGTATATATAGATGAAGGAAATGAATGAGATAAAATGTTGAAACCATCTTTTTTTTCAAGTTTTTATGGTATGATAAAAAGGAAAAAATGAGAGTTAGGGGAAGAGTAATGAATACGATATATCCAGATGACAGTTGGGCATTACACACGGATCTATACCAAATCAATATGATGAAAACGTATTGGGAGCTCGGAAAGGCAGATGCACATGCGGTTTTTGAATCCTATTTTAGAAGCAACCCTTTTAATAGCGGGTATGCTGTTTTTGCTGGATTAGAGCGCATTGTACAATACATTCAGAAATTAAAGTTTACACAAAGTGACATTGATTACTTAAGAAGTTTAAACACGTACCCAGAAGGATTTTTGGATTATTTAAAAGATTTTAAATTCAAAGGAACAATTCGTTCGATGGTTGAAGGAGAAGTTGTTTTTGCAGGAGAACCGATTATTCAAGTAGAAGGTCCTTTAGCAGATTGTCAACTAGTTGAAACAGCTATTTTAAATGTTTTGAATTATCAGACCTTAATTGCAACAAAAGCATCTAATATCAAATCAATTGTAAAAGATGAGCCCGTTTTAGAATTTGGTACACGAAGAGCACAGGAAATGGATGCAGCTATCTGGGGCACAAGAGCTGCTTTTATTGGAGGATGCGACGCTACTAGTAATACACGTGCAGGAAAAATATTTGATATACCAGTTAGTGGAACGCATGCACACTCATTAGTACAAGTTTACCGAAATGATTATGATGCATTTATAGCTTATGCTACAACACATAAAGATTGCGTTTTTCTCGTTGATACTTATGACACATTGAAATCGGGTGTGCCGAATGCTATACGAGTTGCAAGAGAACTTGGTGAGAAGATCAATTTTTTAGGTGTGCGTATTGATAGTGGAGACATGGCATACATTTCAAAAAAAGTACGTCAACAACTGGATGATGCTGGATTTACAGAAGCAAAAATATATGCATCAAATGATTTAGATGAAAAAACAATTTTAAATTTAAAAATGCAAGGTGCTCGGATTGATGTTTGGGGTGTAGGGACAAAATTGATCACGGCTTATGATCAACCTGCTCTAGGAGCGGTTTACAAACTGGTTTCTATTGAAGACGAACAAGGCAATATGGTAGATACGTTAAAACTTTCCAGTAATGCTGAAAAAGTTTCAACGCCTGGTAAAAAACAAGTATGGCGTATCACTAAGAATGATGATGGAAAGTCAGAAGGCGATTACATCACTCTTTGGGAAGAAAGACCCGACCAAAAAGAAGAGTTGTTTATGTTCCATCCAGTGCACACATACATTAATAAAACCGTAACGAATTTTAGTGCTAGACCTCTGCTGAAAGAAATTTTTGTAGATGGAGAACTAGTGTATGATTTGCCAAAATTAACGGAAATTAAAACGTATGCTGAAGTTAGTTTAGGGATGCTTTGGGAAGAATACAAACGCAGCTTGAATCCAGAAGCCTATCCAGTAGATCTATCACAATCAGCGTATCACCATAAAATCAAGTCCATTGAAAAAGCGCGTGATGACGTGAATATGTTGTCAAAAAAACCAATTATCTAATAGTAAAATAGCTAACAAAAAAAGAATCAGTAACTGATTCTTTTTTTTGAAATTAGAAATATTAGAGTCGTAAAAAGAACTATGCTATACTACGTTTAACAATTAATCAAAGAGAAGAGGCTACAGTTATGTCAGATTTAAAAAAACAAATTATTGAAGAAATGCGTGTTCTTCCATCTATTGATCCAAAAGTTGAATTGCGAAAAAGCGTGGATTTTCTAAAAGAATATTTGAAGAAACACTCATTTTTAAAAACGCTAGTATTAGGTATTAGTGGAGGACAAGATTCTACATTAGTTGGGAAATTAAGCCAGTTGGCTATGACTGAATTGCGCGAGGAGACTGGAGACAGCAGCTATCAATTTATTGCTGTACGACTTCCTTATGGCGAACAAGCAGACGAAAAAGACGCTATGGATGCAATAGCCTTTATCGAAGCGGACAAAGTAGTTAAAGTGAATGTCAAGCCTGGAGTAGATGCAACAGTAAAAACGCTAGAAGATAGCGGGACATCCGTGAGTGATTTTGTAAAAGGAAATATCAAAGCTCGTCAACGGATGATCATTCAATATGCGATAGCTGGAAGTCATAATGGAGCAGTAGTAGGTACGGATCATTCTGCAGAATCGGTTACGGGATTTTATACAAAATTTGGAGATGGCGGTACTGATATCAATCCTATCTTTAGATTAAATAAACGTCAGGGAAAAGCGTTACTAAAAGAACTAGGGGCACCTGAACATCTATACAAAAAAATTCCAACTGCTGATTTAGAAGAAAATAAACCTTCTTTACCAGATGAGAAAGCTCTGGGAGTCACTTACGATCAAATTGATGACTACTTAGAGGGTAAAGATGTACCTGAAGAAGCAGCACAGAAAATTGAAAACTGGTATATGAAAACAGAACACAAACGTCACCTTCCAATTACTATTTTTGATGATTTTTGGAAATAAAAAATTTAGGAATAGATGGAGTTAGAAGACACTCAAAGGCTGGGAAATTTATTCCAGCTTTTTTCTGTTATAGACAACCTGTCATTCATGTATGATTGTTCAAAATTAGGTAAAGAGGTGAGAGTAGTGGAACTAGAAAAATTGTCACTTGTAGTCCCTTGTTACAATGAGGAGCAAACGATCCCCCTTTTTTTTGCTGCAGTTGAAAAGATTCGGCCAATTTTAGCCAATATAAGTATTGAATATATTTTTGTTAACGACGGTTCGAAAGACCAGACATTAACGGTTTTGAGAGAAATGGCATTAAAATACCCTGATGCTATCCGATACTTATCCTTTTCACGAAATTTTGGAAAAGAAGCAGCATTATTTGCAGGATTGGAACATGCTACGGGAGAGTACATAGCTGTAATGGATGTTGATTTGCAAGATCCTCCGGAACTATTGCCTCAGATGCTTCATCTTATACGACAGGAAAAGTATGATTGTGTAGGGACAAGAAGGGTAAGTCGAAAAGGTGAGCCGGCTATCCGGTCATTTTTAGCCAAAGAATTTTATCGGCTTATGAACCGTATTTCAGCAGTTGAATTTGTAGATGGAGCGCGTGATTACAGATTGATGACTCGTCAGATGGTCGAGGCCATTCTTTCTATGACGGAAGTTAACCGTTTTTCAAAAGGCATTTTTAGCTGGGTAGGATTTGATACAACTTATTTAGAGTATGAAAACAAAGAGCGTGCTGCCGGAAAAACGTCTTGGTCATTATGGTCTTTATTTAAATATTCGCTGGATGCAATTGTTGATTTTTCCGATATTCCATTGGCTATAGCCTCTTTTGTAGGATTATTTTCTTTTTTAATTTCCCTTTTCTTTATGATCGTGATTGTCATCCGAACGGTTTTATTTGATGATCCAACGGCCGGATGGCCTTCTTTAGTTACCATTATATTAGCTATTGGTGGATTGCAGCTTTTTTGTTTAGGAATAGTAGGGAAATATTTAGGGAAAACCTATTTGGAATCAAAGAAAAGACCGATTTATATTTTGAAAGAAACCGATAGTGATAAAAAAAAGGACTAACAACTCAAGAATCTTTTTAATGAAGGTGAATGAAATGAGACAATTACATGGGAAACAAACGAATTCATTTGTATATCGCTATCTAGCTAGTTTCAAAAAGTATTTGACTACGATCTTACTAGGTTTGATTGCTTCATTTATAGGGAATTTCGGACTGCAATTTTTTCAAAATCAATACAGTTTTTCTTTAGCTGTAAAATTTGCCTTTCAATGGCATACGGAAATGTTTTTAATAGGGGTATTTTTGCTGGTTACTATCTACTTATGGATAACAGCCATAAGTGGTTCGCGTTGGTTGAGTACCCTTATTCTGACAGTTGGAGTAGTAGCAACAGGTATAACGACACAACAAAAAATGGCTTTACGTGGCGAACCTTTGTATCCATCTGACTTGACCATGATTAAAGAGTTGCCTTTTTTGATCCAAATGATTGATCGCAAGCTGCTTTTAGTCATTAGTATTTTTCTAATCAGTACTATCATACTGAGCATATCTATTTTTATTAAGCATAAAAAAAGGTCAAAATCCTTTACTGATTCTAAACAAAAAAAATGGAATTGGTTTGTAAGAGTCGGCACATTCATTGTGACAAGTGCTATTCTTTTTTATAGTCTAGGGTTTAATCAGCCGGGGAATTTGGTGAAATCTGCTTATGATCGACATGCTTACTGGATTCCTTACAGTCAGCAAATGAATTATTACAACAATGGTTTTATAGGTGGATTTTTATATAACCTTGGCGTAGAAGCTATGACCAAACCAGCAGGGTATTCAGAAGAACAAATAATAAAAGTAGTTCAAGAATATGAAGAAAAAGCAGTTAAAGTAAATCAGACAAGATTAGCATCAATAAAAGACGTAAATATTATTTATGTCATGAATGAAAGTTTTTCAGATCCCTCAGCTCTTGAAGGAGTTACCGTTTCAAAAGACCCAATTCCGAAGCTCCGAGCATTAAAGGACACTTCCTTAAGTGGATCGATGTTATCTCAAGGTTATGGAGGTGGAACAGCTAATATCGAATTCGAAGCTTTAACGGGCTTGTCAATGGAGCCGATGACTGCTAGTTTAACAACTCCTTATACGCAATTGGTTTCTAGGATGAATGAGTTGCCATCAGTTGTTTCTTATCTGAATCAGCAAGGACATACCACAACGGCTATTCATCCGTATGATACAACGATGTATAAACGAAATGAAGTTTACCAAAATTTAGGGTTTACAAATTTTTTAACGGAAACAACTATGGAATTTGTGGGTAAAAAAGATCGGAATCCGTATATTTCAGATGAATCCGCTTATCAAGAAGTCTTGCAACAAATGAAAGCAACACAAGAGCCTGATTTTATCCACTTGGTTACGATGCAGAACCACATGGTTTACAGCGGTAAATATCCTAAGACAAACTATTCCGCTCAAGGGACAGGAAATGCTAAAGAAGCAGCCAATTACCTACAAGATCTAGCGTATAGTGATGATGCATTGGCTGAATTTTTAAAAACAATAGGTCAATCAACTGAAAAAACGATTGTTGTTTTTTGGGGAGACCACCTGCCGAGTTTTTATAGTGAGACTGTAGTCAAAACGAATGGACATTTAAAAATGCACCAAACGCCATTGCTCGTCTATTCTAATTTTGCTGAAGACTACGATACAATTGGAACCATTAGTCCTATTTATTATATGAATCATATTTTAGATATTGCAAATGCTCAAGTTACTCCTTATCATGCCTTTTTGATGGAGTTGGAAGAGGAATTGCCTGCTTTTGAAAAAGGGACATACCTTGAACGCGATTCAACAGTTGTAGCTGCCAAACGAGAAAATCTTTCAAAAACAACACAAGAGTTGCTAAAGGTATACGATATGATTCAATACGATGTAACAGTAGGTGAAAATTATAGTAAAGCACATGATTTTTTTGAAGATTAGGTGCTTTACTTTTTTGCTTGCTTTTTTGGTCTATACCATTTATAATGATAAAAAAGAGCAAAGGAGAATACAAAATGGCTAATGTACTAATAAATGCAACTATTTACACAGGAAAAGAAAAAGTTGAAAATGCGTTTATTCGCTTTTCTGAAGAAATTTTAGCTGTAGGGAAAATGAGTGATTATAAAAAAGAATCAACGGATCAAGAACATGATGCTGCTGGAAAAATAGTTTTACCAGGTTTTATTGATGTTCACAGTCATGGTGGTTACAGCTATGACAACATGGACAGCAGTGCAGATGAAATCAATCAGATGCTTCAAGAAATGTATAAAGA
The DNA here is from genome assembly GCF_045617425.1 of Carnobacterium sp. GTDB lineage: Bacteria > Bacillota > Bacilli > Lactobacillales > Carnobacteriaceae > Carnobacterium_B. Next base: position 34,143 of record NZ_JAZLIO010000006.1, read on the forward strand.
AGGCATCACTTCTTACTTTGCAACAACAATGACACAGTCTTATGAAGCGATTGATAAAGCACTTATCGCCATCAATAAAGCTGCTAGTAAAAACCCTGTGATTCAAGGAATTCATTTAGAAGGTCCTTTTGTATCAAAAGAGTTTAAAGGAGCACAACCAGAAGAATTCATTCGCATACCAGACGCAAAACAAATGGAAGAATGGAATAAGTTAAGTGGAAATCGTATTCGCTTAGTCACTTATGCTTCTGAAACAAGTGATGCGTCAGAATTTGAAGATTATTGTATGAGTCATAACATCGTTCTTTCAATCGGTCACAGCAACGCAACTAGAGCCCAGTTGATGGACTCTAAAGCTTCTCATATTACACATTTGTATAATGCACAAAGAGGGTTGCATCATCGTGAGCCAGGAGTAACAGGACATGCCTTTCTAGAAGACGCTATTTACACAGAAATGATTGTTGACGGCTATCATATTCATCCTGATATGGTCAACTTAGCGTATAAAGTTAAAGGACCAGACCGGATTGAAGTCATCACGGATTCGATGCGTGCAAAAGGTCTGCCTGATGGTGTGAGCGAATTAGGTGGGCAAAAAGTCTTAGTAAAAAATAATCAAGCAAGATTAGAAGATGGAACATTAGCAGGAAGTGTATTGACGTTTAATGATGCATTTAAAAACATTATGGCATTTACAGGTTGTTCCATTGAGGACGCTGTAAAAATGACTTCTGTCAATCAAGCAAGAGAATTCGGTTTAAATAAAAAAGGCAAGCTCGAAGCGGGTAAAGATGCCGATATGATCGTAATGACTAGTGAATTCGAAGTAGAGCATACATTTAGTTACGGAAAAATGGTTTACTAAACTAGAATCGAAAAGAAAAGGTGGAAATTAAAAATGGAAATAATTGTTGTGAAAGATAACATAGAAGGCGGAAAAAAAGCATTTGAATTGATTAAAGAAGGTATGGATCAAGGAGCAAAAGTACTAGGTTTGGCTACAGGAAGCACACCTGTTTCGTTGTACCATGAAATGATCCAAAGCGACGTAGATTTTTCAGAAATGACAGCTCTTAATTTAGATGAGTATGTTGGACTAGCTCCTACAGATCCTCAAAGCTACCATTATTTTATGGAAGAACAGTTATTTTCTAAAAAACCATTCAAAGAAACATTTGTGCCCGATGGAATGGCTAAAGATGCAAAACAAGAATGCGAACGCTATGATCAAATTATTGAAACACACCCGATTGATATTCAAGTTTTAGGTATTGGAAGCAACGCACATATTGGATTTAATGAACCTGGAACTTCTTTTGATTTAACAACGCATAAAGTAGAATTATTGCCATCTACTATTGAAGCAAATAAACGCTTTTTTGATAATGCTGAAGATGTTCCGCGTTTAGCTTATTCAATGGGAATCAAATCAATTATGCAATCTGAAAAAATTATTTTAATGGCATATGGTGAAACAAAAGCAGAAGCTATTAAAAAAGCTGTAGAAGGACCTGTAACACAAGAAGTTCCGGCAAGCATCTTGCAAAATCATAAGAATGTGATTATGATTGTAGATGAAGCAGCAGCGAAATTAATGCAACGATAGGAGCGAAATCATGGCTAAGGCGACACCAATTTATATTCAAATTCATAATCAAATACGAAAAATGATAGAACAAGAAGTTTGGAAAATAGGAGAGCGTATTCCTTCTGAAAGAGACTTAGCTATCCATTTTAATGTCAGCCGAATGACCTTGAGGCAAGCCGTACAAACTCTGGTAGATGAAGGAATATTAGAGCGAAAAGTAGGCTCTGGCACCTATGTATCCAATAAAAAAGTACAAGAAAAAATGGCTGGTATTCAAAGTTTTACTGATATTATGACTTCACAAGGAAGAAAACCTACAAGTAAAACAATCTCCTATCATGTCAAGACTGCGAGTGTAAGTGAAGCAGAAAATTTAAAGCTTGAACCAGAAGAAATGGTTTTAAGAATGGAACGTATTCGGTATGCAGATGATATTCCTATTTGTTTTGAAGTGGCAACGATCCCGTATCACCTAGTTGAATCATTAGGAAAACAAGAAATTACTAAATCACTTTACAAAGTTTTAGAAGCAGAACAAGGTATCACGGTTAAACGAGCGGAGCAAACGATTTCCGCTATGCGTGCTTCTGAAAAAATTGCGGAGTATTTATCTATAAAACGTGGCGAATCGATTCTTCAATTGAAACAAATTAGTTACTCAGAAGAAAACTTACCATTTGAGTATGTCCGTACTCAATATGTTGGGGAAAGATTTGAATTTTATTTAGAAAAAGATTTACGCTAAGCAACAAGTAGCGTAAATCTTTTTTGCTGTTAATGGGGCTTCAGTCCAGTCAAACTAAATTGCAATTGTATTTTAGCCATTAAGTTTGTATAATGAGAGCAAGAATGGCTTTGAAAGTAGGTTTCTTTTTTATGTATGATATGTTTCAAGTATTGGTGTTCTGCTTATTAACGATCATAATCAGTTTTATGCTGACACCGCTAATAAAAAAATTGGCATTAAAAGTAAATGCTATAGACAAACCTGGCGAAAGACGAGTAAATGTAAAGGCGATGCCAACTTTAGGTGGATTGGCGATCTACTTGTCTTTTTATTTTTCCCTATTTTTTTTGCAGCCAATTCCATTTAAACAAGTTCTGCCGTTGTTTGTTGCTTCTACTGTAATTATTATTACTGGAATGATTGATGATTTAATCGAGATCTCTCCAAAAATGAAATTATTGGGTATCCTAATAGCTGCACTAATTATTTACTATGTAGCTGATATACGAATGGATCTCGTTACCTTGCCATTAATTGGGAAGATACAGTTAGGAGTCTTTAGCTTACCCATAACATTAATATGGATATTAGCTATTACAAATGCAGTCAATTTAATAGATGGCTTAGATGGATTAGCAACAGGAGTTTCTATTATTGCTCTAACAACTATGGGTATTATTGGATTCTTCTTTTTAACAATTGCTGATGTGGCTGTTCCAATCATGATTTTTACTCTTGTTGCAGCATCCATAGGATTTTTGCCCTATAACTTTTTTCCAGCACGTATTTTTCTAGGCGACACAGGCGCTTTATTTTTAGGTTTTATGATATCGATTATGTCACTTCAAGGCCTAAAAAACGCAACGTTGATTACTGTTATCATACCGGTCGTCATACTAGGCATACCGATTACAGATACGGTTGCAGCTATATTGAGAAGACGATTAAATCGAACACCAATTTCGAGTGCAGATAAAATGCATTTGCACCATCGTTTAATGACGCTGGGATTGACCCACAGACAAACGGTGCTTGCTATTTATAGCATTGCCGCTATGTTTTCATTAATTGCATTGATGTATCCTTTGTCTACCTTTTTGGGATCCATTATGTTAACAGTAGGCTTATTGCTTGGTTTAGAGTTATTCATGGAATTAATTGGGTTAGTCAGTGAAGAAAGAAGACCTTTATTATCTAAATTCAGACGTTTTGCAAAAAAATTAAATCGAAAAAGATAACTAAAAAAAAACGGGTATAAGACTGTTAAGTCTTGTACCCGTTTTTGTTTTAATAAGCGTAATTTGTTATGCCGTTTGTTTCAAATTCATAATCGTCAGCATCCCGTTCATCTAAAGAATCTAATCCGAGAGCCACTCGGAAACGATGACTGACAAAGTCAACACTATCTGGATAAAGTTCAACCATGCTGGCGCCATTCAACATGAAATCTGTCCATTCAAATGTATAAGAGTTAAAATCATAAGAGCCCTCTAGTCCTGTTTGAGCTATTCCCAACATCTCGTTGAAAGTCAAATCAGTACGCATGTTTGAGCCAACTGCTTCAATGACATCTGTATATTTTGATATTGAACCAGCACTTAAGGCTTTTTCAACAATTGCTTGTATCAGCAATTGTTGTCTTTCTCCACGCATAACATCGTTATCAATTTTTCTTGTACGAGCTAGTGCTAATGCTTCTTCACCATTTAATGTTTGGTAACCTTCTTCTAAGGTGATTTGATTCATCTTGCCATCAGAATTTTGTTCTGAAAAAGTTATTGGAACATCCATTTCAATGCCGCCTAATGCATCTATAATTTTTAAAAAGGCATCAAAATCAAAGGTTACATAATAATGAATAGGAACATCTAACAATTCTTCAACAGTCTCAATCGTTGCTTGTTCTTCTCCCCTAGCATAAGCTGCATTGATTTTATCCTCACGCAAGTATTCTCCTTTGTACATGATTGGAGTATAAGTGTCTCTAGGGATACTGACCATGTTAACTTCATGGTCAGTTGGATCAATAGTCAAATAGATTAGCGAATCGGTTCTTGCACTTCCAAGGTCGCGTTCTTCGGTATCATCAATACCCATGATCAAAATAGAAGTGGTTTCTTTAATTGGATCTACTACAACTTCTTTACTACGGTCTAGTTCATGATAAGAATCATCAATCGTTTTTTGAGCAGTGGCATAAAGCTTAGCTGCATAAACAGCTGCCCCTAAAATGATAATCATAATTGGAATCAGGATACTGAGAATGATCGTATTCTTTCTTTTTTTTCGTTTATCAATATATGACGCACTTCTACTAGTATTAGGATGTTTCTTCACACTCATTCTCCTTCAGAAAATCATTTGCTTTTGGAATTGATCAAGCGGTGCTTGTTATCTAGGTACATATAGCCTAAAATATCTTGTTTATTTTATCACGAATAAATACAAGTAGGAAGATTATTCGAAAAAAGTAACCATTTCTTAATATTTAATTTACAATTCTTTTGTCACAATAAACATCTTCTCCTAGTTTAAATGTTACTTGACCGTTGAGCCACTCAATAACGTTAGCTTGGAAATCAGTTAATTGTTCGTGATCAATGAGACATAAAAAAGAAACAACATCAGAATAAATAATATCCTTAATAGCGTAGTTCGCTTCACGAAGAGAGTTTTCCAATTTTCCTGAGGCTGGATAAGCAACAATAATCGTTACTTGAGTGTGCAAACGTCTCTCAACAACTCCTATAGCATTCAGACCTTCGCTGACAGCTTTTCCATAAGCACGTATCAAACCTCCTGCACCAAGCTTAATACCTCCAAAGTAACGTGTGACAACAACCACAACATTTTTAAGGTTTCTTTTCTTTAGGACTTCTAACATAGGAACCCCAGCTGTACCAGAGGGTTCTCCGTCATCGTAAGCACGTTGGACTTCATCATAATCACCGATTAGGTAGGCTACACAATTATGGTTGGCTTTGCCATGTTCTTTTTTTATAGAATGAACAAACTCTTGAGCTTCTAGTTCATCCGATACCTGTTTTAAGTGACAAATAAAACGAGATTTTTTTATTTCTAATTCAAAATGTCCATCTTTTTCGATAGTATAGTAATGAGTTAACATAATTTGTCCTTTCATCAAACCAAATAATTGCCTTATACAAATAGTGTACCTTTAGTGTAAGGGTTGAACAAGAACAATAGAAAAGAAAAATGAAAAGTGTGCTAATAAAGAAGGAGTTTTAACAAAAAATAAAGTATGCTATAATTTTAACTTGGCCACTAGACTGTGGATAAACTTAATAGTGAGGCGATAAATTGAAGATTGCAGTGGTAACAGATAGTACAGCTTATTTAACCGATGAACAGTGTGAAATGTATTCCATTTATAGATTGCCTTTATCGGTCATAATGGAAAAAGAAATTATTGAAGAAACGAACATAAATCCTATTACATTTTTTGAAAAAGTTAAAACGATGGAAGCTTTACCGACAAGTTCACAACCACCTATAGGCCAAGCATCAGTGTTATTTAATGAATTATTTAAAACGTATGATGCTGTGATAAGTATTCACTTATCGAGTGAACTGAGTGGAACTTATAATACAATAAAAAGTTTAGCTGCTATATATGAAGATTTTAAGATCTACCCTTATGATTCCGGAATTAGTTGTTCAGCGCAAGGTTACTTTGTGTTAGAAGCAGCAAGAATGGCTAAAGAAGGGTTTACCGTTGAAGAAATTTTTCAGACATTCGAAAAGATACAACAAACCTTGCAGGCCTATTTTGTAGTAGATGATTTGAATCATTTGGTTCGTGGAGGACGACTTTCTAATGGTTCAGCCATGATTGGTTCGTTATTGAAGATAAAACCTATTTTGCATTTTGAAGATAAAAAAATTATGATTTTTGAAAAAATAAGAACGAAGAAAAAGGCTCTTAAAAGAATCGAACAATTATTAGGCGAAGATGTTGCAAAAGGTTATCCGATTGTTACAACGATTATCCATGCCAATGCTGAGCAGGAAGCCTTAGCGTGGATGGAAGATTTAAAACAGCAGTACCCAACCTTACGTTATGAAATTAGTTATTTTGGTCCAGTTATTGGTACACACTTAGGTGAAGGTGCTTTAGGCATGACTTGGGCAGAAGATCTGACAAGCAAATAAAACTATTATATTATTTTATACAAACAAAAATAAATGCCATTCTAGAACGTATAGTTGAATAGATAAAGGTTTGGGATAAATAGAATCCTGAGCCTTTTTTTGCGTACAGTAAAAAAGAGGTGATGGAAAAGATGAACCATTTTTTGATGGGAAGAGAGTTATTATTAAGTGAATTAAATGAAGACTGTCTTAAAGAGGGTAACGGTATAATTTCAAAAGGTTTTATAGAAGTAGGGCAACAACAAACTTGCCGGCGTTGTGGGTCTAATCAACCAAAAGATCGACAAGCAGCTCCTTGTACCTGTGGAAAAAAATGTTTTTATTGCATTCGCTGTCTTCAAATGGGGAAAATTAAGCGATGTAGTACACTTTATCATGTTCCTGAAAAAAATCAGTTCATCTCAATAAAAGAACCTATTTTGACTTGGCAAGGTCAACTATCGCAACAGCAAGCACTCGCATCTAGAGAAATTGAAACAACTATAAAAACTAGTCAAACAAGGCTGATATGGGCTGTGGCTGGTGCTGGGAAAACCGAAATGCTTTTTAAAGGAATAGAATGGGCAATCAGAAGTGGAAAAAGAGTCTGCATAGCTTCTCCGAGAACGGATGTGTGTCTAGAATTAGCCCCTCGTCTAAAAAGTGCTTTTCAACATGTAGAACAAATCACTCTTTATGGAGAGATGGAAGAAGGTTACAGCTACACTCAATTAGTTATTGCGACTACTCATCAGCTCATGCGATTTAGAGAAGCCTTTGATGTCTTAATCATCGATGAAATTGACGCATTTCCGTTTGATACAGATAAAGCCTTACAATTTGCTGCACAGAAAGCTAAAAAAACTACCGGAACCATTATTTATTTATCTGCTACTCCAAACAAACAAATGAGACAAGATATTGCACGAAAAAAATTAAACGCTTCAGTTTTACCAGCGCGCTATCATGGGTTTGAGCTACCTGAACCTAAAGCTATTTGGACAGGTGATTGGCGTAAATCAATTCTAAAACGGCACAAAAAAGCTGTGATCTTTAAAGAGATTCAGCGTTTGTTACAAGCAAAACGTCGATTCCTAGTTTTTGTTCCTAATATTGAATTGATACTCGAATTCTCATGCTGCCTTACAGAATTTTTTCCAGACTGTTCATTTACAAGCGTTTCTTCGGAGGATGAACAGCGCAAAGAAAAAGTACAGAAGATGCGTGATGAAAGCTATCAGTTCATGTTGACTACAACTATCTTGGAGCGAGGTGTTACTTTTCGAGATATTGATGTCCTTGTGTTAGGTGCTGAAGATCGAACGTTCACAGAAGCCGCATTGATTCAAATTGCCGGTCGTGTAGGTAGACATCGTGATTTTCCAACAGGAGAAGTACGATATCTCCATTATGGACAAACAAAAGCTCTGAAAAATGCTATCACTCAAATAAAAAAAATGAACAAATTAGCTCGTGAAAGGGGATTGTTGATAGGGAAATGAAGTGTCTATGGTGTGGAAAGACAACTAAAGAAAGCATACAATTAAATGATTTGGTATCTTTTACCAGAGTTGAACCAAAAATTAGATGTGATTCTTGTTCGAGTAAATTAGTGTCGTTACAAAATGTTCCTGTTTGTCGAGGGTGCAGTCGACACTGGGTAGAAGAAGAGCTCTGTCCAGATTGCCAAAAATGGAAGGCTGAATATCCAAGCTATTCCTTCAAACATACAGCATTATATCAATACAATACGTTCATAAAAGAGTGGATAGAAGCTTACAAATACACAGGTGATTATCGGCTAGGTGAATTATTCAAAAAAGAAATTCAAACCTTTTTTTTAAAGCAAAAGAAACAAGTTGTCCCGATACCGATAAGCGATAAAAGCAAACAATTAAGAGGATTCAATCAAGTAGAAGGTTTGCTGGAGTTTGCTGGAGTAGCTTATACATCCGTTTTGATTAATTGTGGAACCGGAGAGAAACAATCAAGTAAAAATCGAAAAATGCGTATGCTCGCTCCCCAACCATTTGTGGTTGACCAAAGTCTTCAAATGATCATAAAGGGAAAACATTTAATCTTAGTGGACGATATCTATACGACTGGCCGAACTTTTTTTCATGCAGCAGACTGTTTGATGAGAAATGGGGCACAAAGTATTGAAACATTTTCTGTTTCGCGCTAAAGTTAACTCAATGTAATCGATTTTATTTGCAATCTATTGGTGTTGATATATAATTAATTTAAGCATATCATCATTTGAGTGGTCCAATTGATGATGCTGATTCTGATACACAATCAGATGAAAGGGGAGAGTGTTTATGTTTAAATATAATGTCCGTGGCGAAAATATTGAGGTAACTGCAGCTATTCGTAGTTATGTTGAAAAAAAAGTGGGGAAAGTTGAAAAATATTTTAATGATGTACCTGAAGCAACAGCCCACGTTAATTTAAAAACGTATTCCGATAAAACAGCTAAAGTGGAGGTAACAATTCCTTTACCTTATTTAGTTCTACGTGCGGAAGAAACCTCGCCTGATCTATATGGGAGTGTTGATTTGGTAACAGATAAACTTGAACGCCAAATGAGAAAATACAAAACTAAAGTTAACCGCAGATCTCGCGGATCCAACGTTGTTGTTCCACCTGTTTTACCAGGGGAAGAGGAAGAATTGATGGAAGATGAAGTGAATATCGTTAGAACAAAACGTTTATCATTGAAACCAATGGATAGTGAAGAAGCGGTTTTACAAATGGATATGTTAGGACATAATTTCTTCATTTTTGAAGATGCAGATACAAATGGTACAAGTATCGTATACCGTCGTAAAGATGGAAAATATGGATTAATTGAAACTGAATAACTTGAAGTATATTGAAAATAAAAAAACTTCAAGGCAAGAGAGACTTCTTTCTTGCCTTGAAGTTTTTTAGATTTTCTTTTTTTGCTAAAAATCGTCTAGATCAGGAACGGTTAATGTGGATAAAAAGGTTTCAATTGTGAATCAGTAATGATAGAATTAATAAGAATATTGACTGTTGTCATAAAAATCGAAAATTTTAACGTCAAGCTGAAGTCAACTTGTCTACTAACAAAATGAAATTTAACCTAAACTAAACAGAAATATAGATAAAGATATAGGGGAGAAAGATTAATGGCTAATTTTTTACGTAACTTAATTGAGAACGATAAAAAAGAATTAAAAAGTTTAAGCAAAATAGCTAAGCAAGTTGAAGAACTGGCAGATGAAATGGCTAATTTATCTGATAATGAACTAAAAGCTAAAACACCTGCATTGAAGAAAAGATATCAAGATGGAGAAACGTTAGATGCTTTATTGCCTGAGGCTTTTGCGGTTGTCAGAGAAGCAGCTAAACGTGTACTAGGATTGTATCCCTACCATGTACAATTAATGGGTGGGATTACGCTACATCGTGGAAACATTCCTGAAATGAAAACTGGGGAAGGTAAGACGTTAACTGCAACAATGCCTGTTTATTTAAATGCGTTAACAGGAGAAGGCGTACATGTTGTTACAGTAAATGAATATTTATCTAGTCGTGATGCTACTGAAATGGGAGAGCTGTATGAATGGTTAGGCTTAACAGTAGGCTTAAACTTAAATTCAAAATCTTCAGAAGAAAAACGTGAAGCTTATTTAGCGGATGTTATGTACAGTACGAATAACGAATTAGGATTTGATTACCTTAGAGATAATATGGTTGTCTACAAAGAACAAATGGTTCAAAGACCATTGAATTATGCGATTGTTGATGAAGTCGATTCTATCTTAATTGATGAAGCTAGAACACCATTAATTATTTCTGGTCAAGCAGCGAAATCAACTGCTCTATACAATCGAACAGATTTCTTTGTTAAAGGATTGAAAGAGGAAGAAGATTTCACAATAGACATTCCTTCTAAGACGATTGCTTTAACGGAAAATGGAATTGAGAAAGCTGAAAAAACGTTTAGAATAGATAATTTATATGATGTGGAAAACCAAGCGTTAACACACCATATCGATCAAGCTTTAAGAGCTAACTTTATTATGCATCATGACGTAGATTACGTTATTCAAGATGGTAAAGTTATGATCGTAGACCAATTTACTGGTCGTATCATGGAAGGGCGTCGTTATTCTGACGGCTTACACCAGGCTATTGAAGCCAAAGAAAATGTAGAAATACAAAATGAATCAAAAACAATGGCGAATATAACATTCCAAAACTACTTCCGTATGTATAGAAAATTAGCAGGTATGACTGGTACAGCTAAGACAGAAGAAGAAGAGTTCCGTGAAATTTACAATATTCATGTAGTGTCTATACCAACAAATAAACCATTGATCCGTGATGATAAACCAGATTTACTCTATCCAACATTAGAAAGCAAATACCATGCTGTGGTTGCAGAAATTAAAGAACGGCATGCTAATGGGCAGCCAGTATTAGTAGGGACAGTAGCGGTTGAAACATCTGAACTAATATCTGGTTATTTAAGAAAAAATAATATTCCTCATCAAGTTTTAAATGCTAAAAATCACTTTAAAGAAGCTGAAATCATTACAAATGCTGGTCAAAAAGGCGCAGTAACAATTGCGACCAACATGGCTGGACGTGGGACAGATATTAAATTAGGTGCAGGTGTTCGTGAAGTAGGTGGACTATGTGTTATTGGTACAGAACGACATGAGTCACGTCGTATTGATAATCAATTACGTGGACGTTCTGGACGACAAGGAGATCCTGGTGTTACTCAATTTTATCTTTCACTAGAAGACGAATTAATGAAGAGGTTTGGTTCAGAACGTATCCAAGCTGTTCTTGAACGCCTTAAAGTGAGTGAAGAAGATGCGGTAATCCAAAGTAAAGTGATTTCACGCCAAGTTGAATCTGCTCAAAAACGTGTGGAAGGAAACAACTACGATACACGTAAAAATGTTTTGCAGTATGATGATGTCATGCGTGAACAACGCGAAATTATGTACAATCAACGACTTGAAGTGATCATGGCTGAAGAATCATTGAAACATGTCACTGTTCCAATGATTCAACGTACGATAGCACGTATTGTACAAATCAATACCCAAGGACCAAAAGAAGACTGGAAATTACAAACTATTCTTGATTTTGCACAGGCTTCGCTAGTTCACCCAGACGACATTTCAATGGATGATTTAGAAGGTAAAACAGTTGAAGAAATTGAAACAGTCTTATTGGACGCTGCAAAATCAATCTATGCTGAAAAAGAGAAACAATTAAATGGGAAAGAACAAGTTCTAGAATTTGAAAAAGTTGTTATCTTGCGAGTAGTGGACAGCAAATGGACAGAGCACATTGATACAATGGAACAATTGCGCCAAGGTATTGGATTACGCGCATATGGACAAAGCAACCCATTAGTTGAGTACCAAGCAGAAGGATTCAAATTGTTTGAAGAAATGATTGGTTCTATTGATTACGAAGTAACTCGTCTATTAATGAAATCACAAATTCGTCAAAACTTACAAAGAGAACAAGTTGCCAAAGGAACAACAGCACGTTCAACAGGTGATGGACAAATTGTTAAAGAAGCTCAAAAAAAACCAATGAAAATAGATAGTTCAAAAGTAGGACGTAATGACCCTTGTCCATGCGGAAGCGGTAAAAAATATAAAAATTGTCATGGGAAATTAGATTAAATAAAAAAATATAATATGGGAAAGAACACGATTTGTAAGATGAGTCGTGTTCTTTCTAAATTGGAGTGAAGATAATGGAATTAAGTGATATTAGAAATAATTTAGAAACTGCGGATAAAAAAATAAACGGTTTTGGGAGGTCTCTTTGACTTAGAAACATTAGAAAGAGACATTGCTGAATACAATGATAGAATGACAGAACCATCATTTTGGGATGATGCACAAAAAGCTCAAGCGATTATCAATGAAGCAAATGAATTAAAAGAAAAGTACAATCAATATAAAGATCTTTTAATTGAAAAAGAGGAATTAGACCTATTACTGGAAATGGTAAAAGAAGAAAACGATGAAGAACTAGTAAAAGAATTGGATAGTAAAATCAATCCCTTCCTAAATAAACTAGATCAATATGAGCTGGACCTATTATTGAGTGATCCTTATGATAAGAACAATGCGATTATTGAGCTACATCCAGGAGCAGGTGGAACTGAATCACAAGATTGGGGCAACATGTTGCTTAGAATGTACACACGTTGGGCTGAAAAAAGAGGATTTAAGATTGAAACACTGGACTACCAATCTGGTGATGAGGCAGGGATTAAGAGTGTAACTTTGCTGATTAAAGGAATGAATGCTTATGGTTACTTGAAAGCTGAAAAAGGTGTTCATCGTTTAGTCCGAATTTCTCCATTTGATTCTGCAGGTCGCAGACATACCTCGTTTGTTTCAATTGATGTTGTACCCGAGCTAGATGACAGTGTGGATATAAAAATCAATTCGGATGATTTAAAAGTGGATACCTATCGGGCAAGTGGAGCAGGTGGACAGCACATTAATACAACAGATTCAGCTGTCCGAATTACACATATGCCAACGGGAGTTGTAGTGGCTAGTCAAGCACAACGTTCACAATTAAAAAATAGAGAACAAGCAATGAGTATGCTAAAAGCGAAATTGCATCAACTTGAGGTAGAAGAACATGAAAAAGAAATGGCCGCTATTAGAGGCGAACAGTTAGAAATTGGTTGGGGATCACAAATTAGATCCTATGTCTTCCATCCTTATTCAATGGTAAAAGATCATCGTACAAATTATGAAACAGGTAATATCAGTCAGGTTATGGACGGCGGAATTGACCCGTTTATACAAGCGTATTTAAGAAGTAAAATCTCAACAACTGAAGAATGATAAAGAAAAGTCAAAATTCCGACAAATTTAGCTAAGTTGTCAGAATTTTGGTTTTTTTGTTTGTAATAAAAGAAATCTATTGAATCCCAAAAATAAAGCTTTTTAGAAGGGTAAGTGGTAGAGTTGAACCTTATTAAACCTTTTTTTATAAAAAAACATATAAAAAGTACTAAAAATCGTCAGAAACATATAAATAAGACAGTAACGTTACAAAAATAATACAGATTGAAATGAATTTGTAAAGTAAATACAACTGACAGAAGTTTTTATAGTGCTATAATGATTAAGCATTAAGGCAAAATACCCATGGCGGTAGAATAAACACCTGAATTGTGCATTAGAAACTAAAAAAGTTAGGTGATAAAAAAATGATTGAAATGCAAAATGTCTACAAGAAATATCCTAACGGTATTACAGCAATTAATGGTTTATCTGTTCGTATAGAGCCAGGTGAATTTGTGTATGTTGTAGGACCTAGTGGAGCTGGTAAATCAACTTTTATAAAGATGATTTATCGTGAAGAAAAAGCAACTAAAGGAACAATTAAAGTCGGAGATTTTGATTTAATGACGATTAAAGAAAAAAACATTCCTTTTTTAAGACGTTATGTCGGTGTTGTATTCCAAGATTTTAAATTACTTCCAAAATTAACAGTGTATGAAAATATTGCCTATGCGATGGAAGTTGTCGAAAAAAATCCCAAAGCCATTCAAAAAAGAGTATTAGAAGTTCTCGAACTAGTCGGTTTAAAACACAAAGTACGCATGTTTCCTAATGAATTATCAGGTGGAGAGCAACAGCGAATTGCCATTGCAAGAGCCATTGCAAATACTCCTCATATCTTAATTGCAGATGAGCCCACAGGGAACCTTGATCCAGATACATCATGGGAGATCATGAAAATTTTGGAAGAAATTAGTAATCAAGGAACAACCGTGATTATGGCAACTCATAATAGTCAAATCGTTAACGTTGTTAAACACCGTGTACTTGCGGTTGAGAATGGACGTATTGTCCGAGATCAATTGGAAGGAGATTACGGTTATGAAGCCTAGAACAGCAAAAAGACATGTTATTGATAGTTTGAAAAGTTTGAAAAGAAATGGTTGGATGTCACTTGCAGCTATTAGTGCTGTAACAGTAACACTACTATTAGTTGGATCGTTTATCGCTATGTTAATGAATGTAAATAAGCTAGCTACTGATATTGAAAATGATGTAAGTGTTAGAGTATACATTGATTTAGCTGCAAATGAAGAACAACAACAACAATTACAGTCAGAATTAGAAACACTTGATAATGTAGAATCAGTTGAATTCTCAAGTCGTGAAGATGAATTACAGCAAGTAGTTGGTAGCTATGGTGATGAATTTAATTTATTTGATGGAGATGATAATCCTTTATACGATGTATATATTGTAAATACGGATGTCCCAGAAAATACAGCACCTGTTGCAGAACAGATTGAAGAGCTAGATTATGTCACTCAAGTCAATTATGGTGGAGCAACTGCAGATAACTTATTTAAAACAATGAATACGGTTCGTAATGTTGGAGCAGTTGTGATTGTTGCATTGATCTTGACAGCTGTATTTTTAATTTCAAATACGATTCGAATTACAATCTTTTCACGCCGTACTGAGATTGAAATTATGAAGCTAGTTGGTGCAACAAATTGGTACATCAGATGGCCTTTTTTAATTGAAGGAGCTTTAATAGGGCTGATTGGTGCAATCATACCAGTAACGATTTTGAGTTTTGTATACATTGCATCATTTGATGTATTAACAGACTTCTTAGCCGGTACGTACTTTGCACTCCTAACGCCAAATCCATTCTTATACCAAGTTGGCGGATTAATGTTGGCAATCGGAATTATTATCGGTGCAATCGGATCATTCATGTCAATTAGAAAATTCTTAAAAGTATAATTACTTTAACTAAAGACAAAAACTAAACTATTTGGGAAAACGGGGGATAACAAAATTGAATAAAAAGTTCATTAATATAGCATTAGTTGCAGCATTGGGTTTTTCAACCTATGTTGCACCTATGACAGCATTTGCAAGTACAGATGAGGATATCCAAACATCTACAGAAAAATTGGTTGATCTTGAAAAGAAAGAAGCTTCAGCGGAATCTCAGTTAGCAACCATTACAGCTACTATCACTGATAACGAAAGTAATGCCAAATCATTGATGTCTGAAATGAAAGAAACACAAACAAGTTTAAAAGAATTGGAAACGGAAGTTTCTGAATTGACTATTGCTATTGAGCAACGCGAAGTTAAATTGCAAGATCAAGCACGTTCTGTACAAGTTGATGGAGATAATCAAAACTATGTAGATTTTGTACTAAATGCTGACTCAATTGTTGATATTATTGGACGCGCTGATGTAGTTTCCCAAATTGTATCTGCAAATCAAGATTTAATAAAAGCTCAAGCATCTGATAAAGAAGCTGTAGCTGCAAAACAAAAAGAGACTGAAAAAAAATCTGAAGAGCAAACTTTATTGGCTGCAAAATTAGAAGCTTCTAAGACAGATTTGGAACAACAAAAATTAGAAAAAGAAGCAGTTGTTGCATCTATTGCTGCTGAAAAATCTATTGTAACAAATGAAAAAGAGAAATTTTTAGCTGTTAAAGCTGCAGCTGAAAAAGGAGCAGAAGAATTAGCACTTGTGAAAACAACATCTTCTGTTGAAAATACAAGTTCTGCAACTGTTGAACTAATGAGTTCTGAAACTAAAGCAAACGAAGCTTCAGAGTTAACAGCTAAACCAGTTGAAACAAAAAAAGCTGCTTCAACAGCAGAAAATTCTTCAAATGGTTCATGGGCAACAATTAAAAATGCAGCCTATGGGGTTCTTGGAACACCATATCTTTATGGTGGAACATCTACTAGCGGTTTTGACTGTTCTGGTTTCACTAGCTATGCATTTGCAGCAGCTGGCATCAGTCTTCCACGTACAGCAGGTGCTCAATATGCAGCTTCAACAAAGATTTCGCAATCTGAAGCACAACCTGGTGATTTAGTGTTCTTTAACCAGACAGGAAGTATTGATCATGTAGGTATCTATCTTGGAAACAATCAATTTATTGGTTCACAATCTTCAAAAGGTGTTTCAGTTACAACGATTAGTCAAGCTTACTGGGCTCAATACTTAGTTGGTTTTGGCCGTATAAACTAATTCACTTAATAAAATACAGAATTTTATTCTGACCGTTTCCCAAAAACGTTTTAAACCAATCGCTAACATCGTGTTAGCGATTGGTTTTTTTTAGATAAAAAAATAAATATGGGGTATAAACTGCTTTTTATTGTAAAAATCATGTAAACTATATTTAGAAATAGATAAATTCATGATTATATTCATTTAGTTTGATAAAATAGAAAAGAAGAGAAGGAGTAGATGCAAATGGCAGCAAATTTTTTTATTGCGCTAGTGCTGTTTTTTATCCAACCTACATTTTTAGTGGGTTTAGTTTTTGCAATTTGGACAAGTCACCGTCGGATCAAGCATGAAAGAAGTAATCATCGTGTAGCTGTTTATAATACATTGTACGAAATTAAAAACTATTTAATTTTAGGGCTTCTTTTTGGAGTGATTGGTTCAATTCTTTTAACCATTGTCGGTATTCCAGTTACAATGGACTGGATTATTGTGTATCAAATTGTAACAATACTAAGTTTGGTTGTTGGTTATCGATTTGTTCATCCGATATTTACAGTTTCAATGAGTTCATTAATTCTGTTAGGACTACCATTAGTTTTAGACAGTCCTGATGTTTCTTTTATACCAAATAACTGGTATCAGCCTTTAAGTCAAAGCGAATTTATTGGTCCACCATTACTTATGAACAGTTTTATTATTCTTATTCTTTTATTAGGGGCTTCTATTGTTACCATCAAAAGAAAAGCAGATACTCATTTATCAGCACGCTTTTTAAAAACAAAACGTGGAAAACGGATTGCGAAATATCCAATAAAACCATTTTGGGTAATGCCATTGTTATTAGTTGTTCCAGGTGAAGGTTTTCAAGCATTATTTAGCTGGTGGCCAGTCTTTTCAATCGGAAACGAATTGTATTCTTTCTTTTGGTTACCGATTTTAATTGGTTTTCAATTCACAATCCAGTCTCAAGTACCAAAAGCTGCTGTTTCTAAGTTAGTTAATGATTTAGTAGTAATAACAGGAGTGGCAGTGATAATTGCCATAGTTTCCATTTGGGTTCCTTATGCTCCAATTTTTGGATTTGTATTCATGATTATTGGTGGAGGGATTGTATTATATCGTCATCGTAAACGAGAAAAAAATTGGAGTGTCCTTTTTGGACCAGCTGAAAATGGTATAAAAATTATTGGTATTCGTCCAGATACTCCTGCGGAAAAAATGAATTTAGTAGTTGGAGATACAATTGTTTATTGCAATAATGTGCCTATTGAAACTGAATCTGACTTTTACCAAGCATTATCAAAAAACAGTGTTTATTGTCATTTGAAAGTTAAAGGAGTAGATGGTGAACTGCGCTTAACTGAAACAGCTATTTACGCAGATTCTCCTCATGAAATTGGCGTAGTGATCTTAGAAAAGTAGGTTAAGGCAAAAATGGAAAATTAAAAATATCAATATAGGCGGGATAAAATGAAAAAAGTATTAATTGTCGATGATGAACAATCTATTTTAACATTATTAGCTTTTAATCTGGAAAAAGAAGGGTATCAAGTCGATACAGCTTTGGATGGTTTAGAGGGATATGAAATGGCTGTAGCTCACCCGTATGATTTTATCATTTTAGATTTAATGCTTCCGTCAATGGGTGGAATGGATATTTGTAAAAAATTGCGACAAGAAAAAATTGAAGCGCCAATAATGATGCTAACAGCTAAAGATGATGAACTTGAAAAGATTATCGGTCTTGAACTAGGTGCGGATGATTATATGACCAAACCATTCAGTCCACGTGAAGTACTTGCGAGAATGAAAGCTATTATGAGACGAATGAGCAGTAAAAGCAATGTGGAAGAAGCTTTAAAAGAGTCCACTAATCCAGAAGAACAGGATGAATTAATAAAAGTAGGAGACATCCAAATAGATCCTAGCCAGTATGAAGTGATTGTAAGAGGAGAAAAAATAGATGTTACTCCTAAAGAATTTGAATTATTGATGTATATGATCAAACGAATCAATCGTATTCTTAGCAGAGAACAATTGTTGGATGCAATATGGAACTTTGATTATGCAGGTGAAACCCGAATTGTCGACGTGCACATTAGCCATTTAAGAGAAAAAATAGAAGTAGACACAAAAAATCCAACTTATATCCGAACAGTAAGGGGTTTTGGCTATAAATTTGAGGCTCCAAAAAAATGAAGAAACTTCAATTTCGAATTTTAGCTATTTTCATTGCGATATTCACTATTTTCAGTTTATCTATTGGTCTTTTCTCGATTAATTTATTACAAGATTATGCTAGTAACAGTCAAGAAGAAGAGTTGATCAAACAAGCTAAAACAATAGCAGATTTACTTCCTATGAATGCTGCTGATTTAACAAATTTGGAAGCTGCAACAAATGAAGCAACAGCTCTTGAGATGCAATCAGATGAAAGATTAACAATCATTGATCTTTCTGGTATTGTCGTTTTTGATTCAGCAACAAATAAAGAAACATTGGAAAATCATAGCAATCGTGAGGAATTTAAAGCGGTATTAGCTGGAGATAAGGTAGGGGTTTCAGCCAGGAATAGCGAAAGTACAAAAGAAACGTTGTATTATGTCGCAGTACCGTTGCTGAGCGAACAGAATGAATTAGTAGGGGTTTTACGTTTATCTAGACCTGTAGCTGAAATCAATCAAATTAGTGAACAAATAAAAAACTCTCTGTTGCTGTTCAGCTTATTAGCCCTTATTTTAACGACCTTAATCACACTAATTATAACAAAACGTATAGCAAAACCCATTAATGATATTATGATTGTTGCTAAAAGTCTTTCCAATAAACAGTATGAAGTCAGGTATAGTGGGAATGCGTATGGTGAGGTAGCCGATTTAGGACAAACGATAAATGAACTAGCAACAAGTTTAGAAGAACAAACACAAGAAATCGAGCAAAATGACAAACGACTTTATGAATTGATCAATCATTTGGTTATTGGTGTAATGTTGATAGATGAACATCGAACCATAAAAATGGTGAATCCTGCTATGAGTGTTATTCTAGGGGAAGATATCACCAAACTTGTTGGGAATTCTTATGTTGAAGCAACAAAAAGCTATGGATTAAGCCACTTGATTGAAATAGCATATCAACAAAATGAAAAACAAAATGATGAAATCTATTTTTATTATCCCAAAGATAAAATTGTTGATGCGAATATTGTTCCTATTGATGGGAAAGAACCAGGAGAGCAAAATTTAATTGTTTTGTTGTACGATATTACAGAAATTAGAAGGCTTGAAAAAGTCCGAACAGATTTTGTAACTAATGCTTCACACGAATTAAAGACTCCGGTTACAGCCCTTAAGGGTTTCTCAGAAACTTTGTTGGACGGAGCAATGGAAGACAAAGAAGTATTGAAACAATTTTTAGAAATTATGTTAGCTGAAAGCAGTCGCTTAGATTTTTTAGTGAATGATATTCTAGAGTTGTCGAAACTGGAACAAAAACAAGTGCCTATGAACATGCAAGAAGTCAATCTTACCGAAGCAGTATTATCTACCTTTCAGCTCGTAAAACAAACAGCAGATGAAAAAGAGATGAAATTGAACTTAATTGAAGAAGATACTTTGTCTATTACAGTGGACAGCAGTCGATTAAAGCAAATATTAGCTAATCTTATTAATAATGCTGTTGTCTATACTCAGGATGGCGGAGAAGTAACGGTTACTATAAGAAAAGAAAAGAATCAAGCTGTTATCTTGGTTTCAGATAATGGAATAGGAATACCAGAAGATGAACAAGATCGAATATTTGAACGTTTTTATCGAGTGGATAAAGCCCGTAGTCGTAATTCTGGCGGAACGGGATTGGGATTATCTATCGTGAAGTATTTAGTGGGAAATTTGAATGGATCGATTGCCGTTGAAAGCAGACTTGGGTTAGGAACAACATTCACTGTAAAACTGCCTATCCAACCAAAGTAGCTAGTTACAGGCGATGCAACATTAAATTAAATTGTAGAAAAAAGCCTTGAGTAAATCTCAGGGCTTTTTTTACTGGTTTAACAAATGGTTGTACGAATATTAAGCACCATTAATAAAAATTTAAGACTCTATATCGATAGCAAAATACAGCAATATTTACACAAAGTTAATACTCTTTACAATAATCTACAAAAACATTACATAAAGCGAGAGTAAAATTAATATTCATTCGTTAAGATATGTATGTGGACGAGGGATATGGATGTCCAACACTAATACTAAAAGGATGGGTAAAATGACTATTACAAAACTATCAAAATTAACTTTAACTTTAGGCTTAGGCTTAACATTAGCAGCTTGTGGAGCAGAATCAAATTCTGCAGGTTCATCAGAAAATACGGAAGAATTTGACACAACTCAAACAATCAATGTTATTTCACGTGAAGATGGTTCTGGTACTCGCGGAGCTTTTACTGAAATTACAGGTGTACTAGTTGAAGATGGCGATACTGAAACAGATAACACATATTCTGGAGCGACTATTCAAAATAGTACGAGTGGTGTGATGACAACAGTAGCTGGAGACCCAACATCAATCGGATACATTTCTTTAGGAGCATTAGATGATAGTATTAAAGGTGTGAACATTGAAGGAGTAGAAGCAACTCCTGAAACTGTACAAGATGGTTCATATGCAATTTCTCGTCCATTCAATATTGCTTACAATGGAGAATTAAGTGAAGTTGCTCAAGATTTCTGGACATACATTATGAGTGCTGAGGGACAAGAAATTATTGTAAATGAAGGATACGTTGAAGCCGTTACAGATGCTCCTGCATATGAAGCAGCTGAAGACATGACTGGAAATATCAGTGTTGTTGGTTCAACTTCAGTAACACCAGTAATGGAAGTTCTAGTTGAAGAATATACGGCTCTTAACCCAGAAGTTACAATCGATGTTACGTCAAATGGTTCTTCTGCTGGTATGACTGCTGCAATGGACGGATCGGCTGATATTGGAATGGCTTCTCGCGAATTAAAAGATGAAGAATTAGACGTATTAACAGCTGAGCCACTTGCTATTGATGGTATCGCTGTAATTGTTAACAACGAAAATTCAGTTGAAGATTTAACAATGGAACAAGTAAAACAAATCTTTACAGGTGAAGTAACAACTTGGGATGAAATTGTTAAATAAAAACTAGGTAAAACATAAAAATAACCAGAGAGATTCTGGTTATTTTTATGAAGTGAGTTTCAGTCAATTGGGAAATTGACAAATGAATCCAGCCTATCAACTTGTATCCATCAAGATAGGCTGGTTTTTCATATATGGGGATAAAAGTAGGTAAAAAAATTTACAATTATCCATAAATGCAATTGAAAAAGAATGTGTTTATGGATGATTTATTCTGTTTAAAGTTAAAGGAGAACAATATGAAGACGAAAAAATTAGATGGATTTATGAAAGGTGTCTTTTTTGTATCTGCATTGACATCAGTCTTAGCTATCATTTTAATCTGTATCTTTATTTTTGCAGGCGGCGTTCCATTCATGGTTGAATATGGAGTTTTTGATTTCTTATTTGGTCAAAAATGGGCACCTTCTAATACCCCTGCCTCATTTGGAATATTGCCAATGATTATGGGATCTTTAGCTGTAACATCTGGCGCAATCATTGTTGGGGTACCAATAGGAATTTTAACGGCTATCTTTATGGCAAAGTTTTGTCCAGGTTGGTTATACAAAATTCTAAAGCCGGCTGTTAACTTGATGGCAGCTATTCCTTCTATCGTTTATGGGTTCTTTGCATTACAAGCTATCGTACCAATCATGCGTAGACTAGTTGGTGGTACAGGTATGAACATGTTGACAGCTATCATTTTACTTGGAATCATGATCTTGCCAACGATTATTGGCTTGTCAGAATCATCCATACGAGCTGTTCCTGGAAGTTATTATACTGGGAGTATGGCTTTAGGAGCGACGCACGAACGCTCAGTTATGAAAGTAGTTGTACCTGCTGCTAAATCTGGAATTATTTCCTCAGTTATTTTAGGAATTGGACGTGCAATTGGAGAAACCATGGCTGTCGTTTTAATCGCTGGAAATCAGCCTATTATGCCAGAAAGCTTAACGTTAGGCGTTCGTACATTAACAACGAACATTGTACTGGAAATGGCTTATGCAAGTGGTTCGCACAGAGAAGCACTCATTGCAACGGCAGTGGTATTGTTTGTGTTTATCTTAATCATTAATGGTACTTTCTTAATCATTAAGAAAAAGGGGGCTAGATAATCATGGCCAGCAAATTAATGAGAAGTTTAATTTATTTAGCAGCAGCCATAACATTCGGATCTCTGTTTTACATCGTAGGGTTCATTTTAGCCAAAGGAATACCGTATATTACTCCGGAAATGTTTGCGTGGAAATACACAACAGATAACGTTTCATTGATGCCGTCTCTAATTACAACTCTTATTGTAGTGGGTATGACTCTATTGATTGCAACTCCTCTGGGTGTGTTTACAGGGTTCTATTTAGTAGAATATGCTCAAAAAGGAAATAAAGTCGTTGAAGTTATTCGTATTGCAACGGATACTTTAGCAGCTGTTCCTTCTATTGTATATGGTCTTTTCGGAATGTTGTTTTTTGTTACTTTCTTAAACTTTCAATATTCTGTTTTAGCAGGTGTGCTAACTTCGGTAATAATGGTTTTACCATTGATTATTCGTTCGACAGAAGAAGCATTGTTATCAGTAAATGACTCTTTACGAGAAGCGAGCTTTGCTTTAGGAGCAGGAAAATTAAGAACGATTTTTAGAGTGATATTACCCGTTTCTATGCCTGGAATCTTATCAGGTGTCATACTTGCAAGTGGACGAGTTGTTGGCGAAACAGCTGCTTTATTGTATACGCTCGGAAGTTCAACAAATTTACCAGACAGCTTATTTTCATCTGGAAGAACATTAGCTTTGCATATGTATGTTCTATCAAGTGAAGGAATGCATGTAAATGAATCCTATGCAACAGGAGTTGTTCTGATTTTATTTGTTTTAATGATTAATGGTTTGTCAACATTTTTGAGTAATAGACTGACAAAGGGGACAAAATAATGAGTAAATTAAGTATTAAAAATATGGATCTATTTTATGGTGAGTTTCAAGCTTTGCACAATGTAAATTTAGAGATTCCTAAAAATCAAATTACAGCTTTTATTGGCCCGTCCGGATGTGGCAAATCAACATTGATTAAGAGTTTAAATCGAATGAATGATTTGATTGAGGGTTGTAAGATAGAAGGATCTATCTTATTAGATGAAGAAAACATTTATAAAAAGGACTTTGATGTCAATGAGTTGCGTAAAAAAGTGGGTATGGTTTTTCAACAACCGAATCCATTTCCAATGAGTATTTACGATAATATTGCTTACGGACCAAGAACCCATGGAATCAAAGATAAAAAAGCACTAGATGCTTTAGTTGAAAAAAGTCTTCGAGGAGCAGCCATTTGGGAAGAAGTAAAAAATGATTTAAAAAAAAATGCGTTGTCTTTATCAGGTGGACAGCAACAAAGAATTTGTATTGCACGTGCGTTAGCTGTTGAGCCTGAAATCTTACTGATGGATGAACCTACAAGTGCATTAGATCCCATTTCAACGGCTAAAATAGAAGAATTGGTTACAGTTTTGAAAGAGAATTATACTATTGTAATGGTTACACATAACATGCAGCAGGCTTCTCGTGTATCAGATAGAACCGCCTTTTTTCTAAATGGAAAAATCGTCGAAACGGGTGAAACAAGAAAAATATTTACAAATCCTCAACAAAAGCAAACAGAAGATTATATCTCAGGACGTTTTGGTTAACCATTTTAATAAGGATTGGAGGGAAATGATTTGAGAAGAGTGTATGAAGAAGATCTGGCAAATTTACATGTTCATTTTTCGGAGATGGGTATGATGGTTAATGAAGCTGTTTACAAGTCAGTAAAGGCATTTACTAACCACGACAAAGAACTTGCCCAGCAAGTAATCGATAATGATGTCATAATCAATGCACGTGAAACGGAATTAGAAAAAAAATGTTTTGAGTTAATTGCATTGCAACAACCTGTTACAAGTGATCTGCGTAAAATAGTAACGGTTATGAAAGCTAGTGCTGATCTAGAAAGAATGGGAGATCACGCAGTCAGTGTCGCAAAAGCCGCTATTCGAGTTAAAGGTACAAAACGTGTTCCAAAAATCGAAGCCAATATAGCAGAACTTTCAGAGAAAGTAAAAGTGATGGTTGAAGGTGTATTAGAAGCTTATATTAAGGAAGATGCTAACAAAGCAAAGGATTTAGCAACCGTTATTAACGACATTGATCAGGATTTTTATGGTATTTATCAACAATGTATTGATGAAATGAAAGCAGATCCTGAATTGATTTTAGGAGCAACAGATTACATGTTAGCTGCAAGATATCTAAAGCGCATCGGTGATTATGTTACCAATATATGTGAATGGATTGTTTATTTAAAAACAGGTAAAGTTGTAGAGTTGAATACAAGTAAACGATAAAAAGAAATAGTTTAAGCTGGTTTTTATCACTATTAAGTAAATTTAAATTGGAGAGAGATAAAAAATCTCTCATTTGATTTTGTAACAGTAGATCAGAGAAACAAAGAAAAAAAGCAGTAGACCAGAGATAAAACTCTATCTACCGCTTTTTTTCTTTGCTCTTTTAATTTAAAAAAGTTAGAATGATAATAAGGCATAATGTGCCTTTACACAATATTTACAATTACGCTATTTAATTTTTACAAAAGTACGCTATTATTAAGAAGTATGTAATTTAGGTAAATGCCTAGGAGGTATAAGATGAAATTAAAAAATAGTCGATTTCTGTTGCTTATTGTATTTGGGTTTATTCTAACAGCATGTGGACCTGTAGTAGAAGAAGAATCGATTACTGCAGTTGGGTCATCTGCTTTACAACCACTTGTAGAAGCTGCTGGTGAACAATTCAGTTCTGAAAATGTTGGGAAATTTATTAACGTACAAGGCGGAGGTAGTGGAACTGGATTAAGCCAAATTGCTGCAGATGCAGTAGATATTGGGAATTCAGACATTTTTGCTGAAGAAAAAGATGGCATCGATGCTTCTAAATTAGTTGATCATCGTGTGGCTGTTGTCGGAATCACACCAATTGTGACACCCGGTACTGGAGTTACTGATATTAGTATACAAGAACTGCAAGACATCTTTACAGGGAAAATTACGAACTGGTCAGAATTAGGTGGGAAAGATTTGCCAATAACGGTTTTGAATCGTGCAGCTGGTAGTGGAACACGTGCTACATTTGAACAATGGGTCCTAGAAGAAGGACAAAACAGCATTATTACACAAGAGCAGGAATCAAGTGGGACAGTACGTCAAATTGTTGCTAGTACACCTGGAACCATCAGTTATGTAGCTTTCTCATATGTAAACGACGATGTGGTCGCTTTATCAATAGATGGAGTAGAGCCAACAGATGAAAATGTAAAAACAAATGATTGGCCGATTTGGTCTTATGAACACATGTATACAAATGGAGAACCAACTGGTTTAACAAAAGAGTTTCTGGATTACATTTTATCGGATGAAATTCAAGCTTCATTGATTGGTGCTTTAGGCTATATTCCAACTAGTGAAATGGAAGTTGAACGAGATGTAGAAGGAAATACTGTACCTATAGAATAAATTGCTAAATAAAATGAATATGAGATAAAAAGATAGCATGAAGCTGAAGACGATCTTTCAATATGAAAAACCGACTTTCAGCTTGTTGTATTTGAGATAAGAGGAGGGCTTCTTTTGGAAGAGATTCAAGCAAGATTACTTGGAAACTCAAAAAAAGGTAGACTGGAAAAATTAGGAAAAACCGTTAGTTTTATTTGTATCGCTATTATCGTACTTGTAGTTGTGTCGATCTTGTATTTCGTTACGAGCAAAGGTCTTTCTACTTTCTTTACTGATGGAGTTTCTTTTTGGGGCTTTTTAACTGGTTCAATCTGGAATCCAGGAAATGTTAGTGAAGACGGATTGCCTCTTGTAGGGGCACTTCCAATGATTACAGGATCATTTTTAGTGACCCTGCTATCGGCAGCACTAGCGACACCTTTTGCAATCGGTGCGGCAATTTTCATGACTGAAATTTCGCCATCTACTGGGAAAAGAGTTTTACAGCCGGTCGTTGAATTATTAGTAGGTATCCCATCTGTAGTTTACGGATTTATTGGGCTGACCGTCGTTGTTCCTTTTGTTCGTTCTATTTTTGGAGGAACGGGTTTTGGTATTTTATCTGCTACTTTTGTGTTATTTGTTATGATTTTACCGACTGTGACAAGTATGGCAGTGGATGCTTTAAACTCTGTACCAAGACATTACCGTGAAGCTTCTCTTGCTATGGGTGCAACAAGATGGCAAACCATTTATAAAGTTGTTCTAAGAAGCGCAATGCCAGGATTGTTGACAGCTGTAGTTTTTGGAATGGCTCGTGCCTTTGGAGAAGCTCTTGCTGTTCAAATGGTTATCGGTAATGCTGCATTGATGCCGACAAGTTTAGTGACTCCGGCTTCGACCTTAACAAGTATATTGACTATGAGTATGGGGAATACAGTGATGGGAACACTAGAAAATAATGTTCTTTGGTCACTAGCCTTAATCCTAATGGTTATGGCACTATTCTTTAATATCTTAACGCGTTGGATCGGTAAGAAAGGGGCTATAAAATAATGAATGCAAAAAAATGGGATAAATTCGCAGTCGGTGTCTTATATGCTTTATCTATGTTCATCGTTCTTATTTTATTCAGTCTGCTAGCCTTTATTTTATGGCGAGGTGTGCCACAAATTTCATGGGAATTTTTAACTCAGCCTGCGAGATCGTTTCAAGTGGGAGGCGGGATAGGAATTCAATTATTCAACTCGTTTTACTTGTTGCTTTTAACGATGGTGATTAGTGCACCTTTAGCTTTAGGTGCTGCTATTTATTTGTCAGAATATGCAAAACAAAATTGGTTGACAGATATCATCAGAACAGCGATAGAAGTGCTAAGTTCATTGCCTTCTATCGTCGTTGGGCTTTTTGGCTTTTTGATCTTTGTTATTCAATTTGATTTTGGCTTCTCAATTCTTTCTGGTGCTCTTGCATTAACGATTTTTAACTTGCCATTGTTAACACGTACAATAGAAGACTCACTGCAAGCCATACCCGGTGTTCAAAGAGAAGCTGGATTAGCTTTAGGTTTGTCTCGTTGGGAAACCGTTACTCGCATTATTTTACCTGCAGCATTGCCTGGTATTCTAACAGGTATGATTTTAGCAGCTGGACGTATTTTTGGTGAAGCAGCAGCATTGATTTACACAGCTGGGCAAAGCGCACCGGCGCTAGATTTTGCCAACTGGAATCCACAATCGATTACAAGTCCATTGAATATAATGAGACCAGCTGAAACATTGGCTGTTCATATATGGAAAATCAACAGTGAAGGTGTTATGCCTGACGGAGCACAAGTGTCTGCAGGAGCTTCAGCTGTTTTGATTATTGCAGTATTATTATTTAATTTAGTTGCTCGTTACCTAGGAAGAAAACTGCAAAAGAAAGCTACTTCTGCTTAGTAAAAGAAATGAATTGTAGAAGTAATGCTTCAGTTAGATAAGGAGGATTTAAGGAATGCCCAATCAAGCTAACTTAGAAACAAATGTTTTAAAAATGGCCCCCGGTACGAAAATCGATTTGTCGACCGAAGATTTACATGTATGGTATGGAGATAATGAAGCCATCAAAGGTGTTTCGTTAGAATTTGAAGAAAATAAAATCACCTCTCTTATTGGGCCAAGTGGATGTGGGAAATCAACTTACTTGCGTTCGTTAAACCGGATGAATGATGAAATTGAATCGGCTAGAGTAACTGGAAAAATTATGTACGAAGGTATTGATGTGAATGCTTCAAATATCGATGTATATGAAATGCGTAAAAATATTGGAATGGTATTTCAGCGTCCTAATCCATTTAGTAAATCAATTTACGACAATATTGCCTTTGCTTTAAGACGACATGGAGTCAAAGATAAAAATACGTTAGATGAAGCAGTGGAAACTAGTTTAAAACAAGCTGCTTTATGGGATCAAGTGAAAGATCAATTAAATAAAAGTGCATTGGCCTTATCTGGAGGACAACAACAACGGTTATGTATCGCAAGAGCAATTGCCCTTAAACCGGATATTTTACTTTTAGATGAACCAGCAAGTGCTTTGGATCCAATTTCTACTAGTCAAGTAGAAGAAACACTACTGCAATTGAAAGAAGATTATTCAATTATTATTGTTACTCACAATATGCAACAAGCTTCAAGAATTAGTGACTACACAGCTTTCTTTTATGTAGGAAACGTGATCGAGTACGATGAAACGAGAAAAGTTTTTACTCGTCCAAAAATTCAAGCAACAGAAGATTATGTATCTGGTCATTTTGGGTAGGAGGAAAAAGAGTGAGTAATGAAAAATTTATTATTGAATCTAAAGATGTTCATTTATACTATGGAAATAACGAAGCACTAAAAGGTGTTTCGTTAGACTTTAAGCCTAACGAAATTACTGCATTGATTGGGCCAAGTGGTTGTGGAAAATCTACTTTTTTAAGAACTTTAAATCGGATGAATGATTTGATTCCGAATGTGACGATTACAGGTAACGTAAAATTTGAAAACAAAGAAATCTACAGTCCTAAAATGGATACTGTTGAATTAAGGAAAAAAGTTGGTATGGTATTTCAACAACCGAATCCTTTTCCCTTTTCAATCTATGAAAATGTTGCCTATGGTTTGAAAATTGCAGGAATGAAAGACAAAGCTAAGATAGATGCTATCGTGGAAGAAAGTTTAAAAAAAGCAGCTGTTTGGGAAGATGTGAAAGATAAATTGCATAAAAGTGCTCTTTCGCTTTCAGGTGGACAACAACAAAGAGTCTGTATTGCACGAGTATTAGCAATTGAACCGTCTGTTATTCTACTGGATGAGCCTACAAGTGCTCTAGATCCTATTTCAAGCGCAAAAATTGAAAATATGTTATTAGAATTAAAAAAAGATTATACCATGATAATCGTTACTCATAATATGCAACAAGCATCAAGAATATCTGATAATACAGCATTTTTCTTAAATGGACACTTGATTGAACATGGGGAAACAAGACAAATTTTTACAAGACCTAAACAAAAAGAAACAGAAGACTATATTTCTGGACGTTTTGGGTAATTCGTTGCATAATTAAGAAAATGGTATAGGAGTGATGGAAAGTGAGACGAGTATTTGAAGAGGAATTAAATGATTTACACGTTCATTTTTTTGAAATGGGAAAAATGGTTAACGAAGCAATCTATAAATCAGTAAAAGCCTTTGTAAATCATGATAAAAATCTCGCTCAAGAAGTAATTGATGGAGACTTGGAAATTAACAGACACGAAGTTGAGCTAGAGAAACAATGTTTTGAAATGATTGCGTTACAACAACCGGTCACAACAGATTTAAGAAAGATTGTAACGGTTATGAAAGCTTGTGCTGATCTTGAAAGAATGGGCGATCACGCAGTTAGTATTGCAAAATCGACTATTCGAGTAAAAGGAAACAAACGAATCTATGAAGTGGAAGCAGAAATTGCTGAAATGTCTGAAAAAGTAAAAGTTATGGTTCAAGGCGTTTTAGATGCATATGTTAATTTTGATACAGAAAAGGCTAAACAAATAGCTTTAAGTGATCGAGCAGTAGATAAAGATGCAAAAAAAATCCACCATGATTGTATAGAACACATGAAAGCTGATCCAGAAATTGTGTTGGGTGGATCAGATTATATGCTTGTAGCTGGATACCTAGAACGAATTGGGGATTATGTAACAAATATTTCTGAATGGATCGTATACTTGAATTCTGGTAAAGTTGTTGAATTAAACACTCACAATAAAAATAGTCCTATAAATTAATCAACAAAAACGACTGGAAAATTATTCCAGTCGTTTTTTTAGCTAGTTTAGGATAAGAGGTATAGTTGTCAAGGTCTTTTGCTTTCTTAAGTATTCTATGTTAGGATAATAAAAATTTAACAAATGGAGGATGAGTTAAAATGGGGATGCATCAGTATATTAAAAGCTTAAGTGATTTAGAAAACATCTTTCGTTGTCCAGGGAAGTTTAAATATGAAGACCATTCTGTTGCAGCGCATTCGTTTAAAGTTACTCAAATTGCACAGTTTCTAGGAACTGTAGAAGAGCAAGCAGGAAATGAAATCAACTGGAGAGCACTATATGAAAAGGCGCTCAACCATGACTATACAGAACTCTTCATAGGAGATATTAAAACGCCTGTTAAATATGCGACACCTGAATTACGAGGAA
Source organism: Carnobacterium sp. (assembly GCF_045617425.1). Classification (GTDB taxonomy): domain Bacteria; phylum Bacillota; class Bacilli; order Lactobacillales; family Carnobacteriaceae; genus Carnobacterium_B. The sequence continues at coordinate 65,052 of NZ_JAZLIO010000006.1, forward strand.
TGTTAGCAGATGTTGAAGATTCAATGACGGAAAACTTCGTAAAAAAAGAAATTCCAAAAGAATTCCAACCTGCTTATTTTGAACGACTAAAAGAAGGGAAAGATGAAACTTTAGAAGGGCAAATTTTATCTGTTTCAGACAAAATTGATTTGCTTTATGAATCTTTTGGAGAAATTCAAAAAGGAAATCCGGAACGCGTGTTTACTGAAATTTATGAAGAATCTTTAAAAACAATCTTAGAATTTAGACATTTGACGAGTACACATTATTTTTTGAAAGAAATCCTTCCTGACTTGTTAAGTGGGAACTTTACAAATCAAGATCAATTACAAAAAATAACGCAACGAATTGTTAATGATTCATTAAGTGACTAACAGATGAACAAACGTTCGCTAAAAATAATATAATATGATAAACTAGTAAGATAAAAGGGTAGGATGCATGTAGCTATCCTATCTTTTGTGTTTTCGTTAAACTATTCTTATAAACTAAATTTGAAGCATTAAAAATAACTAAAAAGGAAGTAAGCAAATGGCACATGATAAAATTACCGTCAAAGGCGCGCGTTCACATAATCTGAAAAACATTGATGTAACGATACCAAGAGACAAACTAGTAGTTGTTACCGGATTATCAGGGTCTGGTAAGAGTTCTTTAGCTTTCGATACTTTATATGCTGAAGGTCAAAGGCGTTATGTTGAAAGTCTTTCAGCTTATGCTCGTCAATTTCTTGGTCAAATGGATAAACCAGATGTGGATAGTATAGATGGTTTAAGTCCGGCTATCTCAATCGATCAAAAAACAACTAGTAAAAATCCACGGTCTACGGTAGGAACGGTAACGGAGATCAATGACTATTTAAGATTATTATATGCTCGTATTGGTCATCCTATTTGTCCAAATGACGGTACGGAGATTTCTAGTCAGTCTGTTGAGCAAATGGTGGACCGTGTACTAGAATATCCTGAGGGAACAAGAATCCAATTATTAGCTCCTATTGTTGTTGGAAAAAGAGGTCAGCACAAGAAAGTTTTTGATAAAGTTAAATCTGAAGGATACGTTCGTGTACGAGTAAATAAAGAAATGTATGATATTACTGATGATATTGAGTTGGAAAAAAATAAAAAGCATGATATTGAAATTGTTATTGATCGAATTGTAGTCAAAGAAGGCATCCGTTCGCGTTTATTTGATTCCTTCGAAGCAGCTTTGCGCTTAGCAGAAGGCTATGCGATTGCAGATATCATGGGTCAAGAAGAAGTATTATTTAGTGAGCATTATGCATGTCCTTACTGTGGATTTACTGTTGGTGAATTAGAACCTCGATTATTTTCATTTAATGCGCCATTTGGTTCTTGTCCCGATTGTGACGGATTGGGCATTAAGTTAGAAGTAGACGTTGATTTAGTAGTTCCAGATAAAAGCTTATCGTTGAAAGACGGAGCTATTTTGCCATGGAATCCAATTAGTTCAAATTACTATCCACAAATGTTGGAACAAGCTTGTAAACATTTTAAAATTGATATGACCATCCCATTTGAAGAATTGCCTGAAGAAGAGCAAGAATTTGTTTTGAAAGGTTCAAAGGGAGAATTATTCCATTTTCATTATAAAAATGACTTTGGTGGTGTACGTGATGTCGACATCCCATTTGAGGGTGTATTGACGAATATTCAAAGACGGTATCGTGAAACAAGCAGCGATTTTACAAGAGACCAAATGAGGTTGTATATGACGGAATTGGCTTGCCAAACGTGTGGTGGAAAACGATTAAACCCAGAAGCATTATCAGTAAAAATAGATGGAAAAGACATTGGGGAAGTATGTGAATATCCGATTGAAAAATCAATGCAATTTTTCGATGAATTGTCTCTATCTGAAAATGATGACATGATTGCAAAGCCTATATTGAAAGAAGTAAATGATCGATTGAGTTTTTTGAAGAATGTTGGGTTGAATTATTTAACCCTAAGTCGTACTGCCGGTACTTTATCTGGGGGAGAAGCACAGCGTATTCGTTTGGCAACTCAGATTGGATCTAATTTGTCGGGTGTTTTATATATACTAGACGAGCCTTCAATAGGGCTGCATCAAAGAGATAACAATCGACTTATTGAATCATTGCAAAAAATGCGTGATTTAGGCAATACATTAATCGTCGTAGAACATGATGAAGACACCATGAGAGCTGCCGATTATTTGATTGATATAGGTCCTGGTGCAGGTGAAAAGGGTGGAGAAATCATGGCCATCGGAACACCAGAAGAAGTTGCTAATAGTAAGAATTCCTTAACCGGCGCTTATTTATCAGGGAAAAAATTTATACCTGTTCCTAAAGAGCGTAGAACAGAAGATAAAGGTGCTATTCGCGTTAAAGGGGCAGCTGAGAACAACTTGAAAAATGTAAATGTTGATTTTCCGCTAGGCCGTTTTGTAGCTGTTACGGGTGTTTCTGGATCTGGTAAGAGTTCTTTAGTTAATTCTATTTTGAAAAAGACCTTATCTCGGGATTTAAATCGTTCAAAACAAAAACCTGGAAAATACAAATCATTAGAAGGTCATAAAGGATTAGAAAAAGTTATTGATATTGATCAAAGTCCAATAGGACGGACACCTCGAAGCAATCCAGCAACGTATACAAGTGTATTTGATGATATCCGCGATTTATTTGCTCAAACAAATGAAGCTAAAATTAGAGGGTACAAAAAAGGGCGTTTTAGTTTTAATGTGAAAGGCGGACGGTGTGAAGCATGTAGAGGAGATGGAATTTTAAAAATTGAAATGCATTTCCTTCCTGATGTGTATGTACCATGTGAAATCTGTCATGGCACACGTTACAATTCAGAAACCTTAGAGGTCAGATACAAAGGGAAAAATATCTCTGATGTGCTGAACATGACAATAGAAGAAGCAGTTGTCTTTTTTGAAAATGTTCCTAAAATTCGTAAAAAGTTGCAAACAATCATCGATGTTGGATTGGGATATGTAACACTAGGACAACCGGCTACCACATTATCAGGTGGGGAAGCACAACGAATGAAGTTGGCTAGTGAATTACGCAAAAGTTCAAACGGAGATAACTTCTATATCCTAGATGAACCTACGACAGGATTGCATACGGATGATATTGCGCGACTACTAGTTGTGCTAAATCGATTAGTTGAAGCAGGCAACACAGTTTTAGTTATTGAACATAATTTGGATGTGATTAAAACAGCGGACTATGTGATTGATTTAGGACCAGAAGGTGGAGCAGGTGGAGGTACGATCATCGCTACTGGAACTCCAGAGGAAGTCGCTAAGGTCAAGAAAAGTTTTACTGGACAATACTTGAATGAAATCTTGAAAAGAGATAAGAAGCGCGAAAAAGTGATTGAACAGTCAATTGAATAGTACAAAAAGGACGAATAAAGCTGTGATCAGTCAGTTGTATTCGTCTTTTTTAAAGTATTTCTTTTTTAAATTTAGTTGTTTCATGTTAAACTTAACGTGAAAACTAACCTCCTGTTCAGACTATGTAACGATAATAAAATCGTACTTAAGTCCTATGACAAATTTCCCTAGATGACGCATAATAATGATAATAACAAAGACAGTATACAACTAACTTTTAACATTATAAGGCAAACACTATCAAAGGAATTGAAAATTTTGAGGAGGAAATGACCATGAAACAAAGAGAAAGAATACTCGAACTAGTTAAACAAGGGATCATCTCTACTGAAGAAGCCTTAGTTTTACTAGAAAATGCAGCAAAAAAAGAAGGTAAAGAAGCGATTAAAAAAGAACAAGCTCATACGCAAGAGTCAAAAGAACAAACTGCTATACCACCTAAACCTGAAACACCATTTTTTAATGAAGAAACAGAAACTGATTCAGAGTTTTTAAAATCAGAAGAAGACGCTCAAGATGAAGCGTTCTCTGCTGAAGAACAAAAGGATCGCAATCAGTTGGAAAAAATATTAGAAAGTTTATCCAATGAAGCATCTTCTTATTCTGCAAAATTAGATGAAAAGAATCTTGAAATTGCGACACTTAGAAGCAAACTTAGAATGGTACAAGAAAAATTAATGGTACTTGAAACCAAAGAAGACTTAGATGAATTACATCCTGAAAAAGCACCTGAAATGAATCAAATGAAAAATGAAATCAATGAGTTAGACGTTCAATTGAAAGACTTAGAAGAAGAAAAAACTGAATTAGAAAATCAATTGAGAACGGTAAAAAGAAAACAATGGGGTACTCAAAAGAAACAAATTTCAGAAAAATTTGAGATACCAGAAGATTGGAAAGAAACAGCCAATGAGACATTGAATCAAGTAACAGGAAAAGTAGTGGATACTGGAAATCAATTTGGTAAGTTCATGAAAGAAACGTTCTCTACAGTGATGGAAAATATGGACTGGAAAGATGTTAATGTTCGTGTACCAGGTTTAGCTTCAACTAAATTCACACATGAGTTTAATTATCCTGAAAGTACAGCATCTATTTTAGATGTAAAAGTTGCAAACGGAAATGTACTATTTAAAAACTGGGATAGCCAAGATATCAAAGTTGAAGCTGATGTTAAAATTTATGGTAAATTAGACACTGCAACACCTTTAGAAGCTTTTGAAAAACGCAGCACTGTGGAAGTGACCGATGAAAAAATGGTATTCCACGTTCCAAACAAACGGATACGTTGTGACTTAGTATTTTACCTTCCTGAAAGAGTATACGATCATACCGCAATCAATCTTTTGAATGGAAATGTAAAATTTGAAGATTTCGAAGGAAAAGATTTCTATGTTAAATGCACGAATGGGAATGTATTTTTCCAAAATCTAACAGCTACCATGTTGGAAACTGATGGCGTTAATGGTACCGTTACAGTATTAGATAGCACAGTAAGAGATTTGATGGTAAAAAGTGTTAATGGCGGAATCGTTGCACATGGTAAAATTAAGAGTGGAAATCTTTCAACGGTCAATGGTACTGTAAAAGTTACATTAGAAGGTGAAGATTTAACACGTATGGCAGCTTCTTCTGTCAACGGAAGTGTAAAAGTATCTTTTCCTAAACAGTATAGTATAGAAGGAGAAGCAAAAAGTAATTTAGGAACGATTCAAAATAGAGTTGCAAATCTTGAAACACTTAAAGAAAGAAAAGACCGAACAAGTCAACTTCTAGAATTTAGAAGAATAGCGGATACGCAACTATTAGTGTTGAAATTAGAAACAACAACAGGTAATATTTTATTAAAAGAGGCAGATGAACTAGTTTGAAACAGTGTTGAAAATCAGAGAGGTGAATGAAAATGAAAAAATTGACTAAATCAAGAGACAATAAAATGGTGAGCGGTGTCTTAGCTGGAATCGCAGAATATTTCGGATTTGATCCAACGATACTCCGCATTATTTATGGAGCAGCTACTTTAATCGGTGTAGGTTCGCCGTTTATTCTGTATATCGTACTTGCTATCGTGATTCCAGAAGCTCCTAGAAATAATAATTCAGAGAATACAGGAACGTATGGATTCAAACCTGGAAATAAGCGACCAGAAAAAAAAGAACCACGTAAAGAAGCTGAGAAAGTTAAAGAGGAAGACTGGAGTGACTTTTAGTGAAATTTTGGCAAAAAATTATTGTTAATGCATTGATTTTCTTAGCCTTAGCTGGTTTTTTGCAAAATATGTTCTATGTAGAAAGCATATGGGTAGCATTAGGCGCCAGCCTTGTCTTGGCTATTTTGAATATGGCAGTAAAGCCGATTTTATTCATCTTATCCCTACCTATTACTCTCTTAACTCTTGGATTTTTCACTATCGTTATTAATGCAGCTATGTTGAGTATGACCGCAGCAATTGTAGGGAGCGGTTTTGAATTTTCATCATTTGGAGCAACAATGCTTGTGGCTATCTTGATGTCGCTAGTTAATATGTTATTAAATAGTCAATTAAGACAACCTAAGTGAATTGGCAATATGAGAAAAGATAAGTTTAAGACCCGAGTTTTCTAAATTGGAAACCGGGTCTTTTTTTAACGCATTTTATAAAAGTAATCAGATAGTCATAGGAGATGAGACGGTTGTTTCATTTCCTATGACTATTTTTTTGTTTTTAAAAGAAATTTAAACTTATAAAATGACTAATGTTAAAGCATTTAGTTTTTTTGAATAGGTTTTCTTTCTATTTCCTTTAAACAGAAGGATTAAAATGGTAAAATGAGAATCATATAGTAGTTTTAAACCATTAAAAATGAAATAAAAAAAAGATCTTTAAACAGAGGAGAAAAAATTATGACCAAAAGTGTGACTGTAAAACAATTAGTAAACTCTCTGAAGTTAGAAGTACATAACGGAGAAGAATTTCTTGATCGTAAAATTTTAACAGATGATATTTCACGGCCAGGTCTTGAACTTACTGGTTATTTTAATTATTATCCTCAAGAACGTATCCAATTATTTGGGAGAACTGAAATTTCTTTTTCTGAGCAAATGACGAGTGATGAACGGTTAATTGTGATGCGGAGAATGTGTCAACCAGATACACCTGCGTTCCTTATTTCAAGAGGCCTAACTCCTCCTAAAGAGTTGGTACAAGCAACAACTGAAAAAAGCATTCCTTTACTCTTATCCCCACAATCAACTACGCGTTTATCTAGCAATGTAACGAATTTCTTAGAAGCGGAATTAGCTGAGCGTATTGCTATGCATGGTGTGCTAGTAGATATTTATGGAATGGGCGTTATGATCACTGGAGATAGTGGAGTAGGTAAAAGTGAAACAGCTTTGGAATTAATTAAAAGAGGACACAGACTTGTAGCCGATGATCGAATTGAATTATATGTAATTGATGATAAAAAAATCGTAGGTGAGCCACCTGAAATTTTAAGTCATTTAATGGAGATTCGTGGAATAGGTATTATAGATGTTGTAAATCTATTTGGGGTTGGATCAATCCGTTTAAGTAAAGTCGTTAATTTAGTCGTTAATTTAGAACTTTGGGATAAAGAAAAAACGTATGATCGTTTAGGTAGTGGAGAAGAAAAACAGCGTATTTTGAATGTTGATGTACCAAAAATTTCGATTCCAGTTAGAACGGGTCGTAACTTGGCAATCATTATTGAAAGTGCAGCGATGAATACCAGAGCAAAAATCATGGGATACAATGCTACTGAAACATTCGAACGCAATTTAGAAAAATTAATCAAAAAAAATTCAACTGGACAGTAAGATTGGAGATTAAAGCATGAGCAATCTGTTAGGAGCAATTAATCCGATTGCCTTTTCATTAGGACCTCTTGATGTATATTGGTACGGAATCATTATCGCTGCAGCTATATTTGTGGCAATTTTTTTAAGTATGCGAGAAGCTGAAAAAAGAGGAATTGATGGAGAACATATCGTGGATATGGCTCTTTGGGCGCTCCCGATAGCTTTCATTGGAGCACGTTTGTATTATGTAATATTTGAATTAGACTATTATCTTCAAAATCCTGGTGAAATTATAGCAATTTGGAATGGTGGTATAGCGATTTATGGTGGCTTGATTGCGGGAGGTCTAACAGTCTACTGGTACACAAAGAAACATGGGATTCCACTTTGGTTAATGTTGGATATTTTAGCACCAAGCGTACTGCTAGCGCAAGCAATTGGACGTTGGGGCAATTTTATGAATCAAGAAGCACATGGAGGAGAAGTAACGAGATCGTTTTTGGAAAATCTATTCTTACCTGAATTTATTATCAAGCAAATGGAAGTTAATGGCGTTTACTACCAACCTACTTTTTTATATGAGTCTTTATGGAGTTTAGCTGGTTTTTTACTAATCGTTATCTTACGAAATAAAAAGCACTTATTTAGACAAGGCGAAGTGGCATTAAGTTATGTACTATGGTATTCTCTGGGACGTTTCTTTATAGAAGGTCTTAGGACAGACAGTTTATGGATTTTTGATTTTATTCGAGTGTCACAAGCTGTCTCCGTTGTTTTATTTATAGGAGCACTTAGTCTATGGATTTACAGAAGAAGAGATTACCCCCCAGTTCCGTATTATTTAGATGGAATGAATCAATCAGAAAAGAAACAGTCGAAATAAAGGAGCCTAAGTAAAATGTCAAAGAAAGTAGCCGTTTTAGGAGCGGGTTCTTGGGGAACAGCTTTAGCAATGGTATTAGAAGGAAATGGGAATGATGTTCGTATATGGAGTCATAAAGCAAAACAAGCAGATGAAATTAATCTTAAACACACCAATAAATTTTATTTGCCTGCAGTTGTTTTAGCGGACAGTATTAAAGCGACTCATCATATTGAAGAAGCAATCAAAGACGTTGACGTGATCGTTTTTGTGGTTCCAACAAAAGCCATCCGTGAAGTCGCTAAGAGTGTTGCACCATTTTTAACTAAGAAAACGGTCATTGTTCATGCAAGCAAAGGGCTAGAGCAAGAGAGTCACAAACGCATTTCAGAAATTTTAGAAGAAGAAATTCCTGTAAGAAAACGCCAAGCGGTAGTAGCTTTATCAGGTCCTAGCCATGCGGAAGAAGTTGCGCTTAAAGATTTAACAACCATAACTGCAGCTTCAACAAATGAAGACGCGGCTAAAATCGTACAAGAATTATTTATGAATGACTATTTTAGAATTTATACCAACGATGATATTATCGGTGTTGAATTGGGCGCAGCTTTAAAAAATATTATTGCAGTAGGAGCCGGAGCACTTCAAGGATTAGGTTATGGAGATAATGCAAAGGCAGCCTTAATGACTAGAGGATTAGCTGAAATAAGTCGTTTAGGTGTTGCTTTTGGTGCAGATCCAATCACTTTTCTTGGATTAAGTGGTGTAGGTGATTTAATTGTCACTTGTACAAGTATCCATTCTAGAAACTGGCGAGCTGGTCACATGTTAGGTAAAGGAAACAGCTTGAAAGAAGTTCTTGAAAGTATGGGAATGGTTGTAGAAGGAATTGCAACCACTAAAGCAGCTTATGAATTAGCTCAGGAAAAAGGAATTGAGATGCCAATCACTGCAGCAATTTACGAAGTATTGTATAATGGAGCTAAAGTCGAAGATATTATCGTCTCATTGATGCAACGAGAAGGAAAATCTGAAGTATAAGGAAAGAAATACCTATTATCTAAATCAATTGGAGGAATAAAAGACATGCAAAAAGTACGTAAAGCAATTATCCCAGCAGCAGGATTAGGAACACGGTTTTTACCAGCAACAAAAGCTATGGCTAAAGAAATGCTGCCAATTGTTGACAAACCAACGATTCAGTTTATTGTAGAAGAAGCAATTAATTCAGGGATTGAGGATATTTTAATTGTCACTGGGAAAAGCAAACGTCCTATTGAAGATCACTTTGACTCAAATCCAGAACTGGAAGCCAATCTAAAATCTAAAGGAAAAATGGAACTTTTAGAATTAGTAGAAGAAACAACCGGTTTAAATTTATTTTTTGTTCGTCAATCGTATCCAAAAGGATTAGGCGATGCAGTCTTACAAGCTAAAGCATTTGTAGGAAATGAACCATTTGTTGTTATGCTTGGAGATGATTTAATGGAAGATGAAGTTCCACTAACCAAACAACTGATTAACGGATACGACAAAACCCATGCATCAAACATTGCTGTAATGAAAGTTCCTCATGAAGAAACCTCTAAGTATGGAATCATTGATGTAGAAGGACAAGTAGATGAAACAACCTATAATGTTCGTCGTTTTGTTGAAAAACCAAATCCAGAAGATGCACCAAGTGATTTAGCGATCATTGGACGTTACTTATTAACCCCTGAAATTTTTGATATTTTAGAAACACAAGAACCAGGTGCTGGAAATGAAATTCAATTAACGGATGCAATCGATACTTTAAATAAAACGCAACGCGTTTTTGCACATGAGTTTAAAGGAACCCGTTATGATGTTGGAGATAAATTTGGTTTTTTGAAAACAAGCATTCAATACGGTTTGAAACACCCAGAGATAAAAGATTCTTTAAATGAATACATTATTGAATTAGGTAAAAAATTAGAAGCTGAATAATCTACACTAGCTAAACTACAAAGAGGTGAACGAGAAATTGTTCACCTCTTTGTAGTTTTTTGGCTTGAACAAGACCTATTAAAAATACCACCTATATGCTATACTGGTTAGTAAATGTTACTTTAGAGGAGGATTGCATATGTCTGAAATTGAAAATCAAAAGGCGACGATTATAGAAGTTATTCCAACAAGTGAATTTTATTTTAAGCGTGGAATTGCTGCCTTTCAAAAAAATGAAATGGATCGTGCAAAAAAATACTTCTCACGAGCAGTAACCTTATCAAAAAATGAAGAGGAAAGTATTTTCGCCTCTTGCCAATTAGCTATTTGTTATCAACATACTGGTGAATACGATGAATCAATCGAAATTTTAGATGAACTAATTAAAAACAGCGGCGATATTTTTGCAGAAGCCTACTATTTCCAAGCCAATAATTATGCTTTTTTAGAAGATTTAGAACAGTCATTAATATTAGTAGAACAATACCTGACTCTAGACCCAGGCGGTGACTTTGTTGACGAAGCATCTGAGTTGCAAGAAACACTAAAAATGGAATTAAACGATTTTTAAGAAAAAATGCTTATTCACTTCTAATTTGTAAGCAAATAAGTAGCGATTATTTACAAATTGGTGTACAGTAAGATGAAATGATTAAAGAAAATGAGGGGTTTTATAATGGAGATACAAGAAAAAATTTATGATGTCGTTGTTATTGGAAGCGGCCCAGCAGGCATGACAGCTGCTTTGTATGCTTCAAGATCTAATTTATCTACACTAATGTTGGAACGTGGAGTCCCCGGTGGACAAATGATCAATACAGCAGAAATTGAAAATTACCCTGGGTTTAATAGTATCGCAGGACCAGAGTTATCTGAAAAGATGTTCGAAGGTTCTAAACAATTTGGAGTAGAGTATGCATATGCTGATGTTCAAGAAATCCAACAAGGAACAGAATATAAAACAATTATTGCTGGAAAAAAAATCTTTAAAACGCGCTCGATCATTATTGCAACAGGAGCAGAACACCGCAAATTAAATGTTGGTGGCGAAAATGAATACAATGGTCGTGGTGTCTCTTACTGTGCCGTTTGTGATGGAGCTTTTTTCCGTAATAAAGAGTTAGTAGTTATTGGCGGAGGAGACTCAGCTGTTGAAGAAGGAACTTATTTAACTCAATTTGCTAAAAAAGTTACGATTATTCACCGTCGTGATGAGCTAAGAGCCCAAAAAATTCTTCAAGATAGAGCGTTTAAGAATGAAAAAGTTGATTTCATTTGGGATTCTACCGTAGAAAATATTTATGGTGATGACAACAAAGTAACTGGTGTCAAAATTAGAAACGTTCATACAAGTGAAGTCAAAGAATTTCCTGCAGATGGCGCATTTATTTATGTTGGTATCTTGCCAAATACAGACAAATTTAGAGACTTAGGCATTACGGATGAAGAAGGTTGGATTCCAACTAATGAAACAATGGAGACTTCACAACCTGGAATTTTTGCTATTGGAGATGTTCGTTTAACTCCTTTACGTCAAGTTGCAACAGCTGTTGGTGACGGCAGTTTAGCAGGGAATGCCGTTTTCCACTATGTTGAGAAACTGAAAGAAAGCTTAGAAGCAAAAGCGATTACTTCAAATTAATAGTAAAGAAAAATAAATTTAAAAAGTAACAAAGAAAGGAACAAGAGAAATCTTGTTCCTTTTTTTATAGAAATTAACGTTATTCGTACAGATAATTATTTTATAATTAAAATTGTTAATAAATCAAAAAAGTTAGCTGATTATTCGAATTGAATTGTGTGCCAGGATGGATAAGAAGTGTTATACTTACAAGGGAAGCGTTAACGAAAAACAAAATACTACTAATTATGTAAAGGGTGAATTGAAATGAGCTGGAGAGAGACTTATCAACTTTGGGAAAATTTTAATGATTTAGAAACTGAATTAAAAGAAGAATTAAAATCTTTAAAAGATGATTCGGATACATTAGAAGATGCATTTTATGCTCCTCTAGAATTTGGAACGGCAGGCATGCGTGGAATCATTGGTGCGGGTGTTAATCGTATGAATGCTTACACAGTAAGACAAGCAACAGAAGGACTAGCTCGTTTTATGGACAGCCTTGGAAAAGAAACGCAAAAACGTGGAGTCGCAATCGCTTATGATTCAAGACATAAGTCTCCAGAATTTGCTATGGAAGCTGCAAGAACACTTGGAGCACATGGAATTCCGGCTTTTGTTTTTGAAAGTCTTCGTCCAACACCAGAATTATCTTTTGCTGTTCGTCATTTAAATGCATTTGCAGGAATCATGATTACAGCAAGTCATAATCCGGCTGAATATAATGGATACAAAGTGTACGGAGAAGACGGCGGACAAATGCCACCTAAAGAAGCAAATGCTTTAACAGACTATGTTCGCAGTGTCGAAAATATTCTTGAAATTGATGTGTTATCACAAGAAGATCTTGAATCACAAGGACTACTTACGATTATTGGAGAAGAAGTAGATAGTGAATACTTAAAAAATGTGAAAAAAGTTACAGTTAATCCAGAGTTAGTGAAGGAAATGAGCAAAGAGATGAAATTAGTCTATACGCCACTTCATGGAACTGGAAAAATGTTAGGTGAAAGAGCTTTGAAAAATGCCGGCTTTGAATCTATTTATCTTGTTCCAGAACAAGCTGAAGCAGATCCTGATTTTTCAACAGTTAAATCTCCTAATCCTGAGGAACCTGGCGCATTTGAATATGCAATCAAGTTAGGTAAAGAAATTGATGCTGATGTATTAGTTGCAACAGATCCAGATGCTGACCGCTTGGGAATAGCTGTTAAGACTGCAGAAGGTCATTATGAAGTGTTAACAGGAAATCAAATTGCTAGCTTGATGTTGCACTATTTATTAACTGCACAAAATGAAGCTGGAACATTACCTGCTAACGGTGTGGCTCTTAAATCAATTGTGTCAAGTGAATTACCAACACACATTGCAGAGCGTTTTAATGTTGAAATGGTCGACGTTTTGACAGGATTTAAATTTATCGCTGAAAAAATCAAGCAATATGAAACAGATGGCAGTCAAACGTTCTTGTTCGGGTTTGAAGAAAGCTATGGTTACCTTGTTTCACCATTTGTACGGGATAAAGATGCTATTCAGGCTCTTGTACTGATTGCAGAAGTAGCTGCGTATTATAAACAAAAAGGTGATACTTTATATGATGGTTTGGCACAAATTTTCCATGATTATGGACACTTTAAAGAAAAAACGATTTCCATCAGCATGCAAGGTATTACTGGAGCTGAAAAAATCAAAGCGTTAATGGTGAAGTTCCGAGAAGGGTCTCCTAAAGAGTTTGCAGGAATTGAAGTAGAAAGTGTAGAAGATTTTTCAATTGCTAAACGTACACTTCATGATGGAACAATAGAAGAGATTGATATGCCTACAGCTGACGTTTTGAAATACAAGTTAGTCGACAACAGTTGGATTGCTATCCGTCCGTCAGGAACAGAACCAAAAATTAAATTCTACATTGGCGCATGTGATGATTCAGGAGTAGAGATTGAAAATAAAGTTATTCGTCTTGAAGAAAGCATCAATTCAATCGTAAACGAATAAAAAGTAGCGAAAAAACAACGCAAAGTAGTTAAAATTGCGTTGTTTTTTCATGCTATTTAAAATAAAAAAGTTGGATCTTGGGTAAATTGACTAAGGATGGATTAAGTTTCAAAGAAAAGCTTGAGATAACTATACATGACACACCCGGCGTGATATAATATATTAGGTAAAGTCCAAAGAACCAAAAGAAAGAGGCGAATAAGATGGTAGATAGTCTACAATTAGTCATTCTTACTGGAATGAGTGGAGCAGGTAAAACAGTGGCAATGCAAAGTTTTGAGGATATGGGTTATTTTTGTGTGGACAATATGCCGCCAAGCTTACTGCCGAAATTTTGGGAATTAGTTAAAGAATCTGGTAAATTAACAAAAATTGCTTTAGTGATTGATCTGCGTTCGAGAGCCTTCTTTGAAGAAATCGTAACAGCTTTGGAATCTATGGATAATACCTCTTTTGTGACTACAAAGATAGTTTATTTAGATGCCAGTGATGAAGAATTGGTTTCGCGTTATAAAGAAACGCGACGCACACATCCTTTAGCAATGAATGGACGTCTTATTGTAGGAATAAAAAAAGAAAGAGAATTATTAGAAGACATAAAAGGCCGAGCACAAATTGTGATTGATACAACAAAATTGACGCCACGGCAATTAAGAGAAAAAATCAATAGTAATTTTAAAACCAATGATACTGAGTTATTTAGAATAGAAATGGTATCATTTGGATTCAAATATGGGTTACCAATTGATGCAGATGTAGTGATGGATGTTCGCTTTCTACCTAATCCTCATTATATTGATAATTTAAGACCGTTAACTGGTCAAGATAAACCTGTTTATGACTATGTAATGAAACAACCAGAAACAGAAATATTTTATCGTAAATTTACAGATTTATTAGAGTATATTTTGCCGGGATACAAAAAAGAAGGTAAAAACAACGTTACTATCGCAATTGGCTGCACAGGTGGAAAACACCGATCTGTAGCCTTAGTAGAACGGATTGCTCAGAAAATCGAAATCGATGGGTATCCTGTTCATGTTACTCATCGCGATAAAGGGAAGGTTAAAGAATCGGTGAATCGTTCATGATACAAGAAAGAAAGAAAAATAGACCTAAAATTGTGGTCATTGGCGGAGGTACTGGATTACCTGTAATTTTGAATGGCTTAAAATCAAAAGATGCAGATGTAACAGCCATTGTAACCGTTGCTGATGATGGAGGAAGTAGCGGAACGTTAAGGAATTATGCGAATATCGTTCCTCCAGGAGATATTCGTAACGTACTAATTTCACTTTCCAATATTCCTCCTGCTCAAAAAGAAATTTTTCAGTATCGATTTGATACAAATGATAATTTTTTAGCAGGACACTCAATTGGGAATCTCGTTATTGCAGCTATGTCTGAAATGAGAGGGAGTATTTTTGAAGCCATTCAATTATTGTCTAAAATGATGTTAGTAGAGGGACATGTTTACCCAGCAGCAGAAGAACCATTAACGTTGCATGCCATTTTTGAAGATAAGTCTAAAATTTCAGGCGAATCAAAAATTGCTAAAGAAAGAAAAAAAATAGAACGTGTATATGTAACAACAGTAGCAGATGATCATAAAGCTAAAGCTTCTAGAAAAGTCATTGCAGCTATTCATGATGCAGATATGGTCGTTTTAGGACCAGGAAGCTTATTCACTAGTATTTTACCCAATTTAATGATTGATGATTTAGGGGAAGCAGTCAAAGAAACTAAAGCAAAAGTCGTTTACATTTGCAATATCATGACTCAGCTTGGCGAAACTGAAAATTTTACGGATGCTGATCACGTATGCGTGTTGCATCAACACTTAAGTAAAAAATTTATTGATACAGTCTTGGTCAATATTGGTGAAGTTCCGGAAAATTATATGGATACCGAACGCTATAATGAGTACTTAGTACAAGTAGCCCATGATTTTAAAGGGTTAGCTGAGGAAGTTCCTTCTATTATATCAGATGATTTCCTTGAATTAAGAGACCAAGGAGTCTTTCATAATGGAACAAAAGTTGTGGATGAATTATTTAAATTAGCTTTTGACAATAGACGGTTAGAAAAAAGAAATAGTTATTAAATGTGAGAATAAATAATAGAAAGGGGGTTACTCCATGTCTTATGCTTCAGAAGTAAAAAAGGAATTGACTCAATTAGAAGTTCATAGAGAACACGCCAAAGCTGAACTAGCAGCTTTGATTCGGATGAATGGTACGGTTGGGTTAGTAGATAAAAAATTCATTCTAAACGTACAAACTGAAAATGCAGCTATTGCAAGAAGAATATACGTGTTGCTGAAAGATCATTTTGATGTTGAAAGTGAATTGTTGGTTCGCCGGAAAATGAAATTAAAGAAAAACAATGTTTATATTGTACGTTTAAAACACGGCACTAAGGAAGTGCTCTCAGATTTATCTATTATGGAAGGGATGTCTTTTCATAGTCATGTTTCTGATGAAGTAATGGCGAATACTCAAAAAGTAAAATCGTATTTACGAGGCGCTTTTTTAGCAGGAGGATCCGTAAATAATCCAGAAACTAGTCGTTACCATCTTGAAATCCATTCAAGTTATGAGGAACATAATGATGATATCTGTCAAATGATGAATCAGTTCGATATGAATGCTCGTACATTAGAAAGACGCAATGGATACATTACTTATTTGAAAGAAGCAGAAAAAATTGCAGATTTTTTAGCATTGATTGGCGCAACAAGTGGCATGCTTAAGTTTGAAGATGTACGAATAATCAGAGATATGAGAAATTCAGTAAATCGTTTGGTCAATTGTGAAAATGCCAATTTAAATAAGACGATTGACGCGGCAAGTAAACAGATTGAAAGCATTAAATTTATCGATGAAATGATTGGATTAGATAAAATTCCAACAAAATTAAGAGAAATCGCGCTTGTGCGTTTAGAATATCCAGAAGTAACGCTAAAAGAATTAGGAGAAATGATCCCTAGTGGAACGATTAGTAAATCCGGAATCAATCACCGCTTGCGCAAGTTGAATGAGATGGCAGAAAACTTAAGAACTAAGGAACGTACAAGATCCGTTGCAAGCAATTAAAAAAGTATAGGTATAAAGACATGCAAGAAATTTCTCGGTTGGGAGAGAAATGTAGACTTGGTCAGTCTATAAATTCTCCTTGTTTTTTCATTATAACTGGGCTACACTGTAATAGTTGGTGTTTTGGCGATTGTCAAAATAGGATTGTAACTGAAGCAGATTTGTTTGAGTATATCAGTCCCCTTAGTGTAATGGATATCACGCAAGATTCCGATTCTTGAAATGGGGGTTCGATTCCCTCAGGGGGCATTTAAGTAAGCCTAATGATGTTGGTACAGCAACACTTTGAAACGTGTTTCGTACAAATACCAGATACTATTGAAGAGAATACATGTAAAATTCAGACCCGGATTTCGTGGAAATACTTACGATTTTTGGATCTTTTTTTCTATCACATTGATTCTATAATAGTTTTCGGGATTTTGATATAGTTGCTTAACCGTCTTTTATATGAGGAAACAAAAGGTAGAATATCTATAGGAAACGATGTGGACTTATTTTACAAAGGGCTGTATAATTCCAACTGTTAAAAATCATTATTGAACGGCTATATAGTTTATATATATAATTTGGGTGAAAGTATTTGCTGATAGCCCATCATGGAAGGATCGATTAGTTAAAATGAAAGAAAATTTTTGGCAAGATTTGCCACGTCCGTTTTTTGTATTGGCACCGATGGAAGATGTAACGGATGTCGTGTTTCGCCATGTAGTGAGTGCAGCAGGTAAACCAGATGTATTTTTTACAGAGTTTACAAATACCGTTAGCTATTGTCATCCAGAAGGACGTGATAGTGTCCGTGGTCGTTTAACATTTACTGAAGACGAACAACCTATGGTAGCTCATATATGGGGAGACGAACCAGAACACTTCCGTCAAATGAGCATTGGTATGGCAGAACAAGGTTTTAAAGGAATCGATATTAATATGGGCTGTCCGGTACCGAATGTTGCAGGTAAAGGAAAAGGTAGTGGCCTTATTCGTCGTGCTACAGTTGCAGCAGATTTGATCCAAGCAGCAAAAACAGGAGGGCTACCAGTAAGCGTCAAGACCCGACTTGGCTATACAAATATCGATGAATGGCGTGATTGGTTGACACACGTATTTGAACAAGATATTGCTAACCTTTCTATCCATTTACGCACAAGAAAAGAAATGAGTAAAGGCAATGCACACTGGGAAATGATTTCAGAAATCAAGAAATTGCGCGATGAAATTGCACCTCAAACACTTTTGACGATCAACGGAGACATTCCGGACCGCGAAACTGGTTTGAAACTTGTTGAAGAGTATGGTGTGGATGGCGTTATGATTGGGCGAGGTGTTTTTCACAACCCTTATGCGTTTGAAAAAGAACCAAAAGAGCACAGCAGCCAAGAATTGCTGAATCTATTTAGATTGCACTTAAATCTTTTTGATAAATATACCGTTGATGAACCCCGTGCATTCAGACCACTTCGTCGTTTTTTTAAAATCTATGTTCGTGGTATTCGTGGAGCAAGTGACTTAAGAGTACAGTTGATGGAAACAGAAACAACAAATCAAGCCCGTGCATTACTTGATGAATTTGAAGAGAAGAATAAGGATATTTTAGGGGAATAGCAATGATTATCTCACCATTAATATTCTCATTCTTATGGTGGATAAAAGGTAAAGTAAATTATGATCATTTAGAAGCTTTTAATTTTTTGGATAATTTATTTATGTTATAATTATTTTATTGAAAGTGATTGAATTGTATCAAAGTCTTTAAGACAATTTTTGTGATTAGAATATAAATTCTAATCACTTTTTTTCAAAATTAGCAAACGAAAAAAATTGACCTTTTTTGACCAATGAAGTAAAATACACTTAGTAACTCATAGTGTAAATCGTTTAGTTACGCTATAAAAGAAACGAACAATTGAGGAGGAAACAAATTATGAATTTAGTCCCTACAGTAATTGAACAGTCATCAAGAGGTGAACGTGCCTATGACATTTATTCACGTCTTTTAAAAGACCGTATCATCATGTTAAGTGGTCCAGTAGACGATGATTTAGCAAATGCTGTAATTGCTCAGCTGTTATTTTTAGATGCACAAGATTCTGAAAAAGATATTTATATTTATATTAATTCTCCAGGTGGTAGTGTAACTGCTGGTTTAGCGATTTTTGATACAATGAACTTTATTAAAGCAGATGTACAAACCATTGCAATGGGAATGGCTGCTTCAATGGGAAGTTTCTTATTAACAGCTGGTACAAAAGGAAAACGTTATGCATTACCGAATGCTGAAATCATGATTCACCAACCATCAGGCGGATCTCAAGGACAAGCTACGGAAATTGAAATTGCTGCTCGTCACATTTTAAAAACTCGTGAACGCTTGAATAAAATTTTATCTGACCGTACAGGTCAACCAATAGAAGTCATCCAACGTGATACAGATCGTGATAACTACATGTCTGCAGAAGATGCAAAAGCTTATGGTTTAATTGATGAAATTATGGAAAACAGTTCAGCATTAAGCTAATAGTACAGACTCGTCTAGATAAGTAAGGCATTAGACAAGCGATACATCTGAAGAGTAAAGAAAAAAGAGATTGGAGCACCGCTTCAGTCTCTTTTTTCTTTGCTCTTATAGTCAGCCGACCGACTAAATGAGTCGAATCCATTTAATTGATCCACTATTATCTGTATAATGAAGCTAATAAACGAATTAAGGGAGGATATTTAATGGATATCAGCAATATAAAGGCAGACAAAGTAAACACAACCCATGGAATTAAAATTGGAAGTGATGACGCTCCAGTTAAAGTGATTGAATTTATTAATTTAAAATGCCCTTATTGTAAAATGTGGTACGAAGATTCAAAAGATGTACTAAACGACTATGTTTTTGCTGGAAAAGTGCAGCGAATCATTAAGCATTTTGATAAGGAAAAACCGAGTTTGAAAAAAGGAAACGTTGTGCACCGTTATTTAGACTATTCAAATCCTGAAAAGGCGCTTGAAGACATCGATTTCTTTTTTGCTCACCAAGAAGAGTGGGGATATTTAGAATCGTTTGATGATATAGCTGCTTATGTAGTTGAGAAAAGAAATTTATCCTTACAATCAAATGAATTGGCAGCTCAAGAAATTATCCAAGAGGCAAACCAAGCAAATGTTGTATTTGTACCGACCGTGTTTATTGATGAAGAAATTTTTGATGAGCATATTACGCAACAAGAACTCAAAAACTTGATTGAAGCGCGCATTTAAAAAATAGCTTGTGAAAAAGACATATCTTCTACACAATTTTAATGGAAAACTTATAAACATAATAGTTGAAAGATTAATAGATAACTGGTACAATTAACGTTGTGAGAGATGGTAATAGCACTTTGTTTAGTGCTGTTGTTGAATGATAAGAAAACAAGTACAGGAAACTGAAAGTTTGATTTTCATTTTGATTCTCTTGTTTTTTTAAGTAGCAATGGTCGCTGAACGACTAACGCGGTCACAAAGCGACCAACGTAGAAAGAGGTCGCTTATGCAAAATGTATTATCTGTTATTGAAGAAGTCATTCCAGATATCATGTATACACTGCAGAATCGTTACCATATTTTGCGCAATGTTTTTTTATTGGGTCCTGTTGGAAGAAGAGTTGTATCTGATCGTATGGGGATTACAGAACGTGTCTTACGTACAGAATCAGAAGGCTTAAAGAAACAAGGGTTGATAAAAACTTCAAAAATGGGAATGGAGCTAACCGAAAAAGGGGAATCCGTTTACCACCAATTGGATCAGTTAATGGGTCAACTTTTGGGGATGAAAGAGAAAGAGAAAAAACTCGCTTCTTATTTGGAGATTGAACACTGTGTGATTATTTCTGGTGATGTAGATGAACAGTCGAAATTACATGAAGAGATGGGTCGTGCTGCCGTAGAAGCTTTAGACTTTTTACTTCCAGAAGGCGATAATATTATTGCTATTATGGGTGGTACTACTATGGCAGAAGTGGCAAATCAAATGAATGAAACTCTTTCTCACAAAAGAAAGTTAATGTTTGTTCCTGCCAGAGGTGGATTAGGTGAATCGGTCGATATTCAAGCTAATTCAATTAGTGCTTTAATGGCACAAAAAACGAATGGCAAAAACCGTGTTCTTTATGTTCCGGAACAAGTAAGCGTAGAAACATATAAACCGCTATTACAAGAACCGGGAATAAAAAAAACACTTAAGTTGGTTGACGATGCGAATTGTGTTTTATATAGCATCGGAGACGCTAAGCTTATGGCAGAACGCAGAGGGATGAATGAAGAAGTTCTAGCTCTGATTGAAACTAAAGCAGCAGTTGGGGAAGCATTTGGAGAATTTTACAATCAGTCTGGTGAAGTGGTCTACAAAATACCACGCATTGGTTTGCAATCTGAAAAACTGGCAGATATTGCTAGTGTGATCGCAGTAGCTGGTGGTAAATCCAAAGCGAAAGCAATTGAGGCTCATATGAAAAAGGCACCACGCCATACGTGGCTCATCACAGATGAGGGTGCTGCTAACGAGATTTTAACAGGGATAACCCTTTAAAATAAATATATTGCATGATTCCTAAAGGAGGAAATCTATTTATGACAGTTAAAGTAGGTATCAACGGTTTTGGACGTATTGGACGTCTTGCATTCCGTCGTATTCAAGAATTAGAAGGTATTGAAGTGGTAGCAGTTAACGACTTAACAGATCCAAAAATGTTAGCTCACTTATTAAAATATGATACAACACAAGGACGTTTCAACGGTGACGTGGAAGTTAAAGATGGCGCATTTACTGTTAATGGTAAAGACATCAAAGTTTTAAGCAACCGCAACCCAGAAGAACTTCCATGGGGAGAGCTTGGAGTTGAAATCGTATTAGAATGTACTGGTTTCTTCACTACTCAAGAAGCTGCTGAATTACACATCAAAGCAGGAGCAAAAAAAGTTGTTATTTCTGCACCAGCAACTGGTAACATGAAAACAATCGTTTACAATGTAAACCACGAAACTCTTGATGGTTCTGAAACAGTTATCTCTGGTGCTTCTTGTACTACTAACTGTTTAGCTCCTATGGCTCAAGTACTAAATGACAAATTTGGTATTGAATTAGGATTAATGACAACTATCCACGCTTACACGGGTGATCAAAACACATTAGATGCTCCACATCCAAAAGGCGACTTCCGTCGTGCTCGTGCTGCAGCAGCTAATATTATTCCTAACACAACTGGTGCTGCTAAAGCAATCGGTGAAGTATTACCAGAATTAAAAGGTAAATTAGATGGAGCTGCACAACGTGTTCCTGTTGCTGCTGGTTCATTAACTGAATTACAAACAGTATTAAGAACAAAAGTAACTGCTGAAGAAGTAGATGCAGCAATGAAAGCAGCTGCTAACGAATCTTACGGATACACTGAAGATGCAATCGTTTCTTCTGATATCTTAGGAATGTCATTTGGTTCATTATACGATGCAACACAAACGAAAGTTATCACTGTTGGTGACAAACAAATCGTTAAAACTGTTGCTTGGTATGACAACGAAATGTCATATACTTCACAATTAATTCGTACTTTAGAATACTTTGCTAAATTAGGTTAATCTTTAACAAGAAACTTAAATTAGGATAGAGAATAGTAAAAAGCGGGGAGGCAGCGCGCTTCCTCGCTTTTCTTTTTTCAAAGATTAGTATTTACACATAATCGCTCTTTAGAGGAGGAACCTTAATGGTAAAAAAAGTTGTAACTGATTTAGACCTTAATGGTAAAAAAGTTTTAGTGCGTGCAGACTTCAATGTTCCAATGAAAGACGGAGTTATTACCAATGACAACCGTATTCAAGCAGCATTGCCAACAATTCAATATATTATTGAACAAGGTGGGAAAGTAATATTATTCTCTCACTTAGGTAAAGTGAAAACTGAAGAAGATAAAGAAGGCAAAAGTTTACGTCCAGTCGCTGATCGTTTAAGCGAATTATTAGGAAAAAATGTAACATTTGTACCTGAAACACGTGGTGAAGTATTAGAAACTGCCATTGCTGGATTAAACACTGGTGATGTATTAGTAGTTGAAAATACACGTTTTGAAGACATCGATGGTAAAAAAGAAAGCAAAAATGATCCTGAACTTGGGAAATATTGGGCTGGCTTAGGCGATGTTTTTGTTAATGATGCATTTGGTACGGCTCACCGTGCGCATGCTTCTAACGTAGGGATTGCTTCAAATCTTGAAAGTGCTGCTGGCTTCTTGATGGATAAAGAAATCAAATTTATTGGTGGCGCAGTTGACGAACCTAAACGTCCATTCGTGGCAATTTTAGGTGGAGCAAAAGTTAGTGATAAAATTGGTGTTATCGAAAACTTATTAAGCAAAGCGGATAAAGTTCTTATTGGTGGCGGAATGACGTATACTTTCTATGCTGCAAAAGGTATTGAAATTGGGAAATCATTAGTCGAAGAAGACAAAATTGAATTAGCTAGAACATTGATTGAAAAAGGCGGAGACAAATTAGTCTTGCCAATCGACTCTGTTACATCTCCAGAATTCAGTAACGATGCACCAACTGAAATTCATGATGGTGCTGTACCAGCTGATCAAATGGGTCTTGATATTGGACCAAAAACAATTGAATTATTCACCAAAGAATTACAAGGTGCTAAAACAGTTGTATGGAACGGACCAATGGGCGTATTTGAAATGTCTAACTTTGCTCAAGGAACAATCGGTGTTTGTGAAGCAATTGCTAACTTAACGGATGCAACGACTATTATTGGTGGAGGAGACTCTGCAGCTGCAGCAATGCAATTAGGTTTTGCAGATCAATTTACTCACATCTCTACAGGTGGCGGAGCATCATTAGAATACCTTGAAGGTAAAGAACTTCCAGGGGTAGCATCAATTTCAGATAAATAATTTAGTTCAATTAGAGAAAGGAAGTTATGTTATGCGTAAACCTATTATTGCTGGTAACTGGAAAATGAACAAAACTGCTGCTGAGGCTGCTGAGTTTGTAGAAGCAGTTAAAACAAAAATACCTTCTTCTGAACAAGTAGATTCAGTTATTGGAGCTCCTGCTTTATACTTACAATCATTAGTTAAAGCATCAGAAGGAACAGAATTAAAAATCGCAGCTCAAAACAGCTACTTTGAAGAAGCTGGAGCATTCACAGGTGAAATCAGCCCTGCTGCTTTAGGAGACTTAGGAGTAAACTACGTAATCATTGGTCACTCTGAGCGTCGTGAATTCTTCCATGAAACAGATGAAGAAATTAACAAAAAAGCACATGCTATTTTCAAAAACGGTATGATTCCAATCATTTGCTGTGGTGAAACGTTAGAACAACGTGAAGCTGGAGAAACAAATGAATGGGTAAGCGGACAAGTTAAAGCAGCAATCGCTGGCTTAACAGAAGGTCAAATAGCTGAATCAGTTATTGCTTATGAACCAATCTGGGCAATCGGAACTGGTAAATCTTCTACTTCAAAAGACGCAAACGACACTTGTGCAGTTATTCGTCAAACAATTGCAAAAGAAGTTTCTCAAGATGCTGCTGATGCTGTACGTATTCAATACGGCGGAAGTGTAAAACCTGAGAATATTGCTGAATACATGGCTGAATCAGATATTGATGGAGCTTTAGTAGGAGGAGCAAGCTTAGAAGCAGAATCGTTCTTAGCATTATTGGAGGCTGTTAAATAATGACAAAAGCACCTGTAGCCATTATCATCTTAGATGGATTAGGATGGCGTAATGAAGTAATGGGTAACGCTGTAGCTCAAGCCAATAAACCAAACTTTGACCATCTTTTAGAAAAATACCCTCATAGTACGTTAAAAGCTTCTGGACTAGATGTAGGTCTTCCAGAAGGGCAAATGGGGAATTCTGAAGTTGGGCATACAAATATCGGAGCTGGACGAGTGGTTTATCAAAGTTTAACACGTATTGATAAAGCTATTGAAGAAGGCGAATTTCAAACAAATCCTGTTTTAAGTGATGCAATGGAAAGAACAATCAAGTACCAATCTAATTTGCACTTGTTTGGGCTTTTATCAGATGGTGGAGTACACAGTCACATTAATCATTTGATTTCATTGATTAAAACAGCAAAAGAAAAAGGTGTACCAAATATTTATGTTCATGCTTTCCTTGATGGACGTGATGTAGCACCTAATTCTGGAATCAAATATGTTGAACAATTAGAACAAGCTATCAAAGAAATCGGAGCAGGTGAAATTGCTACCATTTCTGGTCGTTTCTATGCTATGGACCGCGACAAACGTTGGGAACGCGTAGAAAAAGCTTATAACGCTATTGCTCATGGAGAAGGTCTTAAAGCTTCAAGTGCATTAGAGGCTGTACAAACAAGTTATGACAAAGAAAAATTTGATGAATTTGTTATGCCGACAGTTATTGAAAAAGATGGAAAACCTGTTGCAACTTTACAAGACAATGATTCTATCATTTTCTTCAACTTCCGTCCTGACCGTGCTATTCAATTATCCAATGCTATTACGGATGATGAATGGGAATTCTTTGATCGTGGACAAAGAGCTCAAAATCTTAAACTTGTAACAATGACAATGTATAACCCAAGTATTAAAGCTGAAATAGCTTTCCCACCGGTTGCATTGAAAAATGTTATAGGTGAAGTTCTATCAGCACATGGACTTTCTCAATTGCGTATTGCGGAAACTGAAAAATACCCGCACGTTACTTTCTTTATGAATGGCGGACGCAATGAAGAGTTCCCTGGTGAAAACCGTATCTTGATTCCATCTCCAAAAGTGGAAACATATGATTTGAAACCTGAAATGAGTGCTTACGAAGTAACGGATGCATTAGTAGCAGATATTGAAGCGGATAAACATGACGCGATCATCTTAAACTTTGCTAATCCGGATATGGTTGGACATTCAGGTATGCTGGAACCAACTATCAAAGCTATTGAAGCGGTCGATGAAAACTTAGGTCGCGTAGTTGATGCAATTACTGCTAAAGGCGGATATGCAATTATCTTTGCCGATCATGGTAATGCGGATACAATGACAACACCTGAGGGGAAACCGCATACTGCTCATACAACTGTACCTGTTCCTGTTATTGTAACTAAAGAAGGAGCAACACTACGCGAAGGCGGACGTCTAGCTGATATTGCACCAACAATGTTAGATTTATTAAACATTGAAAAACCAGATGATATGACTGGTGAATCTTTGATTCAGAAGTAAAATAAACGATCTATTTTGCGAAAGATAACGATGTAAAAGCTGCAGACTTTGCATAAATTCTTTTAATTAGATAAGTTTAGTAAAGAAACTGTAAGAGAAGACCTAAAGTGTTTGCATTTAACAGGCAAACTCACTAAAATGAAGCTATGGGCAAAGCCCTGGCACTAAAAATTTTGTACACTCAAAGGAGAGAAATTAAATGCCATTTATTACAGATATTTTAGCTCGTGAAGTATTAGACTCACGCGGTAACCCAACAATCGAAGTAGAAGTTTACACAGAAAGCGGAGCATTTGGCCGTGGAATGGTTCCATCTGGTGCATCAACTGGGGAACATGAAGCAATTGAATTACGTGACGGAGACAAATCTCGTTACCTTGGAAAAGGTGTTTTGAAAGCAGTAGAAAATGTGAATAACATTATTTCTGAAGCTCTTATTGGATTTGACGTTCGCGATCAAATGGCAATTGACAAAACAATGATCGAATTAGACGGAACTCCAAACAAAGCTAAATTAGGCGCTAACGCTATTTTAGGTGTTTCTATCGCTGTAGCACGTGCTGCTGCTGATTACCTAGATGTTCCTTTATACCAATACCTAGGAGGCTTCAATACTAAAGTATTGCCAACTCCTATGATGAACATTATTAATGGTGGATCACATGCTGACAATAGTATTGATTTCCAAGAATTCATGATCATGCCTGTAGGAGCTCCTTCATTCAAAGAAGCTTTACGTATGGGTGCTGAAGTATTCCATGCATTAGCTGGAATCTTAAAATCAAGAGGTTTAGCTACTTCAGTTGGTGACGAAGGTGGATTCGCTCCTAACCTAAGCTCTAATGAAGAAGGTTTCGAAGTTATTATCGAAGCAATCGAAAAAGCTGGTTACAAACCAGGTGAAGACGTTATGCTTGCAATGGATGCTGCATCATCAGAATTCTACAACAAAGAAAAAGGTGTTTACGACTTAGTTGATTCAGGCGAAGGCGAAAAAACAGTTGATGAAATGATCGAAATCTACAAAAACTTAGTAGCTAAATACCCAATCATCTCTATTGAAGATGGATTAGATGAAAATGACTGGGAAGGTACTAAAAAATTAACAGAAGCTTTAGGCGATAAAGTTCAATTAGTTGGTGATGATTTATTCGTTACAAACACTGAAAAATTAGCTCAAGCTATCGATAAGGGAGTAGCAAACTCTATCCTTATCAAAGTTAACCAAATTGGTACATTGACTGAAACATTCGATGCTATCGAAATGGCTAAAAAAGCTGGATACACTGCAGTAGTTTCTCACCGTTCTGGTGAAACTGAAGATTCAACAATTGCTGATATCGCAGTAGCTACAAATGCAGGACAAATCAAAACTGGTTCATTAAGCCGTACTGACCGTATTGCTAAATACAACCAATTGTTACGTATCGAAGATCAATTAGGCGATTTAGCTGTATACGAAGGTTTACAAGCTTTCTACAACCTAAAAAACAAATAAGAATTTAAGGTAAATTAAATTCTTGAATAGAGAAACACTTCATTAGTTGAGGCAACGCAACTAATGAAGTGTTTTTTTTATTTTTAAAAGTTTACATTTTAAATGCTGCTAGAGTATAGTTAAGTCGATTATAAATAATCTCTGGAGGAATAGGATTGCTTGTAGCCGTTTAAAAGATTCAATGCAAATTACAAAGCGTTAGCGCTTCAACGGTTATTGCTTTGTTTAAGCCTTGAAAGCTCTGAAGACTACAAGCTTCAAGCTGTCCCATGGCTCTCCGCAAGCAGAACTGCTATTCCAAAAAAGATTTCATTTTAAGCACTTTATTGTTCATCAAAATAATTTATGGTAGAAGTGAACAAAAAATGAACAATAGTTTCGATTTTGATACACAAATTTTACTGTATCAAAATTAATGATACAAATTGGTCTATTTGTGATAGAATGTAAGCGATTAAGAATATAGGAAGGTAGGTAACTAAATGAAGAGAAAAGATTTAGTTTATCAGTTTGTTAAAAAACATACGGAAAAACTTACTAGTGAAGAAATAGAATTCGGATCAGGTCTGACGACTAGCGAAATTTCTGATGCTTTGAATATTGTTCGCACGAATGTAAGCAAAGAATTAAATCTTCTAGTTCGTGAAGGGAAAATAGCGAAACTTGAAGGAAGACCTGTGCGATATATTGACAGTAATTGCTTAAAGTGGAAACCATTATCTAAACCTGTGAAATCCTATAAAGATGAATCATTAATCAAAAAGAAACCGACAATAGAAAAATCAAATGATGCTAGAAAAAATGACCATAGTCTATTTGAGTACATGATTGGGTCAAATGGCAGTTTAAAAAATCAAATGGAGCAAGCAAAAGCGGCCATATTTTATCCGCCAAAAGGGCTAAACAGCCTGATTATTGGACCGACTGGATCAGGAAAAACGTTTTTTGCTAATGCCATGTATCAATATTCTCAGGATAAAGGCATCATTGAGCCGAAGCAATCCTTGATTATTTTTAACTGTGCAGATTATTCGCAAAATCCGCAGTTGCTGATGTCACATTTATTTGGACATACTAAGGGTGCTTATACTGGAGCTACAGAAGCAAAAGAAGGATTATTGTTAAAAGCAGACAACAACATGTTGTTCTTAGATGAAATTCATCGATTGCCTCCAGAAGGACAAGAAATGCTTTTTTACTTTATGGACACAGGTACATTTCAACCAATGGGAGAAACAGAAAAAAGGTATTCAGCTAACGTTCGAATTATTTGTGCAACTACTGAAGACCCAAGTTCAGCTTTATTGAAGACGTTTGTACGACGTATTCCAGTAACCATTCAATTGCCAGCATTTAATGAGCGGCCAGCCAATGAACGTATCCAACTGCTCAAATTATTATTGTCTATTGAAGCGAACCGTATTAATAAACGAATCGTTATCGAAGAAAATGTTGTTAAAGCTTTACTGGGAAGCGTTACTTATGGAAATATCGGTCAATTGAAATCAAGCATCCAATTGGCTTGTGCCAAAGCTTTTTTGAACAGCATGGACAACAATGAAGAAATGCTAATCAACATGGATCTACTAACGGGAGAGCTTCAAGAAGGGCTGGTTAATCTTGCACGAAATCGAGATGAACTAAATGAAATCAGCAACTACCTTGAACCACGTATGACCATTCATCCTAAGGATTCTGTCTATATGTTAGAGCAAGATACGTATGAATTGCCGTTCAATTTATATGAAATCATCGGAGATAAGGCTGTAATGCTCAAAGATGAAGGGTTGAACCAGGATGACATTGAGAATTTTATTACAACAGACATTAACCTGCATTTGAAATCATTTTATAAAACCAACCAATTGATTCCTAATAATGAGCATAATTTAAGAGATATTGTTGAGCAAGAAGTTATCACACTAACGAAAGAAATTTGGAAAATGGCAGAAGATCATTTAGGGTATCATTTTAAACAAAACTTCTTATATGCTATGAGTTTGCACTTAAGTTCTTTTATCAAACGTTCAAAAGAAGGGTTTGTTCAAATCAAACAAAATAGTGAATTGGATAAATTGATTTTGAATTACCAAAATGAATATGAAGTAGCCATCTTGATTAAAAACCACATGAAAGAAAATTACCAAATCAACGTTCCAGAAGTAGAATGCTGGTATCTAACCATGCTGCTGGTCTCTTTAAAGGAACAGAATAATTTAGGTGATGTGGGGATCGTTGTCGCTGCACATGGACGATCGACAGCGACAAGTATGGTTCAAGTTGTGGCTAAATTACTAGATGTTAAGAATATTGAAGCGGTAGATATGCCTTTGGAAATGAGCCCACAGCAAGCCTATAAATTGGTTTTAAGCTCTATTCAAAATGTCAATGAAGGCAAGGGTGTACTTCTTTTAGTCGATATGGGATCATTGACAACGTTTGGTGTAAAAGCGATGCGTGAGACAGATATTGCTGTAAAAACCCTAGATATGGTAACCACGCCTCTTGTCTTAGAAGCAGCACGCAAGACGTCTTTTATGGACAATCAATTAGATGAAATCTATTGGTCTTTAAAAAACTTCAGAGGATACAGCAACCTTCCCGAAGACAAACCGGTCTTTCTATCTACATCAACGCAACAAGAGATCTACAAGCCGAAAGCTATTATTACGATTTGTTCAACCGGTGAAGGGACAGCCGTACGTATCAAAGAACGTGTAGAAAGCTTATTAGAAGAGTTTATTGATGAAACCATTGAAATTTTTTCCATTTCTTTAGTTGGTATGGAAGAAGAAGTTCAAAAAATTTCGCAAGACTATCAAGTGTTAGCCACAGCAGGAATAGCAAAACCAGCATTAAATGTTCCTCATTTAACATTGGAAGAATTGTTCCAGTCTTCTGGAGATGAGAAAGTTAAACAAGTCATTTTGGATCAGCAATATGCTGAAGGAAGTTATGCGGAGTCAATGGATACAAAGCAGCTATGTGAAGAATATTTGGCTACTTATTTTACTTTTCTTAATCCACGGAAGTTCATCAATATATTGTGGGATTACACAGAAATTATAGAAGAAAAATTAAATAAAAAACTTAGCAATAGTGTCCAAACTGGTCTATTGATGCATATGGCTGGTGTGATTGAACGAGTATTGTTCAGCGATCCGATGAGTCAATCGGATGAAACAATTAACAAAGACTCAATTTATTATCAATCGGTTAAAGAAGCCAATGAATTGCTTGAATCAAGATTAAATATGACGATTCCAGAATCAGAATTATTTTACATTGTTAAAATAGTAGATGCGCATCAAGAAACCGTTTAATGAAGCAAGTAGGAATGTATTGATTAATTTAAAAATAATGAGGAGAATGAGGTACCATGTCTATGGAAATACGATTAGTCCGTATTGATGACAGGTTGATTCATGGCCAGGTTGTGACTGTATGGGCAAAAGTAACAAAAGTAAACCGTATTTTAGTCATTAGCGATGAGGTAGCAAAGGATATATTGCGAAAAACATTGTTAAAGCATGCTGCTCCTCCAGGTGTGAATGTTAATGTGATTACAATCGATAAAATGATTTCAATTTATGATGATCCTACATTCAATACGTTTAAATCAATGTTGCTGTTTACTAATCCGCGTGATGTCAGAAGAGTAGTAGAAGGTGGAGTCAGTTTTGATTCCATTAATATTGGCGGAATGAGTTTTTCAGATGGAAAAAAAATGATTACAAACGCAGTTGCAGTAAATCATCAAGATATCGAGGACTTACACTATTTAAGTGAGCAAGGAATCGATTTAGAGATTCGTAAAGTAGTAACAGATAGCAAGGTCTATATGATGGATTTATTGAAAAAAGAAGGAATGGTGTAGTACTTAAAAAAGACAGCTATTTCGAAAAAACAACTACACTAGGTGTATGACAAATAGTATAGTTACTTCAAAATGAAATTTCTTCTGGAATGCAAGGGTACGCTTGTATAGCCATAGGAGACCGCCTGAAAGCCTCTAGTCTTACAGATTTTCAAGCTACAAATAAACCATAATTGCTGAAGCGCTAATGGTTTATAATTCTTATTGAATTCCTATGCAGGGTTACAAGCAACCCTATTCCTCCAGAAATTTATTAACACTAAAAATATAGATCCACTAAATTAGTATAACAAACAAACGGATTGGGATTTTTCCTAGTCCTTTTGTTTATTTCTTTATAAAAAATAGGAATATGTCTGTTTAAATAAAAAAATACTGGTATAATTAAAATTAAGTTTATGAGATTTTGATTAGCGTTAAAAGGAAATTATTAGGAGTGGATTAAAATGGAACGACTTTATAATTTTTCAGCCGGACCAGCGATTATGCCGGTATCCGTATTAAAAACGATACAGGAAGACTTATTGTCTTACCAAGGCAGTGGGATGTCGGTTATGGAATTGAGTCACCGATCTTCCTTGTTCCAATCCATTATGAATGATGCAGAATCACTTTTACGGGAACTCATGACGATTCCGTCAAATTATAAAGTATTATTTTTGCAAGGTGGTGCAAGTTTACAATTTACAATGCTGCCCATGAATCTAGGGAAAACTAAAGTAGCCTATGTCAATACTGGAAGTTGGTCTGAAAAAGCCATAGAAGAAGCTCAGAAAATTGACGGATTAACAGTAGAAGTCATCGCCAGTTCAAAAGAAAATAACTTTATAGAAAATCCAGAAATTCCCGTAATAGATAAAGAATACGATTATGTGCATATCACAACAAATAATACGATTGAAGGAACAGCTTTTCTCAACATGCCTAATGGTGTTGAAGTACCGCTTGTTGCGGATATGTCTTCTAATATTTTGTCTAGTAACTATGATGTATCTGACTTTGGGTTGATTTATGCTGGAGCTCAAAAGAATATTGGACCTGCAGGTTTGACAGTGGTTATTGTTCGTGAAGATTTAATTGGACTAAAAGAAAATTTACCCGCTATGTTGGATTACAAGATACAAGCAGCTAATGGTTCCATGTACAATACTCCACCGACATTTGCTGTTTATGCAGCTAAATTAATGTTTGAATGGCTCAAAGAATTAGGCGGTGTTGCGGAAATTGAGAAAATAAACCGTAAAAAGGCGGCTTTACTATACGAAGCCATTGATTCTTCAAAGCTGTTTCGTTCGCCCGTTTCTAAACATTCCCGTTCCTTAACCAATATTCCATTTGTTACGGGAAATGCTGAACTAGACAAATTATTTATCAAACAAGCCGAAAACCGAGGGATGATCAATTTAAAGGGTCACCGTTCTGTAGGCGGAATGCGAGCTAGCTTATACAATGCTTTTCCAATAGAAGGAGTAAATGAATTGGTAGCTCTTATGAAAGAATTTGAAGCGAAAGTAGAAGGGAAGTAACAACATGTATACCGTTAAAACATATAATGCAATAGCTGAAGAAGGTTTGAAAAAATTTGAAATAGAAAATTATCAATTAAATGAAACGGATAATCCAGATGGTATAGTGTTAAGAAGTCACAATTTACATGGCATGACTTTTCCCAGTCAGCTAAAAGCAATCGCCCGTGCCGGAGCAGGAACCAATAATATCCCAGTAGAAGAATGTTCTGAAAAAGGAATTGTTGTGTTCAATACCCCCGGAGCCAATGCAAATGCAGTAAAAGAATTAATCATCGCTAGTTTACTCTTAGCGGTCCGTCCAATCATTGAAGGGGTGGAATGGGTCAAAACACTCAAAGGTCCAGACGTAGAAAAGAGAGTAGAAGCAGAAAAGAAACGGTTTGTTGGAAGTGAGTTAGCTGGAAAACAGCTAGGAGTTATAGGTTTAGGATCAATAGGAGCAATGGTAGCAAACGATGCTTACCGTCTTGGAATGGATGTAGTGGGATATGATCCTTATGTTTCAGTTGATACGGCTTGGAGCATTTCTAGTCGGGTCAAAAGAGTGCTCACCATTGAGGAAGTCTTAACAACTTCTGATTATATCACTGTTCATGTACCGTTGATGCCTTCAACTAGGGCGATGATCAGTGCCGAGAAGTTACTCTTAGTAAAAAAGGATGCTGTTTTATTAAATTTTGCACGTGGAGAATTGGTTGATGTAGAAGCTGTTATTGCAGCACTTGAAAAAGGAAAATTAAAAAGTTACTTAACCGATTTCGCTGATGAACGTTTAATTGAAATGGATAATGCAGTTGTTTTACCGCATTTAGGAGCTTCAACAGAAGAGGCAGAAATCAATTGTGCCAAAATGGCATCAAGAACATTAAAGTATTTTTTAGAAACAGGCAATATTGTTCACTCTGTTAATTTTCCAAGTGTAGAAATGGTTCTTAACTCACCAATCCGGTTAGCAGTTATCAATCGTAATGTGACCAATATGGTAGCACAAATGTCGATTGGATTAGCAGAATACGACGTAAATATTGTAAATATAATGAATAAAAGCCGAGGAGACTATGCCTACACATTAATTGATGTGGAGTCTATTTCTGAAGAAAAGTTAACAGATATCGTTAAAAAAATTAGTAGTGTCGAAGGTATCTTAAGCGTTCGGGTAATTAAAAATAAAAATGGGAAGTAGGAGGAAATATGGTTAAAATTAAACCGTTTAAGGCTATTCGCCCAACTGAAAAATATGCGAGTGAAATAGCATCTCTTCCTTATGATGTCTTGAATTCAAAAGAAGCACGAGTGATAGGAGATCAGAATGAGAAGTCATTTTTGCACATTGATAAAGCTGAAATTGATTTAGCGGAAGAAAGTTCTCCGTATGCGCAACAAGTGTATCAAAAAGCCGCAGAGAATTTGAAGGCTTTTTTACAAAAGGGTTGGTTGATCCAAGAGGAGACCGAGCAGTTTTATCTTTATCAGTTAACGATGAATGGACGCTCACAAATGGGGTTAGTGGTCTGCGCATCAATTGAGGACTATCTGGAAAAGAACATAAAAAAACATGAATTTACACGTGAAGAAAAAGAAGTGGATCGTATTCGACATGTGGATGCTACGGATGCAAATACTAGTCCGATTTTTTTAACATATCGAGATCAAGAATCGATCGATGCACTCATTAAAAAATGGGCAGCAGAAAATGAACCAATTTATCACTTCTCGAGTTTCCATGCAGTAGAGCATACAGTATGGGTCATTGATCAAGAAGCTGTTAGGGATAAGTTAACACAATTATTTGATCAAAACGTAGCGGAATTGTATATTGCAGATGGTCACCATCGGACTGAATCTGCTGTGAAAGTTGCATTAAAAAGGAAAGATAGGTACCCAAATGCACCAGATGAAGCAGAATTCAATTATTTCTTGGCTGTACTGTTTCCTAAATCACAATTGGCAATTTGGGATTATAACCGAGTAGTAAAAGGACTGATTCAAGATGATTTTTTAGAAAAAGTAGCTGGGAAATTTGATATTGAAAAAGTGCCGTCTCCTTACAAGCCTAAACAGCCAAAGACAATTGGAATGTACGTGAATGACGAGTGGTATAAGTTAACGGTAAAGCCTAGCTTTATTTCAACTCATCCAGTGCAAGGCTTAGATGTCTCGCTCCTACAAGAGCATCTATTGACGCCTTTGTTTGGTATAGAAGATATTCGTACAGATAAAAGAATTGATTTCATTGGTGGAATACGTGGTATGCAAGCACTGAGTGATGCTGTAGATGAAGGGTCGTTTTCAGCAGCGTTTTCTATGTACCCTACGACGATTGATGAACTAATACGTGTTGCAGATAGCGGAGAGGTATTGCCTCCAAAATCGACTTGGTTCGAGCCGAAGTTATTAAGTGGATTATTTGTTCATGATCTTGAAAGTAAGTAAACATGAGGAAATAGTAAGCTGATAAGTTCATTTATTTTCTAGTAATTTACTATCTTTTATGTTAGAGTTAGGGATAGAAGAAACGGTAGACAGGAGGGCAATGAAATTGTACGATACACTTTTAATTGCTGAACTAATTGTATCAGTTTTACTTATCATTGTAGTTGCTATGCAACCTACAAAGACCAGCAATGCTGCTAGTGCATTCACCGGCGGAGCTGAACAATTATTTGGGAAACAAAAAGCACGCGGATTTGAGGCTGTATTGCAACGTGCTACAGTAGTACTTGGAACATTATTCTTTGCGTTGGCACTTGCTCTTGCTTATATAGCAATTAATTAAGGAACTTAGTTAAGCTACCTGAAATCTTCAGGTGGCTTTTTTTTCTAAAAAAATCTACAAGTTCTTTAGAAGAACGACATACTTTTCATAACCTTTCATAGTGTTTGAGTATGAAAAAAGGCAATTATACAGTAAAATAGTAGAATGAAGACTTACAGGAAAGAGAAGAAGGAGAATACCCATGGCTATAAAATCATTTTTTTTTGAAAAGGGACCTCAAGCTGTTATTTTGATGCATGCCTACTCTAGTACACCGAATGACGTACGAATGTTGGGAAGAGCACTGGAGAAAGAAAATTATACCGTTTATGCACCGTTATTCAAAGGGCATGGCACAATGGAACCAGAGGATATTTTAGAGGCATCAACAAAAGATTGGATAGAAGATGCAAAGAAAGCTATCCATTTTTTACAAGAAAAGGGCTATGAAGAAATTGCGGTATTTGGCTTATCTTTAGGCGGAATCATAGCGACAAAAATGATAGTCGATAAAGAACCAGTACTAGCTGGTGGCACATTTTGCTCACCAGTGATTGATTTTCATAAAGGCAATAACGTGAGAGAAGAATTTTTAACTTTTGTGCGTATACTGAAAAAGAAGGCAGGTTATTCTGAGACAGATATAGCTAACCGCATGCCAGAAGTAGAGCGAAAATTAGATAACCAATTAAACGAAATAAGTGAACTAACACAATCAATGAAGGCTCATTATAATGAGGTCGCACAGCCCATTTTCATTGCACAAGCTGGTCAAGATGAAATGATTGATCCACAAGTTGCAATCGCATTTAAAGAAGCATTAACACAAGCTTCCGTCGTCGATTTTCATTTGTATGAAAATAGCAAACATGCGGTAACGGTAGGTGTAGATAGAAAAGCCTTGCAAGAAGATGTTAGCAACTTTTTAAAACAGTTAGATTGGAATGGAGGATAAAAAATGAACGACAAAAAAGCATTACAAGAAGCGATTTTAGTTTTTATGAAAGAACATAAGAAAGTTTCGTTTCAAGTTAGTGATATCAGTGAGGGAATGGGTTTGACTAGTGCAGCCGATTTTAAAGTCCTTGTCAGTTCATTGGCTGAAATGGAACGAGAAGGTAAACTCTTTTTAAATAAAAAAGGGCATTTTAAATTGCCAAGTAATGATCCTGTTTTAACTGGTACTTTCAGAGCAAGCGATCGAGGTTTTGGCTTTGTTTCAATCGAAGATGAAGAAAAAGATATTTATATCCCACCTAATATGACAAATTATGCATTAGATGGAGATAAAGTAACAGTAGACATTATTAAACCTGCGGAACCTTGGTCAGACAAAGGTGCTGAAGGAAAGATAAATGCTATTATTGAACGTAAATTTACTCAATTAGTTGGGGAATTTTATGCTTACAGTGAAGAAGGAATCGAAGAAACGGGTCTATATGGCTACCTTGATCCTCAAGATAAAAAAATTACAGACATTCGTGTCTTTATTGAAGCGCAAGGAATCAAACCGGTTGACGGTTCTATTGTTGTCGTAGAAATAACCTTGTATCCAGACGATGAATTTCCAAGGAGTATGCAGGGAATCGTTAAAAAAGTTGTAGGACATATAAATGATCCAGGAATCGATATTTTAACTATCGTTTACAAACACGGCATTCCAACTGAATTTTCGCCAGAGGCTATACAACAAGCGGATGAAGTACCGGATAGTATTAAAGAATCTGATCTTGAAGGACGTCGTGACTTAAGAGATGAAGTTCTTGTGACGATTGATGGGGCGGACGCGAAAGACTTAGATGATGCTGTAGGCTTGAAATTATTGGATAATGGAAATTATCAACTTGGCGTTCACATAGCAGATGTTTCCTATTATGTAACAGAAGATAGTCCTTTAGATAAAGATGCATTTGAAAGAGGAACCAGCGTATACTTAACCGATCGAGTGATTCCTATGATTCCTCAACGTTTATCTAACGGAATCTGTTCGTTAAACCCTCATGTAGACCGCCTAACGATGAGCTGTGTGATGGAAATGACACCAGATGGAGAAATTGTCGCACAAGATATTTTCCAAAGTGTGATACGGACAACTGAACGGATGACGTATACTGAAGTAAACGAAATATTAACGGATAAGAATCCAGAAACACGTGAAAAATATAGTAATTTAGTGGACATGTTTGAATTAATGGAGAATCTGCACCATACACTTGAGAAAAAACGTAAATCTCGTGGAGCGATTGATTTTGATACAAAAGAAGCCAAAATCATTGTAGACCCTAAAGGCAAGCCATTAGATATTGTATTAAGAGAACGTGGTGTTGGCGAACGTTTGATTGAATCCTTTATGTTGGCAGCGAATGAAACGGTATCTGAACATTTTTCTAAAATGGAAGTTCCGTTAATTTACCGTATTCATGAACAACCGGATAGTGACCGTATGCAAAAATTCATGGAATTTGTTACAGCATTTGGTATTACTGTTAAAGGTACCAGCCAAGACGTTTCTCCTAAAACATTACAAACAGTTGTGAATAGTGTTAAGGGTAAGCCTGAAGAACAAGTTGTTTCAACGATGATGTTACGAAGCATGAAACAAGCTAAATATGATGTGGAACCCTTGGGTCACTTTGGACTTGGGGCAGAATACTATTCGCACTTTACGTCTCCAATTCGTCGTTACCCTGACTTAATTTTACACCGTTTAATCCGTTCGTATGGTGAAAAAGGAACAGGATCCGCTCAAAAAGCAAAATGGGAAAATCGTTTACCAGATATTGCTGAGCAAACCTCAAAAGCAGAACGTCGCGCAGTTGATGCTGAAAGAGAAACGGATGCATTGAAGAAAACTGAATTTATGGCTGATAAAGTTGGCGAAATCTATGAGGGAATCATTGGCTCTGTGTTGAAATTTGGGTTGTTTGTTGAATTGCCGAATACAGTTGAAGGTCTGGTTCATATTTCAAATATGAAAGACGACTACTTTAATTATATCGAGGAACAAATGATGCTCGTTGGAGAACGTACAGGGGTCGTTTACCGTATTGGACAAAAAGTAAAAGTGAAAATAACAAAAGCAGATCCTGAAACACGTGAAATTGATTTTGAATTGGTTCCAGATCCGAATGCACCTAAATATGATGGACCGAAACGTTCAACAAAAGGCAGAGGTAGAGGAAATAGTCAAACTCGCGGAAAAGATAGTGGTTCAAAAGAGAAAATTTCATCTTATAAACCTAAGGGAAAAGAATCAAGCAAAAAGAAAAGCAAGCCTTTTTATAAAGAGGTAGCTAAAAAGAAAAAACCTAAGAAAAAATAATGGGTTTTTAATGAGTTAGGAGTCGATCATAGATGCCAAAAGGTTCAGGTAAAGTACTTGCA
This sequence comes from Carnobacterium sp., assembly GCF_045617425.1. GTDB lineage: Bacteria > Bacillota > Bacilli > Lactobacillales > Carnobacteriaceae > Carnobacterium_B. The sequence goes on from NZ_JAZLIO010000006.1 coordinate 104,060, forward strand.
CAAAATAGAAAAGCGAGCTATGATTTTTCAATATTAGATACAGTAGAAGCTGGAATAGTATTGCAAGGAACAGAGATCAAATCTATCAGAGCAGGTCGAATCAATCTAAAAGACGGATACGCTAAAATACAAAATGGTGAAATTTATTTGCATAATGTTCATATCAGTCCTTATGAACAAGGAAATCAATTTAATCATGATCCGTTAAGAACAAGAAAATTATTGATGCACAAAAAACAAATCACGCGTTTGTTGGGGGAAACAAAATCCAGCGGAAATACGTTGATTCCTTTAAAAGTCTATTTAAAAGATGGATACGCAAAAGTATTGATCGGCTTAGCAAAAGGGAAGAAAAAATACGATAAACGTGAAGATTTGAAACGAAAAGATCAAAAACGTGAACTGGATCGTGCATTAAGATCAAGATAAATACGGTCAAATTTGTCTAATCGTTACTGTTGACTTTGATAAAATAAGTGATGTAAAGTAAGCATATGAAATGTAAGGTTTAAAAATTGGATGTGAAAGAAGGACTAACAATGTCTGTTTACGATTATACAGTTACTGAAATTGGTGGAGAAGAAGTTTCACTATCAAAATACAAAGGAAAAGTTTTACTAATTGTGAACACAGCTACAGAATGTGGTTTGGCTCCTCAATTAGAAGGTTTAGAAAAATTGTATCAAACGTATAAAGAGCAAGGACTAGTTGTACTCGGTTTCCCTTCTAATCAATTTATGAATCAAGAACCTCGTGAAGGTGAAGAAATCGCAAGTTTTTGTCAAAAAAATTATGGTGTTTCTTTTCAGTTTCATGACAAAATTCTGGTGAACGGGAAAAATGCAGATCCACTTTACCACTACCTTACGTCAGAGACAGGAAACAAAAAAATCAAATGGAATTTCACAAAATTTTTAATTGGTCGAGATGGTGAAATCATTGAACGATTTGGTTCAACAAAGGTACCTGAAAAAATGGAAACGAATGTAGAAAAAGCAATAACGAACAGTTAATGGTGTAAAGAGGGGTCTCAGACAAGTAGTCTTGGGACCTTTTTTTTATTAGAGACGTTTTGAAAACTAAAAGCTCTCTTGTAAGAAAGAGAGTTTTTTTAGTACATTTAAGAAGAAAAAAATGAATCAGTAACATGGTATACTGATGTGGTATAGATTATAAAGGGGTGAGAATACATGAACACAACTAAAAAGTATTTGAATTTATTAGCTAAAGAATACCCAACCATTGGAGATACTACAACTGAAATCATCAATTTGGAAGCTATTATGAATTTACCTAAAGGTACGGAACATTTTGTTAGCGATGTTCATGGAGAATATGAATCTTTTCAACATGTGCTCAGAAATGGATCAGGTAATGTAAAAGAGAAGATAAGAGAAATTTTTCATAATCGCTTAAGCCAAAAAGAAATGAACAGCTTAGCAACATTAATTTATTATCCTGAGAATAAAATTCGATTGGTCTGTAATGAATTTGAGGATCAAGAAGAAATAAATGAATGGTATAGCATTACTTTGTCTAGATTAATTGAATTATGTGTATTTGTGGCTTCAAAGTACACTCGGTCAAAAGTTCGGAAAGCTTTGCCAAATGAATTTGCTTATATTATTGAAGAGCTGTTATCAAAAGATGGAGACGGTTATACAAATAAAGAAGATTATTATAGTGAGATTATTGGCAGCATTATTTCATTAGATAGAGGAACTGATTTTATTACGGCTATATCCTATTTGATCCAACGACTTGTAGTAGATCAATTGCATGTTGTAGGAGATATTTATGACAGGGGTCCTTATCCTGATAAAATTATTGATACATTAATGGAACATCATTCGGTTGATGTACAATGGGGAAACCACGATATCTTGTGGATGGGAGCGGCAAGTGGTTCAGCAGTTTGTATTGCAAATGTTCTACGTATCAGTGCCCGCTATGATAATTTAGAAATTATTGAAGATGCTTATGGTATCTCGTTACGTCAGTTGCTTACATTTGCAGAAATGACGTATCCAGAAGATTTGAAAAGTTGTTTTTATCCTAAAATAGACCCTAATAAAGAAGGTTATTTTGAAGATGAAATCCGCCAAATAACTAAAATGCATCAAGCTATTTCAGTGATTCAGTTCAAACTTGAGGGTGAAATCATTAACAGACATCCCGAATTTCAATTAGACCACCGATTAGTGTTAAATGGAATTGATTACGAAAATGGGACAATTATAATCAAAGGAAAAGAATATCCGTTACTAAATACTAATTTTCCGACGATTGATCCAGCAGATCCTTATAAATTAACTCCAGAAGAAGAGTTTGTTGTCGAAAAATTAATCACAGCGTTTAAAAATTGCGGACGTCTGCAACACCATATTTCTTACTTGTACAGCAAAGGCAATATGTATCTTACGTATAATGATAATTTATTGTTCCATGGCTGTATGCCTTTGACGGAAAATGGTGAATTTATGGGAATGAAAATCCAAGGGAAACAATACGCTGGCAAAAAATTATTGGACAAGTTTGAGGAAGTACTAAGAAAAGGGTATTTAAATAAGGGTCATAAAGACAATGACAAGTATTTAGATTATGTATGGTATTTATGGACCGGTCCAGTTTCTTCACTTTTTGGAAAAGATCAAATGACGACATTTGAACGGTATTACGTTGCAGATAAAGTTACTCATGAAGAAAAGAAAAATGCTTATTACGCTATGCGCAATGATGAAAAAACATGTGAAAAGATTTTAAGTGAGTTTGGATTAGATCCTCTTAAAGGGCATATCATTAATGGACACACACCCGTGAAAGAAAAACGCGGAGAGGATCCTATAAAAGCGAATGGACGAATCATTGTCATTGATGGTGGATTTTCTAAAGCATATCAAGGAACAACTGGGTTAGCGGGGTATACTTTGTTGTACAACTCTTATGGAATGGTTTTAGTTTCTCATCAACCGTTCACTTCTGTAAATGACGCGATTGAAAATGAAATAGACATCATGTCTACCAGAAGAGTGATTGACCGAGAATTAGACCGCAAAAAAGTTCGAGAAACCGATGTGGGTAAAGAACTAACTAAGCAAGTCAGTGATTTGAAAGAATTATTAGAAGCTTATCGTAATGGAGATATTGTTGAAAAGCAAAAACAAAATTACTTCATTCTTAAGTAATAAACCTTTTTAACACAATGTTTACTTAAAACTAAACGGATGTTTATATTATGGCTCGTTTTTTTGGTACAATAAGGTAGATACTAAAAGAATAAACACAACTACTGTACTGGAGGAGATTTTTTATGGAAGAAGGCTGCACTTTTTATTTTGTACGTCATGGCCAAACTTACTTTAATCATTACAAAAGAATGCAAGGGTGGTCTAACACTCCGTTAACGCCAAAAGGACGCGAAGATGTTCGCAGCAGTGGAAGAGGTTTAGCAGATGTTGAATTTGATGCCGCTTATACAAGTGACTTAAGTCGTACGATTGAAACAGCGACAATCATATTAGAAGAAAATAAAAAAGGCAAAGAGATGACACTAAAATCGATGCCAGAATTTCGTGAAGTTTTCTTCGGATCATTCGAAGGTAGCGATGTGGATGAAACGTGGGGAAAAGTGAATGAAGAAATGGGTTATTCAAGTGTGGCTGAGATGTGGGCTGAAACGTCTATTCCTGAACAAATGAATGCCTTTAAAAAAGCCGATCCTTACCATGATGCTGAAGACTTTTTAACGTTTTGGCTTAGAGTAGAACAAGGACTGATCAAACTAGTGGATAAACATCGTGATACCGGAGATAAAGTGATGATTGTTGCTCACGGAAATACCATTCGGTACTTGCTGAATAATTTGGTTCCAGAACTTGAAAATCCACAACCGTTATTGAATGCAAGTGTCTCAGTTGTAAAATATTACAATGGGAGATACCATTTGGAAGCCTACAATGAAGTTGGGCATTTTATAGAGTTGTAACATAGGCTAAAAAGTTTTTTTACAAAAAGGAGATTAATATGGTACTGCCAAAAGCATTAGTTTTTTTCGATTTAGATGGAACACTTTTAAATAATAAATCTGAAGTAGACCAAGAAGTCACTCTTGCTTTAGAAAAACTGAAAGAAAATGGAGGAGTTCCATTTATCGCCACAGGAAGAAGTCCTCTTGAAATTCAACATGTACTAGACACTACGCCTATAGAATCGTTTATCACGCTAAACGGTCAATACATTATGTATGAAGGCAAAGAAATTTACCGCAGTCAAATGCCTAAAGAGTTACTGATTCGCTTAAAAGAAGCGGCTGACGACTTAAACTTAGCCGTTTCTTTTTATACAAGTGATAAAATTCGGGTTACGTATACTTCTCAAGAAGTAGAGAGTGCCTATAACTTTCTTCATGCAAAAGCACCTGATGTTGATACGGCTATTCATTTAAATGAAGAAGTCTTAATGGCATTGATTCTAACGACTGATACGTCTATTGATGATCAATTTAGAGGGAAATTTCCTGAATTGTCTTTCTATAGGAATACACCCTACAGCATTGATGTGATCACAAAAGGCAATTCAAAGGCTACTGGTATTCAAGAATTGGTCAAATTAATGCAATTTGATAACATTCCGACGTATGCATTTGGAGACGGTCCAAATGATCTCGAGATGGTGAGTCATGCTGATTACGGTGTAGCCATGGCAAATGGCATTGATGTGTTAAAAAATACTGCGGATTATATAACGTCTAGTCACGTTGAAGGCGGAATTATTGAAGGATTAGAGTTTTACGACTTAATTAAATAAGCTGATAAAGCTAAAAAGAGATATTAGGATTTTTCCTAATGTCTCTTTTTTTTGTATGGAAAAACTGGAATATGCATTTTGTATACATAATAATATTAATAAGTGTATAAAATAATTATTTTACTCTTTATAGTTGCATAAATAATTTTTTTTGTTATAATAAGAATAATTAAAAACACATGAAAGTAGGTTAAAAATTGATGAAAGCAGCTATTGTTGGTGCAACGGGATATAGCGCATTAGAACTTATCCGTTTATTAAACCGTCACCCGCATGTAACCGTTACGGAACTAATCTCGCATACTCATGATGAAGAACTGCTGAGCGATATATATCCTCATATGAAATCCATTATTGAAAAACCTATGATTGAATATGATCTTTCTTATCTTGAAAAAGAAGTAGATGTATTGTTTTTTGCAACGCCAGCTGGTGTAAGTAAGGCGTTGATTCCAGAGGTTTTAAAAACATCTCTGCAATGTATTGATTTAAGTGGAGATTTTAGATTATTAAAGAAGGATTATGAAGAATGGTATGGAGCAGAGGCTGCAGCAAGTGAAGTGCAAGAAAAATCCACTTTTGGATTAGCTGAAATTTACAAAGAAGAAATAAAAAATGCTGCTTTCATTTCTAATCCAGGATGTTACTCAACTGCTGCTTTATTAGGATTGATTCCTATTGTCCAAACGGAATGGATCACCAAAAAGAACATCGTTATTGATGCAAAAAGTGGTACTTCAGGCGCTGGACGTACACTTTCAAGAATGACTCATTTTTCAGAAATGAATGAAGCACTCATTCCTTATAAGTTTGGAAAGCATCAACATACACCTGAGATTGAGCATTACTTATCTAAAGAAGCGGGTGAGGAAATAAAAGTGACTTTAGCCACCCACTTAGTACCTATGACCAGAGGACTATTGTGTACTATGTATCTTCCATTGAACCAATCCGTAACATCAAAAGACACCTGGGAATTGTACCAATCCTTTTATGAACAGGATCCCTTTATTCGTCTTCAACCACTGGGATCATTGCCTCAAACCAAACAAGTAACTGGAAGCAATTACGTTGATATAGGCATTCATGTCGATGAACGAACAGAACAATTGATCATTGTTGTAGCGATAGATAATTTAGTCAAAGGAGCAGCAGGTCAAGCAATTCAAAATTTGAACTTAATGAATGACTGGCCGATTGACAAAGGGTTAGAATATAGCCCTTTATACCCTTGAAAAAGTGAGGAGAAAAATGATGATGGCAACAGATATTACGCAACCTATACAAAAAATTCATATTCTAGAGGATGGGCATGTTACGTCTCCAAAAGGTTTTACGGCAGGAGGTGTACATACTGGTCTACGAAAAAAGGCTCTTGATTTTGGATGGATCCATTCAGTGGTACCTGCTACTGCGGCAGGGGTCTACACATTAAATAGTTTTCAAGCAGCTCCACTGAAACTGACCAAAAAGCATGTAGATACAGCAAAAAAAATCCAGACAATCGTAGTGAATTCTGGAAATGCTAATTCTTGTACGGGTGAAGATGGTATGAAAAAAGCACACGCAACAGCGGAATTGGTTGCAAAAGAAAAAGGTATTGAAGAGCATCTAGTAGCCATTGCTTCTACTGGAATCATCGGCGTTCCTCTACCATTTGAACCGATAAAAAAAGGCATTCACTACCTAAACGATCCGCTTTGTCAAAACGTAACCGATTTTGAACGGGCTATTTTAACAACGGATATTGAAACGAAGCAGATTGCGGTGGAATTTGAGATTGATGGAAAACACATTACTGTTGGGGGAGCTGCAAAAGGCTCGGGTATGATCCACCCTAATATGGCAACGATGCTTGGTTTTATTACAACAGATGCTGTTGTAGATAGCAAAAGCTTAGAAGAAGCATTGAAAGCAACGACGGATAAGACTTTTAACATGATTACAGTTGATGGAGACTCGAGTACCAATGATATGGTACTTGCGTTAGCCAATGGAACACAAGGCAATACTCTTTTAAATCAAGATCACCCACAATGGGCAGTTTTTTTAAAAGGCTTTCAATATGTTTGCAAAACACTGGCTAAGTCGATTGCACGTGATGGAGAGGGTGCTACCAAATTAATTGAAGTAGAAGTGATTGGAGCAGAAACAAATGAAGCTGCTCAAGCTGTGGCCAAATCAGTTATTTCATCGAATTTAGTAAAAACAGCCATGTACGGTTCTGATGCCAATTGGGGAAGAATTATTACGGCAATAGGATACAGCAATCAAAAAATTGAACCGGAACACGTAAAAGTTCTGATCGGTGATACAGTAGTGGTTGAAAAAGGGATTGGTGTTCCTTTCGATGAAGAAGCTGTTATGCTTACGCTAGTGAAGGATGACGTCAAGCTGACCATTGATTTACAACAAGATCAGCATTCAGCAACAGCATGGGGTTGTGATCTAACCTATGATTACATTCGTATCAATTCATCCTATCGGACATGAGGTGAGAAAATGGATATACTGATTATGAAAATCGGCGGAAGCATACAAGATAAATTACCAGAGTCATTCTATCAAATGATTGCCCAACTACAACAAACAAAAAAATGTTATCCGGTGATTGTTCATGGTGGAGGTCCAATGATTAATGAGTTATTGGAAAAATTAGCGATTCCTACAAAATTTGTCAATGGATTGCGTGTGACCACCAAAGAAGTGTTAACAGTAGTAGAAATGGTTTTAAGCGGCTCCATCAACAATGAAATCGTAACTCACTGCCAAATTCAACAATTACAAGCCATTGGAATGAGTGGCATTGATCATGGCTTGCTAAAGGTCAAACCTATCCAAACTACTGAAGAAATTGGTTTTGTTGGAGAAGTGACTGAGGTCAATACAGCTTTTCTAATGAGCTTACTGGAAAATAATATCATTCCAGTGATCTCGCCTATAGGAATGGATGAGACAGGTCAACACTACAATATCAATGGGGATATGGCAGCAGCAGCGATCGCAAAAGCGTTAGGCGGAAAGCTAGCATTTATTAGTAATGTTCCTGGAGTCATGGAACAAAAAAAAGACCATTTGAAAATTCATTCTTCACTAACAAAAGGAGAAGCAGAACAATTGATCAAAGAAGAAATCATTACTGATGGAATGATTCCTAAAGTGCGTTCTGCTATTAAAAGTCTTTCTGTTCATATGAAACAAGCGGTTATTTTGAATGGACTGAAACCAGAAGATATTGCAAGTTATCTAAAGGGAAATGAAGTAGGTACACGATTTGTCTATAAGGAGGAAGTAGTCTATGTCTAAACAAGAAAACCAGGCCGTTCTTATGTCAACTTATTCGCGTTTTCCAATCACCATTACTAAAGGAAAAGGAACGTATGTATGGGATGACAAAAATGAAAGGTATCTAGACTTTACATCGGGTATTGCGACATGCAACTTAGGGCATGTTCCTGATCCAGTAGCACAAAAGTTGCACCAACAATTAGATACATTATGGCATTGTTCCAATTTATATGAGATTCCATTGCAAACACAATTAGCAGAAGAGCTCGTTCATTATTCGCAATTTGACCAAGTCTTTTTTTGCAATAGCGGAGCAGAAGCTAATGAAGCAGCGCTAAAAATTGCTCGTAAATATGCAAAAGATCATGGTCATTCAGAACGCACATCGGTTGTTTCTTTTAAAGACTCCTTTCATGGAAGAACCTTTGCCACGTTGTCTGTAACCGGACAAGAAAAAGTCCAAACGGGGTATGAACCTTTAATGCCAGGTGTACGGTCTTTAAATTTTAATGAAGAATCTGACCTTGGGAAAATTCATAACGGAAAAACAGCTGCAGTCTTGTTGGAACTTGTTCAAGGAGAAGGTGGAGTCAATCCGGCACATAAAGAGTGGCTTCATTCTTTGCAAGACATCTGCCAAGCGTACGACATTCTTTTAATGGTTGATGAAGTTCAAACGGGTATGGGAAGAACAGGAACATTATTTGCTTATGAACAATACGGTATTGAGCCAGATGTTATGACTCTAGCAAAAGGTTTAGGATCGGGATTTCCAATCGGAGCAATGCTAGCTAAAACACATGTTGCAAATTCTTTTACTCCAGGAACCCACGGCACAACTTTTGGAGGGAACCCATTAGCAGCTGCAGCCGGAGTAGCTACTTTAAGCGAAATGACCAAACCAGGATTTATGACAGAGGTGCAGAAAAAGGCCGCTTCTTTTAAAGAACAATTGGAACACTTAGCCAACCGGTCTAATGTGATAAAAAATGTAAAAGGAATGGGTTTTCTAATCGGAATTGAAGTAGATATGGAAGCCAAAGAACTCGTAACTTTATTGCAAGAAAAGTATGTTTTGACGTTAACAGCAGGTTCGCAAGTCTTACGTGTTTTGCCACCTTTGACTGTTACAACTGAAGAAATAAACGAGTTTCTTCAAAAATTTGAAGAAGTGCTCATTTCAATGCAAAAGAATAAGTGAAGAGAAAGTGAGTGAGAGATTGAGAATGGCAGAACAAAATTGGGAACTAAGTAAAAAGGATATTTTACAAATAGCGGATTTAACAAGAAAAGAGTTAACTGCACTTATTCAAGATGCAATCGTCATGAAACAACAAACTAAAGAAGGAATTCCACATCCACATTTGCATGGAAAAACGCTGGGTATGATTTTTGAAAAGTCTTCTACACGAACGCGGGTATCTTTTGAAGTAGGGATGACACAATTAGGCGGACATGCCTTATTTCTAAGTTCGAAAGATATCCAATTAGGTAGAGGTGAGAGTATCGCGGATACTGCAAAAGTGCTTTCTCGTTATGTGGATGGACTGATGATCCGTACGTTTGGACATGAAATTATTGAGGAATTTGCAGAAAATTCGGTGGTGCCTATTATAAATGGATTAACCAATGAACACCACCCGATGCAAGTTCTAGCAGATTTAATGACGATTTATGAAAAAAAAGGAAAATTAGAAGGATTAACAATGGCTTATGTAGGAGATGGGAACAATAATATGCCTCATTCATTAATGGAAGGAGCTGCCATTATGGGGATGAATATGCGTATAGCCAGTCCCAAAGGGTATGAACCTCTAGAAGCCGTTTTTCAACATGCAAAAAGTAAAGCTGAACAGCTAGGAGCCACTATCCACTTTACATATAATCCAATAGAAGCAGTAAAAGATGCAGACATTGTCGTAACGGATGTGTGGACAAGTATGGGAATGGAAGGTAAAGAAGCAGAACGCTTAACGCCTTTTCTACCTTATCAAGTGAATGCAGCACTGACTCAGTATGCACAAAAGGATTTTATATTCTTACATTGCCTGCCTGCACACCGTGGCGAAGAAGTAACCGCTGGAATTATTGATGGCAACCACTCAGTCGTATTTGATGAAGCAGAGAATCGCTTGCATGTTCAAAAAGCAGTATTGAAAAAATTAATGGAAAATCGTTAAACCTAAAAAGCCATCAGGTATCAATTCTGATGGCTTTTTTAGGTTTTAAGATGAAATGAAAGCCTACACTAGATACTGAGTTGGATAAATGTAGTTCCAACGGAGCCTTAATGAAAAACTACAAAAAAAGAGCCTATAAATGTTATTAAAACAACATTTACAAACTCTTTTATAAATCATGTAAGTCACAATTTTTCCTATGGAAGCGAGGGGTTGTCATACCCTTACAAAAAAAGTTTAATACATATTCTTTTTCAGATATAGTTCAAGCAAGTTCTTTTGCTAACTCCTTAAACTCTTCCTACTTAGTAGACGAAGAGTTTATTGAAATATTTCTTAATGAACTATAACATTTCTTGTTTGTATATATTATAGATACTTTCACTTCTTAATTTAGTGAAGGTATTTTATTATAAAAAAATAACCCCTAACCTTTGTGGAGTTAAGAATTAGGGGTTATCGGTAATCTATGTGCCAAGAATACCTAATACTCTTGCAGTCTCATCTGTTAAGATGATCTATACGGTTAAAATATTATAAAAAAATTCCAATCAATTATAACGATCAGGTAGCTATCTCATCGCAACTAACTAACTGGAATTCAATTAACTATAATATTTTAACACCTTTATTATATCTATATTCAGCGAAATTTGAAAACGATATCAATTGTTGTGTTTAGTTCTATTGTAACAAATTAGTCACAATATTCTTATTTCCAAATATATTATTTTAATATGTATGTTATTTTTTTCGTTTAATCGTTATACTAACAGCATATTGAGCGCAAGGAGCGTGCACCTGTGTTAGTTAACTTAGATAATGAATTTTATGAAAAAATATCAGCTTTATCAGAAGCCTTGGAGATTACTCCAGGAGAATATCTAGAAAGACAGCATGATAGTAACGCTAATTTAAAAGGGGTTCTCCTTACAGAAAAGGACGAATTCGTAAAATTTGTTAAAGACTATAAACACATTTTAGATGAATTATTTTTCTTATCAGACGATTCTTTACAATCCTTGAGTACAGTTGATGATTCTCCAGAAATGAAAAGAGTTTTTTCTAGATTAAATACTCTCGTTGGTGAAGATCTTGGGTTTATTACTAAACTTTACATGGTATACAAAGAAAAGTCATTAATTAGTTAACTCTAAATATTTTTAAAACACTTTTGTATTCTTGCAAAGGTGTTTATTATGTTCAATTTGCCCCACAAAACTATACAGATTGAAGGTAAATAAATATGAGCGCAGGTATGAACTTATATGATAACGTTAAATCACTTGCTGCTAGAAAAGGTATGACCTTACCAGAATTTTCAAGAAAGATAGGATTGTCACATACTGTAATTTACAAATGGAAAACTTCCATTCCTGGTATTGAAATTGTGGACAAGATTGCTAAATATTTCGATGTATCAATTGAGTTTTTAATAGGAAGCAATCATATTCCTGAATGGTCCAAAGGTGATAAAATAGTAGAATTTGATTCAATCTTAAAAAGCAACCTTCCAATAAGTTATGGCGGAGTAGAATTAACCGACATTGAAAGAAAACGTGCTGAAACAGTTTTAAATGCTTTATTTTGGGACAAATCTACTTAATAGTTTAATTTCAAATAATAGCTTATCTTTCCTATTATGGTAAAATTAATTTATAAGGAGACGATGTTTATGGGAGATTTAGATAATAATAAAGAGCAGAAAAAACGTGGTAAAAAAACAGATAACATCCCTTTTCTTGCTATAGGCATATCGCTAGGAGCTGCTTTTGGAATGCTTACAGATAATCTAGCTCTTGGAATGGGTATTGGAGTAGCAATTGGTGCAGCATTAGATGGTATGAAGTCTAAGGATAAAGAAAAATAAGTATCTAAAATACAGGGAGGAATTTATTTATGGGAGACTTAGATAATAAAGATAGTAAACAGGAAAAGAATGAAAAAAATGTGAATCAAGCAACTTACGTTGTTTTAGGTATGTCTTATGGTCTTGCGTTTGGTGCTGCTTTAGGACTAGTATTTGATAATTTAGCCATCGGAATCGCTATAGGTATTGCTTGTGGCGCTGTAGTTGGTGCAGCTATGGGCAGTCAAAAATCAAAAAATAAATCCAAAAAATAACCCTACCTCAATTAAGAGATAGGGTTTTGTTGTCTATATTCATCACGTTCCCCGTGGGATATTTTCACGTCAAACTATTATTTAATTAAAATTCAAAATTAAAAGTTAAATCTTCTCCAAAGCTACTAAAATTAGGATCGTTACCTGCACCTACAACATATTGAAAACTTTTACGTCTTCAGCGTTACCGTCAAATATGAAAAAGATAGTACCTTCTTTTACAACTTCACCAATAAAATCTCCACCAACGCTGCCACTAAGGAACATATCAGCATCTACTTGTTGTTTTGTGTTAGTCACAATTGTTCCTTGGTCTGGATAAATCATGTTTGTATCTCCGTTTGTATTTTCAACACTTACTTTAACAGAAATAACAGCTAAATCTTCTCCACCCATCATTTCTACATAATCTGCAGATGGTTGCAATTGTCCTTTCTGAACTTCTTGCACAGTTACATTGAATGGACCCGATTGTTGCATTTTGTCAATATTTGTTACTCCACCTAGATTAGTAAGTGTACCAAATTCTTATTCGTTTACTACGTTTTCTGTTTGACCTTCAACAATGGTTTCTTCTACAGCAGTAGACTCTTCAGCGGGAGAAGATACCTCTGATGACGTATCTTCTCCACCACATGCTGCAAGAACAATCCCACATATTCCAAACATAGCTAACAATTTAAACTTTTTCATCCTTATTCCTCCAAAAATATGTATTTTTTATCCCTATCCTTAAAGATTGTTGCTATTAAGGATAATTCACTTATAACCTACCAAAATTTAAAGAGGAGATATATTATGAGTATATTGTAATAAAAAAGTTACCCAATCAAATGAGTAACTTAATATCTATTGTATGCTGACGTGTATAATTGTGTTAAATGCAGGCTACGATTTTATGTTCTCTATAATATGAATATGGTTTATTCTACATGTAAATGCGCCCAGCATGAGTATTTTAAAATTATTTAATGACTACCCATTTGACTACCCTGATATGATTGTAATTATTAATCATTGAATTAAAAACAATAAAAAAAGCTGTTATACCAACATTTCAATGTTACTTGAATGGAGGTATACAGCAATAATGGAAGCGAGGGGAGTCGAACCCCTGTCCAAGTATATCGGCACCTAGACGTCTACGTTCATAGTTGTACTATTAAGGTTTCGCTCAGTATTAGCCGCACAACAGGCATCATACGTCGCTAGTCTGATGATCTCTTCTAAAAATTGCAGACGGAAAGTTTTAGCGTATCCCACTTATTATAGGACCCTTGCTCGAGCACATGGGCGATGCCGAGAGGATCTACACTAAGCTGTTATTACGCAGCTAAAGCGTAAGAGTTATTATTGTTTTTATCAGTTATATTTAACTGTAACGTTTTAGCGTAGCCGTAACCTACGAAACGCGATCCAAGCTCGACCTATACCTGTCGATTCCGTAACGCTCCCTAAATGGGATGTATACAGAGAATGTTCTGTTTTGAATCATCATTAATCTGTTTAACTCTCTTAAAATAGTATAACATATTTTAGAAAAAAAGAAAATATGTTCGTTTCATAAGTCATTATTCCATTTTTTCAAAAGAATGAATTAAGAGCAACAAGCTATTATTTGTTGAATCTAGCATGTAATATTGGTATATTTAACAAGAAACATTATAATGTTTTGAAATACACTAATGGAATGATTAGATTTTGGAAAAGAGGAAGGTAATGAAGAGAAAAAAACTTCTTTATGCAGATATTGCTGATGATATCCGAAAGAATATTTTAAACGGTATATATGCAGTAGGAGAACAAATACCTACTGAAAATGAACTTGAAGAAAAATACAATGTTAGCAAAATAACGATTCGTAAGGCGATTGAAATATTAGCTGTTGATGGATATGTTGAGAAAAAAAGCGGTAAAGGTACAACAGTAATCAGTGATCGTTTATTTAATAAGCTTTCTAAAGCAGCTTCTTTTTCAAGTATTATTGAAATGAATGGCCATAAATTAAGAAAAGAAATAATAGCAATAGAAGAGGTACAAACAATAAATGAGGATGACGATATTCAAAAGACATTTAAAGATAAAGCCTATAAATTAACCCGGATTTATTATTTAGATGGAGAACCGTATATTTATTTTGAGCATTTCCTTCCAGTTCTTGGAACTATTGAAGCATTGAAGCAAATAGAAAGCGTCTCTCTTTATAAATGGTTAGCGGAATTCAATAAAAATGTTGGCAGATTCCAAGATAGCTTTGAAGTGGTAAAAATCGAAGAATCTGTAAAAGAGAAGTTAAATATAGCACATACTCATCTTTTAAAAAGAGTCAGAAAAACAGTTAGCACAACAAATGAGATTATTGAAATTTCTCACGCAATATATGATACAAGCAAGTATCCCTACATTATTGATTATGAAGTTTAAGTTCAAAAGGTAAAAAAAAACGATTTTTTTAAGGAAATCGTTTACAACTAAACATTATAATGTTATATTCTTTTTGTGAGAAATAAAAGTAATTAGGAGGCTATTATGAATAATTTTGTTGATTTTTTAGATTCAAAAGTTTTACCTGTAGCTACAAAGATTAGTTCACAGCGGCATATGGCAGCTATTCGTAAAGGAATCATTGCAACTTTGCCCTTAACCATTATCGGATCCTTTTTTACGATTCTTTTGAATATCCCTATCGAATCAGTTGCTGCAATTATAGAACCGTATAAAGCTATACTCGATATTCCGTTTCGTTTTACTGTAGGGATATTATCATTGTATGCTACTTTTGGTATCGCTTCGTCACTCGCTGATAGTTATGATTTAGATGGTATGACATCTGGAATGCTTGCAATACTAGGGTTCTTGATTTCTACAATTGTACCGACACAAGTTATTGAGCCCGTTGAAGGCGTTATTGAATCAGGCAGATACATCAATATTGCAGCACTTAGTTCCTCTTCTCTTTTTGGAGCTATCATCGCAGCTATTTTATCTGTTGAGATCTACCGCTTTATGAAAGAGAAAAACTTTACGATTAAAATGCCCGAGGGTGTTCCTCCTGAAGTGGCTAATTCTTTTATTGCGTTGATACCAACAGCCGTTATTATTTTATTTTTTTGGATTACTAGACACGTGTTAGGTTTTGATATCAACAGTGTATTGAGCTCGTTATTATTGCCGTTTAAAGATATTTTAGCAGGAAATAGTTTATTCGGAGGACTTCTTACAGTGTTCTTGATTACATTCTTCTGGGTTCTAGGAGTGCATGGTCCAGCTATTATGGGTCCAGTTATTCGTCCTTTTTGGGATATTTCAATTGCCGAAAATATGACCGCTTTTCAAGAAGGTACAGCTGCAACAGATTTACCGAATATTTTTACAGAGCAATTTCTACAATGGTTTGTTTGGATCGGTGGAGCCGGCGGAACGTTGACATTAGTTGTATTGTTCCTTTTTTCAAAATCTAAATACCTTAAAAGTTTAGGGAGATTATCTATTTTACCAGGACTGTTTAACATTAATGAACCGATGATTTTTGGAGCTCCAATAGTAATGAATCCTATTTTAGGAATACCGTTTATTGTAGCACCGCTAGTTACGACAACCTTATCTTATTTCTTGACCGTAACAGATGTCGTACCAATGATGATGGCCCGTTTACCCTTTACCGTCATTTCACCAATTGCAGCGTGGATCAGTACGGACTGGAGTATCATGGCAGGGTTATTGGTGGTTATCAACTTCTGTATCACTATAGCGATTTACTACCCGTTCTTTAAAGTATTTGAAAGACAACAAATTGAAAAAGAATTGGAAGCAGAACAAGAAAGTGCAGCACAAGCAGCAACAATGGCTGAAGAGTCTGTTTAAATAATTAAATAATGTATAAAAAAATTAAGAGATAAGTCTGATGACTTATCTCTTTGGAGGTCTATATGACAATACTAGTATTTTTGGTCTTTACCGTTTATTTTATTCTTTGTCAGTACGTAATAGAAAAAAAGGTGCTTCCAGAAAAAATCATTGCAATGAACATGTTTTATTTAATTGTATTGGCAATTTTAATGATTGCTTTAAGTATAGTGATAGGACTCATTTTCCATATTGAATGGTTCCTAGTACCCGCGGTCACACTATTTTGTGCGAGTGTTCTTGGAGCAAAATTTCGCAAATCTTTTATCTAAATAGAAAAGAGGAATAAATGATGAAACGTAGATTAGGTATCTCAGTTTATCCGGATCATAGTGATTCAGAACAAGATCAAGCATATATTACTTTAGCATCACACTATAACTTTACGAGAATCTTCATGAGCATGTTAGAAGTGACTGAAGGAAAAGAAAAAATTAGTGAAAAATACAGCAGCATTATAGCCTTTGCTAAAAAATTAGGTTTTGAAGTCATATTGGATATTGCACCAAATATATTTGAAGAGTTGGAAATTTCGTATGATGACCTTTCTTTTTTTCATGCATTAGGAGCAGATGGAATTCGTTTAGATGTAGGTTTCGATGGCAACAAAGAAGCTATGATTTCTTTTAATCCTTACCATCTAATTGTTGAATTGAATATGAGCAATGACGTAGCGTATTTAGATAATATCTTATCCTATCAAGCTAATCGACCTTATTTATATGGTTGTCATAATTTTTACCCACAAAAAGGGACTGCCTTGCCATTTGATTTTTTTGTAAAATGTAGCGAGCGCTTTAAAAAGCAAGGTTTAAGAACAGCGGCATTTGTCAGTTCTCAAAGTGGAACAATTGGACCATGGGATGTCAATGACGGATTGCCTACATTGGAAATGCATAGGAATCTTCCAATTGAGGTTCAAGCAAAACATCTTTTTAGTACCAATCTAATTGATGACGTCATCATCGGTAATGCTTATGCATCAGAACAAGAATTGAAGGCTTTATCTCTGATAGATCCTTATCAAGTCATGTTTTCGATTGATTATGTATCTAATGTAAATGAAGTAGAAAAAGAAATCGTTACTCGGCCTCAACATTTTAGACGGGGAGATATAACCAGTCAAGTGATTCGGTCAACAGAAGTTCGCAAAAAATATTCGAAAGAAACAAATGTCCCACATGACAATCAATTAACTTTTGAACGTGGCGATGTAGTCATTGGGAATAATGAATTTGGCAAATACAAAAATGAGCTTCAAGTCGTTTTGGAGCCACACTCGGATGAGCGGAAAAATTTGGTAGGGAAAATAAAAAAAGAAGAACATGTCTTGTTAGATTTCATCTACCCATGGAGCAAATTCAGATTTGAAGATAAGTAAGGGTGGGAGAATATGTTTGATCTGTATATTAAAAATGCAAAAACAGTAACCGAAGAACCAATCGAAATCGGTATCAAAAATGGAAAAATTGTTGCTGTAGAAAAGAAATTACAAGTAAAAGACGCTAAAAAAACAATCGATTTAAATCATCAATCCTATCTTTCTGCTGGTTGGATTGATGGGCATACTCATTGTTATGAAGAAATGAATCTTTACTATGATTCGCCTGACACGATTGGCTATACAAAAGGAGTTACAAGTGTGATTGATGCCGGTTCAACGGGCGCCGATAATATTGCTGAATTTTATGCCTTAGCAAGTCAAGCCAAAACAAATGTGTTTGCATTAGTGAATATTTCTAAAACAGGGATTGTTCACCAAAATGAATTAGCTGATTTAACGAATATTCAAGAGAAAAAGGTTTCTGAAGTGATAAAAAACTACCCGGATTTTATAGTAGGAATCAAAGCCAGAATGAGCAAAACTGTTATCGGAGATAATGGCATTCGGCCATTGGAATTGGCAAAATTGATTCAAGAAAAGAATCAATCGATTCCATTAATGGTTCATGTTGGATCAGCACCTCCAGATTTAAAAACCATTTTATCTATCATGGATAAGGGGGATGTGTTGACTCACTGTTACAATGGAAAATTAAATGGAATCTTAAATGAAAATGGCAAGATTCATGATTTTGTATGGGATGCGTATCAAAAAGGTATTCGATTCGATATTGGACATGGGACAGATAGTTTTAACTTTGCTGTTGCAGAGCAAGCTAAAAGAGAAAATTTGATTTGTCATATCGTTAGTACAGATATCTATCACCGAAATAGAGAAGATGGTCCTGTGTATAATTTTTCCACGATGATAGAGAAGATGCTCTTTTTAGGTTATGCTCTAAGTGACATCATACCAATGGTAACGACTAATCCAGCAAAAGCATTTCAGTTAAAGTCAAAAGGTATAATAGAGATCGGTTATGATGCTGATATTACGATTTTTGATGTAGAAGACAAAGAGAAAATATTGGTTGATTCCAATGGAAAGACCAGAAAAACAACACAAGTGATTACACCTATCTATACAATAATCAGGGGTAATGATTATAGAGTAGGAGTTGAGGAAGATGGATTATTACAAGAAATATAATTTAAAAGAAGTCATTAATGCAAGCGGTAAAATGAGTATATTAGGTGTATCAAAGTATAGTGAAAACGTGATTAAAGCTCAGAAATTTGGCGGACAGCAATTTTTTGAAATGGAAGACCTAGTTCAAAAAACAGGACAGTATATTGCGAAATTGGTCGATGCAGAAGATAGCACGATTGTTTCTTCTGCATCTGCGGGTATTGCTCAATCAGTTGCAGCGATTATTGGTAAAGGGAGCCACTATCATTTATACCATCCTTATACAGATAGAGTAACCCAGCGTGAAATCATTCTTCCAAAAGGACACAATGTGGATTATGGAACACCTATAGAAACAATGATTGAATTGGGAGGCGGAAAAGTTGTCGAAGCTGGATACGCCAATATGTGTAGCAGTCAGCATATCGCATCTATGATCACTCCGGAAACTGCGGCGATTCTTTATGTGAAGAGCCATCATACCGTTCAAAAGAGTATGCTTTCAATCAAAGAGGCACTACAAGTTGCTCATGAGCATCAGTTGCCATTGATTTTGGATGCAGCAGCAGAAGAAGATTTAGTTACTTATATTTCTAAGGGAATCGATTTAGTCATTTATAGCGGAGCAAAAGCTTTTGAAGGAACGAGTTCGGGCATTGTCTTTGGAAAGACTGAGTTGATAGAATGGGTTCGTTTGCAAAGTAAAGGAATAGGTCGAGCAATGAAAATAGGAAAAGAAAATATCCTTGGCTTAGCTACTGCAATTGAAGATTATATTGAACAAGACAATGAGTCAGCAGAGCAGATGAAAAAAAGACTTGCGCCACTAGTTGAGGAACTGAACAGTATCAAAGGAATAACGTGTTCAGTTGCACAAGATAAAGCGGGCAGAACTATTTTTAGAGCTAAACTTATGGTTAATGATGAAGCACCATTAAATGCTAGTCAACTGGTTGAAGAGCTTAAAACTGGAAATCCAGCCATTTATACGCGAGAGTATGAAATGAATAATGGCATTATTGAATTCGATATTCGTGCTGTAACTAAAGATGAGATGTTAAAAATAGGAACAAGAGTGAAAGAAATAGTAGCCTTGTATGAGAAAGAAGGAAAAATACATGAGTAAAGCACCAAGTTATTTAGAAAACCGCATTTGTTTAAACGTACTGGCTAACTCAGTTGAAAATGCAAAAGAATGTTATGAAGCTGCAGAAGGAAATATTCTTTTAGGTGTCCTTTCAAAAAACTACGAAACAGATCAAGCAGCAATTGAAGATATGAAAAAATATCAAGAGGCGATCCATAATGCTTTATCCGTTGGACTTGGAGCTGGGGATCCAAATCAAAGTAAAATGGTTAGCCGAATTTCTGGAAAACTTCAACCTCAACATGTGAACCAAGTGTTTACGGGTGTAGGAGCTTCTAGAGCGTTGTTAAGTCAAGAACAAACAATTGTTAACGGTTTGATTTCTCCTACAAATAAAGTAGGCTATGTAACCATTTCTACAGGCCCATTAAGCAGCCAGATGCCTAAAGCAGAAGTACCTATTGAAACAGCTATAGCGATGTTGAAAGATATGGGCGGAAGCTCAGTGAAGTTTTTCCCGATGAAAGGGTTAGCTCACAAGGATGAATATATTGCTGTAGCACAAGCCTGTGCTAAACATAATTTCATTCTTGAACCAACTGGTGGAATCGATTTAGAGAACTTTGAAGAAATACTCCAAATCGCGATAGAAGCAGGAGTGGAAAAAGTTATTCCCCATGTATACAGTTCAATTATCGATCAAGAAACGGGTGACACTAAACCAGAAGACATCAAAGAATTATATCGGATGATGAAAAAAGTCTTATCAGAAAAGAAGTAGGGGATTGTTATGAAAATTATCGCTTTTGGAGAAGTCATGATGCGTTTGACGCCTCCTCATTATAAGTTTATCGAACAAACCGATTCAGTTGATTTAAGTTTTAGTGGGACAGGTTTAAATATTTTGAGCAATTTATCGCGTTTTAATTACGATACATCACTAGTAACGAGTCTGCCAGACAATCAAGTGGGAAGAGCAGCTTCAAGTTATATCCGAAAACTAGGGGTAAACGATACAAACGTGGCGTACAAAGGAAATCATATTGGAATATACTTTTTAGAAATGGGCTTTGGGGCTCGGCCTTCTGAAGTTACTTATCTAAATCGAACTGAAAGTTCCTTTTCTCAAAGTCGCTTAGATGATTTCGACATAGATGAAGCTATTAAAGAGGCTGATATTGTGCATATATGTGGTATTTCATTGATGGTTAGCGAAACGGTAAGACAAACAACAATGTACATTGCGAAAAAAGCAAAGGAATTAAACAAAACAGTTTGTTTTGATTTTAATTACCGGCCAAGTATCAACTTAGATAAAAGTCATGAATGGGTAAAAAAACAGTATGAAGAGATTCTTCCTCACTGTGATATTGTTTTTGGAGGAATACGTGACTTAACAGAATTATTGGATTTTCCTTTGGATGAAAATTTAAAGAATACTGAGGATTGTTTAAACATTGCCAGCATACCTTTTGTAGAAAAATATGGAATCTCTTTATTTGCAGGAACACTGCGTGAAAATAAAGGAGAGAAACAGTTTTTAAAAGGATTTCTTAGAAACAATCAAGGGTTTTCGGTTAGTACAGAGTATGAATTGACTATTTTAGACAGAATAGGAACTGGGGATGCTTTTGCTGCAGGAATCATTGCGGGGGACATTGAAGAATGGTCAGAGAGAAAATCAATAGAATTCGCCGTTTCCAATGCTGTGCTTGCGCATACGACTTATGGCGACACTCCTTTAGTGAATAAAAAAATCGTTGAAGAGTATATGAATGGAAATCGAACGAATCTTTTGCGATAAAAACTAAAAGATAATAGTAAAATAAAAAACACATCTAAAAAAAAGATGTGTTTTTTTATTTCTCATTTAATCATTAGAATGTACGTAAGTTATTCTAATGTTGAAGAATTTATCACTTGTTGTTTGGATGTCTGAACGTAGACATCGTACAATTTAGATAATACGGTGATGTCACCACTTGCAATTTTTGATAACTTCAAAAATACAGGTTTCATAATTTGAGCATCATCATTTTCATTAATGATAGCTAAGGCTTCGCTATTTAGTATAAATAAGTCATCTAATATTGTATGGTATTTTTTTACAAATGTTTGAAGACCTTCTTTATCTTCTAGTAAAACATTTTTTAAATTTTGATTTTTTTCATGAAGATTTTCTAAGTATTCTCCAACCGTCATATCTAGTGAATTTGAAACCTCTTCTAATTCATTAAAAAAATTATCGTTAACATCGATTAACACCAGTTCCACCTCCAACAATCACAATCACAATAACTGATTATATAATATTCTAAACCAAATGAATATAGCATAAAGAAATCGAATTAAATAACTGATGTTCTTATAGACGAAATATGTCTAGGTTACTAAAAATTCTTTAAATTAGTTTTGAAAACGAATGTAGCTGATAAGGAACAATATAAGAGAAACAAATAGAATCCTTCAAAATAATTGGGTTCTATTCGATTCAGCGTTACAATGATTCTATAGGATACAAAAAGAAAATATAAAATGGAGGCTACGAATAATGAAAATCGGGATTCCAAGAGAAATAAAAAATAATGAAAGTCGAGTAGCTATTTCTCCTGCTGGTGTAAACAGCCTTGTGGAAAATGGACACGAAGTCATCATAGAAGTGAATGCAGGAAAGACAGCCGGATTTACGGATGAAGACTATCAACTCTCAGGAGCCACATTGTTTGAAGATGCTGAACAAATTTGGGACGCTGAAATGATCATTAAAGTAAAAGAGCCTATTCCAAGTGAATACAAATATTTCAAAAAAGGGATGATAGTGTTCACGTACTTGCACTTAGCGCCAGCTTTAGAATTAACTAAAGAGTTGATGAAGTCTGGAGTTACAGCTATTGGATATGAAACGATGGTCGGAACTGACGGAACATTGCCTTTATTGACACCAATGAGCCAAATTGCTGGAAGAATGGCTGCCCAAGTCGGTGCTGAATTTCTTGAGAGTGTCAATCAAGGAAAAGGGATCTTGTTAAGCGGAGTACCTGGCGTTCAAAAAGGAAAAGTAACCATCATAGGTGGAGGTGTTTCCGGAACAAATGCAGCCAAAATCGCAATCGGCCTAGGAGCAGAAGTAACGATTTTGGACGTCAATCCTAAACGATTAGAAGAATTGGATGATCTATTTGAAAATAGAATCAACACACTTATGTCAAATGAATACAACATTGCAAAAGCAGTTAAAGAAGCAGACTTAGTAATTGGAGCTGTATTGATACCGGGATCTAAAGCACCAACCTTAGTAACAGAAGAAATGGTTAAACAAATGGAACCAGGTTCGGTTGTTGTTGATATAGCGGTTGACCAAGGGGGGATTTTTGAAACAGCTTCAGAAGTGACGACCCATGATAATCCTGTTTACATCAAACATGGTGTTGTCCATTATGCAGTTGCCAACATGCCAGGAGCTGTTCCAAAAACTTCGACTCTTGCCTTAACCAATGTAACCATTCCTTATGCAGTTGAAATCGCAAATAAAGGGTTGATTAAAGCAGCTAAAGAAAATGCAACGATTTATACGGGTATCAATGTTATGGCTGGTAAATTGACTAAAAAAGAAGTTGGCGAGTCATTAAACCTTCCGTATCATGAAGCATTGAGTTCTTTTATGTAATCCAATCAGTGTGTTTTGAAACAGAAGTTGCATTAAATGCATAAATAAATGAATTTCTTTCCGAAATGCAGTATACTAATGAAGAAACTAACTGCAAAAAGGAGCATTCGCATGTCAAAAGGAAATAAAAAAATTCAAGTAGAAGTAAAAGAAACCCCTAATAATAAAGAAGGTTTTGTTGAGTTAGAGCTTTATGTGAATGATGAAAAAATTGGTCAATTGCAACAAGAAGAAGGCCAAACAGTTACCGTAAAAACGAATTCAGGAACAGAGTCTAAAGCGAGAACTGTTGATGAAGGTATAAATAAATTAATTATGGATTATAATTTACACCAAATGTAAATTTGAATGAGCAATAAGCAATAAAAGATCGATCCTACTCTAGGGTCGATCTTTTTTTATCGATACTGTTATTAAGAGCATCCTAAAAGCTTTTTAAATCCATCTATGCTATGCTTTTTCTATACATAACTTAACGTAAAGGATGTGATTGTTTTGTCAACGAATGTCAAGTCCGCTTCTTTTAAAGATAGGTTTAAACATTTTTTAGAAGTACTAAAACCCAATTGGGCAAGAGCTGAAGTTTCATCAAATGCAGCTGAACTAGCTTATTTCACTTTACTATCTTTATTCCCAATTTTATTGGTTGTTGCGAACGTTATTCCTCTTTTCCCTATAGATGCTGCCGATATATTGCCAATGGTAGAAACAGCTGTTCCACCAGATATTTACAATGTTTTAGCTCCAATTTTAGAAAGTTATTTGAATAGTTCAAGCGGAGGCGCTATATCTATTGGTTTGATTACGTCACTGTGGTCGGCCAGTAAAGCTTTTAATGCATTGCAAAATGTTTTAAATGACGTCTATGGAGTAGAAAAAAGAAATAATTTTATTATTGTTCGATTAGTCTCTTTCTTAGTACAGTTAGCGATTGTAGCGATTGTAGGGGTGCTGATTTTCGTCTTTGTATTTGGTGAATTTATCTTATTATTCATTGAAGATTTTGTAGGTATTGAATTAGATTTCATTTTACAAATATTTAGTTTAAAATGGTTGGTTTTATTTATTGTCTTGATTCTAATTATTACAATGGTTTATTTCTTAGTACCAAATCATCGTATGCATATCAAGTATGCTCTTCCAGGAGCAGTATTTGCTACGATAGGTTGGTTGATTTTATCACAAGCCTTTACACTCTACGTACAATTTGCTGGAGGGGAAGCGGCTGCTAGTGCGACGTTTGGAGTCTTCATTGTTTTAATGTTGTGGCTCTATTTATCCGCTATAATCTTACTGGTAGGTGCATTAATCAATGCTGTTTACTTTGAAATTAAAACAGGTAAATCAGTTCAAGAAGTTAAAGTTGAAAAAGATAATGAAGAGAAAGAGGATAAGGAAAAAAAATATCCAGATGATTCAAAATCAATTCAACATAAAAAATTAGTGAAATTAAAAACAGTAGAGAAACATAAAGAAGACTGAGTGAATACTCAGTTTTCTTTTTTCTTTAGTCAGAGTTAATTAGAAGAGCACCGTAAGATTTTTCTAAGAAATAAGTCAGCCCTTTTTTTTAGATTGTTTTTCTTATATAATGAATGAAGTTTGATGAAGACATTTTTTAATAGATAGGACACAAGGAGAATTTTAAAAAATGATAGAAAATAAAGAAACAAAAATAGATTATGGGATTATCTTATCCGTATTGTTGCTAGCAATCATTAGTATTGCGACTATCTATTCAACCACTCATTTAACTGGGAACTCCGGAATCGGTGCTACATTGATGCAAGTCATCTGGTATGTAGTTGGTGCAGTTGCTATCGTAGTGATTATGCAGTTTGATTCTGAACAGTTATGGAAATTGGCGCCGGTAGCCTATGGTTTTGGGCTCTTTCTGTTAGTGTTGGTGCTATTCTTTTATGACCGGCCGACTGAATTAAGTACCGGGGCGAAAAGCTGGTTTAAGATAGGTCCTTTAACCTTTCAGCCCTCGGAGATCATGAAAATAGCCTTTATTCTAATGCTGGCACGTGTCGTTACAAAACATAACGGCGATTACCCGACTCACCATCCTAAATCCGATTTTTTATTGTTAGGCAAAATTATATTAACCTCTATTCCGCCACTTGTACTGGTTATGCTACAAAATGACTTAGGTTCAACATTAGTGTTTATTGCCATTATTATTGGTTTAGTGCTGATTTCAGGAGTCACTTGGAAAATCATTCTACCACTGTTTACAGGAGTAGCCGCACTTGGTGGAACATTACTGATCCTAGTTGTGTACAATCGTGAATTATTATTAAAATGGGGTTTTCAACAATATCAATTTGCAAGAATAGATTCTTGGTTGAATCCATATGGAGATTCAGGAGATACATCTTATCAACTGATTCAGAGTATTAAAGCGATTGGGTCAGGTAAAATGTTTGGTAAAGGATTTGGGACATCAGAAGTATATGTGCCGGTTCGAGAGTCTGATATGATTTTTTCAACGATTGGAGAAAATTTTGGTTTTCTTGGCAGTTGTATTTTAATTTTTATCTACTTCTTGTTGATTTATCAAATGATCCGCATATGTTTTGATACGAAAAACGAATTCTATGCGTATATTGCAACAGGCGTTATCATGATGATTCTGTTCCATGTTTTTGAAAATGTTGGGATGAGCATTGGACTGCTTCCATTAACCGGGATACCGTTGCCGTTTATTTCTCAAGGTGGAACGGCATTGTTAGGAAACATGATGGGTGTCGGACTTATTATGTCCATGAGATACCATTACCGCAGTTACATGTTCTCTGAAGAAGATGAAGATTTCAAATAAAATGAATACTGTATTGAAGGGAGTTTCAATGCTTAAATTTTATCAACACCCGACGTGTTCAACTTGTAAGGAAGCAAGGAAGTGGTTGGATGACCACTTAATCGAGTACCGTGCGATAAATATGATCGAGAATCCACCAACACAAGAAACATTGCTCAACTTGATGAGCCAAACGGATCTACCGGTACTTCGCTTTTTTAACACAAGTGGGAATCGCTACCGAGAATTAGGATTGAAAAATAGAGTGCCAAATATGAACATAACTGAATGTGCAGCTGTTTTGGCTTCAGATGGAATTTTAATCAAAAGACCTTTACTAACTGATGGCAAAATAACGACTCTTGGTTTTAAAGAAGACGTTTATGAACAAACTTGGATAAAATAAAGAACCAGATTGGAGCGATCGAATTGGAAAAGCAAATGAAATATAGTGAAAATGGCTTATGGATACTAAAAGAAGGCGACAATTACCGGATTGGGTTATCTGAAAAAGGGCAAGATGATTTAGGTGAAGTCATGTTTGTTGAACTTCCAAATACGCTAGCAGAAGTAAGAGAAAATGATGTTTTACTAGGAGTCGAAGGAGCAAAAGCTGTTACTGAGTTATTGTCTCCATTAACAGGTGTCGTTGTTCAATTCCATGCAGAACTAACAGATAATCCTGAAAAATTAAATAGCATGGACAAAAATGACAATTGGATTCTTGAATTAAAAGATGTAGAGCCAGGTGCTTTTGAAAAATTGTCGGCTGAAGTTTAAAATTTAAAGTTGACATAAAAAAAATGCTCTGTTAGAATATGTTAAATATCAATAACGCGATGATAAGAAGAGTACGTTCGTAATAACCATTTATAGAGAGCCTTGTTTGCTGAAAAAAGGTAATGGGAATTGAGCCGAAGATGGTCTTTGAGCAGAATAAGTGAATGCCTTGCATAAGTTTATTCCGGGTGCACCCGATAACGTGCCACAGTATAAAAAAGTTGAAAAATGCTTGAGTACTGTATGAGGTTGATTTAGTGATGAATCAACAAATTAAGGTGGTAACACGAAAAGTCAGAACTTTCGTCCTTATAGTAAGCAGCATGCTTAGTATAGGGATGAAAGTTTTTTTATTTGAATGAATTTGGAGGTGTATCAAAAGTGATTGAATTAAAAAATATAAAAAAAGTATTTCAAACAAAACAAGGCAGTTTAACGGCTGTCAAAGATATCAATGTTTCCATCCAAGATGGTGAAATTTATGGAATCGTTGGGTATTCTGGAGCTGGAAAGAGTACGTTGGTCCGAATGTTCAATGGACTAGAAACACCAACAGACGGTACAGTAGCTATTGAAGGGAACATCATTTCACAATTAAAAGGAAAATCTCTTAGAAAAGAACGCCAGAAAATTGGGATGATCTTTCAACATTTCAACCTGTTATGGTCTAGGACAGTTGAAGAAAATATTCTTTTTCCGCTTGAATTGGCAAAAATACCTAAAAAAGAACGCGAAGCTAAAGCAAAAGAACTTATTGGTTTAGTAGGGTTGGAAGGAAGAGAAAAAGCTTATCCATCTCAACTTTCAGGTGGTCAAAAGCAACGTGTTGGAATTGCGCGAGCACTAGCTAATGATCCAACGTTATTGCTTTGTGATGAGGCAACAAGTGCACTGGATCCACAGACTACGGATGAAGTACTGGATTTACTATTGGACATCAACAAGCGTTTAAACCTAACGATTGTCTTGATTACACATGAAATGCATGTGATTCGTAAAATTTGTGACAAGGTTGCCGTTATGGATGATGGAAAAATTGTTGAAGAAGGTTCTGTCATTGATGTATTCAAAAAACCACAACAAGACATTACTAAACGTTTTATTCGCCAAGATGCAAATCCAGACAGTGAAGATACTGATATGATTTTTGAAGAATTGTTGGCAGAATATCCTGAAGGGAAAATTGTTCACTTAACGTTCCATGGCCAACAAGCCAAGATGCCGATCATGTCAAAAATCGTTCGAGAAGATGGCGTCGATTTAAGCATCATTCAAGGAAACATTCAACAAACACAAGATGGCGCAATTGGTTCGCTTTATGTCCAACTGACAGGTGAGAATAAAAAAATCGAAGTGGCTATTGAAGAATTAAGAAAATTCCAGGTAGAAGTAGAGGTGGTAGAACATGTTGTCGAAGCTTAATTTAGGAGCGAGTGTTTTATCACAATATCTCGACTTTTCAGAAGTTAAATGGGAAAAAATGCAAGAAGCAACTTTAGAGACGATCGGTATGACTATTGGATCAGTAGTCATCATCTTTTTCGCAGGATTGCTGCTAGGTTTACTACTGTATGAAACAAATGGAAAAGATACATTGGCAGCTAAAATACTGTACAGAGTTGTCGCAATTTTAGTCAACATCTTCCGTTCTATCCCATTTATTATTTTGATTGTATTATTGATTCCAATTACAAAAACACTTGTAGGCTCGATTATTGGGCCAACAGCTGCATTACCGGCGTTGATTCTTTCATCTGCACCATTCTTTGCCCGACTGGTTGAAATTGGGTTTCGAGAAATTGATAAAGGTGTCGTTGAAGCTGCTGAAGCAATGGGAGCTAGTAAATGGCAAATTATTTATAAAGTCTTGATTCCAGAAAGTCTACCTGCTATTGTATCAGGAATTACAGTCACAACCATATCTTTAGTTGGGTATACCGCAATGGCCGGTGTGATTGGGGCAGGTGGATTAGGAAACCTCGCTTATCTCGATGGGTTCCAACGAAACCAGCCAGCTGTAACTCTAGTTGCAACCTTGATCATTTTAGTCATTGTCTTTATTATTCAAGCCATTGGAGATGTGATCGTTAAGAAAGTGGACAAACGTTAAAACAGCTAAGTGAAAGACGAACATCACCATCATTAGCTGATTAAAAAGAACTACTGTAGTTTAAATAGGGGATTTAAATAGCATAAAAAAAAACTAATGAAAAAATAGGGGGATTTAAAAATGAAAAAGAAAACAATTTTATCAGCATTAGTAACAACTGGAGTAGTACTAACATTAGCTGCTTGTGGCAACGAAGGAGGCAATACTGAATCAAATGGTTCAGGAACTGAAGAAACAACGATTAAAATTGGGGCCAGCAATGTGCCACATGCTGAAATTCTTGAGTTCGCACAACCTATTCTTGAAGAAGAAGGCATTACATTAGACATTACAACATACAATGATTATGTTGTACCTAATGTGGCATTGGATGAAGGTGAAATTGATGCCAACTACTTCCAACACATTCCATTTTTTGATGCAGCTGTAGAAGAAAATGGCTATGATTTTGTGAATGCTGGAAACATTCATATTGAACCTTTAGCAATTTTTTCTCAACGTTATGAAAGCTTAGAAGATGTAGAAGATGGCGCAACTGTCTTAGTCAGCAACAACCAAGCAGACTGGGGCCGTGTGATTGGAATTTTCGAAGAAGCAGGATTAGTAACAGTTAAAGATGGTGTAGACTTGACAACAGCGACATTTGATGACATTGAAGAAAATCCTAAAAATTTAACATTTGAATACGAAAATGACCCAGCATTAATGACGACATTATACCAACAAGATGAGGCAGAACTAATTGCTATCAATTCAAACTTTGCTGTAGATCAAGACATCAGCCCGCTTGACGATTCAATTGCTATTGAAAGTTCATCTTCTCCATATGCGAATATTATTGCTGTACGTTCAGAAGATGCTGAAGATCCAGCTATTTTGAAATTGGTAGAAGTACTGAAATCTGAAGAAGTTCAAGATTTCATCTTAGAAGAATGGGATGGAGCAGTTGTTCCTGTAAAAGAATAAGCTGAAAAAAAGTAAGAAGTCAATAAAATGGCTTCTTACTTTTTTTGTGCGGTTAAATAAGGTAAGATGATTGGATTGAATTTACTTCGGAATGAAAAAGATTACTTTTAGAAAGACAAGGAAAACTTTATCTGAATTCTGTATTTTTCAGGGTTGTTGTTGTTTTATTTTGTTGTTTTACGCAGAATCAATGTAAAAGCTAATTCATCAGAAGTTAATTTTTGGACAGACAATTCATTGTTGATCATTTTAAACGCATTTTCGGCTTGCTTATGTATAGAATAATCAATAGTAGTGATGTCTAATAAATGCGAGATTTCAATATTATCAAAACCAATCACTGAAAAATCTTCTGGTAATGAGAACCCTAGACGCTTTGCTTGAGAAACTAGACCAGCTGCAACAGCATCAGAGCTTGTCATGAAGGCGTCAGGCTTGATTTTTTGTTTGGCTAACCAATGTGCAATGCGCTCACCATCTTGGATACTGTTGATATCATTGAACTGTTCGGGTGAATGAGGCGTCAAATTGTATTTTTCACAGAAATATTCATACGCTTTGATTCGGCTTTTAGTATTCAAGCGTCGAATATCGCTATATAGATTAATAATCGTACGGCACCCTTTAGCGTAAAGATATTCAAGTCCTAAAAGATAACCATCATATTGATCAATAAAGACAGATAGAATACAAGAGGATTTAACCCTTTGCCAGGTAACGATGGGACCATATTTTGTGTATGATTCAATAGTTGACCAATCGTTTGAACGAATGATCAAAAAAATACCATCTAATTGCTTTCTACGCATCAACTCTAAAGCATTTAATTCTTTTTTTGGATCATTTTCAGTTAAATAGAGAATAACGGTATATCCTTTTTTTTGGGCAGCTAATGTAAAATTTTTGACTAAGACAGTAATGGTTTCAGTAATATTTGGCACAATGATACCAATAGTTTTAGTTGCACCTTTTTTCAACGAAACCGCTTGACTGTTTGGAACGTAATCTAACTTTTGGACAGCGCTTTCGACTTTTTGGCGAGTAGTATGACTGACATAGCCATTATTGTTAATGACTCTTGAAACGGTAGCAGAGGAAACACCAGCAATCTTTGCAATATCTTTCATATTCGTCATTTCGAAAAACCTCTTTCTGTAAACGGTTGTATCCTAATCAGTATACCAAATGATAGCTAGAAAAAATACGAAAAAAAAACCTATTAATTTTTTTTTGAAATAAAAAAAGTTAGGCCTTGACATGTAATGCATTACATAAACTATAGTAAATATAGGAAATGAAAACGTTTTAAATAGGAGGAAAATTACATGTCTAAAACAGCATTAAAGATCGTCACAATTGGTGGAGGATCAAGTTATACTCCGGAATTAATTGAAGGGTATATCAAACGTAAGGATCAACTGCCAATTAAAGATATCGTTTTAGTGGATATCGAAGCTGGAAAAGAAAAACTTGAAATTGTTGGTGAAATGGCTAAGCGTCAAATTGAGGCTGCCGGTTTAGATTGGAATGTCGAACTAACATTAGATAGAAAGTCAGCTTTGAAAGATGCTGATTTCGTTACAACTCAATTTCGTGTTGGGTTGTTGGATGCACGAATCAAGGATGAAAGAATTCCATTATCCCATGGTGTATTAGGTCAAGAAACAAATGGAGCCGGTGGAATGTTTAAAGCTTTCAGAACCATTCCAATCATTTTAGATATTATTAAGGACATGAAAGAAGTTTGTCCGGATGCTTGGTTAGTCAACTTCACAAATCCAGCAGGTATGGTAACTGAAGCAGCCATTAAACATGGAGGGTGGAAAAAAACCGTTGGCTTATGCAATGTTCCGATTGGACATTGTTCGACAGCTTCACAAAAATTAGGGATACCAGAAGATGAACTGTTCTTTAAATTTGCTGGAATCAATCATTTCCACTGGCACCGTGTGTGGGATAAAACTGGCAAAGAAAGAACCGCTGAATTAATCGATATGATTTATGGGCCTCATAAAGATGGCGAAAATACTGACTTTAAAAATATCCATGACGCTGAATTCCATTATGAACAAATCAAAGACTTGGGTATGTTGCCATGCGGATACCACCGTTACTACTACATTGAAGATGAGATGTTAAAACACTCTATTGAAGAGTTTGAGAATGGTGAAACAAGAGCTCAAGTTGTAAAAGCTACGGAAGCACGATTGTTTGAATTATATAAAGATCCTGCTCTAAATTATAAACCAGAAGAGCTGTCACAACGAGGAGGTACTCATTATAGTGATGCAGCTTGTGAGATCATTGCTTCCATTCAAAATGACAAGCGGACAGATATGGTCGTTTCAACGGAAAACAATGGTACAATTGATGACTTGCCATATGACAGCATCGTTGAAGTATCTGGATCTGTTACGGCACATGGAGTGGAGCCTTACAACTGGGGCGCGTTTACGCCAGCAGCACGTGGCATCATTCAAAATATGAAAGCGATGGAAGAAACGGTCATTCGAGCAGCTATTGAAGGGAATTATGGAGCAGCTTTACAAGCTTTTACGATCAATCCTTTAGTACCAGGTGGCACGCTTGCCAAAACGATTCTTGATGAAATGTTGTATGCACATAAAGAACATCTGCCACAATTTGCAGAAAAAATCAAAGAAATCGAGGCTGATCAACCAGAAACAGTTCGTTATGTTGATGACTTGATGGAAAGCAACTTTAAAGCACCTGTTCAAATGGTTAAGTAATAAGATGTAAGAAATACTGATGACAATGCTTACCTATATTGACTTCAATCTATCACTATAGGTAAGTTGTTTTTAAATAATATGTAAGCGTTTTTTTATAACTGGAGGGAGAATGGATAATGGATAAATTTATGGAATTTCTTCAAGATAAGATGGGACCTATTGCTTATAAACTGGATTCAAATCGCTATTTATCAGCTATAAAGACAGGTTTTTTTGGCGCTATGCCTATTTTGATCTTAGGTTCGATATTTCTTTTGTTCGCTAACTTACCTATAGCTGGTTACCCAGATTTTATGGCTTCGCTATTAGGTGAAAATTGGACGACTTACTTTATGGTACCGTATGATATGACTATGAACATCATGACGATTTTTGTTATCTTTGGTATCGCAAAATCATTAGCTGAATACTATGATCTAGATGATCTAGCAGCAATCGTTATTTCAGTTGTCGCTTTCCTAGTTTTAACACCAACTATTTCTACAGAAGATGGGTTAGTTGGCATTCCGATGAACAATTTAGGAGCCAGCGGATTATTTGTAGGAATGATTACAGCTATCTTATCAGTTGAGGTTACTCGCTGGGTCGTTGCAAGAGGCTGGACCATCAAAATGCCTGAATCTGTTCCACCAAATGTAGCTAAATCATTTACAGCTTTAATACCGGCATTATTTGTTATTTTATTCTTTAACTTTATCCGTATCGGATTTAGCTTTACAGGATATGGAACAGCTCAAACATTTATTTTCCAATTTTTACAAACACCTCTGACTGCTTTAGGTAGTTCATTGCCAGCGACATTGGTTATTGTCATTTTTGAAATTTTATTATGGTCATTTGGGATCCATGGTTCTAATATCGTTGGTGCAGTGATGCAACCCATTTGGCTATCGTTAACAGCAGAAAATGCTGCTGCTTTCAGTTTAGGAGAAACACTACCCCATATTGTAAACTATCAATTTTATCAAAACTTTATAAAGGTAGGAGGCGCAGGTGGAACGATTGGACTAGCCTTACTTTGTTTAGTGATGGCTAAGTCAGCCCAGTTTAAGACATTGGGCAAATTAGCGTTTGGTCCAGCCTTGTTTAATATCAATGAACCATTGATTTTTGGATTACCGATCGTTTTGAATCCAATCATGTTGATTCCATTTTTGATTACTCCGATTCTAATGGCTGTGTCAACTTACTTTGTGATGTCGATTGGACTCGTTCCAATAACAAATGGTGCCAATATACCATGGACAACACCACCAGTCATTGCAGGTTTCTTGGTTAGCGGCTGGCGAGGCGCTGTTTTCCAAATTATTCAAATTGCTGCCAGTACCGTTATCTACTATCCGTTCTTTAAACTAGTTGATAACAAAGCCTACAAGATTGAAATGGAAGGTCAAGATGCTGTAAATAATGAAATGGAAGAAGCCATTTCTATTACTGAAACGAAAACAGTTTAACTCAATCAGTGAAAAAAACGAGTGGATTTATCACTCGTTTTTTTTTATGTCTTTAAAACAACGTTTAAGATAGTACTCTTTTCAAGATAATGATACACTCAAAGAAAGGATAATGGTTGGGAGTGATCAGTGTGTATAAAGAATTGCCAGCGAAAAAATTAGATAAACGTGCCATTCGCTATGAACGAACAAAAGATATTATTGAAAGTTTTTTTACCTTAGCTGTTTTTGTCCTTTTAATGTTTTTGACTATCCAATTTAATTGGCCAATCTGGTTGATGGCCATCTGGATTGTTTTGCCGATCATTGACTTTTTATTGAGTCTATTCTTATTGCCTTATTTAAAGTTAAAGGCTGTACGCTATGAAATGCATAGGCTTCATCTTGAAATTATGAATGGCCTCTTTTTTAAAAAGAGAGCGTTGATCCCAATTGAGCGAATCCAACACGTGGTCGTTAAAGAAGGACCATTGACTAGGAAATATGGGATCCAAATAATTGAAGTCTTTACGGCAGGAACAGGACATGAGATTCCATTAATGTTGAAAAAAGATGCAGAAGAGTTAAGAATTCAATTGCTGGAACAGATAAAGGCGGTGAAATCAGATGTATAATGAAAAAAAATTACACCCATTAACACTGGTTACTGAGGCTTATAAACGCTTGATTTCTTTTATCTTGCCGATTCTTTTCTTTGCTTTTACTGGCCCAGACATGGAAGGTTTTGGATTTGTTTTGCCACTACTGTTCTTTACGATTTTTGGCTTGTCTTATCTAGTGGACGTTTTAAGGTACATACGGACAACTTTTTGGATCGCGGGAAATCGATTTGTAGTAAAAAGCGGATTATTTATTCAAAAAGAAAAAGACGTTCAAATTAGTCGGATTCAAAGCATTGATTACAGTGAAAACTTGATTCATCGTATTTTTAATGTCACAAAGTTGGAGATTAAGACTCCTGGAAAAGGGATATCGTTAGATGCATTGTCTAAAGAAGATGCACTGAAATTGGCGAATCAACTGCATTACCTTAAAGAGACATCGCTTGATGCTGACAGGGATAGCAATGAAGAACATGATGAGAAGCAGACCGACCGACACAGTGGATTCTCCTTGCAAGAAGCAGGAGTCACAAAAAAAATGTATTCCATGAGTTTAGTAGATATCCTCAAAATGAATTTTATGGGAGGGACTGTTTTTAAAGGCCTGATTATAATGGTAGGAGCAATAAATGTTTTTGGGGAGTTCATTCCTGATTCAATTTTCAATCAAGCGGGGACAATCTTTAGTCAAACGGCGATTGCCTCTTTCATTTTTATCGGCGTATTACTGTTTATCTTATTGTATGTTGTAGCTACAGTGCTTTCGATTATTAAGAATTTTGAATACAAAGTCGAATTAACAAAAAATCACGTGACTATTGAAAAAGGCCTGCTCGAAGTTAAAAGCCAGACGATTGCTTTAGCCAATATTCAAAGTGTGTGGGAAAAACAAAATTGGTTGCAAAAACTAACGGGCTATACAACCTTTTGGGTAGGCATCACAAGTGATGATGAAGTGGATAAGAAAGATTCTGTGAGTGAAATGACTGAAGATGGAAAAGTTCTGTTGCTGCCGCTGGTAAAAAAAGATCAACTTGCAGCGTTAAGAGCTGAAATCATTCCTCAGTTTAACTTTCAGCCTGCTCAAACAATCATTCCAATTCGATCATTTAGACGATTTGTACAATTTCCATTGCTATTCTGGATTATTGCAGCTGCTTTAGTTTCTTACTTTTTATGGCCTTACGCATGGACGATCGGTTTAGTGGGTAGCTTGCTGTCACTTTTTTATGGCTACCGTAGTTACAAAAAAACAGGGTATGCTTTATCCACAGAAGAAATGACCTTTCAGTTGACAACATTTCTAGGTACCGAGATCATGTACTTGCGTAAAGACCGTATTTTAAATTTAACGGTCAAACAAAATCCCTTTTTAAAAAGAAGTCAATTGGGAAAAGTAGAAGTCTTTAGTGCTTTAGGGGATACATCCCAGAGTAAAGAATTGTCTTTTATCGAAGAAGCCGACTGTGAGCGGCTATTTGATTGGTTCATGGCAAAAGAGAGGAGTGAAAAGCATGGAGCCTGAAAAAGAGCTGGATCCTCTAGTTTTAAAATTATGGCGGATACGTGGGTTTATGAACAGCATTCCAATGGTCATTGTTGCACTGGTGTATAACTTTTTTTACCAAATCATGCCCCATACTCCATTGCCAGAAGAAGGTATCTATATTACTATTGCTTTGGCTCTGGTTGGAGGATTTATCTCTATTTATGTATTGCCAACGTGGCATTATCGGTCTTGGAGAGTAAACTATCGAATGGATGAGATTGATTTCATCTCAGGTATTTTTATTAAAAAACGAATCACGATTCCCATCATTCGCATCCAAAATATTGAATCGAATGTCGGACCGTTAGCCAAAAAATTAGGCGTCATGTCGTTAACTATCTCAACAGCTGCTACAAGTCATAAGTTGCCGGAGATGCCTGAAGAAGAGGCTCTGGAATTAAAAAAAAGGATTCAGCGATTAATCCGCAACAGTTTATAATACAAAAAAAGTTCGTTCATGATCTGACCCACAATAGTAGAAGGACTACTGTTGTGAAGGAAAGAATCTGAACGAGCTTTTTTTAATTCATTTTTTTGATGGTGCGTTTGACAAAGTCTGTAAATAAACGTTGCATCATCAAATCATAAGGAATCATTAATTCAGGGTGCCATTGCACGGCTACGATACTTTGGTTGGGAGATTTTGCTTCGAAGGCTTCGATTAAGCCGTCTTTACTCCAAGCCACAGCTTTAAATGGTTCAGCTAATTCTTTGATGGCTTGGTGGTGATACGTATTGACTACATATTGGTCGCCAAAAATCTTTCCAATCTTACTTTCAGGATCAATGGTGATTGTGTGAGCACCGGTTTCAAAGTGTGTCAATTGAATGTGTTGAACGGTCAAGTCAGGGTAATCCGAAACATCCTGATAAAGTGTTCCGCCATAAGCAACGTTCACGAGTTGCAAGCCGCGGCAAACAGCAAAAATTGGTTTTGCTTGGTGAATCGCTTCTTTTACAAGTGCAATCTCAAATGCATCACGTGCTGGATTGGTCGCACCTAATTTTAAGCTGGGTTCTTCGCCAAATAACAACGGTGACACATCTTGTCCACCAGCTAATAGTAGACCATCAACTTTTGATAGGTAATCTTTTGCTTCAGTCGGGTCGCTGATTGGGAAAACAACAGGGATAGCGCCAGCTTGACGAACGCCGTTAACAAATCCTTGTGGTGTGTAAGTGATTGGTAAGCCGTTCAGGTCGGCATTGTTCAACAAAATATTTCCGGCTATTCCAATTAATGGTTTCATAAACAATCCGTCCTTTCATTAATAAAAGCAGGACAACTAAAACACAGCACATTTAAGTAATAGGTCTGGTTCTGCCAGCTTCTTTTTTCATTATTAGTTTACCTGATTATAGCAGAAAAGTAACTTCAGAGCATTTGTTAATAAGATTGCGAAAGCAAGAGGGTTAGTCTAAAATATAAAGTAAGAAAGACAATAATTCCAAAGAAACATCATTTGTGAAAAAATTCTAAAGCATAGGAGCGAATCCAAGCTATGTCCGTATTAGAAGTGAAGAACTTACATGTATCGATAGAAGACAAAGAAATTTTAAAAGGTGTCAACTTAACAATGAAAACAGGCGAAATTCATGCCATCATGGGACCAAATGGAACGGGGAAATCAACTTTATCCGCCGCTATCATGGGCCATCCGAGCTATACCGTTACAGAAGGTGAGATTTTATTAGATGGACAAGATGTTTTAGAAATGGCCGTTGATGAACGTGCTCGAGCAGGATTGTTTTTAGCTGTGCAATACCCAAGCGAGATTGCGGGTATCACGAACGCGGAATTTATGCGTGCAGCAATCAATGCTAGAAGACCAGCAGACGATAAAATCTCGGTTATGAATTTTATCAAAAAGTTAGACGACAAGATGGCAGTATTGGATATGCCAGAAGAAATGGCTGAACGTTATTTAAATGAAGGCTTTTCCGGTGGCGAGAAGAAACGCAATGAGATCTTGCAATTGATGATGATCGAGCCAACATTTGCTATTCTGGATGAAATTGATTCAGGTCTAGATATTGATGCATTAAAAGTCGTGTCAAAAGGAGTCAATGCGATGCGCGGTGAAAACTTCGGGGCATTGATCATTACCCATTACCAACGCTTGTTAAATTATGTGACACCAGATGTGGTCCACGTGATGATGAACGGTATTGTTGTTAAAACAGGCGGAGCCGAACTGGCTAAACGCTTGGAAGCGGAAGGCTACAAAGGTATCCGTGATGAACTAGGTTTAGATATTGTGTTAGAAGACGATTAAGGAGGATCAAGATGAAAGAGACCAATTATATAGATTATCTTGACTCTGTTCAGCAATTTTCATTGATGCATGAAGAACCGTTGTGGATGATGGAATTTAGAAAATCAGCGTTAACTAAAATCAACTCTTTAGAGCTCCCATCTTTTGAAAGAGTTAAGTACCAACGCTGGCCGTTGCTGCAAGTTCCTGACCTATTCAGCTATGAAGAAGGGATCATGTTGGCAGAAGATTTTTTAACCGGTGATAGCGATGCACCGCGAGTGATCCAAGTCGGCAATCAAACCGTTATGGAACAATTGCCGATGAAGTACATCGAACAAGGTGTGATCTTTACCGATATTTTTACGGCTTTGCAAGAGCATCCAGCTTTAGTGAAAAAGGTCTATATGAAGCTAGCCGTTGAACACGATGAAGACAAACTGACCGCTTTTCATGCAGCCTTTATGACCAGTGGCTTGTTCTTATATGTTCCTAAAAATGTCGTGATTGATGAACCTCTTGAAGCGTTATTTGTCCAAAATAGTCAAGTCCAAAACAGCTGGATCAAGCATGTTTTGATTTTTGCGGATACCAATAGTGAATTTACCTATGTCGAAAAATACGAGACCATTGGCACCGAAAAAAATGCGGCTAATATTATTGTGGAAGTGATTGCCAACCCCGGAGCGAAAGTGAAATTCTCAGCGGTCGATCAAATCGGAGAAACAACTACTACGTATATCAATCGCCGTGGACATGCACTCAAAGATGCAACGATTGAATGGGCAATTGGCGTTATGAATGCTGGAAATGTGATTGCCGACTTTGATACCGATCTGATTGGAGAAGGGGCGCACAGCGAAGTCAAAGTTGTGGCCATCAGTATGGGTAAACAGATACAAGGCATCGATACCCGTGTCACCAACTATGGTCGCAATACGATCGGTCATATTCTACAACACGGTGTGATTTTAGAGAAATCGACGTTAACCTTTAACGGTATTGGACACATCATCAAAGGCGCTAAAGGGGCAGATGCTCAGCAAGAAAGCCGCATCTTGATGTTGTCTGAACACGCTAGAGGAGACGCAAACCCAATTCTGTTAATCGATGAAAATGATGTGACGGCCGGACACGCAGCGAGTGTAGGCAGAGTAGACCCAGAAAACTTGTATTATTTAATGAGTCGAGGCATTCCTAAACAAGAAGCCGAACTCTTAGTCATTCGAGGATTCTTAGGTTCCGTTATCGCAGCGATACCATTAAAAGTCATGCGTGACGGATTAGTGGATACGATTGAAAGGAAGTTAAGCAAATGAGTTTTTCAGCCGAACAATTGAAAAACGATTTTACGATTCTAACGCAAATTGTGAACGATGAACCATTAGTGTATTTAGATAATGCGGCAACCACTCAAAAACCCACAGCTGTACTGGCTGCACTTGAAACCTATTACCGTGAAGCCAATGCCAACGTCCATCGTGGCGTGCATACGTTGGCCGAACGGGCAACAACGCAATACGAAGCAGCGCGTGAAAAAGTACAACATTTTATCAACGCCAATGAATCAGCTGAAGTGTTATTTACTCGTGGCACCACAACTAGTTTGAACTGGGTAGCTAAAAGCTACGGTGAAGCGAACGTGAAGTCAGGAGATGAAATCCTAGTTTCAGTGATGGAGCATCACTCGAACTTGATTCCTTGGCAGCAGTTGGCTAAGAAAACAGGGGCTGCATTAAAATATATCGAGCTGACAGAAGAAGGCTTATTGAACATGGAGAGTTTGCACGTTCAATTAAGCGAGAAGACCAAAATCGTAGCATTGGCGCACGTCTCCAATGTTCTTGGGGTCGTTAACCCCATTCAAGAGATTGCGCGACTGACCCATGCAAGAGGAGCCGTATTAGTGGTCGATGGAGCGCAAGCTGTTCCGCATATGCCAGTGGATGTCCAAGAGTTGGATGCTGATTTTTATGCCTTTAGTGGACACAAGATGGTCGGACCGACTGGTATTGGCGTATTGTATGGCAAACGGCACTTATTGGAACAAATGGAACCCGTTGAATTTGGCGGAGAAATGATCGCTATGGTGGATGAACAAGATAGTACGTGGAAAGAATTGCCTTGGAAGTTTGAAGCAGGCACCCCTAATATTGCGGGAGCCATCGGATTAGGCGCAGCCATCGATTATTTATCGACGGTTGGACTGTTAGCGATTCAAGAACATGAAAAAGGATTGATGGCTTATTTGTGGCCGAAACTAATGGCAATCCCAGGAGTAACGATTTATGGACCAAAAGATTTAGCGAAACGGACTGGTATCGTAACGTTCAACCTAGATGGGCTTCATCCACATGATGTGGCAACGGCTATGGATATGGAAGGGGTAGCGATTCGAGCTGGTCATCATTGTGCTCAACCCTTGATGCGCAGATTATCAGCGGATTCAACCGCTCGAGCGAGTTTTTATCTGTACAATACGACAGCAGATGTGGATAAATTTATTGAAGCATTGCTGGCAACAAAGGAGTTTTTTACTCATGGCCTTAACTAAATTGGATCAATTGTACCGCCAAGTCATCTTAGATCATTCCAGCCATCCTCATCACCATGGGAAATTAGAGCAGTCAACGACTCAAATTGAGTTGCTTAATCCGACTTGTGGGGATGTGATGCAGCTTCAACTGGTCGTCGAAGACCAAGTGATTAAAGATATTCGGTTTGATGGAAGCGGTTGTACCATCAGCCAAGCCAGCGCCAGTATGATGACTGATGCCGTAATTGGGAAAACTGTTTCTGAAGCGTTAGCCTTAGCAGATCAATTCTCTCTGCTCGTGCAAGGCAAAGACGTTCCAAAACTGGAAGAGCTAGGGGATGCGGCATTATTGAATGGCGTCGCAAAATTCCCTGCCCGCATCAAATGTGCGACGTTATCTTGGAAAGCACTGGAAAAAGCATTGAGTGGAAAAGAGCCTGATGAAGAAAAAGCAAGGAGTGTAGAATAATGGGAGAAGTACCAGAACGCGAGAATTACCAATTCGGCTTTCATGATGACGTGAAATCTGTTTATACAACAGGTAAAGGACATTCTGAAGCAACCGTTCGAGAAATTTCAAAACGTAAACAAGAACCAGACTGGATGTTGGATTACCGTTTGAGAGCTTATAATCATTTCAATAAACGACCGATGCCTGAATGGGGAGCGGATTTATCAGAAATCGACTTTGATAACATTACCTACTACAAAACCGTCAGCAATCAACCGGAGCGCAGTTGGGAAGACGTGCCGGATAAAATCAAAGAAACCTTTGAACGCATTGGGATTCCAGAAGCCGAACGCAAATATTTAGCGGGCGCCGGAGCACAATACGAATCTGAAGTGGTTTACCACAACATGAAAGAAGAATTTGAAAAAATGGGGATTGTCTTCACCGATACCGATACAGCTCTAAAAGAATACCCAGAAATCTTCAAAGAACATTTTGGAACAGTCGTACCCGCAACCGACAATAAATTGGCAGCTTTAAATTCAGCAGTCTGGTCTGGTGGAACGTTTATATATGTTCCAAAAGGCGTGCGCTGTGACGTACCACTGCAAATGTACTTTCGAATCAACGATGAAGCGATGGGCCAATTCGAACGGACATTGATCGTTGTAGATGAAGGTGCTAGTGTGCATTATGTTGAAGGCTGTACTGCACCAACTTTTTCATCTAGTAGTCTGCACGCTGCTATCGTTGAAATTGTAGTCAAAAAAGACGCCTATTGCCGCTACACGACGATCCAAAACTGGTCCAACAATGTCTACAACTTAGTGACGAAACGCGCTGTAGCCGAAGAAGGGGCCACTATGGAGTGGATCGATGGCAACCTTGGAGCCAAAACAACCATGAAATACCCAAGTATCCAATTAAATGGCCGCGGAGCCAGAGGAACAATGCTGTCGATTGCGATGGCTGGAGCTGGGCAAAATCAAGATACAGGGGCTAAAATGATTCATAACGCACCAAACACTTCCAGTTCAATCGTCTCAAAGTCAATTGCGAAAGACGGTGGAGAAGTGAATTACCGTGGACAAGTCACGTTTGGCAAAAACTCAGGCGGATCCATCTCGCATATCGAATGCGACA
The DNA here is from genome assembly GCF_045617425.1 of Carnobacterium sp. Taxonomy (GTDB): domain Bacteria; phylum Bacillota; class Bacilli; order Lactobacillales; family Carnobacteriaceae; genus Carnobacterium_B. The sequence goes on from NZ_JAZLIO010000006.1 coordinate 147,035, forward strand.
CGATCATCATGGATGACTTATCCAAGTCCGATACGATTCCGTTCAACGAGATTCATAACGGCAATGTCTCACTAGAACATGAAGCCAAAGTTTCAAAAATCTCAGAAGAACAACTCTATTACCTCATGAGCCGTGGCTTGACTGAACAAGAAGCCACCGAAATGATCGTCATGGGCTTCGTCGAACCCTTCTCCAAAGAACTCCCTATGGAATACGCCGTGGAATTGAACCGATTGATTGCATATGAGATGGAAGGGTCAGTGGGTTAGTATAACTCAGATTTTAAAATTTGAAATGTATTAATGGAACAAAATTATTCTGAATTCAGTTGGTTATCTAATAGGTCATTAGCTTAAGAGTTTTAACAATGATAAAGAGCGAGGGTTCATGCAATGAATGCATGAACCCTCGCTCTTTTATGATGGAAGAAGGTTTCTTTCTTTCCTTCCTTTTTTATTTCATCATCTTGACCAGTGAAGTAATAGTCTAGATGTAAGTGCGAGTCCCACATAAGAGGTGGCAAAAAAAGGCTTTGTCAATCGGTTACTTTACGTGTTTTTCGTTTGTACACGAGGTCTTTGTGCGGCTTTTTGACCGCCTCTTCGACCTTGTTTATTTTTAGCGCGTGCTCCACTATTGCGCGTGGCAACAACTTTTCTCGCCTGCTGTGCTGGTGCTTGAGTGCCTTCTTTCAATAGATAAGGATGGTCTTTTATGACTGGAACTTTCCTCTTACTAAGTTTTTCAATGTCGCGCAACAAGTCTGATTCTGTTTCATCACAGAAAGAGATAGCTTTTCCGCTTAGCCCTGCGCGTCCTGTACGGCCTATACGGTGAACGTAGGTTTCTGGAACTTCAGGCAAGTCAAATTGGATAACTTGCGAAAGTTCAGGCACATCGATACCACGGGCTGCGATGTCTGTCGCTACGAGAACGCTAGTTTTCATGGTCTTGAAGTTTTCTAAAGCTTGCTGACGCGCATTCTGGGACTTGTTGCCGTGAATCGCTTCGGCGGAGAAACCCGCTTGCAAAAGTTTTTTGACGATTTTGTTGGCACCATGCTTGGTTCTGGAGAAGACTAGGGAGCGCTCAACCTGCTTATTCTTCAAAAGATAGATAAGTAGGTTAGTTTTGTCGGTCTTGGCTACGCGATAAACGTTCTGTTGGATGACTTCAACAGTTGATGAAACCGGATTGACCACCACTTTTACCGGGTTTGATAAAATGGTTCCTGCAAGTTTTTCGATTTCACTCGGCATCGTTGCTGAAAAGAACATGCTTTGACGTTTCTTAGGCAATTCGCGGATAATATGGCGTACATCACGTAGCATCCCCATGTCCAACATCATATCTGCTTCGTCTAAGACGAAGAAATCAACCTGGTTAAGTTTGACAAATCCTTGTCTGATAAGGTCCAACAGTCTGCCTGGTGTTGCGACTAGGATATCTGTTCCGCGTTTCAGCGTGGCTGTCTGAGGATTCTGAGAAACGCCGCCAAAGATTACTTGGATATTCAATGGAAGGTATTTAGCGTATGTTTGGAAGCTTTCACCGATTTGTATAGCAAGTTCACGGGTAGGAGCAAGGATTAAGGCTTTGATGGCCCCTTTTCCAACGGTTTTTTCTTCCATAATATTTTGAAGGATGGGTAAGGCAAAGGCAGCTGTCTTACCAGTACCAGTCTGGGCACAGCCCAACAAATCCTTGTTGTTCAGCAGATGCGGAATGGCATCCTCTTGGATGGGCGTTGCTTTCGTATAGCCTGCTTCTTTCAGTGCGTGCAATAGGTGTTGGTTCAATTCTAATTCATTAAATAACAAATGGTTCTCCCTCGGCATGTTATACATGCATTTAATTTTTGTGAATGTGTTTCGGATTAGGTTGGTTTAGCATACAAGAGTCTGACTATCTTTCAAAAACAGACCTGATCCGAACAAGTATATAGTTTCTCTGAGAAATAGCATGACTGGCCTATTATATCAGAAATGGAAGTGAGAGTCACATTATTCCATTTTGGGGTTTTAATGTTTATTTTTTATATAAAGAGGATTTCCAAAAATACTTGTTTTTGGAAAAGTAACTATTTATCTTATGATAATTTTTACTTTATTGAATGGAAATTTAAAAATCGTTTTATCTCACAGTTATTGTTTAATAAAAAGAGAAAATAGTGTCTGCAAGTGAAAATGATAATAAGTTAACCAAGTTAGAATATGATTTAGAATTCTAGTGAATTTAGTTTGTCTACGTGTCTTTTTTTAATTAACCAATAGAAAAATATCGAAATAGTAATTCTTATTATGATTATTTGTGAATATTTTAACATTTCTATTTACTTTAATAAAATTCAATCATATAATTGAATTGAAAATACTTATCACCTAAAAAGCTTGATTCGTTTTATCTAATTATCTGGTTTTAGATAATCAATAAAGGGATGAAAGTGCAGAACTGAACAAATAGAGATAAAAATAAATAGTATAAATGGAGATGGAAAAATGACTATACTAAAAACAGTAAAATACTTAGGACTTGTTACGGCTTCAACTTTCTTGCTAGGTGCTTGTGGACAAAAAAATGCTGCAGAAGAACAGACAGCTGTGAATGAACAGTCAACGGAACAGACAGAAAAAGCAACTTTTCCATTAACGTTGGATAATTACACTACATCATCAGAAGGCGCGGTATTTTCAAAAAAAGAAATAACGTATGAATCCAGCCCCAAATCGATTGTTGCCAATAATCAGGGAACAGCAGAGTTGCTGATCCAACTTGGATTAGCTGAAGACATTGTAGGCGTAGCTGCCTTATACGGTGAAGGCGATGAAACGGTAACTGAAGATTTTTCAAACATTCCTATTTTGTCAGAAGGATATGTTGGAAAGGAATTAGTCGTAGGAGCTGATCCGGATATTGTTGTGGGACGTGGGCAACTGTTTGCCAATGCCGAATGGGGAACGGGAACAGTTGAAGAATTGAATGATGTGGGTATTCAGACTTATATTCAAGCAACATCAACGACTGGTGCGACTTTTGAAGATATCTATACAGATATTGATCAGTTAGGAAAATTGTTTACAGTTGAAGAGAAGGCACAACAATTTTCAACGGACGTAAAAAAACGGATGGATGCGATCGCCGCAGCCATTCCGGATAAACAGAAAACACTTGATTATGCTTATATTTTTGGAGCAGAAGGTACGAACGTGAATATTTACAGTGGTGCAGCAGACACTTACTTAAATGATGCATTAAGCTATATGAGCTTAGAAAATACGTTTGCAGATGCAACGGGAGAAATCAGTGTCGAAGCTTTATTGGAAGCTGATCCAGATGTATTGTTATTGGTTAACTATACGGGTGGACGCGATCCCAAAGAAAGCTTAGCTGATTTGAAAGCAAATGACGCACTTTCAAGTCTGACAGCAATCAAAGAAGACCGTATCTATACGATCGATTACAATCAGTTCTGGAGTTATGGGTACCAAATTTTAACCGGTATGGAACAACTCAGCGCTGAAATGCAGTCAAAAAATTAATTTATAGTAGGAGGGAGTAAGCTGATGAACCACATCGATAAACAACGCAAATTATTTTATATGTGTTTACTCCTTTTTATTGTATTGATTATTTTTTCGGTTGGAATCGGTGTCGCGATTGGACAAGTCGCTGTACCATTAAAAGAATCATTTCAAATACTGCTTAAAAATTTGTCAGGGGGATTGATTGATAACTTACCGGGAGGTTCTTCTGATTCTTTCGAAAATATTATCTGGCAAATTCGTTTTCCGAGGGTACTCTTAGCAATGCTCACCGGTATGGGATTATCCTTAGCCGGTGCGGTCATGCAGACAACGGTCCAGAACCCACTCGCAGATCCTTATATCTTAGGCATTTCGTCTGGAGCCTCTCTGGGTGCAACGTTCGCTATTATGATTGGTTTTGGGGGAACCAGTATATTGTCTCAATTTGGTTTATCTTTTTGGGCATTTTTAGGTGCTGTGACAGCTGCTCTGTTAGTTTTACTCTTGTCGAATGCTACTGGACAAATGAATTCGATCAAATTGATCTTATCCGGGATGGTATTAAATGCTCTCTTTACAGCCTTTTCCAATTTCATTATTTATATCGCTAATGATGCGGAAGGGATTCGTTCAGTTACTTTTTGGATGATGGGAAGTTTAGTCGGAGCCAGTTGGTTCAAGTTACCTTTAATAGCCACCATTGTCCTGGTTTGTTTGCTTTTCTTTTTAACACAAATACGGACCTTGAATCTTATGTTATTAGGCGATGAATCAGCCATTACGCTTGGAGTGAATTTGAAATTTTACCGCAAATTGTATCTCGTTATTACGTCGGTTCTAACAGGGGTCATTGTGGCAAATACTGGAATGATTGGATTTGTAGGGTTGATTATCCCACATATTGTCCGTGGGATAGTCGGGTCAAATCATCGATACTTTTTACCATTATCAGTTTTTTCAGGATCCTTATTCATGGTATGGTGCGATATCTTGTCTCGTATTATCCTGCCAACGATTGAATTGCCTATTGGTATTTTGACTTCTTTAATTGGTGCACCACTGTTTATTTATATTTTTGTGAAAAAAGGCTACGAGTTTGGAGGGTAAGTATGAATTTAACGATTGATAATGTATCGGTATCTATTGCCTCTCAAAAGATTATAGAAGGGATTTCCTTGCACGTTAGTCAAAATCAGTTTGTTGGTGTAATCGGACCGAATGGCTGTGGGAAATCAACTTTATTGAAAAGTGTTTCTAAACTACTTGAACCAAGTAAGGGAGTTATTACTCTGGGTGATGAAAACGTTCAAGATCTTTCAAATAAACAGCTCGCAAAAAAATTAGGTGTCGTGGGACAGTTTCACGAAATCAATTTTGATTTTTCTATCCGTGACATGTTGTTGCTCGGACGTTCACCATACAAAGGTTTAATGGAGAGAGACAGTGCTTTAGATTATGAAATTGTTGATCAGGTTCTTCTTCAACTAGATTTGGAAAAAATTGCGGATAGGAGTTTTTTATCCCTGTCCGGTGGAGAAAAACAACGGGTCATATTAGGTAGAACCTTGGTCCAACAACCTAAATTTTTAGTTTTAGATGAGCCCACCAATCATTTGGATATCAAACATCAATTGAGTATTTTAAGAACAGTCGGTTCTTTGCCTATTGGTGTATTAGCAGCTTTACATGACTTGAATCTAGCTGCACGCTTTACAGATTACTTGTATGCGATGAAAGATGGACGGATCATTCAAGAGGGAAGACCTGAGGAAGTGTTAACAGAAGCGGTCATTAAAGAATTGTATGAAGTGGATTGTCATACCTATGTTAACCCTATTTCAGGTAAACAAACCATTGAATTTCTATGAAACTAAGAAAAAGTCTTTATTAAAACACCTCTGTCGAATTCCAATACATTGAATTCGACAGAGGTGTTTTGCGTCAAATTAGTAATTTAAGTGGTTTGAACAAACCTAGTTACATAGCCATCCAACTAGGCTCCAAGGTATTTCCGTCTGGATCTTGTACTTCAAGTCCAAACATTTGGTCTTCAGACATCCCCATATCTACTTTGTGGAAATCACCGCCATTGGTTTTTGCTGTTTCAGCAAATTTTTTGACTGCATCAGCACTTTCCAAGTTGAATGCAATTAGAGAGCTGCTAGTAGTTTGAGTATTTGCAATTGTTTTATCTTTAAGAAAACGGCTATAAAATTTGTGATTCAGCAGCATAATCCAAAAGTGATCATCCCAAACCATTGCGACAGCTTCATCGTTTGAGAATTCGTTATTTTTAGCAAAACCTAATTTTTCATAGAATGCAGCAGAGCGATTGACATCAGATACAGGGAAATTTACAAAAACCATTGTTGGCATAAAAATCCTCCATTCTCTTCATAGACTGATTTTATTACAAGTAAAGCATCTCACGAGGAAACTTTTTTGTCAAAAATAGGAGATTAAATTGCGCTAGTCATTCTAAGGTTTATGCCATGTCTATACGAGTAAGAAATGAAGGCTAAAACCGACAATTTGGTGAGACACTCTGAGCTTTATTTCGTTAAAAAAGAAGCTCTTCTATTATACTTAGGTAGAGAAGGTACTAGGAGGCAACTAAGATGAAAAAAATGATTACGGGAACGAATCATGCGTCTATTGCAGTGGAAGATGTAGGAGATGGACAGCCAATTGTTTTCTTGCATGGGTGGCCGTTTGATCATCAGATGTTTGAATACCAATACAATTACTTTTTGCCTAGAGGGTATCGCATGATTGGAATCGACTTTCGTGGGTTTGGTGAGTCAGATTTAGTGATTGAAGATTACGGCTACAATACACTTGCGGACGATGTTAAGAGAGTTTTAGAAGACTTACACATTGAAGAGGCTATTTTAGTCGGGTTTTCAATGGGCGGAGCGGTTGCCACGCGGTACATGGCTCGTCATAAGGGATTTGGAATTAAGAAGCTGATTTTGATCAGTGCAGCAGTTCCTCAATTTGCTAAGAAACCTGCTTACTCCATTGGGATTAAAAAGTCGGAAATCACAGCTATGATGGAACAAATTCAAGTTGATCGTCCTAAACTGATTCAAGAATTTATTAAAAAGCTGTTTCATGAGAAAACCTTAGTCTCCTATAAAGGTTGGCTGACAAATTTGGCATTAAGGTCTTCTTCTTATGGGATGATTCTTTCAGCACTGGCTATGCGAGATGAGAATGTACGAGAAGACCTTGAAAAAATTACGGTATCGACCTTGATTTGTCATGGTAAAAAAGACACTGTTTGTTCGTATGAAGTGGTGGAAGAAATGACTCAATTGATTTCTAAAACTATTGTCGTGTCCTTTAGAAAGAGCGGACATGCGATTTTCCATGATGAGACAGAAAAATTGAATCGGACGATGCTGATGTTTATTCAAAATAAGAACTAAAGAAACAAGCTAGAAACAGAATTTGTTTCTAGCTTGTTGTCTAATATATTTATTTTGCACATAATTCTAGTAGACTTATGCTGATTGGAATTGGCTTTGATAAAGATCAGCATAGAAGCCGTCTTTTTCCAATAATTCATGGTGGCTTCCAGTTTCAATAATATTCCCTTTGTCCATAACTAAAATGAGATCTGCATTTTTAATTGTCGACAATCGATGGGCAATCACAAAGCTGGTTCTGTCCAACATAAGATGATCGATTGCTTGTTGGATTTTAATTTCCGTTTTAGTATCGATACTTGAAGTGGCCTCATCTAAGATCATGACTTTCGGATCTGATAATATGGTCCGAGCAATGGTTAACAATTGTTGTTGTCCTTGTGAGATCATATTGTTTTCACTTGAAATAATTGTGTCATAACCTTCTGGTAATGTTTGGATAAACGAGTCACACTGCGCTTTTTTAGCTGCAGCAATCACTTCTTCTCGAGTAGCGTCTTTCTTTCCATAGCTAATATTTTCAGCAATGGTTCCTTCAAACAACCACGTATCTTGCAACACCATACCAAACTGTTTTCTTAGATCATGTCTGGTTAGGGTGTTCGTGTCTATCCCGTCAAATAAAATAGACCCACTATTAATTTCATAGAACCGCATCAATAAGTTTACAAGTGTTGTTTTCCCAGCACCCGTAGGACCTACAATAGCAATCGTCTTTTTGGGTTCTGCAATAAAGTTAACGTCTTTCATGATCAATTGATTTTTGTTGTAGCCAAAACTGACATGCGAAAATTCGATTTGACCAAGTGGATTATCAATCACATTAGCCTTTTGGATATCTGGAACTTCATTTTCTTCATCCAAAACTTCATAAATCCGTTCAATGGCTGCTAAACAACCTTGAAGCATATTTACAACATATGAAGCTTCTGTAATAGGGTCTGAAATTTGATTAACATATTGTAGAAAAGCTTGAAGCAATCCGATTGTTAGCGTTCCTTGGATGGCTAAAGTAGCCCCCATTAAGGCACTGCTGATATACGCCAATTGAGTAATGCTTCTCATGATAGGGTAGATTGCAAAGTTAACAAATTGGGCCTTTTTATGTGCTTTATATTGTTCGTCGATTAATTGATCGGCTTTTTGAATGACTTCTTCTTGTTTATTAAAAGCTTTAATAATCGTGTTTCCGGAATAGTATTCCTCCGTAGCGCCACTTAATTTTCCTAAGGTATACATATTGTCGCCAAATAACGTTTGATTCTTTTTAGAAATGACTTTCGTGACGATAATATTGACCAGGATCATACAAATAATAATCAAGGATAAGCGGCCGCTAACATAAATCATTAGACTCAACCCAACAATGACAATGATGATTGAACTAATAAACTGATTAAAACTCATGATAATAAAGTTCGCTACTTTATCTGCATCGGCTGTCGTTCGACTTAATAGATCGCCTACTTGTGTTTGATCATAAAAATTTAAAGGCAATTTATTTAGTTTAGCTGTTATTTTCTTTCGTAAGGTTAGACTGGCATCTTCGCTGACAGAGGCAATTAAATATTCCTGAAAGTAATTACAAATAAATATAATTCCAGCAATGATTAATAAGATTAAAAGAGGTCCCATAATCGCTGATCGAATACTTTCCATCATTGAAGCACCTGGTGATCTTACAGCTTCAATTAGTCCATCAATAGCTTGTGCTGTAACTAAAGGAATCGCAACATAGGCTAATGTGCCAATGATGTTTGAAAGAATAGCTGGAATGGTTTTCTTTTTTTGAAGCATTAGCAGTTCGAAAAAATAATGAACGGCTTTTTTTAGATTTTTTGGTTTTTCTGAGTCTATTTCTTCTAAATGCACTTGTTCTTTTTTAGACATTTTCTTTCACCTCGCTTTTAGACAGCATATTTTGAGATTTAGCTAATTCTTGATAGACAGGATTTTTTTCAATTAATTCTGAATGGGTTCCTTTACCCACAATTTTACCTTCATTTAAGACGATGATTTGATCAGCATCAATGATCGTGCTGATTCTTTGGGCAATGATTAACGTTACCGCGTCTTTCAATTCTGGTTTTAAAGCGGCTCTTAGTTTCGCATCTGTTTTATAATCCAGTGCTGAAAAACTATCGTCAAATACATAAATCTGAGATTTCTTTATCAGTGCACGTGCGATTGCCAAACGTTGTTTTTGTCCTCCAGAAAAATTGGTTCCCCCTTGAGCTACCAAGGCATTAAATTGCTGATCCTGTTCTTCTATAAACGGTAAGGCCTGAGCAACCTGAGCTGCATGTCTCATTTCGTCAACCGTAGCTTCTTTATTCCCATCTAAAATATTATCCTGAATGGTTCCACTAAATAAAAATGCTCGTTGTGGGACGTAGCTGATCAATGAACGAAGGTCCTTTTGAGAAAGTTTACTGATATCTGTACCGTGTATCAAAATTCGACCCTTTTGAATGTCATTGAACCGCAAAAGGATTTTAGCAATCGTACTTTTACCGGATCCCGTTCCACCAACGATAGCCAAGACTTCACCCGTGTTGATCGAAAAATCTAGGTCTTCCAGGACTGATTTGTCAGCGCCTTGGTACTGAAACGTTACGTTCTCAAAGGACAAAGCAGGCTGTACAGTAACATCTACTTTTTCGTTCAACAGACTGTCATCTTCCACTTCTGGTTGAAGTGTCAGTACTTCCTGAAGTCTATTTAATGATGCGATGGCTCTAGGTATGTTAAACATGATCAAAGCGGTCATGATAAATGAAGACATTGTGATGACTGAGTACCCGATAACGGCAGTGATTGACCCTACTTGAATGCTATTTTCTGCAACCAAGGAACTACCCACCCAAATAATAGGAATCATCGTAAGGGCGTTCAGACTAAAAGCAACAGGTGTTAGAAAGGCAAAGTACTTATTGATTCGAATCATATTTGCTGCAAAATCACTAAAACTACTATCCACTTTATTTTTTTCATATTCAGCATTATCAAATGCACGAATAATTTTTACTCCTTTAAAAAATTGTCTAACAAGCATCGTCATTTTATCCATCTTTTTCTGAATATTATTGATCAAGCGAGTAGATTTAAACATCACGGCAGTAATGACACCGATAAAAATAAGAATGGATACAAGTGGAATGACCGTCATAATAGGGGAAATCCGATAAGCCAATACTATAGAAATGACTGCCATAAATGGACTCGGCAAAACCATTTGAAAAAGAGATAACGTCACCTCTTGAATATTGACAACATCACTAGACGTTCTTGTGACTAAAGAGGCCACACCAATTTTATTCGTGTCGTTTAGTGACAAATCTTGTATTTTTCTAAATAACTTTTTACGGGTTTCTTTTCCAAAACGTGAAGCAATTTCAGAAGTGTAGTAACTTCCAAGTACCCCGACAATGGCTCCTACAAGAATAGTAAGCAACATCTGAATTCCAATAGAAGAAACGACGTTGGTATTTTTTTCTAAAATGCCTTTATCAATGAGTTGAGCAATTAAATAAGGAATAAATAGAGTTGCTACGGATTGAAGTAAAATTAAGCTACTTGTAACGAGAACAAGCAGTTTGTTTTTCTTTAGAAATGTAAAAAATAAATGCATATTGTTCCTGTCTCCTTTTAGTTATTCATATAAACTTACTTCAAATAGCATAGGAGCAAGCACAATGCTTTGAAATAAGCGAATAATAGCAGTATAATCTGTATAGCTACTATACAGTCAAGTTTTATTTTCAAAAACTGTGGACGGGAAGAGAGGAATCATATGGAAAAGGAATATTTAACCATTAGTCAGTTTTCAGCTTTATCTGGAATCAGTCGAAAGACCCTTATTTATTATGACAAAATCGAGTTGTTCTCGCCTAAAACAGTCACAGATAAAGGGTATCGAATGTATGAAGAAAAACAATTAGATACCATTAGTGTGATCTATATTTTAAGAGAGTTAGGGAAGTCAATCAAAGAAATAAAAATTTATATGCAAGAACGAACTCCAGAAAAAATGGTGTCCTTATTTCAAGAAGAACAAAAACAGATTGATAAAAAAATTAGTACGTTACAGCAATACAAAGAGATGTTAGAAAAAAGAATAGAGTTAACAAAATTGGCAGACGTAACCACTGTAGGAAAACTTACCTTTATCTGGCAAGAAAAAAAGCCAATACTAATGGGGAAAAAAATAAATCAACATTACAATGAAGCCCTTATCGATTTCTATTCACTTATTGACCAGCAACAGATTGTCCAAGGTTTTCCGATAGGAGCGATTATTGAAAAAAACAAATTGGCCATGGGTGAGTTTTCAAATCTTAGTTATTTCTATATCAATAAATCGACTGAAGATAAAAATCAGGTAAGTATAAAACCTGAAGGATCTTATGCAGTTATGTACGATTATTGTGATTACAATAAAACAGGAAAACTGTATCAGAAAATGTTAGATGGTCTAGCAGAAAAGGATTATGAGATTGATGGGGATGCCTATGAAGAATACATCATCGATGAAGTGGCAGAAAAAAATCCAGAAAAGTATTTAGTTAAGGTCATGATTAAAGTGAAAAATAAAAATGAGAGTAACTCTGAAACGGTAGATTAGCAACCGTTCACTGGTTTAATATCTGTCAAAAGATAGAATCTGTTTTGAATCGATTTTGGTTAAGAAGGTTGTACATATAAACCCTACGTTTCTTTTTATTCAACTTATAAGGTACTCAATATTTGTTTACCTACTGGAAGTTTCTTGCTAAGTAATCTGTATGGTACTCAATGGATGCTTGTGTCCGGATTTTACTCAACGATAACTTTCTATAAAAACAACTGAAGAAATCTACCTAGTTAATTTAACCTATCAAGATTTGTATTATCATGAAGGTAGTAAGGCAGTTTTAAAAAGATATTGACATCGCTTGTATTTAAATATATTCTTACATTATAAAAGTAAATTAGTCTTCAGGGCAGGGTGCAAGTCCCTACCGGTGGTAAAGCCCACGAGCCGCAAGGCAGATTCGGTTAGATTCCGAAGCCGACAGTATAGTCTGGATAAAGCGAAGACAAAGTAATTGCAGAGAAATTAAGATAGCTATAGTCTTTTTTTGGATAGATAGCAGTCATGAATTTGTGAAGCAACTATTAACTAGTCTTATTTAGCTATAAGTCGAAGCCCTGGATATAAAAATCTGAGGGCTTTTTTGTGTAGAAAAGTAAAAATTAAATAGTCTTCAGGGCAGGGTGCAAGTCCCTACCGGTGGTAAAGCCCACGAGCCGTAAGGCAGATTCGGTTAGATTCCGAAGCCGACAGTATAGTCTGGATAAAGCGAAGACAAAGTAATTGCAGAGAAGTTAAGGTAGCTATAGTCTTTTTTTAGATATAGAACAATCTTGAATTTGTGAAGCAATTATAAGAAAGTCTTATTTAACTATAAGTCGAAGCCCTGGATATAAAAGTCTGGGGCTTTTTTGTGTAGAAAAGTAAAAATTGAATAGTCTTCAGGGCAGGGTGCAAGTCCCTACCGGTGGTAAAGCCCACGAGCCGTAAGGCAGATTCGGTTAGATTCCGAAGCCGACAGTGATAGTCTGGATAAAGCGAAGACAAAGTTTACAAAAATCAACAGTAACCGAGTAAAGAGTATTCGGAGTTATTTGTTGAGCCTTGTAAAAAAATGACGAAAGCCCTGAGAGTAGATTCTTAGGGCTTTTTTAATTTGAATGGAGTGAGAGGATTGGATGAAGTATACATGAGGATGGCACTGGACTTGGCAAGAAAGGGTAAAGGGTGGACAACTCCTAATCCTTTAGTTGGAGCGGTCATTGTAAAAGGTGGAAGAATTATTGGGCAAGGCTATCATCAAAAATATGGACAGCCCCATGCGGAAGTAAATGCTATTGCATCAGCCAAAGAAGATGTGACTGGGGCAACATTATATGTCACGTTAGAACCTTGTTCTCATTTTGGAAAAACACCTCCTTGTTCAGACTTACTGATAGACAAGAACATTAAACGAGTAGTCGTGGGAACACTCGATCCAAACCCACTAGTTGCTGGAAAAGGAATCGAAAGGCTTCGTAACAATGGAATTGAAGTAGTGACTGGTGTACTAGAAGAAGAGAGTCAAAAATTGAATGAGATCTTTATAAAATACATTGTCACGAAAGAGCCATTTGTGGTTATGAAAAATGCGATGTCTCTAGATGGAAAAATCGCTACAGTGACAGGCGAATCTCAATGGATTTCTGGTGAGTCATCTAGAAAACAAGTCCATTCTCTGCGCCATGAATTAGCTGGAATTATGGTCGGTATAGAAACGATTATCAAGGATGACCCACAACTAACTTCTAGAACACTAAACAGCCGTAATCCTATTAGAATTGTTGTCGATAGTCAGCTAAGAATCCCAATCGCCTCAAAGGTATTAACCCAACAAGATAAAGCGAAGACAATTGTGGCTACCACGAAAAGAGCCAATAATGAAAAATTAGATACGTTAAAGCAGATGGGTATTGAAGTGATTGTGACTAAAGAAAAATGTGAAAGAGTTGATTTACGAGAATTAATGAAGGTAATAGGAGCTAAAGGAATCGATAGTATCTTACTGGAAGGCGGTGCAAATTTGAATTTCTCGGCTTTAGAAGAAGGGATCGTGGACAAAATACAGTCCTATATTGCGCCAAAAATAATTGGAGGAAAAGAGGCTAAAACCGCTGTAGAAGGGGCAGGTATCCAATTATTAAAAAATGCGTTTCAAATTGATCGAATGACGCCTGTGATGGTTGGAGAAGATCTGTTTGTGGAAGGCTATATTGTTAAATAAAGAGAAACAATCGATTGGAGGAAAAGCATGTTTACAGGAATTATTGAGGAAATGGGAACGATTCAATCAATCAAACGAGGTGAAAAATCTTCAATATTGAAGATAAAGGGAAAAAAAGTATTGCAAGGGACTCGTATCGGGGATAGCATCTCGACAAATGGCATCTGTTTGACAGTAACAAAAATAGAAAATGATTCTTTTGAAGCGGACGTCATGTCTGAATCTTTGATAAGAACGAACATAGGGGAATTGACGCCTGGAAGTTATGTCAATATGGAACGAGCACTAAGTTTGGAAACACGTCTTGGTGGCCATATGGTTAGTGGCCATATCGATGGAACGGGAAAGATAAGAGAAATGAAGCGTGAGGATAATGCCGTTTGGATCACGGTTGAAACAAGTCCTAAATTATTGCGTTACATTATTGAGAAAGGTTCTATAGCGATTGATGGCGTTAGTTTGACAGTTGTGACGGTTGATAATCAATCGTTCAAGGTTTCTGTCATTCCTCATACCGGTGAAGAGACCGTTCTATTGCATAAGCAACCAGGAGATGCTGTAAATCTTGAATGCGATATGATCGGAAAATATGTTGAAAAATTATTAGGTTTGGATTCGAAATTGCCAGTTCAAGAGAGTCAAGTAACGACAGAATTTTTGAAAGATAACGGGTTCTTTTAGAACAGAATGGAGAGACATATGTTTAATACAATTGAAGAGTTACTTGCTGATTTAAGAGCTGGGAAAAACATTTTATTGGTAGATGATGAAGACAGAGAAAATGAAGGAGACATTATTTGTGCGGCTGAATTTGCTACTACAGAAAATGTGAACTTTATGGCTAGTTATGCCAAAGGTCTAATTTGTATGCCTATGCCTAAAAGCTATACAAAGAAGTTCGCATTGCCACAAATGAGTCTAAACAGTACAGATAATCATGGGACAGCTTTTACCATTTCAGTGGATCATGTGGAAACGACAACGGGTATTTCAGCTGGTGAACGGTCATTGACCGCTATGAAATTGGTGAGCGATGATGCAAAAGCGGAAGACTTTAGAAGACCAGGGCATATGTTCCCGTTAGAAGCTGTTGACGGGGGTGTGCTGGCTCGAAATGGACATACAGAAGCAACGGTTGACTTGATGCGTTTAGCAGGTCTGCAACCAGTGGGGCTATGTTGTGAAATCATGAATGAAGATGGATCGATGGCAAGAAGAGACGATTTATTGGTTTTAGCTGATGATCATGATTTAAAAATCGGTACAATTGCCGATTTAATTGAGTATCGAAAAACCCAAGAACAAGTTATTTTCCGCGAATCTAAAGCACTGTTACCTACCAAATATGGAGATTTTGAAATCTATGCCTATGAACATGCGGTAACTGGGGAACACCATGTCGCTTTGGTTATGGGTGAAGTCAGTGATGGGGAACCAGTACTATGTCGTATCCATTCGGAATGTTTGACAGGTGATGTATTTGGTTCAAAAAAATGCGATTGCGGTCAACAATTGGATGCAGCAATGAAACATATTGCAGATGAAGGACGCGGGGTTTTAGTTTACATGCGTCAAGAAGGACGTGGAATTGGATTAGTCAATAAAATAAGAGCTTATGCATTACAAGATCAAGGACACGATACAATTGAAGCTAACTTGATGCTTGGTTTTCCAGCTGATCTACGAGAATACTATGAATGCAAACAAATTTTTGATGACTTGGGTGTTTCTCATCTACGCCTGATGACTAATAATCCACTGAAGGTGGAGAGCATGGATAAATACGGTTTGGATATTGTAGAAAGAATTTCACTTCAAATGGAAGCTTTTGCTGAAGATAAAGGCTATCTAAAGACCAAGCAAGAAAAAATGCATCATTATTTGAATTATTGAGAAAAGAACAGCGCATGATAAAAAAATACCATAAATGGAGGAATTAAAATGAACGTATTCGAAGGACAATTAATTGCAACAGACTTAAAAGTGGGTATTGTGATTGCACGATTTAATGAGTTTATAGGATCAAAATTATTAAGTGGGGCTGTTGACGGATTAAAAAGACACGGCATGCTAGAGGAAGAAATCACAGTTGCGTGGGTTCCAGGAGCTTATGAAATTCCATTAGTTGCACAAAAAATGGCAGCTTCAGGAAAGTATGATGCTATTATTACTTTAGGGGCAGTCATTAAAGGGTCTACATCGCACTACGATTACGTCTGTTCTGAAGTTTCAAAAGGCGTAGCTTCAGCTGCCATGAACACAGGTGTACCCGTAATGTTTGGGGTCTTAACGACAGATAATATTGAGCAAGCTATTGAACGTGCCGGTACGAAAGCTGGAAATAAAGGGTATGAATCTGCAGTTTCAGCGATTGAAATGGCTAATTTATTGAAAGGCATGTAAGGTAGGATCATGGATGAAACAAGACTAAAGAACATTCAAACCATTATTTTTGATTACGATGGGACACTACATGACAGTACGGAAAACTATATTGCTGCTTTCAAAATGGCGTATAACTATTTGATCGAGAATAAAAAAGCTGTCCCAAAAGATTGGAAAGATGAAGAAATCACTAAATGGTTAGGGTATAGCAGTAAAGACATGTGGGAAAATTTCATGCCTAATTTAGATGCTGAATACCAAGCTACTGCTTCAAAAATCATAGGAGAAACATTGCTGGAAAAAGTTCTCGCAAAAGAAGCATCTCTTTATACGGGAGCTTTGGAAACGTTAGCTTACTTAAAAGATAAAGGATACCAACTTACCTTTTTAAGTAATTGTAGTGAAAAATATATGAATGCACATCGGCAAGCTTTCCAGTTAAATCAGTACTTTGAAGAGATGTATTGCACAGAAACATTTGAGTATATTGCCAAATACAAGATCTTTGAATTAATTGAAAAACAGTATAAAGAAGATTTTCTTATTGTAGGCGATCGCATACAGGATTTTGAAATTGGTCACTACCATAATCTAGTTAGCATAGGGTGTAATTATGGATTTGGGTCAGAAGAAGAACTGCAACAATCAGATCTAAGGATAAATGATATCCAAGAATTGCAAGACATTCTTTAGATAGGAAAACTTGAATAAGATAGTTGCTTTTTACGCAAGTGAGAAAAAAGATAGCCTCCAGTTTGTTCTAAACAAACTGAAGGCTATCTTTTTTATAAGGTGAATTTTACTAAACCTCTCCAACAAACGCCCAAGTCTTGCCGTTGTTTTTGGATTGATACAAGGCTTTGCTGCCGCCGTTATAATCGCCGTCTTGTCCTTGACCCACTTGGATAAACAGACTGTCACTTTCTTTATAGGGCATTTCCGGAAAATCGAAAGGAGCGTACTTCTCAGAATCGGTTAAAGGAACTTCGATTATGGGCAACTCTACTGGTTCAAAAGTGATACCGCCATCGGTCGTCAAATAAAGATCCGCATAACTGCCTCCACTGCGGGATAAACCAATGAAACCAAGATTTTTATCCATAAAAGTTATTCCCGATGAAACCCCTAGTTGACCTACAAATGGATCAGCATTGAAGACGTCCCAAGTATTTCCACCATCTGTGGTTTTGTTCAAGGTATAGAAACGTGAGCCTAACGCAGCATCTACTACAAATAGTTGATAACCAAGTTGTTCAGTTAAAAAATAAGTTTCGCTATCATTCATATTTTGATCTGTTGGAACGTCTCCAATTTCTGCAGGAGATACGGTTGGTGAATAGTCAACAAAACGTACCGGTGCAATCATGTTGTTATTTGGAGTATAAACAGAAATCGTGTAGCCAACAATTTCATTGAAGGCTGTTTCAATTGGAAAAGTATCGCCTTTTTCATCAAAATAAAAGACGCCTTCAGTATTGTATCCCCAACTACGAGAACCCGCATAATAGATACCAAGGGTTTCTTCATCCCAATTTTTCACAGTGTCTTTTATCGGAAGATTTTTTACTGCATCTAGCAATGGTTGAAGTCTCATCGTTTTCTCAAAAGTTGGATTGACATTTCCGTTCAAGGTCAAATTGAGGTCATCACTTTTTGAACTGTCATAATCAATCAAAAAGCTTTCCGTCTCGCCATCTTCATTTAAGCCATACAAAAAGCTGTATAAAGTAGTAATGTCACCTTGTTTATTAAAAGTCAATTCGACCTGATTACTAACATACAATTCTCCTGGCAAATCATAGTTTGTTTCAAGATCTTCAATCAATCCATTTAAACCATCTTCGTAAACATTATTATGAGCAAATGTAACATCACTAGACTGCAAGTAATCTTGAATCACAAAGGCTAATCGTCCTTGGGAATTGGTCCCACTTTGATAAAGGCTTATTCCAGCTGCAACTGTGATCAAAAGAAACGAATTCACACTGAACAGAAAAAGAAACTTGCTGCGTTTTATGGAACGGGAAGAAGTGGATTGCTTTTTATTGGTTTTCCATATGTACCAATAAAAGCCCCAGCCAACCCAAACAAATAGACTAAGAAAAATAATGAGGATAATGGGAGCTTTTTGAGCAACTCCGCCGTCTTGAGCAAGTGAACATAAGTAATAACATCCTATAGCGTATATCGCTACTGTTACAGGATTAAAAATAAACGCTTTTAATTTATAATTCTTGTTCTTCAAGTAAATTCCATCTCCAGTTGTGTAGTTTAATTTCTGCGGTAATGAGCTATAAGTGACCAAATAAGTGCAGTAAACGATTAAAAGAACAATACCAATAGATTATTCGTCTATAGAACAGTATACAATAAAATAAAATAGGACTACAGCCAGTTAGTAAAGATAAAGTAAAAATTATACTTGGCAAAATAAGGAGTTTATAGAAATCACTTGAATTATGATAAAGTGCACACTATTATGATGTATAAAGAACAATCCTATATTTGCAGATACTAGCGTAACCAAATTTACAAACATACATAATGAATTACAAGATTTTTCCTTTAAAAAATGTCGTAATTTTTTCAACTATCATTAAAAATAAAAAGCTATTCGTTCCCATGATTTTATGGAGTTGAGTCAGGAGTTGAATTATGAAAAAAGAATTTGTAGTCATTGGATTAGCAAGATTTGGAGGAAGTGTCTGTAAAGAGTTGCATCGTTTGGGTCATCAAGTTTTAGCGATAGATATAAAGGAAGAAAAAGTAAATGCAGTTTTAAACTATAGTGAAAAAGCTGTTATAGCGGATGCTTCCCGTGAAGAAGTTCTGAAGTCACTTGGAGTTGGAAACTTTGATTATGCTGTAGTCGCCATAGGAGACAACATGCAAGCTAGTATTATGTGTACCCTATTATTAAAAGAAATGGGAGTGAAAAATGTATGGGTAAAGGCTCAAGATGCTAATCATAAGAAAGTACTTGCGAAGATTGGTGCAGATAGAGTCATACAACCAGAATACGATATGGGAATTAGAGTTGCTAATCAAATGCAATCCGGAAAGCTTCAAGAGTATATAGAACTTTCTGAAGAGTATAGTATATCAGAATTAGACATTTCCAAAAGATTAGCGAATAAAACACTTAATGATTTAGATATCAGAGTGAAATATGGCTGTACTATTTTAGCCATAAAAAATGGAGAGAAGGTAAATATATCACCTTCAGCAGAAGATAAATTACACGAAGGCGATATGATTGTCGTTATGGGAAAAAACGATGATATAAAACGTTTCGAAGAGAAAGGATTGTAGATTGATGAACAAGGTTATTTTGAAAAGGTATTTAAAACAATCTACTAGTCGTTTAAATCCTTTGATAACAGTCGTTACAAGTTTTTTTATTCTTATTTTAGTTGGTACTGTATTATTAAAATTACCTATTGCGACTACGCAAACAATTTCATGGATAGATACGTTATTTACTGCTACTTCTGCAGTAACAGTTACAGGATTAATCGTAGTTGATACTGGTACAGCTTTTACGCTATTTGGACAAACGGTTATTATGTTCCTTATGCAACTTGGTGGATTAGGTCTGATGACATCTGCAGTTTTCATTTTTTTCATTTTCAGACGAAAAATTGGCATGCAACAAAGAAATCTTCTTAAAGCATCATTAAACCAAGATTCTTCAGGAGGAATTATTCGATTGGTTCGGTATTTATTAGTTTTTTCTTTCAGTATTGAACTAGTTGGATTTATTCTCTTGTCCATCAAATGGATTCCAGAGTTTGGATTTTCTAAGGGTGCCTTTTATAGTCTATTCCATACTGTTGCAGCCTTTAACAATGCTGGGTTTTCTCTATGGACAGATAATTTATCCAACTATGTAGGAGACCCTGTAGTTAATTTAACCATTACAAGCATGTTCATTTTAGGAGGAATAGGATTTACAGTTCTTTTAGATGTGTGGAATAAGAAAAAATTTAAGACATTAACTCTTCACTCAAAAGTTATGATCGTAGGTACATTAGTTATAAATGTGATTGCAATCCTTTCAATTTTTATTTTAGAATATTCCAATCCTCAAACTTTAGGTAATTTATCATTTGGAGATAAAGTATGGGGTGCTTATTTTCAAGGTTTGACTCCTAGAACAGCTGGTTTTAATTCTATTGATATAACTGCACTGACAGTACCCGCCATGCTGCTAACTTTGCTACTGATGTTTATTGGGGCAGGAAGTGCTTCAACTAGTAGTGGAATCAAGCTAAGCACTTTTATTATTTTACTTTTAACAACAATTACAATTTTAAAAGGTGGAGAAGAAGTGTCTTTGTTTGGGCGAAGGATAAAAAGTAATGCTGTTTTGAGAGCTTTTACTCTAACCATGATAAGTTTTTTATTGGTTTTTGTAGCGATTTTTATTTTAACGATAACTGAAAATGGATCATTTATTGCTATTGTTTTTGAAGTTGTTTCAGCATTTGGAACAGTAGGGCTTTCAGCTGGATTAACATCGGAACTATCAACAATAGGTAAATTTATTATCATGATTGTCATGTTCGTTGGACGTCTCGGTCCTGTTACGATTGCTTCTATATTGATAGCTAGAAAAGAAAATTCTTTATTGCGTTACCCTCAAGAAGATGTCTTTATAGGGTAGCATTAAGTTCCTATCAGCGTTTATTCTAAAAGATATATTGATTTTGAAACAGTTTTGAATGTTAAAAAAGCTTTCTGAAGTTGCAGCAATTAAACAAAATAACTCTCAATCAATTTTTAAAATAAATTATTGTAAATGAAAAATAGTGAAATACGAATAGGAGTGTTGAAATGCAAGTAGAATTTTTTCATGATGTCATCTGCAGTTTTTGTTTTCCAATGTCTTATCGTATGAGAAAAGTAGCTAAAAAGTATCCAAAATTAGAAATTATTCATCGTTCATTTGCTTTAGGGTGGGAGAAAGAACAGTTTATCCAACAATTTGGTTCTCATGAAGCAGTAAAACCTGAAGTGATCCATCATTGGGAATCGGCTAATCAGAATGATGAAGAGCATCGCTTCAACATTGATGGGATGAAAGAACACGATTTCTTATTTCCAACATCTAAGAATGGTTTAAAAGCCGCAAAAGCTGCGGGGATGATCGCGAATCAAGAAGCCTATTGGGCTGTTTTTGATGATTTGCAACAAGCTTTATTTGTAAAAAACAGAGATATTTCAGATACGAAGGTTATCGAAAGTGTTGTGAAACAAACTTCTATTGATTTTGATGCTTGGAAAACTCAATTTGAGAATCCAGAAACGGAGCAAGCTGTAATGGAAGATTTACAACGAGTGCAAGACTATGGTATCCAAGGAGCTCCTGCTATAGTGGTGAACCAAAAATATTTAATCAGCGGAGCACAACCGCAAGAAGTGATCGAACAGACTATTGAACAAATTGCTAAAGAAGAAGGATTTCAACTAAAAGGTTTAACCTTAATGGGAACAGATGCTGCAGCTTGTAACATGATAGATGGCAAATGGGTCTGTGACTAACAAATTTTTTAACATTAAAAAGTTTTGTAAACTATAGAAGAGAGCTTAAGTTATTTTTAGAAATTAGTTTTATACTGATTTTAAGAATTAACGATAAAGCTCTCTTTTTTTATGTTAAAAGGTCTTTTTTAAGGGAATGCATAGTGCAAATAAAAATGATTTTTAAAAGTTGTTTAGGGAAAACGTTTCCTAGAGCATAGTGATATTGTGTATACTAGAGATAGAGAGAAAACTTTGAACAGAAAACTAGTTGAAAATGAGTTGTGTAAACAAGAAAGAGGGGATATGTGGATGAATAAAGGGTTAAGAAGGTCGCTTAGTATTGGTTTAGCATTTTTATTTAGTATGACTTTTGGCGAAACAGTATTTGCAGAAAATCAATTATCGGATATGAGAATCGAAATCGAACTGCAAGAAGATGGATCGGGGATTGTTACAGAACATAGAAAGATGAATATGGACGATGGCACTGAATTGTACATCGTGTTAGATGATCTGCAAGATTCAGAATTGCTTGATTTCTCAGTAGCCGGTTATCAAGAGTTGGAACCCTGGAATCCAGATGCTTCACTAGAAGAAAAGGCAGGACAATACGGTATTGTAGGAACGGATACTGGGTTAGAACTGATTTGGGGAATTGGGGAATACGGAGAAAATGAATATGAAGTGACGTATACTTTATCAAACTTAGTCCGTGAATTAGAAGATGGGCAAGCCTTGTTATGGAATTTTGATACGTTTTCCGATATTCCAGCCGAAAATTTAACGGTTGAAGTTACAGGGTTTGAACCTTTAACAGAAGAAGATGTTCGCTTTTGGGGATTTGGTTTTGAAGGGGATATGCAATTAGAGGGCAACACGATCGTTTGGGAAGCTGAGGAAGAAGTAGACGACAGCAACGATGTAACAGTATTACTGCAATTTCCTCAAGGCTTATTCAATACACAAACTAGTGTAGATATGACTTTGGAAGAACAACGCGAAATGGCAATGGATGGTTCAGCATATAATGATGAGGCCACTTCTAACACATTACCTATCGTAATTATTTCTCTCGTAGCAGTTGCTGGTGGAGGAATCACAGCTTTTATTATCAAATATTCTAAGAAATTAAAACAAGCGAGAGAAGAAGCTGGACAAATGCGTACGGGAATACAAAGAATCAAGGAACACAAAGGAGTTGTCTTAGAAGAGATTCCTTATAAAGGAGAAGACTTTGCAGGAATTGCATATTTATTGCAAGACATGGACAAAGGTTATTTTGAAGATTATTTCTCAGCTTATTTACTGAGATGGTCATATGAAGAACGGATCCTTATTCACACCACTGAAACCAAATCATTATTTGGTGAAGGATTTGATACGGAAATAGAAATCCTACATTTTCAGGAAGAACGTGCACGTTATCCTCAGTCATTCAGTGACTTCGTTGCTCATCTAGAAACAAATGGTGAGACCTATGAAACTGGATTATGGTTGATGTTATTGGATGCTGCAAACGGTAACGGCTTTGTTAAAGACGATGATATGAAAAAATGGGCAAAAAAACATGCCAAAGAAGTAGGCAAATTTGCGGATTATTTGATTGACTACTCAAAAGAGTATTTAGAAAGAGAAGGACTTATTTCTTTTGGCAAAGTTGACGTATGGGGTGCAAAACATGAGGTATCTGTTGCCAGTCCTGAAGGCGACGAACTGTTTGATCGTTTGGTTCAATTTGATAACTATTTAGAAGAAATCGACTTAGAAGGTTTTGCGGACAACGCTAATCCATTTACATTTGAAGAATTTCTATTCTGGAATACCTTGTACTTTAGAAGTGAGGAAATAACAGATGAATTCAAGGAAATGATTCCGAATCCGAATGATGCCTCTGGAGATAACTCCTTCATCTATTATTATTGGTATTGGAACGGCATGACTGGATTTAGGCACAACTGGTCTAGTGGATTAGCAAGTGGTGGATTTAACTCAAGTGCTTCATCAGCAGCATCCGGAACAGGTGGCTCAACTTCCTTTGGTGGAGGTGGAGGTGCCGGTGGTGGAGGCGGCGGAGGGGCTCGATAGAATAGTCTCTTAATAGTTTGTGTACGTTAATGAATTTTAGATATAAAAAGACAAAATATCGTATAAAGATATTTTGTTTTTTTATTGTGATAGATTTAGGTTAATGAATGTCTAATCAAATCCTACATAGACTCTTTCATTTTGGATATTACAAGGTACTCCATTGCTATTAACGTATTGATAATTTGTTAATTTGATATGATCTGGGAAAAGTTGAATACCATCTATTTCTGTCAGTGGTTCGGCATATTGATAGAAATTATACCTTTTTTGCTTTCTTCCAGACTTTGTTTTACTATGAAGTATTTCATATCTAGGACTGTCTTTAACGATTTTAAAAGCACTAACGATCATGCCACTGCCAGGATAGACACCTAGGATATATTCTAGGTTGTTTGCTTTATCTAAACTCATGACCCAATCACCCAAGGTTCTTTTTTTCAAAGCTTCAGATTCAGGGTTATACATTTCTTCAGCTTTTAAATCTTTACTAGAATCAGATTTATCTTTAGTAGGCTTGATTTTCACAAACATAATTTTATGGGGTTTTAAATGATTAATATTAACGGGTTTTGGACTAAGTGCATCTTGTAACAATTCAACTCTTCCAAAAGTTTGCAAGGCTTCTTTCTGCCCAACAGAGCGATGTCCACTCATAATATTAGTCAATTTTTTCACGTTAAGTTTTTGGTCATCAATTAGTTTACAAAAATTAATAACCGCATTTTCTACGTGGAAGGCTTCATCTTCACTTAATCCAAAAGTCAAAATATATTTCTCAACTTCCATACCATTTGAATGAATAGTCTTTATTTCAGTTAATTTTTGCTTTTCCACAAGGTCATTGGAGAAGTCAGTTTTGAGATAATCTAATTCATGAGCAAATACTCTATTTTTTGTACCTTTACCAATATAAAAAATGGTATGGTCAATAGGATTAACTAAAATATAAACGTAATAGCGAAGCTGAGTAATAACTTCTTCTGTAAATCGATTCATTGTATTATTTCCTCCATGTCTACTATAAGGTGCTGAATAAGTTACTCATTAAGAAAAGGAAGTTGAAGAGCCACTTTCCATTCTAATTTCCGTTCTTGTGCTTTGCCATTATTTGCACCGCTAGTGGATAAACATTTTATAACAGTATAGTGTTCAAAAATAGTTGATTTTAAAATTTCTTGATAAGATTTATCTCCATTTGCAATGATAAGTTTGATAGAAGCTGTTGAAAATAATGCATCAAAATCATTTAATTTTGTTTGTTTAAAGTTACTATCTAAACTCCCAATTCTATCAAAATGACTATAAATATCCCATAGGCCAATTTGGTTTTGTACCAATAATTCCAACCTTTTTTCATAGTCAATTGGATCAGTAGTATTTAAAGATTCAGAAATGATTTTCCAAAATTGATTGCCTTTATTTGCATAGTATTGCTGCAATTCTAACGATTTTATACTTGGAGCACTGCCGAGTATTAAAATTTTAGTGTTTTCATCATAGATAGGTTCTAAACCACTGTTCATAATTTATACTCCTTAATAGTAAATTTATATTAGACACTATTTATATGTAAAATATAAATCAGTATCTTTCAATTGTATAGTAAAAAATGGAGAATTCCTATAGGGTTATTAGCGTTGTAATAGCTTTTGTATATTTGTTTTTTTTCTAAACGCAAGTTGCGCTTATACTTAAACCTGATAAGTAAAAATATGTAGTATAATTGACGCATAAGTTCAAATTGAAGTTTGAAAGGGTGAAACTAGTGTGGGAGAATAATCCGATACGAGTGCAAGTAAGAATTAAAGAACTGGCAATGGATTACGGTGTGATTTTGCTTTATCTTGTTTTTCTTCTTATGGCTAACTTAGTCTTTTATTTTCTAGTGTTAGACGGAATACCTGAATTTACAATCGTTCAATCCCAACTGATAGCGACGTTTGAATCGGTTGTTCCGATAGTGCTGATTTTCTCACTACTTGATTACAAGAAACCCTTTGGGACATACGGTAAGAGAAAAGCTGGTTTAAAAGTACAGTATAAAACGCCTTCGTTTTTTAGAAGTTTGGTTAGAAATAGCATTAAGTTTTTACCGTGGCAGCTTGCTCATATTGGGGTCATCGATGGTATTTATACGGAATTTACAACTTGGAATTCGATTATTTTTACAAATGCTGGAATTCTGTTTGCTATTATCCTATTGGTTATGGGGTTTTTTAGAAAAGATAAACGGCATTTAGGTGATTTAATAGCCGGAACTCAAGTTGTACCAATTAGGAGGGAATCATAAGTGGAACAGAATGTTGATGCTGAAGAAGTGATTAGAAGATGGGATGCTTTTGCTGATACGTACTCAAAAAATCACAACGAACAAGGGGATATTCATAAAGAAGTGTTTTTAAATCCTACTTTATTTTCTCTTATGGGCGAATTGAAAGATAAACAAGTTTTGGATGCAGGATGTGGCGAGGGGTATTTAAGCAGATTGTTGTCCAAGGCTGGATCAAATGTGACCGCTGTGGATTATTCTCCAAGAATGATTGAAATTGCACAGAAGAGAACGCCAGTTAACATGCAGATTAAGTATGTAAGAGGAAATTGTGAAAAGTTGGATACGCTCGAAGACAACAGTTTTGATTTGGTTGTGTCCAACATGGTGATACAAGATTTACCCAACTACGAAAATGCCTTTCAAGAAATGTTTCGTTTGTTGGTAGATGGTGGGAACTTTATCTTTTCAATTTTGCATCCTTGTTTTGTTACTCCTGAAAGTGGCTGGGAGAAAAAGGATAGTGGTGAAAAATTGCATTGGAACGTGGATCGTTATTTCTATGAAGGTGCCTACGAACAACGATTAGGAGATAAAGATAAAGTACTATTTTTCCACAGGACATTAACCAGTTATGTTGATACGTTAACTAAAGCAGGCTTTATGATAGAAAGTATAGTCGAACCGAAGCCATCAGAAATAATGTTGGAAAAATATCCGTCATTCGAAGAAGATTTGAGATGTGCTGATTTTATGGTGTTTAAGGCCATTAAGTTAAAAAGATAAAGTAAAAAGGACTTGAATATGCGAAATCATAGAGACTGCATGAGCTAAAGAAACATCTTTTAGCCTATGCAGTCTCTATTGTTATCCATTAGAGACACGATAATTCGTAAAATTAAGGGAATGTAGACTTTTTTAAAGGACAAACTATTTACTTTACTTACTTTTTGTAAAGTGATAAAATTAAAAATTAAGAACGTTAACAGAAAAGGATGAGATAAATAGTGAAAAAGAAAAAATGGATGCTAGCTGGAATCGCGGCAGTAGCATTATTTGTTAGTGCATGTGGAACGTCAACAAAAGAGGATGCCACTTCAACTGAAGGCGAAGATTTATTGCAGTCTGTTCAAGATGCTGGGGTATTGAAAGTCGGCGTAATGGGAACCTATCAACCGTACAACTTTATCAATGAAGATAAAGACATGGATGGGTTTGATGCAGATATCGCTAAAGAAATTGCCAAAGGATTAGATGTGGACATTGAATTTGTCTCTCAAGAATTTTCAGGAATGATTGCTGGATTGCAAACGGGTAAATTTGATATGGTTGCAAGTCAAATGACGATTACGGATGACCGTAAAAAAGAAATGTTATTCTCAGATCCATACATCACCAATCAAGTAAAAGTTATTGTGAAAGATGACAATACAGAGATTACTTCTGTAGAAGATTTTGTGGGTAAAGATATTGGAGTAGGTTTAGGAACAAATGATGAAACTTATTTGCGTAACGAATTGGTTCCGGAAGTTGGCGAGTTTAATATCCGCACATATGATGATGTAATTACTTCATTAAAAGATTTGGACTCTGGTCGAATCGACGCTACGATCAACAATATGTATGCTTTAAAACCAATCATTGAAGCAAATGGGTTGAAGATTAAAGCAGTTGGCGAACCAATCAAATCAGACCAAGCCGGAATTGCTGTTCAATTAGGCAATGAAGCCTTTATTGAAGAAGTAAATACTATTTTAGCTGATATTAAAGCAGACGGTACGTATGATGAAATCTTTATGAAATGGTTCGGTGAAGCACCACCAAAAGACTAAACATGAAGCAAGAATAAGTAGAAGAGAGGTACTTCTTTTATGGAAGTTTTAATACAGAATATCCCGTTCTTGTTGCAAGGAGCGTATTATACGTTATTGATTACGTTGGTTTCGATGTTTTTTGGTTCTCTGATTGGGATCATCGTAGCAATAGCCCGTTTGAAAGGCAATAAAGTGATACAAGCTGTTGCACGAGGGTATGTATCAATTATTCGAGGCACACCAACATTGGTTCAAATCATCATTATTTATTATGGTTTAGTTGATTTTGGAATTAGTTTAGATCCTTTGCCAGCTGCTTTTATTGCATTGAGTGTTAATAATGGAGCGTATTTATCTGAATCGATTCGTGGAGCGTTACAGTCGATTCCAAAAGGTCAAATGGAAGCTGCTTATGCAACAGGGATGACACCTTGGCAAGCGATGCGTCGGATTATTCTTCCGCAAGCCATTCGCATTGCTATCCCACCAGTAGGAAATACCTTTATTGGTATGTTGAAAGAAACGTCCTTAGTATCGGTCATCAGTGTAACGGAATTATTGCGTTCGGCTCAATTGCTGATCGCTCAATATTATAGTTATATGCCGTTTTACTTGGGAATCGCGGTCATTTACTGGATCATGAGCACGGTTTTTTCTTTCCTACTGAACAAGTTGGAAGCACGTATGTCAATCTATGAATAGTTGAGGGATTAACATGATTAAAATAAATGGATTAGTAAAATCGTTTGGAGCATTAGAAGTTTTAAAGTCTATTGATTTGCAAATTAGTTCTGGTGAAGTTGTGGTTATTTTGGGACCTAGTGGATCTGGAAAAAGCACCTTGTTGCGTTGCATGAATGGTCTTGAAGAACTAACAGCTGGAAGCATTGAAGTAAATGGCGTTGTTATGAACGCCGAGCAGTCTAAAAAAGAGCGTACCAAAAAAGTCCGTGAAGCACGTTTGCATACAGGAATGGTTTTTCAACAATTTAACTTGTATCCACATAAAACGGCATTGGGAAATGTAACGGAAGCGTTGATCACAGTTAAGAAAATGGATAAAACTAAAGCAAACCAACTTGGCGAAAAAATGTTGGAACAAGTAGGATTATCAGATAAAAAAGATGAATTTCCTTCTAGATTATCAGGTGGACAACAGCAGCGTGTAGCCATTTCACGTGCGCTAGCTATGGACCCAACTGTGATGTTATTCGATGAGCCAACGTCTTCGTTGGACCCTGAATTAGTCGATGAAGTTTTGACAGTTATTAAAGAATTGGCTAAAGAAGGTCGAACAATGGTTATCGTGACACATGAAATGCAATTTGCACGTGAAGTGGCAGACCGTGTGATTTTTATGGCAGACGGTATTATCGTTGAACAAAATGACCCTGAAGCCTTTTTTACACAACCAAAAACAGAGCGTGCTAGAAGGTTTTTAAAAATGGAAGAATTAGAACATAGAGAAGAGGTAAAATGATGATTGTAACAACAACATGGAATAAGGGTCGTAAGTTTACCGCTAAAGGCGATTCAGGTTTTGAACTAAATATGGATGCTACACCAGCTTATGGTGGAGTAGGAGAGGGAGCAACACCAACAGAAATGTTGTTGGCTTCTTTGGCAGGCTGTATTGGAATCGATGCAACGATGATTTTAAATCCGCATTTGGACAAAATTGAGAAACTTGAAATCATTACTGACGGAACCCGCAGAGAAGAAGCTCCTAAAGACTTTACCGCTATGAATGTTACCTTTGTAGTAGACGGTACAGTAAATAGCGACAAAATCTGGCGTGCTATTCGCTTAAGCGAAGAAAAATATTGCACCGTTTCGAACTCTTTAAAAGGTGAAATCACGTATGATGTAGTATTGAATGGCGAAAAATTAGCAAGAGAATTGTAAGAAAAAATACTCGTTACCCTTAGTGTTACAAGGGGAGCGGGTATTTTTTTGTGACTAATAAATCATTCATAGTGTATTATTTTTCTAATCTTTTTTCAGTGGTGGATAGAAAGTTTTCTAAAGCTTCAGAACTATTAATGTTCATTCTTTCAGCTAGAACAATCAACCACCACATGGTTTCACCAATTTTTAACTCTAAATCAGTTTCGTTTGTTGAGCTACTAGGCCAACGTTCTTGTTGGGCCATAGTTAAACGGCCAACTAAACCAGCGTCGGTCAGAAATGCTAATGCATCTTCTTCAACAGTCCAAATATCCTCATGGTGCTTTATCTCCAACTCATGGTAACGTGCTCGTAATTTTTTAGAGCGTTCAACTAATTCACTAGACCTTGTTTCATCCATAGAAAGCCCTCCATTTCATCTATCAGTTCTTTATGAAACTTTAAGGTTTTAGTATAGCACAGTAAGCCTAAGTTCGATTAACTCAAAGCCGTTTTCCATTTGAGTTGATGCAATGAGCTCTAGTTCGGTTAACTCAAGGCCGTTTTCCATTTGAGTTGACGTAACGAGCTCTAGTTTGGTTAACTCAAAGCCATTTTCCATTTGAGTTGATGCAATGAGCTCTAGTTCGGTGAACTCAAGGCCATTTTCCATTTGAGTTGACGCAACGAGCTCTAGTTCGGTTACTCAAATGCATATTCCACTTGAATTGATACAAGGAGCCTTAATTTGATTAACTCAAGTCCTGATTTCATTTAAATAGTTTCAAAATATCTCCTATTGAATAAGGTAGACCAAAAACAAGGAAAGTGACTAGTCTTTACACCCCTCACATATAGTTTACATAAACTTTAAAAAAAACAATTGGAATTTACGGAGCATTTACAGAGAATCTACATGCCTATGATAGAGTAGAAAAGTAAGGAAAAGGAAGTTTATTAGCAATGGAGGTAATTTTGTGCAGGTTAAATTTGAAGATATCACAATGGCTTATGGAGAAAAAAATGTACTCCAAAATATCAATTTTGTCATCCCTGAGCATTCTTTGGTTTCTATCCTTGGACCAAGCGGTTGTGGAAAATCAACGACACTAATGTTGATTTCTGGACTGACCACTCCTTCAGAAGGCAAAATTTATTTTGGTGAAAAAGAAGTGACCAAAGCGGATGCTGTAAAACGAAAAGTAGGAATGGTTTTTCAGAATTATGCGTTATATCCTCATTTATCCGTATTAGAAAATATCATGTTTCCTTTGAAAATGGCAAAAATGTCTAAAAATGAACGAATAACCAGAGCGATGGATTTAGCGAAGTTGGTCAAAATCCAAGATCATGTGGATAAAAAACCGAAACAGCTCTCAGGGGGACAGCAACAACGGGTAGCGATAGCACGTGCGTTAGCTAAAGAGCCTTCTATATTACTGATGGATGAGCCGTTATCGAATTTGGATGCACGATTGAGGATTGAAATGCGAGAAGAGATTCGCCGTATACAACAAGAAACAAATGTGACGACTGTTTTTGTGACACAT
The DNA here is from genome assembly GCF_045617425.1 of Carnobacterium sp. Classification (GTDB taxonomy): domain Bacteria; phylum Bacillota; class Bacilli; order Lactobacillales; family Carnobacteriaceae; genus Carnobacterium_B. The sequence goes on from NZ_JAZLIO010000006.1 coordinate 178,345, forward strand.
GATCAAGAAGAGGCTTTAAGCATCTCCGATCAAGTAATGGTTTTAAATGATGGAGCTATTCAGCAAATCAGTGAGCCTCAACCATTGTATGAACGCCCAGTTAATTTATTTGTAGCGAAGTTCTTGGGAACTCCGATCATCAATACCTTTTCTGTGGATGAACAACAAGTCAATTGGTCCAACTTATCTAGCGCTTTGAGTTTTAATCCAACTTTCCATTCTATTGGAGTTCGTGCAGAGAATTTTAAAGAAGCTGCAAGTGAATCTCAAGCTTTTATCAGCGGTCAGATTCGACACATCGAGCGAGTAGGCAAAGATGTTTCAATCAAAATCAAATGTGGAATGAAAGAAGTGATTGCTACTAGTCTTTCTGGGAATTATAAAGAAGGAGATAATGTCCATTTGACAGCAGATGTACAAGATATTCTGCATTTTGATAAACAAGGGAATACGATGGTATTGGAGGAGGCTGTTGTTGGATGATTGAAAAACCAACTCTAAAAAGTACCTTGAGGGCGTGGATTTATATTGCTCCGATGATGCTGATTATCGGCGTATTCAATATTTATCCGATCCTTAAATCACTCGCTATGAGTTTTTACTCTGATTACAACTTTTATCAAGATGTTGTCTATGCCTATGGCTGGGATAATTTTATCCGAATTTTTAATGACCCAAATTTCTTTTTAGCAATCAAAAATACATTCATCTTTGTGTTGGGCGTTGTTCCTTTATCGATTATGTTGTCACTGGGTATTGCCTTGCTGTTGCATAATGTACAGTTTTTATCAGGATTTTTTAGGTCTATTTATTTCTTGCCATTTGTTACCAGTACGGTTGCTATCTCAATTGTCTGGAATTGGATCTACCATTCCAGATATGGTTTGATGAATTATTTTCTAGGCCTATTCGGAGTGAACCCAATCAATTGGATAACGGATCCAAAATATTCCATGTTGGCATTGGTCATTATGGCTATCTGGAAAGGACTAGGCTTCAATATTATTTTGTTTCTCGTAGGATTGAACAATATTGATAAAGGATATTACTCGGCAGCTAAGGTTGATGGAGCCTCTGATTTGCAACGGTTTACTAATATCACAGTTCCGTTGCTAGGACCAACGACGTTTTTGGTGACAGTTATGGGAGTTATCAGTAGCTTCAAAGTATTTGACGAAGTGTATTCGCTTTTTCAAGGGAGACCAGGACCAGGGAATTCAGCGTTGACAGTAGTTTATTATATTTATGAAAAATTTTATACCGAATACCAATATGGTGTTGCCGCAGCCGCTGGAATTGTTTTGTTCCTAATTATCTTAGTGGTTACGCTTATTCAAATGGCTTACAACAAGAGATTTGTTCATTACTAAGAAAGGGGGAGAATAATGAAGGAGTTATCCAATAAAGCTATTCCAAAAGTATCACGTTCACTTTTGGCTGATTTTTCCAAAGAACGCGAGAACACAGATATTGGAAGCAAAGTAAAAAAAAGCATCCTCTATACTCTATTGGTAGCAGGAGCAGCCACTATGCTGATTCCTTTTATCTGGATGGTTTCAACATCCTTAAAGTCACCAGGAGAAACGGTTGCTATGCCGCCGGTTTGGATCCCCGATAGCTTGCAGATTGGAAATTACGCTGCTGCTTTCGATGCTGCTCCCTTTGGCCGTTATTTTTTAAATAGCGTGCTTGTAACAGTTCTTTCAACAGTAGGTGAACTAGTTACAACAATTTTGGCTGCCTTTGCCTTTGCTAAAATTGAATTTTATGGCAAAAATGTTTTGTTTACATTATTGATTGCGACGATGATGGTCCCAGGTGAAATCCTAATCATACCTAATTTTGTTACACTATCCAATATGGGGTTGATTAATACATACGCGGCACTAATCGTTCCCTATCTAGCAAGTGTTTTTTCAGTATTTATGTTGAAGCAAAGTTTTCAATCGGTTCCAAAAGAATTGCATTATGCAGCTAAAGTAGATGGTTGTAGTGATTTTCGTTTTTTATGGACGATAATGGTTCCGTTGGCTAAATCGTCAATTGTAGCCATTACCATTTTGAAAATTATTGGAAGTTGGAATGCATTTATGTGGCCTTTGATTGTGACCAATGATCGTGCATTACGTACATTGCCCGTTGGTCTGCAGGCTTTTACGACTGAAGCTGGAACGCAATACGAACTTCTGATGGCGGCTGCAACGATTGTTGTGATTCCGATGGTTATTGTGTATCTTTTTCTCCAGAAATATATCATTATGGGGATTTCAAAAAGTGGACTAAAAGGGTAATTCATTTAAGGGTGTAAGCAATTTAAAAAATAGAATTAGAGGAGAATGACAGATGAGCAAAAAAAGGAATTGGTTAACATTTGGTACAGGTTTACTGCTTTCAAGCAGTCTTTTATTGGCCGCTTGTGGATCAGGAAATGAAGAAGCAGATGCAGGGGGATCAACTAAAGCAACTGAAGGTACAGAAGAAACTGAGATTACTTTTTGGCATGCGATGAATGGTCCACATCAAGAAGCGATTACAGCTTTGACGGAAGAGTTTAATGATTCTCAAGAATTATATACCGTAGAAGAAATGAACCAAGGAGACTATGAAACGCTTGAACAGTCCATTATGGCCTCAGGTGTTTCGGGAGATCTTCCTACATTGTCTCAACTAACTCCTGGTTTAGTACCGGATTTGGCGACCAACGAATTGCTTTTGCCACTGGATGATATTCTAACAGGGGAAAATGGCTTTACACAAGAAGAATTGGATGATATCTACCCAGGATTTATGGAAAGCTCTGTTTATAATGAGCAAACTTATGCTATACCTTTTTCAAAGTCAACGCGTGTCATGTACTACAACCAAGATTTGTTGGATGAATATGGGGTAGAAGTACCGACTACTTGGAAAGACGTAAAAGCCTTAGGTGAAAAAATGGTTGCTGCTGGGGATGACAGTATTGCCATGGGACTTGAAAATGCTTTTGAAATGGAATACGAAACGATGGCTCGTCAAAATGGTTCAACATTCATTGATGGTGAAACATTAGAAGTAGATATTGATTCTCCAGAAAGTGTTGAAACACTGGAATTTTTAATGGGATTAATTGATGATGGTCATGCTCGCACAGCTGGCGAAGATGGTTTCTTTTCAGGTCCATTTGCTCGTGGGGAAAGTGCTTTGTACATTGGATCTAGTGCTGGTCTAGCACATGTTGGACCTGTTGCTGAAGAAAATGGGATCAACTGGAGCACGGCTGAACTGCCAACGTACAATGATACTCCTTTAACTATTTTTGCCGGTAATGATCTAGGTGTCTTTTCTTCTGCTACTGAAGAAGAACAAGAAGCTGCAGTTGCGTTCCTAAGCTTCTTATTAGAACCAGAAAATACAGCTTACTGGTCTATGGAAACAGGTTATGTCCCAATCAGTAAAGCTGCTTTAGAAGTTCCAGAATACAAAACTTACTTAGAAGAAAATCCAACAGCAGAAGCAGCAACTCTTGAATTAGACTATGGAATCTCTGCACCTTCATTTGTGGGATATGGCGAATACCGTAATGAGTTATTGAACACGATGGATGATGTTTTAGTAAATGATGCTGATGAGCAAGAAGCATTAACAGAGCTGAATAAGAAGACAGAAGAAATCATTTCAACTAATAAGAATTAAAGAGGAGACTTAAACATGACACAATATCGATTTTGGAGTGGTTTACACACCATTGGCGGCAATATCATGGAAGTCCAAACAGACCAAGCCAGAGTCATATGCGACTTTGGCTTGAGCGTTGGTGGAGATACTGGACAGGTAGATGAAACTTTATCTGAACTGGAATTTCTCCTTGCGACTAACCAATTGCCTTCAATACCCTACCTCTATGAGACTGAGTCGTTCAAAAAAATAAAATTGGCATCTGTCAATGAATCAACTTTTAAGACAACACTATTTATCTCTCACTTGCATTTGGACCATATGGGGGGATTGCAATATTTACCAGAAGGAACTGTAGTTTACCTTTCTGAAGAAGCATACCGCTTGTATGATGTGTTAATTAGAGTCGGTGAAGAAAATCCCAGCAAAGCAGATATACGACTGTTTGATTTTGATACAGCAGTTCAAGTTGGCGATATTACAGTTACACCTAAATGGAGCGATCATGATTCAGTGGGTTGCAGTGCATTTTTTATTGAAACAAACGAATTGAAATTAATTCACTCTGGAGATGTTCGTTTAAATGGGGAACATCCTGAGCGAATCATTAAATGGGCAAATGACGCAAAGGTATGGAGTCCGGATGTGCTTCTTTTGGAAGGAACCTCTTTTAGCTTTGATGGTGAAAAAAAGCAAGCATCAGAAGAACCTGTTTCTGAAAAAGAACTGCTTCAAAAGTGGGGAGAATTGTTGCAAGATGATCCTGATTCGATCATTTTATATAATCCTTATATTCGGAATGTCGAGCGCATAAAATCAATTGCTGAAGAAACAGAATTATATGGACGTAAAATGGTTTTTGAATCGGCATATGCAGAAGTACTACATGCTTTTTATCCTGAAAAGAAATGGCGTATTCTGGAAAGTGATCAAATAGAAGTAAAAGAATATGTACAAGAAATAGTAACTTTACAAGATTTGACACAACATCCGTCACACTATGTTTTACAAAATAGCTATAAAAATAAAGAGACTGTGACTTATTTTAATAAAGGCATTTATGTCCATAGTAACGGGGAACCTCTAGGTGATTATGATAAGCGTTACGCAGAATTAGTGAACTTTTTAGATATGCACCACTATTCGTTTATCCAAATGGGGACTAGTGGACATGCTACTAAAGAAGACTTGCTTATAATTGCAAAAATAGTTAGCGCAAAACAAACGATTCCGTGGCATAGTTTTAAACCGGTAGCATTTCAACAGAGATTGATTGCAAATGGATTGGCCAGTTTTATTCCAGAAATAAACACGAACTACTTAGTGAAACAAAAGACTGAAATAGGTGTGACAGAGTAAAGTGCGGTTGGGAAAAATTGTATAGCTACCAATATTTCCAACCTATAGAGTAGGTGGAATAGTTAAATGCATCTCATTTTCACATGAAATTATAGTGTCAATCATAGTAAAAAAGGAGTGAAATCATAATCTCACTCCTTTTTTACTATGATTTTTTAAATACTATAACCATTGTTTATTAATATTGATATAAATAGATTTGACGACTTGTACCATTGCGATATAGGAGAGGACAATTAGTATCATCCATTTCCAATAAGTTTCTGGCAATGCTACAAAGTCAAAAAATGTTCCGAACGTGCTGCCTGGAATTAATATAGCAGCAACTACAACAGCAAGTGTTGAAAGTATTACACTCATGCTGGCTCTACTTTGGATAAATGGAATTTTTTTCGTTCTGATAACATGCACGACAACAGTTTGAGTAATCAAACCAATCACAAACCAACCGGTATGGAATAGTGCAGCATCTTGGACGGTATTAGCTTGGAAAATAAACCACATTAAGATAAAGGTAAGAATATCAAAAATAGAACTGATTGGACCAATACTAAATGTAAATTTCAATAAATCTGACGTTCCCCATTTAGCAGGTTTCATTAGGTCTTCAGGATCCATTTTATCCCAAGGAATTGTTAATTGCGCAACATCATAAATAAGATTTTGTACTAAGAGTTGAATCGAAAGCATAGGCAAGAATGGTAGAAAGGCACTGGCTACTAAGACACTAAACACATTTCCAAAGTTTGAACTGATCGTCATCTTGATGTATTTCATCATGTTTCCAAAAACAGTCCGACCTTCTAAAACGCCATCTTCTAAAACCGTCAAACTTTTTTCCAGCAGAATAATTGAACTGGCTTCTTTAGTAATATCAGCTGCAGTATCAACGGAGATACCTACATCAGCTGTTCTCAATGCTGGTGCATCATTGATTCCGTCGCCCATAAATCCAACAGTATGTCCTTTTTGTTGCACCAGCTCAATGATCCGAGCTTTTTGAGTGGGGTTTAATTTAGCAAAAAGATTCACTTCTTCTGTAGCGTTCATCAGTTCAGTATCTGTCATGGATTCAAGTTCTGTTCCAAGGATTGCTCGATCGACTTGGATTCCGACATCTTTGCAGATTTTTTGAGCAACAATTTCATTATCGCCAGTCAATACTTTTACATTCACACCATGTTCATGAAGCGATTTAATAGCTGTGATAGAGGATTGTTTTGGCGGATCTAAGAACCCCATGAAACCAACAAGGACCATATCAGACTCGTCTTTAATGGAATAGACAGCTGAATCATGGACGTTTTGTTTATACGCAACACCAAGAGCACGCATGCCTTCTTTATTCATCTGGATGCTAACTTCTTCCATCTTTTTTTGTAGCTCATAAGTTAATGGAATGATTTCGTTATTTAATTCTACATATTGACAAACTTTCAGCATTTCTTCAACGGCCCCTTTTGTGATCATCAATTGTTGATTACCGGTTTTAACAGCAACAGTTAGGCGTCGTCTTGAAAAATCAAAAGGGATTTCATCAATTTTCTCGATTTTTTCTAATTCATTTTCTTCACGATTCTCATTGAAGTACTCAATCACAGCATGATCCATCACATTTTTCCAACCTGTTTGGTAATTGGAATTCATATACGCTAATTCTAAAACACGATTACTTTCTTCACCAATTGGGTTAACATGTTGCACTAAAACAACTTTGTCTTCCGTTATGGTGCCAGTTTTATCAGTACACAAAACATCCATAGCGCCTAAGTTTTGAATGGCATTTAATTCTTTAACAATTACTTTTTTCTTAGACATCGTAATCGCACCTTTAGCAAGGTTGCTGGTAATAATCATTGGCAACATTTCTGGTGTCAGACCAACGGCTACGGCTATTGAGAAGAAGAATGCTTCGCTCCAATCTCCTTTTGAGATTCCATTAATCAAAAAGACAATAGGGACCATAACCAACATAAATCTGATCAATAATTTACTCACATTTTTTACTCCGCGGTCAAAACTCGTTTCGCCTCTAGACTTAGAAGATTGAGCAGCGATATCGCCAAAGAGAGTATCTTCACCAGTTTTCACAACAACAACTTTACCTTGGCCGCTTAAAACATCGGTACCCATAAACAGTAAATTAGGAAGATCTAAAGCGGTCAACTGTGAAATTTCTTTTTCTTTTTTCAGAGAAACATGCTTTTCAATGGGCATGGATTCACCAGTCATTGAAGATTGATTAACAAATAAATCCTTTGCCCAAATCAAACGAGAGTCTGCTGGGATCCAATCTCCAGTTGAAAGAGTGACAATATCACCAGGAACCACTTCATCGATTGGAATTTCTTTTGTTACGCCATCTCTAGTCACAGCGCAAGTCGTTTCAATCATTTCTTTTAAAGCTAAACTAGCTTTTTGAGAACGGTATTCTTGAATGAAATGAAGTCCAGCACTAAATAAAATCATCATAGCCATCACAATGCTGGCTTCAAAATCTTTAGTGGCAGCTGAAACGACTAATAAAAGAGTCAAAACATAAATAAAGGGGTCTTTAAATGCTTGAAACACTAATTGATACCAAGAAACAGGCTTTTGGGCTGCTACTTCATTTAGCCCAAATTCTTCTAAACGTTTTTTCGCTTCTTGACTGTTTAATCCTGACGCATTTGATTTCAGCTGTTTTAAAACAGCTTCTTCTTTGAGGTAACCTAATTCCTTCAATTGGTTGTTTTTAGATTTTTTTTCTGTATAAATAGACTTTTTTTTGTTTGTCATGATTATTTCCTCCTTTGTATTACCAGAAGAAATAAGATTTACTGCATGAGTTTCCTAACCAAGAATAGGCTCATGGCAGGCTTACTTATTCCTTCTTTTATTCTCCAAAAATCATCATCTGGACTATCATTACTGGAACTTTTTACCATACCGCTCACCTCACTTTCTTGATCAAACCATACACTACATAAAATGATAAGACAAAGCTTCAAAATTAGGATTAAAACCTTTTTGTAAAGAAAAAAACAAAAAAAGCATATACTCTATTCAACGATAGAGTATATGCTTGAATGTCCATTCCAAATAAACGATTCCATAATTAGCTAAAGTTTTTTTTCATATCAAAAAACTTTAACCATCTCCATCGTTGAGTTTTAGCACTATATGGCGTAGATTGTCCATCAGCTACATTAAAAATAACCTTAATTCGATTATTCCTGTTGACCCATTGGTGTCTCTCGACGTTTTTGGGCAGCAGCGTGTGTCCATATAGGAGCCTCACCTAACAGAAGTCTTATTCATTTCATAATCTATGCTAGCTCAAAGATTTTTAGAAGTCAAGTTACTCTATTATTTTGATAAGGATACTTATGGAAATTATTTTATTTGTTAATATCACAAAGATACTTAAAAAGAACTTAAGATTAGAATTAGGATTTTATATAACAATAAAAAAAGACCAAAGAAAATTTCCAATTCGGAAACTTCTTTGGCCTTTCTCGTTTTCAACTAATTAATTTTTAACACTAGCACGACTTAAGTCAAACTCTACACCAACTGAATTCAAGATGATTCCTTCAATAGCAGGATTACGGAGTTGCGTTTCGGCTTCTTGGTACAAAGGAATGAAGGCAAAGTCGTCAGTTATGGCTTTATGAGCTTGTTGGAGAGCTTCCCAACGTTTTTCATCATCATTTGCATTTGTTGTTTTCGCTTGGTCGATCAAAGCATCATAATCGCTATTTGCATATCCACCTTCGTTATAAGGAGAATCGCTGTATAGCAGGTCCATAAAGTTGATGGCATCCGCGAAGTCAGCACCCCATCCAGTAAGTAAGATATCAAAATCACGAGTATCAGCTAGTGCAAGACGGTTCTTCTTAGGTACATTACGTAACTCAACAGAGATACCAGGCAAATTGTTTTGAATTTGACCTTGGATGTATTGACTGATTTGTTTGCTCTTTTCATCATCGTCTCCAACAAAAGATAGAGAGATACTGTCTACGCCTAATTCAGCTTTGGCTTCTTCCCATAGCTCTTGAGCACGCTCTGTATCATAAGATAAGAAGGTTCCTGCTTCTTCAGTAAAATCTTCACCAGTAGCTGGATCAGCTACAAAGTCAGCTGGCAAAAATCCGCCGATTTCAGTTGAACCATCTGCTAAAACAGTATTCACTAAATCATCTGTATTGATGACTAGTCCTAAAGCTTCTCTTAATTTTTCGTTTTGTAAGTATTCATTATCCCAGTTGAATTCCAAGTATGAGGTTCTAGCTTTCTTTTGAACGACAACATTTTCGTCCTCAGCGAATTGCTTAACAATCTCACCGGTTAATTGAGCGTTATCTGCTTGACCACCTTCAAATAAATTAACAGCAGTACTTGTTTCTTTTACAACTTGAACATTCACAGCGTTTAACGTTACTTCATCAGCAGCATAGTAATCGTCATTTTTTACTAAGTCCCAAGTTAGTCCCGTGCCATCCCAATTTTCTAATGTGAATGGACCATTAGCGAGCAAGGCTTCACTAGAAGTTCCGTAATTATCTCCTTGTTCTTCAACAAAGGCTTCATTTTGAGGGAAGAAAGCCGTAAAAGCTAACAAGAATTCAAAGTAAGGCGTTGGTTGCGTTAAGTTAAACGTAATCTCATGATCGCCATTAGCTGTAACACCAAGTTCATTGACATCTGCTTCACCAGCCATGATTTCAGGTGCATTTTCAATCGTTTCTGCTAGATAACTATAAGAAGCTCCAGTATCAGGATCGACTAATTTTTGCATAGCGTATACGAAATCATTTGCTGTAACAGGATCGCCATTAGACCAAACAGCATCGTCACGAAGCGTATACGTATACGTAAGTCCATCTTCTGAGATTACGCCTTCGTCAGCTGCAATAGCAGGGACAGGATTTCCTTCTTCATCGATACGTAATAATCCTTCAATAACATGTCCTAAATAATTGGAACTATTGATATCAGTGATTAAAGCTGTATCCATGGTAGATAACTCTGTAGGGGCAGTATAATTAACGGCCTGTTCCCCAGAGGTAGAACCTGAAGAATCACCGCTCGTTGAATTTGAAGAATCTCCATTTCCACCGCACGCAGTTAATAAAAAGGCGGTACTCATTGTAGCTGCTAATTTATATGATGTTCTCACTGTAAACACTCCTTAATCTAATTTAATTAATCTTATTTTAATAGGATAACACGTTTATGCAAAAAAATGTATGGTTTTGGCTAAAAATCCACACATTTCTGAATAAAAAGTAGAATATAATACGAATAAAGGATTTCGCTTAATTTTTTTGCAAAAAAAAGAACCTTCTTACAAGTTATCGCAAATCAACGATAAGCTATAAAGGAGGCTCCATTTCTAAGATAGAGGTTGCTACTGACTAAGTTTTTTTGATGAATTGCTCTTTGCAGTGTGGGCATTTGATACTGATTTTTCCTTTGTTTCTCGGTACGCGTAATTTTTTATGACAGTTTGGACAAGCGTAATACTTATAAACTTTTCGTTGCAGAAATTTATTTCGCTTTTGGTTCCAACTCCTAGTAAATTGACGAGTGGATGCTAAAAATTTTTGGTTTTCCTGATACCGTTTTGTTCGATTGTGAGAAAAAGTCCGATAGTAACCAAGAATAATAGCTGCCCAACCGAGTAAGCCAATGACTGACCAATTGAATAAGTTAGCTAAGACAACAATAGCAAGTCCCCCATAAAGCAAATAGGTTGAAAGTTTATCTACTCCATATCTGCCGATCATAAATTTTTGAATGTAAGTTTTGAGTTTTTTCATTTACTAGTGTCTCCTTTTTCTCTTTGTTCCATAAGATTAGCATTAAATAGTGTAACATGTTGAACAGCATTCAGCGACCGTCTTTAGTCTGAGTTTATAAAAAAGAGTTGTCAAAGTATAAAAACGATAAGATACTCCAGGAAATTATTAGATTGTTTTTCTAACATACATGGGTTCATCAGGCTTTACATTAAGGAATAAAACGCTTACGATTTAAGTAATAAATAAAGATAAGGTAGTAAGTGGAGGCGTAAAAATGAACTTAGTAGAGGTAAAAGGCTTAACTAAACGATTTGGAAAATTTACTGCTTTAAAAAACATCGATTTCACTGTAAAAAAAGGTGAAATCTACGGGTTTATTGGTCCCAATGGTGCCGGAAAATCTACAACTATTCGTGTTTTACTTGGGATGTTGAAACCAAGTGAAGGTCAAGTCACAATTTTTGGGCAAGACGCTTGGAAAGATGCTGTAGAAGTTCATAAACGGGTAGCATATGTTTCAGGTGAAGCAAATCTATGGCCTAATTTAACTGGTGGAGAAGTAATTGATTTATTCTTAGCTATGCGCGGAAATGGAAATCAGAACCGGCGTGATGAATTGATTCAGCTGTTTGAACTAGACCCGTCAAAAAAATGCCGCACCTATTCGAAAGGAAATCGACAAAAAATAGCCTTGATTGCTGCATTTGCTTCTGAAGCGGAACTCTATATTCTTGATGAGCCAACTGCGGGTTTAGATCCATTGATGGAGCGTATTTTTCAAGAACTTGTTTTAGAGATGAAACAACAAGGTAAGAGTGTATTGTTGTCTAGCCATATTCTGTCCGAAGTTGAAAAGCTGTGTGATCGGGTAGCCATTATTCGTGAAGGTGAAATTATTGAAACAGGAACATTAGCTGAGATGCGTCATTTGACTCGAACAAAATTGACTGTTGAAACAAGTGAACCTTTGATGAATTTATTCGAGCTAGAAGGTGTGCATGACGTTGTCCAGACAAATAAGGGATGGGTCTTTCAAGTAGACAGCGATGAACTCGCAAAAGTTATTCGTCATATCAGTCAATTTGGTGTTTTGAAACTGGAAAGTGCTCCTCCGACTTTGGAAGATTTATTTATACGCTACTACAAAGGGGACAGCCAGGAACAAAGTGGCTTAAAAGGGAGTGTCTAACGATGATTGTTCAGCAATTCAAAGGAACAGGTCAGGTCATGCGATTGCTTTTTCGACAAAATGGAGTAAAAATCGGTTTATGGTTAACTGGTTTGATCGGTGTTTCAATCGCTACAGTAACAGCTTATACAACCATTTATACTGGCCAAAAAGAGATCATAGAATTTGGTTTAACGATGCAAAATCCAGCTATGATAGCCATGCTAGGATCACTTTATGAAGTGGATACGTTTAATTTAGGGACAGTTTTCGCAAGTGAAATGTTATTATTTTCAGCTGTCGCAGCTAGCGTGATGAATATCTTAATAGTCAGTTCCAGTACGAGGATGGATGAAGAAGAAGGGCGACTGGAAATGGTTCTAGGGTTGCCTGTTGGACGGTTAGCATATTTAGCTGCAACAATTAATGTGATGGTTATCGTAAACAGTCTATTGTTTATGATTCTGACGTTAAGTTTAGGGTTATTTAACCATGAAGTGTTTAATGTAGAATCTACTTTGCTATATGGTGGTATCCTGGCAAGTACTGGATTATTTTTTGCAGGCGTTACAGCCGTTGCAGCACAATTAACTGAAACATCTAGAGGTGCTACAGGAATTTCGTTTACTGTACTAATAGCTGCTTACATCATAAGAGCTATTGGAGATGTCAGCAGTGAAATGCTGTCACTTGTTTCTCCATTAGGTTGGACTGTTCGAACAGTGGTATTTGTCGACAATGACTGGTGGCCAGTTAGTGCGTTAATTAGTGGAATGGTTATTTTATTCGTGAGTGCGTTCTATTTAAATCAGCAAAGGGATATTAACGCCGGGTTATTACCTGAACGTAAAGGAAGAAGGTACGCTTCGAATACTTTAAAAAGTCAATTTGGGTTAACATGGCGATTGGAAAAAGGAACGATCATTTCATGGGCTATTGGTATCTTTTTAATGAGTACTGCTTTTGGTTCGATTTTAGGCGATTTAGAAGCATACTTCTCAGACTTTGAATTGGTTCAAGTTATTTTAGCAGATGACTTAAGTGATTCTATGACTAAACAGTTTATTACATTATTGGTGGGGATTATGTCTGGCTTTTCCGCTGTTCCAACAGTATCGGTCTTTTTAAAACTGAAAAAAGAAGAAAGAATGAGCCGAACGGAAAACTTTTATAGTCGAGCGATTTCTCGAAATAAAGTGATGGGAAGCTATTATACATTAGCATTTTTAACAGCTGTACTGATGCAATTGTTGATTGGATTAGGGTTGTATGCTTCGGCAAGTCAAGTCATAAAGACAACTATTGGTGCAGGAACTGTTATCGCTTCGGGGCTGGTCTATATCCCAGCGATTTTAGTAGTATTAGGTTTAACAACAGTACTTGTAGGAGCTTTTCCCAAGAGAACAGGTTTGATTTGGATCTATGTAACTTTTGTCATTTTGGTCGTTTATCTTGGCAATTTACTCGAATTTCCAGAGTGGATAAAAAACATTTCTGCTTTTCATCATATCCCTCAACTGCCAAATGAAGAAATTGCTTGGTCCCCATTAATTAGTTTAAGTGTAGTAGGAATTGCTCTTTCTGTGATAGGGTTTGTAAGTTACAACAAAAGGGATATTTACTGACGTATAAAACAATTTGAAAGATTGATAAAAATTCATCTTAGTTATTGACAGGTATGCAAGCAGTCTGTTACTATTTATTTAGATTAAAAAACAATGAATTTTAAATGATAAAAAGACTTTGATAAGGAAAGTACGTCAGAAAATAGTTTTTAGAAAGCCCGGATGATGGAAAAGGGTAATGATAGTTCTGATGGAAAATGGCCTTTGAGTTGAGCAGTCGAGTGAGAGTTTCTTTTAGACTGTTACGGTAAGCATCCGTTATCTAGTGCATCAGTTTACGATCTTTCATTTGTGAGATTGTGTACTGAATAAGGTGAAAATAGCGATATTTTTATAAACTAAGGTGGTAACACGGAATTTAAATGTCCGTCCTTTCTAGTCGAAAGACTAAGATTGGACGGGCATTTTTTTGTTGTATAAATGAAATGGGGGAATAGTAATGAAGAAATGGACATTGTGGATAAGTATTTTATTGGCAACAGGATTATTGATTGGATGTGGTACACAAGCAGAAGGAAATAACGGCTCAGATACCTCAGAAACCACAAAAATTGTACAAGAAACAGGTGTTGGAGTAAGTGCTGAAATCACGACACTGGATACCACTCAAGCTACCGACCGCAATACTTTTACCGTTATTGAGCAAATATTTGAAGGGTTGTACCGTTTCAATGCTGAAGATGAGCTTGAGTTAGCTCTTGCAGCAGAACCGGCAATTATTAGTGAGGATGGCTTAACTTATACGTTTAAGTTAAGAGAAGATGCAAAATGGTCAAATGGAACACCTGTAACTGCTAATGATTTTGTTTATGCTTGGGGGAAAATGGTGAATCCAGAATCATTGTCACCTAACGCTTATTTATTTGAAAATATTAAAAATGGTTCTGAAATTGTTAATGGAGATAAAAAACTGAGTGAGTTTGGCGTTTCAGCAGTGTCAGACTATGAATTAAAAGTGGAGTTAGAAGTTCCAAGACCTAATTTTTTGAGCCTATTAGCAATCGGATGGTTCTTCCCACAAAATGAGAAGTTTGTGGAATTGCAAGGTGACAATTACGGACAAGATACGGATTCTATCCTTTACAACGGGCCATTTACGCTAGTTGATTGGAAAGATGGTGCGACTAGTTGGGCGTATGAAAAAAATGAATCCTATTATGATAAAGATGAAGTTGCTTTGGACAGAGTGAATGTTGCTGTGGTAAAAGAAGTTTCTACAGGATTGAATCTTTACGAGACGGGTGAGGTGGATGTCGTTACATTAACAGGAGACTATGCCAGACAATTCGAAACCCATGAGAATCTGATCCGTAAACAAGAATTAGCATTACAATACTTAACTTACAATGCCTCAGAAAATAGTCCACTAAAGAATGAACATTTGAGAAAAGCAATTGCTTTATCTATTGATAGAAAAGAACTAACTGAAAATGTACTTGAAGATGGATCAGAACCTCTGGGTGGTTTAATACCACAAAAATTATTAACAAATCCTGAGACTGATGAAGATTTCCGTACAGATAATGGCTCTTTTAATGATTACGATTCTGAAAAGGCTAAAGCAGAATGGAGCTTGGCACAAGATGAATTAGGCGATACACTAGAACTTGAATTATTGACAAATGATGATGCAACTTCTAAGAAAGTTGGGACTTATATCCAAAGTGAAGTTCAAAAACATCTCTCAGGGATAACAGTCACAATTAGGAGTGTACCAAGTAACGTTGCAAAAACGGAGCGGACTTCTGGCAATTATGACTTTTCAATAGCGGGATGGATAGCCGGAGATTTAGATCCAACAGGTTTCTTTATTTTATTGGAGACAGATAGTCCCTATAACTATGGTTCTTATCAAAATGACGAGTACCAAGCTTTAATAGATGAAAGCAAAACAACATATGCTAATGATTCTACTGTAAGGTACACCAATTTTTTGGAAGCAGAAAAAATTCTGATGGATACAGCTGCTTTCCAACCTTTGTATCAACGTACAACGAATTACTTGCAACGCCCTACAGTCCAAGGATTGGAAAGTCATCTGTTAGGATCTGATTTCACTTTCAGAAATGCCACGATTATAGAGTAATTAATAGCAAAACAATTGGTTATTGTCAAAGATAGGAAGATGAAAAAAAGTGGTCTTCCTCTGTAAGAATTTCTAAAGTTACATATGAATGTTTCAATGGATTATTTTAAATCTATTATTCTTTATATAAATAAAAAAAGAGTGATGTGCAGAAGTTTAGCTGCATATCACTCTTTTTTATTACGCTGAAACAGATTCAGAAAGACTCTCTACAGCCTTCATAGCTTCCAGAATAGTTTCTTTGGTTACACCAGGCACAGCTAAGTTGAATGTCTCTTTATCAGAGGCAGCAAATTCAGCAACCTTTTTTGCTTTTTTTGAAAAATCAGTCTTTACGTCAAAGTCGGAAAAACGATGTGGGAAATGATTTGACTCGAAAAATGGTAATAAGTTCCTTACTTCTTTTTCGTCTCCGGAAGCCCATAGTTGAACTAAAATGCCATAAGCAACTTTTATACCATGCTCAAAAGTATGCGTTTCTTGAATAAGCGACATTCCGTTATGCATAGCATGTGCACCAGCCATCCGGCCATATTATCCTGCAAATCCGCCAACGGTACCCGCGATAGCTACAACACTTTCAGCAACTCTTTTGAAGGCACTTGTTACTTCATGATTTTCTAAATTTGTTAAAGCTTCTGTACTATCTTTTAATAATAATTCTTGAGTTACTTTCGCAGTTTTTAAACCCACTTGGACCATAGCAGGTAAATCGCCATCAATATGTCGAGTAATGCCTTCTGCTTCATACCATTTTGCCAATGTATCTCCAATTCCACCCATAAAATATTTTTTAGGCGATTCTACTAATAAATCTAGATCCATCAAACAAAGAAAGGCTGCTTTTTCATAGTAATCGACTACTTTGAAAGTATGATCAGGATGATACACGGCTGAAAGGGGAGTATAAGCCGAACAAGTTCCTAATACCGTTGGAATAGTTACATATTCTACTTTTAATAGTTCAGCGGTACCTTTAGCCGTATCTAAAGCACGTCCACCACCGATTCCTACCACACAGTCCGTTCCCTTTATTAATGAAGAAAGACGATCCATGTCTTCATGTGAAGCTGATCCATCATAATAAAATACTGGTAAATCCAAAGAACCAGAATAATGTTTTTTAAAAGCATTATAAGACTGTTCACCTGTAATAATAACAGGATTAGTAAAAGAAGTTAATTTTTGATCTAAATAGTTTAAGGTACCGGAATTACAAAAAAATTGGCCAGGACCTGGACGAACAACTTGACTTAAACGCATAATAAATTCCTTCTTTCTTTAGTATAATGATTAAACTCGGTAGAGGAGGGATAGGTTTTTCTAAATGATTTTTCTTATAAAGCATTTTTTCTATTGCATCATGTCTATAAAAAAGATAAAAAGGACAACCATTCATTAAATGAATGGGTGGCCTAAGTCCCATTCAGCCAAACAAGCTTGAATAGGATTTAAACGACTGCAAAAAATGGCAGTGTCTAAATCCTGATTCTAATAATAATAGCTGTTTGATTGAATGAATATATCATGGAATGACATCCTCTCATGGGTTAGTGAAGCTAGGATAACACTGCAAAATTAGTAAGTCAACACTAAAATTTAATCGTTTTATAATCTGATTTTTAATAGAATTTGTGTATTAGAAATAAATTTAACTAATACACTAAAAAATAAAAAAAGAATAGAATGCAAAACAAAAATTGATACACTTAGAAGTGTATCAATTTTTGTTTGTGTATCATTTATAAATACTGATTTACTAGTGTTTCAAACGATACACTAAAGTTGGCATAGAAATTGCATATAGTAAGTGATGGACAAATCAATAATCTTGTTGGAAAATCTAAACGCTATCATGTTTAGATAAAGGGTATTGAAAGGTGGCGGTGTTGTAGCTTTAAGAGTTGTGTTTTTCAAGTGAAATAAAACTAAAAAAACATGATGAAGAAGTGATTCTGTTAGTTTCGTCTCATCAGAAACATAGAAATAAAATATTTAGGAGGTAGAAATATGGTAGGAATTATACTAGCAAGCCATGGCGAATTTGCTGAAGGCATCTTGCAATCTGGCGCAATGATTTTTGGAGAACAAGAAAATGTTAAAGCTATTACCTTAATGCCAAGCGAAGGACCAGAAGACGTTAAAGCAAAAATGAAAACTGCAATCGCTTCGTTTGATGATCAAGATGAAGTATTGTTCTTAGTTGATTTATGGGGTGGAACTCCATTTAATCAAGCAAACACTTTGTTTGAAGAACATAAAGAGAAGTGGGCAATCGTTGCCGGGTTAAATTTACCAATGGTAATTGAAGCTTATGCATCTCGTCTTTCAATGAATTCAGCTCAAGAAATTGCAGCACATATCATTGAAACAGCAAAAGAGGGTGTGAGAATCAGACCTGAAGAGTTGGAACCTGTATCAACAACTGCAGGTGCAACTGCTGAACCGGTACAAGGTTCGATCCCACCAGGAACAGTAGTTGGCGATGGTAAAATCAAAATAGTTCTAACACGTGTAGACTCTCGTTTACTACATGGTCAAGTAGCTACAGCATGGACAAAATCTGTGTTACCAAGCCGTATTATTATCGTTTCAGACGCTGTTGCTAAAGATGAACTTCGTAAGAAATTAATCGAACAAGCAGCACCACCAGGAGTTAAAGCTAACGTTGTTCCAATCAGTAAAATGATTGAAATTGCTAAAGATCCTCGTTTTGGAGGCACAAAAGCATTATTATTATTCGAAAATCCACAAGATGTTATTAGAGTTATGGATGGCGGCGTAGACATTAAAGAAGTTAACGTTGGTTCTATGGCGCACTCAGTGGGTAAAGTGGTTGTAAGTAAAGTTCTTTCAATGGGACAAGAAGATGTAAAAGCTTTTGAAGAGATGAAAGCAAAAGGCGTTAAATTTGATGTACGTAAAGTACCAAATGATTCACGTGCCAACATGGAAGACATTCTTAAAAAAGCAAAAAATGAATTAGCACGCGCATAATGAAATAATAAAATAATATTAAATTAAATAGGAGGCCTATTATGTCTATAATATCAATTATTCTAGTAATTCTTGTTGCATTTCTAGCCGGTATCGAAGGAATCTTAGACGAATTCCAATTTCATCAACCATTAGTGGCATGTACATTAATCGGTTTAGTAACAGGTAATTTAACAGCTTGTATCATTCTTGGCGGAACACTTCAAATGATCGCTCTTGGTTGGGCAAACATTGGAGCAGCCGTAGCACCAGATGCTGCATTAGCATCAGTTGCATCAGCAATCATTTTAGTATTAGGTGGACAAGGAGCAGCTGGAGTTCCAGCAGCAATCGCAGTTGCGGTTCCACTTGCAGTAGCAGGACTTTTCTTAACAATGGTTGTTCGTACATTAGCTGTACCTATCGTACATTTAATGGACAGCGCAGCTGAAGATGGCAATTTCAAAAGAATCGAACTGTTGCATATGGCTGCCGTAGCTATGCAAGGGATTCGTATTGCGATTCCAGCAGCAGCTCTTTTATTCATCCCAGCACAAACAGTTCAATCATTCTTAGAATCTATGCCAGCTTGGTTAACTGACGGTATGGCAATCGGTGGTGGAATGGTCGTTGCGGTTGGTTATGCATTAGTTATCAACATGATGGCAACAAAAGAAGTATGGCCGTTCTTTATTATCGGTTTCGTAGTAGCAGCAATTTCTCAATTAACTCTTATTGCTCTTGGAGCATTAGGCGTAGCTTTAGCTCTTATTTACTTGAACCTTTCTAAAATGGGTGGTTCTTCAAATGGTGGCGGAAGTAACTCTGGTGACCCGCTTGGCGATATCTTAAACGATTATTAATCCTGAAGGAGGAGAAGAGACATGGCAGAAAAAATTCAGTTAACTAAAAAAGATCGCTTAGCCGTAGCATGGCGCTCTACGTTCATTCAAGGTTCTTGGAACTACGAACGTATGCAAAATGGTGGTTGGGCTTATGCAATGATTCCAGCAATTAAAAAATTATACACTACTAAAGAGGATCGCTCATTAGCGTTAAAACGTCATTTAGAATTCTTTAACACTCACCCATACATTGCTTCACCAATTCTTGGAGTTACTTTAGCTCTTGAAGAAGAACGTGCAAACGGAGCTCCAGTTGATGATGTAGCAATTCAAGGGGTAAAAGTTGGTATGATGGGTCCTTTGGCCGGTGTTGGTGACCCAGTGTTCTGGTTTACAGTACGTCCGATGTTAGGTGCTCTTGGAGCATCATTAGCAATGGGTGGAAGTATCCTTGGACCAATCATTTTCTTCGTAGCTTGGAACTTAATTCGTTGGGGATTCATGTGGTACACACAAGAATTCGGTTATAAAGCCGGTTCTAAAATCACAGAAGATCTTTCAGGTGGATTATTACAAGATATTACAAAAGGTGCATCAATTCTAGGTATGTTCGTATTAGCTGCTTTAGTGCAGCGGTGGGTTTCAATCAGTTTCCAACCGGTTGTTTCCAGAGTTCAACTAGATGAAGGAGCATACATCAAATGGGATGAACTTCCAATGGGTGGCGAAGGAATTCGTCAAGCCTTTGAACAAGTCAACTCAGGATTGGCGCTTTCACCTATAAAAGTAACAACTTTACAAAACAACTTGGATCAATTGATTCCAGGATTAGCTGCATTGGCTTTAACAATGTTCTGTATGTGGTTGCTTAAGAAAAAAGTTAGTCCAATCGTTATTATTCTTGGCTTATTCGTAGTCGGAATCGGTGGACATTTAATCGGACTTTTATAAGATCAACTAAAAAGTCGTTTAAAATCTCTGAATCACTACTAATTCGCAATAAAAAGTGGCTGGGATCATCTCAGTCACTTTTTTTATTGCTCTAAGCACTTAAAACAACGTATAATAATGAAAAGATGATAAATGAAATGGAGCAGATAGAATGGTTGAATCAATTAATACAAAAGTAGATTTAGTAATAGATGCCACTGCTTTTACAGGATTAACGGATTATGGGAAAATTATGATTGGGGATAAGGGATTTGAGTTCTTTAATTCTCGCGACAAACGTAAATTTGTTCAAATTCCTTGGGAAGAAGTAGAGAACGTTATTGCTTCTGTAATGTTTAAAGGGAAATGGATACCACGTTATGCTATTGAAACAAAAAGATCTGGTACGTTTACCTTTTCATCTAAGGATCCTAAGAAAGTTCTTCGAGCTATCCAAGTATATGTAGATCCAAGTCATATGGTCCATTCCTTAAGCTTCTTTGAGGTTATAAAACGTGCATTTAAATCGATTGGGAAAAAGAAAACGAAGATTAGAAAAACTAAGAAAAAGAAATAATAATGCTAAGTTAATTGTGATTTAAAAAGTATTACGTAAGTCTAGAAGTCTATAATTCTAGACTTTTTTTGTATAAGAATGTTATTGATCCAATCATTGTTGTGTAAAGTAAGTAGATTATAATTAATTAACTCATGGATATGATAAAATAAATGTTGAGGAATTATTAGTTTAAGGGTGAAATAGAGTTGTTTTAAAATTGGAGAGATGGCCGTATCTGACTTATTTTTTAACCATGGTGCCGCGAGTAAAGGAGACTGTCCTGCTTTCACTGAAGATGGAGACATTCAAGTTCAGCAACTGTTTCCAGATGAAACATTACCTGGATATGATGCTTTTGAAGTACATGCCTTGGGAGGTGTAGTATTTTATACAGCTCTTTTAGGGATTACAAGCTATTATGAAACCCTAAAAACACAGGCCACTACAGAAGGATTTCATAATATAGTAAATACAGACTATTCTATGCACAAATATTTATTAGGAGATAATGGAGCAATCTATGAGTTGATTGGAACAGTGGGAGAAATAGCAAATTTCAGTGCAGGTTATAGTGAATATGTTTATGACGGGATCACTAAGCTAAAGGCTGAATCAGTTGGAAATTTTATTTTTAAAGTTTCAGATAATATAGATGCACAGGAAGAATGGGTACGTATACTGACAGAAAATTAGAAGAAATAAAAATTATAGTCTTTTAACAAATAATTAAATACTAAGATAATCCTTGCAGAACACTAATGTATTAATCTTGAGAGAGTTTTTTTGCAAAAAAGACACTTTTAAATATTAAATAGGTACCTAATATGTGAATAAGTTAAATTAGCAATAAAAGATTGACTTATTAGGTTATTCACCTAATATAAAACTGAGGTGAATATAATGTTAAAGAAAAAATTAGTAGATTATTTAGAAAACCAAACAGCCTTCTTTGATTCACTTAATGTAAGCGATATTTTTACAGCTAAAAGGATGGCTGAAGAATTTGGAATAAAAAGAAATACTGTTAGTCATTACTTAAGTCAACTAAATGAACAAGAGATTATTGTCAAAATTAATACACGTCCTGTTTATTTTTTACACAAAGAAGCTTTTGAAAATCAATTTTATTTTTTATCTAAAACTGTTTACAATAGCTTAGAAGAAGTAAAAAAAGAAAAACCTTTATTCTACAAAAAAAATGATTTATTCTCGTTACTAATTGGAAACAATGCAAGTCTGTCTCGTAGTATTGAACAGTTAAAGACTGCCATCTATTATCCTGATAATGGTTTGCCGGTTTTGCTGACAGGTGAAAGTGGGACGGGAAAAAGTTATATGGTGAAGATTATTCACCAATTTTGCTTGGCTAATGATTTAATCGAAGAAGAAGTCCCTTTGGTTACTATGAATTGTGCACAATACGCCAATAACCCAGAGTTGTTAACGAGTCAGTTATTTGGTCACGTTAAAGGTGCGTATACAGGAGCAGATGAAAATCGTAAAGGAGCATTTGAAGAATCGGATGGTGGAATATTATTTTTAGATGAAGTTCATCGTTTGAATGCAGAAGGACAGGAAAAATTATTTACCTATTTAGATCAAGGAATTATTTATCGGATGGGTGAACCGAATAATCCACGAAAAGTTAAAACACGTTTATTCTTTGCCACAACAGAAGATCTTTCTAGTAGCTTTTTAACAACGTTTATTCGCCGGATTCCGGTACAAATTGAATTGCCTGCTTTAAGTTCTCGTACACAAAACGAACGTTTAGAAATGGTGTATGATTTTTTAATTAAAGAGCAGCGAAAAATAAAAAATCCATTATTAGTCAGCGGTCAAGTATTGCATTTATTAAAAAATGGGACATATAAAGGTAATATTGGCGAACTAAAAAATGTGATAAAAGTAACTGTAGCAAATGCGTTTTCTCTACAAAGAGAAGAGTCAGAAGTAAAAATTGCCATACATCATTTGTCACCAGATTTTCTATCTCAGACTGTACTTAACACAAGTGCAGTCGTGGAAGAAAGTGTGCTGATTGATGAGTCAACAACGGTAGAAAACTTAATTATTCAAAAAAACCCTGATCAACAAAGAATCATTCATACCTACGAAAAGTTATTAGTTGCATTCAGTACTCATCGATCAAATTTAACTGGAGCAGAAGAAAGTATGAAACAAGAAGTAGATAATTTATTTAATTTCTTGATTTTTGAAACAGATAGGGAACAAAAACAAGAATTACTTTTATTTATGACCCAATATGTACGCGATACATTAAAGCAGATGGAGACTTCTTATCAAATTACGTTTAATGGAAATACAGTTTATGCCATTAGTTACTATCTTTTCCAACGCAGTAGTGTCCGATGGCAGCCGGAAAGTACTGAATTAATTCGTTTAATTAAGGAATTCAAAGAAAAAGTAGCACAGACATATACTACACAGTTTCAATATATCGAACGGATTCTTATTTTAATTCAACCTAAATTAGATATTGAAGTATCGGATATGGACAAGATATTGCTTACACTCTATCTTAATCGACTAGGAGTATCCCGAGAATCTATATCCGCTAAAGCTATTATTGTAGCTCATGGTTACGCTACAGCCAGTAGTATTGCAAATGTTGCCAACAATATGTTAGGGAAAAATATTTTTGAATCGTTTGATATGCCACTTGATACTACGCCACAAAAAATTGCTGAAGAAATTGTTGATTATTCAGAGAAAAATGATATCAGTAATGGCTTAGTTATTTTAGTTGATATGGGTTCATTAAAAGAAATTTATGAATATTTTCCACAACAATTGATAACTCCTATTATGATCATGAATAATGTCACAACACCTTTAGCACTTGCTGTTGGAGAAAATATTCAAAAAGAACTGAGTCTTGCTGATGTAGCAGTCCACTCGGCAAGTTATCTCAAACAGGATTGGAAATTAATCTATCCTCAAGAAAATAAAATTAAGGCTTTGCTGACGACTTGTTTTACAGGAATTGGAACGGCAAAACAAATTAGTCAATTATTAGAAGAAAGTTTGCCAGCAACAAGCCATTTAAAAGTAATACCTTATGATTATGAAACATTGCATAATCATAAAAAGAAAGAACCGGTCTTTTCGTTATATGATGTTGTTGGTATTATCGGAACCGCTAATCCGGCAATCAATGATATTCCATATCTTTCTCTTGAAGAATTAATTTCTGGAAAAGGAACGCAACATCTTTCTGATTGGCTAAAAAAAGTCATGACTCAAGAAGAAAATGAACAATTTAATAATCGTATGATTCGTAATTTTTCATTAAAAAAAGTTATTGATTCGGTTACCATTCTCGATAGTGATAAAGTCATGTACGAAGTTGAATTGTTTATGCGCATATTTGAAGAACTAACAGAACAGCAAATTGCGAATGAGAGTAAACTTGCTTTGTACATTCATATTAGTTGTTTAATTGAACGGCTAATCCGTAATGAGACAATTGAAAACTATAGTTGGGAAAGGTTTACAAATCAGTGTCAAAAAGAACAGCTAAAAAAAATCAAAGAAGCGTTTAGTGTCATAGAGAAAAACTACAGTGTCAAGATTCCTGATTCTGAATTAGCTTATATCCATGATATCATTTTCCAAAAACTTGATGTATCACTAACTGAAGAAGAATTTTAATAATCACAAAGAGCGTGCCACTATATTTGGCACGCTCTTTGCATATATATAGATATAAGAGAGGTGAAAAAAGGTGGAAAGAAAATTAATTTTAGCCAGTCATGGAAATTTTGCATCGGGAATTTTAAGTTCATTAGAACTAATTTGTGGTAAAAACGATAAAATCACAACTATTGATACTTATATGACAGCTGATTACAATTTAATCGAAGAAATAAAAGTACTTATGGACTTAAACAAAGAAAATGAATTGATTGTTGTAACCGATATTTTTGGCGGTAGTATAAATAATGAATTTTTAAACTATATTTATACCCCAAATTTTTATTTAGTTGCAGGAATGAATTTACCGTTATTAATCGAATTAATGACCCGATTGGAATTCGCTGATTCAATTCCGGAAATGATTAAACAGTCATTAGTTAATTCAACATCGACAATTCAATTTTGTAATGAAACGATTCAAAATAAAACTGAAGAAGAAGAATTTTAAAGGAGGCAAATAACATGCTTAAATTATTACGTGTAGATCATCGCTTATTACACGGCCAAGTAGCTTTTTCATGGACACAAAATATAGGTGCAGATTGTATTTTAATTGCTAATGACGATGTTCCACAAAATGATATCCGTAAAACAACGATTAAGTTAGCTAAACCACAAGGTGTAAAGTTAGTTATAAAAAGTATCGAAGACTCTATTCAAGCTTTAAAAAGCGGCGTAACAGATAAATACAAATTGTTTATTGTTGTGGAATCAGTAAAAGATGCAAAGAGATTAGCAGAAGCTTACCCAGAAATCCAACAAATCAATTTAGGAGGTATAAAGGTACGTGAAGGTACAAGAAATATTTCTAAAGCGATTAATATTACGCTTGAAGAAGAAGAGTTGATAAAAGAATTAGTCGATAAAGGAATTGAAGTCGAAATTCGTCAAGTACCAACAGATAAAAAAGTTGCTGCATTAAATGCTCTTTAAAAGAAAGGAAGAAAATAGATGATCATGCATGCTGTCCTTCTGGGAATTGTGGCTTTTATTGCCCAATCTGAATATGCTTTAGGAACTTCATTATTATCTCGTCCAATTGTGACGGGTTTGTTTACTGGAATTGTATTAGGTGATATTAATACTGGTATTATCATGGGAGCTACTTTAGAGTTAGCTTTCATTGGTTCATTCTCAGTAGGTGCTTCAATACCACCAGATGTTGTAACAGGTGGTATTTTAGGAACTGCTTTTGCTATTACGGCTGGTGCTGGTACTGAAACTGCTCTATTATTAGGACTTCCAATTGCTACATTGACGTTGATTTTTAAAAATGTTTATTTAGGGTTATTGATTCCAATTATGAATAACAAAGCAGATCGCTACGCAAGTGAAGGGAATTATAAAGGCGTTGAACGGATGCATTTAACTGCAGGATTTGGTTTATCTTTAATGCTTGCTTTAATTGTTGGAATTTCTTTTTCAGTAGGAAGCAATACAATCAAAGGCTTATTGGATATGATTCCTGAATTTGTCCAACATGGGTTATCTGTTGCTACTGGTATTATCCCAGCACTAGGATTCGCAATGTTAGCTCGCCTATTAATTAATAAAGCGGTGGCACCGTATTTCTTCTTAGGGTTTATTGTTGCAGCATACTTAAATATTCCGGTTACTGGAATTGCTGTTTTTGGTGCAATCATAGCGGTCATTGTTGTAAATATTATGAACTTTAGAAAAGGACAAACTGACGGAGTACAAACAATAAATGGGGAGGTTATCGACGATGACGAAGACTTCTAAGTCAAAAGAAGAGAACAGGATAACAAAAAAAGATTTAAATAAAGTATTCTGGCGCTCTTTCCAAATGGAATTCTCTTGGAACTATGAGCGTCAAATGAATATGGCATATGCTTATGCGATGATCCCAATTTTAAAAAAATTATATAAGACTAAAGATGAAATGTCTGGTGCTTTAAAACGCCACTTAGAATTTTTTAATACAACACCTCATATTGTTACGTTAATTCTTGGAATTAACGCAGCAATGGAAGAAGAAAATACGTTGGATGAAAAATTTGATGTAAAGACAATCGATAGTATCAAAACATCTTTAATGGGCCCTTTAGCGGGTATTGGGGATTCATTTTTCTGGGGTACCTTACGTTTAATTGCGACTGGTATTGGAACATCATTAGCATTACAAGGAAACATTTTAGGACCCATCTTATTTCTATTGATTTTTAATGTACCTCACCTTATTTTACGGTATTTATTTACTAATTGGGGTTATAAATTGGGAACCGGATTCTTAAAGAAAATACAAAGCAATGGAATGATGGATAGTTTAACTTTAGGGGCTTCAATTATTGGTTTAATGGTTGTTGGTGCTATGACAGCAACATTAATCGACATTACTATTCCGCTTTCAATTGGTACTGGAGATGGTGCAGTAACTGTACAAAGTATTTTTGATAATATTATGCCAGGATTATTACCTTTAGGAGCATTTGGAATCGTCTTTTATTTATTGAAAAAAGAGGTTAAGCCATTAATGATTTTAGGTGGAATGGCTGTTGTAGGTATCTTAGGATCTTGGATTGGAATTTTTTAGGAGGGTTATAATGGTAACAATGCTAGATTATATCGTAGAAGAACAAGCTAGTTTAACAACTATTCTTAATGAATTTAACATTGATAAAAAACAGCTGGTAGACGTAAAACATTGCTTAATTTTAGCAACAGGATCTTCTTACAATGCTTGTTTAGCTGCAAAGTACTATATGGAAAGTACGGCATCTATTTATATCGATATCCAAGAGCCTTTCAATTTCTTGCATTATGGAAAAATAGATCCTAAGGTTGATTTAGTAATTGCTGTATCACAAAGTGGTAAAAGCACATCAACGATTCAAGCGGTTGAAAAAATAAAAATAGTTGGAAATATTAGAACAATTGCTATCACAAGCGACATTACTAGTCCTATTACTAAAGTAGTTGACACTGTCTTTGATTTAAATATGGGGATTGAAAAAGTTGGTTTTGTCACAAAAGGGTATTCAGCAACAGTCTTAAATCTCATGTTAGTAGCCTTAGAAGTTGCCAAGATATCGTCTTTCTTAACAGTTGAAAAAGTAACACTCGAGCTCAACAATATTCGTTCAGCAGTTATGAGCATTGATAGCGTGATTGATAAATCTATTAACTTTTTTGAAACTCATAAGCAATCTTTTAAATCAGGACAACGTTTTATTGCAATGGGTTACGGTCCTAACTGGGGTACAGCAAAAGAATTTGAAACTAAGTTTACTGAAACAGTGAGGAAACCGACACAAGGTTTTGAATTAGAAGCTTATATGCATGGACCTTATCTCGAAGCTAATCAAAACCATACTCTGTTCTACATTGAAACAAATAACGACTTTATGGAACGTTCGATAGCGTTAAGAAATTATATGAGAAAATATGTTAAAGATTCTTTCACTATTACTACAGATAAAAGTGATGATATATATACTTTGGCTTTAGATATAAATGTTAGTGAAAAAATTAGTCCTTTATTACTAATCATTCCTTTCCAATATCTGGCTTATCAAATTGCGACAGTCCAAGGAATAGATTTAAATGAAAGAATTTTTGACGATTTTGATGAAGTATTAAAAAGTAAAATATAAAAAAAGGGGAAATAAAAAGATGCTAAAATTTGACGAACCTAAATTAGTTAATAGTGTGAATGGAACTTTAAAATTACGAAGTGAAGTAGAAAAAATAGTAGATGAAGTCTGGGAAAAAGGCTTTGATAGCATCTACTATCTAGGAATTGGGGGGACTTATGCATCTAGCATGCAAGCTGTTACTTATATCAATGGTAAAAGTAATTTGCCCGTGTATGTTCAACATGCAGCTGAATATTATACAACAGGCAACAAACGCTTAACGGATAGATCAATAGTCATATTATCTTCAGTAACAGGTACGACTCAAGAAGTTGTAAAGGCAGTTAAAGAAATCAAAGAACTAGGTGCTACGATTATTTCTTTTGTAGATTTACCAAACACTCCTTTAGCAGATATGGGTGACTACTTAATCAGTTACCCAGAGAATGAACAATTGAAGTTTTTTATGGCGGCAGATCGATTCATGTACCGTAATGGAGAATTTGATGATTATGAAGACTATTATAAAGAATTAGAAGTACATTTGGCTATTGGATTAGTAGAAGCTGAAAAATCAGCAGACGATTTTGGTCGTGAATTTGCTGAAAAACATAGGCACGATGATATGCATTACTTTATTGGCGCAGGTAACCAATGGGGAGGAGTCTATTCTTATGCAATGTGTTATTGGGAAGAACAGAGTTGGTTGCCTTCAAAATCAATCCATGCAGCTGAGTTCTTACATGGGACATTAGAGATCGTGGAAGAAACAACTCCAGTTACGTTATTCATCGGTGAAGACGAACAGCGTTCATTATCTGAACGGGTAGCTAAATTATTGCCTCGTATTTGTGCGAATTATACGATCATTGACTCGAAAGATTATGCTTTAGAAGGAATTAGTGAAAAATATCGCGGTCGACTTTCACATTTGGTGGCACACTGTGTGACTCAACGAGTTGATGCACATGTTGAAAAACTTAACTGTCATCCTTTAGACATTCGTCGTTACTACCGTCAATTTGAGTATTAAAACTTTTTAGTGTATCTTATATACTTGCTCATTGCCATTATTAAGATGTCAATGAGCATTTTTGCTTAAATAAAAAATAGTGTATAAAACTAATATAATACGGTAGTACTAAATAATTTTAAGACATCTATTGCAGAAATGTAAAAAATACATTCTTCATTTTGTTGAATGAATATAAGAAGAAAGAAATGATGGATATGCTATAATTAACTAATAATCGAAAAGGTGGTATCCTGATGAATACGAAAGACGTATTGCTTTTATTGACTGATAAATGGGCGGATTGGGAAGCTTCGTATGCTATTGCTGAAGTAAATTCTGTTCCACACTATTCAGTAAAAACGATTGCTTTAGATAAAGAGTCAAAGGCTTCTATTGGTGGAATACGCGCTGAAATTGATCTTTCAATTGAAGAGTATACTGATTTAAAGAATTTGGCTATGGTCATCTTACCAGGTGGATTTTCATGGCAAGATAATCGATATGAAGAAATTGCTCATTTTATTAAGCAGGTTCATGACCAAAACATTCCAATAGCAGCAATTTGTGGAGCAACTGTTTTTCTTGGCAGTCATGGATTACTGAATCAAGTTAAACATACTGGGGACAGTTTTGATTTTTTTGAAGCGCAAGATGAATATAAGGGATCATCAAATTTTCTGGAGTCACAAGTGATTCGGGATAAAAATATCATCACCGCAAATGAAACAGCTGCAGTTGAGTTTGCTTATGAAATATATCAACTGTTGGAAATTGATGAACCAAAAGAGTTAGAAGCTTGGTACGATAATTTTAAAAATGGGTTTGTCAGATAGAAAAAATTTTAAAAACTTGAGAATAGGAAAACGGATGGCAGCTTAAATGCGACCATCCGTTTTTTACTTTTGTCGTATAATCGTAAATTAATCACTTAAACGAGACCAGAAGCGTTTGTTGTACCATTTTACAGTACCAACACATGCCATAATTGGGATAGCAGCTGTTAACACAGAGACAATTGTTTGCCAGATAGGAGTTAAGTTATTTAATAAGAAGCCAATAAGTAGAATAGATAATAGTCCGATAATGAGTGAAATAAAAAGACTAACAAATTGAATGAATGCTCCTCCTCTGTTGAATAATTCTGTAAGATTCTGCCATTCCAAATATAATAGACGGAAATCACGAGCAAAGTAATAGTGACAGAGTATGAAAATCCCGATGATTATTCCAGCTAAAAACAGTACTCCCAAAAGTAAAGGTAGTTTTGCAATGAAAATAAAGACTATCCCTAAAATAAGAGGGAGAAGAGCTTCCGCTACAAAAGCGAATAAAAATTTCTGCTTTAAGTAGTTTTTCATCGAAAAAGGTAAGGATTTTAGGTACATAAAGTTTTCTCTATCTAGTGAGATAATAACACCAACAATAGAAGTCGAACTCAATGTAAGAAAAGCATAGGCGAATCCTGCAAAGAGAAACAAAGCCCAATAGTGCAAAGTCATATCTCCTAAATAAATCCCATTTGTAAAAATTGGACCTAATAGTATGATGATAGGAAAAACAATACTTGAACTCAAATGTTGCATGATAAGTGTACCATCTTGAATAAGTCCAAAGTTATATTTCCATAAGGTTCGATTAACAGAAACGGAAGGTTTTTCTAAACCAATTGAGTTGTCTTTTTTTTTGTTTTTTGCCTTTTTTTGTCTATCTCTTACATCCAATTCTTCTTCCCGATAAAATCCGGGTACGGCCCATTTAAATACAATCATCGCTAAAAAAGCTAGTAGCGCAATCCATAAGGTGATACCAAACCAAGCATTCAAGTTGAGTGGATTCAATAAGACCTGATGGAAGTATTGAACAAAAGGAATCACTCGATAGTCAGGTAAGACTTGGCCATAGGGAATATCAGCTTCTTGATCCATGGAAGAGAAAAAAAGGATGACAGCCGTCATTCCTAAACTAGACAAAGTATAAAGAGTCGTTGTGACAGCTTGTTTATTCTTTCTGAACACTGCTAGTTTGGTAATCAGATGAACCAAAACCACTGAAAAGAAAAAAACCACCACTATCAGTAATAGAAATAAAAACAAGGAAACGGTAATAGTGATGAGGATAGACTGACCAGCATCCTGTCCTAACAGAATAAATAAAGATAAGATTGGAATCAAGTACGGTAATATCATTAGTGCAAGGACAGCCAATTTAGCAGTGAAAACTTCACTCCCTTTGAAAGGCAGTGGAAGATAATGAATGAGATCTTTTGACTCATAAAATAAATTATAAACTAAATAAAACCCTTGTAGGACAGCCATGACAATGAACATCACAATATAAGTAGAAAACATACCAGGATACTGAGTAAAATCTATGAAAAAAAACATAAAACTATACAGTAGAAAAAATATAAACAACATAAGACCACTTTGCAAAAGAACGGCGATGTATGGTGGAGATGAAGATGCCGTCCTTTTTTTCTCGACCATATGAGGATTAGCAGAAACCAAATTTACTTTAGCCAGCTGTTTGATATGTTGCAGCCGCACTCTCATCCTCTCCTTTCTGGAGAAGCCAAATCAATCTCGCTGCTAGGTTGTTCTTCTTCCGCTGGAGTTTTCCCTGCCATTTTCAAATAAATCGTCTCCAGTGATTGGTCTTCATTTTCCGCTTGCAGTTCCTCAACCGTTCCATCATACAAAATCTCACCATTCTTGAGTATCGCAATATGGTCGCAAAGTTGCTGTGCTACTTCTAATACATGAGTGGAGAACAACACAGTATGCCCTTTTGCTGCATGTTGCCTCATTAATTCTTTCAAATCATAGGCTGCTTGTGGATCTAATCCCGTCATTGGCTCATCCAACACCCAGATTTCTGGATCGGATAGTAAGGCACCTATAACAAAAGTTTTTTGACGCATCCCATGTGAAAAAGAACTAATCATACTAGCCTGATTTTCCACCATATCGAATAAATTCATTAACTTTAATAGTTGTTTGTCTTGTTCTTCTTCGGGAATTTCGTAAGCAACAGCAATCAAATCCCAATATTCCATAGCTGATAAAAGTAAGAACATATCCGGAGAGTCGGGAACATAACCGATTTTCTTTTTTATAGCAAGACGGTTAATTGCAATATCTTCTCCATCCACCAAAATAGTGCCTTTGCTTGGTTCAATGATACTAACTAACGATTTGATGGCGGTCGATTTTCCAGCACCGTTATGTCCAATTAAACCAAAAATTTCTCCTGAACGGATAGTAAAAGAGACTTCTTTTAATGCATGTTTACTGTTATAGGATTTTGAAACAGTTTTGAATTCTATCATTTAGGCATTCTCCTTATGTTTATCATTCGTTCTGTTAATTACATAACACGTTTTTTTTATTATATCAAAAGCCCTTACTAAAATGAACTATACAAAAAAAGAAATTATTTTCTTGGAAATAAAAAGTGATTTTTGCTTTATACTTAATAATATGGTTTATTAAAGTTAGAAACAGTTAGGAGTGGTAATGTATGCAAAAGAAGGTTTATGTTCTTTTCTTAGTTATCTTGTTAAGCATTATAGTCATGGGTTGTGGAAACCGTGAAAACACTAAATCAATTAGTGAAAATCAAACAGCTAATGAGGAACAGTCAACCAATACAAGTGAAAAAATAAGTTCCAAAATTGATTCTTCAGATCCATTAACGACCAATCAAACGGCAGTTCCGACGCTTTTTATCCATGGTTATGGAGGAACAGCAGGCAGTTTTAACGGAATGCTTTCTCGATTTGAAGAAAATAGATGGGGAAAGAGGGAATTAACACTAACCGTTCAGCCGGATGGTATTATTTCTGAAATTGGTGAATGGAAAAATGAATCAAATAATCCAATGATCCAAGTGTTGTTTGCAGATAATAAGAATAATGAATGGAATCAAGCAGAGTGGATCAAAGATGTTTTAACTTATTTAAAGACTGTGTATCAAATAAATGAATTTAACTTAGTTGGGCACTCTATGGGCGGAGTAAGTAGTTTTCGCTATCTAGTCACATATGGAAATGATAAAACATTGCCGGTAATCACTAAATTTGTAGCGATAGGCGCTCCCTTCAATGACTTTGTATCAGGTAATGAAGAGCAATCCTTGAATGATTTAAAGCAAAGTGGTCCTTTAGTAACTAGCGAACGGTATAGTGATTTTACTACAGGAATCAAACAATACCCTAGAATGACTAAAATGTTAAACATCGTTGGAAATCTGCAAGATGGGTCAGAAGGAGATGGAACAGTTTCGATTAGAAGCGGGTTGTCCATTGGTTATTTAATGCAAACAACTGAACTGAGTTATCGTGAGGAAATCGTTACTGGATCACAGACTTCTCATATTCAACTACATGAAAATACGCAAGTAGATAAGTTAGTTGCTGACTTTATATGGAGTACTCCTTAAATAATGAATAGAGTTAAGGGGGATGACCTAAACAGATAGAGGGGTGTAGTCATATGCAATTTATTATTTTATTACGAGGAGTCAATGTTGGAGGAAAAAATCGAGTTCTAATGAGTGATTTGAAACAGTATCTAGTCAATGCTGGATTTACAAGTGTCAGATCTTATATTAATAGCGGTAATTTGATTGTTGAAAGTGAAAAAGACAGTGAACAGGATGTTTTAGAAAAATGTCAAAAAATCTTATCGGATCACTTTTCTTATCCCATTAAAGTCGTGATTATTTCTGATGAAAAGTATCAAGCAGCATTAGCAAGTATTCCATTTTGGTGGGGAGAAGATGAAGACTACAAGCACAATGCTTTGTTTTTATTGCCTTCAGTGAATAAAAAAGAAATTGTTGAACTCTTATCGTCTATTGAAACCACCTATGAAAAAATCTATATTGGAGAACATGTTATCTTTTGGTCCTCCTCTTTTAAACAAAATTACAGTAAGACCTATTATTCAAAATTATCCAGTCAACCTTTCTATAAAAAGGTAACAATCAGAAATCGAAATACAACCCTTAAACTGCGTAAACTTTTAGAGAATTAGCAGGCAACTGTGTAAGGAGAGCTTTTTTCTAACCATAGTAGAAAGTGTATTCATGAAAATGAAGTTAAGACTTTTACTCAGCCTTGTATTCTTTAGTGGTTCACATTTATATAAAAAAAACGTAAAATAAACTGAATGGTTAGATGGTTCAATCAACAAACTAGTGGAGTGTGAGTAAATGAAAAGAAAAATAGGGATAGGTTTAGTTGTTTTGGTGGCTTTGGTTATTATTGGATTAGGATTTGCTGGGAATTATTTTTATGATCTAGCGGTAGCCATAAATCCAAAAGACTTTATAGAAGCAACAGATGTGGATGGAGATTACGACCCTGAAGATCCATGGTTGGAAGAAAAGAGATGGTACGGTGAGGTAGAGCGTGAAGAAGTTTCGATTGAGTCAGCTGATGGATTAAATCTTTCTGGGGTTTACATTGAAAGCGAATCTGCTTCTAAAAAAGTAGCCATTTTGGCCCATGGGTATGCAGGCAACCTAGAACAAATGGCACCGTATGTTAAATTGTACCATGACATGGGGTTTAACGTACTTGTGCCAGACGCTCGTGGACATGGAAAGAGCGAAGGGAATTATATCGGCTTTGGCTGGCATGAACGAAAAGACTACTTGCAGTGGATCCAATTGATGATCGATAAAGTAGGCACAGATGCTGAATTAGCCTTGTTTGGAATCAGTATGGGCGGAGCCACGGTAATGAATGTCAGTGGAGAAGATTTGCCGGATAATGTTAAGGTAATTGTAGAAGATTGTGGGTATAGCTCTTTAAACGGCGAGCTGGCATATCAATTGAACGATATGTACGGTTTACCTGAATTTCCATTGATTCCAGTTACCAGTTTAGTGACAAAAGTTCGTTCTGGATATTGGTTTGGAGAAGCTGATACAGTAGAACAAATAAAAAAGAATAAAGTTCCGATGCTTTTTATCCATGGGGCAGAAGATACATTTGTGCCGACGAACATGGTGTATGATGTATATGAAGCTAACTCATCTCCTAAAGAGTTATATATTGCACCTAACGCTGATCATGCGGATTCCTACGTGCAAAATAAAGAAGCTTATAAACAAAAAGTCCAAGAGTTTGTGTTTGAGTATATTGGAAGTTAATTTGATACTAGTAAATAATAGAGGACCTCAAAAGTTATATTTAATTTTTGGGGTCCTATTTTTAGTAATTTTTTAAGGATAGATAGTTCATTATTGGGGAAATTTTGGATTTAAGTTATATTATATGAAAAGGATTTAAGAGAAGCGAACTTTGTATTGACTAGTCGAAAAGATGTCTCAACAAAAACAGATAACTTAGCTTATGGTTGAAAAATTGAATGATTAGATAGAGTAGAATCACTTGAAAATACAGATGGGAAAGTTGCTATTATTCTTAAATTAAAACAAATTGGAGATGTTTCGCCTATTGTATTCAATGTAGCAGAAGATGGCGTTTTCGTACATTCCTTGTCGCACTTTATCAATCATTTAGTAGTTACATTAGATAAAAAAATAGAACTAGTATATAGTTTCTTTATTTTGGAACAGGAAGAAAATTAAAAATAAGTATAGCTTATAATAGGCAAGAATTGAAATTTATTCACAAGGAGGAACACTATGGAAGGATATTATAAAAATGGACAAATCAAGCAAGTGACTAAAGATGGGATACGTACACATTATTTTGAAAATGGACTAATAAAGGCAAGCGGTCCTTTTGATGGAAAGATGCAAGGAAACTGGGAATTTTACCGCAAAAGTGGAGAACTGTGGCAGATTGGATACTTAGAGAATGATCTGAAAAATGGTGAATGGATTCGATATAATCATGATGGTCAAGTTGAAAAAGAAGCACAATTTGATAGGGGCAAAGAAAAGAAGCGATGATTTATTTACTTAAAACACTATTTTTGACACAAAATAAAAAAAAAAAATTATTTAAATAACAAATACAAGTTGAATAATTCACAAAGATGTTGTACACTATATTTGTAGTTGTTAAGGCGGATCAATTCTTCATAATAAAATGGTATTGATAGCTTTGGAAACGCATAAAAAAAATTGGAGGTAAGGATACATTATGATTAAAACAAACAAAAAAAGAGCATTATTTTTAGGAGCTTGTGCATCACTTATTATTTTTGCAGCAGGTTGTGGAAATAACGATGATACAGCAGAAAAAGAATCATCAGCTTCTTCAGCTGTTGAAAGTACAGAAGTTGTTACAACTGCTTCAATCAGCAATGATCCAGCAGACGTTTTAGCTGGACTTAGCGAAGACGGAACTTGGATCTACGCAATAACAGATGATGTAACAGTAACTGATGACATCGTTGTAGCTGGAACTTTCCATGATAAAGGGGAAGAAAGTGGAGATGTTTACCGTAAATTAGCTTTGTATGCACAAGATGAAGATCACAAAGTTACAGATGAATTTACTTTAACAGCACCAACAATGACTGTTGAATCTCCAAACTTTAAAATTCAAAACGGAACATTTGTTGGAGATGTTGTAGTAGAAGCTGAAGGATTCGAACTTGCTGATTCAACTATTGAAGGAAATCTTACATTTGCTACTCAAGAATTAATGGATTCTGCAGTATTAGATGCAGGCACTGTAACTGGAGAAACAACTGTAGCTGAATAACAAATTAAATCTTTAAAACAAACATCTTGCCTTTAGCTACTTAAAAGGCGAGATGTTTTTTATTTGAGTCCTGAAGCCACTAAGAAAAAAATGTCTAAACTTGACTAAATATCAATAGAATCATTATTATTGGTAGTGTAGATATTCTTTTTAAGGGAGTGATTCAATGCAAATGATTACGTTAGCAAATGGAGTAGATATACCAGTAGTTGGAACAGGAACGAATACTTATGGAAAAGAAGGTAATCAATACAATGGAGCTTTGACTAACGATTTTAGCTCATTAAAGTCTGCAATTCAAGCTGGTTATCGGCTGATCGATACAGCAATTTCTTATCGAAATGAAGAAGGTGTCGGAGCTACTATTTTTGAAAGCGGCATTCCTCGTGGAGAATTTTTTATCACTACAAAAATTCCTTCAGATGAAGCGTATATTGGTTCAAAAAAATTAATTAACCAAACTATACAAAACAGTTTGAAAAATTTACAAACGGATTATATTGATTTGTACTTAATCCATCAT
The DNA here is from genome assembly GCF_045617425.1 of Carnobacterium sp. Taxonomy (GTDB): domain Bacteria; phylum Bacillota; class Bacilli; order Lactobacillales; family Carnobacteriaceae; genus Carnobacterium_B. The sequence goes on from NZ_JAZLIO010000006.1 coordinate 215,877, forward strand.
CCGATTGAAGATGATGAAAAATTGCAGCAAACGTGGGAAGTTCTTGAATCATTTGTGGATAATGGGAAAATCAAATCAATTGGAGTATCCAATTTTACCATTGATATGTTGGAAACGGTGCGTAACTTTGCTCGGATTCAGCCAGTAGTAAATCAAATTGAATCTAATCCACATACATGGAATCATGAATTGATTGACTATTTAACGAGTAATAATATTGTACCAGAAGCTTGGGGACCGTTAAGCAAAGTTACCCAAGAACAAATAGAAACATTAGATAAAATTGCTGAAAATTATGGAAAAAATTGGGGACAAGTTTTATTGCGTTACCAAATCCAAAGAGGGGTTGTGGTTATTCCTAAATCTCACAACAAAGAGCATCAAGTAGCTAATTTAGAGTTATTTGATTTTGAATTAACCAAAGAAGATCAATTTTTAATTGAAACACTGTAACTTATGAGCTTATTTAAGTTAGAAGACTTAAATAAGCTTTTTTCACTCTCAATAAAAAGTTTTAAATAAGCTAATAGGAGGGGTTAAAATGAATCGCATTAATTTAATTTGTCTAGGGGTAAGAGATATGAAAGCTGCTTTAAGATTTTATAAACGTATAGGTTTTAAAACCTATGAAAAAGTAGAAGAACCGGCTATCGTATTTTTCAATAATCAAGGCAGCAAATTAGAGCTTTTTCCAATTGAAGATTTAGCAAAAGACATTAATAAAACAGTTCCGCCAGTAATTCCAGAAAGAGGATTTAATGGAATCACACTAGCCTGCAACCTAAAGTCAGAAAAGGAAGTAGACGAGGTGGTTACTCTTGTAAAACAAAATGGTGGAACAATCGTTAAAGAACCTGAGAAGGTTAGTTGGGGCGGATATAGTGGGTATTTTCAAGACTTAGATGGCTATCATTGGGAAGTAGCCTATAGTGCGAGTTGGAAATTTGATGAGAATGATATGCTAATAATGGAAGAAGGTTAGTTTTTTTTGAAAGAGAAAAATGGGGAAATTCGAGAATTGACTGAGTTTGATTTAGATTTGTGTGCAGAATTGTTGATAACTGTGTATAACAGCAAACCATGGGATGAAAAGTGGACAAAAAATACTGCTAAAAGTCATCTACAAGAGTTTATACACCGAAAACGTTCGTTTGGCTTTGTTTATGTGGATAAGTCTACCATTGTTGGTGCATTATTCGGGGTTGAACGAACATTTTGGTCTGGAGATGAAGTTTATGTGGATGAATTCTACGTTCATCCACAGTGTCAACAAAAAGGTGTGGGAAAAGAAATGATGATACATTTAGAAGACTACTGTCAGAAAAAAGAATTAGAAGCAATCACGTTAGTAACGGATAAAAATGTACCAGCTTATCATTTTTACCAAAAAATGAATTTTAATATCTCGGAAGCTAACGTGTTTTTGTATAAAAATATTCCGCAATAACTTTTATTGATTCTCAACTATTAATTCAGTAGTGGGATGGTGACGGTAAACCACTAAATCCACTTTTCCGGAATGTGTTAAGATTATGCCTTCTGAAAGTAAACGATCTTTTTGAGTAAAAGCCCCTTCAGCATTGTTGATAGCTACTTCACATTTAGCATTAACAATACGATGCCAAGGCAGATCAAACTTCTGGCTCATGGAATGGAGAATACGGGCGACTTGTCTTGCACCTCGAGTGTTTCCAGCAAGTGCTGCTATTTGACCGTAAGTCATAACTTTTCCGCTTGGAATAGATTGGATAATACGGATTACACGTTCAGTAAAGGGAGTCATAGTAAGATCCTTTCTCATTTCTTCAATATCTTTTTCTATCGTAACTGAAATATAAGAAAAAAAATAGCTGTTCACTAAAATTAGTTTTAGTGAACAGCTTTTTTTAATTAAGATAATTTTGTTTCAAAGCGTTTAGCAACTTTTGATAATGCGTAACAAATAATAAAGTAGAAGAATGCTAAGGCAATAAACATCGGAATCACATAAGTCGTGTTTTGGCCATAAATGATTCGAGCATTATGAGTTAATTCTGGTAAGGAAATGATGGTAGCTAATGAGGTATCTTTAATCAAAGATACGAGTTGGCTGACGATTGGAGGAACCATAGCTTTAAATGCTTGTGGAATAATGATTATCCATAGCGTTTGAAGATACGTTAAACCGGTAGAACGTCCAGCTTCCATTTGTCCAGAAGGAACAGAGTTTAAACCTGCTCGCATAATTTCTGACAGCATAGCAGATTCAAAAATCGTCATCGCAGCTACTGCTGACCAAAAGATGTCTAAACGTATGCCAATTTGCGGTAAAGCAAAGTAAGTAAAAAAGATGATCAGTAATAAAGGCAAGTTACGAATCAAATCAACAATGCCCCCGACGATTTTTGAAAAAATTGGTATCTTCATATACCGAAGCAATCCTAAGATGGCTCCAATAATAAAACTGAAAATAATTGAAAGTACGGCCACTTCTACTGTAACGAGAAGTCCATCCAGTAAGAAGCGGATATTCATCCATGAAAAAGCTTCTATAATAGTCAAATGATTTCTCCTCCTTTTAAGATGTTACATTTAAGCGACGCTCAATGTAACTCATCAAGTATGTTAAGGGTAAGGTAATGATGAGATAGATTAAGCCGATTAAGATATACGTATCGAACGTATTAAAGGTCTCACTAGCAATTAAATCGCCTTGATACATTAAATCAAGACCAGTAACCATCGCAAGAACAGATGAGTTTTTCACTAAATTAATGAATTGATTGCCAAGAGGCGGAATCACAATTTTGAAAGCTTGTGGTAAAATAATGTACCGCATCGTTTCATTTTGAGTCAAACCAGTTGAAAGTCCAGCTTCTGTTTGACCTTTAGGTACGCCCATAATTCCAGCACGGACAGTTTCTGCAATAAAAGCAGAAGTGTAAATAGTTAATCCAATTGTACCAGCTGTAAAGCCATCGATAGAGAACCAATATAAAGGTACTACTACATAAAAGAACATCACAATAATCAAAAGGGGAATATTCTTAAAGAACTCTACATAAGCATTTGCCAATCCTTTTAGCCATTTATTTTTAGATAACTGAAAGATTGCCATTAATGTACCGATGATCAAACTGAAAAATAAGGCAATAATACTGGAGTACAATGTATTTAGAAACCCATCAATTAAAACGTCATGGTAGGTTGTTAAGATCGTTAGCATAGGTGCACCTCGCTTTTTTATTTCTTAGCAGTACAGGTACTGCTTTTTTTGAAGTTTTAAAATGACTAATCTAATTCAGGAATCCATCTAGCATAAATGGATTCGTATATGCCATTTTCTTTAATTGTTTCTAAGGCTTTGTTGACCTCTTTCAAAAAGGCATCTTGGCCTTTGTTAATTGCAACTCCATAAGGCTCTTGAGTAAAGTTTCCACCAGCTAATCGATAGCCAGGGTTATCGGCGATAATACCTAATAAAATAGCATTATCAGTTGTAACGGCATCTCCTTGGCCAGATTGCAAAGCAGTAAAGGCTTCAGAATAATTTTCTAGTTCTAGTACATTTGCCTCAGGAGATAACTCACGAATATTTTGTGCAGAAGTAGAGCCTTTAACAGCCAAAACGGTTGTATCAGCAGTTAGATCGTCTAAACTTTGAATCGAACTGTCGTTTGGAACCAATAAAGCTTGGCCAGCATCAAAGTAAATATCTGTAAAGTTGACTTGCTCTTTTCGCTCTTCAGTAATGGTCATTGTCGCAATAATAGCATCAATATTTCCATTTTTTAATAAAGGAATACGTGTTTTAGATGTTACTTCAACGAATTCTGCGTTATCTGCATCTCCAGTCAATTCTTCGGTAATGGCTTTGGCTATGTCGATATCAAATCCTCTGATCTCGCTTGATTGAATATCATAAAGACCAAAAAGGTTGGTATCCACTTTTACGCCCCATGTAATGGTAGGATTTTCTTCTATCCGTTCTGTTATATCTACATTTGCTGCACTTTTAGAACCACAAGCAGCAAGAAAAAAGACAGGTAGGAGTAAAAGAAGAAAAAGAGCTTGCTTATTTAATTTTTTCATCTGAAAAGTCCTCCTATAAAATTAATGATTAATAATTTTGCTTAAAAATTGTTTAGCACGTTCATCTTTAGGATTTTCAAAGAACGAAACTGTTTCACGGTCTTCAAGGACCTCTCCATCAGCCATAAAAATAACTCGGTCAGCGACTTCACGTGCAAATCCCATTTCATGAGTCACAACAATCATTGTCATACCTTCTTTAGCTAACTTTTTCATAACGTCTAATACATCTTCAATTGTTTCCGGGTCTAATGCACTGGTTGGTTCGTCAAACAATAAAACTCCTGGTCCCATAGCTAATCCTCGTGCAATAGCCACACGTTGTTGCTGACCACCAGATAAATTAGAAGGGTAAGCATCTTTTTTGTCCAACATGTTTACTTTTTCTAAAAATTTCTCAGCATTTTTTTGTGCCTCTTCTTTAGATTGTTTTAAGACCTTCATAGGCGCTAACATAATATTTTCCAAAACAGTTTTATGTGGATAAAGGTTGAAATGCTGGAAAACCATTCCAACGTTTTTACGAATTTCATTGATATTCGTACCTTTAGCATGAAGATTGGTACCTTTAATCAATAATTCTCCTTCAGTAATATCTTCTAAACCGTTGATGCAACGCAACATGGTACTTTTACCAGAACCAGAAGGACCGATAACCACTACCACTTCACCTTGATTAAAGGTAAGGTTAATATTTTTCAATGCATGGAAATCACCGTAATATTTTTCGATATTTTTAAATTCAATCATTTAAACACACTCCTTGTTTTCTATTGTTAAGTAATTAAATTAAGAAGTATGTAAGGAGTATAAACCTCCTGCATACTCCTTAGGGGAATAATAAAATTGGTTTTTGAACACTAAAAAAAAGCTTAGAACAAATAAGAATTTTCTAATGCTTACAGTTAGATAGAGTATTCTATTTTTTGTAAAGCAACTATTTTTATTCGAATGAATTCAACAGTACGACTTCATATTGGGTTATATAAATCGCATTGAAAATGAAAGAATTCTTCATAAGTATGAAGAAGAATTTTGTAAAAGTAAAGATAGATGACTTTAGTTTACTAATAGCATCTACCTGATAGGAAGATGGCCAATCTATTATTTGCTAGTTTTTAAAATGTTGCAGCATTGAAAATTTTATCATTAAAGATTGGTGTTTGCAAATTATTTCGCTTTTTAATATCAAATAAAAAAATGACTTGAATAAATGTGTCTCTATTTAAATTAACCAGTTTTTCTTCTATATATAATCTATATAAATAGACAAGATATTTTTTTTGAAGATTGGTATAATAAGAGCAGTATAAATTTCTGAAATAAAGGATGAAGAAAATGGAACGTGTCCACATTTATCATACAAACGATATTCATTCTCACTTTGAAAATTGGCCAAGAATTTCTGCTTATTTAAGAGAAGAGTCTAAACGATTGGAACAAGAAAATGAAACAGTATTTTCATTTGATATTGGAGACGCCTGTGATCGAGTCCATCCTTTGACGGAAGCAACAGATGGAGCAGCAAATATCCTTTTGCTGAATGAAATTGGATATGATGCAGTTACAATTGGAAACAATGAAGGCATCGGAAGCTCAAAAAAACAATTGAGTCACTTATACGATGAAGCTAATTTTCCTATTGTAATCTCAAACTTATTCGATGCAAAAACAGGGTATCCGCCAGAATGGGCAAAAGTTTTCCAAGTCATTCAAACCAAATCTGGTCATAAGATTGGTTTGTTCGGTTTAACTGCACCTTTTCCAACAAGCTACAAACCGATTGGATGGGATGTGAAAAATCCAGACGAAGTGATAGGAGACATTCTAGAATTGATTACTCCTTTAGTGGATTCCATTATTTTGCTGTCTCATCTGGGAATTGGTGAAGATCAACGCATAGCTGAATTATATCCAATGATTTCTGTTATTATCGGTTCTCACACACATCACTTATTGCCACAAGGGAAAATTATTAGAAATACATTGCTTGCAGCAGCCGGTAAATATGGTCAATACGTTGGCCATATTGAATTAGGGATCGAAAGAAATAAAATCATTGAGGCTAAAGCCACTGTTAAGGAAACAGCTACAATAATCCCCCCCGCAAATGAAGATAAGATGATCGAAGGTTATGAACATAAGGGGCATCAGTTGTTAAATGAACAAGTAATAGCAACTATCCCGGCTACTTTTTCAATTAATTGGCATGGTAAATCTGAACTTGTTGAAGTTGGATTGGAAGCTCTTAAAGAGTATGCTCACACAGAGGCAGCTATTTTAAATGCAGGACTGTTTATGCAGTCATTGAATGAAGGAACGGTCACGAAAGATGACTTGCACAAAATATTACCTCATCCTATGCGTATTCTAAGGTGCACTCTAGATGGAGAAAATCTCATTCGTATGATTTACGAAATGGAAAAAAATCGCTTATTCTTGCGAAATTTCCCGATTAAAGGTATTGGATTTAGAGGAAAAATTTTTGGCGAAATCTGTTACAATGGAGTAGCATATGATAAAATAACTGGAGAAGTATCTTGGCTAGGTAAACCGATAGAGCGAACCAAACAGTATACATTTGCTACAGTAGATCATTTCATGTTTATCCCTTTTTTTCCTACGATTGAAATCAAAGGGGAGAACGAAGTGCTGTTTCCTTATTTTATACGCAATGTTGTAGGTCAATATTTAAAAAAGCATTACCCAACAGATAAATGAGTAAGATGAATGGATTATGAAAGTAGGTGAACGCAATGACAAGTGAAAACGAAACAACTACAGAACGAGCTCAGGAGACAAGGTCACCTAAAAAAGCCGTTCCAACCAAAAAAAGGCCGATTAAACCAAGACCAAAAAAACGAGTGAAAGAATCACAACCAGCTACAACTGCAATAGAAGAAAATCACAGCACTGAAGACTCAGGTGAACAGACAGTTGATAAAGAAGTACAAGAATTAAGTAAACCAGTTGAGGAACCAATCGTTCAAAGAATTGATGCTACTACTATTATGATAGAAGGCAAAAAATTCGAAATTGTACAAAATTATCGAGATGCTTTTGATGCAGAGCGATTAGGTGAGCGCTACAGCGAGATTTTAAATAAATACGATTATGTTGTAGCGGACTGGGGCTTTGAACAAATGCGGTTGAAAGGTTTTTATGACAACCGTAATCGGAAAGTTCCTCAGGACCAGCGCATTGCTAATCTTCAGGATTATTTGTACGAGTACTGTAATTTTGGCTGTCCTTATTTTGTCTTGCAACGTGTAGACGACAAAAAAGAACGTATTAAAACGAGCAAACCTAAAAGGCGCAGAACACAAAAAAGTAAAAGTCTAACAAATGAAAAAGGGATTAAACAAGTTCAACCAAAAAATTCAGATTTAAAACCAAGCACGACAGTAACTCCTAAAAAATCTTCCGACAGAGCAAAAGCTAAAAAAGATTTTGTCAAAAAGGAAATTTCTCCAGTTGAAAAATCCGTTGAAAAACATAGTTCAAAAGAAACTGTTGAAACAGTAAAGGATGCTAAAGGGAAACGCCAATACAGTATCCGGCGTAAAGTTGTTCCAAAATAAATGAATAAGATAAAGGTTGGGTAAGGTAAATGAAGTATAAAGGATATTTGATTGATTTAGATGGCACCATGTATCGAGGAAAAGAGCCAATTCCAGCGGCTGCACGATTTATTAAAAGACTACAAGAAAGAAACATTCCTTATTTATTTGTTACTAATAATTCTTCTAAAACACAAAAAGAAGTAGCCGATAATTTAATTCAAAACTTTGGCGTTCAAACGTCTGCAGAAGAGGTATACACTAGTTCGCTAGCAACTGCAGATTACTTAACTTCACTTGGTGGAGGAAATAGAGTCTATATAATAGGAGAAACAGGACTCAGAAGTGCATTGAAAAATGCGGGCTTTATTGAAGATGAAGAAAATCCGGACTACGTGGTTGTGGGAATCGATCGACAAGTTACGTATCATGATTTTGAAGTTGCAACCTTAGCGATTCATAAAGGTGCTCGCTTTATCGCGACAAATAAAGATACCAATTTACCGAGTGATAAAGGAATGGTACCTGGTGCTGGTTCATTAGTAGCCTTGCTGATAGCCTCAACAAGAGTTCAGCCTACTTTTATCGGGAAACCGGAAGCAATCATTATGGAAGAGGCCATCAAAACAATTGGTCTAACAAAAAAAGAAGTTATCATGGTAGGCGACAACTACGAAACCGATATTTTAGCCGGTATTCACAATGATGTTGACACTTTACTAGTATTGACGGGTTTTACCTCTCTAACAGATTTAGAACTTGTGGAAGAACAACCCACTTATTTACTAAATTCATTGGATGAGTGGGTGTTTTAGTGAAAGAAAAAGTCCTTCATGTAGTAGGAATGATAAGTCTATTTTTATTTATTGTATCATTTTCTATCGTAGTAACGATTAATTTGACGCCACTATATGCTTTTGATATTGATTACTTAAAAATATCTCAAACCGTTGGATTGACAAAGGAAACATTGATGGAAAACTATCGAGTATTATTAAATTATTTGAACTTACCTTGGGTAACTGAATTGAACTTTCCGAATTTTCCAAGTTCAGAAAGTGGGTTGTTTCATTTTTATGAAGTCAAACGCTTGTTTATGTGGGACTATGTCATTGCAATGATTACAGCGGGGGGATCATTCTTTTATCTTCGCTACATGAAGAAAAATCAATTGTTTTGGAAATTGGTTCGCCCGTTTCAAGTTGCAACAGCCGTTCCGTTTGTCGTGCTCTTTATGATAGCTGTCAGTTTTGATCAGTTATTTGTAGCTTTCCATAAAGTTTTTTTTAATAACGATGCTTGGCTGTTCAATCCTTCTACCGATCCGATTATTTTAGCATTGCCAGAAACCTTTTTTATGCATTGCTTTATTTTAGCTTTCGTATTAATTGAACTACAAATTATTTTTGGGTATTTTTACACTAAACGAAAAGCATTTCATTAAAAATAAGACCCCCCTACTCAAAGTTGAGTAGGGGGGTCTTATTTCTAGTTCATGATTATTGTGTAATATCACTTTTATTGGGTTGAGCATGTGCTAGCCGACTAGCAGCGGCGGCTGCAATAGCCCCAACGATATCATCTAAGAATGTATGAACTTCGTTGTCATTATGACTGTTTAATTTTTTTAGAATACCGGGTTTAATTTTATCAATATAGCCATAGTTGGTAAAACCAATTGAACCATAGACATTTACAATAGAAAGCGCCATGATTTCGTCAATACCATATAGTCCTTCATCATCCACAATGATATCCAATAAAGGGTTCATCAATTGTTTTTTCTCTGCTAAAATATCTAATTGAATCCCAGTTAAGACCGTATTTTGGACTTCTCTTTTTTTGAGAACGGCTTCTACGTGTTCTAAACAGACTTCATAAGATAAATCGTTGATATAAGACTGTTGTAAAAACATAACCAATTCGGCAATATCTTTTAATTTAACGCCACGTTGGTCCAGTAATTCTAAAGCTTTTTTGTGTAACTCATTTGTATCTTTTACCATTCGTATCCCTCCGTTTTAAGTATAGATTAATTATACTAGAAAGCAGAACAAATGACTTGCAATAACCTTTTTACAAATTTTTCAAATAACAGACCCCACATCTACTTTCTGAAGGTTACTCTAATATTAAGCAAACTATGACTCAAGTAGGTTAGAATGTAACAGCTTTTTATGGCATTACCTAAAATAGACTTGTGCTATGCATGGGTTGTACTCGTTCGTCTGGATTGATGTAACTCATGGCATTGTTAATGGCAGTAGGAGCTTCTCCAAATCCGGTCGCAATTAATTTAATTTTTCCGTCATAAGTACAGATATCACCTGCTGCATAAATACCAGGAACTGTAGTTTCCATCTTAGTATTCACGGGAATCTCATTACGTTTCACGTCAAATCCCCATTTTTTCATTGGTCCAATGGAAGAGGTAAAACCGTAATTGATCAAAAAATCATCGATTTCAAGTTCTTTTTCACTTTCTCCTCTGACTTCTTTTAATTGAACAGATTTAATCTGTGGATGATTGCCTTTAATTGCCACAGGAATATAAGGAGTGATCATCTCAACAGTTGATTGTTCGAGCAAGGAAACGCTATGTTCCAGTGCTCTAAACTTATTTCTTCTATGGATGAGATACACTTTTTTTGCAATTGGTTCAAGAGCCAGTGCCCAATCGACCGCAGAATCGCCACCACCACAAATCGCTACCGTTCGATCTTTAAATTGCTCAATATTATTCACATAATAATGAAGGGTACTGCCTTCGAACTCTTCGGCTTGATCCAGTTCCAATCTACGAGGTTGAAAAGCTCCGTTACCAGCAGTGATAATAATCGCTTTTGAATAGTGGACAGTTTTGGGAGTTGTTAATTTGAATAGTCCATCTTCATTTTTAATGACATCAATCACTTCTTCTTCTAAACAAATCGTCGGGTCAAAACGAGAGATTTGCTCAGAAAGATTATCAATCAATTTTTGTCCCGTCACTACAGGCAGTGCAGCGATATCATAGATGTTTTTTTCCGGATACAGCATACTCAACTGTCCACCTAACTGAGGCAAACTCTCAATTATTTTAACTTTTGCATTGCGCATCCCGCCGTAAAAAGCTGCAAACATGCCAACGGGTCCACCACCAATAATCGTAATATCAAAGACTTCTTTAGTAGTATTCAAAACTAAATTCCTCCAAAGGTGCGAATTTTTTATTCAAATTTTCTTAAAGTATAGTAAACAAGACATATATAGTTAGAAATAAAAAGGATCCTTTAACTGCGTATATCTTTCAAGGCAGCTAAAAGGACCCATAAAAAGGTGAAGAAAGATTATAAAATAGAAAAGTAAGTCAATACAGCTTGTGTAGCAAAAGCGACTAAAATACCGGTAAGAATCCCAAAGAAAACTTCAATCGGCTTATGGCCTAAATATTCTTTTAAGTGACGTTCAGTTTGTTCATCAACGAGGGCTGCCGAATCGTGAGAAAGTTTAACCACTTTTTTACTCAACATATGAAAATCAACCACTAATTGATTTAACAAGATTCCTTGTTCGCCACTTTGTCGACGCACACCCATAGAATCAAACATAACAATGACTCCAAAGGTACTTGCAATAGCTACAAAAGGTGAAGCTACACCATACTGTAAAGCTAGAGCTGTAATAAGGGCAGATACCGCTGCTGAATGTGAACTAGGCATTCCGCCAGTAGAAGTAGCTAATGCCCAAGTGGTTTTTCTTTGTAATAGAAAAGCTACTGGAATTTTAATGATTTGTGCAAATGTAATAGCTGTAAAAGCCGCAACAAGCGGAAAATTCGTTAAAATAAGCATAGTGTACCATCCTTTAAAAAATTCAATATTCTATTTCATATCATAACATGAAACAAGTTTTTCTTTGACAAAAAAGTGTTAATGATAGAAAAAAGAAACAGAAGTAAGCTATTTTTTGTTTGATAGCTAAAAAAAATGGCAATACAAGAAAGATTTCGGTATGATAGAGAAGTAAATATAAAAATTAGGAGGACGATAAAATGTCTGAATTTCCACAATTATCAAATGAAGTAGCAAGTAATGAACAAGTTGCTACCATTAAAACAACGATGGGTGATCTTAAAATTAAATTATTCCCTGAAATTGCCCCTAAAGCAGTAGAAAATTTTGTTAAATTAGCAGAAAGTGGTTACTACAATGGAATTATTTTCCACCGTGTTATCCCTGACTTTATGATTCAAGGGGGAGACCCAACTGGAACAGGTATGGGAGGAGAAAGTGTCTGGGGAAGTTCTTTTGAAGATGAATTTTCAGATAAAGCATTTAACCTTAAAGGTGCGCTTTCAATGGCTAATGCAGGTCCGCATACAAACGGAAGCCAATTCTTCATCGTATCAGCTTCTCAAACTCCAGCAAATATGATTGGCCAACTTGAAGCGGCTGGTTATCCTGTAGAGATTGTTGAAGCATACAAAGAAAATGGTGGAACACCTTGGTTAGATAATCGTCACACTGTTTTTGGTCATGTTATTGAAGGAATGGACGTTGTGGATTCAATCCAAAATGTAAAACGTGGAGCTCAAGACAAGCCAGTAAACGATATTGTTATTGAAAGCATTGAATTAAACTAAAAAAATAAACGATCAACAGACGTCATGTCTGCTGATCGTTTATTTTTTTACTTAACCTTTTGGGTGTTCAAATGCATATTTTATACGCTTCAAACCTTCAACAACAGTTTCATGAGGCGCAGCAAAGTTTAGTCGCATGTAGTTTGTTCCCGAAGGTCCATAATCCGAACCAGCATTTAAACCGATTTTTCCAACTTTTGCAAAATGATTGGTCAATTGTTTATCAGGAATATTTAAAGTAGAACAGTCAAACCACAGTAAGTATGTTCCTTGAGGTCTCATATAAAAAACTTCAGGAAGTTCAGTATCAAAAAACGTACAAATTGTTTCTAAGTTGTTTTTTAAATATGTCATTAACTCTTCTAGCCAGGGTTCACTTGTTGCAAAAGCGGCTTCGGTTGCTGCGTAACCAAATGTATTGATGCTATTTTGTTCGGTTTTGGATTGAGCTACAATCAATGCATTACGCAAATCTTCGTTTTGAACAAAAATCATTGAATTTTTTATCCCAGCTAAGTTAAATGTTTTCGTAGCCGCCGTTAGAGTAATGACAAAGTCTTTGTATTGCTCATTGATGGCTGCAACTGAAATAAACTCATGTGGTTGATAAATAAGATCACCATGTATTTCATCACTGCATAAGATAACGTGGTATTTTTGACATAGTCCCGCTAATTGAGCCAACTCTTGTTTGGTCCACACACGGCCTCCAGGGTTATGTGGGTTGCTTAAAACAAATAATTTTACATTTCTTTTTATAAATTGTTGTTCTATATCAATGAAATCCATCTTAAACAAACCATCCTCAATAAACAACGAATTTCGAATGACTTTTCGGTTATTCAATGTAATCATATTTTCAAACGGGGTATAAACAGGGTCTTGAATCATCACAGTCTCCCGTTCGTTTGTAAAAGTTTGGATCACCAATGCAATACTTGGAACCACTCCAGGAGAGAATAAAATATCCTTGGGTGACAACTGTAAGTTATGACGGTTTTTTTGCCAGTCTGTGATAGCTTGGTAGAGAGAATCGGGAGGAAACGCATAGCCTAAAATACGTTGATCCACTACTTTTTTCAAAGCATCTAAAATCAAAGGCGAATTAGCAAAGTCCATATCCGCTACCCACATGGGCAAAACAGTATCGTCCCCAAATATTTTTTTTGAATATCCCCATTTAATACTACTTTGATCACTGCGATCAATTTGTTCATCAAAGTTCCAAGTCATAGAACTATTCCTCCTATCAAAAGTTAGTTTCTATTATAGGATTAAGTATACTAGTAAAAACCGAAGAGAGATATTTTTTTCTATGTTGCCTCTTTTAAAGCTTGTAACATAAATTAAGTCTAAAATTTAAAAATATGAAAACGTATTCTAAACACGCTGTCTGTTTATTTATGATAAAATAAAACATAGAACAAAAAGTAATCTAGAAATGGATAAGCGAGGTGATAGGATGAAGTATAAAATTGGCATGGTCATTAAAGGCAAAATTACTGGAATTCAACCTTATGGAGCGTTTGTTTCACTTGATGAAGAAACACAAGGGCTTATCCATATCTCAGAATGCAAACATGGTTTTGTTAAAGACTTAAATGAAGTTTTAACAGTGGGAAATGAAATTGAAGTGATGGTATTAGATATTGATGAATACACAAGAAAAATCAGTTTATCTCTAAGAACGTTAGAGGAAAATACAACATTTCAATATCATCCTAAGAAAAGAAGGCAACATCATGAAAAGGTCGGTAAGCTAGGTTTTGCTACAATAAAAGAGTCGATGCCAAAATGGATTGAAGAAGCTAAAGAAGATGAAAAAAGACGGGTAATGTAGTAAAGAGATTATTGACCTATTGTAAACCAAACAAATGAGCTTAAAACTATAGGTAGAGGTGTAAACTAATGACAGAGAAAAGATGGGTAGCTGGAACTATAATGGCAAAAGGACCAGAAGGAAAGTATGTTTTTTTAGTGAAAGTAGAAGCTGAAATGCATTCATTCCCTACCACAGAAATCAGTGATGTTAAAACAGGATTAGCTACTATATTAGAGGCGCTAAAAACTATTTTACCCATTAAAGCAACTGATTTGAATTTATATGAACTGACAAATGCAGTAGTTAATGATAACCGTATCCCTTTATTTGTTTTTGAACTTTATGATGAAGAAGCCGATTACAGACTTCTAACTGAAAGCGGTGATAACTCACTAATCTGGTTGCATTCTGATGAACTCACAAAAACTTTAGAAAAATGGGAAATCTCAGGAGTCCCACAATTTAAATAAGTTTATCTTTAACGGCACTTCTCATTCGAGAAATGCTGTTTTTTCTTGCTTTTTTTGATTAAAACAACTAAAGTTAATAGGTATGAGAATAGTGTTTTTTATTCTTTAAAACAATTAATTGGAGGGGTTTACGTGGGTCATATTAAATTTGATTATTCAAATATTGAAAAATTTGTACAACCACATGAAATTACGAACTTACAACAACAGGTTACAACTGCTGATGAAATGTTACGTAAAGGAACTGGAGCAGGTAGCGATTACCTAGGTTGGATCGATTTGCCAAAAAATTATGATAAAGAAGAATTTGCTCGTATCAAAACGGCAGCTAAAAAAATCCAAGACGATTCAGAAATTCTGGTTGTTATCGGAATTGGAGGATCTTACTTAGGCTCAAAAGCTGCGATTGATTTCTTAAACCATTCTTTCGTTAATTTACTTGATAAAGAAACTCGTAAAGCACCACAAGTTCTCTTTGCTGGAAACAGCATTAGTTCAAGTTATTTACATGATTTGATCCAAGTGATTGGAGACCGTGATTTCTCAGTAAATATTATCTCTAAATCAGGTACAACTACTGAACCAGCTATTGCTTTTAGAGTATTCAAAGAATTATTAGAAAAGAAATATGGCTCTGAAGAGGCTAAATCTCGTATTTACGCTACCACAGACAAAGAACGCGGTGCTTTAAAACAGGAAGCAAATGCACAAGGCTATGAATCATTTATCATTCCTGATGATGTTGGAGGACGTTTCTCTGTATTAACAGCAGTAGGTTTATTGCCAATTGCAGCTAGTGGAGCAGACATTGATCAATTGATGAAAGGTGCTGCAGATGCATCAGCGGAATTTTCTAGTGATAAAATCGAAGAAAATGAAGCATATCAATACGCTGTATTGCGTAATGTCTTCTATCGTAAAGGAAAAGATACTGAAATTTTAGTTAACTATGAACCATCATTGCAATACTTCTCAGAGTGGTGGAAACAGTTGGCTGGAGAATCAGAAGGTAAAGACCAAAAAGGAATCTATCCTTCAAGCGTAAACTTTTCTACTGATTTACATTCAATGGGACAATACATTCAAGAAGGACAACGCAATATCTTTGAAACAGTTATTAAAGTAGACAAACCAAAATTCGATATTGCTATCCCATCTACTGAAGAAGATTTAGACGGGTTAGGTTACTTAGAAGGAAAAGGGATTGATTTCGTAAATACCAAAGCCTTCCAAGGAACTCTTTTAGCTCATACTGATGGAGATGTGCCTAACATGATTTTAACGATTCCTCAACAAGATGCATATACATTAGGCTACATGATGTACTTCTTTGAAATTGCCATCGGTCTATCTGGATACTTAAATGGTGTAAATCCATTTGATCAACCAGGTGTAGAAGCATACAAGAAAAATATGTTTGCTTTGCTAGGAAAACCAGGATTTGAAGAATTAGGTAAAGAATTAAACGCACGTCTGTAATATAGATGTACCGAAATGAAACACACTTCAAAAGTCTTTACATCTCTTTTTCTTATCGTAGTGATAGAAAAAAAGGTGTTTAGGCTTTTTTTTTAGAAATAGCATTATGAAAAGGCATTGTTAGTCTGCAATTTTTGTAGTAGTGTATTTAATAACAAATGATAGTTAAAATCTACTCTCTATTCTATATAGAAGAAAGGGGAATAAAATGAGTGGGAATTTTATATTACACCAAGCAAAAACAGAACACATTGAAATGATTGATGCATTACTTAAAGAAACAGCTCTATGGTTAAAAGCTAAAGGTTCGTTACAATGGAATGGTATATTAGAAGGCAAAGATAATCATGATACAACAAGGGCCATCGATAGAGGAGAAGTGTTCTACGGAACTTTAGATAATAAATTAGTTGGGATGTTCATATTGTGGGATCAACAAAGCGAGTGGGATGCAGATTTATGGGGAACGGATCAAGGAGATGAGTTTTATTACCTTCATCGTTTGAATATAAAGAGAGACAAAGCTGGAATGGGAATTCCGCATTTGATGATTAATGCTGCTAAAGACTATGCTGAAAAAAAAGAAAAAAGAGCGCTCAGACTAGATTGTATTGCTGAAAATGAATTTTTAAACCGAATGTACCGTAATGAAAGCTTTAAACTGATTGATTGTAAAGAAAATTTCAATGCTGGAGAACAAATAAATGACTTTAATTTATATCAGTATGACCTAAAGTGATTTTAGAAAAACGAACGATAGTATAAAGGGCTGTTTTTAAAACAGTCTTTTTATTCGTTTCGCTCATATGTAATACAAATCTAAATGCAAAAAAGTGGTAAATTATACGCTTTTTAAAAAAAAGTAAAAAAAACGAAATCTTTTTATTGACCAGTATCAAAAAACTTGTTATAGTAATTGATGTCGCTAAGAGAGATAAGTGATAGACGGAATAGATGGAAACATTATTGTAAAAATAATGTTGACAAAACGTAAAATAATATGTTAATCTATTTAAGTCCTCATGAAAACACTGAGCTGGCAAATGGATAAATATTCAATTTAAAAAAATATTTATTAAAAAACTTGTTGACAAGTTGAAAAACAACTGCTATAATTTAGAAGTTGTCAGAAACGCGACAACACGCTTTAGACCTTTGAAAACTAAACAAAGTAAGACGAACCAAATGTGAGGGTGACTTAGCAGTGCTAAGTCAACAGTAACAAAATTAGTGAATAATTATTCGCTAGCAATCAATATGAGCTTCAAGCATCATTTT
>NZ_JAZLIO010000007.1:0-2031 GCF_045617425.1 Carnobacterium sp.
CTTAAACTAAATTATAACTAATAACTAAAAGCCGCCGAAAAGAAAACACGAAGAGAAAAACTAACAAAAAGAGAAGCAAAAAGAAAAGCCTTCACTATAGTAATGCGCTTTTTTGTCAAAAAATCACCCACCCTAAAAAAAAATTTTTTAAGTTTTTTCCAGATGGGGGGGTGGAAAAAACAAATTTTTTCGCATTACTGCACTAGTCAACAAATTTTAGACATCAAAATATAAAAATTATTCAGTTACCCCGTAAAGTTGTACAAGACTTACATTACATTTGACAATGCTCCGATAAATGCTAGACAACTATCTCCGGCGGTATAAAATCATGAACAGATTATGCAGCATATTTTTCGCGGTATTGCCTTGGAGTAAGATAATTAAGAGCATATGAGGGTCGTTCTTCATTGAAAAACTTGATGTAAGCATCAATCTCTTCCTGTACTGGACGCTCGCCTGTGATATGGAAATCCATTAATAATTCAGCCTTGATCCATCCATTGATAGATTCCATTGCACTGTTATCAGTAGGTGTACCTGCTCTTGACATCGATCGTTTTACATACATTGGGAGCAAATCATTGAATGCTTTTGAAGCATAGACAGAGCCTTGATCAGAATGAAGAATCATCTGGTATTCTGGATGTTGCTTCTTTATCTCAAGAAGGTCTTTCAAACCACTTATATAGGTCATCCGATCACCACGCTTAGAGGAGAGCGAGTAACTTAGAATCTCGTTATTCCAAAGATCCATATATAAGGTGAGTTCATAATAGATACCTTTTACCCAAAATGCCGTCATATCGCTGACAATGCACTGAAGTGGTCCGCTAATCTGTATTTCTGACATAAGAAGATTTGGAAATATCCTAAACGGAGCACCTGGCTTCTTGTATTTATAATGCTTAGATTTACTTTTTATACCGGCAGTCTTACAGCATTTGTGTGCATAAGGGTCAGACATTTCAATTTTTTTATCCAAACGTATTTTGGCATTCAGCCAGCGGTATCCATGAGACGGATATTTCAAATGGTACTCTATAAACAACTGAATATTTTCAAGCAATGTCTTTGTTCTTGGAGCCGGATTGCTTAGCATCTTCTTCCAATAATAAAAGCTGCTCCGATTAACACCCATGGTCTCACATAGAAGATTAACCGGAAACTCCCCTGAAAGTTCAAGAATTACTTGGTATTCTCGCTGCTGTATTGAATTACCGAACCATCCCCCTTCACTTCGTAACCTTTTTTTAGTCTTGCTTCTGTAATACGGGCTTGAACCAGTGCTTGAATTAATTCTTCTTTTGTCATAGATTCATATTCTTCAAGATTGTGATGTTGTACTTTCATTGAAGAAGATGTTGTTTTTATAGTTGAGCCCTTTCTTACTTCGTTTTTAGGTGGAAGATTATTGGTGTCTCTGTACAGCCGCATATAGGTACGTGCTGTGTTATCGTTTATATCATACTCCTGGGCAGCTTGGAACCTAGTTAGTTCGCCTTCATAAATACGACGACCAATTTCTAAGCGTTGTTCTAGCGTATATTTCATGGTAAACCTCCTGTTGAATAGATAATCAATTAAGACCAGATATGAGGTTTCTCTGTTTTAATTTTAACTCATCCGTGTCTAAAAGTTGACCCCTCTGTGTCCAAAATTAGTTTACCACTGCACTTTTGCCCTCTCTTTTTATTTTTTATTATTAAAATTTATAATAAGATGTATCTAAATTTGCTATAATCAGGAACAGGTAAAGAAGTTACTGAATATTTAAAATTGTGATAGAATAAAACTAATGCTAATTATTTCTATTAAGATTAGCATTATGCAGTTTTGGATGGCACGCGAAACTCGGCAAGCTAGGCTATGAAGAAATTGCGAAAATCAATGTTTTTGGAGGGTGTTTGTATGAACAAAAAAATGTTAGCAACCGCTGTTATGGCTGCGATTGCAAGTGTTGGCTTCGTAGTGAGTGCTAGCGCTGAAACCATGTCTACTGATGTTTCTCCCGTTATTGTTGAGGATCAA
>NZ_JAZLIO010000008.1:0-2544 GCF_045617425.1 Carnobacterium sp.
CTCGCCGATGTCAAGCCGCTCGACCATTTCCAGTTCCAGAGAATCGGTTACTTCACCGTCGACAAGGACAGCACAGCCGATCATCTTGTTTTCAACAAGACCGTTGGTCTGAAAGACACATGGGCTAAGGCACAATAATCAGACAATTACCAATATCAGCGATGACTTCCCTATCATTAGGGGAGTCATCGTTTTTGTACAAGGAAAAAAATTTCGTTTTTTTCCTTGCGCTATTGGAAAAAATAGTATTTTTGCAGCCGATTTCAGTGCCCAATGGTGTAATGGCAGCACTCCTGACTCTGGATCAGTCAGTCTAGGTTCGAATCCTGGTTGGGCAACAAATCAAATCCCTAATTGATACTTAATCGGTTAGGGATTTTTTATTCCCCTTAACTTTACATATCTTCTAATTGAAATGCAAAACCAAGATTTCGTATTGCACTGAAAAAAGTTAAATCGGAGGACAACTGAACTGCATCTTCCGTATGACACAATGTGCAATTCTTTTGAAAGAAAAACATGCCCTAATAACTCTGGATTTATGAAAAACAGGAAAACAGCATGAAAGGAAATCTAAAGAAACTTAATTCTATTCAATTGGTTATCAGTAGGTTAAACTTTGTATATATAGATTTGAATACGAAAAAGGTCATTAGTAAAACTAATGACCTTTTTTTAGTTTATTGATAATCAGAAGATTATCTAATCAGTATTCATCTTCGTGGAAAAGGTGTTAATATACTGATAGTTAATATGCTATATTATTCTGCGAAAAAATAGTGATAATAATTAGACGGTAAAAGGCTGCAAAAGACCAACTTGAAGAAAAATACAATCGGCTCTGCGCACCCAATAAAAAAAGGTAAAAGCGCCAGCCTTTACCTTCTTTACTCACTTTTTTCTACTTGAAAACTTAAATGCTTCCCTGTGGCTGTTCTGCAAGAACTCGGCTAAATCGGCCTCAGAATAAAAGTACTTGTCTCCTACATGCGAATACCCCAAGTACCCATTGTCACGATATTTCTTCAGCAATTTTTCTCCTACGCCAAGCATCTGCATCACATCTGCATTCGTGTAAACCACTTTTTTGACAGGGGCAGCGACAAATAAATCTAGTTTCTCTTTTATCTCCTTTAGCAACTCTGACAACTGAAAATCAGACATTTAAATACAATTATGCGTTTACTATCTCCTCTTTATACATTATTTACGTTACAAACCATTGATTATTACATCTATTTTATTGATTTACTGTTCGATAAACAACTTCTCCTTTCTATTGATTACTATTTTGATACCGAAAGAGCAGGTAAGCAGCACAACCTTTTTCTGCCCTATGCGTGAGCAAAAATAAATACTATTATCGAACTATAGTTAGGCGCAAAAGAAGCAACAAAAAAAAGACTTACACTAATGTAAGTCTTTGATTTTTAATATATTTATTTTAATAGCGGAATTAGAAGGAATTTTACAATCGCCTATAACATTAAAGCCGACTTAATCTTCAGCAGCAATCGTAGCACCAGAAATCACTTTCATTAGACCTTCCTTGAATTTCATCCGTTCTTTAGTTTCGTGAGCAGGTTTATCATTTCCATTTCTTGGTCTAAGATCAACAATTTCTCCTTCAGCATCACAAAAGAAGTTCGCCACATATTCATAGTTGGACGACGTTGTCATGTTCACGCCTAAAGTTTCAAATAGCACTCTGATATATTGGAAATTAGTTTTTCCGTTTTTGGCTGTAACCTGCCATTGCAATGGATGAATCGGTGCATCTAACAGGACGGCATCAAATATGCCCAAAAACTCTTTCTCCTGCCCCGATGCAAGGCATCCTTGCTCCACCAGATACTTATAGACTCTCAACAAACGTTCTGAATCAACTGCACTTTCAATCTTAGATCGTATTGAGAAATCTTCTTGAAATGAAGGACATTTTTTCTCAAACTTGTACAACACAACAGGCTTCATCAAATTGTATAGTTTTGACAAATAATCTTTGTAGTACTTTACAAGTATTTGGAATTCAACTCTGCCCACCAAATTCAAATAATGTAAAGTCTGCACGCCCCAAATTTGGGTGAAATCCAACACCTCCTTAGGTTGTTGAAATATAGAATTCAAAAAATCAGAATTTCTCTCAGCAAGAACCATGGCAGGAGAAAACAAAGTTCCAGGTTGATTAACAGCCAGCCATACGTCATGCAATTGTTGAATGCAACTCTTAGCATCTTCATGATTTAGCCGTGAAAGATTCCGGCAAATAAGTTCTGGGCTTGGCAAATACAAGCCAAAGCAAAGCACGCTTTTTTTGATATCCGATATCATTGATTCCGTTTGATTTCTAACTAACAATTCTATCGTATCATCAAGTTTTCCTGTTTCTGTTGTTGTCTTAGAAATAATACTGGTGCGTTAACTTTTTGAAATTTCTTGTAATGTGTTGATATTTTATAATTTGTAGAGTTTTTTAACAAAATCGATTTGAATTTTTTTCGTTTCTTACTGGTTTTATAATCTGTAAGAAATGAATTCCGGGAA
>NZ_JAZLIO010000009.1:0-579471 GCF_045617425.1 Carnobacterium sp.
GTTATTTCTTTATTTATTATCATATATTCTGGTTTATACACATACGCTCCTATATAATTTTTGTTCATATTCTGCCTAAATATAAATTTTGTATATACTTTCTTTAATATAGTTTCTTTTTGATTGAAAAAACTATAAGCAAATGTCCCTTCTTCTATCATAAACAATTGCATCTTATTATTTTTATTTTTCATATAATAATAGATTAATTGAGATGGTAAGTCTGGCGAAGATATAAAAAACTTATCATAATTATAATTATAGTTATTTATTTTGTTTTCAAGTTTACTTTTATTTAATACATTTAATCCAGCTTTTAAATATCTAATCGTTCTGTGCTTACTAGATCCACCAGTAATTTGACTTGTTTCTAAAAACTGAATATTATTGAATAAATCAATTCCTTTAAGTGCTTCGTAATATTTTTTGTTTTCTTGGGCATGATCTAAGATTATTAAATCTATATTCTTTGTATTGAAATTAGATATAGATAGATTAATCATATTAATAATCTGAATAGGGGAACTGCAAACAAATAATATCATCTTAACACCTCTTTTATTAGTATTTATTTTTCGTTTTAAAAAAGTTGGTTAAATAAAAATACTTAAGTCAATAAACTTCAGTTGATTCTAAAATTAATGCAAGTTTGGACACCAGATGTCATCATTAGCTGGAAAGCGATGCCTATAGGTTATTCTATGCGAACCCTATATCTTCGATTCAAGGAAAAGGTATTCGATAAATTGACTCTGCCTATGAAAGGCAAACGGAAATCTAGTGGTCATCAAGAACGACGAGGAAAACAGGCTTTCACCCGAAATATCGCTGAAAAAGAGACAGATTCCACGGCATTTATTTAAATCCATCACCTTTGATTGTGGAAAAGAATTCTTCAATTGGAAGGCTTTATGCAACCAACGGGACATCGCCATTTATTTCTCCAATCCAGAAACACCTTCACAACGAGCGCTGAATGAAAGCTCCAAAGGTTTAATGTGAAAAGATGGATTAACAAAAGATTTGGATTTTAATCAAGTCGACCAAATTTTTGTCACTTCGGTCGCAAACAAGAGAATCAATATCCCGCGAAAGTCCTTAGATTATCAGACACCTCTGGAAGTATTTCTGAGTTATGTGGGTGAATCAACTTTGTCTAGCTTAATTTGACAAATCAAATTACTAAGAAAGAACAAAATAGAAAATTGTTCTGATCAAAGCTTTCCTGCCTAGAGTTTTACAATTAACAAGCTTATTTATACCGATATATAAATAATTTTCAATTAAAATAATAAGATTAGAGTAGATAGCTTTAATACTTAATTTTAAAAATAAAAATACAACTGTTATTAAAGAATGTTCTTAAAATGTTGCTTAAATAGTAAGGGTAGCATAGAGACCTTTAGGATTTTTGCTCAAAAAAGAAAATTAATTGTCAAAATTATCTAAATTATTCGCTTTAATGTATTACCATTTTCACAATCTTAAACTTCTGAGTAGAGTTTAAGATAGACTATTTATTTTAAAGAACATAATTTATCTATAGCTAATAATGTAATAATTGGCAAAATTCCACTTCCGATTGTAAAAGAAAGCGAACTTAGCAAATCTCCTCTCATAATGAAGAATATAAATCCAATCATGATAGGATAAACAACACTTATGAAAGAAACTTTTTCATATAGCCTCTCTTCTATTATTCTTTCGTGTTTATAATCTAAGGTACTAGTAATAAAAGCCAATACTATCGAGAATAAGATTACCCCCAATAATCCAAAATTTATGTAACCTTCCCCTATATATGGCATTGAAACGTTAGTAAAGTCCCATCCTAAAGATTTCGCAATAAATGCACCACTTCCAATTGGCTTATTAGGCCATATGCTACGGGGTACAAAAAATAGTATGCTTCCTAATAATTGCCCTCCTAAAGTAGTACCACTGATACTCCCATAAATTATACTTCTTGTGAGCATTGAATATGAATCGTAATTACCTGTTAAAAAGTCATCCACAGGTTTTGATACTGTAACATTTAAAGCGGCTAAATCTGAAAATGTATTATTCCTAAAAATATTAAGCAATGGGAATATAATAAATAGCCCAATAAATAGTAGATATTTAAAGAAATATTTGTTGTTAAACTTTTGTTTTACGGCTATCAATAAGCCTAAATAAATGACGGCAACCTGAAATCTAGGATTACCTGTAGGGAAGTTTAGTAGGACTGTAATAATTAACAATACTAATGCTTGAAATTTGTTATAAAATTTTTTATTATTTTGCCAATACACAATGTTCATCAATAATGTCGTCATCGGAAAACCTTTTAAAAAATTATTTACAACTAAGCTTGTTGTACCGTCAAGCCCTAGACTATTTGTTGACCTTGCAAAAAGATTAGTAAAACCAGTAACAAAAAATATATAACTTCCAGCAATTAGAGAAATTATAAATCCTATATCTAGCATTAATCTAACATTTATAAAGTTCACTAAAGTAATTTTTTTTGTGCTTTTCTTATATTTAGCAGTGAACTGATCATAAAAAAAATAATATATTGCTAGGAATATTAAAATTATAAAATTAGTAATAACTACTGCTCTGTCTGTAATTAAAGAAGCGTTATCCCATGGGAATGTTTTATTCACATATTGTATTATGGGAGCTAAAAACATAAAGGCAAACATAAACATATCAATTATATTGCTTAAAGAATAACCCAACTTACTACTTTTCAGTAATCTAATAAAAATTACAAAACCATTAAGTATAAAAGTAAACATAACAATTCCGCTTAAATTAGATATTGTTGTTTCTTTAAACATACTTATTATAAGAAAAAGCATAACAAAAATAAATATGTAAGAACTAAAAACATTTTTTTTATTCAATAACATTACTTAACACCTATTCCTAAGGAAATTTTAATATTATTCATATTAAATAATTTAGAAAGAATCTATTTTTTATAGAGCAAGATGAATGCGTTTCTATTTTCTTGATTGTTTGATTAAATATCAACTACTTAATCAAGTATCTTATTAATCTTCGCTCCAGAAATGAAGTAATAATTAGAATAAGGCTGTGCAGTGATAATAGACGATTTTTTTCACTCTCTATGCATTTTAAACTAATACATGTAAAATGCACATCCTAATATTTCTATTATTTTTCTATTATTATAGAAGAAAAACTTATCAAAAAAGCAAATACCTTCTAACTTATTTTTGTTCTATAGTTACTTCCAT
Source organism: Carnobacterium sp. (assembly GCF_045617425.1). Lineage (GTDB taxonomy): Bacteria > Bacillota > Bacilli > Lactobacillales > Carnobacteriaceae > Carnobacterium_B. Next base: position 3,252 of record NZ_JAZLIO010000009.1, read on the forward strand.
AAAAAAACAAAAAGACTTTAAAATTACTTAACATGATAAAAGCCTTTTTTACTTATTTTTCAAAAAAAGATATAGTTTCAAGTATTTTTTGTATACATCTCTTTTTTCGAACTTTTCCGCTTGATTTCTACATTCATATATTTTTTTTCTCTCATAATTAAAATTCAAAATATATTCATATAAAGATTGAATCTCGCCTCTCTCAATAACTTTTCCAGTTTTGGCAGTTACTGATTCTGGACTCCCGCCAGTATTAAAAGTTATTACCGGAGTCCCACATGCGAGTGCTTCTAAATTTGTAGTTGGAAAATTATCTTCTAAAGTTGGATTAACAAAAATATCCGCTGCTGTGTATATTGCAGCTAATTCTTTAATATTATTGGTTCTAGATATTGCTAAAATATTTGAATCCAGTTTTTTTATTTGTTTTTTATCAATCCCAACAAGTACTATTTTAAAATTGTCATCTAGTTGTTGTGCGAGTTGGATAAAGTAATCTAGTCCTTTCTTCTCATTCCACACACTAGCTACTCCAAGTATTATTTTTTTATTGGCTAATCCTGCATCAAATTTAAAGTGACTAGGTGTAACTTTAAACTTTGATAAATCAATTCCATTATGAATTACTTTTATTTCATATTCTGATAAAAAAGATTTTTTTACTATTTCAGCTAGCCAATGGGAAGGTGTAATAATAGTCATATTTTTTACTTGTGTAAACATCTTTTTTTTCTTTAAGTAGTTTTTTTTTGAATTATTAATTAAATAAGATTTAGGATATTCTAATTGTTGATACTTTTTTGTGCTCTTTATAGGTATTTCACCATTCAAATCCAAATCAAAATGTGCACTATGACCAGATATAGCCCAAGCATCATGAAGTAGCCATACTATAGGTATATCTACAGTGTCTAAGTAATTAAATAAAATTTCAATATTTAAATAATACCCATGAATATTATGTAGATGAATAATATCTGGGCCGTATTCTTCTATCTGTTTAATGAGTTTTTTTGTTGCTATTTTTGATCCATAACCATGTAAATCGAAAAATCTAGTTTTTAATACATGTGTATAAAAGTCAAAGTCATTCCCTATTTTCATAGTCTTATATCCTTTTGGTGCATTTCCTCTGCCATAGGCAATACAGCACTCGTGTCCTTCTTTTTCAAGTACATCGTATAAATCAGTAGCTATCCTGCCTGTGCTTCCAAAGCCGCACACACTATTAATTTGAAGAATTTTCACTTATTACTTCCTCCAAACTACTCTATTTATATAATCTGTGTATGATACTATTATTCTTAAAACTTTATCAGAAACATTCGGCATACTATAATCTGCTACATTTCTTAATTTACTCTTTTTTTGTGTTTCTAATATTATCAATGCTTGCAGAATTCTTTCCTTTTTCAATCCTACCATCATTACAGATGCTTCTTCCATTGCTTCAGGCCTTTCATGTGCTTGTCGAATATTCAGAGCTTTAAATCCAAGAATTGAAGATTCTTCACTAATTGTACCACTATCACTTAATACAGCTTTAGCAGTTAATTGAAGTTTATTATAATCATTAAATCCCATAGGCTTCATTAATTGAATGTTATGATTAAATGTTATGTTCTTTTCTTCAATCATTTTTTTAGTTCTTGGATGTGTACTAACAATAACTGGATAATTGTATTTTTCTGCTACTGCGTTTAAAGTAGCTACTAAATCCATAAAATTTTCTTCTGAACCGATGTTTTCTTCACGATGTGCAGAAACAACAAAGTATTTATTCTCTTTTAAATTTAATTTTTCTAATATAGTTGAATTTTGAATATCATCTTTTCTAGAATCTAATACTTCAAACATAGGACTCCCTGTTTTTATAATCCTATCTGCAGGTAAACCTTCAGCTAAGAGATATTCTCTTGCAATATCACTATATGTTAAATTAATATCAGCAGTATGATCTACAATTTTACGATTTGTTTCTTCTGGAACACGTTGGTCAAAACAACGATTTCCTGCTTCCATATGAAAAATCGGTATATGCCTTCTTTTTGCAGCAATAGCGCATAAACAACTGTTTGTATCGCCAAGTACTAAAAAGGCATCTGGTTGAACTTCTTCCATAATTGGATCTACCTTGATTAAAATATTTCCAATCGTCTCTACTGCTGTTCCAATTGCAGCGTTCAAAAAGTAATCCGGTTTTCTTAAATGGAAATCTTTAAAGAAAACTTCATTTAATTCATAATCATAATTTTGTCCTGTATGTACCAAAATATGTTCAATAGCTTCTGACTCTTCTAATTTATTGATAACTGCAGATAAACGAATAATTTCAGGCCTCGTTCCAACGACAGTCATGACTTTTAGTTTTTTCATTTTAAACCTCCACATAATAAGTATCAGGATTATCTTGGTCAAATAGTTCGTTTGCCCACATCACCGTTACTAAATCAGTTTCTCCAGTATTTACAATTGAATGGGTATAACCTGTAGGAATATCCACTACTTGCAGTTTGTCTCCTGTTACATTGTATTCAATGATTTCTTCTGAATCCAGTTTTCTAAAACGAATTTGTCCTTTACCACTAACAACTAAGAATTTTTCATTTTTAGTGTGATGCCAGTGATTTCCTTTAGTGATACCAGTTTTTGATACATTAATGGAAACTTGTCCTCTATCTGGTGTTTTTATAAACTCTGTGAAAGATCCTCTTTGGTCAATATTCATCTTTAAATCGTAAGAAAAATTGTCTTCTGGTAAAAAGCTTAAATAAGTGCTATATAATTTCTTTGTTAATTCATTTTCCATATCAGGTACCATTAAATCATTGCGACTCTCTTTAAAGCTTTTAATTGTTTTAGCAAGGTCCCCTAATGTAATATGATAATCTTTAGTTATTTTTTGAATTTTTTCTTCACTACTTATTTGATTATTTAAAATAGAAACAAATTCCTTTATGACATCATCAATATAACAAAAAGTTAGCTGTGCATCTGGATTATTAATTTGTATATCTATATTTCTTGCAATGTTATAACAATAAGTTGCTACTACAGTGTTGTAGTTTGGTTTACTCCATTTCCCAAAAACATTTGGTAACCGATATACATATACTTTAGAGCCAATTTGTTTTCCATAATTAAAAATCATTTCTTCTCCAGCTTTTTTACTTTTGCCATAAGGGTTGTCTTGCTCAGCTTGGATAGAAGAAGTCATTAAAACAGGAGCTTTGTTCTTATTTTTCTTCAGAAGTTCAAGTAGTTGAAAAGTGAAATAAACATTACCTTTCATAAACTCTTCTTCTTTTTCTGGTCTGTTAACCCCAGCAAGATGAAACACAAAGTCACATTCATTTGTATATTTATCTAATAAATTCCAATCTGTATCTCTGCTAACTTGAAATATATCTCCATACCCTATATTTGTTAATTCAGCTATTAAATTTTTCCCGATGAAACCTTTAGCCCCTGTTACTAATATTTTCACTATAAATACCCCACTTAACCAGTTCATCTTGGATATAATCTAATTTCAATAGTTTATCAACCAGTTCATCTACTGTAAGTTGATGAGTATTATCTGAGTTATATTCATCAATATGTACAGCATCTTTATTTCCTTCTTCAAAGAATTTGCCGTAATTTAGGTCTCGTTTGTCTGAAGGTACCCGGTAAAATCCACCCATATCGATTGCATGAGCCGCTTCCTCTTTGGTTAATAAAGATTCGTACATTTTTTCACCATGTCTGATTCCGATGACTTCAACCGGTACATTTGTTTTAAATATTATTTGTAAAGCTTTTACCAAAGTATCAATAGTACTTGCTGGTGCTTTTTGTACCATAATATCCCCTTGTACAGCATTTTGGAAAGCAAAGATAACTAAATCAACAGCTTCTTCTAAGCTCATCATAAAACGCGTCATACTACCTTCTGTAACGGTAAGTGATTTACCCTTTTTTAATTGTTCAATAAATAAAGGAATAACACTACCACGTGAAGCCATAACATTTCCATACCTTGTACCACATATTAAAGTTTGTTCTGGGTCAACATTACGAGATTTTGCGACAAAAACTTTTTCCATCATAGCTTTTGAGGTTCCCATAGCATTAATAGGATATGCTGCTTTATCTGTAGATAAGCAAATCACTTTTTTAACTCCAGCTTCAATAGCAGCGATAAGTACATTATCTGTACCTATAACATTCGTTTTTACAGCCTCCATTGGAAAAAACTCACACGAAGGTACTTGTTTTAAAGCTGCAGAATGAAATACATAATCCACATTGTACATAGCATTTCTAACACTGTTAATGTCTCGTACATCACCAATGAAATATTTAATTTTAGGATTATTATATTTTTTTCTCATGTCATCTTGTTTTTTTTCATCTCTTGAAAATATTCTAATCTCTTTAATACCACTATCTAAAAATCCTTTTAGTACTGCATTTCCAAATGATCCAGTACCACCTGTTATTAATAATATTTTGTTATTAAACATTTTAATACTCACCAACCTTTACTTTTTCATCATCAATAAGCTCATTAATAATCTCATAATATTTTTCTGTACATAATTCTCTTCGGTACAAATCATTAAATAACTTTTTTGAGTTTATTGCTCTAATATTATTTTCTTGAACATTATTTTGGTATTCTAAGATTAGGTTTACAAGCATACTTACGTCTCCTTGATGTATATTTGTTCCTGCGTTGTATTCTTTTAAATTATTAGCTATGTCAGTGTCATCTGTCATTATCGCAATGACAGGTTTACCTGCAGCAAAATACCCATATGTTTTGCTAGGTACTCCAATCCCTTCCACACCTTTTTCTAAACTTACTATGGTCAAATTAGAAATCCGTAATACTTCTTTATAATCATTCCCTTTTAAAAAACCATATAACTTACAATTATCCAATTCATTTTCTTTGATAAATTTTTCTATTGCTTGTACTTTACTTCCATGGCCACAAAATAAAAAGGAAATATTTTTATTTTCTTTTAAGTTTAAAGCAGCATTAAGTATAGTATCTATATCTTGCATTGGTCCCATATTACCACTATATAAGACAACAAAAGGTCTATTTTCTTTTATTTTTAGAAATTCGTTATTTTTTATTTCTATATTATTTTCAATTATTTCATTATACCAGTTTGGTATGATGACCAAATTTTCAGCGTTTATTGCAATCTTATTTTTTATTAAATAACTTTTCATTTCATTTCCTAAAACAACAACTTTAGATGCTGTCGTATAAACTCTTTTATTAATCAACTTCATTGTTTTTTCAATAATAGATCCTTTACTTATTGCTCCCAATAATAAAGCATTATCTGGATAGATATCATAGGCAATAAAAATGTATTTTGTCTTTGTAAATAAAGAAATTATATACGGTATCAAAGGAAGTATTGGTGGGTTTGAATAAACAATTATCGTCTTATATTTAAACATTCTTGGAGTTTTTAATACTATAGAAAAAAAGAATGAAAAAAAATTAATAATTCGTCCAATTTTTGTTTTATTATTATGCTCTGTATAATTTACTCTGTGTATACCGATTCCTTTATAAACCTCTTTTTTTTCAACTTTCTCTCCATCGTAATATTCTTTCGGAACTCCACAGATAACATCTACAGATAATCCTTTTTTTACAAGGTCCTCCGCCAAATCAGTGGGGAGAGTTGCTGAAGAAACATACTCAGGATAAAAATATTGACATAATATTAATATATCTTTTTTCATTTACAGCATTCCTCTTCAGTTATTTTTTTTGGATAACATAATTGATTTTTCAAACTCTATCTTAGAATAGTCAAAATTATTGTAATTCGAAAGATTTCTATCTATAACTAAGTTACCAAACAACTTTATAAAAACACTTCTATTCTCTCCGAATTTATAAATAAATTTAGACATTAACTTAGAAAACCTGATTTTTTTTGAATTTTCTAAGGCTATTCTCTTTACTAACGTTGTAGTGTTTACATATTCTCTATTTTGAGGGAAAAACAATCCCCTGTCATTATTATCTATTAATAATTTTATGAATTCAGATAAATTATCTACAAAAATCATACTCCTTTGATTATTAATTAAAGGAAATATTGGCATTTTTAAAACTAAATTTTGAAGTTTTTTAAAATTACCAGGAGCATCTTTTCCGTATATCATCGGAGGTCTAATAATAGCAATTTTAAATTGCTTATTATTCATTTTTTCTAATTCTTTTTCTGCTGCTAATTTACTTTTTCCGTAAAACGTAGTAGGTAAGTATGGTGTTTGCTTGTCAATTATTATTTTGCTTTTAAGTGAACCACTTAATCCATAAACAGAAATAGTACTTAAAAAAATAAATTGAGTTACCCCTTGTTCATAAGCTTTTTTAGCTATATTCATAGTTAATTTCTTATTTATTTCATAAAATATCTTTTCGCTTTCTGTACTCTCTTTTCTATGAACTAGTCCAGCTACATGAACAATCACATCAAAATCAGAAAAATTCAGTTCTTTCCATTTATCATTTCGTATAGATTCTTTTACAACTTCATATTCATCAGGTTCTTTATTAAGCCATTCAGCTAGTTGATTTCCAACATAGCTATTTTTACCAGTTATTAAAATTTTTTTAGTCATTTTTCATTGCCTCGCGATTCTTCAGTGATCCTGTTCCACCTTCGACAACACCATCATTTTTCACTACGCTAATAATGGTGCCAATAAAGCATTTCACATCAAATAGAAAACTTATATTCTTCATGTATTCACCATCTAAAACTGCTTTTTTTTGAATGGGAAGTTCATCCCGTCCATTGATTTGAGCCCAACCGGTTAGTCCTGGATAAATATCATTAGCATGGAATTTATCGCGTTCATTTACTAAATCATATTGATTCCATAAAGCTGGTCTTGGACCAATGATACTCATTTCACCTTTAAGGATATTAATCAATTGAGGTAATTCATCTAAACTTGTTTTCCTTAAAAATTTACCTGCTTTTGTAATAAAAAAATCTGGCTTCTTCAATAAATGAGTGGGTGCATCACTTGGGGTATCTACTTTCATAGTCCTAAATTTATAAATCTTAAACAATACTTTGTTTTTCCCAACTCTTTTTTGCTTGAAAAAAATCGGCCCTTTTGAATCCAATTTAATAGCTAAAGCGATAAGTAAAAATAATGGAGATAATATGATTAGACCAATTGATGTTAACATAACATCAATAACTCGTTTGAATATTTTTTGGTACATCATTATAAACTCCTTCATTTTTATTTTGAGCGTAGCTAACAGCATTTTTTTCTGACTTCTCGTTTGCGAATCCAATCAACCGTTCTTTAAGTTCTTCACTGCTACAGTTATCTAACGTATATACAAATTCCATAACATTACCTAAAGGCTTGTCAGTCACTTTGCCAACAAATATTTTTTCATACACTTGTTGATCAGTTTGTTCGCTATCTACTAGTAATTCTTCGTAAAGTTTTTCTCCAGGTCTAATACCCGTTTCAAGGATAGGAATTTCATTTTCTGTAAATCCACTAAGTTTGACCACTTTTTTAGCTAAATCAACAATTTTAACAGGTTCTCCCATATCCAGTATAAAAATCTCTCCACCTTGAGCCAAGGCTCCAGCTTGAATAACTAACCGACTAGCTTCTGGTATTGTCATGAAGTAACGAGTCATGCGAAAGTCAGTCACAGTAACCGGTCCACCACTTTTAATTTGTTCCTTAAATAAAGGCACAACACTTCCACGGCTGCCTAAGACATTGCCAAATCGCACTGCTGCAAATTTTGTGTTTCCTGGTTCATTTAGTCCAGTAACAATCATTTCAGCAACACGCTTAGTTGCTCCCATAATATTCGGAGGATTCACGGCTTTATCAGTTGAAATCATGACAAAACTATTTACTCCTGCTGCCTTAGCAGCTTCAGCCATATTTTTAGTACCATATATATTATTTTTAACGGCTTCTCTTGGATTGTATTCCATCATGGGTACATGCTTATGAGCTGCAGCATGATAAACACGATCTGGTATGTATTGTTGCATAACTTCAAAAATTCTATTACGATCTTGAATATCTGCAATTATAGGAACAATTTCAATTTGTCCAGTGTACTTATTATTTAGTTCTTTATTGATTTGATAAATAGAGTTCTCACCATGTCCTAACAAAATAATTTTCTTGGGTGAGAATCTTGCAATTTGACGACAAATCTCTGAGCCAATTGACCCTCCTGCGCCACTCACTAATACTGTTTTCCCAGAAAGCTTTGTAGAAATTTTTTGCATGTCTAATTTGACTTCATCCCGTCCTAATAAATCTACAACATCAATTTCTCTAAATTGACTAACAGATAATTTCCCTTGTAAAACGTCTTCTATAGAAGGCATTTGATTAACCGTGATCTCCGCTTGATTACAAATATCTAATATTCTTTCATACTCTTTTGGTTTTAAAGAAGGGATGGCAATTGTAATTTGCTGAGCTCTATATTTTTTCACCAGTTCAGGAATATCCTTTATATTTCCGATTATAGGTACTTCATACATCAACGTTTTTAATTTCGAAAAATCATCATCAACAATTCCAACAACTTTTACATCACTAGGGTTGCGTTTTAAGCTACGTATAAAAACACTGCCACCATTACCCGCACCTACAACAAGTGTTCTGATTTGTTGTTCAACTAAGTGTCCATGTAACTTCTTATATTGGTGTTCATTAAAGATACGCCACAGAATTCTACTTCCAACTATACTTGCTAATGAAAAGATATAAGTCAATACAATAAACCTAAAACTTACTGTCTGTAACAACACTACAGAAATAAGTCCAGAAGCAATAAATGAAAAAGAAACACAAGCTACTACAGCTAGAGATTCACGTATACTTGTATAGCGATTAATCTTAGAAAATAACTTGTATTGAGTTGCAAAGATTAGATAAAGAATGATTGTTAATCCTAAAGTTGTAGTAAATGATTGAACTGTAAGTGCAATATAAGGATCTAAAAAGAAATATGCTATCAATCCTGATGTCAATATAGAAAGACTATCAAATCCAATCAGAATACTTTTTTTTATTTTCCTACTCATAATTTTTCTGAACTCCTCCTTTAAAATACAATAAAAAAGTTTTGTGAATTTAGTTTTTTTATTGTATTAGCTTTAAATATTTCAAATTAAAGCTTACGTAAAATGTAGAATCGTATTCATAGAAAATATAGATTAGTAAATAATATTTGTATTTATGAACTAATTTTTTTCAAAGAGATATTTTCTAAATAAATCTCCTAATATATGTACTTTTTATTATGATTTTATTTTAACTGAAATAGCTCGATTATTTAGTTTCTCCTGTAAAATTTCAACAAGTTAGTATATAAAAAAAAATAAATAATGTATACATTATTTATTTTTTTTTATACTGTACCTAAGAAAAAAGTGACCTTCTTAGCAAAGACAGGATGTCTATTGCTAAGAACCCTCTAATTATTTAGTTGCGGAACTAATTTAAAAGAAGTGATGATAAAGTGAGTTCATCATCACATTCACTCACCTTCCCCATAGTAATAATAATTATTATCACCTTTCAATTCCACTCTATTGAACACTACACCAATAACATTTGCTTTTACTTTTTCTAGTAATTCTTTTGATTTCGTCACCATTTCTTTGTCTGCACCATTCTTATTAACCACAAAGATAGTACCATCAGCTTTACTTGCCATCACTTGGGCATCTGTAACCGCAATAACTGGTGGCATATCAAAGATAATCAAATCAAATAACTCTTCAAATTCTGTCATTAGTTGATTCATTCGATTAGATGCTAATAGTTCAGATGGATTAGGCGGAATAACGCCACTTGTAATAATAAATAGTCCTTCGGTATCCAAATGATGAGCAATATTTTTGATTTCAACTTCTTTTTCTGTCAATAAAGTTGTCAATCCATCACGATTAGGTAATCGAAATGTTTTGTGAACTGTCGGTTTACGCATATCAGCATCGACAATCAAAACTTTTTTTCCTTGCATGGCAAACGTAACTGCTAAATTAGCTGATATCGTTGACTTTCCTGCTCCTGGGCCAGCTGAAGTAATAACGAGTGTTTTCAGATTTTTATCTACCATTGAAAATTGAATGTTTGTACGGATCGTTCTGAATTGCTCTGCAATGACTGAACTTGGTCTTGTTAAAGTTACTAAACTAGGTCGTTCATTTGTTTCTATTTGTTTCTTCTTTTTATTAAACACTTCTCTCACCTCTTTTATACTCTACTTTTCGTTCTTCTGGAATTTAATTCTGGTCGTTTAACTTTTACTTCAGCATGTAATTCATCATTTGACATTTCAGAAACATTTCCAAGTACTGACCAGCCTAATTTTTCTGTAATAAACCGCTCATCTCTGACTGTTTTATCCATGAATTCTAATAAGAATGCAATCCCTACACCTATCATTAATCCAATAAGTAAACCAATCACTAAATTTAATAAATTATTTGGAGAAATTTGATTGGTATTAGGTACTGCTTCAGAAATAATGGTCACGTTTTCCACATTCATAATATTCCCTATTTCACTTTGGAAAGTATTAGCAACAGCGTTTGCAATATCTGTGGCTTCGTATGGACTTTCATCAGTTACTGTTAATGAAAAAACTTGTGAATTTTCTTGCGTTGTAATTTCAACTTTATTTGATAATTCAGTTGCTGTTAAATTTGTTCCTAAGGTTTCACGAACTTCATTTAATATAACTGGACCTTTTATAATGTCTTTATATGTATTGATCATCTGCACGTTAGTATTGATATCAGTAAGTTGAAGTCCTTCCGCAGATTCTGTTGTCCGATTTACCAATATTTGAGTTGTAGCATTGTACTGTGGAGTTGCAATAAAAAACGTAAAGCCAGCCGCTACAATCAAAGCAATCAGACCTAAACTCATGATCATTGACAAGCGTTTTTTTAATGTACTAAATAATTCTGTCAAACTTATTTCTTCTTCCATGTTTTCCTCCTGCTTATACCTTTTTTATTAAATCAATATTAATTTTTTTATGACATTAAACAGTATACCATACGAATTTTCTTTGTGAACTTAATTGTGACAAAAAAATGTTTTTTTTATTTTAGTTCTTTAATAATTTTCCATCATTTTATTATTTATTTGTAATCTATAAAAAAATAAAGAGCATATGATTAGCTCTTTATTTTTGAAATTATAACCTACCATCTAATTCCTTACTTAATTTAATAATATATTCTTTTAAATTATCTTTAATCTCTTTATGTTCAAGTCCATATTCAATATTTGTCATCATATAACCAAATTTGTCCCCAACATCATAACGTTTCCCTTTGAATTCATGGGCTAAAACTTGTTGTGTTTTATTAAGCGTTTCAATAGCATCCGTTAATTGTACTTCGTTTCCAGCACCTGGTTCTTGATTTTCTAATACTTCAAAAATCTCAGGTGTTAATAGATACCGACCAATAATCGCTAAATCACTAGGAGCATCATCTGGTTTTGGTTTTTCAACAAAGTGATTAACTTTATATAAATCTTTAGAAACTTCTCCATCAATATCGACAATTCCATACTTAGATGTGTCTTTATGTGGAACACGCATTGTAGCCAACACTGAAGATTGAGTTTCATCGTAATGGTTCATTAATTGTTTCGTCAATGGAATTTCATCAACCATCAAGTCGTCACCAAGCAATACAATAAAGGGTTCATTTCCTACAAAACTTTTACCATGTAAAACCGCATCTCCTAAACCTTTAGGATAAGACTGACGCACAAAATGCAATTTAATCTTTGTAGTACTTTCAACTAATTTTAATAATTCGAACTTTTCTTTTTCTTGTAGATTTTGTTCTAATTCAAAGTTAGAATCAAAATGATCTTCAATTGATCGCTTGCTTCTTCCAGTAACGATTAAAATTTCTTCAATTCCTGAATCAATTGCTTCTTCAATAATAAACTGAATTGTTGGTTTATCTACAATTGGCAGCATTTCCTTTGCAGTAGCTTTTGTAGCTGGTAAAAAACGAGTACCTAAACCAGCTGCGGGAATAATAGCTTTTCTTACTTTTGACATATTCATTACCTCCATTATTATATTCCCATCAATTATTAGTCTGTATGGAACAAATCTCTCGTATAAACTTTTTCTTGTACATCCATTAATTCTTCAGCTAGTCGATTTGAAACAATCACATCTGAAACTTTTTTAAATTCTTCAAAATCAGGAATTACTTTTGAATTGTAGAATGTATCCTCTTTTAAAACAGGTTCATAAACTACTACTTCGATTCCTCTTGCCTTGATACGCTTCATAATCCCTTGTATAGATGAAGCTCTAAAGTTATCTGAATCTGTTTTCATAGTCAAGCGATAGATTCCGACTATTTTTGGATTGCGTTTTAAGATCATATTTGCTACATGATCTTTACGTGTGCGGTTTGCATCTACAATTGCACCAATAATATTATTTGGTACATCTTCATAATTAGCAAGTAGTTGTTTAGTGTCTTTTGGTAAGCAATACCCACCATATCCGAATGAAGGATTGTTATAATGTGTCCCAATTCTTGGATCTAAACCTACACCTTCAACGATTGACTTAGTATCTAACCCTCTAACTTCTGCATACGTATCCAATTCATTAAAATAAGCTACACGCAAGGCTAAGTAAGTATTTGAAAACAACTTAACTGCTTCTGCTTCTGTGGAATTCATGAATAAAACGTCAATATCTTTTTTTAGGGCGGCTTCAACCAATAAGTTAGCAAACACTTTAGCTGTTTCTAATTTTTCTCCTACAATTATACGGGATGGATAAAGGTTATCATAAAGAGCTTTACCTTCCCGTAAAAATTCTGGAGCAAAAATAATGTTGTCTACACCATACTTTTCTCTTGTTTCTTTAGTATAGCCTACTGGTACAGTTGATTTTATAATCATGGTAGCTTGTGGATTGTATTTTAAAACATCTTCAATAACACCTTCTACGGTTGAAGTATCAAAATAATTTTTTTTATCGTCATAGTTAGTTGGCGTGGCAATGATAACATACTTAGCATCATTGTACGCAGTTTTTTTATCCGTTGTGGCAGTTAAATTCAATACTTTGGTTGATAAGTATTCTTCAATTTCTTTATCTACGATTGGTGATTTTTTATTGTTTATTAGTTCAACTTTTTCTTCAATAATTTCTAATGCTGTAACTTCATTGTGTTGCGCTAAAAGAACGGCATTGGATAATCCAACGTAGCCAGTTCCAACTACTGTAATTTTCAAATTGATTACTCCTTTAAATTTTATATTTAAACCATTTAAATTCAAACTAACACACTAATAATAGCAGATTGTTGGTACAAAAACAATCAGTCCGTATTTTACTGAGAATTCGTTTATTAGATAAACTAGTTAATAAGAAAGACACTATGAAGTATTCATAGTGTCTTTCTTATTAATTTAATTCCAATTGTTCTTTCAATAATTCAGTAACTCTACTCATCTCACCATCGGAAACGATACCGTAGTAAATTCCATCAATAGTTGTACCCTCAGCTATAAGTTGCTCTTGTTGGATATTTCCAGCAGCTGAACGATAATTATTAAATATTTTTACCATATCGTCAAATTCAAGATTTGTTTGCATATTATTTTCTAACGAACCTAAAATATCTTGATAATTTGAAATAGTAGATAGAGAAGCTACTTTTTCAACGGTTGCCTGTATAATTTGTCGTTGTCTTTCTTGGCGTCCATTATCTCCAGCAGGATCTTCATAGCGCATTCTAGAATAAGCAAGTGCTGCTTTGCCATCCAAAGAAGCAGAAACGCCTTCTGTAAAATTATATCCTTCTGAAGAAAATGTTAAAGGACTAGTTACTTGCACTCCACCTACAGCGTTAACGACATCCTGAAGGCCTTGCATATTAACTTCAACATAGTAATCAATGGGTATATTTAACATGTTTTGAACCGTATTCACTGACATAGCTGTTCCACCAAATGCATAGGCATGGTTGATTTTATCGGTTGTTCCGTGACCTACGATTTCAGTACGTGTGTCACGAGGAATGCTGACAATTGTAGTTTTATCTGTATTAGGATTCACTGTCATAACCATCATCGTGTCTGAACGACCTTGCTCAGTTCTACCCAAATCTCCAGTATCTACACCTAACAAAAGAATAGAAAATGGGTCTTTCTTGCTGATATCAACTGAACCATTTCGTACATCTTCTGTTTCAACATCTTTATAAATTTTTTCTGTTGTGCCTGCTACATCACTATAGACCTTCCAAATAAAAAGGCCAATTGCAATAAATAATACTAAAATAATTATTAGAAAAATTTTCAAACCATTTCTTTTTTTCGTTGGTTTTTTGCTTGGTCTTCGCAGTTCGGATCTTGATTGTGACATTATTTCACCCTTTTCTTGATCTTCGCAATAAGCAAAAATCTTTGTGTTATGTATGTTCCTTTATATTGTACCAATTCATTAATAAATTGCAATTACTTTCTTATAGACTTTTTATTATAAAATTATCCAAAAAAATACCCACAAACCATTTGTGGATATTTTTTTGGAAATTAAGAAAATATTTTATTATTTAATGATAAATTATATAAAATACAACTATTTACCCTTTCTAGTACTTAAATAGCGCAACTCCATGATTTTATTAAAGTCCAATTCAAAACTTTGCTTACTACTTTGAATTAAAACGTCTAAAATTATTCCACTTATAAATGATTGTAGGGCTGCAATCATAAAGAATCCAGAGACAATTAAAGTTGGGAATCGTAATACTAAACCTGTTTGCTGAAAATCTAACCACACAGGAACAAATAACGCTATTGAAATTAGCGCTAAAATAGCCGCTATAATTGATAAAAAGACAAATGGTTTGTAATTTTTAAACAGTCTTCCAATTGTTTTTATAACTTTAAACCCATCCGAATAAGTATTTAATTTTGATACACTTCCTTCAGGTCGATCACGGTAACCTACAACAACATTCTCCATAGCTAGTTTCTTATCTAATGCATGAATAGTCATTTCAGTTTCGATTTCAAAACCTTTAGACAGAACAGGAAACGTTTTTACAAATCCAAAACTAAATGCACGATAGCCCGTCATAATATCTCTAACGTTATTTTTAAACAATAAATTAATCAAGCCACGTACTACTTTGTTTCCAACATTATGAAAAGGACGTTTATTTTCTTCAAAGTAAGTAGATGATAAGCGATCACCTATAACCATTTCGGAACGACCTTCTAATATTGACTCTACCATCTCCGGAGCGTACTCTGCTGGATAAGTGTCATCCCCATCAATCATCAAGTAGCAATCTGCTGTAATATCCCGAAACATAGCTCGAATCACATTCCCTTTACCTTGTTGATAAACATGCTTAACAGTTGCTCCAGCTTTTCGAGCAATCTCATCTGTCCCATCTGTTGAATTATTATCGTATACGTAAATCGTTGCTTGAGGCAATACTTCTTTAAAATCTGCAATTACCTTCGCAATTGTTTTACTTTCATTATAACAAGGAATCAATATAGCTATTTCTTTAGTATTCATTATTTTCCTCCAATATAGTATCTTTTCTTTTGTCTAACATAAATGGTAAAAACAAACAAAACAATCCAATATAAACTGTTGATATAACATATCTCATATTATAAGCTGGCATTGCAAGCAGCAAGGTTCCATTATTCATCAATACCGGGATAACAACTAATAACAATTGGAATTTTTTTTCTTTAATGAGTATAATTGTACTTATGATTAAACATACCAGTGCTAATGCCGGTAGGGTAGTTAAAAATGGTTTAGTCTCAATATTATAGTCATTTTTCCAAAAACTGTATTCTTCAATTAAACTACGTAAATCATCTGATTCAAAAGTATATTCTTGTAAATATGGGTCATAATATTCTTTTGGAGAATCAATAAAAAAGTGAAACATTACTGCTCCTGCTAGTCCATGCTCCCAGCCATTTATATCCCAGAGCGGTCTAATTTGTTCTAAATGACCTTTAAGAGCTAACAACGGATTATTTTTGAATACATTCCACCATACTTTTACAAATGTTAATTCATTTTCATTAATAACTTCTCTATTATACGAAGCATGAAATTTTACTGGATCAATCATTTCCTCTGTATATTTTTCTTTCCAAATATCTAAAGGTAGTAATTGATTCAAGTATTCAGCATCTTCAGGATCAATTTGCCCATCATACGCTATCACACTTCCAATATGTTGTAACAAAATACTATATTTTTCACTAGACGAACCTTCTTCTATATTGTAATGACTAAATATAGGTCCAGTAAACAGCATGTAAATCGTTACTACTACTCCTAAAAACGCTGTAAAATAAATACGTAACCCCTTAAAGAATAGAATAAATAGTATACAAGATGCAATCAATACATACACTCCATTATGACGACAAAGCATTAGAAAGATTGCATTTACCGTAAAAAATACCACGTGCCAAATATTATTTTTTAACCATTGTCCCTTTGAATCTACAATTTCAAATAAAAATAATGTCATAAAGAACAAAGCAATATTATATAAATTGTCTTTATAAATAGTTGTCACACTTGGAAGAGTTACAGTACTAGACATAATAAACAAAATGAAAAAATAAACGAAAACAGGTTTAATTTTTTTTTCTAATAATATTTTTGATGCATACGTAAATACTGCTATACTTCCTAGAACTTGTAGTAAAGTAAATACTATCGGAGTCCCTGTAATATAAAAAGAAATACGGAGTAACAAGGTTGAAAATACGGGATGCCAATCATCTACTTTTATTCCTCCCATTGCCTGTCCCCATTGAGAATAAGAATCAATGTACATGTTGCCAGGACTAAACGCAAAGAAGTAAATACTATGTAAAATTACTAACATCATAAAAACAAAAAAAAGATGGTGCTGAGAATTCAACTGAAACATTTTGTCTTTTAAATTAGTATTCAAAACATTTATTTTTTCTGGAATGAATTTTTTTGCTACTCCACTTATATAAAGCCACAATAAGCCAGTGTACAAAAAGAGTTTTACAAATGAAATAAATGCATAGTATTCATACCTTATAGGCCTATTCAATAAAAAAGAGATTATATTTATTAAACTATAAAAGAGAATAAAGACTATTAAACCAATTTTAATTTTTTTTGTTAAACATAATGCAACCTTCCTACTTGCTAAGATAACTAAGCTAATCACAAAAAAAATAATAACATTATAATAATTTATCAAACATAAAATTAGATTACATAGCATCAAAAGAAAAGTCAAAACGTAATTTTTTTTATCCAAGTTTATCTCCTACTTTTTAAGATTTAATAATAAGTTCATTCATATAGTACCTAACTACAATTAAATATTTTTAAAACAATTCGAAAAGAATAATTCCAACTTAAATTTGAAATTATTCTTTTCTCTTCTTGTATTATTTAATTGTTAAATAATTTATGACTCTTGCTTAATTACGACTAATTTTTATTTAAAATCTACTGGACGTTCATTATCTATACCAAATTCAAAAGCAATAGCATCTAAAATACGTTTTGAAGCTGTACCGTCTCCATAGGGATTTTTTGTTTCTGCCATTGTACGATGAACTTCTTTATCGTCCAATAACTCGATCATTGTAGATAATACATCTTTAGTCTCTGTTCCAACCAGTTTTAATGTACCTGCTGCAACCCCTTCAGGACGCTCAGTGGTGTCCCGTAAAACAAGTACTGGTACACCTAAAGAAGGAGCTTCTTCTTGTACTCCACCTGAATCGCTCATAATCATATAACTTCTTGCAGCGATATTATGAAAATCAATAACATCTAGCGGTGCAATCAAATGAATTCGCTCATGATCACCTAATTCTTTGTTAGCAGCATCTTGAACTACTGGGTTCAAGTGTACTGGATAGACTACCTCAACATCATCATGACTATCTACAACTTGACGAATAGCACGGAAAACACGTTCCATTGGTTCACCTTGATTTTCTCTACGATGCATAGTCATTAATATTAAACGATTATTTTCCGATATTTTATCCAACACTTCATGTTGATAATCATCTTTTACCGTTTCATTCAATGCATCTATAGCAGTGTTACCTGTAATATAAACATGCTCTGCTGGATGATTCTCTTTGAACAAGTTTGCAGCACTTTCTTTAGTTGGAGAAAAATATATATCTGATAATACATCGGTTACTTGTCGATTCATTTCCTCAGGAAATGGAGAATATTTATTCCAAGTCCGTAAACCCGCTTCCACATGACCTACTTTAATTTGATTATAAAAAGCAGAAATTCCAGCTGCAAATGTCGTAGTTGTATCTCCATGAACTAAAACAATATCTGGCTTTACTTCTTTCATGACTTCTTCCAATCCAGTTAAAACATTAGCTGTAATTTGGGCCAATGATTGGCGATCTTTCATAACATTTAAATCATAATCCGGTGTAATATTAAAAATTCCCAGTACTTGATCCAACATTTGTCTATGTTGTGCTGTTACTGTAACAATTGATTCAAATCGATCTGATTGCCGTTCTAATTCCAATACAAGTGGCGCCATTTTAATAGCTTCGGGACGCGTACCAAAGATAGTCATTACTCTAATTTTTTTCATTGTCTACATCCTAACATCTATATTTTTAAACTCCATCAAAACGAATAGACAAGAGATTAATTTCTACAAATAATTTACTACAGTATTTTTTAATACTTTTTGAGTATCTAAAATAACTTTTCCAGCTAGTTTATCTTCATTATGAAGAATATGAGTATGTGAAACCATGACAATCACAAAGTCAACCTCTCCTAAAAAGGCATCAAAATCAGTATATTGATTATCCACTATTTTTGTATGAACCATTGGATCATATACTTTTAATCCAGGAGCTAAATGCTCTTTCATTTTTTCAAGTAATTGCAGTGTTGGGCTTTCTCTAATATCGTCTACATCTTGTTTATATGTTAAACCATATAAACCAACTCTAGATAAATCAGTCATCCCTTTTTCTTTCATAATCGTATGCACACGTTCTAAAACAAATTCAGGCATTGAATCGTTTGTATGGCGAGCAGTCAAAATAAGATTCGTTAATCCTGGATAATCTCCAACAAGGAACCACGGATCAACTGAAATACAATGGCCACCTACACCAGGTCCTGGATTTAAAATATTTACTCGTGGGTGTTTATTCGCAATGCGGATAATTTCATAAACATCTAAATCATCTGAACGACAAATTTTTGTTAATTCATTTGCAAAAGCAATATTGATATCTCGGAAAGTATTTTCGACTACTTTTGTCATTTCTGCAGTTCTTATATCCGTAATTACAATTTCAGATTCACAAAATGTTTCATAAATAGCTTTAACTTTTTCTCCTGCTTCAGGACTGTCAGCACCAATCGTACGTGAATTGTGTTTTAATTCATAAATCATGTTCCCTGGCAAAATACGTTCAGGTGCATGAACTAAATGAATATCTTCACCTAGTACAAAACCTTTATTTTCAATCAAAGGACGGACAAATTTATCAATCGTTCCTGGAGAGACCGTTGATTCAATTGCCACTACTGCTCCTTTTTCACATACGTCCATAACACTTTGTACAGCTGATATGATATAAGTTGGATCTATCTTTTTAGAATCTTTCATGTATGGAGTTGGTACTGTAATGATATACATATCTGTTTTTATATATTCATCTGTAAACGTAATTTCTTTTGAAATGGCTTCTTGGTACAATTCATTAATTCCTTTTTCTTCAAAAGGAACTGAACCATTTTGTAAAGATTTCACAACTTTTTTATTATAATCTGTACCAATGACCTTATTTCCATTTGCAGCTAACATTAGTGCTGTTGGTAAACCTATATATCCTAATCCTACTACGTTAATCAAAAAAAAACCTCCATTATTTATAATCTATTTTAAATTATTTTTTAGAAATAATGCTTTTTATATCCAAGTTAAATCTAAACCTCTTAATCTAACTCTTCATACAATAAAATAAGTCGTTTTTTCATTTCTTCCCACGAATATTTTTTGTAAGCATGATAAGCATTTAAGCTTTTTTCGTAAAGTTCTTCACGATTGTTTGAAATGTGCGTTAATAATTCAGAAAAATCTTTCTGATCAAAATCTATCGTATAGCCCATGTTCTCTTCTTCGACTATTTTATCCATCCCTGTATTTTTTGCTACAATAATGGCTTTACCCATCAGCATTGCTTCATATACTTTATTAGCAGCCGAATATCTATGATTTGGATGATCTGGATCATAGATAGCGAACATAACATCAGTACTTTGGTATAATTCTAAAGCTTTTTCATATGGTTGTTTACCAACATAGGTGATATTTTCTATCTTGTCAATATGTTCAAAAGATTCTCGTGCATCTCCTAAGGATCCTGCCAGTAGTAATTTATAATTTGGCTGTTCTTTGACTACTGAAATAACTTTGTCTATAAATCTTTTTTTCTCTAGTCCTCCTACATAGGTCAACATCAAGCTATCTTTGTTATTTAGTCTAACCTCTTCTTTTGTGATCATTTGTCTTCTAGCAGGCGTATTATGAATAACGATTACTTTTTTAGGAAAGCTTCCTTCAATTTGTTTAAATCTATCTTCAGAACAAATAATAGTTGCATCTGCATGATTTATAATCGTATATTCTTTTTGTCGAAGTATTTTTTTAGCAAATGCCGGGATACTCAATCGACTATCTGCATAAAAATCTGCGATATGATAAATTAATTTTTTATTGTTTTTTCTACATATTTTTAAAGCAACTGAACCAACATCATAATCAATAGCATGAATAGCATCATATTTCTCTAGATTATCTTCAAGCCATTTGGTAAGAATTTTTTTAAACTCTAATACTGGTAAGACGTTTTTTAGTCCTCCACCGATAATAGCTGGTAGTTGTATTTCATAATTATCAATTTTTTTATTATCTATAAATATCTCTTTTTTTATCACTGTTCCTTTTTCTGATGCGTCACGATTGCGCGTGACTAAAAAAAAATCGTTTTTTGTTTCGAATAATGCACTAGCCACACGTTCTAGTTGAGCATTCATTTCACCTTCTGCATTTCTTATGACACATATACGCATAATTTTATCGACCTTTCAGTAGTTATCTCTAATAAAAAAAGTAATTCTTATAGAATTCTTGTACCTCATATTATAAGAAGTATCAATTTATTTATCGTCAACATATGTTGAGAGCCTATTATTAATTTATTCGATAATACGATTTCCATTTATAAAATCCTCATCTAGTATAGCATAATTCAATTTAATTTTTTACTTTCTTTAATTAAATTATCAGTAACCAGCTTTTTAACTGGAACTTTATCATATTAACATATCATCAATTCAAATCCTATTGAGTTTAAGTTTCATATGAACATTATTTCTATTTTTTTGAGTATCAATAAAAAGAAATAGTAGCAGTAGATATATCCAAAAAGAATTAGAGAGATACCCTCCTTTTTGAAAATTCAACAATAAGAATAATACACCTAATCTAAAGTTATTATTCATAATATATCCTGTAAAAATAATTGAACAGATAAATACGATTATCCCAAAATCAGATAACATATACGCATAAATATTCCAAATAGATGGTGTATGGCCAATTCCATTTCCTAAAAATAAATAATTTGTATTAATATATTGCCAGCTTGTAGTAATCCGGTTAATTGCCGATGAATCTTCCCCAGATAATATATTTAGTGTTCTTTGTATTAGTGTCTCACTAAACGTATCCCAAAAGAGATAAATTACAAAAAACAGAATCATAATATATAAAAAATAAAAGTTATTCCATTTAAAACTTTTATTTTTTATAAAATCAAAACCTTTCAAAATTTGAACAACAACCATTATAGCAATCGAACTATATGAAAAGGTTAAAATGATCATAATTGTTAAAAATAAGTTTAACCACTTAGATGTCTCTGGAGTTGTTTTATTAAAATAATTCATGCCTAAAATAATATTTAAATAATAACCAAAATATGATGGTTCAGAAAAAATACTTCTTGTCCGAATCAAATTCTCATTCCAATTAAAAGAATAACTTAACCGATCACTTCTTGTAAACAGCCAAAAAAAATCAAAGGGTAGCTGGCCATTTGAATAAATGGCAATTGTAATATAAATACCTATTATTGAAACGATAACAGCTACTATATTCAATGAAAATAAGACCTTTTTTTCTAACTTTCTTTTTTTTATAAAATTATATAATCCTACTATTGTTACCAAGTAAAAGGAAATTTTTATCAGTCCTGCTATTCCAACGGAAAGCTCGAAATGCTCATTATATATATTGCTTAAAAATATATTTAAAAAAACTACAATAAACACTGCTACAAACAATCCAATTTGCTCTTTTTTTAAAATATAATTACCACCTATTACCATAAAAAACAATATTATCCCAAAAATGAAATCTGACCATGAAAATATGCCTACCATCCAATCAGTGACCACAAATGATAGTGATAGTAAACTTAAAAAAATAAAGCTCCATATATTATCCATTTTTTCATTAATACTTTGCCATTCTTTGCTTAAGTATGTGAAGTTCATCTAGCTATTCTCCTTTTAAATAAAACATACTTTTTATTATTCCCACACCAAAACATTGTACTTTTTGAAGTTCTATTATCTTAAAACAAGCTAGCAAAATTTCACACAACTGTTCTACAATTATATCATAATCATTGCCGCTAAACATCAGTGCTTTTCTAATGATATTTAAATGATACATAAGTAACAGTCAAAAACACCAAATTTCCAAACTATTCTTTTTTGAATAGTTGAAAAATTTGGTGCACCGTATTTATTTTCGTAATAATCATTAATATTAAAGTCGGAAAACTATAGCACAAATAGGTAATCTATACTTAGTATAATTGTATAAATTAAATTAGTATTTTATTTTGTGTATTAGTTGTTTTACTTTATTAGTATCAATACTATAAACCATAAAGGATAATATACCGAACACCGTAATTGCTAATATTCTATAAGTAAACCAAAAATGCATTTCAGAATGGTTAGCTAATATCACTAACCAACCGAAGGGAAACATCGATACCATTAGTAAAGGTGTCATTTTATAGATGTTTTGCAATGGTTTATGGAAGAACAAAAATAGGAAGACCCATAAAACAAGTAACAATAAAAATCCTTTAATAGCTTGAGGTGGAAACATGAGATCTAAATTAGCAGTGAGTGCTCCCATTGGGCTTGTTGGATACTCAGCATTTCCTGCAGTTCTTAAAGAAGCTTGCTGAGTTGCTTGTTTAAGAACATTTATATTTAATATCCAAGACGATAATATCCATTTTGTAACCCATGTTAGTCCATAACCTAAACACCAGAGAATAGAAGTTTTTATTAAAAAGTAAAAATTAGATAGAAAACTAATTTCTTCATCTTTGGTTAAAAGTAATATTGCATAAATTAACGGAATTCCCAAAGTGACTAATGGATAGGTCAAAAAATCGACAAAATTAACGAGCGATCCTGTTATAAAAAATAGATATCCTGCATATTTCATTTGCTTTCTTTCGTAAAGGTAACTTACCATCAGCATTGCAAATGACATTACAACAAATGAAGTCGTATATTGCATTGACATCGGAAATATAATTACATAAATCATTGCTTGTGAAATCAGAAAGGCTAAGCTATATGTAGTGCCCATTTTTTTCTTAATGTCACTAAACACAAAACAAAGCAATACTAAAATAACAAAGATATTTAGATAGCGAATACTTGTATAACTCAAAACCGTTAATAACGGACGCAAAACAGTTTGATACCCATGCCAATAACGAGCATAAGAGCGCACATTCATACCTGATTCAAGTGGATTTTCTTGATCATTCTTGATCACACCTTGAAACATAACATTATCTGTAAAGTTATCTAACTGCGCAGCTCTAGTACCACCGAATTGCAAGATAGGTCTTTTACCTTCAGTTTGAATTAAAGCTTGTCCAGCTTCTACCTGATTAGACACAGCTGCATTGGGAATAGTGTACACCAGCGTCATTAACAATGTGTATAGAGCAATTAAGAAGAAAAATAATGTGCCATATCGATAAATAGTTTTAATGTATGTCTTTTTCAAACCTTATACCTCACTTTTAACTTTCTATTGTTTTATAAATTGTGTTTATTTGTTGTTTATAATATACCTTTGCTCACCTTTGCAATTCCTTAGTCCCCTCCAAAAACATCTTTCTTGTGATAAAGTTCCAAACCATCACAATGATAGTAGCAATTACTTTGGATAAAATATAATGAAAACTAAATTCTTCAACAAAGAACCACATAATGAGTTCATTGATTGCCAATCCAATCACACTTAAAATGACAAAAATAAGAAATTCTTTATTTTTTTCGCTTTTATCAAATTTGCTTACAAACACGTACTGCATACTTGCAATATAATTAAATACTGTTGATAGAATATAAGCTATTGCAGCCGACAACAAATAATAGGTATCTAATAATGTCGTTAGAATAAAAAGTGTTCCAAAATCTATAATAGCAGCTATAATCCCTACGATTCCAAACTTAAAAATTTGCTCAATTATCTTTTTCATTGTATCTCCTTCTTACTCCATTACGGATTTTTGTTATTGACTTAAAGAGTTGTAAGCTTTATTTGTACTAAACCTTATCTATGATATCAGAAATGGACGGTAGGATGAAGAAGTATTTTAATACAATTAAAAAAAGAAGACCGGTTGAGCTGATCATCATAATTAAATGACAACCAGCATAACCAATCTTATAGTCTATAAAGCAATTATTAAATAAAAAAAGTCTATTTAAATTGTTCACTTTATTTAATATTATTAAAATAGTTAATAATCCCAGTTGTGATTCCGTCAGCCAACTTATCTTGATAAGCATTAGTCCTTAATTTTGCTCTTTCAGAAGTATGATCAACAAATCCCATTTCTACTAAAATAGCTGGCATTCCCGTTTCTCTTACAACATGGAAATCAGCTGTTTTAGCTCCTCTATTGAATGCTCCTGTTTTATTGACTAAAGAATTTTGAACACTAAGTGCTAAAGCACCACTTCTTAAACTTCTATCAGAATTATTGGCTACTAAAGGATTTTTTGCATTTCCCTTACGGTTGTAAGAATAAGTTTCTATTCCATGAGCCGCTCCATTAAATGCATTGGCATGAATACTTACGAAAATATCCGCTTTAGATTGATTAGCTAATGTTGCTCTTTCACTAAGTTCTAAAAATGTATCATTTTTTCTAGTCATAATGACTTCATAACCATTTGCTTCTAATCGGTTTTTCACTTTAAGTGAAACAGATAAATTAAGAGCTTTTTCCTGTACTCCACCACTAGTTGCACCAGGATCTCCATCACCATGACCTGGATCCAAAACGACTACCTTCTTACTTGTAGTAATTTTTTTTACAGATGCTTTGTCTATCCATCCAAGTTGTTTACCATTGTAAGCAATCAATAACCATGTAGCTCGTCTTGTAGTTGATTCTCTTAGTACAGTAACTTCTGCTCCAAAATAATTATCTGACATTGTTACTTTTTTATAGCCTTCTGTTCCCCATGGCAAAGTGTTTATACTATCACCATTACGAACTATTCTAGCTTTATAATCACTAACATCTACATTTGAAATAATTTTTTCGATATTCAACCCTTTTTTATCTATCCATTGTTCTTTACCACCTGGCAATCTTACTAAAGCCCATGTTGCTCGTCTCGTAATTGCTTCTTTTATTACAGTTACTTCTTTGCCAACATAATCATCTGACTTACCAACTGTTTGATAACCTTCTGTACCCCATGGTGCTGTATTTAATGTATCTCCTTTTCGGGAAATTAAAGCTTTATAATCTACTGCCTTTAATGACTCAATTTTTTCAATATTTAATGCTTTTTTGTCTAACCAAACTTGATTATTATTTGGCAATTTTACTAATGCCCATGTTGCTCTTCTTGTGATTGCTTCTTTTAATACTGTTACTTCCTCACCAACATAAGGATCTGAGCTTCCAATTGTTTGATAACCCTCTGTTCCCCAGGGTGCCGTGTTAAGAGAATCTCCAGACCTAGCAATTAAAGCTTTATAATTAGTAGTTTTAGAAGATACTACTTTTTCAATATTTAAAGCTTCTTTATCTATCCAAGCTTGTATACCTCCAGGTAACTTCACTAATGCCCACGTTGCTCGGTACGTAACAGCTTCTTTTATTACAGTTACTTCTTTATTAAGATAATCTTTTGATTTCCCAATTGTTTGAAAACCCTTTGTTCCCCAGGGTGCTGTATCAAGTGTATCTCCGGAACGTGAAATGATAGCTTTGTAATTAACGGTTTTAGTTGAATCAATAGTATCAAAGGTGTCCAATCCATTAATGTCAATCCAACCTAATTCTTTACCATTTATAGAGATTAAAGCCCACTCTGCACGTCTTGTTTTAGCTACTTTTAAAACGGTAACTTCTTTTCCAACATAGGTATCTGATTTTGCTACAGTTTTATAGCCTTCCGTACCCCATGGAGCTGTATTGATAGTATCTCCTTTTCTTTTTATTGTTCCTTTGTAATTTACACTTTTTATAGAATCAATTTTTTCAATATTTAAAGCTTTTTTATCAATCCAAACCTCTTTATTTCCAGGCAACTTAATCAAGGACCATGTTGCTCTTCTTGTTATTGCTTCCTTAAGAACGGTAAATTCTTGTCCTACATAAGCATCTGATTTAGTTACTGTTTCAAAACCTTCTGTTCCCCAAGGCGCTGTATTTAGTGTATCTCCTTTTCGGGAAATCAGTGCTTTGTAGTTTGTCTCTTTAGTAGATGTAATCTTTTCTACATCAAGTGCTGCTTTATTTACCCATACTTGTGAGTTGTTAGGTAATTTTATTAATGCCCATGTTGCTTTTATAGTTACAGATTCTTTTAGTACTGTAATTTCTTTACCAATATAAGTATCCGTTTTTCCAATTGTTTGAAAACCTTTTGTTCCCCAGGGTGCTGTATCCAATGTATAACCTGAACTTTTAACGATGGCTTTGTAATCAGTATTTTTAGTTGAATTAATTGTATCAAATGTGCTTAAACCATTTTTTTCAATCCAGCCAATATTTTTACCACTTATTTGAATTAATATCCATGTAAGACCATTTTTTGTTTTGCTTTCTTTAATTGCCATAACTTTTCTATCAAAGTATTCAGCTGATGAAGCAACCACACTGGAATTATCCGTTCCTTTAGGAGTTGTATAAATTCCATCTGTTTCACCGTTAATATATGCTTCATAATCTTTAATATCTGTTGTCGACGTAACTTCATCGTATGACAGATTGCCTATTTCATCCAAATTGTTTTCATTTGGATTTTTTTGAATTGTATCGAATCTTGTTAGATCATACGTAGCAATAATTTGATTTAATTTTTCTCCGTATGTAGGGTCAGTAGCATAACGACCAGTCAACCAATTTGTCGCATCTTTATATGTTTTGGTAT
Organism: Carnobacterium sp.; assembly: GCF_045617425.1. Taxonomy (GTDB): domain Bacteria; phylum Bacillota; class Bacilli; order Lactobacillales; family Carnobacteriaceae; genus Carnobacterium_B. The sequence continues at coordinate 30,919 of NZ_JAZLIO010000009.1, forward strand.
TTTCTTTCCAAGTACCATTATAATAAGTTGCATTCCAATCAGTTCCATTACGTAATTTATTAGCATTATCTATAAAGGTTTCTTTATAACTAGGATACTTTTTAAAATCCGCTTTTATTGTACTCCAGCCAGTTTTTTCATTATATTCTTTCGTATACTTAGAAAATGATTGTCCATTATATTCTCCTTTTATGCCAAACAAATTATAGTTTGGTTTATAAGCTAGTATACTTGTTCCCCATGCACTTTCTAGTGCAGCTTGAGCTATCATTACTGACGGGTATAGCTTTTGTTCATTTGCTGTAGTTACGGCATATGAAGAAACTGCATTTATAAAAGCATCTGTTTTTGATACTGTTCTTGCATTCATACTGAATGTACTCATAGTGTTTTTTTCATCATCCATCATTTGCATTGCTTTTTCTCTAGTTTCTTCTATAGAAAATATTTCTTCATCTATTTCTTGTTCTATTGTCTCATCTGATGTTTTATCTGTGTTTTCTTGAATTTCTTCGACTTCTTGTGATTCTTCTATTTCTGGTTTCAAATCAGATTCGGTATCGGGTACCGTCTCAGTTTCCACAACCGATTGTTCAGTTTCTTCTGATGCATCTTCAGGGCTATATATTTTTTCCGATGAGTCTGTTTGTCCACTTTCAGTAGACACATTACTTGAGTCTTTCATTTCAGTGCTTTGACTCTCTTCTATTACTTTACTACTATCTATACTCGTATTTCCAGAAGCAAAAACACTTAACGAACCAACAATTGGATTTAACAGGCATACCACCATAGTTAAAACCATAACCTTTTGTATTACTTTCTTTGACAATTTCAAAAAATCATCCCCCCTATTTTTTTTCGAACAATTTGAGTATAACTTATAATTATTTATTTTACTATGGACATAATTTGTCATTATTAAAAATTTGTAGATAATTTTTACAAAACAGAAGAGAAGATTAATCTGATTATATAATCAGATTAATCTTCTCTTCTGTTTAATTATTTAAGTGCCGAATACACAAAATAACCATTTTCATTATATATAAGCTCATAATTTTCTAATACAAACTTATAAAAAGTTAACTCTGTTCCAATTTTTTCTTTATTATTAAAGCTGGTGTCTAAAATAATTAATTTAGACTCTGCATGAATAATTTCTTTCAAAAATTTTTCCCCTATTAGTTTGTTTTCATTTAAATCTACTGCAGGTAAATTGAAATATTTTATTGAAGATAGTCTATCACTTAACAAGTATAAATTTCCAGCATTACGATGCACATAAATCATATCATCTTCATTCGAATTTTCTTTTATAATTTCCGCAATTTCCAATACTCTATTTTTTTTAGTAGCGTTAAAAATCATTTGTTGTTCTTTGTGATCAATACCATCAGCATGTTCGATTTCATCTGCGTCAATATTAGTAATATAAATTGTTTCATAGATTGTATTCAATTGACTATTATACAAAATAAATATTACAATACACGATGAGAAGAATAACTTATATTTCCCAATATTTATACTTAAGTCTTTAATAATAAAGATTAAAGGTATTGTCATTGTTGGAATCATCGCCATCAAGTAATGTTTATACTCTCTTCCAGACATCACACTAGTGTAAAAAGATAAAATTGAAAACAATAATGCAATTATAGCAAGCATTTTTTCACTATTTATATAGTTTCTCCATTTATATATGACATAAAGTAAAAAACCGGAAAATAAAGCTACTACATAATGATTAGATAATATATTGTACAATATTCTAATAGACTCATTTTTTTCTCCAGAACTATCTAGATACATGAAATTAAAGACTAAAGACTGAAAAATTCCTGCTTCTAAAGCGTTGTTTAAATACAAGTATAAACCAATTGGTATGAATACAAGCAATACTCCTATAATAAATAATCCAATTACTTTAAATAAATCCTTATATTCTTTTTTATATATAAACTCTACTGCTATAAACATACAAAAAATGGCCCATAATGAAATCATATTTGCTCGTAACAAAAAGACAATCGAAAACGACATTCCTATCAAAATGATCTCATTCCAGATAATTTTATTATCTGATTTATAAAACTTTGAAAACGCGTATAAGCTGTAAGCAATAAATGGCAAAGCATATTCTTCAGTCAGATTTCCACCTTCTAAAAAAAAGGTTAAAACGATTGCTTCAACGATGAGAGTAATGAAAGCTGTTAAATCTGGTATCCACAATTTACTTAGTCGATAAGTAAATAAAAAAAAGAGAAAAAGACTTAAGAACTCAATTATATAAATTCCAGTAAAATTTGCTGTTGAAAATAAAATTCCAATATAATTAAATATAAAAATAATTGGTCCTTTATGGTCAAAAATTTCAGTATACATAATTTTCCCATTATCCATTGCGTATCCAAAATAAGTAAACATACTTGAATCATGTTTAGCTATTAGTTCAGAAAAAGGATTAGAAACTAAGACTAATGAAGTAATAAATGTTAAAAAAAACAGTGCAAAATAAGGTGTAACTTTATTTATTTTTGTTTGTATGCTTATCTCTTGCTTCACCTAAAATACTCTCCCTCTAAGTTTAACGCTAGTAACATTCTTAATATCATTTTTTAGTTTAAAAATTAAAATTTACGTTCTTTTTTATATATTAAGGAATTTTTCTCGGTTTCTTTAATAATATATATTGGTCTATTTTTAGATTCAAGAAAGGTTTTCCCAATATATTTTCCAAGAATGCCCAAGCAAAATAATTGAAGACCGCCTATTGCTAATATAATAACAACTAATGATGTCCAGCCGGATGTAGGATCATCAAATATTAAAGTTCTTATAGCAACAATAATAGCCATTACAATGGATATTATAAAAGAACTCAAACCTATTAAAGAAGAAATAGCTAATGGAGTATCTGAAAAAGCTACAATACCATCTAAGGAATATTTCATTAAACTCCAAAACGACCAGGTAGTTTCTCCTGCTACTCTATTTCGATTCTCATATTCTAAATATTTTGTATCAAACCCAACCCAACTAAAAATTCCTTTTGAAAAGCGATTATACTCTCTTATTTCTAAAACTGCATCGACCATTTGTCTAGTCATAAGTCGATAATCTCTTGCCCCATCAACAATTTCAGTTTCAGAAATACGATTAATAATTTTATAAAATTGTCTAGCAAAAAATGAACGAACAGGTGGTTCACCTTCTCTGTTAACTCTTCTAGATCCTACACAATCATACTCTTCATTTTTGATTATATTATACATCTTTGGTAATAACTCTGGCGGATCCTGTAAATCAGCATCCATAATAACTACATAATTCCCAGCTGCGTTTTCAAGACCAGCAAACATAGCTGCTTCTTTTCCAAAGTTTCTTGAAAAAGACAAATACCTTACATTGCTATCAATTTCTGCTAATCTACGTAAGATATCTAATGTTTGATCTTTAGAACCATCGTTAACGAATAAATATTCAATGCTTGCATTTCCAAGTTTTTCTTTTATTTTTTCAACCTCATTATAGAATAACTTTAAAACTTCCTCTTCGTTATAACAAGGCACAACAATTGAAATTAAATCATTCTTCAATTCTATCCTATCCATTCTATATATTTCTAGTTTACTTATTTTTAGCATACTCAACTATTTTAAATAAATCGTTTCTAAAAGCAAACAAAACAGCTACTACATAAATTAAATACACGCTTGCCCCTATATAGTTGCTAAAAATATTTGCCGTAATATAAAAAACAATAAAATGACTTATTAATAAAATATATTCTTTTAATGAACTTTTTAAGTATTTGTATTCCACATTTGTAGAGTATATATACCAGAAAATATACGCAAACGTTGTTGCTAAAGCTATACTTGTCATACTGTCAGTTAATAAGTAGACTATTCCTACAAACAGGAATGAAGTTCCTGCAAATCCAATAACATCTCTAAAATATTTCTTTTCGTTTTTTCTCGATTTATATAAATTTGTTATAATTACATTGGCAACCATAATATAAGGAATCGAGATAAATGTTATGGAAAGTAAGGACAATGCTGGAGTATATTTAGTTAAAAACACTTGAATAATTACTTTGAACACAAAAAATAGTAATCCTCCACCTATGCCTAATAATAATAATATCCTTTTAGTAAATTTCAACATTTCTTCATTTTCATTTTTAGAAATAACATTATAAAAGATTAAACCTACTGCATTTACAATGAGTAAAATTAAATTTAACATGGACGTTGAAAATGAATATTGAGCAAAGTTTGCAACAGGAAAACCAAAATTAACTATCCAAGAACCTATATTTCCAACAAAAGTCATTGACATATTGGCTATTAAAACAAAAATTCCAATTTTAAAGATAGATACTTTATTTGTTGTATTGAATTTAAACCTAAAACCATATTCTTTAATAAAAACATATTCATACAAAATAAATACAAAAAGGTTTGTTACAATATTCATAATAACATAATCCATATAATTACGACTCTTTAAAATAAAGATAGCAAATAAAATAGTTAACACATTTACGATTGTTTTAAGAATATTGGCATAAGAATAAAGTTTAAAATTACCAGTCGCTTGTGCAAAATTTTGATGGTATGTTGTAATTGCCATAAACAATGTAGAAATTGAAAAAAGGATTAAGATAGGATCTTTGATTAAAATAGAAAAGGACAACATTAAAATGAAAACTATCAGTTGAAATACTGATAAAAATGAATGTTCTTCATGTATAACCCTTTTATCTATACTATCCGAATTTTTCCCACCATATTTAATATATATCCCATCATTAAACCCAAAACTAAACAGGTAGACAAAACTTAAATATAGCGTATATTCCTTGTACAAACCATATTCCGGTACACTTAAATAGGCTGGTAAAATAAAACCTACGATAAAGCTGCTTCCAAAATTCATAATATTGGCAAAAGCAACCCTGATAATATTTTTAATTAAATGCATGTCTATTCTCCTATTTTCTACTAAAAAATATCATTATTTTATTCTTTTTTTAATGGCATTGTATACATACCAAGAAAAATAGTATATTGCTTTAAGCAAAGGTAACTTCTCAATGTTACGATAAGTATTCCATGTTCTTTTTAACGCACCTAATTTATCATCTGAAATAGAACCAGTTACTTTTCTATAAGAAGATAAAATCTCATTAATACCAAACGCATAAGAAACAGACTCTCTAAGCAACATAAGCCAAGTTGCTGTATCTTGACCTTTTCTTACTGAAGGCATTTGAAAATCACCAATTTTACCTCGATCAACGATAACTGTGGAACATGCAATTGCAGTATTTTTTAATAATTGTGTATAATTTAATTTCTCTGGAACATTGACTCTATCTTGAATCAAATCCCCATCTTCAGTTATGGTTTCAAATGCAGTATAAGTAAAAGCCACATTATTTTTTTCCATAAAACCAATTTGACGAGTTAATTTTTCTTTTTTCCACATATCATCACTGTCTAAGAAAGCAATGTATCTTCCTTTAGCTGCTTTAATACCAGTATTTCTTGCAACCGCTGCGCCAGAATTTCGATCCAATCGAATGTACCGAATTCTAGGGTCGATTTCAGTAATTTTTTCAATAATTGCACGACTATTATCTATAGAACAATCGTCTATTAGGATCATCTCAAATTGAGTATATGACTGATTCCTAACTGAATTAATGGTTTTTTCAATGAGTTTTCCTGAATTATAAACTGGTGTAATAATTGAAACAATTGGTTTCTTCATTTTTTTAATGCACCTTTGCAAGTTATATTTGAACAATTTTTATGGTAGAAGAACGATAGCTCTTTAATTGTCTTCTTTGATCTTGATACCATGATTTAGTTGTTTCTTTTCTTTTAATGACAATGATAAATTCATTGATAGTTATCAATGGATCAACATTTAGTACATCAGAATTAAATATTACTTGATTCTCATTTTGAAACATGTTTTTCAAATCATTTAACAATTCTTGATTTAAGCTGTTTTCACTCAAGATAACTTTTTTTCCATTGTTAGGTTGGATAAGACTGTGAGCGATTTCTTTAGGGTTACTATCTTCACTAAAGTTTAAAAACACATCATCTTCATTCCAACCATAAGTGAATGCGTACATAATCTTTTTATTAAATAATACAAAAGCTAATGCAATAGCTATTCCTAAAATTACTCCTCCAAATACAGCTAGTACTAATCGTATAACAAAAGTTTTAATTGAAAAAGGCTTTGCTTGATTTGTTATTGTATCTATATCTAAAGTTTCAGGTGCTGAAATGTAAAATAATTTTTTATCCTCAAAAAACTGATGATTGGAATCTTCTAACCATTGGTAATAAGCTTTTGCTGCTTTTAAATTTTCTTCTTCAGTTCCAATGCCAAAAGATATGGTCATTATATTGGTAGACGTATTTCTAGAAACATTAATTGGATCTTCGTCTGTAGTAATAATGACTTCATTAGCTTCTCTATATTCATTAATTACTGGTCCAATGGATAAACCTGATTTTCTTTCTATTTCATTAATAACATCATCTTGATTTAAAAAGGCTTCTATAAGATAAGAATTTGTGAAAGCACCTAAGTTGTTTTGTTCGATATATATTTCAAAATAAGCAGTATGCAATGCATCAAATTCATTTAAATCAGCCTCATTAGGTTGAGAATTAAAAAAATAACCTAAAAGTTGTAAAGCTGCTACTATAATTATTACTACACCAGTTGTTAAAAAGATGGTTTTTTTATTTTCAAAAAGAAAAATTTTTATTTCTTTCAGTAATGTCTGTATATCCATTATTTCCTCCTAGAATACTTTTATTTTTTAATCCACTCTTTCTATATCTTTACATCCTTCTTTGTATTCAGTCATTTTAGGTAGTTTCTCACTATACCTAATGAACGTGATAATTACTCCCCAAAATACCCACTGCCATTCTATCAGCATGTTTGATGAAGATGAGATCGAAGAAAGTATAAATGAAAATAAATAGGCCAATAAGATCCAAGATGTTGTGCGAACAAACTTATTTTTTGAATATTTATAATTTATAAATAGCTGGCGAATCATCAAGAAATAAACTGCAACATATAGCACGAAAATCACAATACCATAACCGGATAGAATTTCCATCCACCAGTTGTGAATGTTATATATTGTGCCCGTTGAAAATATAGAATTGAATTCTAACCAGTGTTCAATATTCCCAGCTCCTGTTCCTAATCCAAATGACTGAACTAGAAAATAAAAACCATTTCTTATTAGATTTACTCTAGTCATATTTGAATTACCTTCTACAAAAAATGTCGTTCGGAGTGAATAATTTAAAGATATAATTTTTTGTTGAACTTCTGGGGAAAAGATTATGATACCTAAACAGATGCTTAATAAAATCATTAAAAATTTGACTATATTTTTTTTTGTGAATAGTTGAAGATACTTTGTTATCAGAAGTGTACTGATACCTATTAAAAGAGCAATTAAATTCCCTCTAGAACCCGTTCTATAAAGTAAAAAAACAGATGAAACAATAGTTAAAAGATATACAAATTTTATAGATGTTTTATTACTATTTTTAAATAATATAAAACTTATTGTTATACCCGCAAGAAGCATTGTTGCGAAATCGTTTTGATTTGCATATATCGAAATAGGTATTCGTGTACTTGGTTGTGTTGCAAAAGTATGATATTTATCTAATTTATTTAAATTAGCAAACAAATAATTACCCGTCAATATTTCCATTATACCTATTATATTATGTAAAAGGATCAATGCAAATATTGTTTTAAACAAGTTTTTTATATCTTTCTCTTCGCGTATAAAGATACCCATATACAATATAGACAAACACCCACAACCTAAAAAGAAGATAGCATTTATCCAACCACCAATGTCTTGAACCCATATCACAGATATTAAAGAATATATAAGCCAAAAAAAATAAAAACGAGTATAATTTTTACCCAATGCATTAGAGTAAAAAGATAACCTAGAATCATTCTTAAAAATTAGTACTACCATTAAACAGGATATGATTACTAACATTATTCTATAAAGAGATAATTTTGCAACTCCAAGATCAATAGCTAATATTTGAGCTCCCAAAAAAACTGATCCGGCTAATATATATGTCAATTTTTTCATATAAAGGTTACTCCCCCCCTTTTTAAAACAGTCAAATTTTTAGATCTCATAATGTTTAATCTTTTGGAAGATAAACTCTTCATATAATTTTGCAGAACTACTATTTGAGAATTTTTTCCATTCAATTTTATCTTTTCTTTCTTTAATGGTTGGTATTTCTATTGTTTTCGCCTTGACAATACTTTCTATCCAACTAGATGTTGATTCTTCATTAATCGGATAAAAATTAACTAATCCCATACCTAAATCAGCTTCTTTAGTGATACTTTCAGAAAGAATTGCTGGTGTACCTGCTGCTTGCGCTTCTACAGCTACTGTAGGGAAACCTTCATAAAATGAAGGCAGAACAAAAACGTCCATTAAATTGTAAAATTTATACACATCATTTCTTCTACCTAGAAATTTCACATTATTCTGCAAATTATTTTTTTTTATTTCTTTTTCCACTTTCTCCTGTAAATCCCCAGCTCCGATAAATAACCATAAAAAATCAATATTTAATTCTTTAAGTTGCAACATTATTTGAATCATAAAAGCATGATTTTTCACTTCATGAAATCTACCTACATGACCAATGATTATAGTATCTGTTGATGTAGTATCAAAAAACGTTTCTTTCATAAGACCATTCTGATTATTATGAAAATAAAGTGTTTCATCAATACTATTGGGAATATGCATAATTCTTTTTTCTTTAACATACTTCTCACCAAATACATAATTTGAAGATTTAATTCCACACGATACTTTATCTGTTGCTAATAATCCATTTAATTTCCGATTTAATTTTTCTATACTTTTTTCAGGAATCAGTGGATTTGAAGATGTGTGTGCATGTATAATGAAACGTTTGATTCCATTTTTTTTCGCTATCAATCGGAAAGGGATAGCTCGGTATCCTGGTATATGACTGTGTACCATCTCGTACATTTCGCTATGGCTCATTACTTCATTCACTGCTTTATAAAATGGTTTCCATCCCACTATTTTAGGGTTAGGTATTTTGAATATTTTACCACCCATATTTGCGATATCATTTTCGAATTCAAAATTACAATCATCATATGTCATAATGTCAAAAATAATTTTTTCTTTATCCATTGCTATTGCTTTATTCCAAATAAAAGAGGATATACCACCACCAAAGCCACTCATAATATGCAATACTTTACTTGTCATCAATACACCTCTTTTATTAAATAATCTACTTCTATTAGTTTTAACATTGACTAAGCATTTCCAATAAAAATATTTAAAGTTTAATAAATATTAATAAACTTTAAATATTTTTAATTCCATTAAATTAGTACTTTTATTTATTTTAATACTTTTATATTTTCCGGCATTTTTTTAGTAACTTCATCTTCATCTAAACCTTTAGAAGATACCTTATCAAACAATATTTTTATTGTTTGAAGCATGATTTTAACATCCAACAAAATTGAATATTTCTTAATATATAATAAGTCAAAATTCAATTTACTATTAAAATCTGTAGCATATTTCCCATAAACTTGCGCATATCCAGTAATACCTGCCCGTACATTATGGCGTAAATAATAATATTTATTTTCCTTTTGAAATTGATCTACAAAAAATGGTCTTTCTGGTCTTGGACCAACAACAGACATGTCTCCTTTTAAAACATTAAATAATTGTGGTAGTTCATCTATTCTTAAAGCTCTAATATATTTTCCTATAGTGGTAACACGAACATCGTTTGAAGCAGCTAATACTGGACCGGAGTCTTTCTCAGCAGTAGCACTCATACTTCTAAATTTTAATACATTAAACTCTTTACCATCTTTAGTAATTCTTACTTGTTTATATAATATTGGACCTTTAGAAGTTAATTTAATTAATACTGCTGTTACAAGCATAAAAGGTGAAGCTAAAATAATTAATAGTATTGAAAAAATAAAATCTATAATCCTTTTAATTAAACCATCCTCAGCAGGAATTTTAAAATTTGAAGCCTCAATAATACTTTCATCTTCAATATTCATAATATTAGGATTTACTAACATAAGATTCTCAAAACTTGTATTTAGAAAAACTTTTTTTTCATTTTTTATTAGTAGATCAAATATTTTGATTTTTTCTTCTTCCACAACATGACTAGCTAAATACACAATATCAAAATTATCTATATTCTCTTTAATATGTTTAAAATATCTATCGATTGCTACTAATTCAATTTTGTGACGTTCATTTTTAGCTTGATTAAAGTTCATTGCAGCAGAGATTACTTTTGTTTCATCTCCTATAACCATTACTCTCTTTGTTCCACTGTATTTAAGATATACTCTAAATATTATGACTCTCCATACAATTAAAAATATTGAACTGATGACGAAGCTGATTAACAACACCGAACGTGGAAATGCAAACCATCTACCTGCAAATGTTACAGCCATTATCGCAATCATCATTAAAAGTTGGATGATAATAGTTAGATAAATAAAATCCGTTATAGATTTATTGTATAAAATATATACTCCAAATAAAATGTTTAATATTACAAATAAAATCATGATATAAGGTAATGCATTAGTATAAGTTATGATATTTCTTATAGGAATGTTTTGACCGAATTGTACATAAAAAGAAAGGAGAATTGAGATATGGAATAAAATTATGTCCACAGCACCAATTAAGAACTTCTTTGTCTTGCTAAATTTTTCTCCCTGATTCATTATTAATTTCCTCCATTGCTCATGTTAGATATACATTTAATTATATTACCATATTCTATATTCAAATCCTATTACAATCCAATTACTTTTAACTTCTTATAAATTAATTAAACATCAGTTGCTTCTTAAATTTATTAAGTCAAATTTTTATTATTCAATTCTTTAAATTTTATGAATAACTTATCTATCAATGAAATAACATTATTTCCAATTAACTCACTATCTTTATTTTTTTTTGTTAATCCATTTTTTTTCAGTCCTGAATAAATCGACAGCATTTGCCTTTTAATTAATTTTTTTTGTTCTTTAGAATACTCTTTATTCAAATACAATTTTTCAAGTTCTTTAAAAATGATTACATAAGATTCAACGGTTCTTTTTAATCTTTCTTGACTTTGATTTGTCATGATCGAATTTTCACGGTATCTTCTATTATAATAAAAAGCATTTGCATAGATCATTGAGTGACTATTTAAAAAGATTTGAGTAGTAAACAGCTCATCTTCATGCAAGATTCCTTCATAGAAAGAAAGAGTGTTTTTTTCTATGACTTCTCTCTTCACCATATAAAGGTATACAGGAGAGGCAAATGTTCGTCGGTTCATTTCAAAAAGGTTTTGCGTATATAGTATTTCTTCTTTTAGCCTATGACTAAAATCATAATTATTTTGTTCAATCGGTTCATTTAGTTCATCTAAAAATGCTCTACCATTGAATCGGATAAGATCTACTTGATCTTTTTCCATTAAATAAACTAACTCTTTAATAGCGTTCACTTCTAAATAATCATCTGAATCAACAAATAGTACATATTTCCCATTTGCTGCTTTTAGACCCGTATTTCGTGCTCCTGAAAGTCCTTTATTCGCTTGTTCAATAAACTGAACTCTGCTGTCTGATAGATAGGACTTCACTTTTTGATTGCTCATATCTGTACTGCCGTCATCAACGACAATAATCTGTAATTCTTGGTAGGTTTGTTTTACAATAGAATCTAAACATTCTTCTATATACATTTCCACGTTGTACACTGGTACAATCACTGAAACTAATGGAATTATCTGCACTCTATTCTTCCTTTCAAACTACTTTACTTTTTCTTAATGACTTCTTTTAATAATTTCATTTGTCCTGTAAGAATTAACCCTAGAATAAATAGAATCACAAATGCGATTCCATTAATCATAAGATTAACAAAACTTGAAAATGGAAAGCGCGGAATCACCAAAAAGAATGCACATTGGATTATAGCCATGATAACGGGTTTGACTAACGCTTTTCCAAACTCAATAAAGTTCGAGTTGAATAAACGATACATCAACAAATAATTTGTTTGGATAAAGTTTACTGCGAACGCCATAATAACCATCAAGGCCACATATTCAATTCTGCCAGCCGCAATTCCTGATAGAATAGCTGAAACGGTAACTATTGCGGACAAAATCCCCGAAAGCAATAACAAATCGGTTCGATTAGCCGACTGAAAAATGGAGCCTGTGCTGCTTAAAATCATTTGTATCCAAACAGAGACTGCTAATGTCTGGAAGGTTGCCACACTGCCTCCCCATTGATTGCCAAACAAAAATAACACAATATCGTTAGAATTAAAGAATAAAAATACCGATAATGGTAATCCAATTGTGGCTAAAATAGTTGTAATTTTTAAATACACGGATTTGATTTTTTCTAGATTCGTTTCATAGTCAGACATGATTGGTTGAATGACTGGAGAAATCACATTAGTCAAAATCTGATTTGGGTAAAGAGATAATAGGTACGCTTTGTCATAAAAAGCCAAAGCACTCGCTGAAAAATAGCGTCCAATCAACATACTATCTAAATTTCTCGAAAAGTAATTAATAAAATTAAATAAAAACTGGTTCTTTGAAAAACTAAAAATCTTTTCCAAGGGCTTTTTGTCGATTTTTAAACGAAACGTTAAATTTGTTTTGAAATAAAAAATAATAAACAATAATGCTGCTTTCACTGTATTGCTAATGATCAATGAATAATAGCTAAAACCATTAACAGCTAGTACAATCGACACCACACCTGATGCAATATTGGCCATCACAGTCACAATGTTTACAGTACTGAACTTCTTCTCTCTTAATAACATCGATTGAGGCACAACTAAAATACCATAAAAGAACACGCAAATGGCTAATACCATACTGATGGGTTTATATACTTCATTGTTGTAAAAAGCACTGATTGGGTAACCTAGAAAGACAAAAACTATTCCTAAGAATAAAGCTAAGTAGAGTGAAAACCCAAAAATACTATTGATTTCCTGTTTCGACAAGGTTTTATTTTGAATGATTGCTGGACCGATTCCAAAATCAGCTAACATTTGGAAAAATATTAAAAAGACATTTACGACTGCAACTATTCCATACTCTGCTGGAGTTAGTATTCTAGAAAGTACTGCTGTAACCAATAGTTGGATTATAACATTAGAATATTTCCCAATCGCACTATAAAAAATGCCTTTTTTAAACTCATCAGCCATTCCCATACTTATCAACTCCTTTGCTCCATTAAATAATTAACCAAACCTCTTTTTTATCACGTTAAAGCTCTTCTGAAATTTCTTTCCTACTGTTACTCTCAACTGCATCACTTTTAGTGCAGCAGAATATTTTTCATTTCTCAACAGTAGAATTAATATTTTAACAAACGAGTTCTTCTCTTTTTCAGTTTCTATTTCGGAAATGGCTTGGTTAATTTTCGAATCATCCATTAACTCTTCGATTCGTTCTACTTTTTCAGTTCCGGTTAATGGGCAATCCTCCCAAGATAGGTTACTTAATTCTAAGTATAACGCTCCCCAATATTGTTGATTTACTAAGTCACGATACTCTTTTTCCTTGCCCCAATGCACCATCCACTCTTCAAAATGACTGGCAATTGTGTATTCACAAAAAAAGCGTTCTTTACGGTAGCGATTCACAGCCGAACCTTCTCGAAAGACATAATGATAATAGGCTTTTTGATGGTAATAAATAGTTTGGACATTCATGCCTACTTGTTGATTAAATAAAGCATCTTGTCCAACTTTTTGATTGGTAAAGCGGCAGTTGTGTTGCTTCAAAAAATCGTGTTTGTATAATTTATTCCATAAAGCATAAGGAGATAAAGAATAGTGTTTTCTAAATTGATCTCTAAAGGCTTCTTTTGTTAAAAGTCCATCTAACTCAGAATTTTTTTCTAGTGTCGTAATATTGCCTTCTTTGTCTACTTTTTCATTATAGTACCCACAGACTACAACATCAGCATTTGATTCTATTGCTTTTGTAACGGTTTCTTCAATTAAATTGGATTCAAAATAATCATCTGGATCCGCAAAATAGATGTACTCACCAGTCGCTCTATCCAATCCGGCATTTCTAGCAAAACCTGAACCGGCATTTTTTTGATGAATGACACTTATACGTGGATCTTTTAACTGATATCGGTCGCATATTTCTCCAGACGCATCGGTTGACCCATCATTCACTAAAATAATTTCACTATTTTTATACGTTTGGTTTAGCCCGCATTGAATCGCTTTTTCCAATTGTTCTGCAACATTATATATAGGCATAATAATTGATACTTTCTTCATCATTTATACCCCTTTCACTTTACTGACACAATGACTTGCCTATTATAGCATAATCAATTAACTGAAACATTACAGTTTTCTAAAGTCTGTTCTCTATTTTCATTGTAAACTTTACCAAATTTTAACTTGCTTTGCGTTGACTTATTTTCGTTAAATGAGTAGACTTAATCTTGTTGGGTAGAACTATTAAAATCAAAATTCGAAAAAAAAGAGGGATATTATGGCCATTTTAGTAACTGGTGGTGCTGGTTATATCGGCAGCCATACAACTGTAGAATTATTGAATGCTGGACATGAGGTTGTCATCGTAGATAATTTTTCAAACAGCAAGCCTGAAGTGTTAAATCGAATTAAAGAAATTACTGAGAACTCGTTCTCTTTTTATGAAGTTGACGTATTAAACAAAACAGATTTAGAAGCGGTTTTCAAACTTCATGATATTGAAGCTGTCATCCACTTTGCTGGTTACAAAGCTGTAGGTGAATCTGTTAGCGAACCGCTAAAATATTACCACAATAACTTAACTAGTACCTTTGTTTTGGCTGAGTTAATGGAAACTTACAATGTTAAAAAAATGGTTTTCAGTTCTTCTGCAACAGTTTACGGGATGAACAACGTTTCTCCGTTAACTGAAGACTTGCCTCTAAGCACAACAAATCCATATGGCACAACTAAAATGATGATTGAACAAATCTTACAAGATGTTTATGTTTCGAATCCTTCTTGGAGTATTGCTTTACTTCGTTACTTCAATCCTATTGGAGCTCACGAGAGCGGACGAATTGGTGAAGATCCAACTGGTATTCCAAATAACTTAATGCCTTACATCACACAAGTTGCTGTAGGTAAACGGGATCAATTAAGTGTATTTGGTGGCGACTATGATACTGCAGATGGCACAGGCGTGCGCGATTACATCCATGTGGTTGATTTAGCTAAAGGCCACTTAAAAGCTGTTGAGAAAGTCCTTTCTACTGAAGGAATCGAAGCTTACAACCTTGGAACCGGCATTGGTTACAGTGTATTAGATGTTGTAACGAATTTCGAAAAGGCTACAGGGAAAAAAGTGCCATATGCAATTATAGACAGACGTCCTGGAGACATCGCTACTTGCTATTCAGATGCTTCAAAAGCTGCTTCAGAACTTGGCTGGAAAGCTGAACACACACTAGAAGATATGTGTCGTGATTCTTGGAAATGGCAAGAAATGAATCCAAACGGATACGAAGAACTAAACGTTGAACAAACCCATTAGTTAAACAAATTAATTCCCCTATCTGATGATTTATTTCGTTAGATAGGGGAATGTTTTTTTAATTCCTACTATTATAACGAGCAGTCACTCTTACGAAAAATGTCTTTCCATGAACAAGTCACACAAAAAAATGACTCTACTCTTTCTTGTAATTGCTCTGCTTGAAAGAATAGCATAAAGTGGTATAAGAAAAAAACACTCTTCCATGAAAGAGTGATTTACAATAGTTAACCTGAAATTATTTTTTTATGCGATATTTTTTATTAGAAAAAACTTTTATTTTAGAACGAATGTATTTTCTTGTACGAAATGGTGTTGGCTCATTAATGGACCCATTTTGATAAACTTCAATTGATGCATTAATAACTGCGCCTGCGGTCATCAATGACCCAATAACTTGTAGCCAGATCAACATGATCATGAATGTTCCAATCGTTCCATACGTTTTTGCACCAAAAGCAAAATATTCCACATAAATAGCAAATACTTGGGAAACCAACATCCACCCAATAGTTGAAATGGCTGCTCCAGGAAGAACACTTTTTAAGGTTACTTTTGCATGTGGAACAAAGTAATACAACATGCAAAAAATAACAAAGAGCACACTCATCGTTACGGGCCACCTCAGACTTTGAAACGTCTCGCTGATCATTAAAGGCAATTCGAACACTGGAGTAATGTATTCCAATATCAATTGTCCAAATCCAAAAACAATAACCAGTATCATAATACATACAATCAATAGTGTCGTTAAAATTAATGAAAATAAGCGAATAATCACTATGTTTCTTCGAGACTCTACACCATAAGCTTTATTCATACTTACTTGCATCGCATTCATTCCTCGACTGGATGACCAAAGTGCTCCAACTACAGCAATGGATAAAATGCCCCCACTGCTTTTACTAAACCAATTCATCAACAAGTTTTCTAATTGATTAAAAAAGTAAGTTGGAACAGCATTTTCGATATAAGGCAACAGTTCTGCGGCGTCTAAGCGCAAGTAAGGTAGTACATTACTTACTACAACCATCACAGGGAAAATGGATAATAAAAAATAATAACTAATAATAGCTCCTGAATTCCACACTTCAGCTTCCCGATATTTTTGAATGAGAATGACACTAAACTTTTTTACTACCTTTACTGTTTCTTCTTTCTTTAATTCTAACTTACTTAACAGACTATTTGCCAACATCTTTAAACCCCTTTTTCGAAACCAAACCTCATTATACCCACTTGATTGAATAAAATAAAACAAAAAAAATCTTTTTATAAAAAAAACTTATCATATAAATCGTTTTATAAGCGGCACCTTTGACATACCTTTTACACAAATGTAGCTGATACAAAAAATTATAATAGTCAAAATTGGCACCGATAAAATCGGAGTCATAAACAGTGTGGTTACTCCCGTTTTCCATACAAGAAAAATCAGCAATACATGAATTAAATAGATTCCAAATGAGTAGGTTGAAAATTCTGTAAGAATATGTCTAAACAAGACAGAAACACTCTTAGAATGCAATTTTTCTTTCGCTAATAAAAAAACAGCAGCACTCATAAAAAAGACATTTGGTGTTAAATACTGATATGGCAGATCATAATGTTCCCCTTTTTTTAGCGACTCTATACTGGTTACTACAATCGTACTAATCAACCCGGCCACTCCTAGAAGGTAAATCGCAGTTTTTATCCACTTTTTCAAGTTATAATGAGCCAGGTAATAGCCAGCAAAGAAATAACCAACATACCCAAAAGTAATATCTAAGTTAATACCTCTTTCAGCAAAGGTAACCGTTGAACTAACAGGAAATTCATAGTAGGAAGGTAACATTATACCGATGTACCAACAAAATGCGATTAGGTAAAGAATGATTTTTTTCTCTTCTGCGATTTTTCTTAAAAAAGGAATCATGACATAAATCTCGATCATTCGAAAAAGAAACCATAAATGAAAATGTCCTTCTTTAAATGCTTCAAAGATTACACCCCACACTTCGGCATTGAAAGTTCGATACTCATTCCAAGTAAAAAAGACTGCATACAAGGCTGACCAAAAGATAAACGTTGTTACTAAGCGGAAAATATTTTTTATGTATAGTTTTTTAATCGAAAACGCTCGATTTGGATCTAAAAAAAAGATCCCGCTCAGCATGAAGAAAATTGGCACACTCATACGAGCAAAGCTATCGTAGATATTTAATACTTGCCACTTGTACGAATCAATTGCGTATAAGCCAAAATCACGTGAGACAATGTGAATCGTAATCACTAAAAACGTAGCTGCTACGCGAAGTATGTCCGCATATAGTACCCTTTCTTTCATTTTTTTCTTATCTCCTTTTAACTGTTTTATTTCCTCATTATTAGTATACCATCAAAAGAAACAAGAAAACGAGACAACCCCATAATTTCACATGGAGTTATCTCGTTTTCTCAAATTTAATAATCTTATCAATTAATCTTTTTGTTCCGTTAAAATTTTTGGACCATCTTTTGTAATCGCTAGTGTGTGTTCAAATTGACAACTTAATCCACCGTCTTTTGTACGAGCAGTCCAACCGTTGTCATCCATTTTAGATTTCCATGTTCCAGTATTGACCATGGGTTCTATCGTGATCACCATACCTTCTTTTAAGCGCAGACCTTTTCCAGCTTCTCCATAATGAGGGACGGATGGTGCTTCATGCATAGTGGGTCCAATTCCGTGCCCAACAAATTCACGCACAACAGAAAATCCTTCTGCTTCAACATACGTTTGGATAGCATGGCCGATATCGCCAATCCGATTTCCAACTTGTGCTTGCTCAATACCTAAGTAAAGAGCTTTTTTTGTTACTTCCATCAATTTTTCCGTTTCAGGAGTTCCTTCACCGACGATGTAGCTCCAACAGGAATCAGACATAGCTCCTTTTAAATTAACAACCATATCAACTTTGATTAAGTCGCCATTTTTTAAAACTTCTTTTTTGCTCGGGAAGCCATGACAGATTTCATCATTCACGCTGACGCAAGTTGCATATTCATATCCTTCAAAACCGATTTGTTCTGCAATAGCTCCATGTTCTTCAATAAAATTGTGTGCAAATTCGTTAATTTCCCAGCTTGTAATACCTGGTTTGATAAAATCTCTTAAGGCTACATGAACATTTGCCAACAAAGCACCAGATTCATCCATTGCATCAATTTCACGTTGTGATTTTAGTGTAATCAATTTCGTTCCTCTTTTCTATTTAATCATTCATATGAGTTTTCTTACTCTTCTATTCATTATAAGCTTATTTCTTAAATTTGTGAACCATTCTTCTTATTGATTAAAATTTGTGCCGTTTCTCTCATAAATAAATGGTTTCCATTCTTAATTTTAGCTTGAATTAGTCTTTATAAGGCTTTCTATTTGAAAATTTCTTACTTTAGGGTTATTTTTATGCTGTTTTCCGTTATACTTTACTATAGATCAATTAATGAGAGCGAGTGGTTTTTAATGAGTAAAAAAACAACCTATACCCCTAAAAAAAATACCAATAATCAACTATATACGGTAACTGAACCAATGGAATTACTTCCTTTTCTATTAAGTATCATGAGTCATACAAGTCGAAATTCAGTCAAATCGATTTTAACCAGAGGCCAAGTGACTGTGGATGGAAAAGTAATAAAAAAACACAATCACCCTTTGCTTCCTAATCAAGTTGTGGCGATTCAATCCAATAAAGCAGCAATTAAAGAAACAGCTTTAGTTGGAATGACGATTCTTTATGAAGACGATGCGATTATCGTAATCGATAAAGAAGCCGGTTTATTGTCCATTGCTGCTAAATTTGCGCAAGAACTAACGGCACATCGTCAATTGATCAACTATGTCAAACAAGAGAATCACAATAATCGCATATACGTGGTTCATCGCTTAGACCGTGATACTTCAGGTGTGATGGTTTTTGCAAAAACAGAACAGATCAAACAAGAGATGCAAGAAAACTGGAAAGACATCGTTAAAGAACGTATCTATACTGTTTTAGTCGAAGGCATCGTTTCTGAAGATGAAGGTACCATTAAAACGTGGTTAACGGAAAGTAAAGCTATGAAAGTTCATTCCGCTACTTATGATAATGGCGGAAAATTAGCCATTACCCACTATAAAAAAATACGGAACAACGCTGAATTCACATTACTAGAAGCACGTTTGGAAACGGGACGTAAGAACCAAATTCGTGTTCATATGGAAACACTAGGTCACCCCGTGGCAGGAGACAAAAAATATGGCGCAACTTCTAATCCTTTAAAACGATTGGGTTTGCATGCCACTACATTAGCTCTGATTCACCCTACTAGTAAAGAATTGGTTCGGTTCCATTCAAAAGTGCCTAAAGTATTCTTGATGCACTCAAAATAATGCTATTTAATAAAAAAATAATAAAGCTTTGCTTTATCTCTCCTGTAGTTCAATGGTATGATAATTAAAATAGCTATGTTAGCAAAAGGGTTTAAGGATGGTTGGCAATTATGGAGCATAAAAAAGTATCTGTATTAGGCGTTTCTTTTGACAATAAGACAAAAGAAACTTTCCTTGAAGAGTTAATGGATCGGGTCAGCCGCAAACAAAAATCTTTTGTGGTGACCGCTAATCCAGAAATTGTGATGTATGCAAAAAAAGATCCCGCTTATATGTCACTAATGAAAAAAGCGGACTATATTATTGCTGATGGAATTGGCATTATAAAAGGATCAAAAATATTGGGAACTCCAATTGTCGAACGAGTTGCAGGGTATGATTTAATGTTGGCTTTGCTTGAAGAAGCCAACCAACACGGCAGCCGGGTTTACTTGTTAGGTGCACAAGAAGAGGTTTTACAAAATACTGTTAAAACCGTGCGTGAACGCTATCCTTCTATCCAGTTAGTAGGTGCCAGAAATGGCTACTTTGATTTTTCGGATGCTTCGATTATTAAATCCGTTCAAGATACGCAACCGGACATGGTCTTTGTTGCGTTGGGTTATCCAAAACAAGAACAATGGATCCAGCAGTATATGACTACCGCTTCAAAAGGATTGTTAATGGGCGTAGGTGGCAGCTTTGATGTTCTTTCTGGAAAATCAAAACGTGCTCCAAAATTTTTTATTCAATTGAATATGGAGTGGTTGTATCGTTTAATTAAACAACCCTATCGATTGAAACGGATGATGGCCTTGCCTCACTTCTTACACGAAGTAAGAAATGAAAAGAAACAATTCTCCAAAAAATAGTCCGAAAAAACTGAACAGATCTGTTCAGTTTTTTTTGCAAAATTTTTATTAAAAATCGATACAAATGAGGTTAGACAACTATGAAAGTATTACACATCAATGCGGGCTTAGAAAACGGTGGCGGAAAAAACCACATGCTTTCCCTACTCTCTCAATTTGATCCAACAACAGCTGAGCTGCTCGTTCTAGAAAACGGCATTATTGCAGATGAAGCTAAAAAGTTAGGGATCATTGTACACGTTCTTGAACAACAATCTCGTTATGATCTATCTATTTTAAAACGCTTGACTCAGTTCATCAATAGCAATTCTTTTGATATCGTGCATACTCATGGTGCGCGTGCGAACTTTATTTTTTCTACGATTCATAAAAAAATAGCTGCACAGTGGCTGACTACAGTGCATAGCGATCCTACGCTTGATTTTATGGGAAGAGGCATCAAAGGAGCATTATTCACTAAATTTAATCTGGCAAGTTTAAAAAAAACTGATCACCTGATTGTCGTAACGGACAGTTTGGTGGAGCCACTACTTCAATTAGGTATCAAAAAAAATAAATTAACCATTATTTATAATGGGATCCAATTCAATCCGAATACACCTAACCCGCCAATGAGGAATGATAGGTTCACTTTGACTTGCGTTGCTCGCTTGCATCCGATTAAAGGTCACGAACGACTCTTAGACAGTCTACATGTTGCTGACTTCACTAATTTTTCTTTAAAATTAGTTGGTGATGGAGAATTGAAAGGTACTCTTGTAAAAAAAGTACAACAGTTGGGGCTACAAGAAAATGTTCACTTTTTAGGGTTTTTAAACAAACCTCAAGTAGAAGAAACCATTGCTCACTCGGATATCACTGTCTTAGCCTCTTCAAACGAAGGGTTTCCGATGGTTCTACTTGAATCTGCGAACCAAAAAGTGCCTTTTATTGCTACGGATGTCGGGGATGTTGCTCTCCTAGTGCCCGATAAAAGCTATGGCTGGTGTGTTCCTACCGATTCTGTAGAGTCGTTAACAACTGCTCTAAATGAAGCCTATGCTGAGTGGGAAACTCGCACATTAGAAGCTAAAGGTGAACGCCTCTATCAATTGGCTTCTACTCAATTTTCTCTTGACCGTTTTTATAATGAAACAGTATCTCTTTACGAAAAAATAGCGCAGCACTAATCCGCTATTTAATGGATATACTCATTTCTTTTATTGCAGAACTTGCCTTTCCTTTGGTATACTCTGTTAAGGAAGTACACACGCGTAGAAAAGGATGATAGATAAATGACCAAAGCTTTGATTGTCTTTGCAAGTTTAACGGGTAACACAGCAGAGTGCGCAGATATTGTAGATGAAGCGTTAAAAGAGTTAGGTGTGGATGTTGAAACAGTTGAATGTATGCAAGCTGAGCCGGAAGATTTATTGGATGTCGATATCTGCATCGTTGGTACCTACACCTATGGAAATGATGCAAATTTACCGGATGAGTTCGTGGATTTCTACGAAGAACTAAGCGAAATTGATTTAACAGGCAAAGTCTTTGGTACTTTCGGATCAGGTGATCACTTTTATGACAAATTTTGCCAATCGGTAGACGATTTTTCCGATAAGTTAGCTTCTATCGGTGCGGTAGAAGGTGCAGAAAGTGTCAAAGTTGACTTAGATGCTAACGAAGAAGACATTGAAAATCTAAAAGCTTTTGCTAAGGCATTAGTGGTAAAAGCCGAATCTTTAACATAAAAAAACTTCCTCACCATAATGGTGAGGAAGTTTTTTTATACTTTATAATTTGGAACATGTTGCACTAATACTTGATTGATATAATCGGTTACGTCTTTTTCATGAAACTTCAAGAAGCCTTGTGCGATTAAAACAGCTGTGCCGTGAACTGTGATCCAAATATTTTTAAATAGTTTCATTTTTTCAGCTTTAGACAAGTCTTTAGTTCCTGCACTTCCCTTAAAGACTTCCATCATCTTATCCAATGAAATCTCATGCATTTGATCCGTATTCAGTTGTGACTCAAAGAAAAGTGCTTTAAAAAACACAGGTTCCTCTTTTGCAAAATAAACATAGTTCAAACACATATTGAGCAATGGATCTTCTGTGCGTTCTTTTGTATAAATAGTCTCATCGATATAATTTTTAATTTTCACAACGAGTTCTTGTTTTAGGTCATCCATGTTTTTAAATTCTAGATATATCGGCTGCGTTGAGCAATCCATTTCTTTAGCAATATTGCGTGCTGTAAAACCTTCAAATCCTTCTGTTTTAACAACTTGATAAGCTGTTTCAAGAATTTGTGATTTTAAAATTGTTTTCTTTCTAGCCATCTCAATTCACCTCTTTTGCATCATTTACCAGTAATTAGGAGACATTATAAACTATTTCCGAATGTTTCGTCATCTGCAACCAACAGTTTTTGACTTCTCTTTTACAACTAACTGACCAACATCATCTAGAAATTGAGTTCAGTGAAAAACAGCATTATTTTAAGATTTGTGTTTAAAAAACAATACTGTACCTGTTTTGTTCGGATCCTCTCTCCAATAACCCTT
The DNA here is from genome assembly GCF_045617425.1 of Carnobacterium sp. Taxonomy (GTDB): domain Bacteria; phylum Bacillota; class Bacilli; order Lactobacillales; family Carnobacteriaceae; genus Carnobacterium_B. The sequence goes on from NZ_JAZLIO010000009.1 coordinate 54,457, forward strand.
AATTTATTCTATCACTATTGTGATTAAAAGAGAACTCTTTTGTACTGCAAAAACAAACACTTGTGCATTATTTGGTTGCTCTATAAAATTGGTCTAGTTATTTCTTTACTAAAAAAAATGAATTGTTATAAGACAGTTTTCTATTGTCAAACTATTTTTTTCATTCCAAAATTTTTTTCCGTGAAATTGTTTCTCTTTCTTTCGTATGCTATTATTATCTAGTAAGAGTTTGAAACCGGACTAACTAGAAGAATAGTTGACTGCTTTTAGTTCCTTTTGTTCCAACCTCATTTCGTATATTAGGAGGAAAAAATATGGTATTGCCAAACTTTGAAGAAAATTTACAAAAATACGCTCATTTGCTCGTTAAATCGGGTATAAATGTGACAGAAGGACACACGGTCGTCTTGCAAATCGATGTAGAGCAAGCACCCTTAGCTCGTTTAATTACTAAAGAAGCGTATGCTTTAGGCGCTACAGAAGTTATTGTGAAATGGGCAGATGATGTCGTGAACCGCGAACAGTTTATCGGAACGCCTCAAGATCGTTTAACTGCTATTCCACAATATAAAATTGATGAATCATTAGATCAAATTGCTAAGGGAGCTAGCCGTATCAGTGTTCGCTCTTCAGATCCAGACGCACTATCTGGTGTAGACAGCGATAAAATCGCTGCTTATCAATCTGCAGCTGGAAAAGCTTTAAGTGAACAACGCAAAGCAACTCAAGCGAATAAAGTTAGTTGGACAGTGGCTGCAGCTGCTGGTGCTAAATGGGCAGCTAAAGTCTTCCCTAATTTACCAACTGAAGAAGAACAAGTTGATGCATTATGGGATGCTATCTTTAAAGCGGTTAACCTTTATGACGCTGATCCTGTTGCCTCTTGGGCTAAAAAAGATATCACATTGAATGAAAAAGCTGATGAATTAAATAAAGAACAATTTGTAGCTTTGCACTACACAGCTCCTGGTACTGATTTAACAGTTGGTTTACCTGAAGGTCATCGTTGGGAAGGTGCCGGTAGTGATAACGTTCGTGGCGAACGTTTCATGGCAAATATGCCTACTGAAGAAGTCTTCACTGCTCCTGACGCTAATCGCGTTGACGGTGTGGTTCGTAGCACTAAGCCATTAAGCTATGCTGGTAACACGATTTTAAACATGGAATTTACATTTAAAGATGGTAAAGTAGTTAATGTTACTGCTGAACAAGGCGAAGAGGTCTTGAAAAATTTAGTTGCGACTGACGAAGGTTCTGCACGTTTAGGTGAAGTAGCTTTAGTTCCTGATCCTTCTCCTATTTCTCAATCCGGTATCGTATTTTTCAATACTTTATTCGATGAAAATGCTTCAAACCATTTGGCTTTAGGCTCTGCTTACGCATTTAGTTTAATTGGCGGAACAGAAATGTCAGAAGAAGAATTAAAAGCTGCTGGCTTAAATCGTTCAACGATTCATGTTGACTTTATGATTGGGTCTGACAAGATGGATGTGGATGGTATCCGCAAAGATGGTAGTACTGTTCCCGTTTTCCGTAATGGTGATTGGGCTTAATATATTAATTAACCTATAAATACACAAAAACGACTAAGCAATTGCCTAGTCGTTTTTGTGTATTTATACTGCTTTTTTAGTTAATCCTTTTTTACAAGGCGAACAATTTTTCCTCGGACCCTTTTGTCTTCTTTTAAGACTTGTGTGATTCTAAAGGAAACTGTATCCCCTTCTTTTATTTCTATATGCGTCGGAATAGAGCATAGTGCATCTAAATTCGGCGCAATCCTTACAAAGATACCCCATTTTTTAATACTTCTGACAGTTCCTAACACAACTTGATTGGCTTCCATATTCTCTAAAGAAACAGAAGTTTCATTTTTGTATTTTACAATAGGTTCTACCCTCAAATTTTTATTTTCAGTAATGCGATTAAACCGTACTTTAATTGTATCCCCTACAGTTAAGATATCGCCGATCGTTGAATGGTCTTCAGCGAAATCTTTATTGAGCATTTGAACAGAGGTGTTTCCGATTAAAAAATAAGCTCCATATCGCAAGTTTTTGGTTAATTCAGCTTCGAATATTTTTCCCTCTTTTAATTCTTTATGTAGTAAATCAAATTCTTTTTCTTTTATTTTTTTTGCTGACCCTAACATCCAACCTTCTTTTTCATTTATGTTAACTAGTTGAAACCGAATTTCTTCACCTACATAACGCATTAACGGCAGTTGATGAGCTTTAAATTCTAACTCATTCCGTTCAATAAAAACCGGAATCCCATCTATTTCTACTTTTACGATATCGCTAGCTAATGCTCCATCATATTGAGACGATAAAACAGTACTGGTCAATTCGACTTCTTGTTCGATCATATTGTAGTAAACTTCATAGTTTACTGGTTGAATCACTTCTTCATCGCTATTGAAAAAAACGTTTTCACTTCTTTCCATGACTGCAACATCTGTTGAGCCTACATCGCTATTGTGATTGCCAATCCATTTTTTTACTAGATCTCTTATACCCATCCTTAACTTCTCACTCCTCAAAAAATAATAAACGATTTGTTTAGTCGAACTTATTATAGCATACGTTTTTTTATTTTTATGTACTTTTTTTTCATTTAACAACTGTACTCTTTTGAAACGTTTAATTTTTTTATTTAGGCACTATATCGCTATGTTTATTAGAGCGTTTTTGAACAATTGGTGACAAATTGTTGATATGTCACCAATTGTTCACTTATTAATTCTGCTGCTTTATCTTTTATAGATAATTTTACTGTATACTAATAATTGTACATACTATCTTTATACTGTCTGTTTTCACATATAAATCAAATAAGTACTACCCTAATTTCAGGAGGAACTCTTATGTCACAAAAAGAAGTAGTCGATATTCGCATTATGCGTAGTAAGAAGGCTATATCTGAAACATTCATTACTTTATTAAATGAACGCGATTTTAAGACAATTTCAATTACTGAAATTGTCAATAAAGCTGGTGTCAATAGAGGGACATTTTATAAGCATTATGCGTATAAAGAAGATATTTTAAAAGAAATACAGGATCATTTTTTAGAACATTTAATGGTCATGTTGGACGATAACTATAAAGGAATCTGTTATTCTAAATTAAAAATTGAGCCTTTATCAGATGGCCTTTTTATATTTATCTCTGAACACCGTAATTTTTTTCATTTAGCCATTCACTCTGTCGGTTTCATAAACTTCCAATTGCATTTTTCCGCTGTTTTAAAACAATTTTTAATTGACAATTTTTTCCCAACCGCTCATTATTCTCTAGAATCACAAAAACTTCTTGGCGCCTATATCGCTAATGGAATTTATGGTTACTTAGTTGAATGGGACGAAGCGAACTACGCTTCTCCTACTACTGAGATGGCACAGCAACTGACAGACATCATTGTTTTAGATCGTAGTGTTTTTAAATTGCCGCTATCCGATCTTGTAATTGAAAACGACTAACTTGATATTATTTGTGCTTTTATTTTAAACCTAGACATTTATTTAAAACTGTGAGAAAATAGACCCTGTGTTCGTAAGGTCCTATAGCTCAGGTGGATAGAGCAAACGTTTCCTAAACGTTAGGTCGGGAGTTCAAATCTCTCTAGGATCATCTTACATTGGTACAGTTTAAATGTGTGCAAAAAATAGTGGTAATTAAAAAGAAGAATGACATTCCCTCCATTTCTAAGCATGGAAAGGATGGCATTCTTTTTTTGTCTTCTTTTTACTGCTGAAATAAAACTTCGCTTAGGTGTAACTCATCTCTTTTAGCTGGTTGATTAACTTTTTCCTCGACTGCTCCTTCAAAAACAACCTCCCCAGAATTACTGTCAATTGCCATAATTTGCATATCTTTATCTGTTACTTTAGAACTTTCTACAAAGAAAACAATTCCATTATTCACTTGCACAACGACACCTGTTCTTAACACTTTTAATTGCTCTGCAGTTAATTCAACCGATTCAAGTTCTACTAACTCTTTTTGCTCTAAGGAATAAGAGTAAATAGACAGAGTTGTGTCATTTATTTTGTAAAAATACATTACAGAATTTTCTATAGCTATCGTATTGCCTAAAGTTGCATTATCTAATTCATCCGAAACATCTATTAAAAATTGTTCTCCTGTTTCAATATTTACACCTATTAATCCAAAAATAGGTTGATTTACTATTTCATTTTCGTCATATATTCCCATTTCTGTCTGTGAAACATCAAGCGTTACACGATAAACCAAAATTTTTGAAGTATGGATATCATTTCCTGCGTTCATTAACTCAACATATTGAATTTGTTTGTCTTTCTCATCGACTAGATCCAATTGAATTTTTTCGTCTTCTTCAATTTTTTCATTGGGTAAATCAATTGAATATAAATGCTGCTCATCTTGGCCATTTTCGCTATTTATTGAGTAACCATTTGTTATCACCATTAGTTTATTATTGGCAACTTGAACGTCTTCTACATACATAGAAATATAGTCCGTTGCTTTTGGAAAATCTACTGAAAAGGAAAGCACGTCATTTGTCTTTTTGTCCAATACTTCTATGAGAAATTCTGAATCTTCAGTGACAGCAGACATGGAATCCAACGTTATATCTGCATAAGCTAATATAGAATCATCTTCAAAATAGTTGACTAAGTCTGGTTCTTTTCCACGCATAAAACTTCGATAATCTTTTTGCAATTGAGTCAATTTTTCATTAGCACTCACGCTATCTTGTAGTTGATTTAGATAAGGCTGAGTTGAATAGTAAGTTGTACCCTCTTTAGCAATCTCTACTTCTGTTCCCGCTCCATAATTGTTATTTTTATGGTAATACCCTTCTATGGACATGTTCTCTATTAATGTTTCGTCACCACTTTTTGCTGAGACTGTGAATTCTGGTCTGGTCTCTGCCGAAAAAATAGGTTGAATATAATAAATGCCGATTGAAAGAATAACTAATCCTGCAATGATACCTAATTTTCCATAACGCTTCATATTTTCCGCCTCCTCTTTAGACTGTTACTTTTTTATTCAATAAGTAGTGACTCATCCAGCTGCTTATTACAATAACAAACAATCCCATAATAACTTCTATGATAAATAGTTCAACAGGGTAAAGCCAATTAAAACCAAGTAGCTCATTGACAATAACTGGTGATAAAAACACAAGAAATAAACCAATACTAAAACCTATTCCCATTATGATTCCTTTAAAGCGGAAACTTCTTTCAAACAATACAGTTGTGAATCCTAAGAAAAGCAACACAAATCCAGTGCCATAATAAACGATAAATGAAAGAAAAGATTGTGGTATAAATAGAGAAAGATAATAAGATATTTCACTTAATTGTTGCACAGATAGATCCAAACGTATGTCACTTGCAACTAACATTTTTAATAATTGGCTCTCAACAAGCAATAAAATAAGTTGAATTGATACCAATCCAAAAATCATTAAAGCTATAGTTGTTAGTTTAGACCAAAAGACAGTCATACGAGACGTTGGCAGCATCAATAACCGATAAATAAACGTATTCTTGCCCACCCACTCAACATACCAGATATAAAAACTATAGAATAACACAGCCGTTACACAGATGAGAATAGGCATCGAAAACCAAATATTGTTGATTACCCAAAACATGCTCATTTCACCTGTTTCACTTAAAAATTGAGCTTTTGGCATCTTATTTTGATAGACTGCTTCATTTAATTGATTTATGTAATTTCTAGATTCTATAAAAACTGCAATAAGCTGTGACACAATAGTCAACCCAATTAAAGAAAAATACAGTTTTACACAACGGTTAAATTCAAAATTTACCAGTTTCAAATAGTTTTTCATGGCTGAAACACCTCTCTCATAACGTCAACAACAGACTTTCCTTCTTCTTCGCGAACTTGTTCTGCATTAAATTCTCTCAATACAATACCTTCATCAATTAGCACTACTTTATCAATCAAATGCTCAATATCATTAATTTCATGGGTTGTTATAATAACTCCGCGATCTTCAATCAAGTGGCTTGTAAACACATTGGCGATTTGTTCGCGACTAAAAATATCGATTCCAGAAAAAGGTTCATCCATTAATAAATAATCAACATCTAACGCCAAACCTAACATCAAGTTCACTTTAGCCGTATTTCCTTTAGAAAGGGTAGATATCTTATCCTTTTTTGTTAATTTGAAAAAGCCTAGTAACTCTTCAGCTCGTCCTTGATTCCATGATTGATAAAAATCTTGCATGAATTGCATGGCTTGTTCAATTCTAAATCCAGGAAGCATTGTCATCGTATCCGGTATAAACGTAATCTTTTCATAACTATTTTTATTTATCTTCTCTCCATCAATGAGTATCTCACCGCTGTTCATTGGAGTTAAGTTCATGATTCCATTTAAAATAGTCGTTTTACCTACACCATTAATGCCGATTATACATGTAATTTCGCCTTTATTAGCTGTAAACGAAATCCCCTTCAAGACTTTTTTCCGGCCAAATTTTTTCGTGATTCCTTTTACTTCAATCATTTTACTCCTCCTGATTCATCCATATATTTTTCTTTGATTAACCTTATGACTTTATCTAGTGGTATTTGAATCGGACGAATCGCAGTCACAAAAGAAGAAACGGCTTCTCCCAACAATTCATCTTGAACGTCTCCCAAAACACTTTTATTTTCAGTAATTTTGCTTGGTGAATTGCTTTCTGTATAAATCAAACCTTGTTCCTCCATTTCCTTATACGCTCGCTGGGCTGTGTTCGGATTGATTTTTAATTGACTTGCTAGTTCACGTCTAGATGGCATTTCTTGACCCGGCACTAATTTTCCTGCTGCAATTTCTTCTTTAAACCGACGAACGACTTGTTCATAAAGCGGATCTCGTTTATTAAAATTAACGTTCATAGCAGCCTCCCTCTTGATTTCATTCTTCGCAACTGTATTAATGGATGCATACACGTCAGATAAAAAAAGTGTGTTAATCGGTTAATACACCTTCAACTGTATTATATCTTTAATACACTTTTCTTGTCAATTACTTTTTATTTATTATCCTTGGACATTTTTATGTATAAAGAAATGGCATTATGTCAAATAAACTTGGTCTACTAAACTCTAGAAAGCTATATATCTGGAGCTTTTTAGATAACACACGACATTGATTACTATTCTTAAATTATTTTTGGATTGGAGAATTTTCGGAAACGAAAAGTTTTCTATACTAAATGTATTATTATATAGAAACGGCCTAAATCCTATTTTTTAGCAATAATTTATTTGGTTTATTAGCTAGAGCCTCTACAACTAATCATTCATAGTGAACATTTATTCAGATTGTTGAGTAGAAGCCCTCTAGATGATATTTGCTCATAGTAATTCATATAAAATATTAAGTAGTATACTGTTTTCTTTCACACAAAAAGAAACCAGAGAAATGATAATCAATTTCTCTGGTTTCATAATCTTATTTAGTTAGTTGTTCATTGTATTGAGGATAGACCTTGTTCCATTCTTCTTGACGATCTTCAATTGGTTTATTGGCTAATAATAGACCAATCACATCCAAACAAACATGCCAACCTGCTATGTCTCGTGCTGTATGTTCAGTTACTTCTTTCATGTATTCTTTCAACACTAAGTGAGTTCCTCTTGGATTCTCACTTAAGTTAAACCGAATCAAATTTTTATCCCAGGTAAATTCCCATACTTTTGGAATCTTTACTTCAGTTATTGTCATTTCTTCATAGGAACCATCTCCTATATCAAATAACAATTTTCCACCTTCAGCTAATTCATGAATCCTAAGTTCACTAAACCATTCTACCAAGTGGTCGTTATCTGTCAACATTGTCCATACTTCCTGTATAGGATAAGGAAAATCACGGTGAAACTCTGCAACTGTCTCATCATTCACTTGTTGTATTTCTGCCAACATTTTGTTACCTCCAGTATGTTTTACGTTTTTCTTCTGAACAGTTAGTCTTCTTTCTTTTCCCCTTTATTGTATAAGACAAAACCTAAAATAATCAGTATTATGCCGATTCCTAAAATGAGTATGCGGTGCTCCTCTAGGCCTGTGAGTCCTAATATAACGGCAACAAATCCGATTGTCATCATAAACAATCCATTTTTCAGCATGATTTCTCATCCTCACTATTTTGTATTTCATCTCTCAGTCAATAATTGAATTTCTTCTTCACATACCTATTTTCACCAAAATGAAAACGTGTGTCAAATTTTTGCCCTTATTTTGAAGGTTATTGCATAAATAACGCTTCCACTTTATTTTAGGATGTGCTATCATACGAAAAAGCTTTCCTACTTTCATTATATGCCCTCGCCAAGCCAGCATGTCCATTAGCATATTCCTTTGTTTCTTTACTAAATCTTGTTACACTAACGTTAATGAGTTTGACTAAAATGAAATGAGGTAGTTTGATGAAACAGTTAAAGGTAGGCCACTATCCCATGTGGACATATTCAATTCTTATCCTTACTCTTTTTTTTGCTGGGTCGCTTATTACTGGCTGTGGAAAAATAGATAGTAACAGTACGGATAGTGCTTCTGCTCAGCAAAAAGAGTCCCTTTCTGCTTCTAAATCTAGTAATGCAATAGCCACGCCACTTGAATCAACCACTATAAAAGAAGATGACGGTGTGATTACCTTTGATGATTTCAAAGGGTATTGGGCTACTTTTGATTCAAAAGAATCTGTTCCTTTTCAATCTGATATCGGGAAATATACTGTTGCAATAACGGATGACTCCTTTATTCCGGGTGAATGGGGAACCACTTTAGGTGGCAGTGATATTCTTAGTTATACGATTGATGAATCTATGCTAACGTTAGAACTTTATACGCCTGATTCGAATCTTGAGGGCAAAGATGAAACGTATTTATTAACACTAGAACTTGTCGAAAAAGACGGCTTGTTTGTTTTAAAATCAGCTAACGGATCAGTCATTTTTTACCCTGTTACCTCCCAAGAATTTCTAGATGCCGGTTGGAAAATACCTAGTGACAGTTTATAAAAGAGGTTAGGTGTTAGGTTTCAACTTGCTTTTAAAAATTCATAAAAAAAAGACTAGATAAATACATTTTGTATTTTTTCTAGTCTTTTTTTGCATTATTCGATCTCTTTATTTTTTGTTTTTCTGCGAGCACCCTTATTTTTATCCACTTTTTTGCGGTGTTTCTTCTTTTTCTTAACGGGTTCACTGATTTCTTTTTTAGTTGCCTCAACGGTTGGTTTAATAATCCTTTTCACTTTAACAGGTGCTTTTACTGCTTCAGATGTTTCCGGCTGTTCTTCAGCTAACGGACGCTCTTTCACAATTTCTCCACCATACAAGTAGACTTGGCTCAATTTGATTTCCAATGAAGAAATCAATTTCTTGAATTCTCTTAATTCACGTTCATTGACCAAGGTCAAAACAGTTCCGGTTTTCCCCATTCGTGCCGTACGACCTGAACGATGAATGTAACTTTCTTTCGTTTGTGGAACATCATACTGGATTACGTAGGGTAAGTCCTGAATGTCTAACCCTCTAGAACCTACATCTGTTGTTAACAATAATTTGATTTTGCCATCACGAAATTGTTGCAAAGCTTGTTTGCGCTCTGTTTTGTATTTTTCACCATGTAAAACAGCTACAGAGATGCCTTCATAATTCAATTTTTCAAAAGCCAATGTTAAATTGGCAACATTATTTACAAAAACTAACCCTCTAAAGTCTTTCATATGTGTCAATCGTCTAAGCGTCTCTACTCGTTTACGTGTGGGCGTTTCAATATACGCATGAAGGACTTCACCTTTAGATTGATCCTCTTTTGTTGCATCGATCCATTCAGGTTCTACATTAAACCATTTTGCCAAATCTTGCATCAGTTCATTACTGGTAGCAGAAAAAAAGCCCATTTGACGTTGCCCAGGCATTTTATTGACTAGCTTTCTTACCGTTGCCAATTGCTCTTGCTGCAATAATTGATCTGCTTCATCCAAAATAACCGTTTGTACTGTATGCAATTTCAATTTTTTTGTTTCAGAAATTTCAAAAATCCGACCGGGAGTACCAACAATAATTTCTGGTTTTTCTTTCAATTTATCCAACTGGCGATTTAAATTGGCTCCACCAATAATAGTCTGACTGTTTAAGCCTAGTTGACTAGCCCATTCTTGGACTACTTCTCCTACTTGAATCGATAATTCTTGTGAAGGTGTCAAAATAACTACTTGGACACCTGCTTTTGGTTTAACTTGTTCTAAAGTTGGAAGTGTATAGGCTACTGTTTTACCAGTTCCAGTAGGTGAAATACCCACCACGTCTTTTCCTGTTTTTAGGGGTTCATAAACTTTTTCTTGAATAGCAGAAGGTTCTTTATATGCTAATGCTTCCCAATGCTGTTTAAATGCGGGTAAACTGTTTTCTATCATCATTTAGTCCTCGTTTCTTTACGTACCTGTTGTTATCAAGCTCTATCATATCAAAATTATACTGTTTCAGCTAACTTTTCTACTGTTATTTTTTATTTCATCAAATTAAAAAGGAAACTCGAATAAATGTTTCGGGCTTCCTTTTTAATATCTTTATTTTATTTTTCGTCTGCCGCAAAAACGATACCAGCATCTTTACGTAAATCTGTCATTACTTGATTCACTTCTTGGCTTAGCGTCAACCATTCCTTGTATTCCTTTTGTTTAGCAACGTCATCAGTGAAATTGATCACATCTGCAAAGTCTTTAGCTTCATCCATCATTGGGTTCTCAGAAGCTTTTTGAGCAATGCTTTCTTTCAATTTTGTTTTACGATCAATTACTTCAATAGTGGTGATTGATTCAATACTGTCCATCGATAGTGTTTTATTTAAACCATAAATTTCAGATGGCAAATAAGAATTAACCATTTTACCGGCCAAAATTGTTACATCAAATCCTTTGTAGCGTAAGATGATGGTTCCCTTTCCATCGACTCCTGTAGCAATTTTCGTGCAGAAGTAATGACTGCTTTCCGGCATACCAAACCATGAAATCGCAGCATATAAAGGATAAACACCTAAATCGGCCAAAGCTCCACCAGAATAGTTTAAAGAGAAAATATTTGGTTCTTCTCCATTCAAAACAGCATCATAGCGAGAAGAATACTTCATATATGCAAAGGTCGCACCTTGAAGACTTTCAATCGCTTTCACTTCTTCTTTTACAATTTTAAAGTTTTCTTCATGAACATGACGTGCTGCTTCGAATAAAAACACCTTGTTTTCTTCAGCTACTTGAGCTGCAGCGATCCATTCACGCGGATTAGAAAAAATAGGTTTTTCTACGATAACATGCTTACCTGCATTCATTAAAGTAACGGCTTGTTCATAGTGCATGCTATTTGGTGATGCAACGTATACAACATCAATATCTGAATTTGTAGCAAAGGCTTCTAAACTCGTTTCAAAAACAGTTGCATGGTAAGGTTCGCCAAAAGCTTTTGCTTTTTCAAGCGATCTTGAATACACACCGACTAATTGATATTCTTGCGTTGCAATTGCTGCATCTACAAATTGATTCGTGATCCAATTCGTTCCAATAATACCTAAATTTAACATCCTATCAACCCCACCTAATTAATCGTTCACACGTTAAGTGCAAGCGTTTTTTTATTTTATCATACCATATTCTTCTCTTTATGGGAAAGGTGAATACGCGTTTATCTGGTAGTTGCACTTTTCATTCGTTTGTTTGATTTCAGTTAAAATAGTTCGGATAGTTTTCCAATTCCGTTCATTTGGAGCATAATCAATCCCTATTATTGGTATTGTTTCTATAATATTTTTTCTAATCTCTTTTATTTGAGAGTCTGTCACCACAACATCTATTTCTGAATTTTGAAATTTATTTTCTGCCAAACTATAACACTTTAGTTCGTTAGGAAAATAATTTTTCAATATATCGGCTAAAAACAATTCATGATTTTTACCAAAATGAGAAATAATCAAAACATTTATTTTAGTTTGTAGTTGTATAACCTGAGATGTCAGACCTTCCCAGTTGATAATTAAGATATACAAAAATCCAAGAGTCTCTTCATTTGTTTTTGGAATCCAATCGCCAAAAGACCAATCTTCTAATTCAGAACGTGCCAAATTTATAAATGAATGATAAATTTTATCTATTTGATGCAATGTTTTTTTTGCACGGTCAATAAAAAAGAAGTTACGCCCTTGGAATTCTTTTTTATACATTATATAATGAAAAATACGTCGCTGCAAAACAGCTTTATTTGTTAGAATGAAGGAATGTTTTTCAGAAAAACTCGTTAAAAATTGATCAATTTGTTTGAACGTTTCTACTATTTCTATGGTTGCATAATGGTTTGTAAGATTTGGTTTTAAATATCTATTCATGTAGTAAAATCCCATAAATTCAATTTCTTGTTTAGCTACGATAATTGATTTATCTTTTAGAAGTTCTTCAATAATGTTTACTACTTCCTTAGTTACTTCTATGGGAGCATTATAATGATCTAATGTACGACCTTTACTGATCCGTTCGGGAACTATCAGTAAATAAATAGATAATTCATTTTCCATAATAGGAGATAAATCGACATTTGTTCTTACTGCAAGTTCTTGTACAATCTCTACAGCCTTGCTAACATCAAGGTACTTCGCTATTCCAACTTTAGTTCCAGATTTTTCCCAGAAAAAAAGACTATAAAAATATCGAATTTGTTTCTCTGAACCAACTATTTTCATTGGCTTTTTTTGAATAGTTAAGTTGTAATCCTTGAGAAATAAATTTATTTGCTTAACACAGCGTAATATAGAAGATGTACTAGTAAATAATTTTTCAGCATACTCTTCTACAGTATACTGTTTTTCTTGATACAAATATTCTAAGATTTGACAACATAAATTCTCAGCTAGAATTTATTGATAAACACTTTCCATTTGAAAAGTTGCTGGCAAATTCAATTTAACTCCATGGTGATTAGATGTAACAAGTTTAATTGAATGTTGAGAAAAAGTATTGTAATAGTATATATCTGCTTTAACACTTCGAACAGAGCAATTTAAGTGCAGAGCAATTTAAGTGCAGAGCAATTTCTTCTATTGTCCACCATTCGTCTTTACTATTCAGCAATTCTATTAATTCTAAACGCCTCAATGAACTTGAATCCATCAATAATCTCATGGCAATCTACACTCCCACATTCTTATTTTAAACGTTAGAAACAAACTATGTATAACTACTTTTTTCCAGACAAAGAATCGCCTCATATCGCAGACGATTCTTGCGGAGAACTCATATAATGATTTTGTTTAGATGAAGGGGTAATCTATCACAATTTGGCATGGGGTATTGTGAGTAGATGAGGATGCAAATATAAAACTAGATCGTCTAACTAGTTTAGTTTAAAACCATCCGTATTGATAAGTTTGCCAAACAAATCGTGGATATACGGAATCGTCTTAAGGAGAGAAAACAACTTATAGGGTATGAGTATTACTAGGTAATTTTGAGGTCTTAAAGCAGGGTATGATTTGGTCCTTTAGTATTAGAGTAAACGCTTGTAAGAGGGTTTGGACAATGGGACAAGAGACGGGAAAAAGACAAACAATTGTTTATTTTTTTCAGCGCATCACTCCTCTGTCAATTAAGTACCATCAGTATAGCAAATTCTAATCAAATTTTCATTTCAATTTATGCACTACATTAGGCAATTTATGATTAGTTTATTTTTACCCACCTAAACATTTGTCCTTAAACTAAAAAAACCAATGAATAAAAAATGTTAAAAAAACATTCTATCCATTGGTTTTCATTAAAATTCATGTCATAAACTGATATTTATTCAAAAATAGGATTAGTTTAGTTATAATTTTTTCATTTAAAAGTAAAAAGAAGCTTATCTGCGTCCTTGTTTTTTTTCACGACTTGTTCGAACTCTTAAATTTCCTGCACGATAAGTCTCATTAGGGTTTCGATCTCTATTTTGTTTATCCAAATTATTAATAGTGTTCATATCCTCGTCTGATAGCATAAAATCAAACACTTCAATATTTTCTTGCATTCGATCTTTATTACTAGATTTTGGAATTGGAATGACATCGCGCTGAATATCCCAACGTAAAGCAACTTGAGAAGCTGTTTTACCGTATTTTTCACCGATGGTTGTCAAGTGGCGTTCTTTACTGACATTCCCTCTTTTTAAAGGACTATAAGCCATTGTCACAATATTTTCAGAATCACAAAAGTCATTTAGATCCTCATTAGGATGCCCTGGATAAACTTCATACTGATTGATAGCTGGATTTACTTTTGCTTCTTTTAATAATTCAGATAAATCGCCTCTACTAAAATTAGAGACTCCGATTGAACGTGCTCTACCTGATTCATAGATGTCTTCGAGTGCTCTCCACGTATCTAAGTTTACTGCATCGTCCTTATCCGGCCAGTGAATCAGTAACAAATCAACATACGGTTGGTTTAACCGACTTAAACTTGCTTCAAAAGATTGGATAGCATTATCAAACCCAGCATCTGTTTTCCAGATCTTAGTAACAAGAAAGATTTCATCACGAGAGACACCTGAACTAACTGCACGATTGACTCCACGACCAACATCTTCCTCATTATCATACTGTGAAGCTGTATCAATTAATCGGTACCCTTTCATGATTGCTGAAAAAACAGCATCTTCAGCTTCTTGTCCGGTCATTCCACTAGTCCCTAATCCAATTCCAGGAATCGTGTATCCGTTGTTTAACGCCATTCTGTCTAATAAGCTTACTACCATAGTTATCCGCCTCCTAAACTTTGTGTTATCTTTAGTTTAAACAACGCTCGCTTAAACTTCAAAAGAAAACACTTACAAATCGAAAAAAGACAGAATGTGAAACGCACAATTGTGTGCTTAGTTTCTGTCTTTTCAGCTAGAAAAAATTTAGTTTCTTAATGTAAAATAACAACTACCATTTCTGGACGATTGTTAAAACGAAATGGAAAGGTAGAATTTCCAATTCCCCGACTGACCATCATACGATAAGCTGGCATATTTGGATCATAATAAATTCCACTGGTGTACGCAGGTAACTTCCCTTGACCTGGTGCAAACAAGCCGCCTAAGAAAGGCAATCGAACTTGCCCACCATGAGCATGTCCACTAAGGGTAAGCGCTGGAACACGCGTTAAGTCCATTAAATACTCTTCAAACAATTCGGGATGGTGTGCCAATAAAATACGCGGTTTTGTACGTAGCGATTCTTCAATGGTCACCTCTCTCAAAATAGGTTTTGGCGTGTTCTCAAAATCTTCTTTCTCAGACAAACCCATAACTACGATTCCATCGTCTCCAATTGGTAACCAATCTGCTTCATCAATCAATACTCTTACTCCAGCAGCGGTTAGAACTGTTTCCCATTTTTGCAAATGACCTGACATCAAGTCATGGTTTCCGGTCACAGCATAAGTTGGGGCGATCTCAACTAAAGCCTTACAAAAAGATTTCAATTCTTTTTCTGGAAAATCACCACGTATATCTATCAAATCACCAGTCAATGCAATCATATCTGGTTTTTCTTTTGTAACTTTCTCAATTAACTGTTTTATAGAAACGCCTTGACGTGGAAAATGTAAATCACTTAAATGTACAATTTTTGCTCCACTTAATTTTTTCCCCGTGAAAGGTAATTTAATTTCAACTTGCGTTCGTTGTAGCTGTGTATTTTGAAAATATAAATAAAGAACAATACTACCTATAAGTGCTAAAAATATACCAACTATTGTCCATCCTGACATACTTATTCCCCCTTGACCAAACCAAAACTAATTACTTTTTCTTACTGCTCTAATTAATTGATTTATTTAATGTACTAGTCTTGCCTTATTGTATCATAGATTTCTTTATAAAACGGTTACTATTGAATGGTTCTCATCAAAAAAATTCCGATTCTTTTATCTAAAAGAATCGGAATTGGCTTTATTAATTAGTGTAAACCATTTTTGTATTTATTAATGTATCAGATTTTACTGATTGAAATGAGTACTGTTCCTTGCCACTTTTTATCTCAAGCTCAATAGCTTGGATTTCCTTTTCAGCATTATATGTCATTAGTAGATCTATTAGTCCTTTTGATTGAGTTAATATAGTATCCACACTTAAACCTGCTTCAATTGTTAGTTGAATCGTAAGGACACCACTCATTAAGTCAAAATTATTCTTACTAACATCCCATTGTTTAGAAAGATTAGTATCTGGTACTGAAGTTGCATTATGGTAAAAATGTGTCATTTTTACTCCATCATTCGTTGTTTCAGCTTTATAATTTAATTCTTTTTTTGAATTCATTTCTTTTGCAGAGTCGCGATAAGTTAAAATAGTCACTTCTTGGTGTTTTTCTTTCTTTAATTCTTTTGCTTCTTCAATTATTTCTTTTTCTGTACTACTTGAAGAAGAAATAGATACTATAGAATCAAACTTTTCCAATTTTTCCGATTGAAAAGTAGTGCGGTAGTTGCTGGCTAGTCCATCTATTGCATTGGCGTAAACCGGTTGAAACAGATAGCCTAAAAAGAATAAGCTCCATCCTAGAAGTACAACTAAACTTAAACGAAGGTAGATTGCGTTCTTTTTATGTATATGAGTATGAACTGTTGGATTTCTCATAAAAAACACCACTTCCTATTATTCAATTTTAATCTATTGTTATACACTCATTTTACTCTTTATGTTATAAATGTCACGTTTTATTTATGTAAATATTGTATAAAGATTCTATTTAATTAATAAAAACCCTTACATTTATAAAAATAAGAATCAAATTAATCTTTCAACAACTTTTAAATCTCATTTATATAATCGGCATAAACATCTAATTGTTAAGTATTATTTTAAAATAGAATACAAAAAAGACCCTAACAATTGTAGGGGTCTTTAAAATATATTCACTTAATTATTCATTCTTTTTCAGCAATTGTTTCTTTATCGTCTTTTGTTACTTCAGGTATATTCTCATTTAGTTCAATAGTCGTTTCAATTGATGACGGATCAACTACTTCATCCGCTTCTTGGGATTCATTAACCGGTTCTTCAATCACTTCTTTTACAGGCTCTTCTACAATCGTTGCTGAACTTTCTACTTTTGTGGTTAACATTTCTTGACTCTCTTCAGTACTATTTTGCACTTTTGTCTCTTCTTTTAGTGGTTCTTCAATAAGAGAACTTATTCCCATTATCTTAGCATTATTTTGCATTTCTAATTTTCTAGAAATTACCAATGTATTACCTGTATCACCTGTGATTTTTACGTTTAAGGTAGTCTCATCCAATTTTTTATTGGAATTTAACCACAAAGAAAAAGTTTTATTACTATTCACCTTGCTTGATACAATTTTTCCATTATTTCCAGTTATCTCAACGTTAACTTTTTCATTTTTTAATTGAACTTCTTTGAAATCTTCTGGTCTTACATATGGAGCTGAGTTGTAGTTAAGACGTTTAAAAGATAAAATTTGTTCATTTTCTGTTAGTTTAATTGACATTTGAGCATAGTTTTTAGGCGCATCTGGTATATCAGTATTTAAAACTAATCTAGTGGCAAAAAATTGATCATAAGTGTGTGAATTATCATAATAGCCATATTTTTCCGCTTCATACATACCATATTTTTGAACTTCAATATTTAAACTCAATTCATACCTATCTTTATTCGCATATGTGAGTGAAGCATCTGGATTAGCTGAATTATAGGAGTAATCTTCCTCTAATTTAAAAGTAATGATTATACCATGATGTTCTTTATTTAGTTCTATCGACTCTACCTTAATAGCATCATTGCCTGTAGACAGCTGAGAAATATTAAATATCTGCTTGATTTCTTTTGTACCATCTTTTTTAGTAATTTCTTTTGTTAAAGGTTCATTTTCTGGTAGCTGAATATATAGCATAGCTTTGTTTAAGTTTTTAATATACTTTTTATTTGAGTTAGTTATATTAGTTGTTTCACTAAAAAGCATTTTCATCTTTTCTAAGCTATAACTATACCTTTCATGTCCTGCTTTAACAAATGTACTTTTATTTGGCCAATAACTTTCTTCTTCAATAACTTTCGGAACTAACAAAACGTTATTCTCTAGAGTTATTTCATCCGAAAACATATTAATATCCGCATTTGAAGCATTCGATTGGATCAATCTAAATGTAACTATAATTTTCAGTTTTTCCTCTTTAGCAGGAACACTACTTTTATAAGATATATTAACTGGTACTTTACCTACTGAATTAGGTTCAATAACGACATCACTACCACTAGAATTCTTTACAAAAGTAAAGCTATGAGAGTTTAAAGTTGATGCAGTTGCATCAACTTTATTTGCTACATTTCCCAAATCGATTGAGATAACCGTATTTTTTAGTTCTTCAATAGGCAATATTGATCCGTCTTCTTTTGTCACATCTATTTGGTAAGCTAACTTTGCAGACAAACTTCCTTTATTTACAAGAGTACTTGAAGCCATTTTTACTGGATTTCCTTCAGTAAATTTAACTGACTCAACGATTTTTGTCTCCAACGCATCTAAACTAATGGTTCCTAATTCCAACTGAATTCCTAAATTTTGATTAGCTGTATCACTAAACATTGCTTTTACATGTATTGAAGGAGATAACAAGAAAAAAGCAAAGCAAAGCAAACTTATTTTTACTAGCCCATTTAAATCCTTTGTTAGCTTTCTCATGTTATCCCTCCTAATTATTATTTTAAGCACAAAAAAATTCTGAATAAAAAACGATTAGATAATCATCCTAACCGTTTTTTTTTACTTTTTTTGTAACCTTTATTTTAAATGCTAATTTGCTCTAGCAAAGTCTTTTGAATTTGTTTGGACTGCTTTTACTGTAATAGCTTCTTTCAAATAATCCTTTGTAAATTTGGCTTGATCTAAAGCAGTAGCATTAAATTCATTTCCTATTAATGGATCAACAGTTATAGCTACTGTATAAGTTTTTTCTACATCTGGAGCTAGTAAAAAGTTTTCTTCAAGACCTTTAATAGTAATCTTAAATGGTCCATCAGTAAATTCACCGTTTTTTTCAACAGTTGAAAGTTGTACTGGTATATTCGCTGAACTTAAATTCACTTTAACATCAAGAGATCCAGTATTTTTAATTGAATATGTTCTTACGAAAGAATCTCCTGGACGTACGTTAGTATATTTCACATTATCTTCTTGTTTTACTTCAACTAGTTTATCATTTTTAGCTTTTGTCACATCTAAATTATCTCCTGTTGTTAATGGTTTATACTCCCACATTGTTGTATTATCTGTAGATATATCTACCGTCCCTAAAGACAATTCAATATTCCCTTGTTGTTTTGCGCTATCTGAAAAATATGCCCGTGTGCCATATGCTGCCACACTGATAATTAATAAAGTTCCTAGTAGTAATGGTAATTTTTTTAGTCTACTTGCCTGTGCTTTTTTCATTTGTATGATCTCCTCCATTGTCTTTAATTGTTTGCTTGTTTCCAACACTCGTAACTATAGTATTGAACAAAAAAGATGTCAAATAATAAAGTATTTATTCAAAATAATAAATATACATCATCCAAGATATGAATTTTGTTTTTTAATATCTTTGTAAATAAAACTTTGATGTTCAAACAAATTGCATTAAGATGGCCTTTCGTGAAGCAAATGTTATATTTCAGTATAAAAACGTGTGTAATTTTAAACAAATTAACAACATTTGTTTAAACTAAAAAAGTATAAAACGGATATTTAATGAATAAAAAATTCCATTGTGTACCTTTTATCCATATTAGCTGCTACTTTATGAAAAATAGACCGTTTTTTAGTATGAATTATAAAATTAAAATAAATACTTACTAATTCTCATTTTTTTATTCATTTTTTTTTGCACCTAATTACTAGATTAACTTTTAAAAAAAATCAAAAAAAATAGAAAGTGGATAAATTTATCCACTTTCTATTTAATAAACACGCTTACTATTGCATAAATATTTTTATGTCTAAAATGTGACAATTTAATAAACAAACAATTAACAAACAGTTGTTTATTAATTAATTACTGTACTTCTTCTTCTTTTGTTGTCGGATTAAGATAAAGGTAGATAAGATAGATACCCATTAAAGCAACAATTATTGCAAAAGCAATCGGTTTTTGTAAGAAAGTAATGACATATCCAAAGTATGGAATTAGCATTTTTTGAGTTCCTATGTAGGCCTCTTCTATTACAAAACCTTGATCTTGAATATTGTTGGCATCCCCTTTTGTCACTAATCCTTCAGTCGTTCTGTCCACTACTCTATGTGTAACAAGTTCTTGGTTGTATTGAAATGTAATAACATCAGTATTTCTCACGTTATCATAAGGATCCATTTCAACAATAATAAAATCACCTACTGCTATTTTGGGTTCCATACTTCCGCTTACGACAGTATATCCTTTGTATCCAAATAATCCGCTGCTATCAGGAGCAGAAAAAAAGCTGATTCCGGCGATTATTACGAAAATAAGAACAACAACTACTGCTATAGTTGTTCCAATAGTTTTTACAATTTTCATGATTAATTTCCTCACTATCTTTAAGCTGATTTAAAGATAGCATATCGCTAGTATTAAATCTATATTATATCGTTTATAAACAAACAAAAGTCATTTTTTTTATTTGTAAAATACTTTATCAATCAAGCACCCATTGTATTCATTTTGTATCTGCTTTTTGGATAAATTAGGACGTACAACATACAAAGACTGAGAAGTATGATAAGCATTCGTTAATCCTACTTTAATACTTTCAGATAGGGATTCACCCTGTAGACGGTTAAATACCAGTCCAGCACAAAAAGCCTCATTCATTCCCCAGTTATAATGGTCATTTTGTTCGCTTGAGTAATTAAAAATATGGATACCATCTTTCTGAGATCCATACGCAATTTTGGTACTTCCTTTAGAGACAAAAACGTTTTCAGGTCCTTTTCCATTATCCAACCACTTTTTCACTGCATGTATTAAATCTTCATCAGTTTTAATACTCATGTTAAAGTGAGCTTCAGTTTCATTGGTTTTCGTAATCAGCATTTTTATTCCATCTAAATAACTTGGAAGATTCGATAACTTTTGAACAGATACAGTTAGTAAAACAATAGGGATATTATACTTAATGGCAAAACTAGTTAAAAATTCAGTTGTTTCCTTAGGACAGTTTAAGTCGATGATGATATATCTAGATCGCCTTAAGACGGATAAATGCTTATTGATCCAATCGGGAGTCATTTTATCATAAATGTCCATTTCAGCTAAGCCTAAAACCATTTCCCCGTTTTTATCGATTACTTCCATAAATGTTCCAGTAGGACATCCTTCAATTGTGTCGACAGCTTTAATATTCATATAATGTTCCGAATGTTTTTCAATCATTTTCCATTCTGTATCATTTCCAACGACGGAAAACAACATCACTTTTTCTTCTAAACGACCTAAATTTTCAGCAATATTACGTGCTACTCCCCCAACATTTGTCCGTGATAGTACATTATTTGATGTTCCTTGAATTAAGGTATCTTTAACTAAGTATCGGCGATCAATGTTTGCTCCACCAATACAAATAATAGGTTCTTCATCATTTAACACATATGCCTTTCCTAACAAATAATCTTTTCTTACAAGGCCCGAAATGAGATTTGCTGTAGCAGAACGGGACAACCCAATCACATTTGCCAATTCTAGTTGAGCTATAAATGGATTCTCACGTATCGTTTCTAAAATCAACTTTTCCTTTTCATTAAGACTCATCGTAAGTTTTTCCTTCCTGAGTTACATTTTTTGGTTGCTGCATCGGTTATTACTTATTAATGACCTGAAGTTGATAGTTTATTTTTTTGCAAATATAGAACTGTTTCTTGATCGGATGTTGTGTTTAATGCATAGTTTTCTTTGTACTGCTCGTGACCCTTACCTAACAATAACACCCAGTCGCCTGATTGGGCATTTTCAATAGCTTTTTGAATAGCTAGTGTTCGATCCATGATGATACTTGTCGAATCTTCTACTTGGCATTCTTTTTGAATTAATACATAATCTGTGTATAATTTATCAATTGTTGAACCAAAAAGTTCCGTTACTGTTAAAATAGAAGAATTGCTTAAACGAGTTACATTTTCAAGCATTGCTTTTCGTTTCGATGTATCACGGTTACCGGCGAATCCAAATACTGTGATAACATGATTTGCTCCATTATTTATTGCCGTATTGATTGCTATTTCTAGAGCATCCGGTGTGTGCGCATAATCTACAACGACTGTTACATTGTTTTCTAAATGAAAGAGTTCAAATCGTCCTGAAATACCTGTGAAATCTGACATATACGATTCAACTTTTTCATATGGAACTCCTAACTCATGAGCTACACAGCTAGACATAGATAAATTATGCAAGTTATGCATTCCTGGTAATGGTGTACGAAGATTATACTCCTTATTTTTATGCATTACTAATACATCGTTTAGTTCCTTACTTAAAATTTGAATATCGCTAGACGATTTTTCTCCTACTGTTAGAACTTTCTTACCTTCTGCAGTCAAACGATCGATGAGTTTTATCCCCCAGCTGTCATCACTATTAATAATTGCTATTCCATTTGGTTTAATTTTTTGAAACAATAATGCTTTGCATTCAAAATATTCTTCCATAGTATTATGATAATCCAGATGATCATGTTGCAAGTTATTAAATATAGCATAATCAAATTGAATTCCTTCTAAACGGTCTTGTTCTAGTCCTTGAGATGAGACTTCCATAACAACAACTTGATCTGTTGATGCAACTAATAATTGATTGATTGTTTTCGCATTAGGGGTTGTATTAATAGTATGGATTTTTTTACCGTTGATTTCATTATAGATGGTACCAATCGAGGAAACGCTGTAACCTTGTTTTTCTAATAGATGTTTAATAAAAAAACTAATTGTGGTTTTACCATTTGTTCCAGTAATCCCTATCATAATTTTATCTTTTGAAGGATCTCTATAAAATAATTTTGAAGCTTGCCCTAGCGCCTTTCGAGCACTTTTTACTTTTAGATAAGGAACATCTAAATCCATAAGTTCGTTTTCTCCGATAATTAAAATAGCTCCATTAGTAATTGCTTGTTGAATATAGATGTGCCCATCTTTCTTATATCCCTTTATTGCAATAAAAACATAGCCAGGTTTGATTTCATTTGAATTATCAGTAATCCCTTTTACTTCTAGTGATTGATCCAAGGTGTCGCTGTATTCTAAATGACCCATTATTAGCATATCTTTTATTTTCATTGTAATCAGCTTCTCCTCTTTTCCTTTGAATACATACAAAGTGAAATTGTATGTTTTATTCTTTTGATTAATAAACACTATTTATTACAAATTAAACCATTTTTCCGTAATAATATTCAGTATCTATTCACTATCTTAACCTAGATAATCCTTAATTTCAATTTACTTACCTTTTATATTGAAAAATAATATTTAAAATAGCTTTCTAATTTAGGTTAGCTAAATTAATGTTTACTGTGTCTACTTAGATAGAAATCGCTTCTGAGTTGATCGAATTACGGTTTGTTTCTTCAACTCAAATGAAAATCGTTTCTGAGTTAATCGAACTAAGGCTCGTTACTTCAACTCAGATGGCAATCATTTCTGAGTTAATCGAACTAAGGCTCGTTACTTCAACTCAAATGAAAATCGTTTCTGAGTTAATCGAACTAAGGCTCGTTACTTCAACTCAAATGAAAATCGCTTCTGAGTTAATCGAACTAAGGCTCGTTACTTCAACTCAGATGGCAATCATTTTTGAGTTAATCGAATTAAAGATTATTATGCATACTCAAATGAGATTCCAAGTTCGATATAATAGTAGCTTCTCTTCTCACTGTCAAATCCGGTCCGATTTGGAAGAAGTGCAGACTATCGCAACTTACTTCGATAAAACGATACACTCACAAAAATTTATTTATCCTTTGGCTATCTAATGGCTATTTTCCTTTTGATGAACTAATTTTAAAACACATCATAAGATAAATAGCCTGATAGTTAAATTTGTATATGTATTGAATAATCTACTATCAATAAAAAAACACAAAGAAGATAAAGCATCTTCTTTGTGTTTCCAATATTTTTCTAAAGAACTAAATGTGACTCTTTGCATCCTTAGAATAGGCCTCTTGTGTTGGTTACGTCCATAGTGAAGAGTACGCCGTTTCCTGGTTGTTCGATTTTTAATGCATTGCTGATGGATGCGACCACGGCATCTGTGGTATGTTGTTCTGTTAGGATCATCACAACTTCTTTTTCTGGCTCAATATCCATTGAGAAAAGTCGGCTAGTTTCGTGGCTTCCGGAACCACGAGCATTGATAACTGTTCCTCCTTGAGATCCAGCTGCAACAGCAGCATCGATTACTTCTTCTGCTTGACCACGATCTACAATTGTAAAAATAGCTTGATGCATAATATCCTCAACCTTTCTGCCGTGAGCATCTGTTTTATAGACGCAATTTCGGTTTCCTAATAAATTCGCAATAGGAATTGTAAACGCAATTCCTCTATTTCTTTTTTTCAGTTGCAATTTTTCTGTTAAAGCATCTAATGCTGCTTCTGCCGTTTCTTTGCGTGCAGCCATAATTAAAACTTCTTTTTTGACATCTGCTAGGCCAAAAAATTTCAATGCTGAGTTAGATGCTGTACCTAAAGCTCGAAAAACTGTTCCTCCTGATACGCCATTCTTCTTAGCAATTTGCAGAGCCTTACTACCCGTCCCGCTATTCACTACTAAAAACAACAAATCATAATCCATACCTTCAATAATCGTGTTACTCATTCGATTGGATTCCTCCCTTACGAGATTTGATTTTAAACAATATACCAAGTATTTCTAACGTAATGATTGGCATCATAGCTACCATTGCAATCATCCCAAATCCATCTAATAAGACATTCGCTCCTTCAATTGATTCAGCTGCTCCTTGTACAAATGCTAAAATAAAGGTTGCTGTCATAGGTCCTGAAGCTACTCCACCAGCATCGAATGCCATCCCAACAAACATTTTGGGCGTAACATACATTAATCCAATAGCCAAAATATATCCTGGTAAAATGAAATGCCATAATTGTAATTCTGGAATTAAAATACGAATCATTGATAAAAGAACCGCTAATCCGACACCAATGGATAGTGCTGTTAAAACTACTTTCCTTCTAACATAACCATTTGTGACATCTTCAATTTGATGCGTTAAAACATATACAGCCGGTTCAGCCAATATGGTTACAATTCCTAATACAAAGGCTACAATTAACACAAAAATGCTGTTGTCTAATGCAGCTACAGTATATCCTACCACACTTCCAACTTCCATGAAACCAGCATTTACTCCAACTAAGAAGATAACTAAACCAACAAAAACGTAAATAATTCCTTTTAGTATTCTCATTAATTTTTTCTTTGATAATTTCAAGAAAAAGACTTGGTAAATTAAAAAAATACTAACAATAGGTACTAAAGCAATTAATATTTCTTTTGTAATAGTAGGAAAATGATGAATAAATGGCTCAATCACTGATTTAGATCCTGATAAATCTACAGCTAAACTGCCTGAAATTTCATCTTGTCCGCCAATAATATTCATTAGCATAACTGCTATAATGGCTCCTGAAGAAGAAATGGCTACTAAACCAAAACTATCCTTTTCAGAAGCTTTCCCATTTTTTTTCAAGTTAGATACACCTAATGCTAACGCCAGCATGAAGGGCACTGTTAATGCGCCTGTTGTAGCTCCCGAAGCATCAAACGCCATTGCTAGGAATTCATTTGATGTAAATAGTGCCAGTAAAAAAATAACAAAATAAATTCCAGTCAATAACTTATACAACGGAATATTAAATACAATTCGCAATAAACCAATGGTCATCATGACTGCGATCCCAATAGAAACATATATCAATATACTCATATTGTCGATAACGCCTCCAGTAACATCTGCAATTTGATTAGCTAAAATATGCAAATCAGGTTCAGCGATTGAAATAAAGAAACCCAGCACAAGTCCAGCGATAACGACGACCCAAACTTTATTGCTCTTGGCAACTCCTTTTCCTAAATTTGTTCCAATAGGTGTGATTCCTATATCTGTTCCTAATAAGAAAATAGCTAACCCAATAACCACAAACAAAGCACCCAATAAAAAGCGCAACAATAAGCTAGTCTCAAGTGGTGCTATGGTAAAATTCAGTATTAAAACAATCACAACGATCGGTAATACTGAAAGTAAAACTTCTTTGAACTTTTCTGTAAGTATATTCAACTAAATGGCACATCCTTTCTAACTTTGGTCATGATGTCTTTACCTAATGAGGGTTGCTGAAGAAAACAAAAAGACGAATACATTGAATTAAACCCTTCTTTTTGAATGTTCAAATACCTATTTATCTAAGCTGAACTTATTTTTTGCTTTCATCAACCACCCATGCAAGTACCTACTTCACTACCTATCTTTAATTGTACCACAAGATTTACTGTAATTAAAATTGATTAACGGTTTCTACCTATATAACTTATTGAATAAATGATTCGTTTACACAGTAAAAAAGCGAACCTCTACTAGTAGAAGTTCGCTTTTTTATTCCACTATTTTATAAAGTTGGACCTTGATCATCTGTTGAGTTATTTTCTTTTTCCATCTTTTTATCTAATTTTGCTAATTGACTTTTAGCAAAATCGCGTCCACCAATACCAAATGCAACTGCAAAAGCAACTGACAAAGCTCCTAAGATAAAGATGAAGGCCAAGTTAACAATGCTTGTAGCAAATTGTAATTGGTTTAAAGCCATAAATACGGATAAAATGATTAGGATGTATTTCAAAATTTCACCAGCAAACTTATTGCCAGTAGATTTTGAAATGAATCCACCTAATGCAGTTCCACCTACAACACCGATTCCTAAAATAATTAAAGCGCTAAGGACAAGCGGTAAGTAAGCGATCACTGCTGCACCAATAGCATTTAGAACTTCTAAGTTTAAAACATTTAAAGCTTCAACTACGAAGAATACGCTAATAACAACAGTAACTGTTTGTCCAATAATTTTAGCTAAATCAAAATTCATATTTCCTGAAAATTTAACGTATTTAGCTAAATTGTTGACACCAGAACTTGAAAGTAAATCTGATAACAAATTACCTACAAATTTAGCAATTGCAATACCTACAGCTAAAAGAATTACAGCTACAATGATATTTGGAATAGCAGCTAATACTTGATCCAACACACCTACGATTGGACGTGAGATAGATTGAATATTCAATGTTTCTAAAGCAATTGTGATGATTGGGATTAAAACTACAATATATGCAAGGTTTCCTAATACTTTAGCCATTGTATTCTTTGGACTAGTACTAGGAGTTGCATCAGCATCTGAACCAGGATTTGTAAATTTCGAAATCCATTTATCCACATTTAGAGTTAGAGCTAAGTTGTAAACAAGATTTTTAACAAAACGAGCTACAAATACTCCAACTGCTACAATTACTGCTGCAGCAAGTAAGTTTGGCAAGAAGTTTAATGCACTATCAAACATATTTGAAATTGGTTGAGCAACTGCATCTAATCCTAACATACTTAAAATACCCGGTAAGAACAATAGCCAAATTAAGAAATAAAGTACTTGTGCTAGAGAATCGATTGTAGTGTCTGCCTGTTCCTGTGAGTTTGTTACACCCCATTTTGTTAATAGTCGACCAAATCCGGCTGCTTTCAATCCTTTTTGGACAGCTTTTTTAACGAGTGTAGCTACAAACCAAGCTAGTATTAATAATAAGATTGCGCCTAACAACGTCGGAAGAAAATCTAAAAATGAATTTAATCCTGAGTTGACTGTTTCTGTTACATTGTTCATATTTTACATCTCCTTTTCTTTAATGTTTTCTTTACATTTATTAGTATAGCGGATGTAATTTTTTAAAGAAAATAATACGCATTATCTATTTCACTTATTTTACACACCTATGGTTTAAATCTTATTCTATCAGTCTTTAACCTATTTAACTCATTGACTAAAAATACAATCATTGTTATATTTTTAAGAGTATCTACAGAAATAAAATAAAGAAGGTGTAAGATTATCAAAAAAAATCGGCTTGAAACAGAATCTATACCAAAACTATTAGCAGAATTTTCGATACCGGCAATTATCGGAATGTTGGTCAATGCTATTTATAACGTTGTGGATCGAATTTTCATTGGTAACGATCCACTATTAGGGTCTTTGGGATTGGCTGCTGTTTCAATTACTTATCCTGTAACATTAGTATTACTGGCATTTGCTTTAATGGTAGGTGTCGGAGGATCGACTCGTTTTTCTATTAGCTTAGGAAGAAAAGAAACCGAAAAGGCTAAGTTCTTTTTAGGAAACGGAGTGACTCTAGCAATTCTTGCCGGATTATTGTTTATGATTTTAGGAAATATTTTTATTGAGCCCATCTTACGTTTGCTTGGTGCTAGTAAAGATGTCCTTCCATATGCCAAAGATTATCTGAGCATTATCTTATATGGAGCTGTGTTCCAGAGTGTAGCTATGGCTTTAAACAACTTTTCGAGAGCCGATGGCAATCCTCGCAACTCGATGATCAGTATGATGATCGGTGCTGGATTCAATATCGTGTTTGATTATATTTTCATCGTTCAACTAGGTTGGGGTATGAAAGGAGCAGCTTATGCTACAATTGGTGGCCAATTTCTTTCAATGGCCTGGCAATTAGCCTACTTCTTGGGTCCTAAAGCAAATAATCGATTGATTTTCCAAAATATGAAATTGAAAATTATTTATGTGAAAGAAATCTTAACGACCGGTATACCGGCCTTCTTATTGCAGATTGCAAATAGCGTGCTAAATATCGTCATCAACGCTAGTTTAGTTACTTATGGAGGCGACATTGCTATTTCAGTTGCTGGTATCATAACTAGTGCAACAACTATTATTATTATGATGGTCTCTGGATTGGTTCAAGGTCTACAACCCATTATCAGTTACAATACTGGAGCAGATCGAACCGATCGCGTCAAACAAGCGTTGAAAATAGGTAGTATTATTGGCGGAATTATCAGCACCACAGGTTTCTTAGTTTTCCAATTTTTCCCTGACTTCGTTATTACATTATTCAACCAGGAACCAGCTGTTGTTTCATTAGGAGTAGAAGCAATCCGCATCTGGACAGTAGCCTTTCCACTTGTAGGTATCCAAATCGTATGGGCAAGTTATTTTCAAGCAGTCGGAAAAGTTCAACTGGCAAGCTTTTTAAACTTAGCTCGTCAAATTATCTTTTTGATTCCTTTAGTTCTTCTTTTATCTTCTATTTTTGGTCTTTACGGTATTTATACCGCTGTCCCAATTGCTGAAGCATTAGCTTTTATTGTAACATTTATATTTTTAAAGAGTCAGTTTAAAACGACTCAGCATCCGCTTTAACAATTTAATGGATCTCATTAAAAGAGGGCGACAGTTGTGCCGCCCTCTTTTTGTCTTATTTGCTTCCTAAAAATCAAAGCTCGCCTGATTTCACCTATCAAAAAGGCTATTTTTTAATAAGTAAGGCTGTAAAACGAACGCTTATTGACAAGTTGAACTCAATATTTTGTTCACTCGTCCATGAAAAAAATTAGTGTGCCATTATTGATAAAGTATGCAAAAAAAACGAGTCGAGACGTATAGTCTTGACTCGTTTTTTTAGTTTTGATACCATTCTGGGCGTTCATCAAAGTAAAAGACGCCGATTCCTCCAATTCCTATATGAGAACCTAGTACCGCACCAATTCGAAATACCTGAGTTTGACAGTTAGGCAATTCTTCTTTTAACTTCGCCTCAATCGCTCTAGCTGTTTCTTCATCATCGCCATGGCTGATGCCAATGGTCTGATCCGTAAAGGTCCCTAAACCATTCTTAACATCTTCAATTAATTTTTTGTAGATTTTTTTCTCCCCACGAACTAGTTTGTGCATTTTGATAAATCCATCGTCAACTATCAAGTACGGTTTAATATTTAACGCTGTTCCTACGTATCCTGTAGTTTTATTTACGCGGCCACCTTTAACCAACCAATTCAAGTCTCTTAACGTAAATTTGTATAAAACATGGTCAATATTCCATTCTATTTGACTAACAATCTCATCAAATGGTTTTCTAGCTTCGATCATTTTCAGCGCTTGAAGTGCAATGAGTGCTCCACCTCCTGCACCTCCTCTTGAATCAATTAAGGCCATTTTTCGTTCTGGGTGTTTTTCTTTATATTCTTCCATAATCTGATGCGCAAACTGATACGTTCCAGACATTTTTGATGAAAAGGAAAGATAAATCATATCTTCACTTTCCTGAATCCCTTTATCCAATACTTTTGTCAGAGACTCATAAGAAATTTGAGAAGTCTTTGGGACATTTCCAGACCGCATTGCCTCATACACAGCATCCACTGTGATTTCTTCGCCATCCAGATACGATTGATCATCTAGTATTATGCTAAGCGGAATGACTTCGAAATCATACTTCTTTTCCATTTCTAAGTTACGGTCAATAGTGGTGTCAATAATTAATTTTGTCAATTTCATCTCACCTTATCTTTACGTTTAACGTTATTTTGTTTCTGGGTAAGTTTCTATTACATATTTCACGCTGTCTTGTATCAATTCTTTTAGCACAGCTGGATCAATCACTGAAACTAATTTGAAGCAATTGACTTGTTTTATAAGCCATCAAACTATTTTCCAATTTATAATCTGGTATTCCTTTGATCAGCGTTCTATTATGTATTTCTCTCATTTTATTTAAACTCCGATATTTTACTATCCGTTACTTTCATTCTACCGCATTTTATCTGATTCGTAAATTAGCCAGAAAGACATGAGAAAACTTATCTTCTCATGTCTCACCTTCTTATCATTTAAATGTCCATTGCATTCATATCCATATACATGATCTCCCATAGATGTCCATCTAAGTCTTGAAAGCGACGGTAAAACATTATAGCCTCTTCTTCTTCACTCAAAGCAGTAGTTTTATCTTCCGCTCCATTTTCAATTGCCGTATTTACGAGTTTATCAACTGCATCCTTTGATTCCACTTGTAAAGCAATAATCACTTCATTTTCTTTTGACGTATTTGTGATTTCTTGGTGGGTAAAACTTGTAAAAAAATCTTCCGTTAGCAACATCACAAAAATCGAATCAGAGATTACCATATTTGCTCCATTATTATCTGTAAACTGCTCATTAAATTTAAATCCAAGTGCTTTAAAAAATTCCATTGATTTTGTTAGATCCTTAACAGGTAGATTAACAAAAATTGCCTTCACTCCAACAGTCATTTTCCACACCTCCCTTATATGTAATTTGGTGTACGCTCTTATTTGACTGGGTTCTATTCACCATCAGTATACTCGTAAGCATTATTATTATCCAAACACTCGTCTTCTTTTTCAACACTATTTGCTATAAGATAGGCGTTTTGTTTGATTCTTTAATAATAAACGATTATGATTAAGTCACTTGTTATACATCAACTAGCACATAAAATGGAACGCATGTAAGTCGTTCAGTGCTCAAAAGGAGAAGAAATATTATGATTGATTCAGATATTACAATCGTTTCAGCTACAGATGACGGATTCGTTCCACATTTAGCTACGTTATTTTTATCTATTTTAAAAACTAAAAAAGATGAAACCAGAGTCAACTTTTACGTTATTGATGATCATATTTCACTAACCTCTAAAGATGCTTTAAACCGCATGGTCAACGAATACAATGCCTCAATTAGCTATTTGCAAATTGATACATTGACATTCGAAGATATGGTAGAGAGTGACCGTATTCCTAAAACGGCTTATTTTAGAATTGCAATACCGAATTATTTGAAACATACAGATATCAAACGAGCAATTTATCTAGACTGTGACATTATTGCTAAAGAAGATATTGAAAATATCTGGAATGTTGATTTAGGTGATAACTTATTAGCTGCTGTTGAAGATGCTGGTTTCCATGAACGTTTAGACGCTATGGAAATTGATGCAGAATCCAATACGTATTTTAATTCTGGCATGATGATTATTGATATCGAAAAATGGCGTGCTGAAAAAATATCAGAGCAAGTTTTAAAATTTGCTACTGACAATTCAGATGAGTTAAGATTTCATGATCAAGATGCATTGAATGCTATCTTACATGATCGCTGGTTAGTCCTTCATCCACGTTGGAATGCACAAGCTTACATTATTACGAAAGAACAAAAACATCCTACAAAAATTGGGAACCAAGAATATACTGAGGCACGCAATGAACCAGCGTTGATTCACTATAGTGGACATGTTAAGCCTTGGCAAAGTGAATCAGATCATCCTTTCCGAGATGAGTATTTAAATGTACGAGCTGAAACACCATTTACTATGGAAGAAGATTAAAAAAAGAGACAGTGGAGATTTCAACTCCGCTGTCTCTTTTTTTATAGTTCTTCTCGTTCGATCGAATGAATTTCAACTTCTCCATTGTCTTCAATCTCTTGAATCACTTGATCCAACGTTTGCTGACAGACGATTCGATTATTACTTACCACAGCAATTCCTAAGACGCCTTGGTTGATTGTATCATAAGCTTCGACTTCAGAAATGCTAACATTAAACTTATTTTGTGTCTTTTTGATAATACTTTTTATCACGCTGCGTTTATCTTTTAAAGAATACGAATGGTAGATCAAAAAAGAAACTTTCATACCTAAAACAATCATGTTGGGTCTCCTTTAAGCACATATTTTCTGATATTAAGTTTGTACTAGTTAAACTACTACTGAAATTCAGACTCATTTGATTAATAAAATAGCTCTACTAGTCAAATGACAAATGAAATCCAGGCGCGTTTGACTAATAAAATGGATTTACTAGTCAAATGGCATCTGATATGTGAGCTCATTTGACTAGTACCGATTAGAAATTATTTGAAATAAGGTTTTAATGCCGCTAGTTCTTCTGAATGCAACGCTCGGTAAGAACCTAATGGCAATGTTTTGTCGAGCTGCAACGGACCCATCGAAAGCCGTTTAAGATAAATGACTTTTTTCCCAACCGATAAGAACATTTTCTTAACTTGATGAAATTTCCCTTCGCTAATCTCCAATAACACTTTACTTTCGGCATCACTTTGGCTAAGAATGGTCAACTTTGCTGGTTTGCATTTAACTCCTCCATCAAAGACAATTCCGGAAGCAAATGCATCTTGATCTTCACTGGTGACTCGTTCATTAACAACAACTTCATAACACTTTATCACTTCTTTTTTTGGGATCAGCAACTGATAACCTAACTGCCCGTTATTTGTCAGTAAAAGCAATCCCTCGGTATCCTTATCTAGTCGTCCCACCGGAAATAATCCAGGTACACGTTGGGAAGGTTCTATTAAATCAATAACCGTTTGATTCAACACATCAGTTACTGCACTCACTACGCCCACTGGTTTGTGCAGCATGTAGTAGACATGCGGTTGATGATGAATACGTTCCCCAGAAACTTTAACTTCTTGTAATTCTGGGTCCACATTAAGATTATCCAGTAGTGCAAATTGTCCATTCACTTGGACTTGTTTACTTTTAATCAATCGTTTAACGGTACGGCGTGACCCGAATCCTGTCTCAAACAATAATTTATCTAACCGCATTCGATTGCTCCTTCTACTTTATCTGTTTTCTAATTATAGAATACGGCACAGTACTCTTCTTTGTCAATGTGTGAAGAAAGTAATATCATCTTCTAAGGAAGCAACTACAACAACTTAATGAAACAAATTCCTTTCTTTTTAGTCGGTGTTTATCTCGTCCTTATGAAGGTTGAAAATAAGGTTCATCTAACCTGATGATTTTCTCATTGAGATCAACTGTTGCATTTACACCATACGGTAAAGCACATCTAGGGTAAGCATGACCAAAATTAACATTATATAAAATAGGCAATGTTTTATCATCAATCACTTTTAGATAGATTTCTTTGTAGTCTTTGTAGTACACCTCGTTTTGCGGTTTTCCAATTATCATTCCACTAATGACAGAGAAAATTCCCGTTTGCTTTAATGTTTTTAAATAGTTCTTTAAGGTATCTGGAGTTGGTTTTTCTTCACTTGATTCTAAAAATAAGATCTTACCTGTCCATTCCTTTAACGAAGGAAATAATTGATATTTTTTACAGATCTCTGCTTCATCTGGATATCGTTCTCCAACCAAAACATCATAGAGACTTTCCACGCAACCTCCAAGCAATGGGCCAGAAAAGGTTCCTGTTCCTTGCAAAACTTCATAGCCATACATTTCATCATGCTGCATACGATCTTGTCCCAAAACTTGTTTAGAAAAATCAGTGCGCTCTTCATACCATAAATTACTGGAACGGATTTCTTGTTGTTCATGACCTTCAAAGTAACCTTGTAAAGTTTCTTTTGTGTATGGCAACAAATGATTCGCTAATTCAGCAATATCTGTAATAAAGCTTGGTCCATAAAACGAAACCATTCCTAATTTGTAAAACATCAAATGGTTTATTGTAGTATCAGAAAATCCCGTAAATAATTTAGGCGTCTCTTGTACATTCCATATAAATTCTTCGTCTTCCAATAAATAGGGCAGTAATCGATAAGTGTCGTCGCCTCCAATCGCCGCTATAATGCCCTTAATAGATGGATCTTTAAAAGCGTCTTTTAAATCTTGTGCTCGTTTTTCAGGATGATCTCTTAAGTACTCTACTCCTTTAAGTGTATTTGCCATCAATACAGGCTCCAGTCCTAATGCCTCTAAGCGTTTTTTCCCTAATGCTAATTGGTGCGCACAAGATTCCTCGCCTAAAATACCACTCGAAAGACTAACTATGGCTACTTTATCTCCATTTTTTAACGAATAGGATTTTATCATAATTTCCCTCCTTTTAGTTTTCCTCTAAAATAATATATGTATTTTTAATAATATACCAAACTTCATTAAAAATAGCATGACTTTCGTTGATGACTTTTTTGGAATTTCCAATATTTATTAAACTTCTTAGTTAATTGGTCTACATTTATTGTATAAACCTCTTTTCATTCCCAATATTAGTGCATATTAAATAACATTTGTGAACAACTGCTGTTAAAGTTTTTTTATTTTTTAAATAAATTGCAAAGTTTTTGCTTTAATTGAAGGGACCACTAATCCTGATGCCAAATTAACGGTTGACGGGAAAATTTTGGACAATAAGGAAGGAGAATTTTCTTACGAAGTTAAATTAGTTAATCAAGATGAAAAGAAAATTACGTTAGTCGCAATTATTGAAGATTCTGAAACAGAAAAAGTCATCACTATAACCCTGTCAGAAGAATACATAACTTTTTTAATGAACAAAAATCATGCAGTTGAACTAATTAAAGCACTTCCTACTAAAGATGATTCATTCAGTATTAGACTAGTAACAGTAAAAACAAAAATTGAAAAAGATAAAGAAGAAAGAGCTTTAGCAGTCGCTGCTGAGGAAGCGAAACAACAACAAATAGCCAGTGAGAGTGTAGCTCTTTCCAAAGGTTGACTTTTTGTTCTAAATGTTACTAAAAAATGATAGTGGGATAAAAAGCATTTAGACCTGAATTACTGGAACGAATCAGCACAGTATGGTCATTGACGATCGAGCTGATTCGTGAAGTAGACGTCGGGTCTGCTTTTTGGAGCACGTTTTAGAGGAAACATTTGTATATAGAGAAGAGGCTGGGAGTTTGTCCCAGCCTCTTTTCTTGTTTAAATATAAACTCAATCGGTATCGTAAAAATATGAAATTGCTTTAGATACAATAAAAAAGTAACCACAATAAAGAATTAAAAAGTAGCTCCAAGCATAAAAACTGTTGCTTACTGTTAAAAAATCCAATTGTGGAATATGGCTCTGCGTGTAAGTTGTTAAAGTTAATGCCAAAAGAACTTTTAAAATGAATAGTATAGAATCTACAAAGTCTTCAATCATTTTACACCCCTATATTCAAATGTTAACGTTATCAAATTAGTATAAACATTTAATTTCAATTTAAAATTATTCTTGCAATCTTTTTATATTCTAATTGATTCAGAGTTACTTCTACAACAAATATGCCCAAGTCTCACACTTATATTTTGGTCATCTATTTAATATTTTCCTTTTCAAATAATATTTTGTAGTCCAACTTCCTATCCAACAAAAAGGAACTATAAATGATCGTGCGTTAGCAAAAAGTGAATAATGGTCATCAATCATCAGTAAAAAAAGTAATACACCCATCCACAATAAAATAGCTAACAACTCTTTTTTCCTTACTTCGTTAATCATTTAATACACACCCCTATCAAATAACCAATTTTCTTTATGTATACTTCAGATAACTATTATGTAACTTTAGCCAAACCTTACTTCTCAAAATCCGATTTGCGAAGCATGTAATATCCAATGGCTATTAAAGCATATCCTAAGGCAAGTCTTTGGTTTAATATTTCAAAAATCGCTATTCCAAAAAATAAAATAGAGAAATAGTGATACCATTGAGATTTCTTTATTTTTTTCACTTAAACTCCTCCATAGATAATTCCTCAACTCATTTTACTGTCTAAATTATCTATGAAAGGTCTTTCTTTTAAAAGAACCTATTAGTTTACATGGTAGCAACCAGCAGTTGCATCCTTATTATAGCAACGTTTCCAGCTCTTTATAAATGAATTGATAATGAAATTATTTCTCGAATTTATTTGACTATTATATAAGTATTAATAAATGATATTACAACAATTTCTTAATTTGATTAATTTTCTGTTGGATTTTCACACTAATAAAAAAGTTATATACTACAAAAACTCCTATAACCAAATGTGCACCCCAACGTAAAAAAGCAAAAGGTAATTCAAATAAAAATTTACTCCAAAATACACTACCTGTCATCTCCCACAATCCAGGAGTATAAAAAGCATCGCGCCATCTGAAAATAGATATATTTAAATTCCCATTAAGAATAAAAAAGAACACCATAAAAAGCACGGCTAAAGATAGATATTGATTGAGAGCTCTGTTGTAAAAATGCAATTCCGATGACGGATCAGAAAAAAGACGTTCATTTTTTGTGGAATTACTTTGCCAATAATATTTCCCACTTGACCAAGAACCACCAATTAATTTCCAGCCAAAATCTTCATGAAATTTTACGTACTCTTCAAATTTAATTTTTCGATGGAATTCTTGAAAATCAATTTGATAATGGTTATTCTCTAATCCCTTCTTATGAAAGTAAAAAATTCCAAAAGAATTTACTTTACTGCATTCCCAGCCTTTTGAATCCATTTCATTTAGCCATTGTGTTTCTTTGTCTATATCTAAAAACATACGCATCTTTTTCATAATAGTCCTCCTAGTATAAATGAATCATATTTTCTAATCTTTTTTTCTCAATTTCTAAGATTTCCAATCCAGCAGGTGTAATCATATAAACTTTTCGTCTAGGATCATCTGAAGGATAAGGTTCTATCCAGTTTTGTTTCAATAAATTGTCTAATGCCCCATATAAGGTTCCTGCGGCTATTCTAACTGTTCCAGAACTCATTTCTTCAATCTTTTGCATAATAGCATACCCATGCAATGGTTCTCTTAAAGATAATAAAATTAGATGCATTGTTTCGCTTAGTGGCAATAGTTTATGTCTTTTCATATCATTACTCCTTCATATACAGTTCAACTGATTAATCATAGTATATACCGCCTAACTATACATGTCAACTATATAGTCCAACGATATATAATTAATCAAAAAAAACCTTTTCATAAGATTGTTTTCTTAAATTTATTCTGATGGATTACCTTTTTAGTTCATCTTCTTCATAAAATTGAATTGTCATTCCTTCAAACATCAAACAGTCCAACTCACTTTTTTTAATTTTTTTGTCCGCTATTTTAAAAACTTCAATCGTTTCATCCATTATAATTTCTAACAATGAATCTTTTTCATCTTTATTTATGTACATAAGTTCTGTGTATAGATCCTCTTTATAACAAATTCCAACTTCTTCTACTTCATTCAACATTTCCACACTCCTCTTTATTTAATGAGTACATGCAACCATTAGTTGCTAATTGTAAACTGATCCGTTCTATAAAATTTAAACAAAATAAAGGATAATGGTATTAATAAGTGACTTAACAAAACACTTAGTCATTTCTTAATACACTACTATAAGAAAGGTAAGTAACAATGAAAAATTATAAACGAAAATCCATTCTACATAATGGATTCAATCTAGCTGTTGTTGTTGGTTTCATAATTTATCCTAAAGATATTAATGGAAATCCCCTTATTCTTTTGCTAGCAATCGCTATTAATAGTTACGATTTAAGAACTAGTAAAGAACCGTTACCAAAACCCTATTTATTTTCTAGATATACCTTTATTTTAATACTAATTATAGGATTACTTTTGTCATTAATAAGTCGTTAAGATTATTTATAAAATAGATTCTCAAAACGGAAGTATACATATGAAGAAAAGATCATTTTTCAATCCATTACATGTTACCTTGTTTCCTTTTGTAGTGCTAGTGATAGTTCCTTGTATTATCTACTATGCAAAAATAATTTCTGCTCAAACATATAATTTAACAGTTTTTTGGGTAATTAGTATAAGTTGGCTACTTCTTAGTATAGCTATAACGTTAGTCAATTACCGATTAGTTCATTACTTTGATAAAACGGATAAGTTTACAAAAAAAATCCTAATTGCCTGGATAGCCATTTTAATTTTCTTATTCGTTGGTTGTTACTTTGGTTATAGTCTACCCATTTATACAGCTCTAATCTAATCGGTACTCCTTTTGTAGAAATGACTCTTGGATTTTATCTAAGTCTAACTGTTTTACTTTATATTAAAAGATAGAATTATCATGCAACTTTTTATCTATTCTCAATCCGTTCCCTCTAATTTATACAATCTCCTCTCAATTTATTGTAAGTATCTTATTTTATTTAGTTAACCAATTTTAGGATATTATCTGCAACTTCCTTTTCTTAATAGGAGATTATATTATTTCACTCCTCAATGAATCCACCTTTGATGGAACAGTGACATCCTTTTCTATTGTCACACATCTATGAAGAGCTATTTCATGGATGTGTCACGACTTTTTTGCTCTCTACTCTTACGTTAACAATCATTTCATGGAAGAGTGGTTTACTCCTATTTGCAAAACAAAAAACTCATTCTTACTTTTAAGGAATGATCCTTAAAAGTAAGAATGAGTTTATTGAAAGAACTTCAAACAGCTCTTTCATATATAGAATGATTAGTCACGAACGAGTAAAGTAACACTTTCCACGTGAGTTGTTTGAGGGAATAGATCTACAGGTTGAAC
The DNA here is from genome assembly GCF_045617425.1 of Carnobacterium sp. GTDB lineage: Bacteria > Bacillota > Bacilli > Lactobacillales > Carnobacteriaceae > Carnobacterium_B. The sequence goes on from NZ_JAZLIO010000009.1 coordinate 93,920, forward strand.
TTTTTTAACTGTATATCCACCTTCTGAAAGTAAAGCTAAGTCACGTGCCAATGTTGCTGGATTACAACTTACGTAAATCATTTTTGTTGGTTTCATTTCAAGAACAGCATCAGTAAATTCTTTTTCAAGACCTTTACGAGGAGGGTCAACAACTAATAAATCAGCTGTACGGCCTTCTTCACTCCATTTAACCATAACTTCTTCAGCAGCACCTGCTTCAAATGTCACATTATCAATATTATTTAATTCAGCATTTGCTTTTGCATTTTCTACAGCTGGTTCAATTACTTCGATTCCATAAACATGTTTAGCATTTTTAGCTAACGTTAACGTAATGGTCCCAATTCCGCTGTAGGCATCAATCACGGTTTCTTCGCCAGTTAATTCAGCAAAGTCTAAAACTGTTTGATACAATTTTTCAGTTTGAAGTGGGTTCACTTGGTAGAATGAACGATGAGAAATTTCAAATGTGTTGCCTAATAATGTATCTCTGAATTTATCTTCTCCATATAATACAATTGCATCGTCGCCTAAAATCACATTTGTGTGTTTAGGGTTAACATTTTGAACAATGCTGACAACTTCTGGAATTGCTTCAATAATATCTGGAATGATTTTGCTTGTAGGGAACAATTTAGCGGTTCTTGTTACTAATACAATCATAATTTCGCCAGTATAGTATCCACGACGAACAATAATGTGACGCAAGTTACCTGTATTTTCATGTTCGTTATATGGTTTAACACCATATTCACGCATGATATCACGGACAGCAATTATCGTTTCATCAATTTTAGGATCTTGAATGTAAAAATTTTCCATTGGAATCACTTCATGGCTGTTTTTACGGAAAAAACCAGTAGTTAATTTATCATTGATTTTACGTACCGGTATTTGAGCTTTATTACGGTAACCTGATGGGTTAGCCATCCCAATCGTGTCGTATACGGGTACTTCTGGTAATTTTGCGATGCGTTGCATACTGTTCTTAACTTGTTGTTTTTTAAAGTTTAATTGTGCTGGATATCTCATGTGTTGCAATGGCGTAATGCCTACACGTGTATAATTCTCATCTTGAATCACTACACGGTCTTCACTTGAGTTTAAACGGTTTAATACTTTTGCATAACCAAAAGATTTCCCTGTTTTATGAATCTTAACTTCTACTTGTTCGCCGGGTAAGGCATTTTCAATAAATAGTGAATAGCCTTGTATTCTTGCTACTCCCATACCCTCATGTGTTAAATCTTCAATTTTAACGGTGTGTTTTTCATTTTTTTTAACTGGTACTATTTTATCTGCTTTCATAAAAAAAGCTCCCTTCGTTGACCCTATTTCGTGTCATATGTTTGTCGGTAAATCTTTATTCAAGAACGTGTTCTAAAAAGCAAAACCAAATACGCTTTTCTTCACACTCCATTGTCAGTTAGTACGCCAGATATTTGATACTTTCTATCATCCACTTAACTGGGAGTGTTCCTGACTCGACCGGCTAAACGGGATGGGATTAAAAATACGTTCTTATCTAATGATTCTAATCTACACTATAGTATCTACCTTTTAAATTAGCTAAAAAGGCTTCTTCCAATTCTTAATCATAAGTTTGGGTACTGACTCGTAATTATACAAGAAAACTCACCTTATTTCAAAGTTTTCTTGTTATTTCTCATAAGCTTCTTTTTTTTGAAGAGTGGATTTCACCATCACCATTGATATCTTGGTTTGTTAATTCTTCAACTTCTTTAATAAAAGCGTCTTCTACTCCCTCAGCTTCTTCATCTTTTTTATCAACAGCCTTTTGAATATCATCCGTGGACACAATGATTTCAATGTGTTGATGCAAATTAGAAAACGTAACGGGCGCGTTTCCACCGTATTCGCCATCCAAGTTGATCATCATTTTAGATGAGTTTCCAGGACGTGCAATAATCTTACTTGTTTTTTTGTATAAAATTTTTGAATTGGTTAAATGTTTTCCACCATTCAAAACTTGCGCCACTAAATACATGATATCTGCTAAGTTGGAAGTTTTTAATATAATTAACGTGAATTTTCCATCATCTAATAAAGCATCAGGGGCAATTTGTTCAAAACCGCCAATTGAATTGGTCAGAGCAACTAAAAACATCGTTGCCTCTCCCTCAAATATGCCATCATCATACTCAATGTGCATCGGAATAGGTTTCATCCGAGGCAAAACTTCTGCTCCTTTAACGAAATAAGCTAAGTATCCAAAGATTGATTTTAGTTGTGATGGAACGTCATACGTTAATTCCGTCAATAAACCACCGCCGCCAATATTAATGAAATAAGATAAGTCTTCTCCCATAACCGCTTCGCCAATATCCATGAAAAAAGATTGGTCTTTATGAATTACTTTTGCTGCTTCTACTAGATTATTTCTTGGAATGTGTAAAGCTCTAGCATAATCATTCGTTGTTCCAGCAGGAATAATTGCCAGTTTAGGTCTTTTTTCCAAACCGGCAATTCCATTTACGACTTCATTGATCGTTCCATCCCCACCTGCTGCCACGATTAAATCAAAGCCCTCTTTCGCTGCTCTTTCAGCTTCGTTTCGAGCAGAATTAGGTTCTGGAGTTGTCGCATAAGCACTTGTTTCATACCCTGCATCTTCGTAAACTTGAAAGATTTCTACTAGATTTTTTTTTACAATTTCACGACCCGATGTCGGATTATAAATCACTCTTGCACGCATAAATCTTCTCCTTTACTTTCACACTTATTTCTAGCGTTTGCTTAATTCATCCATCAATAGCTTATTAACGACTCCTGGATTAGCTTGGCCTTTAGTAGCTTTCATAATTTGTCCCACTAAGAAACCAACTGCACGGTCTTTTCCATTTTTAAAATCTTCAATTGATTGGGCGTTATTGTCTAATATGTCATTGATAATTGGCAATAATTTTGCTGGATCGCTTAATTGAACCCAACCATTTGCTTCAACGACTCCTTGAGCGTCTCCACCATTCATGATTAGTTCGCGGAATACTTTTTTCGCCATTTTTGAACTAATGGTTCCATCCGAAATCAATTGGATCATACCAGATAAGTTTTCAGGAGTTAATTTTGTCTCATGCAACTCTAGCTTTTCACTGTTTAAATAAGCTGAAACTTCACCCATTAACCAGTTTGAAGCTTGTTTTGCATCTGCTCCATTTGCTAACATACCTTCAAAGAAATCTGACATTTCTTTTGTTGCTGTTAAGACCATTGCATCATACTCTGGTAATCCTAATTCACTGATATAACGACTACGACGATCTTTTGGCATTTCTGGAATAGTCGCTTTCACACGGTCAATCCATTTTTCATCAATCACGATGTTTGGTAGATCAGGCTCTGGGAAATAACGGTAGTCACTTGACCCTTCTTTAACACGCATTAAAACAGTATCTCCAGTTGCTTCATCGTAACGTCTCGTTTCTTGTTGAATCACTCCACCAGACAAAAGAACTTTTTCTTGGCGTTTTTCTTCAAAAGCTAGCCCGCGGCGAACAAAGTTAAAGGAATTCAAGTTTTTCAATTCTGTTTTGGTTCCAAATTCTTCTTGCCCAATTGGACGAATAGAAATATTGGCATCACAACGCATTGATCCTTCTTCCATTTTTACATCACTTACACCAGTATATTGAATGATTTGTTTGATTGCTTCTAAATAAGCATAAGCTTCTTCCGGTGAACGCATATCTGCTTCAGATACGATTTCAATCAGCGGTGTTCCTTGACGGTTTAAGTCAACATAAGAATAGCCGTCTGTTCCATGCGTATTTTTACCAGCGTCCTCTTCTAAATGTACGCGTTCAATACGGATTTTCTTTTTCTTACCCTCAACTTCAATTTCGATCCATCCATCATGTCCGATTGGTTGATCAAATTGTGAGATTTGATATGCTTTTGGATTATCTGGATAAAAATAGTTCTTACGATCAAATTTGGTATCTTGTGAGATCACACAGTTTAAAGATAAAGCAGCTTTCATTCCAAATTCAATAGCACCTTTATTGATAACGGGTAAGACCCCAGGGTAACCCCAGTCAATAACGTTTGTATTTGTGTTCGGTTCCGCACCAAAGTGAGCTGGAGCAGGTGAGAACATTTTTGAGTCGGTTTTTAATTCTACGTGGACTTCTAGTCCAATTACTGTTTCAAAGTTCATATCTATTCTCTCCTCCTACAAATTTGGTTTTTCTTTATGAAAGTCAGTAGCTTGTTCAAAAGCATAGGCCGCTTTATAAATTGTTTCTTCATCGAAATGCTTTCCAATCAATTGCAGACCTACTGGCAGATCATTTGAAAATCCGCATGGAATAGAGATAGCAGGTACACCTGCTAAGTTAACAGGAACTGTTAAGATATCGCTTAGGTACATTGCAATTGGATCATCGATTTGTTCGCCAATTCCAAATGCAGTCGTTGGTGTTGTAGGCCCTAATATCAAATCAAATTCTTTAAACACATTATCAAAATCTTGTCTTATCAATGTTCTAGCTTGTCCAGCTTTTTTAAAGTGAGCATCATAAAAACCTGAACTCAACGAGAATGTTCCAAGCATGATACGACGTTTTACTTCCATCCCAAAACCTTCAGTACGTGATTTCACATAAACTTCATCAAGTGTTTTCGCTTCAGGTGAACGGTAACCATAACGAACACCATCAAACCGTTGTAAGTTTGAAGAAGCTTCTGAAGAAGCAATAATGTAGTAAGCAGGTACGCCATATTTTGAATGTGGCAAGCTCACTTCTTCAACTGTAGCGCCTAATGATTTAAAAGTATCGATAGCTTTAAGAACAGCTTCCTTAACGCCTTCTTCTAACCCTTTTTCATTTAAGTATTCAGTTGGAACACCAATTTTCATACCTTTAACGCCAGATTCGATTCCATCAGTAAAATCTGGAACTTCACCTTCATAACTCATTGAATCACTTGCATCATATCCGCTAATAGCATTTAAAACTAAAGCATTGTCTTTAACTGTACGTGTAAATGGTCCAATTTGATCCAAACTAGATCCGAAAGCAATCAAACCAAAACGAGACACACGGCCATAAGTTGGTTTCATCCCAACGATTCCATTAAATGCTGCTGGCTGACGAATCGATCCACCCGTATCTGTACCTAATGAAACCGGAATTTGACCCGCTGCTACTGCTGCTGCCGAGCCACCTGAAGAGCCACCAGGAACTTTATCTAGATTCCATGGGTTACGTGTTTTTTTGTAATAAGACGTTTCAGTACTTCCACCCATAGCGAATTCATCCATGTTTAATTTTCCAACTGAGATCATGTTTGCTTCTTTTACTTTTTTCGTAACAGTTGCGTCATAAATCGGAACAAAGTCTTCCAAAATTTTACTAGCTGCTGTTGTACGTATACCATTAGTTACGATATTATCTTTGATTCCGATTGGAATACCTGAAAGAACATTATTCGGATCAATACCTTCTTCGTCTACTTTGCGAGCTTGTTCAAGAGCTTCTTCTTCAGTCAACGTAATAAAAGCACCAATCTTATCTTCTGTTTCGCTAATACGAGCAAAAACAGCTTTTACGATTTCTTGAGCGGTCACTTCTTTTTTTACAAGCAATTCATGTAATTCTTCTACTGTGTAATTTATTATATCCATACTATGCTCCTGCCTCCCCATTGTCCATTATTGCAGGAACTTTAATTAAGCCGTCTTTTTCTTCTTTAACATTTCTAAACAGCAATTCGCGATTTGTTCCCGGTACAGATTTGTCTTCACGCATAACATTGTATGTACGCAAGCCATGAACCATTACGGGCACATTTTCAGTATCTAACTCATCTAATTGTTCTACCATATGCATAATAGCATCCATTTGTTCTGTGAAATGGGCAATACCTTTGTCACTAATTTCTAGTTTTGCTAATTTTGCGACGTGTTTTACGTCCTCTTCAGTAATAGCCATCGGTTTGTTCACTCGCTTTCTTTGAATAGATTATCTTAGTTCAAACTCCTTTACTATAATACCATAAACCACTTATATGCTGTATCTTAAATCTCATTTAAATTCGCTTCACTTTGGAACAATAGTTTGATAGGATAGCTTTGAGGTGGATAAAGTGAAATTAACTATACGAAAAAGAACACTAGGAACCATACCGTTGCTAGAAGTCGTACCAAGGAAACAGCGAAATGATTTGTTGCCGTTGATTATTTATTATCACGGCTGGCAATCGTCAAAAGAATTGAATTTGACGCAAGCCCGTTATTTAGCGCAACAAGGATTTCGAGTGTTATTACCGGATGCCGTGAATCACGGAGAACGCAAGCAGTCGATTTCAAAAATTCCTTCCTTGACCTTTTGGCAGAGTATTCACTCGAATTTATTTGAATTTGGCTTTATCATTGATTATTTCCGTAAGATTGGGTTTGTTGATAACGTAATTGGGATTGGAGGAACATCCATGGGTGGCATAACGACATGTGCCTTATTGACACATCATCCGGAAATCAAAGCAGCAGCTTGTTTGATGGGTTCGCCAAAATTACAGGTTTATCAAGAACTTATTGTAAAGCATGCTAGTAAATTAAATCGATTCTTGCCACAAGACTATGATGAATTATTAAGCTGGATTCCAAATTACGATCTGTCGTTACATCCAGAAACACTACAAGGCCGGCCTTTATTTATTTGGCATGGAAAACAAGATCAAATTGTACCTTATCAACACGCTGCCGATTTTGCAGAAGAACAAAAAGAATTGTCAAATATTTACTTTAGAGACGAGGATGAAGTTCATCTAGTTAAGACAAGCACTATGAGAGAAGTCACAACATTTTTTGTGAATGAGTTGCTGTAAAAAGCTTAACTAGGTACTAACACGAAAACAAGTGTAGTACTTTTTTCTAAAACAATAAAAACCTCCCAAAACTCTGGGAGGTTTTTATTGTTTTTTCATTCATGGGGAGAGGATTCGACTGACTCTCTTAAATTCGATGTAAAGATGCAACATCTAACAACGATTAACTGTTTTTCTGTCAAGTATAGGCATCAAAATCCGCATCCTGTTTAGTTGACCTACATGTCCCAGCTCTTAGTAAAATGATGAAATTCTCCTCGCGGCCTTAGCCTCTTGCGGGAATTCCCTATTTTTCTACTGATCTAATCGGGATACTCCGCATCCTTTAGTTGAGTTTCGCACACCAGACTTTCGGAAAAAACGTAATTCTGTCAAGTCTAAGCGGTGTGCTACACATACTAATCAAATACGTGGGTATAAAATTCGGTTTCGCCTGCTTCTCGAGATAAGAATGCTTCAGTACCGTTTATTGATTTTATCGTAATTTCTATTGGTATATTGGGCAATAAATAAGAAGATGCTTTTTCAGCGACATTTTGGGTAAATGCAATAATTTCACTTTCTCCATAAAATTGTGTGTTGATCGATACCTTCATATTCACAATTTGGTCATCTGTATAAAGTGCTTCAGCTGTTACACCACTTAAATTTGGAAAGAAATTTTCAATTTCTGATTTGAAGTTTTCAAAGCTGGATAACTCAGTACTTTCATCTCCACTAGTTGGAAAAACCACTTTCTTTTGATTGATAGGTTCCCAATTTTGTACTGTAGTTGCCCCATCTTGGCTTATTGCTTCTGAAATGTACACGCCACCAGCTAAATTATCTTTCGTGGATTGTTCAAAGATCCCGACAACGATTGGAATATCTCCAACACCTTCCGTTTCTCGTAAACGTTGCACGATTTTATCAGCCATTTTTTTACCTTCTGCTAATAATTCTTCTCGCGAAATTTCCGTCTCAAATTCTGCGCCAAATTCTTTTTTGGTATAATAATCTACAGTATTCATTGCTAGACCAATAGAAATCCCACCTACTGCAAATCCATCACCATTTTGTACCATATAATTTTGTTCCAACAATGAGTCTAAATAAATTGGATTCCGTTCATTGGGTTCAATTTCTCCATTGTCTGCTGGATTCAAGCCTTCTGGATTCTTTTCACTCGCACGGGCTAACCATTTACTTGTCGTTTCAGCATTGATGTATTGGCCTTCTTGAAAATAATAGGAATCTGGTGAAAAATGGCTTTGTGACAAGTCCATTAACCCAGTTTCAAATGCCTTTAAATTCACATTTGAGTTCAATCCTAATGTTACCCCTCTGTTTAAACTGGTTTTGTAAGTTCCATCCGTAATGATTGCACTGTAATAATCACCTGACAATTGGCTTGTTGTTTCAGTTTCTTCACCAACAGACTTTGTTTCTTTTATTTCCGGATTTTTCGTTTGGCAGGCACTTAAAAGAAATACACAGGCAGCCATTAAGGCAATTGCTTTTTTGTTCATTTACTTATTCCTCTCCTTCTAATGTTTCCAACAACTGATCTTCATCCCAGACAAGAATATTTAATGATTCAGCTTTTGTTAACTTGCTACCGGCTTCTTCACCCGCAACAACCAAATCAGTTTTCTTAGAGACGCTCCCGGTCACATTTCCTCCAAGATTTTCAATGCGTTCTTTGGCCTCTTCACGAGTAAAATGTGTTAATTTACCCGTTAAGACAATCGTTTTTCCATTAAAATAAGAATCAACTGTAGCGACTTCTACTTTTTTCTTACCTAAATAATTCATGTTGACCTCGCTGTTTTTTAATTCCTGAATCAGTTCGTTCACTTCTGGTAAACTGAAATACGCGACGACACTTTCAGCGATAATTTCTCCAATACCCTCAATTGAGATAATCATGTCTTTTTCGGCTTGCTGTACAGCTTCCATTGTTTCAAAACGTTCTGCAATTAATTTAGCCGCTTTTGCACCCACATGACGAATGCCTAATCCAAAGAGCAGTCTTTCTAATGAATTGCTGCGACTTGCATCAATAGCATTTAGTAGATTATTAGCTGATTTTTCTTTGATTTTATCTAACGTAACAAGTTGGTCAAACGTTAATGTATAAAGATCTGCTACATCATGGACCATGTCTTTTTCAAACATTTGTATCAGCACTCTAATGCCTAAACCGTCAATATTCATTGCGTTTCGAGAAACAAAATGAGATAAGCCTTCCGTAATTTGAGCAGGACATTTGGGATTCATACAACGTAAAGCAACTTCTTCTTCTAAATGTATCAAATCACTGTTACAAGCCGGACAGTGCGTAGGAATAGCATAAGGTTGGCTGTCTTCCGGTCGTTCGTCCAAAATGACACGAGTGACTTCTGGAATGATATCTCCTGCTTTATGAACGACTACAGTATCTAATAGACGAATATCTCGTTCATGGATCAAATCTTCATTGTGCAGACTAGCCCGCTGAACCGTTGTACCCGCTAATTGAACAGGATCCATAATAGCTGTTGGCGTCACGACTCCTGTTCGGCCGACTGACCACTCGATATCGCGAATCACGGTATGAGCTTCTTCTGCCGGAAACTTGTAGGCAATAGCCCATCTAGGAGCTTTAACGGTAAACCCAACTTCTTCTTGAACAGCAAACTCATTTACCTTAATCACGATGCCATCGATTTCATAAGGCAAGGCAGTTCTTTTTTCTTGAAATTCCTGAGTGTACGCCCATACTTCTTCAATGGTTTGGAACACTCTACGGTCATGATTGGTTCTAAGTCCTAATTCATCTAGTTGATGGAGTGCGTCTTCTTGGCTTACGGCTGTTAATTCACCAAAATCGCCAATCGTATATAAAAAGGTACTTAAATTTCGTTTAGCTGTCTCTTTTGGATCTAAATTGCGCAATCCACCAGCTGCTGCATTCCTTGGGTTTGCAAAAATCGCTTCACCATTTTCTTCGCGTTCTTGATTCAATTTAATAAAGGAATCTTTGGGCATGTAACATTCTCCGCGTACTTCAATGGAATAAGGATTCTTCAAACGCAATGGAACTGACTTAATGGTACGAATATTTTGAGTCACATTCTCACCCACTGTTCCATCTCCACGTGTAGCTGCACGAACCAGCTTCCCTTTTTCATACGTTAAGGATACGGCTAAACCATCAATTTTCAGCTCACAAATGTAGCTAAATGGTTGATCCGTTATTTTTTTGATACGACGATCAAAATCAAGTAGATTTCTTTCGTTAAATGCATTTCCAAGACTTAACATAGGTACTTCATGAACCACTTTTTCAAAACCAGGCAGAATTGTCCCTCCAATGCGTTGTGTAGGAGAATCATTACTGATTAAGTCCGGAAATTCTTCTTCCAAAGCTACTAATTCGTGGTACAACTTGTCGTAATCCGTGTCAGGTATAGATGGCGCATCCTTCACATAGTATTCATAGCTGTATTTGTCTAATAACGACCGTAAATCGAATACCCGTTGCTTTGCAGATTCAAAATCTTGTGTGGACATACCCTTAATTCCTTTCGTACTTTAGATTTTTTATAAGAAAACAGTAATAGTCATTTAGTCACAATACGAATTGGACCAATAAACTCTTAAAAGCAACTTATTTGTCCATTTTGGAAGTTACGCATCCTGTAGTTGAGCTGCACTTCCCAGACACAGGGCTATTTTAAAAATTGACGCAATGCGCGGGATGCTCTTGCTCTCAATTCTTTAAAATCGCTGCATGTCTAACCGGGAAGTTCCGCATCCTGTTTTAATTGGGCTACAAACGACAGCCTCTCGGAAAAAACAGAATCTCTGCGAGGATGAGACATCCTCTACGAAATTCTTTGTTTTTCTTTCGAACCTAAGCGTCGTTTTCCGCACCTTGTAGTTGAGCTACGAGCCCCAGACACTGTGTAAAAAAAGATGAATCTCTCCGAAGATGAAACATCTTCTCTGTGATTCCCTGTTTTTACTGTGTGTCTTTCAGGATCTCTACGCATCCTGTTTTTCGATTGGGGCGAAAGCTGCTAATAGGCGTTTGATGCCTTGTTCTTTAAAAGCTATATCAAGTTGAAGATCATTGGCTGCACCGGTAACTTTTACTACTGTACCAACACCCCATTTTTTATGAACAGCTTTATCTCCAACATTCCATGCTAATTTATCAGCTCCACTTGATGTTTTGCTAGCTACTGGAGCTTTGTAAACTTGGCTAGTAGCTCGAGTTGCTTGATTGCGTTGCATAGAACTGGTTGTCGAACGGCTAAATGATGTATTTAGATTTTGTTGATTTCCTAGTTCTAAGACTTCATCCGTAATTTCATTGATAAAGCGAGAAGCCGAATTACTTTGTGTACGGCCATATAAAACCCTTGAATAAGCATTTGTAATGTATAGTTTTTTCTCTGCACGTGTTATCCCAACATAAGCCAGACGACGTTCTTCTTCTAGTTGGTCTTCTTCCATCATCGAACGTGATAAGGGGAAAATACCTTCTTCCAGACCAATCAAGAAAACAATCGGAAATTCTAATCCTTTTGCTGCATGAAGCGTCATTAAGGTTACTTCGCTTTGAGGTTCTTCTTCCAAATTATCTAAATCAGAAACCAATGCCAAATCCGTTAAGAACGTCAACAATGTTTTATCTTCCGTATTTTCTTTTTCAAATTGTTGAGTTACGGTCAAAAACTCTTGAATATTTTCTAAACGCGTTTCAGATTCTAGTGTCCGTTCTAATTCTAGTGCCTTTTGGTAGCCACTGCGTTTTAATACTTCTTCCACTAACTCCGTAACAGGTACATATTCTTGCATTTGGCGCAAATCTTTCATCATGAAGCCAAATCCTTCAAGCTCACTAGCCGCTTTTCCAGTTATCGGTGTAATAGAAACATTTAAAGCAGTTTCCAAAAGAGACCAGTCGTATTGATTGGAAGAAACTCTCAACTTTTCTATTGTCCCTGGACCAATACCTCGCTTAGGTACATTAACGATCCGCTCAAAGCTCATATTATCATCGGGATTGGCAATCAATCGAAGATAAGCCAGAACGTCTTTGATTTCTTTACGATCGTAGAACTTGTGTCCTCCGACCATTTTATAAGGAATATTTGATTTTAACAAGCTATCCTCAATGACACGCGATTGAGCATTGGTGCGGTAAAGAACTGCAAAATCACCATAATTGTAATTGTTTTCTTTCATTTCTTCTTGTATCTTAGAAATAACGTAACGTGATTCGTCCCCTTCAGATTGCCCACGGTAATACGTAATTTTTTCGCCATCGTGGTTATCCGTCCACAGTTTTTTAACTTTACGTTTTGAATTATTTCCGATCACGTCATTGGCCGCTTGTAAAATCAATTTAGTTGAGCGGTAATTTTGTTCTAGTAAAACAGTATTTGCGTCTGGATAATCTTTTTCAAAGTTCAAGATATTTTCCATATTTGCTCCACGCCATCCATAGATACTTTGGTCAGCATCTCCAACAACACATAAGTTTTTAAATCGATCTGCCAACATATTTACTAAAGTATACTGTGCTTCATTTGTATCTTGGTACTCATCCACATGAATGTAGTGAAATTTATTTTGATAGTGCTCTAATGTTTCAGAGCTTTCTTTGAATAGGCGGATAGTCAACATGATCAAGTCATCAAAATCCACTGATTGGTTGCGGCGTAGTTCTCTTTGGTAATCATCGTAACAATCCGCGACAATCTTCTCAAAAAAGCTTGCTGCCGTTTTACGGTAGTCTTCGGGTGTCTGTAACTCATTCTTAGCATTACTGATTTCACCTAAGATTGCTCTAGGGTTGTATTTTTTAGGATCAATATTCCGTTCTTTTAAAATCCGTTTCATTAAGGTTTGTTGTTCACCTGGATCACTGATTGTAAATGCACGCGTATAGCCGATACGATCAATATCACGACGTAAAATACGGACACACATCGAGTGAAAAGTTGAGACCCAGACATCGTTTCCGCCTTCTTTTAAGAGGCGTGCTACTCGTTCTTTCATTTCCTTAGCTGCTTTATTTGTAAATGTAATAGCTAAAATATTCCATGGGTTAACATTCTTTTCTTCAATCAAATAGGCAATACGGTGTGTTAAGACACGTGTTTTTCCGCTTCCTGCTCCAGCCATAATTAAAAGAGGTCCTTTTGTGCATACAACTGCATCTTTTTGCTTGGGATTCATTCCATTTAATAAGTCATCTCGTAATACCAATTTATTTACATCCTCTCTTCTTATAACATCCTATTTCAAATAAAAAAATAGGATTTGGACTTCACCAGTCTAGCAAAAACTTTTAAAGTTTTGCATAATTTCTCAAGAATAATTTTACCACAAATAAAGCCTCTCCGAGTAGTAAATGAACAGTTTCAAATGAAGAAAGTAAAAAAGAAAAAAGACTCCTAGAAAAAGAATCTTTTTTCTTTTAACCTTTTTTTTAATTGCAGTAGTTCCTAGATCCCCTGTATCGCAATTAGACTCAGCTGATTGATCAAGATCCGTACTTCTTTTCTTGCTAAAGCGTAATCATTCTGTTTCAAAAAAATCAAGATCTGATTAAAATGTTTTATTCTCGTTGGTTGGCTTATCTGCAGAAAACCTTGAATCTCTTGATCTGCTTGTCCGTTGATACTCCTAAATGTATCTAAAAATAGAGACGTTGTATAAGTATTTTTAGCATAATGATAAAAACTGGTCCAATAGTCAAATTCGATATCTGAAAAGACTTCAATTTCTTTTACATGCGTTACTCTTTTTAATTGTTCCATTATCGTTTCAAGAGCATCTGTATTAAATTGAATTTCTTTAATTTGTAAAAAATGCAGATAATCAATTGATAGGAGTTCCATAAACTCTAATCGTTCATGAAATCCTTGCAACGAAATCTGATTTTCACGAATTCGTATACCTTTATTTTGTTCAATAACTATGTACCCTTCTTCTTCTAACTTCAGAAAAGCTTGTCGAATCGGAGTCCGACTAATGCCTAATTTTTTAGATAATCCATTTTCTGTTATGTGTGTTTGAGGTAACCATTGCTTGGTTAATATTTGCTCCTTACTATATTGGTAAGCTGCCTCTACTAATTTTTTTGGTTTAGACATCTTACTCACCTGCCTATTTTTTTATTGTCATTTTTTTGTCTACACAGAAAAATTAGTCTTTTTGTAAATTTTACTCCTGTACCAATTATAAGATTTATCTTATCTAACTTCAAGTATTCTTCTATACCTTTATGTATTCAATCTATTCTGAGTGTTTAAGATAAAATTTACTTAACCACTACCAAATATTTACATAGAATTTATACAAAGACGATATAATGTATTTGTACCAAGCAGAAACTATTTTCTTTACTTTTTTTGATAATTGTAAAGATCCCCCATCCTGAGGTCCGCTTTTTAAAGCGGACCTTCAATTATTGAAGACCACATAAAAGACAAATTCTCTTTTGTCTTTTTATTTTATTTTCTCCTCTAGTGTTATAGGAATCTTTTTAGGCCATTTTAGTCCTCCGATGAATGTTGAACTTAATATCAACGCGCCACCGATAATTTGAATAACACTCATTGCTTCTCCCAAGAATAGTGCTGACATCACTACTGCAGCAACTGGGTCAATATAACTCAACAAAGCAATTGTTTGGCTCTTTAATTTTTGCATCGCAGAAAAATACAATACATAAGCTAATCCAGTATGTATGATTCCTAAAACGATAAGATAAGGAACTGACGTAATCGTTATCCCAGCTACATCGAAACCCTGTGTAAATAGGACATAAGGAGCAAGTATCACAGAAGCAACCATTAGCTGAATCATTGTGCTCTCTAGACTAGTTAAATCTTTTATAAATTTATTTAACATCATCACACTTGCATATAAAACAGCTGCACCTAATCCATAAATGATCCCAATCGAATGTATGTGACCGATACTTGATTGATTGCCTGTCCCTACGACTAAAAACATGCCGATCATAGCCACCAAAATGCTCCCTGCTTTATTTAACATCAATTTTTCTTTCAGTAAAAAAGGAGAAACAACCATCACGATTACCGGAGCAAAATAATAGCTCAACGTAGCATTGGCAATTGTTGTGTAGTTATAAGCCTCAAATAATAAAATCCAGTTTAAACCAATAGCTGTTCCAGAAAAAAACAATACAACTGCATTCCTTTTTAACGACCCATACGAAACTTTTTTTCTTTTAAAGAGCATAAAAGTCAACAAGAATAAACTACCTAATACCCCACGATAAAGAGCAATTTCACTTGAAGTCAGATTAATATTCTTGACCATCAACCCAATTGATCCAAATAGCAGCATTGCTACCACAACTTTTGCCTTTTCTATTCCCATTTCCCACCCTCCTAAGTCTTTTTTTATCCGTTTTCATGTCGCCATTTATCTTAAAAAATGATGATAAAAAAACATAGGAAAAATAAAAATTCCTATGCTTTTATACTTTAGTTAGTAGTCATATTACGCTTATTTTTACATGCAGAGTTATTCACCTAAACCAACTCTTTGGAAAATTTCATCTACGTTTCTTAAATGATAGTTGTAGTCAAAAGCATCATCTAGGTCTTCAGTCGTCAATACAGACATGATTTTTTCGTCTTCTTCAAGTAATGGACGGAATAATACTTGTTCGTCCCAAGCGATAGCTGTTTTCGGTTGGATCAAATCATAAGCAGCTTCACGACTCATGCCATTATCAATCAATTTAAGCAATACACGTTGGCTGTAAATCAATCCAAATGTTGCATCCATATTGCGTTTCATATTATCTGGAAAAACCGTTAATTTTTCAACAATTGTTCCAAAACGATTTAACATGTAATTTAATAAGATAGTTGAATCTGGAAGAATGATACGTTCAGCAGATGAATGAGAGATATCACGTTCATGCCATAGAGTAACATTTTCATAGGCTGTTACCATATGTCCTCTAATGACACGTGCTAATCCCGTTACATTTTCAGAACCAATAGGATTGCGCTTATGAGGCATAGCTGATGATCCTTTTTGGCCTTTTGCAAAAAACTCTTCAACTTCGCGCGTTTCAGATTTTTGCAATCCACGGATTTCTGTTGAAAATTTTTCAACACTTGTAGCAATTAAAGACATTGTAGCTACGTATTCAGCATGTAAATCACGTGGCAGAACTTGAGTTGAGATCTCTTGTGCCCTTGTACCTAGCTTTTCACAGACATACTTTTCCACAAAAGTCGGGACATTAGCAAATGTTCCAACTGCTCCGCTTATTTTTCCGGCTTCAACGCCTTTTGCTGCATGTTCAAAACGCTCAATGTTACGTTTCATTTCTGAATACCAAAGAGCTAATTTCAACCCAAAAGTAGTCGGTTCAGCATGCACACCATGAGTACGGCCCATCATAACTGTATATTTATGTTCTTTAGCTTTTTCACCAATAATTTCTAAAAACTTTTGTAAATCTTGACGTAATACATCATTGACTTGTTTCAATTGGTACCCATAAGCAGTATCAACAACATCGGTACTTGTTAAACCATAATGGACCCATTTGCGTTCTTCTCCTAATGATTCAGATACTGCGCGTGTAAAAGCCACCACGTCATGTCTGGTTTCTTTTTCGATTTCTAAAATACGCTCAACTTCAAACGAAGCATTTGCACGAATCTTTTCCACATCTTCTTTAGGGATCTCTCCTAATTCAACCCAAGCTTCAGCAGCCAATATTTCGACTTCTAACCAAGTATTGTAACGATTTTCATCGGACCAAATGGCCGCCATTTCAGGTCTTGTGTAACGCTCTATCATAATTATCTTAACTCCCTATTTCCAGATTCCTGTATCCGCAATTGTGGACAGTGTTTTTTCGATATCTTTTGTTGCTACTGTAATATGACCTATCTTTTGACCTTTTTCTGGGTTTTCTTTGCCATAATAATAAAAGTTCCAATCCGGTTTTAATTGGATTTGAACATTTGCTGCTGCTTCATGCTCACTTAAAATAGTCACCATGACTGTTGGAGTAATCAGTTCAACTTCCGGTAAAGGCCATCCACAAATTGCACGAATATGCGCATCATATTGAGACATAGAACAGGCTTCAATACTGTAATTTCCTGAGTGATGAGGTCTTGGAATCACTTCATTTACATAAAGTGTACCACTGGAAGTGATAAACAGTTCAATTCCTAACACTCCTATCAGCTCAAATTTTTCAGCAACAGCCCTAGCAATGCGTTTTATTTCTTCTTCAACATACTGATCAACTCGAGCTGGAACTATACATTCCTGTAAAATTGAATTCCAATGGATATTTTCTGATACTGGAAAAACAACTACTTCATTAGCTTGGTTCCGTGCAACCATGACAGATAATTCCCGCTCAAATGGTATCCAAGCCTCCATTACACACGTACCCATTTTCAATAAATAAGCTGCTTTTGAAATATCTTCTTCACTTTGAAGAACAAAACGATCTTTTACATTATGTCGTTCACTGATGGTCTTCAACACACAAGGAAATCCAATCCCGTCTATAGCTTCTTTAATATCCTCTACTGTAACAATCGTGGCATATGGAGCCAAATTGATATTACTGGCTTCTAGATATGCTTTTTCTAATAATCGATCTTGAGTAATGGATAGTAAATCAGCACCTTGTGGAACAGATACTGCTTTTTTCATTTTTATTATTGAATGTGCCTCAATATTATCACACTCATATGTGACAACATCACATTTCATTGCAAAATCCATCAACGCCTCTTGATTATCAAATGGAGCAATTATTTGCCAATCTGCAACCTGAGCTGCTGGACAACCTTTTCCAGGATCCAATACACCTATCCGATAGCCCATTTTTTTAGCAGATAAAGCCAGCATGCGTGCTATTTCTCCGCCACCAATGATTCCAATCATTTTCCCTGGACTAATTAGATTAGACAAAACTATCACTACCTTCTAAAACAATTTATATTACTTTTCATCTTCTCATTTCTAGTTTATCAGTTATTTTGGCATCTGTCATTGACAACCTTTTAAAAATTGGTTCTCTGTTCAACAAACAATTTAATACAGCTTTTTACTTCTATTTATTCTCTTCGTTTCTAATTTCTTTACGGCGTTTTTTTACTTTTTTAGTCCAAAATCCACCATTGATATACTTAGGTTCATAAGAGATAATAAACGTTTTAGGTTCAATTTCGCTAATTTGTTTATACAGTTTGCGTTCCGTTTTTCTAGGAGTCAAAATTTCTAAAACCATTCGATCACCTTCACGGCCAAATGCAAGACTTGTTGTCACTCCGTATCCTAAATTACGTAATTCTTCAGGCATTTTGGTTTCCAAATCTGGAACAATTGCAGTAACCATAATATAGCCAAGAGCTAAAAATTCCTCAATCTTAATTCCAAGAGCAATACCAACTCCGTATCCTAAAGCATAAACAGCCAAATTAAGGTAGTTATCTAAACTATCCAACACTAACCCTAAACCGACAACATAAATGGTCACCTCAACCATTGAAACGAGTGAGGCTGCTAAGCGATAGCTTTTCATGGTCAACATAAAACGGATCGTGTTCAAAGAGATGTAAACAACGTTAATGACAAATATTAATAGTAAAAAAGATAAATCTATTTCCATTTTTTTCTCTCCTGACTGATTGGTAAACATTTTATTCTTCTATAAGGTTATCAAAATTTCTTTAAATAGCAAGGAAAATAACTATAAATCAAGACCTTAAACAAAGGAGCTGAACTAAAAGCTATCTTTTAGCTTTTAGTTCAGCTCCTCCTTATTCATTATTCACGCATACAATTTATTCCTCTACAAATTTTACTTGTCCTTCTTCGAAAGCACGAATACGGGCTAACGAATAAACCTCATAATTTTCTTCTTCGAGCAATTGGCGACCAACCTGAAAGGATTTTTCAATGACGATACCAACACCAACAACCGTTGCTTGTGCTTCTTGACATATTTTTATTAATCCTTTAGCTGCTTGTCCATTAGCTAAAAAATCATCAATTAATAATATTCGATCTGTCTTTTCTAGAAATTTTTTAGAAATAACAATCGTGCTCGTTGATTTTTTAGTAAACGAATACACATCTGTAGAGTACAAATCATCTGTTAAAGTTAAACTTTTTTGCTTACGTGCAAACACTACCGGAACTCCTAAAGCTAACCCTGCGAACACAGCGGGTGCAATACCTGAGGATTCAATCGTTACTATTCTTGTAATCCCCTTATTCGCATAATGTTTAGCAAATTCATTTCCTATAGATTGCATAAGTTTAGGATCAATTTGATGGTTTAAAAAATTATCTACTTTTAAAACTTCTCCTCCTAAAACATTACCATCTCTTAAAATACGTTCTTCTAGTTCTTTCATGAGACCCAGCCTTTCTTTTCATAAATAGTTTTAGGGCAGAATAAAAAAAGCTTTCTCGTTGCTTATGGGTTCATAAGCGTTGAAAAAGACTCGAAATAGTCATCCATTCACTTTGAATATACGCTTTTTCAAGTAAAAGGTCAATCATTTTTAAATCATAACTGTTATACAGCATAAAAAACACGAACAATCTTACCTTCCTGTCTTTGTAAAATCTGTTATTTAATAGTCATTTTTATTGAATACTCATAAATTAAGCTAGAATTTATAAAGAGATTGTTATACTATTAAACTAAAACGATTTAAGAAAGGAGTTTTGCATGGGTAATAAAAGTTTACTAGAACTTATTAAACAGTATTGGTATCTAGGCATTTTATTTGTCATTCTAATAGTAGTACTCGTTATTGGAACAAACCAAGAAAAACCATGGTCAAAAAGTTTGGCGAATACTGAAACGACATCATCTACTGCAGAAGAAGTTGAGTCTGCTATTGTAGAATCTGAAGTCAGCTCTATTGTATCTGAAGATAAAAATAATGTTTCTCGAAAAGAATCAAAACTATTTTACTTAAGCGATCATCAGCCGGCCATTGAAGGACTGGACGAGACTGCTGAAAGTGAACCAGAAGAAGTTGAAGAAGACGAAGATTCCAGTGTTGAGTATGAAAGTATTGAACCAACTGAATCAAGTAGCTACACCCCTACATATTCTAATGATACTTACTCTAAACCTAAAAGCTCAAGCTCTTCATCAAAAGATAGTTATTCTAAACCAACTACTCCTAAACAACCTGTTAAAAATCCAGAACCTGAGACAAATGAACCAGATTCTATTCAGGAATCAGATGCAGAACCTGTAGAAACACCAGAACTTGATTCAGAAATACCGGAAGACCCTTCTTCTGTTCCAGAAATAATTGAGTCAAACACACCAGCAGAGGAAATCCCTTCAATTGACTCTTCCATTAGCGAAGAATAGAAAAAAAATTTACAACATAACGAGTACATTGTCATTTAGATAATGTACTTTTTGTGTAATTTAAATTAAGTTTATTTGTGCTAATCTTGGAGAAAAATGTTACCTAGACTGCTCTACTTGACACTTGTAGACCATTTCTAACACCTAATATTAACTAGAACACCTCTACTCGTTATTCTTAGCTATTTCATCTAGTAGATACAAATTAGATAACCTTTCTGGAACAAAAAAACCTCCGGAAGTTTATCTCTTCTGGAGGTTAAGTTTAATCTTCTTGTAATTCATCTTCTTCATCATCAACGGTGTTTAATCGTTCTACATAAAGACTCACTAATCGTGAACCTTCTACTTTATTGGCTTTTAACAAGTAATTTTCATACTCCACATTGGCATTATCATCTGGTTGAGGAATATTTCCGTATTGGGTAATGAAATAGCCGGCAATAGAATCCACATCATTTGATTCTATTTCTGTTCCAAAGAACTCATTAAATTTGGATAACTGAGTAGAACCATCTACTAAATAGATACTTTCGGATACTTGTTCAATCATATTATACGTTTCATCGTATTCATCATCGATATCCCCTACTATTTCTTCAAGTAAATCTTCTAAGGTCACGATACCAACAACTCCGCCGTATTCATCATTTAATACCGCAAGTTGATTACGCGTCCGTCTTAACTCATAAAGTAAATCATCAATGTGAATGGTTTCTGGAACAAATAACGCTGGATTTAAAATATCTTTTAGATCAATATCATCGATTTTAGTTGTTCGAGAAGCTTTCAACAAATTCTTCACATGGATAATCCCAATAATACTGTCCTTGTCTTCTATATAAACAGGTACACGAGAATAAGGAATATCTAACAGTTGAGGAATGTTTACTTCACTTCCATCTCTATAATCAATCATAAATGTATCTGTACGCGGAACCATGATTTCTCTAGCCATTTTAGTATCCATGGATAAGATTCCTTTTAACATAGTGAATTCATCTGGATCAATTGCTCCAGCTATTTGGCTATTTTCTAGGTAAGCACGAAATTCATCACGCGTTAATTTTTCTTTTTCTTCTGTAAAATCTATTGGTGTTAATTTCTTTAAAATATTTGTTGAAAAAGAAAGTAATCGAACAAACGGTTTAGCGAATGTTTGTACGACTAGAATCGTACCAGAAGTAACACGAGCAACCTCTTCAGCTTTTTGTAGAGCTACTTGCTTTGGATATAATTCCCCAAATACAAGGGTTATATAAGATAGCACGATCGTCACGACAAATGTTGCTATTTGTGCCCCACCTGGAATAGTTGATAAATAGGGTTCGAGGCGCGTTGCAAAACTGGTTGCTGCGGATGCACTTGAAAAGAATCCTGCTAAAGTTATGGCTACTTGTATAGTAGCTAAGAAGTTATCTGAGTTGCTTAACAGCTTCAAGATATTCAAAGACTTCTTATCACCTTTAGCTGCCTTTTCTCTTATTTTTCCTTGATCTATCGAAACGAATGCCATTTCTGCTGATGCAAAAAATGCATTAATTGCTGTCAATATAACGATAATTAATATCTGTCCTATCAACGACTGACTATCGGGGTCTGAATTCATTTATCATTGTCTCCTTCAAATTTTTCTGTTTTTTAACAAAGTAAAAATAATATACCACTTTTTCCAACTAATTTCAACTACTAGTCTTTTACTAGTAAGTATCCATTTTTTCAAGCATTGGAAGCATCGCATCGATTACAGTTCCACTTGATTCCCCTTCAATTATAGATATCATCAAGTAACTACTATTTTCAGCATCAAAGGCTAATAAGAATCCATTTGTTTCTGCATCTTCGCCTTCTGTTTCAGCTTCTCTTGTTTCTGCTGTACCTGTTTTAGCTGCAATTTTTTGGCCAATAACAGCTAGTTTATGAGAGGATCCGTATTCTTTTTGTACTGTTTGAACTAAATCTTCTTTAATAATCGCTGCTGATTCTGATGTAACAGCTTGTTTGGCTTCTGCTGTTTCTTGATCAGCCGTCAATTTAGGGTAAACAAGATTTCCATTATTCGCAAAAGGAGTATAGGTTACTGCTTGTTGAATAAGATTAAGCAACAATTCACCTTGACCAAATGAGGTATCTGCCAAGAGCCCTTCTGAATCCAGTGTGCCACTATTAGATATTTGTGCTGGATTCATTGCAATTGGTAATTTCAAATCTTCGCCAAAAATATAATTGGCTAAGCCTGCTTCATAGACTTCCCTACCCATTTTCAATGCTTCTCGTGCAAAATAAATATTATCTGAATACGCAAATGCATCTGCTAAATTCACACTTGGCGTATCCTTAACACGAGTTATTTTATAGTCGCCCCAAGAAGCATCTTTTTGCCAAGATAATCCGTCGATTTCC
Source organism: Carnobacterium sp. (assembly GCF_045617425.1). Lineage (GTDB taxonomy): Bacteria > Bacillota > Bacilli > Lactobacillales > Carnobacteriaceae > Carnobacterium_B. The sequence goes on from NZ_JAZLIO010000009.1 coordinate 116,574, forward strand.
TGCGTTTCTTCTGGAACGATCGTTCCTGCATCTAAGCCTGTTCCTGCCGTGACCACTTTAAACGTTGATCCTGGTGCATAACCAGCTGCGTAACGCGCGAGAAACGGACTCATTGGATCATCAGTATACGCTTGATAATCCTCTGAACTAATGCCACTTGACATTAAGTTTGCATCATAAGATGGTGTGCTAACTAATACTAACAAACTGCCATCTGTTGGATTCATGAAAACAGATGAGCCACTCTCTCCTGTTAATTGATCGTAAGCGGCTTGCTGCATTTCAGCATCAATGGTCAGTGTAATGTCTTCCCCATTTTGGACTTCTGTTTCTTGTAATACCGTTTTCAATTCGCCGTCACTTGTTTGAATCTCTATGCGTCCACCCTTTTGTCCTCTTAACCGTTCATCGTAGGCAGCTTCTAAACCAGCTTTTCCAATACTGTCTCCAGTTCTTAGAGTGGGATCTTTTTCAATATCTTCTGCAGAAACTTCTCCAACATATCCAATTAAGTGAGCTGCTGCTTCATTTAAAGGATAAGTACGGGCAGTAATTTCTTGATACACTACTCCAGCAACTTGAGGCAATTCTGCATCCTTAGCCATAGTTTTAAATGGAACAAAACTATCAGGTGTTACCCATCCTTGTTTTAAAAGATTTTCCAATTCTTCTAATGTGACATCATATGTTTCTGCAATTTTTTCTAAGTTTGTTGTTCTCTGATCTTCTTCTCCTAAAGCGGAAGGCTGCATCCCAGCTTGCCAAGAAGTACCTTCTGTTGCTAATGGAGATCCATCTTTATCTAAAAGATCTCCTCTTTCGCCGACAGTTGTGATAATAGAGATTTTGTCTGCTGGTTCCATATCAGGGAAAATAAGATGTGTATTCCAATCTACTTGATACTCATTATCAATTTGGGATAAGGTCGTTTCATAGAGCTTTTCATCTAATGAACCTAAAGCAGTTTCCATGCCTACTGTATAAGATATAGTATATTGATTGCTTTCTTCATCTTGCGCAAGTTTCAAATCAGACACTGTTAACTTTGCTGCTCCTATACCTCCATATACTGTTTCATAACGCTCCGTCATAGTATCTTTTGTGTAATCAATTGCTTTCAGAGATTCTTCTGAAACTACTTCGCCCATAGCTGCATAATCTTGTTTTTCTAAAGCAGCAATAAAAGTATCTGCTGTTTTTTGAGCAGCCTTTTCATTTCGTGCTTCAGCCCATGCTGTATACCCTATGATTCCTCCACCAATTACTGCAAGAAAAACAACTCCGATACTCACTATTGCCCATATTGGAAGTTTCTTGCCTTTTGTGTTGTTTCGATTTTTCATTCCTACACCAACCTTTTATTTATTCTGTCTCTTCTAATTCTTGGCGTTGCTCATAATTCATTTCTTCTTGACCTCGGTATTTCTTCATTAATTCACTAAATAATTCTCCATTGCTTGGCGGTGTATATGTAATCGCATTTGCGCCAGCAGCTATGGTTGCTTTTATACTTTCATCTGTCGGTCCACCTGTTGCAATAATCGGTACTTTTGGGAATTTTTTACGTATTTCACGTACAATATGCGTTGTACGTGCTGCTCCACTGACATTAAGAATATCTACTCCAGCATCCAGTTTTGCTTGAATATCCGAAAATTCAGAAACAATGGTTGAAATAATTGGAATATCCACTACTTGGTCTATTTCTTGATATGTTTCTGTGGGAGTCGGAGAATTTAGCACGACTCCAATACAGCCATGTGCTTCAGCAAATAAGGCAATATTTGCCGAGCGGTGCCCATTTGTAATACCCCCACCTACGCCAGCTAAAACAGGCATACTTGCTACATTTGTAATCCCTTGAATAATCGCTGGATGAGGTGAAAATGGATATACTGCAATAACCGCATCTGCATCATTGTTCATAATTATTGCAATATCAGTTGTAAATATTAATGAACGGAATCTTTTTCCGTTTATAATAATACCGCTAGCTGTATCAATAATTTCTGGAACCGTAACATAATGTTTTCTTAAATCAGTTGTAATGCTTGGAGACCCTTTTTTTTCTTCCATTTTTTCACCTCATTGGTTAGATTCATACTATTTATTTTAACGAATCTTTACTCTAATTGCTATCATTCTGAAAATTTATGAAGCGATTTCTTTCTTTATAAGTAGGAAGACTTGGTTCATTTTAAAGAATGAGCCAAGTCTTCTTATTTAATCATACTGATTTAAGTTGTATTGTTCAATCAGTCGAATCAATTTTTCTGGATAATCGGGATCTGTAGCATAGCCGCTTTCTTGTAAAGCATAAGCAGCTTTTTTATAATCCGTTGCTGTTAAGACTTTCTCATATTGATTTTCATTCCATGTTGTTCCTTTAATAAACAATTCAGAATGATCTTCCATAGACTCTTGCCAAGTTGCGTACTTCCTGAAATCAGCTTTAATTTCAATCCACTCGCCGTCAACATATTCTTTAGTCGTCATTGTTGCTGTTGGCTCTGAATTACTGCCTTTGATTCCATAATAATTATTATTTTTAACTGAAAGCTCACTATTACCCCAATCTGATTCAAGTATCGCTTGTGCAATACTGATACTCGGCAATACTCCATACTTTTCTTGCAGCACTTTAGAATAATCTGCAATTTGAACAATAAATTGTTCTTCATTTAAAGTCTCCTCTTGCGGTATGTGCACTTCTGAGACCTCTTGACTTAAGAAATAAAGTGTACCAAGGAAGATAAATACAAAAACAAAAAGAGTCATCATGATATAGCTAGGAACGATTTTTTTGTTATTCTTACGTTTAGTTGTTTTGTAGATTTTCTTTTTTTGTTTTTTAAGGGGCACATCTTTCTTCCTCTCATTAAAAAAATTCATGAAATGAAATTACTTACCAGCTTCGTTTAATAAGGCGATATACTCTTCTAAAGATAAATCATAGTTCTTCATGTAGGCAGCATTATCTTTGCCAACATAACGAAAATGCCATGATTCATATTCAATTCCTGTTTGTTCTTCCTTACCTTTAGGGAATCGAAGAACAAATCCATAATCAGCTGCGTGTTCAACTAGCCACTTTTGAGATTCTTGAGTATCAAATTCAGGAATCAATCCTTTTCCAGAATTCGCCCATTCAGTATCCATTACATCAATTGCAAGACCTGTATGATGCTCACTGCCACCAGGTATAGCAATATAGTCTTCCGTTAACTTGACTGCTTCTTCTTTTGAGTGTCCTTGATCTAGATACTCTTGAATTCTATTATTGTAATTGGTTGTCTGCAAATCAACGGAACGGAATGTGGAAACAGCTATGATTTCGTAACCTGCTTCTTTTCCAGCCTCGGTCATCGCAATATACTCTTCAATAATTCGTTGGTCTACCAGTAAACCATTTGGCAAAGCGCTTAAAGGTCTTTCAATCGATTCATCAATTTTTTTCCAGTTATTGACTAATTCTAGATTCCAATCTTCTGTTGAAACATCTGGTAAAGCATCTAGCATGGCTTGATGTTCTGCTTCTTCTGCTAATTTTTGTTCTTCTTCTGGTGTTAAAGAAACAGTTGAAGAACTCGTTTCTGCAGATTTACTAGATTGTACGGATGCTTCTTGGTTGAATTGTTCACACCCTCCTAATATACCTGTTGCTATCAGTAGTAGTGCTAAATTTTTCTTCATTTTTTAAAGACTCCAATCTACTTTTACTTAATGTGATACATCAAAAACACACTATGATGTAAAGTTAATGTACTTTTGATTTTACTCCTTTATAATAACATTAATACCGATTAATTTTAACAGTAAATCTTTTTATGGAGGATTATGAATGAAAAATGAAACATTAGCAGATCACCTTTACAAAGCTTCACAAGGTATTGCTGCTGCTGTAGTGGTAACGTTAGGTATTGGACTGTTGATTCAAAGTATTGGAGAATTGTTGGGCTTTTCCACACTCATTACGATTGGTGCGGTTACAAAGACTTTATTGATTCCTGGTCTAGGTATTGGCATTAGTTATTATTTAAAGACCGATATCTTAACTTTATTGAGTGCAACAGCAGCCGGCGTTATTGGCGGACGTGCCTATACATTTTCTGATGGCGTACTTTCTTTAAAAAGTGGTGAACCTGTCGGCGCTTTGGTTGCAATTGGTATCGCCATTGCAGTGGGTACCTTTTTATTTAACAAAACGCGATTTAATATGATACTAGTGCCTTTTACAAGCATCTTGATCAGTGGGATAGTGGGTTATTTTTTGTCTGCCCCAATCGCCTATACACTAAATAACGTCTCTTTGTTGATTACTTCTTCTGTAGCTGGCTTTCCTCTTTTATCTTCAATGGTTCTAGGACTGATTTTCGGCTTACTTATTTTATCTCCTGCTTCATCTGCAGCCATTGCCCTCGCTTTGCAGCTAGATGGTTCTGCTGGCGCAGCTGCTTTAATTGGGTGTAGTGTGCAATTCACAGTCTTTGCTTTTCTTAGCTTGAAAGATAATGACGCCGGTACATTTCTAGCTCAACTAATCATTACACCAAAACTTCAAACAGGGAATATTCTTAAACACCCCAAAGTGGCATTATTCCCCTTAATTCTTGGAACGTTTTTAGCTCCACTGGGGGTTCTAATTTTTGGTCTGGAAGCTTCTGCTGAAATTGCTGGGATGGGATTATGCGCACTAGTAGCTGTTTTTGGTATCGCTTCTTCTCAAGGAATGACTGCTACTTTTTATTATCTATTCGTAGTTGTTGTTTTACCGGCTATTTTAACTCTGCTAATTAAACCATTTCTTATCAAATCAAAACTTTTAAAACCCAATGATTTAAAAATTATGATTTAATTAAAAGAAGAGGTTGGATAAAAATCCCAACCTCTTCTTTTAATTATCTTCTATCAGCTTTCATTTACTAGGATTTTTTCCATAACATTTCTTTTTCAATCTGTTTATTCAACTTTATCCATCATGCTAGGCACAAAGGTCGAAATCTGCCATTCAACTCCAAACCGATCAACAACATCTCCGTATAAAGGGCTCCAAAATGTTTCCTCGAGCGGCATCCCTATTTTCCCATCTACTTTCAATTGGTCAAAGACCTCGCGAGTTTCCTCTGCTGTTTCATAAACTAAAGTAACAGATACGTTGTTACCTTGTTTATAACCGGCTTCACCTTCAAATGGATTATCAGAAAACATCAAATAGCTTCCATTTGTAAGCTGCAAGGTTGCATTCATCACTTTATTTTGAATTTCGTCAGGCAGTACAGGGTTATCTGGGTGTGATGGCATATCTTTGAATTTGCTCATATCTAAAATCTCTGCTTTAAAAACAGTTGCATAAAAGTTCAACGCCTCTTCTGCATTACCATTAAATAACAAATACGGATAAGAATCAATTAGCATGCGAAGCCCTTCCTTCTTTATCTATTTAACAGCTTAAGAATAAAGCATTTCATTGCTGTGGTCAAAAGAAAGCGCTCCAAAAAAAGAGCATATCAGCGCATAAGCTAGATGTAAATAATAACCCACTACAATAAGTCTAATGTAGTGGGTTATTATTTTGTTGTGTCATATACTTGTTATATTTGAGTCTCTTTCAGGTCACTAAGCATCTTTTTTTAGTTGAGCTCCGTATCCTGAATATTTTGATTGAACCATTCTAATAAATTTGGTTTATCAGTTTTTATTTGTTGTTGGATAACTCCAGGTAAACGTAATTCGATGATGTCTTTGTAACTCCAAAAATCGTACTCTACTTCAATTCTAAGAATAGTCGTATTCTGCTTTCGATGGTATTCAGTCAGTTGTTCTTCTGTTTCTTTTTTAAATTCAAGATCAGCAATACCGCTGTTTACCCACTTTTGTGCGACATGAAATTTAATCGCTAGATATTCATTAACTGGATTGGCTTTGACTTCTTGGAAAAATGTAGCATTTCGACAAACTTTTTGAACCAGCATCCATTCATAATCTGTAAATAATCGCGAAATTTTATTCATATTTTCGGGTTTTAACCCTTGGTTGCCTTTCTTCCATCGGTCCCAACTTTGTGGTGAAATGCCTAATTGCGAGGTGTAAAAAGCTTTTTCGCTAACAAACTGCTCCTTTATTGCTCTTAAAACAATTTCTACTAACGCTTCATGCATCTTGATCATTCCCCTTTCAGTTAATAAATCTATCAAATAAGTGCTATCTTTATTTTACACCTATTGCGTTAACTTTCAAATTTGAATACCTTAATTCTATAGGTTTTTTTATAAAAAATAGTTTGGGTTACTTTACTCTTTCAATCCAGTGTTTTTCAATGGTAGAATAGAGTTACTACTGTTTAATTAAATTTTTAGGAGGCTTTCTATGAAAAAAGTAAATTGGGGAATTTTAGGTTTAGGTCAAATTGCAACTGAATTTGCTGAAACGTTCGATGTTGAGAATGCTGTACTTTATGGTGCTGGTTCACGAAATGATGAAAAAGCAGCTGAATTTGCCCAAAAACATGCGATTGAAAAATCATATGGTTCATATGATGCACTACTAGAAGATCCATCTATTGATGTGGTTTACATTGCTACACCACATAGTCATCATGCTGAATTGATTTTAAAAAGTTTAGAACACGGCAAACATGTCTTGTCAGAAAAAGCCATTACCATGAATAATGATCAACTAACTCAAGCTATGACATTAGCTGAAGAAAAAAAATTAGTTTTAGCAGAAGCAATGGTCATTTACCATATGCCCCTTTACCATAAACTAAAAGAAATCGCTCAAAACGGATCTCTTGGAAGATTAAAGATGATTCAAGTTTCATTTGGAAGTTTAAAAGAAGAAGATCCAACCAATCGTTTTTTTAATAAAGATCTTGCTGGTGGAGCTTTATTAGATATTGGAATTTATGCCTTATCATTTGCCCGCTTTTTCTTAACAAGTCAACCTAAAGAAATTCATACAACCATGAATTTTTATGAAACAGGGGTAGATGAGCAGTCGGGTATTTTATTAAAAAATGATCAAGATGAACTGGCTTCTATTTCACTTACCTTTAGGGCTAAAATGCCAAAAACAGGAATTGTAGCTTTTGAAAATGGTTTTATCACCGTCACTGATTTTCCACGAGCAGATAAAGCCACATTAACTATGCCGGATGGTTCAGTGGAAACCATTGAAGCTGGAGATACGAAGCAAGCTATGAATTATGAAATAGCTGATATTACCAACATGATTCTGTCAGATGGTCCAAATCCATCACTTGCTCTTACACATGATGTAATGGAAATTATGGATACATTAAGAAAAGACTGGGGACTTCACTACGATTTCGAATAATTTTTCTTACTTCTCTCTTTTATATAAATAAGCAATTTTGCAAATTCAAGCTTTATTCTGTCTACTCAAATGGAAATCGACTCTGAGTTGATCGAACTAACCTTTGTTGCATCTACTCAAACGGAAATTTACTCTAAATTAATTAAAAAAACCTTATTGCGTCTACATAAACGCAATAAGGTTTTTAATTTGTCGAACAAATATTTATTTTTCAGCGAATGTTTTCTTCTTAGCGATCCTGCATCTTAATTAAATAACCCTACAATAGCATTCCATATTTGACTAAAGAAATTGCCAACTTTGTCCACTAAACCGCTATCTTCAGCTTGTTTCAAAGCATCGCCAAATTTATCTTGAACTGTATTAGATAAGTTTTTTAATTGTTCTTTTACTTCTGCAGAATCAATGGCACTTGTTTGTTGATATTTTTCAAATAAAGCCATCAATTGGTCGATTTGATCTTGTGTAACTGCATCTTGTAAATTGTTCTTTTCTAACGCTTCATTAATGATGCGTTCAACATCTTCCTTCGTAGCTAGTTCACCTTGCTGCTCTTTTAATTCTGCTAAACTTTGTTTGATATCAATAATAGCTTGATCAAATTTAGCAGTATCAAATTCTTCATTATCAGCATTTTCTTGTGCAATATCATTTGTTGTTTCTAATTCATCTTGCGCTACTTCCATACGTTCTTGATCTAATTCTTCTCCGTTAACGTCAAAAGCTTTGTAAATACCTGTTAAGGCACTTTCTCCCGTAACTTTGCTGACACTTGCTACTTCGATTTTCACGTCGTTTACTCCTGCAGTAATAGCAGCATTTGCATATTGATCTTGTGTGATTTGGCTAATGTTTTCTGGAGTTACGATTTCGACATCTACACCCTCACCAGCATCTTGCTTCTGTACCAATACGGATGAAATCATACTAGATGTATTTCCTGAACCATCACCTAAATAATTGATCAAGTCTTGACCTGTCACACTTCCAACAGCTACGTTTTCTGGATTTTCAATTTCTAAAAGGTTTTCTGTTTCTGTTATTTGGCTTTCAGATAATCCACCACCATAAATAAAAGTCGGTTTACCCCATTTTTCATCTACTACTGTTGTATCGATCCCATTTGTCGTTGCACTAGCAGATTGCGGCATAACAAGTAAAGATGCGCCCAATAAACTCATTGATGCTAAAGCTGTTAGTCCAATTTTTTTAACCTGTTTCATTTTAAAACCCTCCATCACATTTTTTTGCTTGTTTGTAGTTATTGACTTTATTCTTATAGCCAGTATACCTAAATCTTCTTAAGAAATATCTAAGGCTTTAGACCTAAATAATGAAATAAAAAAAATGATTCAGGAAATTATCCCAAATCATTCCCAACAAATTATGTGCAAGCATTACCCCTCCAAAGCAATTTTATGAAATAAACGAAATAATTGCTGTTCAAAAAATTGTCAGGTTCATTTGCTTTGTGTGATTACTAAGTACCTTTAGGATAGCAAACTCTTTTAAAGTTGTCCAAACAAACTTTATTACTTTCTTAATAAATCGAAGAAATAACCGGTAAAATGGTTTTTTTTATAAACAAACTTTAAATCAATTCGATTATAAGCGCTATTTTGTAAGCATTTTCCGACCTATTCCAATTTGAATTTGGTTAGTCAAATTTCCGTCACTTTTTTAATTTTTTTTTTAATAACTTGTGATTATTTAGAAGATAAACATTAATCACCACTATTAAAAATAGAGTGCTAAAAAATCATTACACTTCAAAATAAAATTCATTTTGAGGTGCAATGGGTCTTTAATTATTGTTATTTATTTTTCCTTCTTTATAAACTGCTGAACTAACGGTATATCCACTTGTAGTTATAATTTCTTTTATCGCGTTTATGTCCGGACTGTCCATTTGAATGATTACTTGTGTAAAATAATCTTTTCGGTAAACAGCAATCTGATTGATACTTATTTGAGCTTCCGCTAAAATATTTGTGATGTCCTCAAGAATTCCTGGATGGTCTTCAGGAATATCAATAACTATCCGACTTCCTTTATTGTTGTACCCCATAATGTCAATAAAAGCACTAAAGATATCTTTATCCGTAATAATACCTACAATTTTATTTTCCTCTTCTACTACCGGTAACACACCTACTTCTTGGTCACGCATACGAGCTGCAGCTTCTTCTAATAAATCATCTTCCTGAACAGTAAGAACCCTTTTCTGCATGATATCGCCAACTTTAGTTTTAGTCAGTAAATAATTCATTTCATGAATGCTCAAACTTGTCGCTGTAGAAGGAGAGTTTTCTTGAATGATTTCTTGTGTAACCAAACCAACCATTCGTCCATTTTTTACTACGGGCAAACGATGAAAGTCGTTTTCCTTCATAATATCAAGCGCTTCTAAGACTTTTGTTTCTTCTGAAACAGTCACAACAGTTGATGTCATATAACTTTTTACGTCCATTCCTTAACCTCCCAAATAAGCTTTTTGTACTTCATCACTCGCTAACAACTCTTTACCTGTACCGGTTTGTACTACTTTACCTGTCTCTAAAACATACCCACGGTGAGCAATTTCTAGAGCGACTTTTGCATTTTGTTCAATCAATAAAACCGTTGTACCTTGGTTATTGATCATTTGAATAATATTAAAAATTTCTTTAATAAAAAGAGGGGCTAATCCCATTGAAGGTTCATCCAACAACAATAATTTTGGTCTAGACATCAATGCTCGTCCCATGGCAACCATTTGTTGTTCTCCACCAGATAGAGTTGCTGTATCCTGCTTTTTACGTTCTTCTAAGACTGGAAAACGATCAAATACCATTTTTAAATCTTTTTGAATCTCACTTTTGTCTTTTCTAAGAAAGGCTCCCATCTCTAAGTTCTCCATTACTGTCATCCCTTTGAAAACATGTCTTCCTTCTGGAACTTGAGAAATACCCAATTGAACAATTTTACGCGTTGACTCTTTTTGTATCGGTCGATCATTGAAGAAAATTTCACCTGATTTTGGGCGATGCAAACCAGAAATAGCCTTTAAAACCGTTGATTTCCCAGCACCATTAGCACCGATTAAAGAAACGATTTCTCCTTTTTGGACTTCAAAATTAATTTCTTTAGTGGCTTGAATCACACCATAATAAACGGATAAATCTTTTACTTTTAACATGTCTATTCACCACCTAAATAAGCTTTGATAACAGCTTCATTGTTCTTGATTTCCTCAGGTGTTCCATGAGCAATCATTCTGCCGTATTCCAATACATAAATACGTTCGCATACATCCATGACTAAAGACATATCGTGTTCAATTAATAAAATCGTAATTTTAAATTCTTTTTGTATTTGTCGAATCAATGCTGTCAAATTAGCCGTTTCTTGCGGATTCATTCCAGCAGCTGGTTCATCTAAAAATAAAATTTTGGGTCTAGTAGCTAATGCTCGAACGATTTCTAATCTTCGTTGTTCTCCATATGGTAAATTTTTTGCCAATTCCTCTGTTTTTGTTTCTAAATTAAACAAAGCTAACAGTTCAAGGGCTTCTTCACGCAATTTTTTTTCTGATTGATAATAGGCAGGCGTTCTAAGGATACTAGCTAGAGTTCCTACTTTATTTTTTTCATGCATACCAATCAAAACATTGTCTAATACAGACAAATCTTTAAACAATCGAATATTTTGAAACGTTCTGCCTAATCCCATAGATGTGATTGTATACGTTTTTTGCTTGATCAATGAAGTTTTCTTACCTTCTACTTCTAAATCAATTGCTCCTTCAGTTGGCTCATAAACCCCTGTTAACAAATTAAATAACGTTGTTTTTCCGGCACCATTTGGACCGATCAAGCCAACTAATTCGTTGTCCTCTAATTCCATATTGACCATAGAGACAGCAGACAGCCCACCGAAATTTTTGGTTAATTGTTTTACTTCTAGTAAACTCATTCTGCTCACCCTTTTTTCATAGAAGATTTTTTATTCTTGCGGTCTAGTAATTTTGAAATCGTAAATTCTTTTGTTCCTAATAATCCAGAGGGTTTAAAGACCATAATAGCCACTAGTGCAACCGAATAGATGATCATTCTCAACTGTCCAAACGGCTGCAGATAAACATTGAGTATTCCTAACACGATTGCTGCAACAACACTTCCTGTCATACTGCCTAATCCACCAAAAACAACGATAATCAAAATATCAACAGATTTCATAAAAGTAAAATCTGATGGACGGATAACACTGAAATAAGAAGCATGCAATCCACCTGCTATTGCTGCTGAAGCTGCTCCTAAAACAAAAGCAATAATTTTATATTTTGTTGTATTGATCCCCATTGATTCTGCTGCAATTTCATCTTCACGGATAGAAATCGTTGCTCGTCCCGGGCTACTCTTAATATAGTTTATTAGTATGATCATAGAAATAACAATGAATGCAAATGTGATTTGCCAAGTGGCAATAAAGGGAATTCCACTTAATCCCGCAGCTCCATTTGTTACCTCATCCATATTTAAAATAACGATTCGGATAATTTCAGCTACACCTAGAGTAGCGATAGCTAAATAATCCCCTTTTAATCTTAAAGTTGGAATCCCCACTAATAAGGCAACTATGCTGGCCACTGTAATCCCTAATAGAATTCCACCAAAAAGACCAAATACAGTAGGGTATTTAATGCTGATGATTCCAGTACAGTAAGCTCCAATAGCCATAAACCCTGCATGACCCAGTGAGAACTGACCAGAAAAACCAATGATCAAGTTCAATCCTGTTGCTAAAATGACATTGATTAAAATAGTCATCAAGGTAATTTCATAAAAAGCGTTAATGATTCCCGTAGTTGTCCCAATTTGAATGAGGGTATAAATGGCTGCAATAAAAATGAGCCAACCAAGATTTTTTTTATTAAATTGTTTCATTTTTATCACCTACACTTTCTCTTTTACATTTTTGCCAAGTAATCCTGATGGTTTAAAGATAAGAATAATAATTAAAATCAAGTAGACTACAGCATCTTTGATCATTGAGCCACCATATCCACTAACCAATGTTTCGATGATTCCAATTGTAAATCCACCGAACATGGCTCCAGGTATGATACCAATACCTCCTAATACAGCTGCAATAAAGGCTTTTAATCCTGGTGCATATCCCATCATCGGTTCAATTGAATTGTAATACAAACCCACTAAAACTCCGGCTGCTCCAGCTAATGATGAACCTAGTGCAAAAGTAAATGAAATTACATTATCAACATTGATTCCCATTAAACGAGCGGCATCTGCATCTGTACTAACAGCGCGCATAGCTTTTCCCATTTTCGTTTTTTGAACAATGAGCTGTAGTGCTAACATTAGAATAATCGTTGTGGCAAAAATCATAATTTGTGTCTGACTAACTTGTAATCCAGCAAATTCATATACTTTATTTTCAATGACTTGAGGAAAAGCCCTTGTTTCCGAACCCACCAAGTAAATCATGCCATTTTGTAATAAATAAGACATCCCAATTGCGGTGATCAAAGCCGCAACACGAGTAGCATTGCGCAATGGTTTATAAGCAATTCGTTCAATTAAAACGCCTAATACAGCACAAAAAACCATGGATACGATTAAGGCTGGTAAAAAACTGAGATTAAACGAGTTTATCGCTGTATACCCAACAAATGCACCAACCATATAAATATCTCCATGAGCAAAGTTAATTAATTTAATAATGCCATAAACCATGGTATATCCTAATGCAATCAAGGCATAAATACTTCCCAAAGAAAGTCCGTTAATCAGTTGTTGTAAAAATGCTTCCATAATATGGCACCTCTTTTCATTTTAAATATTAAAAGGTGCTAAGCAAAACTCGCTTTGCACCTTTTAATTTGAATATTTAGGGCGTAACTTCAGTATTTCCTACTTCGACACCGTCTTGTAATTCGATAACTAAAGTTGATTTTACAGGATTATGGTCTTCGTCAAATATAAAAGTACCCGTAACGCCATCAAATTCACTCATCTCTTCAAGTGCTGCGGTGATTGCTTCTGGAGTGGCTTCTCCAGCTTCTTCAATTGATTGAGCTACAAGGTAAGCTGTATCATATGCAAGAGCTGCAAACATATCTGGTTCTGCATCGTATTCAGCTTGGTAAGCTTCAATAAATTCTTTTACTTGAGCATCTTCACTATTTGGAGAGTAATGTGCTGAGTAATAAACATTATCAACATTCTCTGTTCCAGCTAATTCAAGTAATGCTTGGTTCCCAAATCCATCTGCACCTAATATAGGCTGTGTAATTCCCATTTCACGGGCTTGCTTAATGATTAAACCAGCTTGGTTATAATAACCAGGCAAGTAGATAAAATCAAAATCAAGATCTTTGATACGAGTTAAAATAGCGTTAAAATCCGTATCATCTGCAGTAAAGTTTTCTTCTGCTACGATTTCCCCTTCAAATGCACCTTCAAAAGCTTTTGTTAAACCCAATGCGTAGTCGCTTGAGCTATCGCCGATAACCACAGCTTTCTCAGCTCCTAGTTCACTTGTTGCAAATTCTGCTAAAGCAATTCCTTGAAAAGAATCTTGAAACGATGTACGGAAAATATTTGGTTGAACTTTACCACTCTCGTCAACGGTCAAACTATCATCTGTACCAGACGGAGTAACTAAACTAACACCTGCTCTTGTTACAGCAGGAGTCGAAGCTTTAACGGCTCCAGTGGTTGCTGGTCCAACAATCACAACTGCTTCATCTTGAGTCGCTAATTTTGTTGCGATACTAGCAGCTTCGGTATTATCTGATTTTGTATCGTATTCAATTAAATTAATTTGCTTATCTAATACGCCACCATTTTCATTTATCTCTTTAATTGCTAAGTTGACAGCATTTGCTTCAGCCGTCCCATAAGCTGATACTTCTCCCGTTTTTTCAAACATTGAACCAATTGTGATCTCGTCTGTGTTACTCCCACTTCCAGTACCACACGCTGTTGCCAATAATGAAAGAGACGCAAGCCCCATTACAAATCTTTTTTTCATATTCTTTTCCCCCAATTTACGCACTTGCGTTAGTTAATTTAAAAGACTTATTATTGCTTGTTTTATTAAAATATAGTAAAAATAAGATGTACTAATGATTAGTATAGAATATTCTGAATATTTAATCAATAGAAATTCGAACTATTTTTTTTTTTATTTTACCATTAGATTGTAAGGTTTAAACGAAATTTAAAACCTTATTATTTAAGAATCTATTTAATTCTATACTACCTAATAAGCCTTATCTAAACTAACATTGTAGTGTTACACATTATTTTCTTAAGAAGGTATAGGTTAGACAGTCTTTTTATACAGTCATAAAAAAAATACAACTTCCTCAAAAAAACTGAAAATTTCAGTGTTTTCTGAGAAAATTGTGGTTACGTAACTTAGTGAGTTGACCAAAAAGAGGTTCATGTTGATTATTCACTTTTATGTTGTTCAAAAAATTCCTTTTTGATTTGAATAAACCGCGTAAAATCATTTAAAAGAATAAATAACGCAGCGCGATTTTCAAACTCTTCTCTTGTTGAAGGCAAATCGCTATTTCTAAAATCATTTAACATGGACTGAATATCTCTTGTTAAGTCTACTACTGGATTGCTTTCATGCAGCTGGTTAGCTGTTTGATGAAGCAAACGTGCTAAGATCATATTTTGCTTCGTTGGTAAAGAACAAACACTTAAATCTATCGACATTTCTGCTAATATTTTAACTTGCTGTTGACGCATGTCAAAGTACTGAATCATATAATCCTCATTTTGACTGAACAACTGGTTATGGGACTCTGTATAAGCTATTTTTTCTGCTTTTTTTAATTCCATTTGAAGTTCTTTTAATAAAAGTTCTACTTTTTCATTAGTGTGTCCTTCTCTTAATATCACATCAAAACTCATTAGAACTTGCTTCATCTTCTCTTCAATTTCATCTCTTAACTGCATTAATTGAGTTTCCTTGGAAGGCATATACAAATTAAATAAAATAGCGATTCCAGCCCCTATAAGCATCAATGACAACTCATTTGCGAGCCACCCAATAGAGGTACTTTGTTCCAGTAATAAATGAGAAACAAGTACAGAACAGGGAGCAATTCCTACCTCTACCTTGAATTTATAGGCTAAAGGGATATAGATCAGAAGATACAATCCAAATACAATAGTACTAAAGCCGAGTAATTGAAAAAGTATTGTCGCTACGCTTAATGCTAAAACTGTAGATCCTATTCGTTGAAGAGCAGTAGTAACAGAAGATTTCTTTGTATCTAATACGCTTAATATTGCTACAACTCCGGCTGACACACTATATTCTAGTTGAAATGCCTGAGCTATCAAAATCGCAATTGTTGTTGCTAATGCTATTTTTATTGCTCGTAAAGAAACGGTCATGTTGACACTCCTTTAATATAAAATCTACTTCCATCTTACCCCATTTATTTAAAATCTGAAAATTTTTCTTTGCATTTCATTTACTTATCCCTATTATTAGTACTAGATACTTTTAAGACAGAGATCTAAAATGCTATTTATAGAAAGTGATGGATCTAAATGAAAATTGGCAATTATAGAATTGGTATGCGTACAATAAAAACAGGCTTAGCAGTTGGACTATGTATTCTTTTATTTCATTTGCTTGATAGAGAACCTCCAATGATTGCTGCATTGGCAGCTGTTTTTGGTTTACGAGAAGATTGGCAGACTAGTTTAAGTTTCGGAAAAACAAGAATTTTTGGTAATTCTATTGGAGCTATTTTTGCCGCTATTTTAGTCTTGTTACAGCAATTTATTGGGTGGTATTTTTTTATTGAATTGATTGGTGTCCCACTTGGAGTTATTTTGATTATTGTATTCTGCGATCGAATAAATTACAATCCTGGAATTGTAGGAGCAAGTGCTGCATTTTTGATCATTTACTTTAGTATCCCAACGGATGAAACTGTTTTGTATGCCTTAGCAAGGGTTTTGGATACTTTTATTGGAACCTTTATTGCTATTTTAGTTAATCGCCTGATACCTGGTGGACCTAAGCCAACTGATAAGTTACAGGCCTAATACTTGGCGTATCTTAGCGTATATTACCTAAATAAAAATAAGCTAGACAGGATTGAGATATTACCTCCCAAATCCTATCTAGCTTATTTTTTCATTTGTTAACGGGACAAAATTTAACTAAAATTTGAGAAATTTATGCCTTTCAGAGTTTCTCCGGAGCTATGCGGGATACTTCGCATCCTTTAGTTGATCTACGAAACCCAGCCATTTTGTAAAAAAGATAAATCACGACGAAGATGAAACATCTTCTCTATGATTTACTGTTTTTACTTTATGCCTTTCAGGGTTTCTCCGCATCCTATTTTATTAATCTACTGATTTTAGGGCTTCGATCATATCGACTTTTTTGAGTTTGTAATGCATCGCAATCATAACAATTCCAGAGAATATCAGAGTAATAATTCCTGAGTAAAGATAACTCAGTGGCTGAATGGTTGGACTGAACATTAAAAGATCGACTTCTGCAGTATCTAATACAAAACTGTGCAGCAAGACTCCTAAAAATGAGCCAACAACGATTCCCATTAAAGTAAGAATAATATTTTCACGATAGATATACATAGTAACTTCTTTATCGAAAAATCCTAACACTTTGATGGTCGATAATTCTCGCTCGCGTTCAGAAACGTTTATATTGGTTAAATTATATAACACGACAAAGGCTAATAATCCAGCTGAAATAATCAATACCAATGTGACGATTCCTAGACTGCCAGTCGTCTCTGCAAATGATTCGCTAACGTCACTAACAAAATTGACCGATAAAACACTTGGTTGTGCTGTCAATGTAGAACCTAGTATATCTTCGTCTACTTTTTCATTACTATAATTCAACAATTCTGTTGTATATTCCGGTGATTTCCCAAAAGTAGTTTCATAATAATCTTTATTCATGTAGACATAATGACCAGTATAATTCTCAACGATTTCAGTTATACCTACTTCTACTTCATTATTGTCTGAATCGGTTAAAATCAATTTATCTCCTTTTTTCGCACCAATTAGTTTTGCTAATTTTTCACTAATGATTGTACCTTTTTCAGGAATTGAATACTCTTGACCGGAAGATCGATCGTTTAAAAGAACATAATTTTCAAAGTTTTCCGTAGTTTCAGGGACAAACACAGTAACATCCTGCTTGTTCACTCCTTCTACATCAACTGTATAATTTTCTTGACTAACCTTTAAAGATTCTTGAACAGTTGGTTGTTTAGCTAATTCTTCATCATACTCAGTTTTTTCATCATCACTTGCATCTGTATTTAATGCAACAATGGCATCATACTTCATAACCTTGCCATATTGAAGATCCGCCACATTCGAAATAGAATCAGATAAGCCAAAACCGGTTAAAATCAAAGCTGTACATCCTGCAACTCCAAGAACTGTCATCAGCATGCGTTGCTTATAGCGGAAAAGATTTCGTGCTGTAACTTTTTGAATAAAACCAAATCTATTCCAAATGAATGGAATGCGTTCTAACAAAATGCGTTTCCCTATTTTAGGTGCTTTTGGACGCATCAATGTAGCTGCTGTACTTTTTAAAGCCACTCTTGTCGCAAGATAAGCTGCCATAACCGTACAAAGCAAAGCTATTAAAAAGGAAATTACTCCATAACTAATGTAATACGTTATGCGAACGGATGGTAAATTATACATAGAACCATAGGCATTAAAAATAATGTTAGGGAATACTTGATACCCGATAGCTAAACCTATAATAGTTCCTAACACACTGGCTAATGAGGCATATACTAAGAATTTTTTTGAAATATCCCAATTAGAATAACCTAAAGCTTTTAAGGTTCCAATTTGTAATCGTTCTTCTTCTACCATACGAGTCATAGTGGTTAAACACACTAATGCGGCAATTAAGAAAAAGAATACAGGAAAGACTTGTGCAATTGCTGATATTCTTTCTGCATTATCACTAAATTCGCTGTATCCTGGATTCGTCGAACGATCCAGCACATAATACTCGGGCATCTCTAATTCTTGTAATTCTTTTTTAGCATCTGCTAGTTCTGCTTCACCATCTGCAATTTCTTTTTCAGCATCTGCTGACTCTTTTTCAAATTCAGCCAGTGCCGTTTCATAATCAGCTCGCCCGGTTTCTAATTCTTCAAGGGCTGCAGCCAGTTCTGCTTCGCCATTTGCTTTTTCCTGATTTAATTGCTCTTGAGCTTCAGCTAATTGAGCTTCCCCATCAGCAATCGTTGTTTTTGCAGCTTCGATATCAGCATACCCTTGAGCAAGATTTTGCTCATTAGCTGTTATTTCTGCATCTGCTGCACTTAATTGTGCCCGCGTTTCTTCAAGATTAGTGGACACTCCTTCTATTGCTGCTGAAACCGTGCTGTTTGAAACAACTCCAGCAAAGTAACCTGTAAAGGCTTCTCCAAGTGAAGGATCAATAGCATTGGCTGCTTGAGTGATGCTCGTTTGAGTTTCAACAGGCACAGTTTCAATTGGAACCTCTAAAACAGCTCTAGCATTTCCAACAAATGTTTCTCCATTGGCTAAAGATTGCTCTGCTGTTACTTTTTGGGCTTCAAAATTATTTCGAGCATCAGTAAGTTGGGTTTGTGCTATTTGCAAGTCAGCTTCATTTGCAGCTAATTCTGCTTTTCCTGCTTCTAATTCTTGTCGTTTTTGATCAATAGTAGCTTGAGCCTCAGCTGTTTGAGATTCCAAAGTAGCTAACCCTTCATTGTAGTCTTCTTGACCTTGATCCAATGTAGCTTTTGCATCCTCTAACTGTTTTTGTCCATCAGCTAATTGTTTTTTAGCATCATCAATTTCAGCTTGGCCATCATCAATCTCAGTTTGAGCTTCAGAACGAATTTCGTCTAATCGTTCTTCTGGTCTTTTTTCGACTACTTTTTCGATTTGATCCATTTGTTCTTCAACATTATCTTCATACTCTGGCGAATAAGAAACAAGTGAATCATTTTTTTCAAAAGATAGATAGGCTTCTGTGTAAAATTCCAATGAGAAATCTTCCTCAGGAATAACGGCAAAACCATCTACTGTTCCTTTTCCAACTGTGCTAGTCCCTCTGGCGAAGTTTTCAATGTATTGCGGACTGTTCACAAATCCAACTACTTCAAAAGTTGTTGTAGCAAACGAATCCTCTAATTTAGTCTCTTCATCATCAGAAGAAAGAGTAATTGTGTCGCCGATATTGTAAACATCTGTCATATTGCTATTACTATCTAAAGCAATTTCTCCAGACTTTTCTGGCAATCGACCTGAAGCTACCACATAGTTATTTTGATCAGTCTCTTTATTTAAAGGGTAAGAAATTAATTTGGCAACTACACTACTGTCCTCAAGAATTACATCTTGACTGTAGCTCATGTTAACATCTGCGCCTTCAATGCTCTCCAATAGTGCTTTATCATCATCATTAAGTCCATAAGTAGATAACACTTTGGTATCCATTAGATTTGTCTCTTTGTAATAATGATCCGCGGTATCGATCATATCTGGACCTGTTGCTTTAATGCCGGCAAAAAAAGCTACTCCTAATGTAATTATGGCAAAGATAGAAAAAAAACGTGATTTCGATTTTCCCATCTCTTTAAATATATCTTTCCATAGTGCTTTTTTCTTCATTTTTTCCCACCCCTTACCATTCGATATCAGCTACGGACATAGGATTTTCATTCATGGTCACACTACGTACTTTCGCATTGTTTATTTCAATCATTCGATTAGCCATTGGTGCAATTGCTTTATTATGCGTAATGACAATAACTGTTGTTCCTGTATTTTTACAAGTATCCTGCAATATTTTCAACACTTGTTTTCCAGTTTCATAATCTAATGCTCCAGTTGGCTCATCACATAATAGAAGTTTCGGCTGTTTGGCTAAAGCTCTAGCAATAGCTACTCGTTGTTGTTCCCCACCTGATAATTGTGCTGGAAAATTATCTAGTCGATGACCTAATCCAACATCTTCTAACACTTTTTTTGCGTCCAATGCTTTGTTGGAGATTTCAGATGCCAACTCCACATTTTCAATAGCTGTCAAATTGGGTACTAAGTTATAAAATTGAAAAACAAATCCTACATCGTCTCGACGGTATTGCGTCAGCTGTTTTGAATTAAATTTGGCAATATCAGTGCCATCTACAAGAATCTGACCTTCATCTGCTGAATCCATTCCGCCTAAAATATTCAGGACTGTTGATTTTCCTGCACCACTTGGTCCAACAATGACTGCAAATTCTCCTTGCTCAATTTCAAAAGAGATGCCGTCATTTGCGGCAATAACTGTTTCACCCATTTTATAGCGTTTAAATTCATTTTTTATCTCTACAAAAGACATATTTGCACCTTCATTTCTCAAAAATTTTACTTTACAAGTGCCGTATGAAGCAAATTAAAAATAACTACCACAAACACTCAATTCATACAATTTTACAGTATTTGATGAGAAATTACTAGAATAAGTACCTTGAATAAGTAAGTAATAAAAATAATATTTCCTCACTTTTATTTCTGCGGAAAAAAAGACGTACATTCCTTTTTAGGAATGAGCGTCTTTTTGTACATCTTACTATTTTTTAGTCCTTTAGTCCTTTTAATTGAGTTCGCTGTGCTTGTATCCATAAATAAAATAGATAATTACTCCAACAGTTAACCAAATAAGGAACGCGATCCAAACAGATAATGATAATTGAACCATCAAGTAAACACACACCATTACAGAAACAATCGGGAAAACAGGTACAAAAGGTACTTTAAATTCGCCTTCTTTTGGTTCTCCAAAATCTTTACGTAATTTAATAATTCCTATCGCAATAATTACAAAAATCAACAAGGTTACGATATTTGTAAGTTCTGCTAATTTATTAAGCGGAACTACCCCAGCTAATACTGCTGAAACCACACCAACTACTTGTGTTGCATTTTTTGGACTTTTTGTCTTCGGATCAACTTGACTCAATTTTTTTGGCAGTAAACCATCTCTTCCAATCGCATAAATTAAACGCCCTAATCCATAAGTCATCGAAATGAGTACCGTTAATAATGTTAAGATCGCTCCTACAGAGATAATACCGGCAACGAAATCTTGTCCGATAAACCGTATAGCAAAAGCTACTGGATCTTTGATGTCTAGCTGTGCGTAAGGAACGATTCCAGTTAATACGAGTGTCACTATGATATACAAGAGCGTTGCAATTCCAAGTGAACCAATAATCCCTCTTGGAACATCTCTACGCGGATTTTTTGTTTCTTCCGCAGCAGTACTCACTGCGTCAAACCCTAAGAAAGCAAAGAAAACGACAGCCGCTCCTGAAACAACACCATTTAATCCGAATGGAGCAAAAGGCGTCCAATTTTCTGGTTTAACATAAAAAACACCTACTCCAATAAATAAAGCAATTAAACCAAATTTTATAAATACCATAATATTGTTTAAACGTAATGCTTTTTTAGCGCCTTGAATCACAACATACGTTACAGCGAATGTAACCAATACTGCGATTACATCCACGTAAGCCCCAGTCTCCGCGTTATAAGAAGAACGCAATGCAACCGGTAGCCCCAAACCAAGACCCTCTAAAAATCCGTTCATATATCCTGACCAACCTGAAGCTACAGAAGCATTTGCCAGTAGGTACTCACAAATCATCAGCCAACCGATCAACCAGCCGATCAATTCACCAAAAACAGTATAGGCATAAGAATAAGCTCCTCCTGAAACGGGAATTCGAGAAGCAAATTCTGCATAACATAAAGCGGATAAGATACATGAGAAAGCCGCAATAATAAAAGATAAAATCAATGCAGGTCCAGCCGTTAGAGCAGCAGCCGTTCCAGTAATAACAAAAATACCCGTCCCAACAATTGCTCCTAAACCTAGTAAGATTAAATCCATAGTTTTTAATTCTCTTTTTAAATTAGATGGTCTCTCAGTTGTTTCTAATGGCTTCTTTCTAAGGTAATTCATTTTAATACCACCCGTCTATTGATTAAATTTATTTAGGATTTAACGTAACCTAATAGCACACCGCCAACAATAACTAAAATACAACCAAGTAAGATATAGCGGAATTCTCTTTTTGTTTTCGTTTCTCCTAAGAACCAAATACTTCCTAACGTTGAAATGATAATCCCAGTTTGTGAAAGTGAGAAACTGATAGCCAAACCAATTTTTTCCATTGAAATCAACATAAAGACATTTCCTAACGCCCATAACAATCCTGTCAAAATATTACGCAATGTGTACTGGCTCTTTATCTCTTGCTTCATTGAGAACAATAAAGAACCAATTAGCATACCTACAGCTTGTGGCAAAATAACAGCCATTGCATCAACGCCAGCAGCATTAATTGTTATTGTATATAATCCATATCCAAGTGTAGAAAAAAGTAATGCTCTTGCTCCAGATTTTTTTTGTTCTTTAGAATCATCTTTTGTTTCTTTCGTATCTGAAACAGTCGTAAATGTTACACCAAAAATCAATACAATAATAGCAATAATTCCCAGAATAATGTCTCTAGTGCTTGTCCATTCTCTAAACAGCAGTACTCCCGCAAGTGTATTGACAATCAATTGTAATCCTGTTGAAATAGGCAAAGTATTGGATACTCCAATAAACTTCATACTTTGAAACTGTTGCATTTGTCCTAAAGACCATAAAGCTCCTGACAACAATCCAACTAAAATAATTTTCATATCAATTGTTGGTTGATAAACAAAGTAAACACCTATTGAAAAAAGAACGGCTCCAGCTGACATTCCTATTGTCTGTTGATATGAGTTTCCACCTAATTTATTGCTCACTAATCCAATGCTGCCCCAAGCTATGGCAGGTATTAGTGCAATTAAAATTTCCATATGTTCCATCTTCCTTTTCAATTTATTTCATCGCCTTGTACATCATAACAGCTAAGGCACTCTCTTAACAAGAAAAGTTCTTGTATCTTAAAACAGTTTACAGGTTTATGGAACAAACTGCCAGAATATGATAAAGTAAGTAAATAAAATTTGAACAGATGGAATGAACAGAAATGAGGTTAACTAAAGAAATGACAATGTATGATGTATTAGTAGTTGGTGGAGGAACTAGCGGCATGATGGCTGCTATCTCCGCAGCAGAACATGGCGCAAAAGTAGCAGTAACCGAAAAAAACAGCTCTCTTGGGCGTAAATTACTTGTTACGGGTGGTGGACGGTGCAACGTTACCAATAATCGAGATAAAGAAGAAATCATTGCTCACATCCCTGGAAACGGGCGCTTTTTATACAGCGCTTTTTATCAATACGACAATTATGATATTATGGATTTTTTCAGATCAAATGGTGTTACATTAAAAGAAGAAGATCACGGAAGAATGTTCCCTATTACAGATAAATCAAGAACAATTTTAGAAGCTTTGATTGGCATCATGGATAGGTTAGAAATAGATATCTATACAGAGGCTCCTGTTGACACTTTATTATTTGATGAAGGAAAAGTAACGGGTGTCCAATTGCAAGATGGTCGCACTATAGAAGCCAGTTGTGTCATCGTCTCAACAGGGGGTAAAGCCATGCCAAGAACCGGCTCAACCGGTGATGGGTATAAATGGGCAAAAAAAGCGGGTCATACCATTACGCCACTTTACCCTACAGAATCGCCTATTCTCTCTGATGAACCTTTTATCAAAGATACGACTTTACAAGGTCTTTCTTTAAGAGATGTTGCGCTCAGTGTATTGAATAAAAAAAATAAAACAGTTGTCTCTCATCAAATGGACATGATTTTTACTCACTTTGGTATTTCAGGTCCAGCAGTCTTACGTTGTTCTATGTTTGTTCATCAAACGATGAAACGTGATAAAACAGAGGAAGTTACCATGAGTCTAGATGCCCTTCCAAATGTATCCAAAGGTGAATTAACACAACAAATTCAGAAATTAATAAAAAATGATGGCGATAAAAGTACAAAAAATGCTTTGAAAGGCCTTGTACCTGAACGATATTTGTTATTCGCATTCGTTAAAGCTGGTTTGGACGAAAATATGCCATTAAAACAAGTTGCACCAGATAAAATCATTCAGTTTATTGAGTTCATTAAAGATTTTCGATTTACAGCCAATGGTACTCAGCCCATTGAAAAAGCCTTTGTTACTGGAGGAGGAATTCATACGAAAGAAGTAAATCCAAAAACGATGGAAAGCAAATTTACCCAGGGTCTATTCTTTACAGGTGAAATATTGGATTACAATGGCTATACAGGTGGCTACAATATTACGGGTGCTTTTATCACAGGTAGAATCGCAGGTATGCATGCTGCTGAACTGGCTTTATCGAAATAAAGAGTTTTTCAACCTGAAAGGATGTTTTTATGAAAAAGAAAATTGCGATTGATATGGATCAAGTTATTGCGGATATGGAAATAAGTTTTATTGAATTATTCAAAAAGGAATACCACGTTTCTTTTGAATCTATTGAAGAGTATTTACAGGAAAATCCAAACTTTGATCTGGTTTCAACAATTAAAGAACTTTATCCTATCATCAATACGTACACCTTTTTCAGGGATATTCCAGTCATGAAAGATAGCCAAATGGTCTTACGCGAGTTGGCTGAAGAGTATGAGTTGTATATTGCAACAGCTGCTATGGATGTACCTAAAACCTTCACTGCGAAGTATGAATGGCTACAAGAGCATTTTGATTTCATTGATCCTCAGCATTATATTTTTTGCGGCGATAAGAGTATCGTTCATACAGATTATTTGATTGATGATTCTATTCGTCAGTTAGAACGCTTTTCTGGGACCGGTATTTTGTTTGTCAACTCATTAAATGAAACTGAGGATCGTTATATTCGTGCAAATAATTGGAAAGATATTCGCGATTATTTTTTATCTATAAATTTTAAGAATAAGCTATAGATAGATCTTGTTCTTAAGAAAATAAAAACCACTTATCATCCAAAATCTACATGGATAGTAAGTGGTTTTTTATTTTCTTATCATTATTGTTTTAAAAGTCGTATTCTTCATCTTTCTTTTTACGCATTTCTACAAATACATCATTGAGCATAATTGTATCTTCAACCAATCGTTCAATTCGGAAAATAATGTCTTCATTGATGATTTTATTTCTATAAAAGTCTTTTTCTTCAATAAATACATACGTCGGAACAATCGTTGCTTTCATGTAAGCTAAAATAGGTTTTAGTTGTTGTTCAAGCATTAGAAAATGTTTGGGAGTACCAGCAGTACCGATCATACTCACTACTTTATCGCGAAATGCATTAACCGGCAATAAATCGAATACATTTTTTAAAGATGCTGGAATAGAAGCTTGAAAAGTTGGTGTTCCAATAATAAGCGCATCTGCAGCCATAATTTTTTCAGAAATGTCTTTTGTATCTCCTTCATACTCCCAATAATTTCTTCCATCACTAAAAAACATTTCATACTCTGCTAAATCGATTAATTCAAATTCTACATCTGAGTATTTTTCTTTTAAATTTATTTCTACATAATTCATTGCTGTTTTTGTTTTCGTTCCTACAGTCGATCCCGAAATCCCTACTATTTTCATTTATACTCACCTTTTTCTTAAACATTCGCTAGTTATTATGTGCATATGTCTCGGTTAACCGAGATACTCCGCATTCTTTATTTTTCTGTCGAGCCTAAACGTTGAACTCCGCATCCTTTATTTAGTTGAGCTGCGTTCGACAGGCTCTCGGAAAAAACATAATTCTTGCAGGGGGTGAAACATCCCTTTCAGAATTCTTTGTTTTTCTGTCGAGCCTAAACGTCGAACTCCGCATCCTTTATCTAGTTGAGCTTCACTCCCCAGACACTTTGTAAAAAAAGATAAATCCCGCCGAAGATGGAACATCTTCTCTGTGATTTCCTGTTTTTACTGTATGTCTTTCAGGGTCGTTCAGCATCCTTTATTTAGTTGTATATTTTTTTATGGCTGGGAGGATTTGGGTAGCGATGAGTTCGATATTTTTCTGGATTTTATCAAATGGGACTCCCCCAAAATCAATTTGAGCCATGAAACGTTGCTGACCGTATAATTCGTATTGGTAAATCATTTTTTCAATGATTTGTTGCGGACTTCCTACCATTAAAGCATCTCTGTAATCAGTAGATTGGGCAAATTGTTGTTTTGGATACCCAGCCCCATTGATTGCTTGCATACCATAATTTAAATGTGGATAGAAATCACGAAGTGCATCTTGTGAGTTTTCAGCTGTGTAAAACAAACTCGTTGTAGCAATTGGCAAAGTGCTTGGGTCAAATCCACTTCTTTGAGCAGCTTCTCGGTAAACATCTACTGATACCTTAAAACTTGTTGCTGGTCCTCCTAAGGTTGTTAACATCATTGGTATACCAGCATATCCTGCTTTCATTGCACTAGCTGGTGGTCCACCTACAGCACGCCAAATCGGTAATTTTCCATTTTGAGGTTGCGGAAGAATTTGAGCATTTTTTAGTGGTGCACGATAGTTCCCATCCCACGTTACACTCTCTTCCTTATTGATCTGCATTAAAAGCTCTAGTTTTTCTTCAAATAGTTCTTCATAATCACGAACATCATACCCTAATAAGCTATACGCTCCTACACGTGATCCTCTTCCTGCAACTATCTCCGCTCTTCCGTGAGAAATCAGATCTAGTGTTGCAAAGTCTTCATAAACACGTACAGGATCAGAAACACTTAAGACGGTTGCTGAACTAGCTATTTTAATTTTACTAGTGGCTTGAGCAATAGCACCCAAAATAACTGTATGAGCTTGTGATGTGAAATGTTCTTGATGGCTTTCTCCGAGTGCAAATACATCAATTCCAGCTTGTTCAGCTAGTTTAGCAGCTTCAACAAACTCTCCTATGCGTTGTTCAGCAGTAATCATTTTCCCAGTGTGAGGATTTCCCATGTGATCTCCAATAGAATACAAACCAACTTCCATTCCTTTTGTTTCATCGATACGATATTCCTTCATCTCTGATTTCTCCTTTTTAATTGACTAATCAAGTGATAGTTCAAAAAATTATTCTGGCGGTAATACCTTTGATTCATTATTTTTATACAGCCTAGTCAACATATTATAAAGATTTTTTAGTTCTTCTTTAGTTAATGTATCTTCAAATAAAGATGTTTGAAAATCTAGCTGCTCGGGCATTGCTTTTTCTAATACTTTTGTTCCTTTTGACGAAAGACTGATGGTCTTTTGTTTCCATTCCTGCGTCCTCAGAACATAGCCTTCTTTTTCCAGCCGAGATAACATTCTGGAAATGCCTCCTTGAGTAACCGTAACTCTTTGAGCTAGTTCTGTTTGAGTCAAAGGTTGATAAACTTGAATTTGGACAAGCACATCAAATTGAGCACTCGTCAGTTTAAAACGTTTCAAAAATTCATTGGACAACTGATTGTTTTGATTAACAAAACGTATGAGTCTTAGCCAAGTTAATGAAGCTAACGTATTATTTTTCATACTGTCCCCCTTTAGTCCTTCTTTCTTCACTTTACATGTCAAGTGACGTAAAGTCAACTTACTTTTTGAAAGCATTCTACAAAAATGAACTCCAGACCAAGATTTTTTATCTTGATCTGGAGTTCATTTTTGTATTCTTATATTCAGTATTGATTCGCTTCAATCGATGCAAATTCAGCTTTTATCAATTTTCGTAATTCATTAGGATTCACTTCAATCTGCATGCCTCTTTTCCCTGCTGAAACAATGATTTGTTCCAGCGTTTGAGCTTGGGTAGAGATAAAGGTTGGAAAAGATTTCTTCATTCCAATGGGTGAACAGCCTCCACGAACGTAACCTGTTGTTTTTTCTAGTTCTGTTAAGGGAAGCAACTCTACTTTTTTGTTTCCACTAACTTTAGCTAGTGCTTTCAAATCAAGTTCACTAGTACCCGGTATACAAGCAACAATCACACCTGTTTTATCACCTACAATAACTAATGTTTTGTAAATTTGATTTCTCGCTACGTTTAACTGCTCAAAAACCGCATCTGCTCCTAAATGATCCTCGCTCCAAGGAAACTCATATACTTGATAAGCAATGTCACTGGTTTCCAATCTCCGAATAGCATTTGTTTTTTGTACTTTATTTTTTTTCATTTGTATCAAACTTTCTTTTCAAAGTAGGTTGAATAAGATTAATATCCTTTTTGTATTACATAAACTTTCAAATAATTACTTTGTGGGTAATGAGGATTGATTTTGAAATCTTCTGGTAAAGTATGTTTTTCCAAAATTTCATAAGATATCCCTTTATGATCAAATGCTGTTTCAATAAACTGCTCAAACTTTTCCGTTGATACATTTGCTGCATTTGTAGAAGCAATAATCACACCATCTTCATTCGTAATATCAATGATATCTTCCAATAATGCAGTGTAGTCTTTAGAAACACTAAATGTTCTTTTTTTCGAGCGTGCAAAACTTGGTGGATCAACAACTACCGTATCAAATTTCAACTGTTTACGAATAGCATATCTCACGTAATCAAACACATCCATTACTCGTATCGTTTGAAGTTCTGGATCTAATCCATTTACTTCAAATTGTTCTTTTGTCTTTTCTAGACTACGATTGGCTAGATCTACACTTGTTGTATGGCTGGCGCCTCCAATTGCTGCAGCAACAGAGAAAGCTCCTGTGTAGCTGAACGTGTTTAGGACAGTTTTGTCCATAGAGTAATGTTCAAGAATACTACGACGAACATTACGTTGGTCTAAGAAAATCCCAGTCATTAATCCATCATTTAAATAAGTAGCAAAAGTTATGCCATTTTCTTTGATTAATAACGGTTCCGGTGCTTCTTCACCATAAACGTGATTTGTTTCAGACTTCGTTTTAGTTTGGTATCTTATTTTTTCATATACCCCTTTGACATCTGAAACGACAGCAAGAAACGCTTTTAAAATCGTTTGTTGATGCTTGTAGATTCCCGCACTGTACCATGAGAAGACATAATAATCAGCATAGACATCAATCGTCAATCCACCAAGACCATCACCTTCGCCATTGAAAAATCGGTAAGCATTCGTTTGTTCGTTTAATTTAAGATCCGTACGTTCGGCCAATGCTTGATTAAATAATCGTTCAAAAAAAGTTTGATCGATTTTTTCATTTTCATTCATCGTTAAGATCCAACCGTCCCCCTTATTTTGTTTAGCAAGGTATGCTCGTGCAACAAATTTTTTGTTGTCGTCGAGTAATTCAACTATCGTTCCTTCAGATTCAATCGGTTCTTTCACAAAATCTTCTTTCAATAATACTGGGTAACCATCTCTTACCATTTGAGTTGCTCGTCTTTTTAATTTGTATTTTTCCACTATTTATAAACTCCTTTTTCCTTTTTATTTTATCTAGTATACCATATATAGCATCTAATTAAGCTGTGAGAGCAATAAGAAAACCACTTGATTTATGATTTCAAGTGGTTTTCTTACTTTGCCATTTTTTATATAGCCATTGACTTATTTCAAATAATACAATTCCAATCATTGTTCCGATAGTATTAAAAATTAAATCATCAATATCCGACACACCTGTAAAGAAAAGAAATTGCATAGTTTCAATTAAAAACGAAACAGTTAACCCAATACCTAATGAGCGTAAAAAAGTATACTTTCTTTTCATTAAATAAGCTGCACCAAAACCCATTGGAACGAACCAAAGAATATTTCCATATAAGTTATAGTAGTAATCAAACAACGATGTTCCTTGAGTTAATTTTGCCGTTTCTACAAACGGTATCCAATTGATTTCGCTCAAAGGACGCATAACAATAGACACATTCATAATAGAATTATCTTCGCGAAAGACCGTTAAATGAATCAAGAGAAGGATATAAAAAATAAACACATTTAAAACAATTTCTCTGCGCCATTTTACTGGCTGTTTTTTCTTTTTTTTGACAGCTAGAACGACTCCACGTACGATAAGCCAAAAAATAAAATAAACGAATGTTTGGTCAACGCTGTGAAAAATTAATTCTACTAATGGAAAGTGGTTGATTGATTCACCAAACCTTGATTCAATCCAATTAAAGAGGGGTTGCAAAAATACCATTAAAAAATCCTCCTCATTTGTCATTACGAATTAAGTATACATTATTATTAAGAGATAGTTTATTCGAAGTACCTAAATTTTACTTAAACTTTACTTTTAAAAACCTATCCCTGATACTATAGTCATTTGATTAAATTATTCAGCTATTTTAAAGCGAGTAAAATTGACTATAATGTAAATAAATTGTAAAATGTGTTATGATGCAGGATTATCGCAGGTCTCATTTAAAAATTGTAATTTTCAACTTATACTATTTATACTTGGTCATTTATTTAAGGAGGATTCAACAGTGAACAACATAAAAAAACTACTACAAACGAGGCTGGGATTTTTTTCTTTAGCGATTATCGTTTTTTGGATTAAAACATATATAGGGTATCAGGCAGAATTCTCTCTTGGTGTAGAAGGAGTTATGCAACAATTTATTTTATTGATTAACCCAGTTGCAACAACGATTATTTTATTTTCAATTGCTCTTTACTTTAAAAGCTCAAAAAAATCCTATATCGCTTTAATAACGGTCTATACATTAATGACCATTTTATTCTTTGCGAATATTCTCTATTATAGAGAGTTTTCGGATTTCCTATCGGTCAGCACCATCTTGGGCGCCGGAAATGTTGCTGGAGGATTAGGAGCAAGTACTTTTGCTTTATTGCATGCAACTGATTTTCTTTATTTAGTTGACATCTTCATCTTGATTGCTTTATTAGCTACTAAGAATGTGACAATGGATAAACGCCCATTCAAAAAACGGTATGCATTTGCAGCTACAATTGTTGGGTTCACCTTATTTGCTGGTAACTTGGCTTTAGCTGAAAGTGATCGTCCCCAATTATTGGCTCGTACATTTGACCGTAATTATATTGTTAAATACCTTGGTATTAATTTCTTTACAGCTTACGATGGTTATCAAACTGCTCAAGCTAATCAAGTTAAAGCAAGTGCAGACGAATCAGATATTGAAGGTGTCTTGAGTTATGTCGATGAACATTTTGCTGGAGCTGATGCTGAAATGTTTGGTATTGCTGAAGATCGCAATGTTATCTATTTACATTTAGAAAGTTTCCAACAATTTCTTATTGATTACAAATTAGAGACCGAACAAGGAGAATCTCTTGAAGTTACACCATTTATCAATAGTATTTACCACAATGAAGACACACAAAGTTTCAGTAACTTCTTCCACCAAGTAGGACAAGGTAAAACAGCCGATTCTGAGATGCTCCTTGAGAATTCTTTGTTTGGCTTATCCCAAGGTGGTGCCTTTACACAAGTTGGAGGCAGCAACACTTTCCAATCTGCTTCACAAATATTAGGTTCAGAAAAAAATTATACAAGTGCTATGTTCCATGGTAACGTCGGTTCTTTCTGGAATCGAGACAACACATATAAATCAATGGGTGTTGATTACTTCTTTGATGATGAATCTTACACATTCACTGAAGAAAACACCTTAGAATATGGTATGAAAGACAAAATATTCTTTAAAGAATCTGTCCAATATCTAGAACAACTTCCACAACCGTTTTACTCTAAGTTTATTACTGTATCTAATCATTTTCCTTACCCATTGGATGAAGCAAATGTCGATTTTCCTGCTGCTACAACGGGGGATGATACAATTGATAATTACTTTGTGACTGCCCATTATTTAGATCAAGCTATTGAAGAATTTTTCAACTATCTAAAAGAATCTGGTTTATATGATAATTCCATCATTGTTCTTTACGGTGATCATTATGGTATATCTAATTCAAGAAATGAAACATTAGCACCTTTACTTGGAAAAGATCCTGAGACTTGGTCAAGCTATGACAATACTATGATGCAAAGAGTTCCTTATATGGTTCACATTCCTGGAACAGGTAATGGAAAAATCCATGAAGAATTTGGAGGTCAAATCGATAGTCTTCCTACTCTTCTTCATTTATTAGGTATTGATACTAAAAACAATGTTTTACTTGGAACAGATTTATTCTCTGAAAACCATGATGAAACAGTTGCCTTCCGTAACGGAAATTTTGTAACTCCTAAATACACTGTTGATGGTTCAACTATCTATGACACTAAAACAGGTGAATTAATCGTAGAACCTTCAGAAGAAGTTCTTGCAGAAGTTGAACAGTTAAGATTAGACGCAAATGCTCAATTAAGTTTATCTGACAGTATTTTGACAAGTGATCTTTTGCGTTTCTATACTCCTGAAGGTCTTGTTACGACAAATCCTGCTGATTACGATTACCGGGATCAATTAAGTCGTATGAAAGCTTTAAATGAAAGTTTAGAAACAGAAGCTACAAGTATCTATAGTCAAAACGGCAATCAGTCTACAGTTGATCTTTATAAAACAAATGCTCCTGAATTGTTAGACGATCCTGAATCAGTTGACGAAACACAACCAGCTGAAACAGAAGCCCCTGACGTTAAGGTTGCAGAGTAATAAACTATCTCTTAAATATTCGAAAAAGGTTGAGTCCATTAGGATTCAACCTTTTTTGTTCTAAAAAAGCTCTTCGTCAAATGGTGTGGATGCTTCAAAATGAAATTTCTTCTGGAATGGACAGGTTTGCTTGTGAAGCATGGGACCCCCGGTAAGCCTGTAGTCTTATCGGATTTCAAGCTTCAAATAAACTGTAATCGCTGAAGCGCTAACGGTTTCTAATTCTCATTGAATCCTATTCAGGCTACAAGCAACCCTATTCCTCCAGAAGTTTTTGGTGAGTAGGTTGATTCATCTATCCACACTAAAAATTATAGAACCTCTAAAAATCATTTAACTAACATTCCCTCTTATTAATTGCTTCACAGTTTTTTCATATTTAATGATTACAATAAAAATAGAATCAATTTTCATGTAGAAAGGAGTACTGTGTTTGACAATTGCTAAACGTGCTTACCGTCATTTACAAAATCATCCTTATTTTTTTCTGTTTATGCTTATCTTTTACCTAGTTTATTTTATCCTAGCTTTTGTAGTTGCATTATTAGCCAAACAATTTTCAGATTCTTCTATTCAGTTAAGCCACATTATCGCTTCTTTAGACTCACAACACACTTCACTGTATGAGCCTTTTAAAGTCTTAGAATCGATTACAACTCACTATACAATAGAATTTCAGTACCTTCTTCTTTTAATCGTGTTTGCAGGTACGCTTAGTATGGTAATGATTCAGTTATTTTTAAGTCGCTTTAGAAAAAAAGAATACCAAAATTATCTTTTGATGGGAGAACGGGTTTATAAGCTAACAACCCAATTAATAGTGGAACAACTCCTTTTAATCAATACGATTATTCTGCTACTTTTTTCCATTTACAGTCTATTTACAACTCCTGTAATGAATAAGATTTCTCATCTAGAAACTGAAATTTTACAACAGGAAATAAAACCAAATACCTCTCTAGTCCATTTACAAGGGGATTCTCCTTTATCGAGTAGTGAAAATGGAGATTTTACACGCTTCAACGTTAATGCTTTTTTAATGGGTGAATCTATACACAACACCTTTACTCAAAATAATACATTGCAAGCTTTTTTCTTAGCGGGAATCATTAACTTTTATAGCTGTATGGTTGTCGGTATTCCTAATTATCTGCTGTTATCACTGAAAAAAAGCACACTTTCTTAATTTGACCGTCATGACTAAGGAGGAACTATTATGTTTAAACATTCTTTTAAAAAAAAAGACAATCATCCTGTATTTTCAATCAAACCTAAAACGATTTACAGTTTATCAGCTAAAGAAGTTGATTTCCCTATTTTGATGAAGCAATTTAATAGACAGTTAGGCTCTTTTCCTGGAGTCATTACAAATAATGAAACTTTTATTGATTACTTAACTGTCCGAGAAAACATGCTGGTTGTTTTGTCCTTAGCATCTAATCAAATGAAACGTTCACTTGATTTAGTAGTAAATGAAGTATTAGAAGAACTCAATATAAGTGATGTCCTAGCTGATCAACCTTTTAAAACATTGCCTTTAAACCTATCTCTTCAGTTGCAATTACGGTTAAATGAACTCTGCAATAAAAAAGTTATTTTAGTAGAAGATTGTTTCAGCTTTGAAACGGCTTCTTCAAAACAAGATTGGCTAATGTCCCTTCGCTACTATGCACGTACAAAAGATTTTTCATTTATATTAGTTACTTCCGATAATCAAATTTTAGCTTCTGAAAAACCATTTAATCTACATCCTATCGCTTACCATTCCAAAAAAGTCAGTTAAAATAAAAAAGGGCTAGCAGAAGTTAGACTATTGTCTTAGCTTCTACTAACCCCCTTTTTTATTTGATTTAGAGCGAGTTACTCTATTCATTTAAATCAAGTGGAAAAGATAAGGTGAAGGTTGTTCCTTCGCCTGGTAAACTTTCTACTTCAACACTTGCACCATGTAGATTTACCAATTGCTGAACAATTGCCAGACCTAATCCAGACTCTCCGTACTTAGTATTTTTCCTTGAAATATCTGCTTTATAGTAACGTTCCCATATATTTTTAATTTCTTCAGCTGTCATTCCAATACCAGAATCTTTTATTTTTATAATACTTTCATTCTCGCCATAATAACCTATAATACTGATTTTTCCATTAGTTGTAAATTGAATAGCATTTTGGATAATATTTACAATAATTTGAGAAAATCGATCATAATCTGCATATACCTCTAACTCTGTTGGACAGTCTAATATCAGTTCATCATCTGAATCACGAGCTTTTCCTTTCAGTTGTTCAACAATCATTTCTAATGCTTCATATGCATCAAAAGTTTGTTTTTGCAAAGTAATTTGGTTAGACCGAATTTTTTCATAATCTAAGTTCTCATTTACTAAGCGTATTAGACGTCGTGTTTCATTTTGCATCAATTGGATACTTCTCTGTTTTTGATTTTCTGGAATCATATCATGCTCTAAACCTTCCAATAGCCCATTGATTGTTGTCAAAGGTGTACGCATCTCATGTGCAGCATCAGCCATAAATTGTCTGCGTCGCTTCTCTTGATGTTCA
This sequence comes from Carnobacterium sp., assembly GCF_045617425.1. Classification (GTDB taxonomy): domain Bacteria; phylum Bacillota; class Bacilli; order Lactobacillales; family Carnobacteriaceae; genus Carnobacterium_B. The sequence goes on from NZ_JAZLIO010000009.1 coordinate 152,057, forward strand.
ATTTCTTCTTGGGAACTTTTTAAAGAGTCCACCATACTATTGAAATCAGCTGCCAAATCATCAAATTCGTCCATTTCTTTGTTTTCTAAATGAACATTAAAATCTCCTTTTGCTACTTTATGAGTCGCACTTCTAATGCGATTGATTCGTTTCACCTGAAACTTAGCAAAAAGGTAACTAGCTATAGTTGCACCCACAATTGAGAAAATAAATGCACTAAACAAATTGTTTCGGATATCCTTTAGATTTGCTTCTATTGTACTGATTGGCGCACTAACGGCTATAAATCCGTAAAATTCGCCCGTACTTTGAGTGAAAAATGGTTGATAAACGATAGCAGTATTGATCTGATTGCCAAAAAAATCTGTATTTCTTTGAGTTAATGAAATTGGCTCACCATTTTTCAACTTCTTAAGATCTTGATCTGAAATACCACTAATGTACTTTTCAGTTGTACTAGGGTAAATCATGCTATCTGTACTATCAAATACAAAAATTGACACACCTTGATTTTTTAAAATAACTTGTCCATTTTCTAGTTTATCCATCTGTAGATCTTCATCAATTAAAGCTTCAGCGTACCCAAACAATTGAGTTTCAGTATTCTGATAGGCCGTGTTTCGGGCAAATTGTAAAAAAGAAAATCCTAGTATGATTAAGACGATTGTCACAACTGCAAAAAAGGCCAACATTTGTTGGTAAAAATAATTCAATCTCATGAAGAGACTCCCGAATCATCATATTTATACCCTATTCCCCAAACAGTTTGAATAACTTGTGGACCCGTTTTATCAATTTTTTGGCGCAATTTTTTGATGTGCGCGTCCACTGTTCGCTCATCTCCAAAATACTCATAATCCCAGACAATCGTTAACAGCTGTTCCCTAGAAAAAACTTGCTTAGGACTTTTAGCTAGCGTATAAAGCAATTCGAACTCTTTTGGTGTCAAACTATCGATGGGCTGATCATACAAAATAGCTTCACGCGTTCTCTTATCCATTTTAAGATACTTTGTTTCAACTTCATAGGCTTTCTCGTCTACTTTACCGGCTTCATCATGAATCAAATCTACTCGACGGTATAAAGCTTTTATACGGGCAATTAAAGTTAGTGGACTAAATGGTTTTGTAACATAATCATCCGCTCCAATTTCCAGTCCAATGACTTGGTCACTTTCAGAATCTTTAGCTGTTAGCATAATAATGGGTATTGTTTTTGAGACTTTTCGTATTTCACGACAAATTTGCATACCATCCATACTTGGCAAATTTAAATCTAACGTAATCAAATCCCAATTTTCGGAATCGTTTAGAAAAGCATCTAGTCCTTCTTTACCATCTTGGACAAACGTAGCTTTCCATTCTTCTTTCATGAAAAACATTTCCATCATTTCGCATACGGATTGATTGTCTTCAATCATTAATATATTCATGAAATACCCTCTTTCTCAAAAAAATTCTCTACCTTATTATACTCTTTTTACCCTTGCAACTAAAGCATCATGCCGAAACATCTCACAATCTTCACTATTTAGTCAAAAAAAGAGAGTTAAGATCATTATCTTCAACTCTCTTTTCTCTATTAATTTAAAATGGTTAGTTCAACTTCTTGAATACCCCATTTGAACGACTCATCTATACTATCCATATGCAAGTCTACACGATTTCCAATAATTGCACTTCCTGTATCGCCAGCGATGGCTTCCCCATATCCTTCGACATAAACTTTAGTTCCCAAAGGGATGACAGTAGGATCTACCGCAATAACTTGAGGATTTTGACTTAGGTCTATTCCTGAAGCAGTGATATTCGTTAGAGAAGGCTGATTTCGACTATAAGCAGTAGCAACTACCGTCATCTTTTCCGTTGAAGCCTCAGAAGAAGCTGCACTTGTTTCTTCTATAACTGTATCTTGTTGGTTTGATCCTGAGAGAGACTCTTCGATTGTTTCAGTTTTCCATGTAAGCTTTTCAGGTTTGATTGTTTCATTAGTTAAATTTGTTTCAATTTTGATAACTTCGTTAACCTGCAATGGTGAATCATTTGTTACGTGTTCATTCCATTTTATCAATTCACTTACCTCAACTTCAAAAGCAGTTGCGATATTTACTAATGTATCTCCCGATTCTACTGTATAGTCAACAGTATTCTTTTCTTCATTCTCAGCATTTTCCTGTTCCACTTCGATACTAACCGGTTCTAATAAGGTTTCTTTACTAGACTGACTAGTAGCTAATATTTGAACAACGGCTTTGCTATCTTCTCTTTTATCTATTAAATTATCTAAACCATTTTGTGTTCCTAATTCATCTGATTGTTTGATTTCTGTTTCATCTGATGAGTTTTCGCTTTTCTCATTCTGAGAAGCTAAAACAGTTGTGATTCCAGTTGTTCCTAATGCCAACGTAAATAAGGCAATGATAGATAAAACTATTTTTTTCATTGGATTATTTTCCTCCTATTTCAGTACGAGAAACATCTTATCACGTACGATATAGGTTAAGGTTACTTAAAAATTAAGGAATTGTAACACAGCAAAAAATAGTACCGTTTTCATAGAGACAACTGTAAAGATTCTAAATATTCAAATAAATGTTATTTCAGGATATTTTCTCATATTGATTGCGTATTTTATGTTCAAAGTTGATAGAACAAAGTTTAATAACTAACATTTTTCTAATTTAATATTCATTTTAAGTGTTATTTAATGTTTATTGTTGTCCATTTTCTTTGACTATTTATTACAAAACCAGTCTCTTAATCTCTTTATTTTTAATCATTTTTTTCTATATTATCATATTCTATGCGTTTTATTACGATTCTGTAACAAAAAGTATATCGCTTTCATTATTTTACAACTGCTTCTAATTTTTTGTTTTGTAAAAAATGTACCTCGTCTACGAACATTTCAACTATAAAAATAGTTTCATCTTCTTTATTGATGTAAGACCTTGATTGAATTCTTCCCGTAAGCCCTACCATATGGCCTTTCTCACAATATAGATGGATAAGTTTCGCTATTTGTCCCCATGCAACAATAGGAATAAAGTCTGTTGATGGACTATTCTCTTTCTTCCCTCTTCTTGCTACCGCTAATGTATTATTAGTGACCACTTTGTCTTCACCAACTTCTTTAAGCTCTACTTCTCGTACTAAACGCCCAACTAATCCAATTTGATTCATTTTCTTTCCTCCTTTTGTTTTACTCTATTTAGTATCTGCAAATCTACCCTCTTTACTTTTTTTACGATCAATTAAATAGTAAAAGAAGCAAACAACACAAATAATGTTACTTGTGTTGTTTGCTTCTTTTATTTAACTTTTTATAAGGTTTACAATTAGTTGACTATTGTAGGCTTTGCAAAGTAACTAAAAATGTGCACCCATGTTTCCTTTTCAAAAATAGCAAAAGGATTTCCATCGCCTAATACACCATAACCGATCATCGCTCCAATAATAAACGCGAGAGCAATTAAAACGATCACAAGCACTATTTTTAGAATAAATGTGGCGATTTGAAGTCCTATTTTTTCCCTAGTCATTAGCTCACCTCATTTTGGTCGACTATTTTCTAAAACTTACGCTTTTTTTTTGTCATATTTTCTAATAAGATTCCTGTTCCTAATGCAACAGAATCTAATGGTTGTTCAGCAGCAAATACAGGGACTTTTAATTCTTCAGAGAATAATAGATCAATACCATCTAATAATGCACCACCACCAGTTAAAATCACTCCACGATCGATGATATCTGCAGACAATTCAGGAGGCGTTTGCTCTAGCACATCTTTAGCTTGTTGAACGATCATCATCATAGATTCAGCTGTAGCTTTTTGAACTTCATCTGAAGTAATCGTAATTGTTCTAGGCAATCCAGTAATCATATCACGACCTCTAACTTCCATTGAATCATCGCGTTTACCAGGGAAGACTGTTCCAATCTCTTTTTTGATTGTTTCAGCCGTGCGTTCACCAATCAATAACTTGTGAGTTTTCTTAACGAATTGGGTAATCTCATTATCTAATTGATCTCCAGCTACTTTTAATGAACGACTAGTTACAATTCCACCCATAGAAAGAACAGCAATATCACTTGTTCCGCCACCAATATCAATGACCATATTTCCGCTTGGTTGGAAGATATCCATACCCGCTCCGATAGCTGCTACTTTAGGTTCTTCTTCAAGATAAACATTTTTTCCGCCACTTTTCTCAGCCGCTTCAATAATCGCTTTTTGTTCAATTGTTGTTATATTTGTTGGGCAGCAAATCAAAATATTTGGTTTTGATAAAAATCCCTTAACATTTAATTTATTAATAAAGTGAGTTAACATTGCTTCAGTTATGTCAAAATCAGCAATGACTCCTCCTTGTAATGGACGAATAGCACGAATGTTACCCGGAGTACGTCCAACCATTAAGTACGCTTCTTCTCCAACTGCTAAAACACGTTTTGTTGTAGTATCAATTGCAACAACTGAAGGTTCATTTAAAACAATGCCTTTTCCTTTTACATGAATCAATACATTGGCTGTACCTAAATCTATCCCTATATCTCTCGCCATTACTTGTTTCTCCTCTCAAGCTCTTGTTCGTTCTTCATTGACTACTCTTTAAAAATAAAGTAGCCATCTAATTTACTATTATAGCATAACTTGTATCATTCTTAAATGTCGAATTAAAGACATTTAACTAAATTTAAGGGTTTTTGTGACATAAATTTTTATTGTTTTATCGTTTAAGACAGTCACTTACATTAAATTTCTTTTGAAGTATTAGACTATTTGTGAAAAAACTAAAATAAGCCCTCTAAAGCAACACTTTTTAAGTGTCTGCTTCAAAAGACTTAGATTAAAATATATCTTCTAAATATATAAAAAAGATTGTTTTTCTATCAACTTATACTTACGAAAATAATCGCTCAAGTTCAGTTTCTTTCATAGTAAGTTCTACAGACTCTTCAATACGTTCTACATCTGCACCTAAGGCTTGTAATTTTTTATGGAATTCATAATAACCGCGATCTAGGTATTCTAAATGTGTTACTCTTGTATAACCTTTTGAAACCAAACCAGCAATGATCAATGCAGCTGCTGCTCTAAGATCTGTTGCAGCTACTTCAGCTCCTTGCAACTCAGATGGTCCATAGATAACTAACGATTGTCCTTCAATTTTAAATTCAGCATTCATACGACGTAATTCTTCCATATGCATATAGCGGTTTTCAAATACAGTTTCTTTCATTGTACTTGTACCTTCAGCAAACACTTGAGCAATTGTCATTTGTGCTTGCATATCTGTTGGGAAGCCAGGATGCGGCATTGTTTTTACATCGGTTGCTTTTAATTTGTGAGGTCCGATAACACGTAATCCGTTATCTTCGTATTTAAATTGAACGCCCATTTCTTTTAATTTAGAAATTAATGGTTTGTTGTGTTCTGCAACAGCATCTTCAATAAAGATATTTCCCTTCGTAACAGCAGCTGCAATCATGAATGTACCAGCTTCAATACGATCTGGAATAATGCTATGCTCAGTACCTGTTAACTCTGTTACACCTTCAATACGTATACTTTCTGTACCAGCACCAACGACTTTAGCACCCATACGATTTAAAAAGTTTGCTAAGTCAACAATTTCTGGCTCGCGCGCAACGTTTTCAATGGTAGTTGTTCCTTTAGCTAGTGTGGCAGCCATCATAATATTTTGCGTAGCTCCTACACTTGGAAAATCTAAGTAGATGTGAGCTCCTTTTAATTGATCGGCGAATGCTTCGATATATCCATTTTCGATATGTACTTCCGCACCCATCGCTTCAAATCCTTTTAAATGCAAATCTATCGGACGTGTTCCTATTGCACATCCTCCAGGAAGAGCAACTTTTGCGTGTCCTAATCGAGCTAAGAGAGGTCCCATTACGACGATTGATGCACGCATTTTACTTACATATTCAAAAGGAGCCTCATAATGCAATTCCTTTGTAGCATCTAAAGTAATTTCTTTTTCAGTTTCGTTAAAATCAACAGTTAAATTCAAGTGGCTTAAAACTTCATTAATAGTGAATACGTCAGATAATATGGGAACATTAGTTAATTTACTTTGTCCCTTACTTGCTAAAATGCTAGCAGCTAAAATAGGTAATACGGCATTTTTTGCCCCTTCTACTTTCACTGTACCAGCTAGGTGTTTTCCACCACGAACGACAATCTTTTCCATGTAGTATCCCTCCAAAATTTTCATTGCCTTTATCACAACTGTGTGAGGTAAATAGTACAAGACAACATTTAATATTATAACACGAAGCCATGTGAAGGTACAAACTTAACTGATGTTTTGTCATAAATTTAGTTAATTCTTAATAAAATAAAAAAATTAGATTTTGTGATGTTAGCAAGAAATCCATAAAAAATGAACTTACTGTGTATCCTATAGTTATAGACACAAACAAGTAGAGCACTCGAGCTTGGCCAATGCTATTTTTTTTAATCAATTTTTCTATTCGTATTCCTTTTAATGCCCAAAAAGTCAGCAAAACAAAAAATAAATGCGACACAATAGTGATAAGAGCTTGCACACCTAAAAAGTTCATATTTTTAGTTATCTTCCCTTCTAATACTTACTCTCATACTAACATAAAAGAAGCAGAAAGAACATTCTCTTGACTTAAATTTGCACTCTAACAGGCTTAATGAGGTTATTTTTTTAGTCAATTAAAAAAAGTTGGAATAAATACAGGCTAACTGCTTTATTCCAACTTTTACTTAATTTCCTTTTTTATGTTTAGATACAGTGATTCTATTAACGGCTTTTCTTAAAGAAATTTCTGCACGTTTTGAATGACTCTTATTCTCAATGGCTTCTGTTTTACGCAATTCTTCTTCTGCACGCTGTTTCGCTTCAAAAGCACGTTCAACATCAATATCTCTTGCACGTTCAGCACTATCCGCAATAATGGAACAAACGTTATCTCTAACTTCCATAACGCCTCCATTTACAGCGATCCAGTCTTCAGCATCAATAGAAACACGTTGTACGCGGACGGAATGAATAGTTAGAGGCACAATAATTGGCATATGATTGGGTAAAATACCAATTTCTCCATCCACTGCTTTAGCAATCACGCTTCTTGCTCGATGATTGTAGACAATTCCAGCAGGCGTAACAATGTTTACTTGCATTTCACTCATCACTTTTACCTCCTAGTAACCCATTGACTCTGCTTTAGCCACGACTTCTTCGATTCTTCCTACATTACGGAATGCATCTTCTGGTAAGTGATCATAACGTCCATCAATAATTTCTTTAAATCCACGTACTGTTTCTTCAACAGGAACATACGAACCCGGCAAACCAGTAAAAGCTTCAGCTACGTGGAAATTTTGTGATAAGAAAAATTGGATACGCCTTGCTCTAGATACCACGATTTTTTCATCAGCAGATAATTCATCCATTCCTAGAATAGCAATAATATCTTGCAATTCACGGTAACGTTGCAATAATTGTTGAACTTCTGTAGCAACTTTATAGTGCTCTTCCCCAACAATTTCAGGAGATAAGGCACTAGAAGTTGATGCTAAAGGATCTACGGCTGGATAAATACCTTGTTCTGTTAATTTACGTTCCAGGTTGGTTGTTGCATCTAAATGGGCGAAAACTGTAGCTGGCGCTGGGTCAGTATAGTCATCTGCTGGTACATAGATCGCTTGAATAGATGTAATGGATCCTTTACTAGTTGAAGTGATTCGCTCTTGTAATTGTCCCATTTCTGTTGCTAAAGTTGGTTGGTACCCAACTGCTGATGGCATACGACCTAGCAAGGCCGATACTTCTGATCCAGCTTGTGTAAATCGGAAAATATTGTCGATAAATAACAATACATCTTGCCCAACTTCATCTCTGAAATATTCAGCAATTGTTAATCCCGTTAACGCCACTCGCATTCTAGCACCAGGTGGCTCATTCATTTGACCGAATACCATTGCTGTACGTTTGATAACACCAGAACCTTGCATTTCAAAATACAAGTCATTTCCTTCACGCGTACGTTCACCTACACCCGTAAATACAGAGATTCCACCATGTTCTTCAGCGATATTATGAATTAATTCTTGAATCAGAACTGTCTTACCTACTCCTGCTCCACCGAATAGACCGATTTTACCACCTTTTAAGTAAGGAGCTAATAAATCAATAACCTTAATTCCAGTTTCTAGAATAGCAGTATTACTGCTTAATTCGTCAAATACTGGAGCATTGCGGTGGATTGGATGACGTTGTACATCTTCTGGAAATGGTTCTTTTTCATCGATTGTTTCACCTAAAACATTAAACATACGTCCTAGAGTTTCTTCCCCAACAGGAACAGAAATCGCTTTTTCAGTATCAATGACACTCATACCACGTTGCAGTCCTTCTGTAGCTTCCATTGCAATCGTTCTAATGACACCATTTCCTAGCAATAATGCTGTCTCTAAGACAACTGTTTCATTCTTACTCTTATTTTTTTCAACAATGAGAGCATTATTAATTTCAGGCATAGTATCGTTTATTGGAAATTCTACATCCACAACAGGTCCTATAACTTGAACAATATGTCCAATACTCATTCGTTATTCCTCCCATTTATTTACTTAGACGCTGAAGCACCACTAATGATTTCTGTAATTTCTTCTGTTATAGCGGCTTGACGTGCTCGGTTATAACGAATTGTTAAATCATCAATAATATTTTTAGCGTTATCTGTTGCACCTTTCATAGCTGTCATACGTGCTGCGTGTTCTGCAGCTTTAGCGTCTAAAATTGCTCCGTATATCAAACTTTCAGCATATTGAGGCAATATAATATCTAAAATTTCTTCTTTAGATGGTTCATAAATATAATCTTTTGCATAATCTTTTGTTTCTGCTACATCCAAATCGGATAACGGCAGCATTTTTTCAGCTCTATATTGGAACATGATTGTGTTTACATGATGATTGTAACAAACATACAACTCATCAAAAACTTCATTCTTATACATCTCAGTCGCTGTTCTAGCAATCGTACGTACTTCCTCAAAAGAAGGTTGATCACTGATATCATTTAGTTCGTAAGCAACATTCATCCCTCTAGCTTTAAAGAAATCAGCTGCTGTTGAACCTACAGCCATAAATACATACTCCTCTGGAGAAGTATGGTCTCTGGTGATCATATCAACTGTTGATTTAATAACAGAGCTATTGTATCCACCGGCCAACCCTTTATCTGAACTGATAACAATGTATCCAGTCTTTTTAATAGGACGTTCAACCAACATATCATGAAAGTCAATATTAGAAGGTGAATTCGTTCCAATCATTTCGTTTTCAATCAAAGAAAGTTGGCTATGCGCTAAATGAGTAACGATTTCTCTTACTTTTTGAGAATAAACTTGAAAACCAGCTGCTGTATTTTCAGCTTTTGCCAATTTTGCACCAGATACCATTTGCATGGCATTCGTAATTTGACTAGTCTTTTTTGTTGAACTTATTTTTTTTGTAATTTCATTTAAAGAGGCTGCCATTCTTATTCACCGCCTTTAATTGGTTTGTCCGCCGTTTGCATCAGCTGAGGAGTCAATATAATTAGTGAAAAAATTAGTAATGAATTCAGTGATGATTGCATCCAGTTTCTCTGTTCTTGGCAAATCTTTAGTTTCAACAATTTCACTTAAGATTTCAGCATGCTGATTATCTAAGAAATCATAAAATTGAATTTCAAAACGACTTAATTCACTAACCGGAACTGTATCTAAGAAACCATGTGTTAAAGCATATAAAATCATTACTTGTTTTTCAACAGGTATTGTTTGATGCAATCCTTGTTTTAAAACTTCAACCGTTCTGTGTCCACGATTTAATTTTGCTTGAGTAGCAGCATCTAAATCTGAACCAAATTGAGTAAAGGCTTCTAATTCACGGAAACTTGCTAAATCTAAACGCAAAGTTCCAGAAACTTTTTTCATTGCTTTGATTTGAGCTGATCCTCCAACACGTGATACTGATAAGCCAGCTGCAATCGCTGGTCGGATACCGGAGTAAAACAAATCACTTTCTAAGAAAATCTGTCCATCTGTAATTGAAATAACGTTTGTAGGAATATAAGCTGAAATATCACCTGCTTGAGTTTCAACAAATGGAATAGCTGTCATAGAACCGCCACCTAATTTGTCACTCAATTTTGCAGCACGTTCTAATAATCGTGAATGTAAGTAGAAGACATCCCCTGGATAAGCTTCACGACCTGGAGGACGACGCAACAAGAGAGACAGTTCACGGTAAGCAGCTGCTTGTTTTGTTAAATCATCAAAAATAATCAAAACATGTTTGCCGTTATACATGAATTCTTCTCCTAAAGCTGATCCTGCATAAGGTGCGATATAAAGTAATGGAGCCGGTTGAGATGCACTTGCTGTCATAACGATCGTATAATCCATTGCGCCATATTTTTTCAATGTTTCAACTTGATTACGTACTGTTGATTCTTTTTGTCCAATTGCTACATAAATACAAATTGTATCTTGGCCTTTTTGATTTAAAATTGTATCAATTGCCAATGTTGTTTTTCCTGTTTTCCGGTCACCAATAACCAATTCCCTTTGTCCACGACCAATTGGAACTAATGCGTCAATTGCTTTGATTCCTGTTTGCAAGGGTTCGTTAACCGAATGACGATCCATAACTCCTGGAGCTTCTGATTCAATTGGGCGAGTCTTAGTTGTAACGATCTCACCTAAACCATCAATTGGTTGTCCAAGAGGATTAACTACACGTCCAATCATTGCCTCTCCAACTGGAACTTGCATAATTCGACCAGTTCGTTTAACAATATCGCCTTCGCGAATCCCTGTAAATTCGCCTAAGATGATAATCCCTACGTCATTTACTTCTAAATTTTGTGCCATACCAAAAGTACCATCGGCAAATTCCAATAGTTCTCCTGACATTGCATTTTCTAACCCATAAGCACGGGCGATTCCGTCACCTACGTAACTAACTGTTCCTACTTCATCTATTACTAATTCACTTTGATAGCTTGCAATTTGCTTTTTGATTAGTGAACTAATTTCTTCTGCTTTTACGCCCATAAACGATTCACCTCATAACTTCTTTTATCGAATCAATTGTTTTTCTAATGCTTCCAAGTTAGAACGGATACTACCATCATAAACTTGACTTTCGGCTTCTATAATTACTCCACCAAGAACATGTCTATCAACGATTGTATGCAATAATACTTTTTTCGCATCTAATTTTTGTTTCATAACGTCTATTAAACGTTCCTTTTGACTATCGGTCAATTGAACAGCTGTAGTGACTTTGGCAACTACCGTCCTATTTTTGTAATCGTAAATTTTTTCAAATTCATTTACGACATCTCTAATATCACTAATTAAATTATAGTCATAAAGCATATGCAAGAAACTTTGTGTATTTATATCAAAGTGTTGAATCAAGTCTGCCAAAAGATGATCTCGTTTATATTTTTCCAAACGAGGATCTACTAAAATTGTTCCTAGATTAGGAATCGTTTCTAATACTTGACGAACGTCCATCATATTATCAAACGCTACATCAACTATCCCTTTTTCTTTAGAGTCTTGATAAAAAGCATCTGCAAGTTGGCGATTGTTCATATTTCTATTTAATTTCATTATTATTCGCCAACCTTTCAATATACTCTTCGATTAGTTCAGCATGCCCTTCATTAGATAATTCTTTGCCAATCAATTTCTCTGCAATATCCATAGACAGGCGACTAATATCGTTTTGTGCACCTGCTAAAGCTTGTTTTCTTTCTAACTCAATGGCTTTTTTAGCCTCTTCTTTTAATCGTGCAATTTCTACTTTAGCGGATGCTATTTGTTCTCGTTCAACTTTATCAGCAGTGTCTCTTGCTTGTTCAATAATTGCACTCGCTTTGTTTCTTGTCTCTTCTAATTCTTGTTGTTGTTCTGTAAGCAATCGATCCGCTTCTAATTTTTTCGCTTCTGCGTTATCGATATTTCCTGCAATCAATTGTTCTCGTTTCTCCATCATTGCCATCAGAGGTTTCCAAGCAACCATCTTTAATGCTAGCATTAATAGTAAAAATGAGACCAAAGTGACAATAGAATCTCCAGCTGTTATTTGTCCTACAAACAATGGACTGACCATTCTCCACACTCCTTCACCTATACTTCAATGTTGCTTTAAAAGAACAGGTAGAGAGAATTCTATTCTCTACCTGTCAATTTCTAATACTTCGTTTTTTTGCTAGCTTTTTATTGGAAAACTAAGATAAAGGCAATAACAACTGCCATAATAGGAATAGCTTCTACTAAACCGATCCCAATATACATCAATGTTTGTAATTGACCTTTCATTTCTGGTTGACGAGCAATTGATTCAATTGTTTTTGATACTACTCTACTTGAACCCAGTGCTGCTCCGATTGCTGCTCCTGCTACTGCGATTGCTGCTCCTATTAAACCCATAATTCATTTTCCTCCTAATATAGTCATCTGTTATTTTTCTTAATGATATTGATTACTGCATATCTTACTAGCTTATAACTTGATTTGCTTAAGTTGCTTCTTTGATGTGATCTGTACTTTCTTCGTGCTCAATTTTATGAGAAAGATAAACCATTGTCAGTGTTGTAAAAACAAAAGCCTGGATACTTCCGATAAATAATGAGAAGGCCTGCCAAGCCATTTCTAAAGGAATACCAATTACCCAAGTAAAGACCCCTCCACTTTGAGCTAACGAAGCTATCAATCCAAGCAAGATTTCTCCTGCGTAGATATTTCCATAAAGACGAAGAGCTAAAGTCAATGTATTCGTAAACTCTTCAAAAATTTTGATTGGAAATAAAAATGGGACTGGTCTAACAAAACTATTCATAAAGTAGTTCTTGACCCCTTGTTCTTGTACACCAAAATAATGTGTCATAACAATTACCATAGCTGCTAATGTTAAGGTAACCACCGGATCAGCCGTTGGGCTTTTCCATACTTGATAAGGTTCAGCAATTAAAATCAATGGCAAACCCATAATATTTGAAACAAATACAAAAGTTAGAATAGTAAAACCAAATAATTTAAACCGTTCTCCTTGTTGTTTAGACATTGCACTTGTAGTAATATTGCCTACAAAATCAACTATCCATTCTATAAAGTTCTGTTTACCTGTTGGCTTAATCTGTAGATTCCTCGTACAAATAAACGCAATCAAGAATACAATCACGCACGCTGATACTGTTACAAGATTATTGGTGACATTGAAATCTAAGCCAAAAAATGTAACAATCGGATTTTCGTGATCCACAACGTTCACCTCTTTCCATAATTAAAATCTATAATTGCAAACAGGAAAAAAATATATTTTGTGAAACTATCATCTATTTTAATTTCACACGCCCATTTTAGCATAGTTCTGCTTTCTTTCCTATATAAATGGATTAGGCACAATTTTGCTTTTATTCTTTTAGCAATGTAAAAAATGCTGACTAAGTTTTAAAAAAATTCATCTTTTTTTCACTGGCATTCGTTATCATACCACCATTCGATTTAAATTACAAAAGAAAATGAAAAACATTTCTACTTTTCAATAAATCACTATTAAAACGGGTTTTTCAGCGTTTTATTGTATAAAAATGATTACTAATTTTTATATACTCCTTTAAATCCCCAACCCAATCCTCCATCTTTTTGTTTTTCTAATTTTTCTCCAATGACAATTTTCCAGACTTTTATAGTGCCCCAAATTCTTTATTGGTTTTATACAACTTTGAATTTTTCGTTAAATCCTCTTTTTTATCCTGTTTTTTCTATTCTAATTGCATAATTTTTACTTTTTTATAAAAGTATGCAAAATACGACCTACTCATTTTTGTCATTCTGAAAACAGTTACGGTTTATTCTTTATATCTCGCCAACAGCAAATAAGATTTATCTTATTTTTATCATCTAATTCTTAGCGTATAGAAAACAAAACTATCTTCTATACAAAAAGAGCCATAAACCAAGAATTTTATCCTTTGGTTTACGACTCTTTTTTTAATCAATCTTACAAATTACATTGTACCAAATAATCTATCACCAGCATCGCCTAAACCTGGTAATATGTAACCATTTTCGTCTAAACGTTCATCTAATGCTGCAGTATAGATATCTACATCAGGATGAGCTTGTTCTAACGCTTCTACACCTTCTGGAGCTGCAACTAAACAAACAAATTTAATTGTTGTCGCACCGCGTTTTTTTAATGAATCAATAGCTGCAATAGCTGATCCGCCTGTAGCAAGCATTGGATCTACAACAAGCAATTGACGTTCATTGATGTCTGATGGTAATTTCACAAAATATTCTACCGGTTCTAATGTTTCGTGATCACGATACATTCCAACGTGTCCAACTTTTGCTGCAGGGATCAAATCTAACATCCCATCAACCATACCTAATCCAGCTCTTAAAATTGGAATAATCGCAACTTTTTTACCCGCTAACTCTTTTTGAATAGATTTAACTAAAGGTGTTTCGATTTCCACATCTTGTAAAGGCATATCTCTAGAAACTTCAAATGCCATTAAGCGTGCAATTTCATTAACTGCTTCTCTAAAATCTTTCGTTCCTGTATTCTTATCACGAAGAATAGTTAATTTGTGTTGGATTAATGGATGATCCATAACTTGAACTTTCGACATCGTATTCAGCCCTCATTTTTCATTATTTTTTAAACATTTCTATTGTAAAGGATATTAGCGTCTAGTGCTACCTTTTTAGTATTTTTCTTTTTATTCTACCTTTTCGTCTATTTTAAAAAGATTAATTACTGAATTATACTTTAGATTTATATAATGGATGTTTAGCAGTCAATTGATGAACTTGCGTTTGAATAGCCGCCATTTTTTTAACATCTCCATTACTTGTCAATGTTTCAATAATGAATTCGGCTACCTTTTTAGAATCGACTTCATTAAATCCTCTTGTTGTAATAGCTGGCGTTCCAATTCGAATACCACTTGTTTTGAAAGGACTCAATGTTTCAAAAGGAATCGTATTTTTATTGACAGTAATGCCGACTTTATCTAATAGAACTTCTGCTTCTTTTCCATTTAATCCAAAGTTTGTCACATCAAACAACAATAGATGATTATCTGTTCCGCCACTAATCAAATGACCAATTGATTCGTTCAAAACACTTTCCATGGCTTTTGCATTTTTAATGATTTGAGCAGCATATTCTTTAAATTCTGGAGTGGATGCTTCTTTTAAAGCTACTGCCTTAGCCGCTATAACATGTTCTAAAGGACCACCTTGAATGCCTGGGAAAATAGCGCTATTGATTGCTTTTCCATACTTTTCTTTAGCTAGGATCATTCCACCGCGTGGTCCTCTTAAAGTTTTATGTGTAGTAGTTGTGACAACATCTGCATAAGGAACTGGGTTTTGATGCAAACCTCCTGCAATCAAACCTGCTATATGAGCCATATCAACCATTAAGTAAGCTCCAACTTCATCCGCAATTGCTCTAAATCTTGCAAAATCTATTTTTCTAGAGTATGCACTAGCTCCTGCAATAATCAATTTAGGTTTATGTTGCTTGGCCAATTTTTGAACCACTTCATAATCCAACTCTTCTGTCTCTTTATCTACACCATAAGAGATAAAATGGTACGTTTTGCCACTGAAGTTTACGGGAGAACCATGTGTTAAATGACCACCATGTGTTAAATCCATGCCTAACACAGTATCTCCTGGATTTATTAAAGCATTAAGAGCTGCCATATTTGCGCTAGAACCTGAATGTGGTTGAACATTTACATATTCTGCTCCAAAAAGTTTTTTTGCACGTTCAATAGCCAAATTTTCAATAACATCAATAAATTCACACCCGCCATAATACCTTTTACCGGGATAACCTTCTGCGTACTTATTCGTTAAAATACTTCCTTGCGCAGTAAGTACAGCTTCAGATACAAAGTTTTCTGAAGCGATTAATTCAATGTTTTGCTCTTGTCTTTTGCTTTCTTGTTCAATGGCATCAAAGATCTCTTTATCAAAATTCATGTTATTCATATCGGCCACACCCTTCAATAGTTATAATAAACGCTTTTTTATTAGTTGATTCTACTGATTTATGGTTAATCAAAAAAATGGTTACCTGCTGCTTTTTGGAGTCGATTCATATAGGCTTCGCCTAACCCTATTTTCTCATGAGCTTCGGCTAAAATAAGTGTGGCATCTGTTGTTTCGAAGTATCTTAATCCTGAATACAATCGTCTTGAAGCATCATGGATATTTTTATTTTCTCCTAATGAATAGGCAGCTGTAACGGTATCTTGGAATTGATTTAGAAGATCTTGATTGGCTAAAAGACCAATCTTTTCACCTTGTTGTAGATACGTTTTAATCGCTTTTTGCCAGATTTCGCTTTCTCCAGCAACAATAATAACAGGTTCATTAGGGCTGTAATGCTTGTACTTCATGCCGGGTGCTTTAGGAACTTCCTCACTTGAAATCAAGTGACGATCAACAAAAACGGTTCCTATCACTTTTTCCAAAACTTCTTTAGTTGTTGCCCCTGGTCTCAATATGGTGGGTAACTTTGGATCCGTAATATCTAAAACAGTTGATTCTAATCCTAACCCGGTGTCTCCATCATCCAGTACGCCCGCTATTTTACCTTTCAAGTCGTGGTAAACATGATCTGCGGTTGTCGGACTTGGTTTGCCAGATGTATTAGCGCTTGGCCCTACAAGAGGTTTACCTGATTCACGAATCAGTTGCAAAGTCACCTCGTTATTGGGCATCCGCATAGCCACACTCGTTAGACCAGCCGTAACGGTTGGCGCAAAAACATGATCCTTCACTTTAAAGATCAGTGTCAATGGACCTGGCCAAAATGTTTGCATTAGTTTCTTAGCCACCTCAGGCACTTCCTGTACATACTGTTCAACTTCTTCTATCGTCGAGACATGAACAATTAATGGGTTGTCACTTGGTCTTCCCTTTGCTGAATAAACCTTTTTAACTGCTGCTTCGTTTGTTGCATCAGCTCCTAATCCATAAACGGTTTCTGTAGGAAAAGAAATCAGTTCACCTTGTTGGATTTTTTGAGCTGCTTTAAGCACATCAGATGGTCGATATATAATAGTCTCCACAGTTTTTCCTCCGTTCATTTCAAGAAAACTCATCACATTTATTTAAATGATATTGAATCCTTATTTTGTTTTAACTTGTATCAAGCGATCATTTCCACTCATATCTTTTTCAATGGTTACTTCAGCCAATGGGAAAGCCTCTTGAAAAAGCTCTTGAACTTTTTCTCCTTGTTTAAATCCAATTTCTA
The DNA here is from genome assembly GCF_045617425.1 of Carnobacterium sp. Lineage (GTDB taxonomy): Bacteria > Bacillota > Bacilli > Lactobacillales > Carnobacteriaceae > Carnobacterium_B. The sequence goes on from NZ_JAZLIO010000009.1 coordinate 169,406, forward strand.
AAAATACTTCACCACCTGGATTTAAAACAGCTGGAAGTTCTTTTGCTAATCTTTGGTACATAGCTAACCCATTGTTTTCAGCAAATAAGGCTAAATGTGGTTCGTAGTGCAAAACACTTTCATCCATATAACTGATTTCGTCGTTTGATATATATGGAGGATTGGAAAGAATGACATCAAAGGTCTCAGTCTTTACAGGATCTGTTAAATCACCCTGCAGAAAGCGAACATCTGCCTCTAATGCTGTTGCATTTTCTTGAGCTACCTTTAGGGCTTTAGATGAGATATCCGTTGCGGTCACTTCGTAAAGCGGCCGTTCTTTTTTTATGGTGATTGCAATGATTCCTGTCCCCGTTCCAATATCCAAAACGGCTCTCTTCTGTCCTGTATAAGAGCTTTTTAAAAAAACATCCACAATTTCTTCTGTTTCCGGTCGTGGAATCAATGTGTCTTTTGTAACTTTAAACTTTCGGTCATAGAACCAGCAGTAACCTAATAATTGTTGAATAGGGATACCAGACCCATGATTGGACACATCTTGTAAAAGTTGGCGTTTCACATCCGACGGCATTTCTTCATTTAAATGCATCATGATATCCGTTTTCGACCAGTCTAGTCGTTCTCTTAATAAGATCTCTGCAGCAATGGGTTCTCTTTTACATCTTTCTAAAAAAGAAGAAGCCCATTTCAGGACTTCTCTATAAGTTGTCTTACTCTTCATGTTGCAATTGCTCCATTTTAGCTGTTTGATCATTTAAAATTAGAGCATCAATAATCTCATCTAATTTACCAGATAAAATTTGATCTAACTTTTGAATGGTCAATCCAATACGATGATCGGTAACCCGGCTTTGTGGAAAATTATACGTACGGATACGTTCTGAACGGTCTCCGGTTCCAACTGCTGATTTCCGTTCGGCATCATACTCGCTTTGAGCTGCTTGTTGGATATGATCATATACTCTAGCACGCAAAACTTTCATCGCTTTCTCACGGTTTTTAATTTGTGAACGTTCATCTTGCATCGCTACAGCAATTCCTGTAGGTAAATGAGTCAAACGAACGGCAGATGCTGTTTTATTAACGTGCTGTCCACCGGCTCCACTTGCATGGTAGATATCTGTACGAATATCTTTATCCGGCAGATCCAGTTCCACTTCTTCAGCTTCAGGCATAACCACTACAGTTGCAGTAGAAGTATGGATACGTCCTTGTGATTCGGTTGCTGGAACACGTTGAACACGATGAGCGCCATTTTCATACTTCAATTTAGAATAAACATTGTCTCCAGTAATCATTAAAGTAATTTCTTTGTACCCACCGATACCTGTGATATTAGCATCTAACACTTCAGTTCTCCAACCTTGTGCGTCAGCGTATTTTTGATACATATTAAACAAAGTTCCAGCAAATAATTGTGCTTCGTCTCCGCCAGCTGCTCCACGAATTTCCATAATAATGTTACGGTCATCATTTTCATCTTTTGGCAACATTAAGACTTTCATTTTTTCTTCAATTTCTGTTTTTTCTTTCTTTAGATCATTTAATTCTTCTTTTGCCATTTCAGCCATCTCAGCGTCTAATTTTTCACCAAGCATTTCTTCTGTGTCCGAAATATCTTGACTGACTTCTTTGTAGCGACGGTAAGTTGCAACTGTTTCTCGAATAGCAGCTTCTTCTTTAGTCAGTTTCATTAATCGTTTGGTATCGCTGACTACCTCTGGGTCACTCAGTAATTCATTTAGTTCTTCATAACGTCCTTCAACGCTTTCTAATCTATCAAACATAAGTTATTCTCCTTTTCTTCTAAGCCTATTGCATCGTTGTGTCTTTAGTTGTCTTTCTTCACAACACTAAGAACGCTACAAATCGTCCTTCAATAGCGGATTGAAGTAATGTTTGCGACAAACTGGGAAATAACTTTCATTGCCCCCTATTTGGATTTGAGCTCCTGCATAAACAGGTTTTCCATCGATCATACGCATGTTCATCGTTGCTTTTTTATGGCAATACCAACAAATGGTTTTCATTTCTTCAATTTTATCCGCGTATAATAATAAGTACTCTGAACCTTCAAACAGTTCATTTTTAAAGTCATTTTTCAATCCAAATGCCATAACTGGGATATTTAATTCATCCACAATATGAGCCAATTGAAGGACATGTTCTTTTGTTAAAAACTGCGATTCATCAATTAATACACATGCTGGTACGTAGTCCAATGCTTTTATCGTTTCAAAGATATTTGTTTCTTCAAATATTGCGATTCCTTCACGTCTTAAACCAATTCGACTAGATACTACACCAATCTCATCACGATCATCCAAGCCGCTTGTCATAATTGCGACAGGTTTGTTTTGTTCTTCATAATTATATGCTACTTTCAAAATTTCAATCGTCTTTCCACTATTCATTGCTCCGTATTTAAAAAAAAGTTGGGCCATCTTGTTTTTCCTCATTTCTCTTGTAGGAATCCATTATGAATTATACGTTAAAACTATGTAAAAGTGAAGCCTCTCTCCTGATTTATATATAGAAGAATCTTACATTAATTGTGAGAAAAGAGATTAAGTTTGTCTTTAAAATGAACAAGTTAGGCAATTTTTAACAATTTCACAAGAATTATGTGCTAGAATATCAAAGTAGCAAAAAAAAAGTATTTTTAGTAATTGGAGGAAACTCAATTGAGTATACGTAGTGCATTTGCCATTGCAGTAGGAAGAACAACTAAATGGGGACTTCATACGTTCTTAAAAGGCGGAAGTAGTTATCCCGGTCAACTAACACAGAAATTAGATCCTACTGTATTAGGTACGTTATCAAGAAATTACGATGTGGTTATCGTTACCGGAACGAATGGTAAAACATTAACGACTGCATTGACTTATCAAGTGTTAAAACAAAAATACCCTGAAATTATTACAAACCCTACTGGTGCAAATATGTTGCAAGGAATCATTTCAACTTTTCTTGAACATCATTCTTACACAAATAACACCGAGAAAAAAGCTGCTGTTCTTGAAGTAGATGAAGCTAGTTTGATTCATGTAACAAAATACATCAAACCAAAAGCGATTGTATTTACGAATGTTTTTCGTGATCAAATGGATCGCTATGGTGAAATTTATACGACTTATCAAATGATGTTGAATGGCGCAGCGCTAGCTCCTGAGGCTTTGATTGTCAGCAATGGGGACGCTCCAATTTTCAATTCAAAAGAAACCATTAATAAACGTGTGTACTTTGGTTTTGACCACCTTCCAGATGGTGAATTAAAAGCTCATTACAATACAGATGGTGTCTTATGTCCACACTGCAACAATATTTTACACTACAAATTTTTAACCTACAGCAATCTTGGGAAGTATTATTGTCCTAATTGTGATTTCAAACGTCCCGAATTGACGTATCGTTTAACGGACTTGACTCATATGGATCATGAATCGTCTAAATTTGAAATTGACGGAGATGACTTTGAAATTAAGATTGGTGGACAATATAATATTTATAATGCCTTAGCTGCTTATAGCGTTGGTCGGATATTGGATGTTTCTACTGATCAAATTCGCGCAGGATTTGCCGCATCAAAACGAGTTTTTGGACGTCAAGAAGTTATTCAAGTCGATGACAAAGAAATTACGATCAACTTAGTTAAGAATCCTGTTGGTTTGAATCAAGTCTTAGATATGATCAATCTCACTCCAGAGCCGTTTTCGCTTGTTTCTATTTTAAATGCAAACTATGCGGATGGAACTGATGTCAGTTGGATCTGGGATGCAAATTACGAAATCGTTCAGAATATGAACATCAAACAAGTCACTGTTGGTGGTGAACGAGTAGAAGACATCACTGCTCGCTTGGAAGTTGCGGGAATTCCTGAAGAAGAGCTTCAAGTTATACCAACTATTCCTGAAATAATTAAGAGCTTTAAAAACGCACCAACGAAAAAAATCTACGTCCTAGCTACTTATACTGCTGTCTTACAATTGCGTAAAGAGTTAGCAAATCAAGGCTATATTAAGGGAGGTATGTGAGATGATTGAATTAAATGTTTGTCATCTTTATGGTGATTTATTAAATACTTATGGAGATAACGGCAATTTGTTGATGTTAAAACACCGCGCTAAAAAAAGAGGTGTTCAATTTAATATCGAGATCATTAGTTTAAATGATCCATTTGATTCAGATAAGTATGATTTAGTTTTCTTCGGTGGCGGACAAGATTTTGAGCAAAGAATCGTTTCAAAAGATATCCAAGCTAAAAAAGAAGCTATTACTGAATACATCGAAAATGATGGCGTGACAGTCGGCATCTGTGGTGGGTTCCAATTATTAGGCCACTATTATGTAGATGCTGCTGGACATAGAATCAACGGTATCGGTGCTTTGAACCACTACACCTTGAATCAAGACAATAATCGCTTTATTGGCGATATTGTCATTAAAAATGATGAGTTTGGTGAAACCTATAAAGGTTTTGAAAATCATAATGGCCGTACTTTTCTTGGTGAAGGTGTGAAACCATTAGGTGTCGTTGAAATGGGTTATGGCAATAATGGCGAAGATAAAACAGAAGGTGCTCATTACAAGCAAACATACTGTTCATACTTCCATGGACCATTATTAGTTAGAAATACAACATTAACCGATCGTATTTTGAAAGAAGCCGTAAAAAAACGATTCCCTAAAGAAGCAGAAGAATTATTTGCCTAAACAAAAGAGAAGGAAAAATGAATTAATCATTTTTCCTTCTCTTTTTATTTTCTATTTGCTCATACTTGGATCAAAATCTATCTAAAATGAGTAGTTTTATCCCAAATATAATTAAATTAGAAAAATTATCAATATAATGGAATTATTTGTCCACAAATAGGAGTCAATAGTTTAAGCTGCGGATCCTATTAGTTGAGCTGCGAGATTCTTTGTTTTTCTGTCGATCCTAATCGTCGAACTTCGCATCCTGTTTTAGTTGAGCTTTACTTCCCAGATACTAGGCTATTATTAAGATTTTACGCAATGCGCGGGATGCTCTTGCTTTCAATTCTTAATAATTGCTGTGTGTCTAACCAGGAAGTTCAGCATCCTAGTTGTTTGATGCAATAATCTCTAAATTGCCTTCAATTGTCCATTCTTTAATGTCATTTGGCAAGATTAGATGAGTTCCTTTTGTGAGTTCATACTCTCCTGCTTCGACAATTAATTTACCAGTTCCATGTAACACACTAACAAGGGTGTAAGGAGCAGTTGCAACAAAGTCGGCTTTGCCATTCACTTCCCATTTATAAACATCAAAAAATGAAGTTTTTACAAAGGTTGTGATGGTTGCGTCTCCCTGTTTCATACTGTTCATTTCAGGAGTTGGGTCAATATGCGGAACTGTTGTCACATCAACTGATTGTTTGACATGCAACTCTCTTGTGTTTCCTTGCTCATCTTTACGGTCATAGTCGTAAACTCGATAAGTTGTATCACTAGATTGCTGTGTTTCCAGAATGGTAATGCCTCCACCAATTGCATGAATCGTTCCACTTGGTACAAAGAAAAAGTCACCTGCCTTAACTTTAATGCGACGCAATAATGCATCCCATTCTCCATCAAGAATCATTCGTTCTAATTCTTCTTTCGTCTGAGCATGGTGTCCATAAATGATTTCTGAACCTTCATCTGCATCAATAACATACCAACATTCTGTTTTTCCCAATTCACCTTCGTGTTCCATACCGTATTGATCATCCGGATGAACTTGAACCGATAAATCATCTGCTGCATCTAATATTTTCGTCAGTAAAGGAAAAACTTCTCCCTTTTCGTTGCCAAATACTTCACGGTGCTGATTCCATATTTCAGCTAAAGTCATACCTTGGTAAGGTCCATTTTTCACTGTACTTGGTCCATTTGGATGTGCGCTGATGGCCCATGCTTCTCCAGTTTTATCACTTGGCAAATCATAGCCAAATACATCATGCAATTTTTTCCCGCCCCAAATTTTTTCTTGCAACACAGGCGCTAATATCAAAGGTTCATTCATCACTTTACTCCTCCTAAAATACATTACTTATTCATGGCTTCCTTTTCTGCTAAGTAACACTTTATTAAAAGGTCTCGTTGGCTAAGATATTCTGACTTGTTATCATTCGTTGGATGGACACGATTAGACAGAAAAACAAACGCCTCTTTTTCTTTGATGTCTAATAAAATAAAAGTTCCTGTAAATCCAGTATGAAACAAATAATTCTTATTGCCGTTTTTCTTAATATCCCATCCCAAAGACCTGTTTAACTTACCAGTTGGTGTCCAATCTGTTAACAATGATAGCACAGTTGTTTCATTAAGAATACGTTTTCTATTAAATTCTCCTTTATTCAGCATCATGTGACTAAAGGTTAGACAATCTGTCAGCGTCGAAAATAATCCAGCACTTCCACAGTGGTCTCCTAATATATACGCTTTAGGATCGTGAACCTCTCCTATTATCAGCCCTCTCTCTTTGTCTACCTCAGTTGGAATACATTTTTGTAGATCAACAGGATGATAAGAAGTCTCTTTTAAATTTAACGGCCCACTAACTCGATCAGCAAATACATTAGGCAAAGTGTCTTGCTCAAGCTCTTCAATAATAAACCCCAATAAGATAAATCCTGTATCTGTGTAGCATACTTCTTTTCCAAATCCTTTTCCTACTGGTAAATGGAGAATAGCTTGCTTTAATTGATTTGCAGATAAAGAATCACGATTAGGTATATAACCTTCTAAACCAGATGTATGAGTTAACAAATGCCTAATCGTTACCTCTTGAGCTGAAAAAGTTGTCAAATATTGTCTGACTTTATCATCAATGGCTAACTTCCCTTCTTGCCACAGTTGCAAGATAATCGTTGTCGTTAAAAAAACTTTTGTTAATGAGGCAATATCATAAATAGAATTTTCTTTAAGGGTTTTTTTTTCTGGAACAGTGGCAGATAAACCTTCATAATATTCCCATTGGTTACTATCTTTAATAAAGCCAAAACTTGCTCCTGGAAATAATTCATCTTCAATTAATTGTTGAATAAATGCGTTTGTTTTTGGATACATTTTTATTATCCTTTCTGGATCATTTTATACTTCTATTTCATCATTATAATGGAAGTTGCTGCTTTCTTCTATACTGACCTCTAATCGTTATTTTTGTTACAACAAAAAAACCGGCAAGATGTTTGCCGGTTTGATGACTTATTGGTTAGTTGTTGTTAGTTTCATTGTTATTCCATTAGTATCTTCCAATGAAAGTGTTTGTGTTACTTCATCTACTTGATAATCATATTCTTTTGCATCAAGGTTGTTTTTTACTTGTGAGAACTCGTCACCAGTAACAATAATAGTAAAGTAATCTAATCCTCTTAAGCCTTTTTCAGCGGCTGGAATATTTTTACCAGCCCATACATTGGCTCCAATTTGGTGATGATACTCACCAGCTGCGAAGAATTTTGCTTGAGGCCCAAATTTAAATTTCAGATCAAACCCTAAAACGTCTTGATAAAATCTTTCAGTTTCTTCCAATTCAGCTACAAATAAATGAACATGTCCCATATACGTTCCTTTAGGCATTCCTTGGAATTCTTTTTTTGCTTCTCCTATTACACCTTCTGCATCCATTGGTTCTGTTACTCCAGCGATTTGACCATCTTCTCTGATATCCCACATTGATTTGGGCTTATCGGTATAAATTTCAATGCCATTGCCTTCTGGATCATCTAAATAAAGAGCTTCACTATAACCATGATCGCTTGCTCCAATTAATGGGTATTTAGATACTAAAATGTGATACAAAATTTCTCCTAAATCTTCACGAGTTGGTAATAAAAATGCCAAGTGATATAATCCAGTTGCAGTTGGCTTTTCACCAGCCGGTGCAGCTGATTGTAATTCCAATAGAACTTGTTCATCACCAAAAGCACCTAATTTAAGGCTGTTATCTGTTTCTTTTTTTATATCTAAACCCATTACAGAAGTGTAGAAAATTTTCATATTTTTCATATTTTCAACATTTAATACTACTTTCCCAATAATCGTCTTTTCTGATAGCATCATTTATTTATTCCTCTTTCTTTTTCTATTTACTTGTAAATCACTTACTTTTAATAAGTATACTAGAAATTATTTTATTTACAAGTCTTTTCCACAATCTTATTTTTACTGAAACGTGCTACATCTCTTTTAGTCTGACAATTAACCATTAAAAGGAGATTTTCACTTAATTTCTATTTTTTCGTCACACTTTTTTCATAATTGCGTACTATACTATGTATATACCAAAACAACAAACCAACTTTTTCATATTTTCTTTTTTACTCCTCCAAAGTAAAAAGAAACCTTACCCTTTCCACATTAGCGTTCCCCGCTAATGTGGTTTTTTTTGCACCATAAAAAGCTGAGACGAGACCGTCCCAGCTTTCACAAAATTAATCTTCTTTAAAAAAAGGATTCGTTCTTTTTTCATAGCCAATTGTTGTTTCCTCACCGTGTCCTGGGTAAACACGCATATCATCTGATAAACAAAACAACTGCTCTTGAATACCTTTTAATAAGGCTTCAGAATCACTGCCAGTCAAATCAGTTCTACCAATACTCCCTTTGAATAATGCATCACCAGAAACTACAAAGTCAGAAAAAATAAAACTGAGCCCACCCGGTGAATGACCTGGAGTTGGAACAACTTTAAATTGAAAACCTTCAATATCATATGTTTTCATTAATTCAAATTCATTTTCAGCAGGTTCTGCTGTAATGGGATGTCCTGAGTGAATCGAAAGATTTAATATTGGATTGCCAAGCCATCCCTGCTCCAAATCACTAACATAAACAGAAATAGCATAAGTTTTTCTAACTTCTTCCAAAGCACCGATATGATCATAATGGGTATGTGTCAATAAAATAGCAACAGGTGCCACTTTTAGTTCATCTAAAACTTTTTTTATCTTTACAAATTCATCTCCAGGATCAACAATCAATGCCTTTCCTTCTTGATAGATAATATAACAATTTTCTCCAATCATTCCAGTAACAATTTTTTTAATGTGTGCCATTATTTAAACTCCTTTTCTTCCTAACGTATAGGGCTAGTTTAGCAGAATTTATAAAAAAGAAACACAACGACGGTTTAAACTTGTTTATTGTGAAACTTGTTGAACAAATTGACTGTTGTATAAATCAGCATAAAATCCGTTTTTGGCCATCAATTCATCATGTGTGCCCGTTTCAATAACATCGCCATGGTTCATTACAATAATATTATCGGCATCACGAATAGTAGAAAGTCGATGAGCCACTACAAAGCTAGTTCTATTTTTTAGTAGTTTCCTCATTGCTTTTTGAATCAACACTTCTGTTCTTGTATCCACACTAGAAGTGGCTTCATCTAAAATTAGAATTTCTGGATCCACTAAAAAAGCACGCGCAATAGTTATCAATTGCCTTTGACCTGACGAGATATTACTGGCTTCTTCATTCAGCAAAGTTTCGTATCCATGAGGCAGTTTACGTACAAAATCATCTACATGAGCCGCTTTTGCAGCATTATAAACCCGTTCATCATCTTGACCGTATAATGCACTTCCATAACGAATATTGTCAATAATAGAACCATTAAACAACCAAGTGTCTTGTAGAACCATAGCAAAACGTGACCGCACTTCTTCTCTGGAGAGATCTCTAATATCCACACCATCAAGCTTAATGCTTCCGCCGCTCACATCGTAAAAGCGTTCCAACAAGTTAATCAAAGTCGATTTTCCTGCACCAGTTGGTCCTACAATAGCAACCATTTGCCCTGCTTCCACGTTTAAATTAAAATCTTTCATTAATAAAGGTTCATCTTTTCCGCCATAACCAAATTGAACATGCTCAAATTGAACCTTGTAAGTGGAGTTCTCTACAGGTGGAATAGAAGAAGACTCATTGGTCATTTCTTCTTCATCTAGCACCTCAAAAACACGCTCCGCTGAAGCCACTGTTGCTTGAATCATATTGATAAGATTTGCCATTTCGCGAATAGGCTGGTTCAATTGATTTGAATATTGCAACATCGCTTGTACATTTCCTAACGTTACTGTTCCATTTGCAACAAAGATACCACCAACTACAGCAACAGCCAAATACCCTAAATTGCGAATAAAGGCCATTAACGGCATGATCATTCCAGATAGAAACTGCGCTTTTCGCGAAGCTTGGTAGAGTTGATCATTTTTTTCTTCAAATTTTATCATTTCTGCTTCTTCTTGATTGTAAGTTTTTACTACAACATGCCCTGCATACGTTTCTTCCACTTGATTATTCAATATTCCCAAACTTCTTTGCTGCACTGCAAATAATTTTTGTGACCTTGGGGCGATCAAACTGATGGTAACCACGCTTATTGGAACAGTGATCAAAGTAACAAGTGTTAAGGTTCCACTGATAGTAAACATCATGTAGATCACTGCAAAAAAAGTAACTATACTGTTGACAAACTGAGTCAATGTTTGCTGTAGAGTATTGGCAATTTGGTCCATATCGTTTACTGCACGAGACATTATGTCGCCATTTGAATGGGTATCATAATAATCCATCGGAACTCGGTTCATTTTATCTTTTAAATCTTTTCGTAAGTCGTAAACGGTTCTTTGAGCTACACGAGTCATTGTAAATTGTTGAAAGTAAGTAAAGATTGCAGAAAAAAGATAAAGTATTGCCACAGTTACCAAGATTGTAGCAATGGACTTAAAATCTATTGGCAAAACCTCAACTATTTCTCCAGCTTTTTGTGACTGCATCCCTTCCATCACACCTTTAAATATTTCAGTTGTCGCTTCACCTAAAATTTTTGGTGTTTGAGCCTGCAATACAATCGCTATAATAGCTAAAATGAATACACCTATTAACGCAGCTAACCGTTTAGACATATAACCAAGCAGTCTTTTTATCGTCTTCCAAAAATTTTTTGGTTTATTTTCACGAAGAGGTTTAGTTTGAGCGGGACTATTTCGACTCATTACATCTCCTCCTCTTTCATCTGAGATTTCATTATCTCTTGATAAGTCTCATTGGTATTTTTTAATTCTTCATGTGTTCCTTTAGCAACCATTTTTCCTTCTTCTAAAACAACGATGGTATCTGCTTGAATAACCGAACTGATTCTTTGGGCAATAATCAAAACTACTGAACTTCTGGTTTCTGGGATTAAAGCTTTTCTCAATTTTACTTCTGTTTTAAAATCTAGGGCTGAAAAAGAATCGTCAAAAATCATGATATCTGCCTTAGAAACGATTGCTCTAGCAATATTTAATCGTTGCCTTTGTCCACCTGAAAAATTCCCACCACCTTGTTCTACTAATGAATCTAAGTCTTTTGGCAGTTCAGAAACAAAATCAGCTGCTTGTGCAATTTCTAATGCATGCCACATTTCTTCATCTGTTGCATCTGGTTTTCCATATTGCAAATTTTCACGAATCGTTCCTGTGAATAGTAAAGCCTTTTGTGGAGCATATCCTGTAAAACTGCGCAATTCTGACTGCTTCATCTTGCGTATATCAACCCCATTAATGGTGATCCTTCCCGATTCAACATCATAAAAGCGTGTAAGTAAGTTTGCAATAGTTGTTTTACCAGAACCTGTTCCCCCAACAATTGCAACTACTTCACCTTTTCTGCCTTCAAAACTAATGTCTTCTAAAGCTAGTTTTTCTGCTCCCAGATAACGATAATTTACATCTTCGAAGGAAAGCGAACCGACATCTTGCTTTTGAATAGCAACTGGATGTTCAGGATCTTTAATGGTGCTTTCCATAGCTAAAACGTCATTGATACGCGCTGCAGAAACTTGTCCCCGTGGAATGAATACAAAAACCATTGATAACATCATAACGCTTATCAAAATTTGCATGGCATACGTCAGAAAAGTCACTAAATTTCCAACTTCCATATCTCCAACACTGACGTACTCTCCACCAAACCAAATAATGGCTATATTAGTTGCACTAACAATTAAAATCATAACAGGCATCATAAAGCTTATAATCGTTTGTGCCTTAATAGATGTCTCAGCAAAGTCTTTATTGGCTTCGTCAAAACGTTTCATTTCTGATTCATTTCGATTGAACGCACGAATAACACTAATCCCTGTAAGTCCTTCACGAAATACCAGATTTAAGCGATCTGTTTTCTTTTGCAATGATCTGAAATAAGGCACTGCAAAAGTTAAAATTACTGCTATAAAAATTGCTAATACTGGAATGACATAGATAAAGACTTGAGCCAATTTTGGTTCACGACTATAAGCCAATATCCCTGCTCCGAAAAGCATAATAGGTGCCATGATCATCATCCTCAGCATGATCATTGTAACCAATTGAATTTGTTCTACATCATTTGTCGTTCTAGTAATTAGCGAAGACGTTCCTATTTTATCGATTTCATCATTACTAAAATAAGAAACTTTTCGGTAAATTTCCTTTCGTAAGTTTCTTCCTAATTGTTGAGATTGTTGCGCAGCCAAATAAACATTGGCAATTGCGGCAAGTATACTAACAAATGAAAACCCTAACATTTTTATACCGACTGAAATAATATAATTTACATCTCCCTTTGCTACTCCATTATCAATAATATCCGCTGTTAAGGTTGGAAGATACAAGTCTCCAACAACTTGAATGACCATAAAGATAACAGCCCAAAAAACAGCCCAGTAATTCAACTTTTTCAATAAATTAAACATTTTTTCCTCCTTGAGCTCTGTTTTGATATTAAGCTATTCTATCGTCTAATAAGTGCAGCTAGTCTAGAGCTTACTCTTTATTTCTATCTGATTAGAAACACATCAAAATTATGTTTCCTATTATAGGTAACAACTTATTCTTTTTCAACTAACTATCCTTTCCTCATAACCATTGACTCTTGTTGTTTGAAGTTAACTTTAGTAAACTACTAAAGAGACAAGTAAGAAAAGGCTCTCAAAAATAAAAACTGAAAGAAGGATTTTATTTATGACACATTTATTAGTTGTTCGTGCACACCCACTAGATAGCGAGCTTTCTCGTTCGATGCAAGTGACTGATGCTTTCGTAAAATCATATACTGAAAGTCATCCTGAAGATACAATAGAAGACATTAATTTATATGATTTAGCTGTTCCAGATATCGACCGTAATTTATTACAAGCTTGGTCAGAATTGGGTACTGGTACTGCTTTTGATGAATTATCTGAAGCTAAACAACAAAAAATCACTTTATTTAATGGATATACAGACGATTTTTTACAAGCAGATAAAATTGTTATCGCAAATCCTCTATGGAACCTAAATGTTCCCGCTCGTTTGAAAGCATGGGTCGATACGATTACGGTCGCTGGAAAAACCTTTAAATACAATGAAAAAGGCGAAGCAATTGGGCTTGCTGGAGATAAAAAAGTTTTACATATTCAAGCAAATGGTGGTGTTTACGGTGGAAAAGACCCTGCCAATCAATATTTAAAAACTATTTTAAATTATATCGGTGTTAGCGATTTTCAAGAATTATTTGTTGAAGGTATGGACTATTCGCCTGACAAAGCAGCAGATATTATAGCTGAAGGAATTGAAAAAGCAACTGCATTAGGTAAAACATTTTAGCTAGTTGATTTAACTTCAAAAAAACAGACTGGAAAAATTAGCTGTAGCAGCTTTTTCCAGTCTGTTTTTATCTATACTTATATTTTTATCACCATTAGTCTTTTTTTGATTTCCTCTTTACCACTACAACTGGTAGTGGGGCCGGATTTTCATCATTGTCATATAAACCAGTGTAGTCTTTATACCATCTAAAGAAATGAACAACAATAACTTTTAAAACAGCATACCCAGGAATACCTAAAATTACACCAGGAACACCAAAAATTTTCCCAGCAGAAAGCAAGACGACGATGATCGTAAGGGGATGAACTTCTAAGTTATTCCCTAATATTTGCGGTTGGATCACTCTTCCTTCGATTGTTTGTTCAATTGCAAATACAATCAATACCTTAATCAACATACTTGGTGAGTCTACTAAAGCAATTACAATAGCGGGAACAGTTGCTAAAAATGAACCTAGGTAAGGGACCAAATTTAAGAATCCAGCCAGTACGCCTAAGGTTATAGCATATTCCAATCCAATAATAGCAAATCCTATCCAAAACATTAACCCCACAAAAAAAGCTACCATTAATTGACCACGTATATACTGACTAATTTGCATATTGATTTCGGATAACAATTGATACGTACTAACTCTCATTTTTGAAGGAATGATTTTCATCACGTGATAAGGGAGATTTTTTCCATCTTTCAGTAAATAAAACAAGATAAAAGGCATTGTGATAATTGCAATGACGATATTTGTCACTGCACCTACTACGCTTCCAATACTGGCAAAAGTTGAATTTACAACCCCATCTGCTTGTTCAGAGACATTGGACATTATATTTGTATTGAAATCAGATAATCTTGTTTGAAATTCAGACAACACATCACTTCTTAACCAACTATCTATTTGAGAAACAATATTATTCCAATAAATTGGCCAATTTTCAATGATACTAATGGTCTGTTCCTGAATAATTGGAATCAATGTTGTAATTCCCCAAACAATTAAAGCTCCTATAACAATAAATATCCAAGTTATACCTAACAAACGAGGAATTTTTTTTCGTTCCATCCAATCTACCAAAGGGTTGACTAAATAATATAATACTCCTGCTAAAATAACCGGTAACCCAATAATACTCAAAAAATCTCTAATTGGTGAAAACACATACTCAACTTTTGGAAATACTAATAGATTTAAAAAAACCAAAAGGGAAATCAATAAAATTGAAACGACTTTATTATTTAAAAACCATTTCCAAAACCATGTTGCTTTCTCACTGGTTTTACTTTTTATTTTTTCTTCGCCCATATCTTCACCTCTCATCTGTTCCTATACACTTATAAACCTAATTGTTGTAACTTATTTTAGTACCCACAGATACTTCAGGCAATTCATGCGGCGATAAATAAATACCGCTTTCGATTCGATCATCCTTTGGAACTTCTGAAAACGAAAGGGTAATATGTCCAATCGTATTTAAATTTTCATTTGCTAAACTTCCAACTGTTTCAATGGTATATGTTTTTTCATCAAAAGAAATCGTATCCCCTGATTGTAATTTCACTGTTTCTTTATCTTTTTCAAAAGATTGAATAATGGCTACAGTACGAATCTCCTCAGTAGCTTGCTCTCCAAATAAAATTATCATTGGATCTTTTTTGCTAATAGCATTTTCTCCGATTGCAGTTATTGTTCCAATTAACATATTATCCATTCCTTTCTCATTTTCATATTCTTCTATTCCTATTTATTTTACCATATTCTTTCTTCTAAAGGTTACTAAATGGTAACCTTCCCAATAAACAAAAGTAACTCATTCTTTTAAAAATACTTATAGTGATTGCTACCTGTTGGCGAGACTGGTATTATAAATTAAACTAGACTATCCAAAAATGGAGGTGGATTTTATGAATTCTACTACTAATGAGCAACACTTAAAAATAGAACAAACTGAAAAAATAATTAAAGAGCTTCGTCATCCATCATTTAGTATTGCAAAACAAGATGATGACTTAATTATCACTGTCACTTTAACAAAAGATATTTCAACGGAATTCAAAGAATTTTTCATTTTACATAGAGAAACCGGGAAAAAATATTCTTTTAAAGCAGATCATACTAATGGATTATACTCTTTCTCAGTTGATATACGCTCTTTTATTAAAAAATACGTTCCCAAGGATCCAAAAGAACATTTTGAATTTTATTATACTGTTCATTATTTAATAGACGGTCATAAAATCGAAAAAGATGAACCTTTATCTCTGAATCGTTTTGCTCATTATGAATCTTATGGGTTGACCGAAGTACAGGATAGCGGTCATCATCTTTATCCTTATTTTAGTCGTAAAACGCAAGGATTTTGTTTCACTATCAATATTCCAGTACGCAGTGTACGCTATGTCCAAGATTCAAAAATAGATACTGTTCAATTGAAAAAAAACACACTAGCATTAACAGGTACAATCGTAACAAAAGCGATTCCTATTAATCGTGTCGATACTGTGATGGTGGGAAGAAAATTCGGCCATCGCCAAATTATCCATTCGGATCATCAGCTTACGGATTCAACAGATGGAACACATCTCCATTATTATGATTATCAAATTAATATAGATTTAGAAGAATGTGCACGCGATTTTTTTATCAGCAATACAAATGACGAAGATTTTGATTTATACTTCGAATTGTATTTAAATGGATTTTTTGATCCAACTATTATTCGTGTCTCTAATCCCAGTGATGCAAATGCTAAGAAAAATTACACTAGTTTTTCTTATTCTTATGGAAAAAACACTAAGTTTTTAGCTCCTAATTTTACTGGACAATCAAATAACTTTATTCTTTCTGTTACAAATTTTGAAAACGAAACTGCCGAATATATGAAAGAACTCCTCCCCTTTGCGCCTGTTCTACGGCCTTTTTATAGTAATCGGGGTATTTGGATCATCGGTGAAACTCCTATGGAAGCTAAAAATAATGGTTGGGCTTTTTATCGTTATATGAGACAACAGCATCCAGAAAAAGAAGTTTATTATGTCATTGATAAAACTTCGCCTGATTACGCTAAAGCTGAAGCTTTAGGAGAAGATCACCTCTTAATTTATAAATCGAAAAAATACATTTGGACGTTATTAATGGCACAATTACTGGTGACAACTGAAGAACCTTATGCTATCTTGCCAACACGTAATCCTTTATGGCTAGATGAATTGAGCGCTAAGAAAGTTGTTTTGCAGAAAAATGTCCTTGGATTGCAAGATAGTAAAGCTAGTTTAGAATACAATGCTAAGCGATTCAAAGCAGATTTATTTTTTGTCAGTTCAAAAACGGAGAAACGCCTTGCAATCGAAACTTTAAACTTCCCTGAAGATAAAGTTTCCATTACTGGTTTACCCCGTTTTGATGAGCTACTAGAAGATGAGTCTCTTTCACAAAATAAATGTCAGCTGCTTATTTTTCCGATGAATCACGATTCTGGTTTATACTACCAATCGGATGTCATTGAACATATGGCTTTATCCTTTATTTCACTATTAAAAAACCCTACATTTTCAGACTTTGTTCAACAGTACCAACTAGAGGTTGTAACAGCTCTTCCTACTTCGATGCTTCATTATGTAGCAGCCTTTACTGACTGTAATTGTACTGTCTTGCTTCAAAGTCAAGAAGACGTCCAACGATTGATTAAAGAAAGCAGTCTTTTGATCACGGATGCGGATCCTATTGCTTTTGATTTTAGTTTCCTACTAAAACCTGTTTTATTTTATCAACCAGATATTAAAACATTGGCTTCTGAAGTGCCATTTAATTCGACCCATACTTATTTAAATGAGCTGCCGGGTGAAATTACAACTTCTGAGGAAAGTTTGATTCATTTGTTGGAACAAATCGGTATGAATCGATTTCAGGTTTCTCGTAAAAACCAACAAAAAGCAGATGCTCTGCTTTACTATCATGATACTCAATCAAACCAGCGAATCTATGAAACGATTGTAGATTTTCTTCATTAATGAAATGATTCCAATTAAAGCAAAAAGACACTTTTTTTCTAAAAAGTGTCTTTTTGCTTTAATTCTTCAATCCGCAAGTGCTATACTTGAAATTGAAACCTGTTACATAAAACCAAGGAGGCTTTATTAATGAAAGAAACCATTTATTTAGGAACCTATACTAAAGGAAACAGTGAAGGCATTTATGAAATCATCTTAAACACTCAGACAAAACAATTAGAAGAAGCAAAACTTTTAGCCAAAGTAGGCAATCCTACTTATTTAGCTTTATCAAATGGAAAAGACATTATTTATTCTGTTAGTAAAACGGCTACTGGTGGCGGGCTTGCTGCGTTTAAGAAAAAACCAGCAACATCTTATGAAAATACAGCAACTTTTTTTGAAAAGACAAGTGAATTAATTGAAGAAAATGCTGCTCCACCATGTTACGTGGCTTACGATGCCGATCGCTCATTAGTTTATACAACTAGCTATCATGATGGCTTTGTTTCTGTTTACAAAACGGATAATAAAGGCGCTTTAACCTTAACAGATGTTAAACAACATGAAGGATCCAGCGTTCACGAAAACCAAGAAAAAGCTCATGCACATTACTTGAATCTTACCCCAGATCGTAATTATGTTGTAGCTTGTGATTTAGGAACAGACAAAATTTATACTTATAAGGTTTCTGAAGACGGAAAATTAGATCTAGCATCTACTTATACGGCTAAGCCTGGTACAGGTCCTCGCCACTTAGTTTTTCACCCTAATGGTAAATTCGCTTACCTTGTCGGAGAATTAACGAGTGAAATCATTGTACTAGCTTACAATGCTGCTGATGGTTCATTTGAAACTGTTCAAACTGTTTCCTCTATTCCCGACACACATACTACTTTCAATAGCGGATCAGCTGTGCGCATTACTGAAGACGGTCGTTTCTTGTACTCTTCTAATCGTGGCCACAACTCAATTGCAGTATACGCAATAAATGAAATGGGAGATGCCATTGAACGTATCCAGTTAATCTCATCTGAAGGAGATACTCCACGTGATTTCGCATTAGATCCTTCTGAGCAATTTGTAGTTGTTGGTCATCAAAATTCAGATAAACTAACTTTATTTGAAAGAGATGCTGAAACTGGCTTATTGTCTCTGCTTCAAAAAGATGTTTATGCCCCCGAATGTGTTTGTGTTGCTTTTGAATAATTCTAAATAAAAAACGAATCCAAACCTATTAATAGATTTGGATTCGTTTTTTATTTTTATTTCAATATAATTTATCTCGAATTAAACTTATTTATTGTAAGTATTTTTATGTTGTGTTATAGTTATGTTATAGATTCATTTCATTGATTCATTATTAGACGAAAGGAGATTTTATTCCGTGATTAATGGCATCCATCACATCTCAGCTTTCACTAAATCAGCTAGGGAAAACCATTTTTTCTATACCTCTGTTCTTGGATTGCGTTTTGTTAAAAATACAGTCAATCAAGAAAATACAGCTGTACGCCATTTATTTTATGGAGATTATCAAGGGAACCCTGGTACTCTACTGACTTTTTTTGAATTAAAGAATGTTGGCAGTGCTTATCCTGAAAATAATTATTTCTCTACTGTTACCTTAAAAATTCCTAAAGGCACGTTAGCATATTGGGAATCTCGTTTAGCGTATTATTCAATTGAAACCACGTTGAATCAGAATGAATCCTCTCTATTCTTTAAAGATCCTGATCACTTTAAACTCTCTTTGATTGAAGTTGATGACATGATTCTATCTGAAAATGCAACTAAGCATTCAGATGTCCCACTTGGAAATCAAATCATGGGGATTTTTGAAATTTATCTTAAAGTTGAGCGTCCTGAAAAAACTCTTTCTTTTTTCACTGATTATTTAGGTCTATCTTTATCAAATCAAAGACACCGCGTTCAAATTGATCAGCAAGTAGTGTTCACATCTGTTACTCCTAGCGGCAAGACAGATTTATCTCGAATGGGAAGAGGTTCGATTGATCATATTGCTTATACCGTTCACTCATCTAGAGAGCTAGAAGAGATGTATCAAAAAGCCATGCAAATGAAACTACCCATTGATCAATATGTTGAACGAGGTTATTTTAAAAGCTTATATGTAAAAGAACCAAACGGTCTAAGAATTGAATTAGCCACTGAAACTCCTGGCTTTCTGCTTGATGAAACAATTGATACATTAGGAACAACTCTAGCACTTCCCGCTTTCTTAGAGAATAAACGAGCTGCAATCGAAGCTCAATTGGAGGATTTTTAATATGAATGGATTAAAAGGGATTCACCACGTAACAGCTATTACAAGCAGCGCGGAAAAAATTTATGACTTCTTTACGAACGTTTTGGGTGTCCGCTTAGTAAAAAAAACAGTGAACCAAGATGACATTCAAACGTATCACCTTTTCTTTTCAGACGATAAAGGCAGCGCAGGCACCGATATGACGTTTTTTGATTTCCCTGGTATTCCTAAAGGTTCAAAAGGAACCAATGATATTTCAAAGACTTCTTTACGCGTGCCAAGTGATGCTGCTTTAGATTATTGGGTCAAACGATTTGATAAATATAATGTAGCTCATAAAGGAATTACGGAACAATTTGGGGTCAAAGTGTTGGCTTTTCATGATTTTGATGATCAACACTATCAATTGATCTCAGATGAAAACAATGTAGGTGTAGCCTCTGGTATTCCATGGCATAAAGGCCCAGTTCCAGATGAATTTGCTATTACTGGTTTAGGTCCTATCTTTTTACGTGTGAAAAATTTTGACTTTATGAAAGAAATATTGGAAAAAGTCTTGCTGTTTAAAGAGATAGCTAAAGAAGGCAGTTATCACCAATTTGAAGTTGGCGAAGGCGGAAATGGCGCGCAAGTAATTGTTGAGTACAGCGCTTTGCTTCCTGATGCACGACAAGGTTATGGGAATGTGCATCATGTTGCATTTCGAGTAGAAAATCGTGCTGTTTTAGAAGAATGGATTCAACGAATGAACCAATTTGGGTTGTCGACTTCTGGTTATGTTGATCGTTTTTATTTTGAATCTCTTTATGCCCGTGTATCTCCAGGTATTTTGTTTGAATTCGCAACAGATGGTCCTGGTTTTATCGATGATGAAGAGAATTATGACATATTGGGTGAAACCTTGGCCTTACCACCAAAATTCAGGAATCAACGTACCGAGATAGAAAAATTGGTTCGGCCGATAGATACCGTTCGCAGTACCAAAGTATTTCAAAAAGAGTATTTAGATTAAAATTAAGCTGCAAGAGTAAACTATACCTTATTTTTAAAAATTAACCCTTAGGAAGTGACTAATTATGTTTCACTATACAGCAGAACAATTAAACAAAAAACAGCAGTACAAATTTGTTAGCGGAAGTGTAATTCCACGCCCCATCGCGTGGGTTACAACATTATCAAAAGATGGTTCAGTGGTAAATGCTGCTCCTTTCAGCTTCTTCAGTGCAGCATCCAACGAATTACCTTTATTAACGGTTGCTATCTTAAGAAAAGATGGCGTTAGTAAAGATACCGCTCGTAATATTCTTGATCGAAAAGAAGCAGTTGTACACATTGTTGATCAAACGGTTGTTGAGGATATGAATCAAACATCTGCCCCACTCTCACCAGACGAAAGTGAGTTGGACCAAACAAACTTAACGTTAATTGATAGTCTAAGCGTACAGGTTCCTTCTATCGTAGAAGCTAAAATTCGCTTTGAAGGTATCTTACATCAATACGTACCGATTAAAGATGAGCACGACAATATTGTAACGGACTTCTTTTTTATTCGAGTAACAGATTTCTTTTTTGATGAGACAGTCTTTGATCAAGAAAAAGAATATGTTTTAACAGATAAATTAAATCCCGTTGCACGGCTTGCTGGTAACCAATACGCTACACTAGATGAAGAATTCACTATTGTACGCCCAACATAAACTAAGAAAGAGTCGCTCAAGGAAAATTTCTTGAGCGACTCTTTCTTTTTGGATTATTACTGTTTTATTGGACGATTGCATTCATGCAAATACAATAGGACTGTAATGATTAAAATAAATAGATTTATACTAAATGTAATGCTTTTGATTTCTAATGGAAGAACGCCTATATTAGCTATTACTCCGAAAAATACAATGATTATCATACCGCCTAACATTCCTATGAGACTCATCATACTCTGCTTAACAAGTTGTGTCTCATCCTGCCAGTCATAATAAGCCATTCGATTTCCAATAAAAATGCCTGCTACTGCTGTAAATAATAAAAAGCTAAGTGGTGTGACGATTACCAAAATTGTTTCAATGAAGCTCATTTTTAAAGAGATACTAAACAATAGTGAACAGATAATCGATGTTGGAATAGTAAACGTCAGATTGGTTAATACATAACTGTCATACAGGGTCTTTGGAGAAATTGGCAATGATTTGATCAACCAGACGTTTTTCCCTTCTAATGCAAGTGAGATAGTAGTCGTATTCGTCATAGAAACCATAGCCGCAATGACATAACCAGCAACATTTTTTAAGATTGGAAAGTACTCAGCTAAATCAAGACTCTGCAGTATTTTTTCTGGTCCAATAATTAATGTACTAATGGCCAATAGAATTGCCATTACACAACCAACCAATAAATTTGTGGCAGCTACTGTTGACTTTAAGATTCGCATCAGCGTCTTTTTATACAATGCCAAAAGCATTCCCTTCTGATGCAACAACCCAATTTTATAATTCCCCTTTCTACTATGTGAAGTCAGTGCTGTGTTGATTTTTTTGTATTTTATAGATAACAGTTGTAAAAAGAGGAAGTACAAACCAATAGAAACAACCGCAAAGATCAGAAAAGAAAGGAATTTTCCATCCACTACTGCTTCCTTGAACAATTTTGTGGGTAAGTATAATTGGTTCAATCGGTCCGAAACAAAAGGAGCTAAGCTTGAAAATGCATCAGCATTTATGGTTCCTGTTTGAGAATCAATGAGTTCTCCAAACCCGAAATTCGTTGTTGAAGCAGTCATAAGAAAAATCAAGAGTACGACTACTAATCCAATGGAAAGGACCGTAGCTACTGCATTTGTGTATTTTAATTTAGATGAAATTGCTGTAACCACTGTTCCAAAAATAGCCGCAATAATAGTAGGAATCAGACTGACTAAAAAGATGCTGAAAAACCAAATAAGATAAGTTATGAAATCAGGCTGTTCAAACAATAAATAAGTCATTCCCATTGGAAACATAACAAGAAAAGCAATAAAAGTATTCCAAATATACATATTCAAAAAGCGGCTGCTAATAATTGTCTTTACAGCTATTGGCAAAGACATTAACTGGTCATAATCGCTAAAATTAAAAAATTCTCCATTTGATTTAAATAATGAAAAAGTTAAAGTGAGCAAGCTGCTGATAAAGATAGCAATACTAGGAATCAGGTCTACCATTCCTAAATAAACGTAGCCGTACGCCACCCCACCACAATAAGAAATAATCATAAGTAAAACCATAACAATAGCTACAGCTACTGCAATTTTACTGTTTCTTTTACGCCTATCTTTTTCATAACGAAAAAAATTCCAACCAAGTTGATCTATCAATCTATTTTTAGCAAGAAGCCAACTTAGGTTTTTCCGTTTTATTTTCACGTCTTTAGTATTCATAACTTAAAGTGCTCTCCTCTTTTTTAATTATTCTTGATTCAAAATGTCTATAAAGATTTCCTCTAGAGAACTCCCTTTTTTCTCCTTTAACATATCTTCCATTGTTCCTGAAAAAACAAGTTTCCCATGACTGATCATCGCAACTTTATTGCACAGTTTCTCTGCAGTATCCAGTACATGCGTTGAAAAGAAAACCGAACTTCCCTGTGCACAGAGTTCGTGCATGATTTCTTTTAGTACAACAGCTGCTCTAGGATCCAGACCAACAAAAGGTTCATCTAATACAAGTAACTTTGGCTCATGAATCACAGCGGAAATAATAGCAAGTTTTTGTTTCATACCATGCGAATAGGAAGAAATTAAATCTCCAAGATTTTCAGTAATTTCAAATAAATCTGCATATTTTTTTATTTTCTCTTCTCGAATAGTTGTAGGAATTCTAAAGACATCTGCTATGAAACTCAGATACTGAATACCAGTCATATGTTCATACAAATCTGGGTTGTCTGGTAGATAGGCAATAACTTGTTTACATAAAAGCGGATCTGTTTTCATTGAATGACCATCAATGAAAATTTCTCCTTCTTCATAATCAAGAATACCCACTATCGATTTGATTGTGGTACTTTTCCCAGCTCCATTATGACCAATGAAACCAAAAATATCCCCTTCCTCTACTTTAAGGCTAATATCGTCTACTGCTTTTTTTTTCCCTTTATAAGTTTTACTGAAATGATTGATTGCTAACATTCTATACTTCCTCTCTGTTCTATAAGCTTGTTGCCAATACTTCTGTTTTTTATAGTACATTCTCTTTTTATTCTGTAGTATGTAGTATTACTCTTTTATTCGTCTATTATAGATAATCATAGTCCTTTTTGCTCTACTTTACAGCAATTTTTATAAGCAAACTAGACTTACCTAACTGTTTCCAAAAAAACTAATGCGAATAGTTTTATTCGCATTAGTTTTTTTAGTGACACGAATACACCCCGAAAACTAGAATTCACGCTAGCTTTCGAGGTGTAGATTGTATCAAATTTGATTTCAAAAAACTTATTACAGTTCTTTTTATGCTTTCGCTGTAAGTGTTCCAATTTCTGCTGAAGCAGATGCTTGTCCTTTTCCACTTAAAGTGAAATCAGCTACTTTATCCATATTTGTAAAGACAACAACCATTGCGCTATCTTTTCCAGCAGCTTCAAGAGCAACTAAGTCAACTGTAGAAACTAATGTTTCAGGTGTTACTTGGTCTCCTTCAACTACTGAATTGGTAAATGGTCCACCATTTAATTCAACAGTATCTAGACCCATGTGTAAAAGTACTTCTACTCCATTTGGAAGTTCAATTCCAATTGCATGCTTAGTTGGAAATACACTGACAACTTTTCCAGTTACTGGAGAATAAATTTTTCCGTCTGTTGGGATAACTGCAAATCCATCACCCATCATTTTTTGTGAGAAGACTGGATCTGATACATCTTCAATAGCTACAACTGTTCCATTTGCAGGCGCGAATAATTTTGCTGCGGCGTTGTTTTCCTTTTTATTATCTTTTTTCAAAAAATCAAACATTCCCATTTCAATTCCTACTTTCTCTATTTAATAGTCTGCTTCTTACCAATTGAACAATAAGAAGTTTGCATCTTATGATACCATAAAAGACACCCTAAAGAGAACAAAAACGGCTATTCCTTGACTAATTAATGCATTTTTATTCATTTATTTTTTAAATCTAAATAAATTGTCTCAATTTCCAGCTCTTCACTATTAGAGCCTATCATTAAATCAAATTCTCCAGCTTCAACGGATACAGATAAATCTTGATGAACATATTCAAGATCTTGTTTTTGCAAGTGAAATAAAACTTCAATTGATTGATTTGGTTCTAAAAATACCTTTTTAAATCTTTTTAATTCTTTAATTGGACGAACGACTTCGCCTACTTTATCTCTAACATATAACTGAATGATTTCAGTACCAGCCAAGGTCCCGTTATTTGTAATAGTAACTTCTATACTGACCTCTTCCTTAGACTCAGCTACAGTAACCTGCATTGGACTATACTTAAATTGCGTATAACTTAATCCAAAACCAAATGGAAAGAGAGGACTATTCTCTACATCCAAATATCTTGAAAGATACTTATCTTCTTGATTATATGGTGTTAACGGTCGTCCAGTGCTATCTTGATTGTAATAAAGAGGAACTTGTCCAACTGCTCTTGGAAAAGACATCGTTAATTTGCCACTTGGATTTTTTAGTCCAAATAGAAGATTTGAGACTGCAGACCCAGCTTCTGTACCTGGAAACCAAGCTTCAATCATACTATCCACATCCTGAATAATATCCGTCAAATCTAAAGGTCTGCCATTGAATAGAATCAAACTAATGGGCTTAGATGTCGTGCGAAGATTCTTGATCAACTGAATCTGTTCTACTGGTAATTTAAGGTTGCTTCGACTTGCTCCTTCTCCACTCATATAGGAAGACTCTCCCCCTACGATTATTACCACATCAACATGTTCAATACCTGTTAGGCAATCCTTTTTATTTTCAATTTTCAAAGGAGAATAAGTTTTCACCACTATCGATTCTTTTGAAACGTGTTGCAATAAACCTTCATATACAGATACACTTTCTTTTTGCTGTCCTTTCCAAGACCATGCACCTAGAACATCTTTGGATTGTCCTTCTGGAAGAAATAATGCGATTTTTTGCTGACTATTTAAAGGTAACATTTTTTTCTCGTTTTTCAATAATACCATTGATTCTTCGGCTATTTTTCTAGCTTTTGTTCGATGTTCTAAACTAAATACTATTGTATTTTCCTTTTCACTACTTGCTCCACGATAAGGATTTTCAAATAAACCCAACTCATTTTTTAAGGTTAAAATACGCCAAACCGCTTCATCAAGAAGAGCTTCAGAAATTTTACCATCATCAATCAGATCATGTAAATAATTTAAGTATCCGCCTGTCATCATCTCAATGTCCACGCCCGCTTCTATTGCTAACTCAGCAGCTTGCTTTAAATCAGCAGCAACCCCATGTGGAATCATTTCTCCAACTGAAGCCCAATCTGATATCAGAACACCTTGAAAGCCAAATTTTTTTCGTAGAATATCCCGCATCAAAGGTTTATTTCCAGTAGCTGGAACACCATCAAGGGAATTAAATGCCGTCATAACTAATTTACTACCTTCATCGATTCCTGCTTGATAAGCAGGAAGGTACATTTCTCTTAACGTTCGTTCAGATAATTCAACAGTATTGTATTCACGGCCAGCTACTGGCGCACCATATCCCGCAAAGTGTTTGATACAAGCTGCTACACTAAGTTTATTATTCATTAAATCTTTCCCTTGATAGCCTCTGACAAAGGCACGTGCATATAGCTGATTCAGATAAGGATCTTCTCCAGTAGATTCAAGGACTCTTCCCCAGCGAGCATCACGTACTAAGTCGACCATGGGAGCAAAGGTAACATGTAATCCTGAAACAGCTGCTTCCTTTGCAGATAGAATAGCACTTTCTTCAGCTAAGTCAGGATCCCATGTGCTAGCTATACCTAAAGGAATTGGAAAAATTGTACGATATCCATGAATGACATCTGCCATAAACAATAGCGGTATTCCTAGACGACTTTTCGCTAAATGTCCCTTTTGGATATCTATTAACGTTTGAGCACCAGATATACCAAGTACTGAACCAATGGTAGCCATTTTATCTGGAGATAAATTCATCTCATGCATGGGACCTGTGTTTTCACTATCCTCTTTTTTATAAAATTCACCTGCAAGCTGAACCATTTGACCAATTTTTTCTTCTGTAGTCATTTTACTTAACAAGTGATGAAGATGAATTGAGTCCATAAAAAATCCTCCTTATTAAATTTTTTATCTATAAGGTGTAACCCCCTCAAAATCAGAAATTTTCCTCAGATAAACCGGTTTCACAACTTCACTGTATCATCAATTTTTTTGTTTCACAAACGATACCTGTTTAAAATATGCTATAGTTAAATTAAATCTTAGAGAAAGGACGATCAATAGATGAAAAAAATTAGTAAAGGGCTTTTTCTTTCCATTGCAATTGCACTTATTGCTACGCTACTGGGAAATGTATTTCCTATTATTGGCAGTGCTGTATTTGCTATTATAATTGGTTTATTCTTAAACAACACAATCGGTACTCCTGCTGATTTTCAGCCAGGTATTAAATTTTCTTCAAAAAAAATCTTACAAGCTTCGATTGTCTTATTAGGTTTTAGTTTATCTATCCAGGATATCCAATCAACTGGACTTTCCTCGCTAAGCGTTACACTTATTACAATTGTTGTAGCTTTTATCAGTGCTTTTTTAATTGGAAAATGGTTACATATTCCGATGAATACAACAACTTTAATAGGAGTAGGAACGGCTATATGTGGTGGTTCAGCAATTGCTGCTGTTTCACCCATTATTGAGGCAAAGGATGAAGAGATAGCTTTATCCATTTCGACCATTTTCTTATTTAATATTGTTGCTGTCTTCCTGTTTCCTTTTATAGGTCACTTGATGAATTTAACGGATAGTGGATTTGGTTTATGGGCAGGGACAGCTATTAATGACACTTCTTCGGTTGTAGCTGCAGGTTACAGTTATAGTGAATCTGCTGGAGACTATGCTACAATTGTAAAATTGACCAGAGCTACATTGATCATACCCGTGTCATTATTAATTGCTGGCATTCAACTTTATAAGAAGCGCCGCAATGCTGAGAAAGTCTCGTTAAAACAAATATTCCCTTGGTTTATCTTATGGTTCCTAGTTGCTTCTGTAATCAGCAGTACCGGCATACTTCCTGAAGTATTCATCACTTCTGCCAAATGGCTTTCACGGTTTATGATTGCAATGGCACTAGCTTCGATTGGTTTATCTGCAAATTTCAAAGAGCTCTTAAAGACAGGCGTGAAACCAGTTTTACTTGGTCTGCTTACTTGGTTTTTTGTTGCAGCTAGTAGTTTACTTGTCCAGTTCATTCAAGGTCAACTTTAATTTTATTTTTAAAACTACTGATAGTCTGATTAAAAAGTTCCTTAATTTTGTCTAAAGTCTATAGGATAAAGAACTAAATTTGGGTATACTTATTTTTGTGAGTCTTAATTCACATTTTTGATTTGAAAGGAGAACAACATGATTTTTATTGAATTATTAAAAGCGGCATTTTTAGGAATTGTCGAAGGAGTTACGGAATGGCTACCCATTAGTAGCACAGGTCATATGATTTTGGTAGAGCAATTTATTAATTTAGATGCTTCAGCAGGATTTAAAGAAATGTTTTTTGTCGTCATCCAACTAGGTGCCATTCTGGCAGTAGTGTTGATTTTTTTCCATAAGCTAAACCCATTTTCACCCAAGAAAACGACTGAAGAAAAGAAAGATACGCTTTCTATCTGGTATAAAGTAATCGTTGGGGTACTTCCCGCAGCCGTATTAGGTTTTCTATTTGATGACTGGTTAAACGAGCATTTATACAATTATTGGACAGTGGCTATTATGCTAATTGTTTACGGAATTTTATTTATTGTTATTGAAAATCGGAATAAAGGAAAAGAAAGTTCTATCACTTCTTTCAAAGATTTGACATACAAAACAGCTTTTCTTATTGGTATGTTCCAAGTTCTTTCATTGATTCCTGGTACTTCACGTTCGGGAGCGACCATCTTAGGAGCTATCTTAATTGGTACTTCTCGTTTCGTTGCTACAGAATATTCCTTTTTCTTATCAATACCAATCATGTTTGGCGCAAGTTTCCTTAAACTCATTAAGTTTGGGTTTGCCTTTACAGGTATGGAAGTAGCGATTCTTTTAACTGGAATGCTAGTTGCATTTGTAGTGTCTATTATCTCGATTAAGTTCTTAATGGGCTACATTAAAAACAATGACTTTAAAGCTTTTGGTTGGTACAGAATTATTTTAGGTGTACTTGTTATTGCTTATTTCCTTTTATTTGGTTAATCACTAGATTAATCAGGACAAACATTTTAGTTCAAAACTCATTCCTCCTTTTGATGTTTTTTTCATCAGAAGTGCGAATGAGTTTTTTATTTTAGACTTTTCTGATTACCGTTTGGGTCACTCTTCCATGAAATAGCTTTTAACGGAAAAGTGAACAAAAAAATAGCTCACTTGTCTATGAAAACTGGTCTCATGAATAAGTGAAGCAAAAAAAATTCCATTCTTCTTATAAGAAAAATGGAATTAACAACTATTCAGAGGGTTCCAGTTTTTTTAGGACGCTCTTATTTTACAAAAAATGCTTCATATAATGCTTTTACTGCAAGATCTTCGTGTTTAGCTTGAATACCAAACATCACACTAACTTCCGAAGCTCCTTGGTTAATCATATCGATATTAATATTGTTCTCAGAAAATGCCGTCGCTGCTTTTGACATTGTAAACATTTTTTCGCGCATGCCCTCTCCTACGATCATGATCAAGGCAATATTACGTTCAACTGTTACACTATCTGCATCCAACTCGTCTTTCAATTGTACCAACAAAGAATGTTCTTCTTCTGTCGTCATTTGATTGCTATGCAAAATAATCGTTAAATTATCAATTCCTGAAGGCATATGTTCATAACTGATGCCTTTTGATTCTAGAATTTCCAAAACCTTACGTCCAAAACCAATTTCGCGGTTCATCAAATACTTGTCAATATAGATACTGCTGAATCCGCTGGAACTAGCGATCCCAATTACGCCTTGTTCTGACATATGACGTTCTTTCATGATACGAGTTCCCGGCGCTGAGGGATTATTTGTATTTTTGATTTGAACAGGAATGCCTAATTTAAATGCTGGTTGCAAAGCTTCATCATGTAAGACTGAAAATCCTCCATATGAAAGCTCGCGCATTTCACGATAAGTTAACTCTTTTATACCAATAGGATTCTCTACTACGCTAGGATTGGCGGCAAAAATAGCATCAACATCTGTAAAGTTTTCATATAAATCTGCTTTTATTCCATTTGCTAAAATTGACCCAGTAATATCTGATCCACCTCTAGAAAAAGTACACACTTTTCCATCTTTAGTGTAGCCAAAAAAACCTGGAAAAATAATAACTTCTTTACTCTCACGCAACTTATATAATTGTTCGTAACTTTCCGATAAAATTTGAGCATTTCCTGGTTCTTTCGTTACGACCAGTCCTGCTTCTTGAGGATTCATATAACGAGCTGGCACACCTTCTTGATTAAAATAAGCCGCTATTAATTTAGCATTATTATTCTCGCCACTTGCTTTAAAAGCATCTAAATAATAATCGGGTTCGTCTTTATTACCGTTAACTAATGAATTTAAATTGGTTCTGATTTCATCAATGATTTCATTTCCCAGGCCTAATTCTTCAGCAATATTTTGGTACCGATTTATGATTTTACCCATTACTGCGCTATAATCATGTCCGACAAGTGCTTTCATTCCAAATCCAATCAACAGGTCTGTTACTTTTTCATCTTCTGCTGAACGCTTGCCAGGAGCCGATACGACAACTATTTTCCGTGCGGAATCTTCTTTTACGATTTGCACTACTTTTTTCAACTGACTTCCTGAAGCTAATGAGCTTCCACCAAATTTAATCACGTTCATTAAAGTAACATCCTTTATTATTTTTTATATTACTTTCCCCTATCACCATACAATGGAAAGAAGCATATTATTGTATTTTGGACTGTTTTTTGTTGATAATCAAGTCTTTCTATTGATTTAAGAAAAAAAGTAGCTATATTTCATTTATTCTTGCTCTTTTGCTTTTAGTAATCTATTTAACATCAATTTGACATCAAAATAATACTTTAGTCCCTATTTAATTCATTTAAATAAGCATATAATAAAGAAGTTGAAATTGACAATACTTTTTACGCACTTATTCTATTACTTATTTATGGGAGAAAAAAACATGAAGATGACTAAATACCTTAACTATTTTCTAGGATTTTCTGTTGTGGCGGGATTGCTGGGAAATTCTGTTTCAAAGAAAAAAAACACTTTATCTAAAAGTTCCTATATTCAAGATCCATTATCTTCTTTTATTGGAACTTGGAGCAATCAAGAAACAAATGATAAACGGAGGCTTTTAAAAATAACAAAAGAAGGCGAGTTTCTTATCAATGGTCAGCTTATTGCAGGAAGCATCACGTCTATCTCCCATCAGCAACTTGTTTTCACCGACCATTACGGCTATGAGTTAATTGCTAAACGTCAAGCGAATAATACGTTGTCTTTTTATGATGATGCAGATGAGAAAGATTATTTATTTGTTTTAACCGAGTAGAACCCATCCATGATATCAACCTCATGGGTGGGTTTACTCGTTCTATTTGTATAAATATTAATAGACTTATTTTCTACATCCATTATGTTATACTGGGTATTCAAATCATTCTTCACTGCTCAGAAAGGAGTACTGCTCTTGTTTCAATACCTTTTAATCGGATTAATTGTTTTCTACGTGATGGGTAATTTATTAGCCTTACGTCATTTTAGTGCCTATGATTTTGAGAATCAGTTTGTCCGCATTTTTCTTGTGAATGATCGTAGGATCATAAAAAAAATTAAAGAAAAGCCAACTGTACCGCTAGTTAAAAAACTAAAGCAAGTCTTTAGCCTTCAACTGATTGCAAAAATAGTCATCTATTCTCTCTTTGTTCATTTTTACCTGGGGAATAATACAACTGTGAGTGTCTTCATTTTAGCTGCTCTGTTTGTTTGCAATATTCTTTTCGATTTACAAACAAATCGGATTGTTTCTAAAGCGAATCAACCCTAAATACGTAGTTAAATAGAAAGAGCTCTAAACAAAGATCTAGGATCTTTGTTTAGAGCTCTTCTAATTTTAAGTCCTGCTGATTAAATCATGACTTAAACTTAGTCAACTTTTAGTGAGCTTCAATATAAGCATCTTTATAAGTGTATTTAGCTCCTACTTGGTGGTTGTAAATATCCTTAACATATTCTTTTTGCAAAGTTGCTGCAGCTCTTTGGAATAGAGGAGAAACACCTGCTTCTTCTAATAAGATTTTTTCTGCATCAAGCAAGTTTGTCCAACGTGCATCAACATCTGTTGCGTTCTCTCCTTTAGATAAAGCAACTAGTTCATCAAATTCTGCATTGCTATAGCTAGAACGGTTGTATGGACTTTCTGATGTCATTAAATCAATAAAGTTTACTGGATCAGCAAAGTCAGCTCCCCAACCACCTAAAGCAAAATCATAATCTTGCTTTGTTTGCAATTCTAAACGAGATTTAAAAGGAACGTTTTTCAAGGTCACTTCTACACCAGGCAAGTTCGTTTCAATTTGATCTTTCATGTAAGCTCCAACTTTTTTATTTGTTTCATCATCATCGCCAAGTAATTCTAATGTTACAGTGTCTGTACCTAGTTCAGACTTAGCTGCTTCCCAATATTCTTTGGCTGCATCAGGATCAAAGGCTAAGTAGTCCCCAGATTCTGCACGGAAATCATCTCCAGAAGTTGGATTAGCTGCTAACTCAGAAGGAACAAGACCTCCTACTGTTTGAGAACCATTTGCTAAGATTTCGTTGACCAATAGTTCATGATCATATGCAGTTGCAATAGCTTTACGTAAGTTTTCGTTAGCTAATGGTGTTTCTTCTCCATTTTTTTCTTGATTCAATTGAAGATAAGACGTTCTTGCTTCTGTTTCAACAGTATAATCTGCATTGTCTTTGTATTGTTTAGCAAACTCACCAGTTAAATTAACTCGATCAATTTGACCAGAATCATATAAATTTAGTGCTGTAGACGTTTCTTTAATAACTTCAACATTAATTTCTTCTAAAGTAACATTTTCAGCATCCCAATAATCATCATTCTTCTCGTAAGTCCAATTTAGGTTTGTTCCATCCCAATTGCTAAATGTGAAGGGGCCATTAAAGACCATTGTTTCTGCTGAAGTACCATATTTATCTCCTTGTTCTTCCACAAAAGCTTGGTTTTGAGGGTAGAATGTTGGGAAAGCCATTAAAGAAATAAAGTAAGGTACCGGTGTTTCCATTGTAACTTTTAATTCATAATCGCCAACAGCTTCAACTCCTAAAGATTCAGGTTCAGCCTCTCCAGCAATGATAGCTGTTGCATTTTTGATTCCTTCAAATAAGTAAGAATAAGAAGCGGCTGTTTCAGGATCAACAACCCTTTGCCAAGCATAGACAAAATCTGCAGCTGTTACAGGATCGCCATTTGACCAAGTTGTATCTTCACGTAACTTAAATGTGTATTCTAACCCATCCTCACTGACTGTTGCTTCTTCTTGAGCTAAAGCTGGAACAGGTTGGCTATCTTTATCAAGACGATACAATCCTTCATTGATGTTATTAAAAACGGTAAAACTAACTGTATCTGTAGCTAATGCTGTATCTCCTGTAGGCAATTCAGCAATCTCAACTAAGTTCAATACTTGTTCTTCTGCTAAATTTCCTTCACCTGAACTTGATGAAGATGTTTCACTATCTGCTTCATTCCCACAAGCTACCAAAATCCCTGCTGTTAATAATACGGCTCCAGATTTCCACCATTTCTTCTTCTCCATAATTAAATCCCCCGTTTTTAATCTTATTTTAATCTTTTTTTAATTAAATTAGAACTTGATAATAAATATACACATTTCGTTTATTATTTGCAAGCTTTTTTTTTTCTAAAAAATCAACTTTAATTGACTTTTAAGCTCCGTTACCTTTATGCTTATGTTTAGTAAGTATTTTTAAGGAGTGATCAAAAATGAAAATTGCAATTTGGTCGGATTTCGTATGCCCTTTTTGTTACATTGGAAAACGTCATTTAGAAGCCGCAATTAAAGACCGTACAGACATAGAAATCGAATTTCATAGTTATGAACTGGATCCAACAGCACCAGAAAAGGTTGAAGGTACGATGGAAGAGTATTTTGCTGAACATAAAGGAATGAGCGTTGATCAAGCTCAATCAATGTTTGTTCAAGTTACTCAAATGGCTAATAATGTTGATTTAGATTACCATTACGATACTATTCAACATGGTAATACGCTAAAACCACATCGTTTATTTCAATTTGCCAAAGAACAAGGTAAAGGAAATGAATTTATGGAATTAGCTAAAAAAGCTTATTTTATTGAAGGCAAATGGTTAAATGATGATGATTTCTTAGTTCATTTAGCTGAATCAATTGGATTAGATGAAGCACGTGTTAGAGAAATTCTAACTTCAAATGCTTATTTAGATGCTGTACGTTTAGATCAAGCTCAAGCAGTGGAAATTGGCGTTCAAGGTGTCCCTTTCTTTGTTATCGATGAACAATATGGTGTTAGTGGTGCTCAACCTATTGAAGTATTTGAGCAAGTATTAGCAGAAATTGATGCTAAATCATAAATACATTATCAAAAAGGAGTTGAGAATAAAATCTCAGCTCCTTTTTGGTGATTCCCCTTAACTATTATTCTCCTACATAAGACAAAATAGTTCTTCTTTATCATCTAAAAAGCTAAAATAAGATTAATGAGATAGGAGGAATATTATGTATATATTGCTCAGTTTTTTTTGTGCAGTAGGCTTTTCTTTGATTCATTTTTTCTCTAAATCTATCCGTTTTGCAAATGTCGTACCAAGGAGTAAATTCTTATCTTTTTCAGCTGGAGTTTCTGTTGCCTATGTCTTTGTCCATTTATTACCAGAATTAAATCGTTACCAAGAAGTATTAGTCAATGAATTAAAAAATAGTCCCTGGAGGTACTTAGAACACCATATTTATGTCATTGCTTTAGCTGGACTAGCCTTGTTTTATTCTTTAGAACGCTTAGTCAAGCTTTCTAAAAATAATCCTCGTTTTAAACAACCTGAAGATGCTAGTTCAGGTATCTTTTGGCTTCATATTGGTTCCTTTTTTATTTACAACTCCATTATTGGGTATTTGCTCATACAAGAAGAATTCAATACTATTCTTGGAATGCTATTTTACTTCGTCGCTTTAGGTGTTCACTTTCTAACCAATGATTGGAGTTTACGTAAAGATCATCAACATATTTATGATCAATATGGTAGAGTACTTTTAACCGTAGCTATTCTTTTGGGATGGCTTATCGGAGCTTTAACCGAATTAAATGAACTGCTTCTCTCTATTTTGCAAGCCTTCATAGCTGGTGGTGTAATCCTCAATGTCCTGAAAGAAGAACTTCCTCAAGAGCAAGAAAGCAGTATAGGCAGTTTTTTGGTAGGCTCTTTCGGGTACTCTCTTCTGCTAATTTTTCTCTAAAGTTACTTTTGAATACACAAAAAAAACCTTGAAATCAACGTTCTGATTCCAAGGTTTTTTCTGTACAGTTTTTTTTCATGTTTTAGTACTGTTAAGATTAGATACTTGCAATAGCAACCATCGTGAGCAAGAATAAAAAGGATACGACTTTCATCGCTTTTTTTACTAAGAAAAATTCACCATTTGCTAATTTAAAAATTGGATAGGCTACAAAACCAAAAGCTAATCCATCAACGATACTTGAAGTTAAAGGAATCATCACTACAATTAAAAAGGCAGGGAACCATTCACTAAAATCATCAAATGGAATATGTTTTAAGTTTTCCATCATAATCGCTCCAGTAATTACGATAACAGGTGATAATGCAGCATTTGGAATATAAGACAACAAAGGAGTAAAAACTAAAGAAAGTAAAAATAGTCCTCCAGCAAACACAGCTGTTAAACCGGTCTTCCCACCCGCTTTAATACCAGATGCACTTTCAGCTGCTGGTATAGTCGGGCTCGTGCCAAGTAAACTTGATACAAGCGTCATAATTCCACTGACCTTAAAAGCGCTCGTAAAACGAGTCTTATCTTCTAACATACCTTCAAATAAACCTATAGATTCAAAAATTAAAATCATTGTCAAAGAAAATACTGCTAAAATAAAAGGCACACTAAGGACTGTTGAAAAATCAAATGCTCCTACAAGCGATGGGTAGTCTGAGAGGTTACTCAACGAAAACGAAGAAGCTCCTACTTCATGAACACCAGTTATTAAAGAAATGATTGTGATAACAGCAATTCCAATAAAAAAGCTGCCTGGTACATTTCTTAAATAGAGTACACCGGATAATAAAATCCCAATGACCGCGAGTAAGACAATTGGCTGAGACAAATCTCCTAATGTAATAAATGAGTTGGCTCCTCCATCAGCAAGAATACCGCCATTTTCTAATCCAATAACGACCAAGAAAAGACCAATCCCAGCTGTAATACCATGTTTTAATGAGTCGGGAATCGCTTCTACTAATAACTTGCTGATAGAAGTGTAGGCAATGCAAGTAAAAATTATTCCAGAGACAAAAACTACCGCTAAGGCTTGCTGCCAAGATAATCCCAGTGAACCTACAATTGTATACGTAAAGAAAGCATTGACTCCCATACCAGGAGTGAGCACTAGTGGAGCATTTCCCCATAAACCCATTAAAATACTTCCCACAGCAGAAACCAAAATCGTACCGAACACACTTAACTCAGCGGGAACCCCAGCTTCAGCTAAGATTAATGGATTGACTATAATTATATACGACAGCGCGAAAAACGATGTAATCCCAGCTATCATTTCTTGCTTAATACTTGTTTGATTTTCTTTCAGTTTAAAAAAATTCATTATTTTTTCTCCTTTTCGATGTGTTTTTTAAGACACAAGTAATCTGGAGACATGGGCTGCAGTCTTTTTAAAGCTTGCACAGCAAAAAAGAAAGTTATTTTCTTTACACGCCCCAACATTTCATTTTACCATCTACGGTACAAAATGTCATGTACTTTCTGAATACGATAAGAAGACAAAGAGAAACATTCAACAGAGCAAATTAGTTGTCCGTTGAATGTCTCTTTTTTATCATTTTTTAAAAGAAAATGGTTTTTGCTTCTTGATCCTTTCCTTTTATCAAAAGTACTGCTTTGTTGGGTTGTATTTGAAGCCGATTAAATTGGTTTTTGTCTAAAAAAGATGAAATTTTAAAATCATACTGCTCTGGAATAGCAGATGTTTCTAATTGATTCTCTTTATCAGCTGTGTTTAAAAGCATAATGACAAACTCTTTCTGATTGCTGAACCTAACGATTCCCATCAATTCACCATGTGAAAAGGAATAAAAATCTCCATCTTTCAAACTAGTTTCTTTGCTACGTATAGCGGCTAATTTCTTTACAAAAGTTTGAATCTCTTTGTTCTCTTTTCCCCATGGATACATTCGGCGATTATCAGGATCTGCTTTCCCCTTTACACCTGCTTCATCCCCATAATAAAGACAAGGAACTCCTGGAACGATAAATAATAAGGCCATTGCTTGTTTTAACTTTGGTACGTTCTGGTTTAAGACTGTGTAGATTCGCTCCGTATCATGTGTGCCAATATTATTAAAATTACTTTTAAAAGCTTCTGCAGGATAATTTTCTTTTAAGTTCATCCACATCTCAGCAGCTTCTTGCGGAGTTATTGACCTTTGAAGAAGTCCAATAATAATTTCCTTGAAAGGATAATTCATTGCTCCATGCAATTGACCTCCCTCAATGTAATGACGGCGTTTATTATAAGCAATTTTATTTGAGGCATCTTCCCACACTTCACCAATCAATACTGAATCTTCAACTGTTTCTTCTAATGCCAACCTTATCCCTTTTAATACATCATCAGATAGTTCATCTGCTACATCTAAACGCCAACCGCCTAATCCTAATTTTGACCATTTGCGGATTACACTATTTTGATCCTTATACAAAAAAGACTGGACCCTTGGATTTTCCGTATTCAACTTTGGTAAATCTTTTACACCCCACCATGATTCGTAAAGATTCGGAAATTCTTTAAACGTGTACCAATCAAAATAACGGCTTTCCTTAGATTGATAAGCTCCCATCTCAGGATAAGTTCCATATCGATTGAAATAACGGCTATCTGCACCTGAATGGTTGAATACTCCGTCCAAAATAATCCGCATCTCGTACTCTTTGGCTTTTTGTATCAGTTCCTTAAACGTGTCTTGATCGCCAAACATTGGATCAATTTTCAAATAGTCACCTGTATCGTATTTGTGATTGCTTCGAGCTTCAAATAACGGACTAAGATATAAAATAGTGATACCCATTTCTTTTAAATAAGGTAACTTTTGGATGATTCCTCTTAAATTGCCACCATAAAATTCCCAACGAACAATTTCCCCATCTGCATTTTTAATGTACATAGGCAAATCTTCTTGATTAGCATAGAGAAAGGAATTTTTTTTGGGATTCAACACTTGTCCATCTTCATTGCCATTGTAAAATCGATCTACGAAGATATGGTAAGCTATTCCCTCACGATACCATTTAGGTGAAGGGTCTTTATATAAATAACTCGTTAGTTGATAAGGCTTCACCTCATGTTCCTGTTTATAAATTTGGCCCTCCCCACCTTTGAACCTTTGATTGTTCCCATAGTAAACGACTTCGTCTTGTTGATTTTTTTGAACAACTACTTTAAAAAAATAATAATACAATCCTTGTCCTTCAGTTAATTGAATCGTAACTTGGTATTGGAATAGTCCGATAGAACGCATCTTGACTTCAAATTTATCTCCAAAATCCTTTTGTACAATCAGGTAGACTTGTTTGATTACCGGCCACTTGCATGTAATCGTAAAGGTTACTTTTTGATTGATCGGTACAGCTCCAAATGGTTTTTTGTATTCTGATAACCACGAATTGTAATAAATCATTTCAGTCATTTTATTTCCTCAGTTCTATTGTAGTTGCCGTCTTATTACTCTTTTATATTGGCTGGTTGCCTTTAAAAAAAGAAGCCTGTTTTCCAGCTTTTGCCTTAACATTCCATATTTCATCAGCGTAGCGCATGATTGTAAAATCGGCAGAAAATGGACCTGAACTTGCAATATTGATCAATGCCTTTTGGTTCCACGCCTGTTTATCTTGATATAAATTATCTGCTCTTTCTTGAGCTGCAATAAAACTTGCAAAATCTTGCAAAACATAATATTCATCATTAAATAGCGTTAATGAGTCATAGATTACTCGGCCTTCTTCTTCGATACCTGGAATAGTGCCATTTATTAGGCAATTCAAGACTCGAGTCAAACGCGGATTGGATTCCATAACAGCTATCGAAGAATAATTACCCTCTCGGTTCATCTGATTAACTTCGTCATTCGTCAAACCAAATAGAAAAATATTGTCTTCCCCGACTAAATCTTTAATTTCAATATTAGCACCGTCCAATGTTGCCATGGTCAAAGCACCATTTAACATCAATTTCATATTACTTGTTCCTGAAGCTTCTTTTCCTGCTAAGGATATTTGTTCACTGATATCTGCAGCTGGAATAATCAACTCGGCTAATGAAACACCATAATTTTCTACAAATACTACTTTAATTTTATTGCCTATATCTGGATCGTTATTTATTAACTGAGCTAATGCATTAATAAACTTGATGATTTGCTTTGCATAAACGTAACTAGGAGCTGCTTTTGCTCCAAAAATAAAGACTCTTGGCTGTAATTCAAGGGTAGGATCGTCTTTAATTTTCAAATAACGGTCTAAGATATGCAATGCATTTAATAATTGACGCTTGTATGCATGTAGTCTTTTTATTTGTACATCAAATAATGCTGTAGGATCAATTTCAATACCGTATTTTTCTTTTGCATAAAGCGCAAATCGTTTTTTATTTTCAAGTTTGATATCAGATAATTGTTTTAGTGTTTTTGGATCTTTTGAATAGGCCTTAAACTGTCTTAATTCAGCTGGATTCGTTTTCCACTCTTGATCGATCTTATCATCAATCAGCTGCGTTAATTTTTCGTTAGCTAAATGGAGCCATCTTCTTTGTGTAATACCATTCGTTTTATTATTAAATTTAGATGGATACATTTTATAAAAATCGTGCAGCGTTTCTTCTTTTAAAATGTCTGTAT
The DNA here is from genome assembly GCF_045617425.1 of Carnobacterium sp. Classification (GTDB taxonomy): domain Bacteria; phylum Bacillota; class Bacilli; order Lactobacillales; family Carnobacteriaceae; genus Carnobacterium_B. The sequence continues at coordinate 209,669 of NZ_JAZLIO010000009.1, forward strand.
GTAACTGGGCAACCCCATTTACACTGTGACTTCCAATAATAGCTAAGTGCGCCATTTTAACATAACCGTCTGAAATAATAGTGGTCTGATACGTCAGTTCTTCTCCATATAAGGAGATTTTTCTATCTATATGGCGTTGATTGATTGCTTCAATGATTTGATAAATACGTGGCAGCAAACCATTAACCATGTCAACCGGCCATTTTTCCATAGCTTCTTGCATAATGGTGTGGTTGGTATAACTAATAGATTTTTTCGTAATATCCCATGCAATTTCCCAACTAAGTCCTTCTTCATCTAATAAAATACGCATCAATTCTGGAACACATAAAGCTGGATGTGTATCATTTACATGAATAGCAACTTTATTTGGAAACTCACTCCATGGCTGATCTTGTTTTTTGAAAAATCGTACAATACTTTGAATACCTGCAGATGTAAAAAAATACTCTTGTCTCAATCGAAGAAGCTGTCCTTCGTAATTTGAATCATCTGGATAAAGCACCTCAGTAATCTGGTTAACTACTTCTCGTTCAGCAATCGTCTTGTAACGTATCTCTTCTTCAGGAGGAATTTCAGCTGACCATAAGCGAAGATTGTTTACAACATCATTCTCATATCCTATCATTCCTGTGTCATAAGGCACTGCTAAAATATTTTGGGTATTCGAATAGATAGGGCGCAGTTTATTTTCGCCATCTTCTTTCAAATACACCTCACCGCCATAACGAATCATGACTGCTTTATTTTCTTTTCTAACTTCCCAAACATTTCCGTTACGTAGCCAGTTCTCTGGCAACTCAACTTGATACCCGTCTACAAATTTTTGTTGAAATAATCCATAACGGTAACGAATACCTGTACCGTTACCCGGAATCCCCAGAGAAGCAATTGAATCCATAAAACAAGAAGCTAATCGACCTAATCCTCCATTGCCTAAAGCTGGATCTACTTCTGATTTTACAATCGCTTCGAAATCTAACCCCATTTCAGCAATTCCTTCTCGCACAGTAGTTAAAATTCCTAAATTCAATAAATTGCTTTTCAACATACGCCCAGGCAAAAATTCCATTGAAAAGTAGTAAACTTGTTTTACTTGTTCTTCTAGATACAGTTCATTGGTTTGATTCCAATTATCAGAAGTATAGCTTTTTATAAAATTTCCTAAAGCCGTATACTGTTGTATGGAAGAAGTATCTTCTAAATTTGAAGCATAAAGCCCTTCAAGTATTTTCTCAAATTCCTGTTTAAATTCTGTAGTTGTTAGCATTTTTCTCTCCTCGTATTCTTTTTTGATCAAGCTAATGGGGGTTCCTACTAAATAAAGAAACTTCAACAGCCAAAATAAGAATAGTTGCCTATTGTTATGTGCCTGTTGAAGTTCTTCCTTATGCTTTAAGCATTGCTGTATAAACTTGTATATATTCGTTAGTGGATTTTTCCCAACTAAAATCTTTCGACATGGCTTGTTTTACTAGCGATGTCCATTTTTTAGGCTCATCATAATAAACCGTCAATGCACGGTCAATCGTTTCAACCATGACAGACGAACGGAAATCATTGAAACTAAAGCCAGTTCCTTTTCCAGTATATGGATTGTAGGGTTGAACGGTGTCTTTTAACCCACCCGTTTCATGAACGATCGGCAATGTACCATATCGAAGTGAGTTAAGTTGAGACAATCCACAAGGTTCAAACGCTGAGGGCATAATAAACATATCGCTTCCTGCATAGATATGCTGGGCTAGAGCCACATCAAAATCAACAATTACTTTAAATTTTTCAGGATACTTCCAAGTAAAATAACTGAAACTGTCTTCGTACTCTTTGTCACCGGTACCTAATATGAGAACTTGAATATTACGATGCATCAGTTCATCAATTTTATCACGCAATAAGTTGCAGCCTTTTTGAGTTGTTAACCTACTCACCATAGACATTAATGCTATTTTCTCATTTACCGGTAATCCAACCCGCTCTTGCAAAGTTGTTTTATTAATCGTTTTTCCTTTTAAATTTTTTGTAGAAAAATGCGCTGGAATAGCATTATCTATTTCAGGATCAAAGACCTCATAATCAATTCCATTTAAAATACCGCTTAATTTGTAACTATTGAACCGTAGTACACCATCTAAATTTTCGCCAAATTGAGGTGTTTGGATTTCCTGTGCATATGTTGGACTAACTGTTGTGACTTGGTCCGCATAAAAAATCCCACCTTTTAAACAATTGATATCATCATAATATTTTAAGCCGTGTTCATGAAAGGCATTATACCCTATTCCATATAAATCAGATAAAACAAGCTGGTCAAAAACACCTTGAAACTGTAAATTATGAATCGTCAAAATCGTTTTTATCGATTGATAACTTGTGATCCATTGATATTTATCCTTTAGCAAAACAGGAATAATAGATGTATGCCAATCGTTCACATGTAGAACATCTGGGACAAATTCTATTTTTTCTAACATTTCACAAATAGCTTGTGCAAAAAAAGCAAATCGTTCGCCGTCATCGTCAAAACCATAAATGCTAGGACGATTAAAATAATATAAATTATCAATAAAGTAATAGTTAATGTCATCTTTTTTTAATTTTTTGATTCCACAATATTGACTTCTCCAACCAACTTTCACTTCAAACTGTGTTACATCTACTAATTGATCTTTATATTTTTGAGGCATTGTACTATATAAAGGCAATACAACTCGTATATCTATCCCTTGTTTTTTTAACTCTTTTGGCAGAGCACCTGCGACATCGCCTAATCCCCCTGTCTTAAAAAAAGGAGCACATTCAGCCGCAGCAAATAAAACCTTCATTTTTTCAGCTCTCCTTTTCAACTGTTATTTCACTATTTTTTTCTATCACTATAGGATTTTCTTTCGTTCCTGTTAGCTGAACTCCCGGACCAATTTTTACACCTTTATCTAAAATAACGTACTGCAATTCTGCACCTTGAGCAATTTTACAACCTTGCATAATTATAGAATATTTGACCGTTGCTGTTTTTTCTATTATGACTTTACGAAAAACAATAGAATCTTCAACCGTTCCATCAATCACGCAGTCACTTGCCAGCTGTGAATTACTGATATCTGCTTCTTTTGAATAGTAGGTAGGTGCTCCGTTTTTGACTTTTGTAATGACCAGTTGACTACGATAAAATAACGCATTGTAATTATCTTCATCTAATAAATCCATGTTTGCCTGATAATAATTTGAAATGTTATCGATATTTTTCAAATATCCCGTATATTCAAAACTATTTACGGTATTTTCTTTTAAACTATGTCTAATTAAAACATTGATGTCTCCTTTTATTCGATTACTAGCTGCTTCTCTTGTTAATTCGATAAATTTTTCAGCTTTCATAATTGCGATGCCCATACCAATCGCTATTTTTGTTTCTTCACTTGGAAGTTCATGAGCTGTAAGCAAATCAATGACCTTACTTTCTCCTTCTCCTTCAAATGTTAGGCATGTGTCAATAGAATCCGGTGAACAAAAATCCCTAGAAACATTTTTATATACAACTGTAACGTCAGATTTACTATCGATATGGTTTCTCAAAACAGCCTTAAGATCGACATTGCACAGCATTTTACTACCCATAACAACGACATATCCTTTATTCGAATGTTGAACAAAGTCGATTTGATCTTGGTAGTAACTGCTAATTTGATCTGATTCCAACTGCTCCACAGCTTCTTTTATTTCGGCTCCAGAATGAATAAATAATCCACCTCCAACGGTAGATTCCATTCCCCAAGGGTAACCGCTTCGGACATGATCCATTAACGCTCTTGCCCGACCCCTTACAAATATTGCAACTGAAGTTACCTCTGCACTATATAAACTTGAAAGTGGAAAATCAATTAACCTGTACCGTGAACCAAATGGCAATGCAGCAACTGCTCTTTTTTTTGTTAAAGGCATTAATTGAGATTCTGATTCATCCAGATTCAATACTGCACATAATTGTTCATTAATCTTCATCTTTTAGCCCTCCTACCTCTTCTGCATAGCCAACAACCGTAATATTCTTTTCCTCACCTTTCAGTTGTGCTCCATCATGAATTTTTGCATTTTCTCCAATGATAGCGCAATTGATTGTTACATTTTCTCCTATAGTCACATTTGCCATGATCAAGCTGTCTTTTATGATAGAATTTTTCCCCACTTTAACATTATGAGATAAAATAGAATGGTTAATTTCCCCAGCAATATAGCATCCATCTGCAATCATAGAATCTGAAACTTTTGAAGATTTAGTCAAGAATTGAGGTGGCGCAGAAGGATTTTGTGTATACACCCTCCACGATGAATCTCTTATATTTAAGGCATGGTTTGGATCTAAAAATTCCATATTTGCTTCCCAAAGACTTTCAATTGTTCCAACATCTTTCCAGTAGTCTTTAAATGCATAAGCAAATATATTTTCACTGTTTCTTAAGTAAGCTGGAATAACGTCTTTTCCAAAATCTTCCATTGTACGGTTTTTAGCGTGGTTATCAACGAGGTAACTTTTTAGCATAGGCCAGTCAAAGATGTAAATTCCCATTGAAGCTAAATTACTTTTAGGTTCTGATGGTTTTTCTTCAAATTCAATAATTCGGTCTGTCTGATCAGTATTCATAATTCCAAAACGAGGTGCTTCTTCAAGAGGAACTGGAATGACTCCTACTGTTAGAGCTGCATTTTTTTCTTTATGGAATGCAATCATATCTTGATAGTCCATTTTATAAATATGATCACCTGAAAGAACCAATAGGTATTCTGGATTATAACGATCAATAAAATCAATATTTTGATAAATAGCATGAGCAGTTCCCTTAAACCACTTTTCTCCATCTACACTTGAATAGGGTTGTAGAATAGTAGCTCCACCATCGTGCGTGTTCAGTCCCCAGCTTTCCCCATTTCCGACATGAGTATTTAATTCCAAAGGCTGGTATTGAGTCACAACGCCAACATTCTTGATTCCGGAATTAGCGCAATTGCTTAATGCAAAATCAATGATTCTATATTTCCCACCAAATGGTACAGCCGGTTTAGCAATATCTTTAGTTAATTTTCCAAGCCGAGTTCCTTGTCCTCCTGCTAAAATCATAGCTAACGTTTCAGTTTTTTTCATTATACTATTGGAAGAATCTACTTAGCATTCTTCCTCAACCCTCCTTTTTATCGATTAATTTTTTGGTACTCCAAAAATTCTTTTTGGTCGTAAAATTAAAACACTCATTGCCGGTACAATCAATTCAATGGTATAATTTTGATGATGTGTCGTTTCTTTTATCGTTTTCAACGGTCCTTGCTGATGTGTCCAGACGCCACCATATTCATGCCTCTCAGTGTTTAAATATTCTTCGTAAACCCCTTCAAAAGGAACGCCTATTTTATACCCTTTACGTTCAATTGGAACAAAATTACAAATGACTATTACAAAGTCACGCGGTTTTTTTCCTTTACGAATGAATGACAAAATGGTTTCAGTAGAATTATCCGCATCTAAGATTTGGATACCTTGTGTTTGGTGATCCATTTCCCAAAGTGCACGCTCTTTTTTATAAAGCAGATTTAGCGATTCCATAAAGTACAAATGCTTAGCATTCATTTCATCATCCAAACTTTCCCATTCCAATCCTTCATGAATCCGCCATTCTAGAAATTGACCAAAATCATTTCCCATGAAATTTAATTTTTTTCCTGGGTGAACCATCATATATGCTTCTAGCGTACGCAAGCTGGCAAATTGGTTGTAACGATCACCTGGCATTTTATGCATCAATGATTTTTTTCCATGGACCACTTCATCATGAGAAAATGGTAAAATAAAATTTTCATTGAATGCATACATAAAAGAAAAGGTGATTAAATTAAAATGATGTTTGCGAGATGATGGATCCATTTCAAAAAACTTCAGTGTGTCATTCATCCATCCCATATTCCATTTATAATTAAATCCTAAGCCCCCCATGTAGACAGGTTTTGTAACCTTTGACCAAGCGGTACTTTCTTCAGCTATCATCAGCGTGTCAGGGTGCCTTTCAAATACTTTTTCATTTAATTTCTGTATGAATGCGACACCAACTTTATTATGGTTGCTTCCATCTTCATTAGGTATCCATTCACCAATATCGTAATCAAGATACAACATACTCGATACTGCATCAACTCTTAACCCATCTAAATGAAATTGTTCGATCCAATAAAGAGCATTTGAAATCAAAAAACTTTGAACTTGATCCTTTCCTAAATCAAAATTCATCGTACCCCATCGATTATTTTCTGCTTTATGTTTATCTTTGTATTCAAATTGAGGTGTTCCATCAAAATAAACCATTCCGTAATCATTTCGATTGAAGTGACCCGGTACCCAATCCATTAGCACACCAATGTTTGCTAAATGAGCCGCTTCTACAAAATTTTGAAAATCTTCCATAGTACCAAACTTCGAAGACAACGCATAATAACCAGTCAATTGGTAACCCCAAGATGCATCTAAGGGATGTTCCATCAAGGGCATAAATTCAATATGTGTGTACCCCATTTTTTTCACATAAGGAATTAATTCTTGTTGCAATTCTGGAATGGTGTACCATGAATCGTCTTCATGGTGTTTCCATGAGCTGAGGTGTACTTCATAAATGTTCAGTGGGCGTTCATAGATAGAAAAACGTTTCTTACTTGATGTCCAAAGGCCGTCTCGCCATTTTTTTTCCGGCAAATTCTTTACGATAGATGCATCGTTAGGTCTTACTTCAAATTCAAAAGCGTATGGATCAATTTTTAATTTTACCGTTCCATCAGATTGTTCTATTCGGTATTTATAGCATTGTCCTTCAATTGCTTGATCATTGAACACCGTCCAACAGCCAGTTCTCCCTATTCTTTCCATTTCAATTCCCATCTGCCAATCTGAAAAATCACCTGTTAAGCCAACACTTTTTGCATTAGGAGCCCAAACGGTAAATCGAAACCCATCTTTTCCTTTGTAACTATCTTTTTTACATCCCATAATTAAATAACTATCAAAATGCTCACCTGTGTTAAATAAATATAATTCTTTTTCAAGGTTATTTTTGGTTTCTTCATCCATCGATTTATTCGTCACTCTATTCACTCCCAACTTTCAACCCGTCATTCTTTCATCGTTCTATCATTGTATTTTCATTTTACAATGTATTTATCTAATAATCGAACTATTTTTTACTTTCTTTAAAATTAACTTATTTTTTAACTCTGTAGTTATTATACCACTACTAAAGGAAAACGCTTACTGATATGTTAATGTGGTTTTCCATTAAAAAAATAACCTAAAAAGGATGATCAACTTTTTAGGATAATACAAAAAAAACACTTAATTGTTCTTATTTTTTATTAATTGTGTTTCCTTATCATCTAATTTAATAGCATACGTAATGATTATTGCACCTAGCAAATCCATTAGACTCCCAATAACAAGTCCATCTAATCGAGCTTGAACCAAATTTAGTATAAAGTGAGCTTTTGATAAATTTGAGAGTAAAACTGCTCCTGGATTTGTATAAAATTGGCCAATCAGTAAACCATAGTTGTTTCTTAGACGCGTTTTACCTGAGTCATTCTTGTAGTACTTTTCGTATACGCTCCTATTTAACTTATACCTCTTTTCATATTTTTAATATCTTCCTTCAAAAATTCAATTTCACTAGCCTCACTTAATCTGTCTAAATTATATTTAACATCAAAATGTCACTAGATAAATAACAAAAAAAGATTAGGAAATGTTGAGTTAAAAGTGCGTTACTGTGTTACTAATGGTAAAATGATAGTAGGTAAGTCCAATTACAACTTAGTCAGGCAACTATTAAAGGAGCTTATCGTAAAGGGGGTGAACAGATTGGAAATACTATTATTGACTGTTGGTTTTGTTGGTTTAGTAATAGCGGCATTAACGCCTCAATCTACTTTAGGAGGACTATTGGCATTAGCAAGTTTTGGTGGCTATTTTTATTTGAATAGTTTAGAAAATTGGATTCCCATCATTATTTTTATTTTAGGGATCTGTCTTCTGATTTTTGAAGTTTTTATACCAGACTTTGGTGTAGCAGGTATAATTGGTTTTCTTTTAATCATCGGTGGTGTCTATTTAACCAATAATGATTTAGGAACAACCTTGCGGGATTTAAGTATCGCTGTCGTCGCATCTTCATTTTTGGTGATCATGCTCATACGAAGAGGTTACTCGCTGACACATTTACAAAAACTCGTTCTTAATAATAACTTAGATAGAAAAAGCGGATTTTCAAGCAACAATGATGCTACAGCTTATTTAGGAAAAACTGGAAAAACAACTACTTCTCTTAGACCATCTGGAAAAGTAGCATTCGATGGTACAGAGTTAGATGTTGTCAGTACAGGCGAACATATTGATGAAGGTACTCCCGTTATTGTCACAAAAGTAGAAGGATATAAAATTATTGTTAGGAGAGTGGATTAAACATGACAACAGTTGCAGAGAGCCCCACAAATTGGATTGGCTTTTTATTCATAGCCATTATCGTTATTATCGTTATTAGTTTATTTTTCCGTTTTGTACCCGTTGGATTATGGGTTACTGCCTACTTCTCAGGCGTGAAAGTTAATATAGGAACACTTGTAGGAATGCGCTTAAGACGAGTGACTCCGCAAAATATCATTCGTCCGTTGATCAAAGCGACTAAAGCCGGTTTAGATATTGATATCAATGAATTAGAAGCCCATTATTTAGCCGGTGGTGACATTAATCAAGTGATTGATGCTTTGATTGCCGCACAACGTGCAAATATTGACTTAGTTTTCAAGCAAGCTGCTGCAATTGACTTAGCAGGAAGAAACGTTTTTGAAGCTGTTCAAGTCAGTGTTAATCCAAAGGTTATTGAAACACCGGTCATTGCAGCAATGGCAATGAACGGTATCGAAGTTAAAGCTCGTGCTAAAGTAACTGTCCGTGCAAATATCGAACGTTTAGTCGGTGGTGCCGGTGAAGAAACCATCATTGCTCGTGTTGGTGAAGGAATTGTAACCACCGTTGGTAGTGCAGCTAAACACACAGATGTTTTAGAAAATCCGGATTCTATCTCGAAAACAGTTTTAAGAAAAGGATTAGATTCTGGTACTGCTTTTGAAATTCTTTCCATTGATATTGCAGATATTGATGTTGGTCGTAACATCGGTGCCAGCTTACAAATGGAACAAGCTCAAGCAGATAAAAATATCGCACAAGCTAAAGCAGAAGAAAGACGTTCTATGGCGATTGCCCAAGAACAAGAAATGATTGCTGAAGTTCAAAAAATGCGTGCACGCGTAGTGGAAGCTGAAGCTGAAGTACCTTTGGCTTTAGCCGAAGCTTTAAAATCAGGAAACTTAGGCGCAATGGATTATTACAATATGAATAATGTTAATGCCGATACTAAAATGAGAAATTCTATTTCAGATTCTACTGAGAGAGAAAGTGATAGATAATGAATACTTTAATAGCCCTTGTCGTTTTATTTCTTATAGGGACTACATTCTTTTCTATTATCGCTACTATTTACCGTTTTTTCATTACGTCTATCGTAGGCAACTCTTCTCCATCACAAAATAATCAAAGGCAAACTTATCAAAGAGAAGAATTAGAAAAGAATGAGTCTGTTTCTTTAAAAGATGCCTTTTTAACAAACAATACCACTCGACAAAAGTATGCAAGCAACGCTAAGGATTCTTCACAAAAACGAAACCAACAAGCGCATGCAAAACAATTGTCTAGTCGCATGCAACAAGATGCAGATCATAAAAGAGGCGGCAACCTACAACAAAATACTAAAAGAAAATCAGAACCCGTTCGATCTTCTACAGCTCCAAATTCAACTCTATTTAATGCACATGACGTTAATAAAAGTAAAAGTCAGACGCTTTTTGATAGAGATGACCTAACTTCATTAACCCCAATTGATAAGGTAACTTCTACTAGAAAATCAAGTTACCAAACTGAGGTTAAAGCTAAAAATCTTCATTTTCAAAATGATTATGTAAAAGGAATTATCTACAAAGAAATGCTAGATAAACCTGTTAGTTTAAGAAACAATAAATAGAGCAGTAAATAAACCAATAAGAAAGTTCTTATAGAACTTTCTTATTGGTTTATTTTATTTATTAGACCCTAACTTCTTCTTTCTCTTCATCATATTCTAAAGCTTTTGTTCCTTGGTCTCCAGAACTGACTCGAACGACATTCTCAACATTGTAGACAAAAATTTTCCCATCTCCAACTGTACCCGTATATAGTGCTTTTCGAGCAGTTTCTATCACCAGAGAAACTGGAATACTGCTAACCACTACTTCTAATCTTATTTTAGGAAGTAAATCCGCTTCGATTTCAACTCCTCTATAATAAGCTGTTTGTCCTTTTTGCAGGCCATATCCTTGTACTTTTGTTACTGTCATACCTGTGATACCAATACCATTTAAAGATTTTTTCAAACTATCAAATTTAGACTCATTTGTTATAATGTCCACTTTCATCAAACGAGCCTCTTCCTTTTCACCAGTTGTAAAAGGTGGCTTTACCTGTTGATGAATTTCAACTGTTTCACGACTATCTTCCTCATGGATAGCAAAAGGTCCTACATCTGAAAAAGCTAATTCAGGTTCTGGACTTTCAAATTTTAATCCTTCGAATAGGGGTTTTTGCCCAAAAGGAACCGTTACAAAGTCACCATAGCTTGATTCTAATCCGTGTTCTGAAATATCCATCCCTGCAATTTCTTCTTCTTCTGTTACTCGTAACCCAATTGTCTTATCAACGAGTTTAAACGTAATGAACATAGTAATCGTTACCCATGCTATGACAGCGATAACTCCTAATAATTGAACCCCTAAAAGACTAATACCGCCGCCATAAAGCAGACCGTCATCAGTCGCAAAAACACCTACTAGAATCGTTCCTAAAGCACCCGAAATTCCATGAACTCCAAAAGCACCAACTGGATCATCAATTTTAACCTTTTTTTCAACAAATTCTATTCCATAGACTAATGCAATAGAAGAAATAGCTCCTATAGCTACTGCACCAAATGGTGAAACTATCGCACATCCTGCTGTAATTCCTACTAAACCAGCTAGCGAACCATTTAGTGTCATAGAAACATCTGGTTTTCCATATTTTATCCATGTAATCACCATAGCAATTAAGGTAGCCGTTACTGCAGATAAATTTGTATTTAAAAAGATCGTCCCGATAAGAGCTAATGTTTCGTCACCCGTGGCGGAGACCGTTGAAGCCCCATTAAATCCAAACCAAGCAAACCAAAGAATGAAAACACCTAAAGCTCCTAATGTTAGACTATGTCCTGGAATAGCTTTTGCTTTTCCATCTTTATCGTATTTTCCAATTCTAGCGCCAACAAGTTTTGCTCCGATTAAGGCTGTTACTCCACCAACCATATGAACAGCTGTAGAACCAGCAAAATCGACAAATCCTAATTGTGCTAACCATCCTCCACCCCAGATCCAATGTCCAGAAATAGGATAAACAACTGTAGAAATAATCAATGTGTAAACTAGGTATGCACTAAATTTTGTTCTTTCTGCCATTGCTCCGGAAACAATTGTTGCTGCAGTTGCAGCAAAGACCGTTTGAAACATTAAAAATACATACCCCGGTATAGTAGTGTCATAATTTCCTTGTACAAATAAATCCGGTTTTCCAAATAAACCAACTATACTTGGACCAAACATTATTCCAAAACCAATGATCCAATACATTAAAGATCCTAATACAAAATCCATCAAATTTTTCATGATAATATTACCAGCATTTTTTGCTCTAGTAAATCCAGTTTCAACCATCGCAAAACCTGCTTGCATAAAAAATACTAATACCGTTCCAACAAGAACCCATAACGTATCCACAGATGAAAACATATTTTTACCTCCCTTTTTTATATGTTATAAAATCTAACATTAAAAAAAGCTCTAAACAAGCATTTTAAATTAAATAGCAAAAATAACCTAAAAAAGCTTTCAAACCATGTTATATTTTATAACATGTTTTGAAAGCTTTTTATTTTTTTACTCTTCATTCAATTTATAATTGTATAAAGCGCCAATGATATTTCCCTTGTTTCCAAACCTGCTTTTCATTATTTCAGGTACAATAAACACCCCTTCACCTAACTCTTCTTCATACACTTTACCTACGTTTTCTTTAATGAGTTGAATCAATAACGGATTTCCGCTAATTCCGCCGCTAATGATAATTCTTTCTGGATCTAAAATAGTTTGCAAGTTGAACAGTTGAATAGCTAATGTATAGCAGTAGTCATTCAAACAGGATGCGGCTTCTTTATTTCCACCTTCAATTAGTTCAAACATTTTAAAACCATCTATGGATTCTACAGGTAGTTTACATTGCAAAGCTATATTTTGAAACAACCGCCTTATTCCATTTTGATACCCAAACATGTAGGATGCATCCTTACTTCTAGCTGTATTCGTTTTAATAAATGAAAATTCTCCAGCAGAATAGTGCTGTCCTTTCAACACTGCACCGTTTACTACTATTCCTCCACCGATACCCGTTCCAAGATTCAGCATGATTCCATGTTGAATGCCTTTTAAATTCCCTTTCCACAATTCTCCAAGTGTTGCTGCTTTGCCATCATTTTCTACATGAATCGTTGTTTGACATCTCGTTTCCAACATCTCAACCATATTCATTTTCTTGATGTATTTTAATGATCCACCATGAACAGCATATCCCGTTTTTGAATGAATAATACCCGGCATGCTAATGGCCATACCTTCAATTTGATGAGCATATTCATCATAAATATCTCCCATCATGTCTAGGAAATGCGTTAACGATTGCATAGGTGTTTTTCTAGTCTTGATTTCTCTTAGTTCACCTTGATTATTGATCAACCCATAATTCGTTTCTGTGCCTCCAATATCAATGCCTAAATAATACACTAATTTCGCCTCCTTCATCATTTCCACTCTACTTTTCTTGCCTTTAGTTTACCACTATCTGTTAATGAATAGAACGGTTACACGGTATTCATTTTTATATTTCTATCTCGGTTATTATCAAAATGAATACCGTTGTTTATTTCAGCTTACAATCGTTATGTAATACTATTCTAGCTTTTTGTTACACAACTAACATCCTATTTGCTCATTATCTATGCTATACTTTTTGAGTATGCAAATGCAAGACGATTTATGGGGGTAAACTATTGAAAAAGAAAGTAATAACAGGAATTATGGCTTCGATGATGTTCGCTAGTCCATTTTTACCAACTGTTGCTCAAGCGGCTACGTTGGAAGAGATGGAACAAGAAAAAAACGAACTTGAATCACAATCATCAGAGCTTAATAATAGAATCCAAGAACAAGACGAAACCTTAAACGACTTAGAAACAGAAAAAGGTCATTTAGAATCAGACATCACTACACTGCAAGTTCAAATTGACGAAACGGTTATGAAATTACACAATCAAGAACAAAAATTAGAAGAGTCTAAAGCAAAAGTTGAACTATTGAAAAATGAAATTGAAGCTTTAAAAGCACTCATTGCTCAACGGACAGGCAAGCTTGAAAACCAAGCGCGTTCTGTACAAACGGATGGGAGTACTTCTAATTTAATAGGCCTTATGTTAACTGCTGAAAGTTTTTCAGACTTAGTAGGACGCATAGGCATTGTTAATCAACTTGTCACAGCTAATAAGACTATTGTAACTGAACAAGCGGTGGACCAAAAATCTTTGGAAACTAATGAAGTAAAAGCCGAATTTGAAAAAGTTGCTATTGAAGAAACAAAAAATGCGATTGAATTATCTAAAAATAATCTAGTCGCTCAAAAAGCTGAAATGGATGATAAAATCGTCCAGGTTGCTATTCAATATGATATGACAGAAGAAGAAAAAAATACATTTGTTAAAGAGCAGCAAGTAATTGCTACTCAAACAAGTACTTTATCTGAAGAAATGCAAGAAGAACGTCAACGTATAATTGAAGAAGAACAAGCAAGACAATTAGCCATTCAAAAAGCTGCTGAAGAAGAAGCTAAAAAGGCTGCTGCTGAGGAAGAAACTAGATTAACGGCTATTGCGGCTCAAGAAAAAGCTGAACGAGAAAAAGCAGAGCAAGAGGAAGCTTCTAAAAAAGCTGCCGAACAAAAAACAACAATTGCCAGCTCTTCTCCTGACAAATCAACAAGTGCTAATAAATCGAGTAGTTCATCAAATAGTTCTAGTAATTCTAGTTCGTCAAAAAAACCGACTGTTACACCCAAACCAGAACCTAAGCCAGAACCTAAACCAGAATCAAAACCGTCATCTAATTCAGGTTTTATTCATCCTAGTGGCGGATATTCTACTTCACCTTATGGCTATCGTATACATCCAATTACAGGCGAGCATAAATTACATGGGGGAATTGACTTTGGTGGTGGTGGAGCAATCGTAGCCGCTCAAAGTGGTACAGTTGTCATTGCAGGATATCATTCATCATGGGGATACTATGTAAAAATTGACCATGGAAATGGCATGCAAACTCTTTATGCTCATATGGTTGCAGGAAGTTTACTTGTTTCTCCAGGGCAACAGGTCTCTCAAGGCCAACAAATTGGAACAATGGGAACAACTGGATCTTCTACCGGAGTACATTTACATTTTGAAATGTACAAAAATGGAACTCGTGTTAACCCTTCTTCTTATCTATAAATAGAACAGTTAACTAAAAAAGACAGAAAGTTCAGTTTTGCAATGAACTTTCTGTCTTTTTATCTTTTTTACTTCCAATCACCATTGGAATAATACTTGTTAAGAAATTTTTTTAATAAAGGAAATAAAATCGGTGCTAGAATCAAATAAAACCCACTATTCCCTGCTGCATGCATTGTATCATAAGGAATACCTGAAGCATAATAAATCCAAAAATTTTGAATACCAAAAAAAGGGGCTTGGATCAGTGAGATAATGAATCCATATAAATAGCCGGTAAATCCAGCATAAATAACCATCAGTGCAAAAGGAATTTTTTTAAACATAGGTTTGATTACTAGTCCCGTAACCAAAATCACTACAAAGAATGAACCGATTTGAGCAATTGTCCAGACACCCATCCCAAGTGTCATATTTGATAAAAA
The DNA here is from genome assembly GCF_045617425.1 of Carnobacterium sp. Classification (GTDB taxonomy): domain Bacteria; phylum Bacillota; class Bacilli; order Lactobacillales; family Carnobacteriaceae; genus Carnobacterium_B. The sequence continues at coordinate 224,829 of NZ_JAZLIO010000009.1, forward strand.
AATCGACAATACAGATACTATTAGAGCATCACTTATTCCTAAGGTTAACGTTAAAATAATTAAGATAACCGTTACTGGCTGAACATTCGGCAGGAACTGGAGCAATTGACGGCTAACTTGGCAAAGTGCTGTGAGAAAGGCAAGTAAGGTTATTCTTTGAATGGATAATTTTCCAACACTTTTATTGCGAAGCATTTAAAAACCACTTCACCAAATCTCCATTTTGTAACTCGTATTCATCTGCTCCTACAGTTGCCTTTGTATTGTTTACTTCGTACATCCAATACTTTCCTGCTTCCTCGTCTTGCTTCATTCCTTCAATAGAAGAAATATATCCGCCTTCTTCAACTACTTCATATTCTTTTTTTAGGGCTTCTAAGACCGTAGTGCCCTCGGATACTTCTAAGTTTTTTGTTGCTGTGTCTACTTCTTTTCCGTCTTCTTCTAATGCAATAATAATAGAGAGTGTTTCTTTAACCTGACCTTCTACCAAGGAAGTGCTTTTTTCAGCAGAAGAGTCTGATTCTGACATAGTCGTTTCTCCACAGGCTACTAAACTAAGAGCGGTTAATCCTATAAGTCCTAATTTAATGATTTTCATCTTATTTATTCCTCCAATTATCGAATACCTCTGCTCAATTATTCTTTTTAACTTAAATCTTCTTTTTTTAATTCAGGATGAAAAACTTTTCCTCCTCTTTCGTATAAAATTTCCTTTACATTATAGTGATGATTGACAGCTCTAGCAACAGCGAAAAAATAATCAGATAATCGATTCATATAAACTACAACATATTGATTCACCGTTTCCTCAAATCCTATACTAACAATAGATCTTTCTGCTCTTAACGTTGAATCTCCTTCTTCTAGTTGGATCACAATATATCCAATCAACGAATTTAATTCATCTATTGTTCCATAGGCATCCACGCGATTTGTGTCTTTTCTTACCTTCTCGCCACTAATTAAATTTGTATACCCTTTTTATCGCCCGTCTTTGTATAAAGTTGCACAAATACTCTCCTTCTATTTTGTTGCATCTGTTCAAAAACACTATATATCAGATTGATTTATTTTTCAACCACAACATATAGTGCGACAAAAAAAGATCGAGTTATTAAACTCAATCTTTTTTACTATTCACCTAACAGGTTTATGCATAAAACACTTATAATGGTGTTCCAAATATTTGAACAATATAAAGATTGGTGCCATCATAATGAACACCAATTCCTACTTCTTCAAAATCCTTTTTTACCATATTTTCATAATGCCCTGGACTATCTTTTAATCCTTTAAACAACCATTCAGCCATTTCTTTTTCCGCCAGGTAATTCGTTCCCATTGCTAAATTTTCTCCCGCTAACCGGTAAGAATAGTTAACTTCTGGCTCTTCTAATACGGTAAAAGTAGCTTTTCCATCAGGACGTGTATGGGAAAATGATTCTCCTGTTTCAATTGCTCGTATATTAGCTGCTTTTTTTAACTGATCATTTGAACTTACAGGCGCAACTCCCAATTCACTTCTTAAATCATTTAATAATTCTAACATCCGGTTTTCCACAACTGCAACATCAATTTCATCGGTCTCTGTTAAATCATTCGTGCTTGTTGAATCCACATTCATTGATTGTTCTTGTTCACTCGTATTTGGGGTCTCTTCTACAAGTACTAATGGATTATCATTCAACTTGTTCTCCATCAGAGAAATAGTATCACTAATCTTTGTACCTTCTAAAATAGTCGAACTGCCTAACCAGTAGCCAAAACCAATCAAAAAAATCAATACTAAACTATATGAGAAAAATTTTCTCATTCCATCAAACCTTTCTTTTTGTTCTCTTTCACTTACTGCTAATAGTATACCAAAAATGATTGAGTACACCTATATTTTAAAACGAACCGATTTGTTTTATACTTACCTTTAAACTTGATCAACTTGCTTTTTGATCTATCTAAGTTCCTCTATCAATTTATCCATTGATTTCATGATCGACTTTCCTATCCACCAATCTATTTTGAAAATCCCACTTTCACTGCCTGATACGATTATAATCACTTCAACTTGTTCATTTTCTAAAGGATGGATATGAAGAGTCAAACTTGCTACACTGTCATTTCTAAAAAAGTATTTTTCAAAAACAGTTAAAAAGCCTTTCCCATATTCAAAATCTAATCCGTAGGTAGCCGATTGTTCATAATGATCAACCATTAAGTTCTGTTTAAAATAGTCCAAAATTTCAACACTATTTCCATTCAATATAACTTGTTTTTCTTTCATTTCATCCATCCTTTAAATTTGATTAGTTAGCTTTATTATGCTGAATTTTCTATCTTTACACAAGATAAATGGTATACTTTTTAGAGACTATGTAAAACAATTAATACAATAAAGGGGGCTACTCATTTGAAAAGATACCAAACACTTTTATTTGATGTAGATGATACACTGCTTGATTTTAAAGCAGCTGAAAATTATGCTTTACAAAAATTATTTAGCGAACACGATATTGTCTTAACAGACGATATTAAGCAATTTTATCAAGATATGAATCAAAAATTATGGTCTTCTTTTGAAAAAGGAGAAATTAAGCGGGAAGAATTATTGCATACTCGTTTTTCAATTTTATTTAAAAAAGTTGGTTTAACATTAAATGGAGCTCATTTAGATAACTTATACAGACAATATCTGGAAGAAAGCGCCGTATTGATTGATGGTGCAAAATCTTTAGTTCAAAAGTTAACCAAACAATATAACCTTTATGTGGTAACAAACGGAGTTGCACGTACACAGTTCATCCGCCTAAATAACTCAGAACTGACCACTTACTTCAAAGATATTTTTGTTTCTGAAGAAGTTGGCTATCAAAAACCTACTAAAGAATTTTTTAACCATGTTTTTGAAAAAATCCCTCACCATTCTGCTAATAAAACATTAATTATTGGAGATTCTTTAACTTCTGACATTCAAGGTGGGGTCAATGCTGGAATTGATACATGTTGGTTTAATCCTAATGGATCTAAAAATGCAACGCCTATTCCAACTTATGAGATTCACCGACTACAAACATTAGAAAATATGCTTTTAGCACCTAATTTTACACAGGAAACACCTAATATACAATCTGTATTAACTTCCTAAATAGCTAAAAAGGATAGAGATTTCAATCTCTATCCTTTTTTAGTTTTATTCCAATTATTTTTCACAAAATCGACCTATACCAATTTTAAAATCATTGATTTATCAACGTTTCAGAGCGTTCTCATACTATAATTCAATTGCATTTTCTAGTAGTTAAGTGCTAAACTACTTGATGTGAGAACTAAAATACTTATCTATTTCATACTTAAAAGGAGTTTTTTTATGTCATTAAAAGAGATCATTACCGACTCAACTCGTATTTTTGAAGGGAAAGATATTCCTGAAAAATATTTATTTGATGAATATGTAGGTCGTGCTGAGAGCGTATATGGCGTTGCATTACCCAAGACAAAAGCTGAAGTTATTGCGCTGGTTACATTTGCTAATCAAGAAAATCTTTCCATTATTGCTCGTGGAGCAGGTACGGGATTATCTGGTGCAACGGCTCCAGTTCAAAATGAATTGATTATTGATTTACACCTAATGAACAAAATCATTGATTTAGATTTAGAAACATTGACCTTAACGGTTGAACCAGGTGTATTGCTTCATGAGATCCAAGAGTTCGTCGAAAGTAAAGGTTTCTTCTACCCACCTGATCCTGGCTCAAAAAATTCTTCTATTGGTGGGAATATTGCTACAAATGCTGGCGGCATGCGTGCGGTTAAGTATGGTGTAACAAGAGATTACGTTCGTCAATTGGATGTCATTTTAGCAACTGGTGAAGAATTGACTTTAGGTAGTGTAAATATCAAAAATAGTTCTGGTTATGATTTAAAAGATTTATTTATTGGTTCTGAAGGAACACTTGGAATTACTACTCAAATCAAGTTAAAAGTCATTCCATTGCCTAAAGCTAGTTTATCCCTTATTGTCGCTTTTCCTACTCTTAAAGAATCAACGGATGCTGTTTTATCGATTTTGCAAAATGGAGTTGATCCAACTGCTCTTGAATTTTTTGAAAGAGAAACGATCCACTTGAGTGAAAAAGAAAATGGTATTCTTTTTCCTAGCCAACAAGGAGAATCGTATCTTTTAACGACAATAGATGGCGACAGCATAGAAGCGATTATGAATCGTGTTGAATTACTTAAAAAAAGTGTTCAGCCTCATAACGTTTTAGAAATCGTTATTCTAGACACACCTGAACTAGAGAAAACGGCATGGGCATTACGTGATTCTTTGTTAACTGCAGTTGTAAATTACACTGAACAAGTAACGATGGATGAAACGGTTCCTATTAATCAACTTTCTGTCCTTTACCAATACACAAAACAATTAGAAGCTGAAAGTGGGCTAAGCATGATTAGTTTTGGGCATGCTGGAGATGGAAATCTTCATACTTGTGTTGCTCGTGGAACGGTAGAAGATCAACAAGAATGGGAAACAAAACGTGATGACGTATTGTTAAAAATGTACGCAAAAATTAAAGAGCTTGGTGGACTCCCTTCTGCAGAACATGGTATTGGAATTATCAAAAAACCTTATCTTGCTAAAATGACTGATCCAAATTATTTAACTTACATGCGTAAAATCAAACAAGTTTTTGATCCAGACGGTCGTTTGAATCCAACAAAAGTGATGTAAATCATTGTAGTAAAAAATATAGTTAAATTCGTGTAACTATAGACCATACATTTTGATTTTAAAACAAAACAACCCAACTACGTAAATTTACGTGTTGGGTTGTTTTTTCATTCTATTCCTTTGAGTACTTAACCATTAACTGTCTTGCAGCTTTCACTTCATCTAACCGTTTTACAAAAGTTGTATGCGGTGCGGTTAACACTAGCTCTGGTGTTTCTTCAACTTCTTTAGCAATTTGAATCAGTGCATCTGCAAATATATCCAACGTCTCTTTTGTTTCTGTTTCCGTTGGTTCAATCATTATTGCTTCTTCCACAATTAAAGGGAAATAAACCGTTGGAGCGTAATAGCCAAAATCAAGAATCCGTTTTGCAATACTAGTCGTTGGAACCCCAAGTTTTTTCTGTCTTGATCCGGATAAAACAAATTCATGTTTGCTGTATTGAGTATAAGGTGTATCGTAATAAGGTTCTAATTTCTTACGTAAATAATTGGCATGCAATACGGCACTTTCGGATACTTGTCTTAATCCTTCAGGCCCCATTGTACGTATATACGTATACGCACGAACATTGACCCCGAAATTTCCATAATAGCCTTTTACTCGACCAATAGAATTAGGATAATCTGTATTTAAGACATACTGACCTCCTTGTTTTTCAATTCGTGGGACAGGTAAATACGAAGTTAAGAATTCCTTGACCCCTACTGGACCAGAACCAGGACCTCCTCCTCCATGTGGAGTACTAAAGGATTTATGTAGATTCAAATGAACGATATCAAAGCCCATCATTCCTGGAGTTGTCTGACCTAAAATAGCATTCAAATTTGCTCCATCATAATAAACAAGTCCACCCGCTTGATGAACAATTTCAGCCATCTCGATAATGTCTTTCTCAAAAATACCTAATGTATTCGGATTGGTCAACATCAAACCAGCAGTATCGTTGCCAACTTGTTTCTTTAGTTCGACTAAATCCACTGTTCCATTCGCATTAGAAGCGATTTCCACCACATCAAAACCGGCAGCATGGGCACTAGCAGGATTTGTTCCATGAGCAGAATCTGGAACTAAAACTTTCGTTCTAGTTGTTCCATCACCCTTTTTAGTGTGATAGCCCTTCATCATCATTAACCCCGTCCATTCCCCTTGAGCACCAGCAGCTGGTTGCAAAGTAATGGCATCCATACCGGATATCACTTGAAGATTTTCTTGTAATTCATAAAGCAATTGAAAAGCTCCTTGAACCGTTTCAATTGGTTGAAAGGGATGGATTGCTGCGAATCCGTCATAACGAGCGACATCTTCATTAATTTTTGGATTGTATTTCATCGTACATGAACCCAGTGGGTAAAAGCCATTATCCACACCAAAGTTTTTCGTTGATAAAGAAGTATAATGCCTCATCAATTGAGGTTCTGACACTTCTGGCAAGTCAGCTGGCTCTTGGCGAATCAAGTGTTCCGGAAACTTAGCCATCAAATCAACTGAAGGAACATCACTTTCAGGAAGGCTAAAAGCAGTACGCCCGGGTTGACTTATTTCAAAAATCAATTCATTGTATTCCGTCATTTAGTCATCCCCTCCAGTGCTTCAATAAATTGATCGATTTCTTCTTTTGTTCGTTGTTCCGTAACAGCTATTAAGACCTCATTCTCCCAGCCATAATCAGGCTCCAAATCATATCCACCAATAAAACCTTCTTGAAGCAACTCCTGATTGATTACTCCGGCTGGTTTATTTAGTTGAACAATAAATTCATTGAAAAAGGCTGCTTTATTCTTTACTGAGAAACCTTTGCTCTCCAATTGTTTCGCCATGTAAGCTGCTTTTTCTATATTAAGTTGGGCCATCTTCTTTATGCCTTCTTTACCTAAAGCAGACATAAAAACAGATGAAGCTAGAGCATTTAACGCTTGATTTGAACTCATATAAGAAGTCGCTTTTTCGCGACGAATATGCTGTTCGCGTGCTTGAAGAGTTAAAACAAAGCCACGCTTCCCTTCAGTATCCGTCGTTTGCCCAACGATACGTCCTGGTATTTTACGCATGTACTTCTTCTTCACTGCAAAATAACCGCAATGTGGTCCGCCAAAGTTCATGGCTAATCCCATGGGTTGCATGTCCCCCACAACAATATCCGCTCCTAAATTACCAGGTGATTCTAGTAAGGCTAAAGCTAAAGGATTTGCCATGACAATAAGTAATGCTTTTTTGGCTGCTGCCACTTCTTTAATAGCCACTAGATCCTCAACTGAACCAAGAAAATTAGGGTATTGGACCACAACTGCTGCTGTTTCATGATCTAATTGTTCTGCTAATAAAGATAAATTCGTACTGTCATTAAGTAAATCAATCTCTTCAACTTGGTATTCTTGCCCCTTTGCAACAGTTTGCAAAACTTCTCTTCCTTGTGGATGAACAGCTTTAGAGATAAGTATTTTAGAACGCTTTGTGGCTCCAATAGCTAAAGTAGCAGCTTCACCAAGTGAAGTGAATCCATCATATAGTGAAGAATTGGCTGCATCCATACCGGTCAATTCGCACACCATTGATTGAAATTCAAATAATGCTTGCAGTTCTCCTTGGCTAGCTTCTGCTTGATAAGGCGTGTAGGCCGTATAAAATTCGGAACGAGAAATCACATGGTCTACTACACTTGGAATGTAATGGTCATATGTTCCTGCTCCTAAAAAGAGGCTGTACTCATGTGCAGTAGCATTTTTAGCTGCTAACTGTCTCATTTTTTTTGTTAGCCCCGATTCATGAAGAGCAGACGGAATGGCTAAACCTTCATTTAAGGTGATGTGTGCTGGAATATCTGAAAATAATTCTTCAACTGACTCAATTCCTAAAAAGTCTAACATATCTTTTTGATCTTGTGCAGTATCAGGCAGGTATCTAAATTCATTCAATCGCTTATGCCTCCTCTTCAACTGCCAGTTCTGCAACATAGGCTTGGTAACTTTCTTCGTTTAATAATCCTTCTAATTCAACAGGATTTTCTATTTGGATTTCAGCAAACCAACCTTCTTCAAAAGGAGAAGCATTGACTAATTCTGGAGCATCTTCCAATTCTTCATTAACTGCTAAAATAATTCCAGTAACTGGCGCAAAAATTTCTGAAGCTGATTTAATGGATTCTACCGTGCCCATTTCACTACCGATTGAAACTTCCGCATCCACTTCGGGTACTTCTACATAAACAACATCTCCCAATTGTTTGACTGCATACTCTGTAATCCCAACACGTACTGCATCTTCTCCTAATGGTAATATCCATTCATGTTCCTTGCTGTATAATCTATCCTCTGCCATGATTAAACCACTCCTTTTCTTTCCTTCTTTTTTAGTCGATTTCTCTTTTATAAAATGGTAGTTGCACGATTACAGCATCCACCAATTTATTACGTATCTCAATTTTCACTTTTGTCCCAACTTCATTTCCGTTTGTAGACAATAAAGCTAATGCAATACTATTGCCAAGTGTTGGAGATTTTGTTCCTGAAGTGATTACTCCAATTTCTGAACCAGTTTCATTAAATACCTTGTATCCATGTCGTGCAATTCCTTTTCCTATGAGTTCAAGACCTGTTATTTTTTTGTCCAATCCATTTTTTAGTTGAGCTGTTAAAGCAGCCTTGCCAATAAAATCGGCTTCTTTTTTCGTCTTAACAGCAAATCCAATTCCCCCTTGAAGAGGGGAAATCTCATCTGATAATTCATTTCCATATAAAGAAAGACTCGATTCTAACCGCAAAGTATCACGAGCACCCAGCCCGCAAATCTGTAACCCTTCTTCTATACCGGCTTCTACTATAAGATGCCATAGTTTCTCAGTTTCATTAGTTTCTAAATATAATTCAAAACCATCTTCTCCAGTGTATCCCGTGCGAGAAATCAGTACCGACGTAATATCGTTTAAAGCAACATGCTGAAAAAAATGGAACGGTTTAAGTTTACTTAAATCATCATCTGCTAGTTTTTGCAAAATCCGCTCAGCATATGGCCCTTGAAGTGCAATCAACCCAATATCCTCAGATCTATTTTCCAAAATAACATCTTTGGCAATTTCTTTTTTCATCCATTGAAAAACCTTTTCTGTGTTCGACGCATTAGGAGTTACTAAATATCCTAATTTATCTAATTTAAAAATAATTAAATCATCAATTGTACCACCATTTTCATACACTATAGCATTGTATTGAGCTTGGCCAACTTTAAGTTTTGAAACATCATTCGTTAACAAATGATTGAGAAACCCCTCCGAGCCTGTTCCTTTTACAAGGATCTCTCCCATATGTGAGACGTCAAATAAACCAGCTTTTTCACGTACGCTTTTATGTTCATCTGCTATGCTGGAAAATTGAATAGGTAAAGCCCAACCTCCAAAATCTATTAACTTGATATCATTCTTTTTATAATAATTGAATAAAGGTGTTTTATTCAATTCTTTTTCCATTTTATATCCCCCTATTCTATCGTAATATGCTAAACTTCATTCTCTTGTCGTTCCATTTCAACTGATTTATGCTATTAAACTTACCATTTTAACGAACAATTTCATAGTATACAATCAAAATTGTTAAGAATATTTTTTTATTCATCTAGTTAACTGTAGGCAAAATGATTGCTTTTCAAGGTCATTTCACTTAAGCTTTTGATTGAAAACGTTTACGCTTATTGATATAGTATACTACTATTCAATGAAATTGAGAAGGAGGGTTACACATGATTACGTTATATTCATCAGCTAGTTGTACCTCTTGTCGCAAAGCCCGATCATGGTTAGAAGAACATGACATTCCATTTACTGAAAAAAATGTATTCACTGAAAAGGTAACAGATGATGAATTGAGAGCTATCTTGCAACTAACGGAAAATGGAACAAATGAAATCATCTCGCAACGCTCTCAAGCTTTCAGAGAATTGAATATCAACATAGAAGAAATGCCATTAGGAAGAGTGCTGAAACTTATTCAGCAACATCCAGGTATTATGCGTCGCCCTATTCTTGTCGATAATAAACGGTTACTCGTCGGTTATAACGAAGAAGACATTCGTTGCTTTTTGCCTAGAGAAATTAGAAAACTTGAACTATCAAAATTACACGATCAATTACCGGTTAATTATTAACGAACATGGAATAAACTTTTAAAAAAATTGGTTATTCTATGTTCTTAGTGGATAAGTATATGTGTAAATTCGCAGTACTTATCCGCTTTTTCTGTTCTTTGGACAGAATGATTATTCATTTGTACATAGTTAATTATCCAAGAATCATTTAGCGAATTTTATAAATAAAAAAATCTCTTCACTATTTAAAGTGAAAAGAATTTTTTGTTTAAAGATCAAATAAAGTATTAAAAATCTCAGACATAACAGGATGAGTAACAACTTGATCTCTCAAATAGGTGTATGGAATATGATTATCCATTGCCATCTTAACTTGATTGACCAATTCATGCGCTTGATCACCGAAAAGAGTAACTCCTAAAATCTCATCTGTTTCTTTATTAACAACAGCTTTATATAATCCTCTAGTATCATCAATAACATCTGAGCGAGTTGTTCCACTAACTGGAGCAGTGTTCGTGATGACTTGATAGCCTTGTTCTTTTGCTTCTTTTTCAGTTAAACCAACTCGAGCAAACGAAGGTTCGATAAAAATGGAATAAGGAACATTTTGGCGTTCAGAACGTTTACGGTTGCCTTTGTTTAATACATAATCAGCAATGATTTTTGCATCATTAATGGTGATGTACGTAAATTGATAGCCTCCTTTAACATCTCCTAAAGCAAATACATTCTCTACAGCAGTTTCTAAATAGTCGTTGACTTCAATTCCGCCTTTTTCATCAATTACAATATCTGTATCACCTAGATTTAAATAAGCCGTATTAGGTTTTCGCCCCGTAGCAATTAAAACAGCATCAAATAAAAAAGTTTCATTTTCCTCTGTTTCGATCTTAACTTGTTCGTTTTCGTTTGAGAGTTTATTTACTCTTGCATTTAATTGGATATCAATCGATTTATCTGTCATAACTTTTTGGACAGCTTCTGCTACTTCGCGTTCTTCTTTTGGCATAAATTGTTCGCCCGTTTCGAAAAGAGTTACTTTCGCTCCAAACATTTCATAGATAGAAGCAAATTCTAACCCGATATTCCCTGCACCAATAATACCTAAATTTTTAGGTACTTCAGGTAATGATTGAAACTCGGTACTATTATAAATTTTATTTGTCTCTTTCAATCCTTCAATTGGCGGATACAAGCTTTCTGAACCAGTATCAATGAAAATATATTCTGCTTCAACCTCTTCTTTTTTATCGCCTAAATCGACAGTTACAGCATGATTCGATTTAAACGCTCCTGTTCCAGTGTATAAATCAACCAATTCATTTTTTTGCATACTTGTAAACTCTGTATTTCGATTTCTTTGAGTCACGTCATTTTTTCGTTTTAATGCTGTAGCATAATCTTTTTTTTCCCTTGCGTCGTGTTCTAAAATTTTTGTAGGGATACAACCAATATTTACACAAGATCCACCATACATTAACTCATTCTTCTCAATCAATGCTACTTTCCATTCATTCGCCGTTAACTTAGTTGCTAAGGTACGAGCACCTTGGCCAAATCCAATAATAATCGCATCATACTTTTTCAAAATAACACCGTTCCTTTCTAAGTTTAGTGGTATTCGTTTTTTTTTACAATTTTAGTATAACACTCTAGATGAAAAGTAAAAATTGATTAGCCTACTACAAGTATCCTTACTGACAAGGCACCTACTTTTAATACTGCGACATCTGAAATCAACTATATTAAGCAAGACATCTAACAAGTTTGTATCTATTCTCCTTATTATTTAATAACTATAAATTTTCCAGGTTTAGTATCGACAACCCCTTCTTCAAGACTATATACTGTTTGACCTCTTAAAATTGTACGTGCAACTTGAGCTCCAATTTCACGACCAATATAAGGACTGATTTTATTTTTGTATTCTAAATCTTCTGTTTTCAAGGTATAAGGAGCGTTTGGTTTGATGAAAACAAAATCTGCATCTTTACCAATCGCAATTCTACCCTTTGTATTTAAATCATAGCGATCTGCAGGATTGGCAGCAATAATATTTGCAAATTGTTTCAATAACATGCCGCGTTTTTGAACCGCTTCATCATATAAGACATCTACAATATTTTGGACCCCAGCAATACCTCCCCAAGCTTCAAAAGCATTATCATTATCCTTTAAATCAGGTGTACATGGAGAATGGTCTGATGTAACAAAATCAATCTCTCCTGCTAATAATTTTTCCCATATACCTTTTTGATTTTCTTTATCACGGATTGGCGGTGAACATTTCGAAATTGGTCCAATAGCATCTAACTCATCTACATCAAAATAAAGATAATGCGTACACGTTTCACACGTCACATCTATGCCTTCATTACGTGCATGTGTTACTTCTTCTACACCTTCTGGACAAGCAACATGACAAATGTGGATACGACAGCCTGTTTCTTTAGCAAAAAAAATAGCCCGTCTAATGGCTTCCACTTCTGTAAAAATTGGACGAGTTTTAGCATAAGCTTTCAAAGTTGTTTCGCCATTTTTATATGCGATTTCACCTAATCTATCCGTAATTGTTGCATTTTCTGCATGGATTGCTAATACTTTACCTGTTTTAGCAATTTGTCTCATTCCTTCATAAAGTGTATAATCATCTGAATTCATGAAATCACCTTCAATTGACCGGTCTCCACATGTTGCCATAAAACATTTATAAGCTGCAACTCCGCCATCATGTAACTCTTGGATGCCATTTTCTAAGTTAAAAGGAACCAAGCCACCAAATGAAGCAACATCAGCTGTTAAACGGTCAACACCAGCATCTAATTTTATTTGTAATGAATTTTGATCTACAGTTGCTGGAACTTGATTTAAAGGCATCTCCATAAAAGAAGTGACTCCACCTTTAGCACTTGCTTTTGTTCCTGTTAAATAACCTTCCCAATCATCGCGGTAGCTGCCACCTGGATCGGTAATATGAACATGGGCATCTAGCATGCCTGGACTTACAACAAGTCCTTTAGCATCTATTACTTCTGAAGCTTCTCCTAAATCAGTACCTATTGCACTAATTTTCCCATCTTTTACAGCTACATCCGTTTCTAATTCACCATTATCTAAAATCACTAAACCATTTTTTATAATCAAATCATAACTCATAAATCATTTCCTCCTAATAGCTATTCTTTATTAAATTGATACAGTATATCCATTTATTTAATTCTAATTTAATCATCATTTTAAATTGAGTCTATCATGAACGACTTTATTTATCTGTTTTACTAGATTTTTTAGTATGCTGCTATTAAAGAGTCTAGTTCTTCTTTAAAAATTTTTGATACTATTTATAAATAAAAATAGATGTCAGTGATTTTCTCCACTAACATCCATTAATAAGTAACAATCCTTATTATTCCTTTATTTTTTCTTCGTTAAATACAGAATAATCTAATTCTTTTTCATCATAAGCAAGAATCATTGCAATTGTGGCATCAGCATCAACATTCAGTACTGTACGGAACATTCCAGAGAACCAATCAATGCCTGCTAATAAAGCAATACTTTCAGTTGGCAATCCTAGAGATGGTATAACTATCGCTAATGCAACCAGTCCACCTCCTGGAACAACTACCGTTCCAAGACAAGCTAGAGTTGAAAGAACTACTATTTGTAACATATCCGTCACCGTAAAGTACACTTCATAAAACTGCGCTAACGTAATAGCGGCTAAAGATAAATAAAGGGCTAGTCCATTACTATTTAAAGCCATTCCAAGAGGACCTACCAGTCTAGAAATTCTTTTACTAATACCCAATTTCAATTCTTGATCTTCCATTTTTACAGGCAATGCGATTGCTGAAGAAGTAGTAGTAAATGCTACAAGTGTCATATTTGATAATTTCTTTCCTAATGTTAAAGGGTTAACTTTAACATATACTGCGGTTATAATAATCCATACAATAAGAAATACAATCGTGCCTATGGCCATCGCTGCTAAAAATTTAATTAAAGGAATGATTACAGCTATTCCAATTGTTCCTGTTACCCATGCAAGTAAAGAAAAGATTCCTAAAGGTGCCATTACCATGATGATTTTAATAATTTGTAAAATAATCATATTAAATTGCTTTATACCTGTCTTTAAAATCGAAACATCCATTTTAGTAGAAACAATACTAACTGAAAGTCCAAATAAAACTGCGAACACTATTACTTGAATCATATTTGCTGTGGCCATAGATTCAATAATATTTGTAGGAAAAAAACCTAAAATAATTTCACTTAAACTACTATTACTAGTTTCTACAACCATGCCACTAAGTTGAGCTTCTACTCCAGTTCCAGGTTGTATAAGATATCCCAAAATAATACCAAGTGCAGCTGCTAAAAAAGTAGAAGCCATAAACCAAATCACCATTTTCAACCCTAGTTTACCTAGCCCTTTGGCATCTAAATCTCCAACTGCTTCTATTACAGCTCCCATAACCAATACTACAACAGACATCTGGATTAAATTAAGAAAAATATCTCCAAAAATTTTTATTGGTTCAATAGATGGCCCTACTGCAAGTCCAACAACTATACCTAATACCATTGCTATCATGATTTGATTTGTCATATTCATTTTTTTTATTATTGCCATAATTAATCACCTCTTATATTATCCAGTAGGATGCAATTCCATTTATTAACGTTAACAAAAAAATACTATAAAACTAAAGGTGTTAGTGTATAAATCACTAACACCTTTAGAGTTTTTAAAAGGATATGCTACTTTTTAACTATGCTTCGTTTTTTTGATAAATTAGCCATTAAAAATAATAGCGCTCCAATAACTAGTAATCCTACTGAGATATAAAATCCTAATACTTTTGAACCAGTATTATCCGAGATAAGACCTGTCAAAGCTGGAGCAACAACTGAAGACATCATTCCGAAAAAGTTAAAGACTCCAAGAGTTGTTCCAATCCCTACAGATGGAGCATTTTCACCAAGCCATGAAATGATTATTGGCTCTACTGCTAATTTTCCTAAAAAACCATACATTATTAGTGAAATTAGTAAAAAAGTTGAGTTTGTAGCTTGTACTGTCAACAATAACATCCCCGCTGCTAGTAACTCAAGTATTACAATAAACTTAACTTTATGAGTCATATATTTATCCGCTAATTTACTAAAAATTAAAGCTCCTGGAATTGAAGCAAATGCAACTAGTGAAGAAGAAAATCCAATTGCTGCTCCTTCAAAACCGCGTTCAGTTGCTAAAAAATTCGGTAACCAAGTAACCGTCATGTAGTAAGCATAACAAGTTGCAAAGTATAAGATATATGAGAACAACATACGTGGAGCTAACAAAGTTTTTAATGATACTTTTTCTTTTGGAGTTTTCACTTTTTCTTTAATAGTAGATTCAACTAAATATTCTTTTTCTAATTTGCTGCTTCTAATCACAGAAGCAAAAGCTAGGATCATAAATACTATTAGTACAATAGAAAGATACATCATAGTCTGCCAAGGCATTTTTAACTGAACAACTAAGTAACTGGATAAAATCATTCCTAAACCAGACCCTACTGCTGAACCACTGTTGACAATAGCTGTTGAAAAACTTTTTTTATTTTTAGGTATATTTTGTGCAGTCAAAGAATAAGCAGCACCATAAAATGAGCCTGTACCAACACCAGCCAACAAACTACCTACATAAATCATTGTTAAACTTGATGCTTGTGCAACAAGGAATGCTGCAATAGCAAATAAAATGAATCCTGGAATCAAAACTTTTTTCTTTCCTATTTTATCTACTAAAAATCCTGCTGGAATCTGCATTGAAACATATCCCATAAAATAAAAACTTGAGATAGATCCTAATGCTGTATCTGAAATATTTCCGCCTAAAGATTGATTAATCTGAGGGTACAACGGTGTTAAAGCTGCACGATAGATCCAAATAGCCACCCACCCAGCACATAGTAAAACAATTATTTTCTTCCAATATTCCATACCTTTTTTAGCGGTAGTTTCCGTTTTTTCCATTTTAAATTCTCCTCCATTTCTTCCTAAAAATTTATATTTTTTATTATATACAACTAATAAGTTCTATAAGAAAATAATTAACTCCTTTCCAACTTGTTTGATACCTCAATTGTAAGCGTTATTACTCTTCTAAACATTGGCATTTTTTACAAAGAGATGAAGTTACTTGTGCTAATTACACAAAAAACAATCAATTAAGATATGTATAAAAAAGCAACTATAAACAGATTTTATAGTTGCTTTTTATTACTTATTTTGCTGAAAGGTAAACTTCCAATGCAGCTTGTACTGCTTTTCCAGTATGAATGTCAACTCCATAATATAGGAGTGTTGCTTCAAATGCACCTAGTACATGTAAAACATTTTCTCTGCGGCTGCTGAATCCCATATTTCCGAATCGCCATATCTTACCATTCAATGGCCCAAAAGAAGAGGCAATTTCTACGCCGAATAATTCTAACAATGTATTTTTTACAGCCTCACCATCTACTCCGTTAGGTATAAGAATTGGAGTCACAGTAGCCATTTTACTTTCAAGATCACCGTATAATTCTAACCCCATAGCTTTAATTCCTGCTTGAATGGCTTTATCATTTAATTGATGTCTGTCATAGCCGTTTTCAATACCTTCTTGTAACATCATCCGTAAGCCTTCATGCAAAGCGTAAATCATGCTTGTCGCTTCAGTATGATGATTGATCCGATTACCGTCCCAATAACGTTGCAATTGGCTTAAATCAAGGTAATTACTGCTGATATGTCTGTCATTACGAAAATCTTTGCTTAATCCTAATTCTTTTTGATAACGAGCGGTCAATACTTTCTCCACACGTTTATTATAAGTGATCAATGAAAGACCAGCAGGTACACCGACACATTTTTGTGTTCCGGCAATCGCAATATCAATTCCCCATTCATCTACTTTTACAGGAACTCCACCATAAGTCGCAACTGTATCAACCACTAAGAAAACATTTTCTTTTTGACAAAAGGCACCAATTTGGTCTAGAGCTTGTATTTGTCCATTAGCCGTTTCACCATGAACCATGGCAACTATTTTTGGTTGATGCTTAGCAATAGCTTCAATAATCTCTACTTGCTCAAACGCACTGTCCCATTCTTTTTCTATATATACAATATCTGCTTTTGCACGTTCACAAATTTCACCTAATAGATAAGCAAATCGTCCGTAAGCGGGTATTAACACTTTATCACCCGGTTCAATCAGTCCAATTAAAGCTGCTTCCAAACCTGATCTGGAAGTTCCATCGATAGCAAAAGCTTGTTTATTTTTTGTTTCAAAGGGTACCTTGATCATTTCTCTAACTTCATTCATAATTTTTAAAAATGCTGGATCAAATTGTCCTAGAATAGGTGTACTCATTGCTTGCCTTACTCGAGGATGTACTTCAACAGGTCCTGGGGTCATTATTGTTCGAATAGGTGTATTTAATTCATTATACATATAACTGCCTCCCATTATTTTATGTTATCTCTAGACTATAATACCAAACTAGAACAAAACTTCATTGGACAATACAACTAAATTTCCTAGCAAATTGTTTTAAATGCACAAATAATTGCTGTAAACGCTACTTTCATTTAAACTAAAGGAAAGAGGTGATTTTGTGACAATTATGAAAGATTTATTAGCTGTTCCACGCTTTTCAACTTTAAGATCCTTAACGTCTATCAACCATCTTGAACATAAGGTTGACAGCATAGAAATTACAGAAACGCCTGATGTTGCATTTTACATCCCCGAGAACGCGTTCATTCTTACAACAGCCATGATCTATAAAGATGATCAGACTAAACTTATTCCTTTAATCGATTCTCTTAAACGAGCAAATTCTGCTGGTCTAGGTATCAAAGTGGGTCGTTTTATAGATGAGATTGATCAATCTGTTTTAGATTATGCAAATGAACTCAGCTTTCCGATTATTCAAATTCCAAGCACCGTTCCATTGGGTTCTCTGTTGCATCAATTATTAAATTATATATGGAATACAAAAACTGAACAACTTTCTTACGCTTTAGATATTCAAAAACGATTTTCTACTCTTTTAATGAATGACGCAAGCTATGCTCGTTTCATTGCAGAATTTGGTAAATTAGTTAAAACTCCTGTCATTTTGCTTGACCCATTTCGAAAAGTTGTTGCGCATTCAAAACATTTCAGTCATTCAAGTAAACCTGCCGAATATTTTGTCAATCAAATCATTCAGCGAAAACAACAATGGAAAGCAAACGAAACAGATGCCTTCTTGATTAAAGATACAGACGATATTGAAGCACAAATCTCTGTTTATCCTGTTCAATCAAATAATCATTTCCCTTTTTACTTGTTGATTTTGCGGCCTGAACAAATTCCCTATCCTATATCTGAATTTGCTATTGATCAAGCTTGTTTAGTTCTCTCATTTATTATCTTTAAAAATGAAAAAGTTGACGAATCTTTAAATATACTAAAAAGTGACTATTTTGCTGAACTGATCGAAACTCAACAATCAACTCAGCCTAAACAAAAAGATTGGGTCGATTTAGGAAACAAATTTGGTATGCAGCACTCTAACTACTATCAAGTAGTTTATGTTAATTGTATCAACAAAGGCGTTAATAGTAATCCTTTTGCCTATCAAGAAGAAATGATAAATCTTGCTGCTCAATGGTTGGATCAAACTTTACTTGCGGTTGTGAGAGATACCGTTGTTTTCCGTTTGAAAAACACGACTCATCTAACCATTCTCTTTCAAAAAAAACAAGAAGATGTAGAGAGCATTCTGGAGGCCACACTAAATAACCTCAGTGAAGCACTGCCAATACAATTAGCTTTTTCATTTGGAAATGCACATGAAAGTGTAGATAATATTGGAAATTCTTATATCGAAGCAAAATTAGCTTATGAAGAATCTTCTGCCATGGATCATCAACCTACTTTTTATTACTACCACCACCGAGGAATGATCAATTTATTTGAACGTGTAGAATCCAGTGAAGTACACTACTTTTGTCAATCGATTTTAAGGGAACTAGCTTATCCAAAAGAAGATTCGCTCATCGAATTGCGAAAAACATTGCAAGCTTATCTTGATTTTCAATGTGAAATTGCGAAAACCGCTAAAAAATTATTCATTCATCGCAATACAGTCAAGTACCGCATCGATCATTGCGAAACGATTCTTGGTACACCTATTGCTGATCCAACTACTAGCTTGAGCTTACGTTTAGCTCTCTCTCTGTCACAGAAAGAAACGCAATATTAGACTTTAAGAAAAAGAGCTGGAGAATTTTGTCTCCAGCTCTTTTTTTAATTCATCCCCACAATACGTGTTCCAGCATTTCCTTTTACAGCATCAGCAGCTTGTTCAAGGGAACAAATAATACTTGTTTTTCCTTTTTTAGCAAAATCAATGGCTGCTTCCATTTTTGGCCCCATACTCCCAGCAGCAAATTGACCGTCTGCTAAGTGTTTTTGCGCTTCCTCGAGAGTGACTTCATCTAATCGTACTTGATTTGATTTCCCATAATTAATGTACACGTTTGGTACATCCGTTAGCATCATAAAAATATCGGCGTCAACTTGCTCTGCTAATTTTTTACCTGTACGGTCTTTATCAATAACAGCCTCAATCCCTCTAAGTTGATTGTCTTCACCTAGAACTACTGGGATTCCGCCTCCACCAGCTGCAATAACAACTGTATTTTGCTTTAAGAGTGTAAGAATAGACTCTACACCGTGTACTTTTAAAGGTTGTGGCGACGGTACGACTCTTCTGTATCCACGACCAGCATCTTCCATCATCGTCCAGCCTTTTTCCCTCTTCATTTTTTCTGCTTCTTCAATAGTATAAAATACACCAATCGGTTTGTTTGGTTTTTGAAAAGCTTCATCATCAGGTGAAACTTCTGTTTGCGTTAATAAATTAACGATATTGCTGGTTAGACTTTTTTGCAGCCATACATTTTTTAGAGATTGCTCCATCATATACCCTATAAAACCTTGAGATTCTGCAGTACATACATCTAATGGAAATGGTGGCACAACGTCTTTTGCTTCTTCATTTTGACGAAGTATATTCCCAACTTGTGGACCATTTCCATGAGTCAAGACGATTTCATAATCCAATTTATCAATTTCTGCAATCAATTCTGCACTTTTTCTCACATTTTCTAACTGATTTTCATAAAACGCTTCTTGGTTTGGTCGTAATATTGCATTTCCTCCCAAAGCGATCACTACACGTTTAGCCATTTTCTTCCTCCTTCATTTTTATCAAATAAAATCATAGTTGCTGCAAATCCTGTTAACATATCTAATCCAGAAGTATGACCAATTCTAATAATGTTTTGGATGATTTCTTCGATTTCATTTTCAGTTGAATCATTTGATAAGACTTGAATTAAATGATGAATCGGTTCATTCCATTTTTTCTGAAGCGCACAATTTAAATAATGAATGCTTACAGTAGTGGTCAGAACCGGTTCTCCATGTAACTTTAATTTTAATGTTTTTTTAAAATAGGAATTCAGTCTTTTATAAAAGAGATCTGCTGCTAAGCAACCAATCAGCATATCATCTCCAGAAGGGGTGAGTCCTTTTCCTCTGCCTAACAAATAGTCAATACCACTAGTCTGTTCTCTTTCAATTCCGCATACTATTTTTTTTAGTGCATCCATTTCCCATCTACTGTTAAAGTCCTTTACACAGCCTAATTCGCTTAAGGGAAAAGAAAACCCATTCAAATCAGTCACTTGATGCAGATAACCGAATAGTTTTTTAACACTAGCTGAATTTAATTTACTCTCACTTTCAAAAACTGAAGAGTAGTGATCAGAGTTGTGCAGGCTCAGTTGAGTCTTACCTATTCTGACCCAACCACTCGTAATTTTTACTCTTTCATTTTTCATTGTGGTTTTGATTAACGATTGCAAACACTCTTTTTCAACATAAATGGCATGCGGCAATTTTGGATAATCTAAGCCGCAAACTAAAATCAGTTCGTTCTTTTTCTCATTCTGCAGATTAATGCTTTTGTCGAAAACACTTTGGACAGACCACTCACTAGTTGAAAATAACGTTTCTCTTAATGCCTCATCAAACAAAATGGCTTTTTCAAACATCGTGGTCCCTCCTGTGTTCATCTATTTTTACATTTTACCCATTAAAACCAAGTTTTTTTGCATAAGCTAAGATAGCTTTTTCAAAACAGTCAATTGGTGGATGTACTGTTCCTGCTCCAATTTGACCTAAACCCGCATTTTTATTAGCGATTCCGGTGTTGATAACTGGAGTGATCCCTGTTTCAACAACTTTAGCCGCATCAATTCCTAAACAAATCCCTTGGAAATCCCATGTTGGAACAGTAAAGTTAGGATTTTGATCAATACAGATTTCTTTCATTTCATTGCTGGTATTTAAGGCATCTTGGAAACCGCCTGAACCCACAAAGCGTGTTACTGCTGGAGCAGCGATCATCGCCATTCCTCCAACCCCAAACGTTTCAGTAATTGCGCTATCCCCCATATCTGGTGCAGCATCTTCTTCGGTGAAGCCTGAAAAGTACAAACCTTGTGGCGTATTTACAGGACCTGTAAACCATTCATCCCCCATTCCGGCAATCCGAATACCAAATTCGTATCCGTTCCGGCACATTGCGGTTACAACCGTTCCTTCTTGGATCATACGTGCCCCATCCATTACAGCTTTAGCTGCAGCCATCATAATATTTAAGAAGAATTGGTCGGTGTCTGCTAAGAATTTGATGACTTCTTCTTTTTCTTTTTTATCAATCTCTAAAGCGACAATACTAGGTGCCATTTCTTTTAAAAATACTAATGATGCTGCAATATTGCGTTGGTGAAATTCATCCCCCATTGCAATGGATTTAGCAATCATTACATTAATATTCAAACCACTTTCTTTTGTCTTTAATGCTTTACTTAATACTGGACAAAGTACATTACGCATCCAATGCAGACGAGTGACTACTTCGTCAGAATAAGCACCAAAACGTAAAACAGCTCCTATTCCTTCATTCATTGTGCAATAAGCAACGTTGCCATCCGTACGATTTTCAACAACTAAGACAGCCATGTTTCCTGAAGTAATGCCTCCCATAGGGCCTACTGCGTTTACATGGTGACATGGCATTAATGTCACTTCGCCAGATTCAAGTAACATACGAGCATCAGTTTCATTCTCTGCCCATCCTTCAAACAATACTGCACCAATACATGCACCTTGGATAGGATCAACCATCTTATCATAAGTAATAGGTGGACCTGCATGAAGTAATACTTTTCCTTGATTGAATTCTTTAATAACGGTATTTGCTGGAACCACGTCTAATAAGAAAGGCGATCCAGCTACAATTTTAGAAATAACAGCCTGGTTAGCTTCATCGATTGTTTGATAATTCATTGTTCATTTCCTCCCTTAGTTGTTCTCATTCGTGTAATTTTTCAAGAAATATAGCGCTTTTTGTAATGTAACATTCCCACCTGCTGCTGGACGCCAATCGAATTGAATAGAAGTACCTCCCATTTCACGAATAGCATCAGAAAAGCTGCGTAAACCGATGTTTAAGAAGGTTTTTGTTCTTAACATATCCATCATTTGTTCTGATGGGATCAATTCTCCTTCAAAATCTGGTGCTTCAACCGTTTGAATAGTCTTTTCAACCTCGTCTAATGAAATAGTAACTAATTTTAATGCCATACGAACAGCTTGGTTGTTGCTTTCAGCAACAATCACACCTGCTTCTTCAAGGATCGTTTTTTGTTTTTTAATATCTTGAGGATCTTCATCCGTTCCTACGATTGTTCCAATAAATACTAGCTGTTTGTTTTTTTCTTTAGCTTTATCTTGTGCTTTCTTAATCGCTGGAGCTAATTCAGTAGCCATATCGATGTGTGCTCCGTATCCTAATACGATGTCCAATAAAATAATAGCGGTTTCAGAATCATCTGCTGCTTGCTCAATCATCTCAATTCGTTTATCTGGATCAATCATTGGATGTGGCTTTCCTTGCGTGTAGATGTCATCACCTAAATCAATGATTTCATATCCTGCATCTTTTAAAATAAAGCCTTCTTTTTTATCAGCACTACCGGTTAATTCTAGTCCTTCTTTTATCAGCATCGCCGCTTCGTTGGCTAGTGTTCCACCTGAGTAATATCCTTTAATATATTTTTGATCAGATGAAAAAGTTACTTCAGGAAGTTCTAAGGCTTGTTCTTCAACGGATACTGCTTCGTTGTTTAATAGTTGAACAGCAATTCTAGCTGTTTCTTCTAATGTATACGCATGGTAAAGGTTTGCTTCGTGATAAGTCGGCTTTTCACCTAAGAAAATCGTTACTGCAGGTTTAGTGATCTTACGTAATAACGTTAACACTTTTTCACGAACAGCTGGAGCAGGTGGTTTTGAGATCACAACAATGACATCAGTATCTGGGTCATTTTCAAGTGTTACAATGCCATCCATCAACGTAATTCCGCCAATTTCTTCTTTTAAATCACGTCCGCCTGTTCCAATCGCATTCGTTACACCACCACCCAATTTATGAATAATTGTGGAAACTTCTTGAATTCCTGTTCCGGAAGCTCCTACAATTCCAACAGCTCCTTTTCGAACAACGTTTGTAAAGGCTAATGGAATGCCATTGATGATACCTGTACCACAATCTGGTCCCATTAATAATAATCCTTTTTCATGTGCTTTTAGCTTTAAGCGTTTTTCATCTTCAATTGAAACGTTGTCACTGAAACAAAATACATGCTTACCTTCATCCAAAGCTTTTTCAATCTCTAAAGGGGCATGTGTTCCTGGTATAGAGATTAAAGCAACTGGCGCATCTTTAGATAAACTGATGGCTTTATCCCATGTTCGAACAGACTCTTGAGCGTCACTATTATCCATACCTTTTGATTGTTCTTCTAAAAATACATCAATCTCTTCCATGACGTTAGGAACAACAGATTCCTCTTTAACATCTAGAACGACAGCCATATCATTAGCTGAAGCTTTTTCTAATTCTGGTGTATAAAGACCTCCTGTTTTAAAGATGTCTTTATTAGCAGGTGTTCCCATCATAATTGACACATTATTTACGCCTTCAACTGTATTGATTTTATTCGTTAATAGCATTAGGACAATCGAATCTTGGTAACTATTTTTTTTTATAATCGTCGTTAACATATTGTGGCCCCTCTTTCTTATTTTGTAATTATTTAGTCAGCAAATGCACTTTTCCCGCCATACTGATCAAAATGAACAGTTTCGCTTGTTAAGTAGTCATAAATACTTTTTTCAATCGGAATACCTTCTTTTTGGTACTTTTCATAATTTAATTGGCTGAGTTCCCCTGGATAATAGACTTGTTCAAAACCATCAGCTGGTTTCGTCTCATGCAATTCTAAAACAACTTGATCCATTTTTTCTTTAAATAAATCGAGATCCGTAAAGCGTTTTGGGTCAATCAATATAAATAATTGTCCCAAATCACGTCCTTCAGAAATTTTGTCATACATAGAAGTTACGTGTTTTCCAAATGGCAATCCTAAAAGAATTCCAGACAAGACATCAACCATCATCATCAAGCCGTAACCTTTTGGTCCAGCAATCGGCAACAAGCCATTTACAGCATGAGGATCCGTTGTCGATTTTCCATCTTTGTCTACTGCCCAGGTACTAGGGATTTCTAAATTTTTTGATCGTGCATCTAAGATTTTCCCCCAAGCTTGAACGGTTGTCGCCATATCAAATACTACAGGAGCACCCGTTTTTCGGGGAGCTGCAAATGCAATTGGGTTAGTCCCATAATAATTTTCTGTCCCTCCGAATGCCACAACCATTGGGTCCGATTGACACATTGAAATGCCAATCAAATCTTGCTCAGCTGCCTTTTTAACATAGTAAGATAATGCACCACTATGACTCATTTTTGATATTCCTACTACAGCGACCCCGGATTCTTTAGCTAAAGGAATCGCCTCTGCTAGTGCATTATTGGCTATAAATTGACCTACGCCGTTATCTCCATGGAAAATAGCTGTACTTGGTCCTGTTACTTCAAAATGCGTTTGCGGATCCAATGTAACACCACCTTTAGCAATTTGTTCTGCATAATAATCTACACGAACGGCTCCATGTGAGTGGATGCCGCAAGCATCAGCAAATACTAAGTGATTTGCTACTTCTTGAGCTTGTTCAGTGTATAATCCTGCTTTTTCAAGTTTGACCTTGATCAATTGATGCAGATCCGAAGAGGGTACAATTACTGTATTTTCTTTCATATTCATTCACCCTCCCTTTAAATTTTTGGATCGCGATTGCAATCTTTAGAGTAAACGTAACTCAATGATTCATTACGACCAACAGCATAGGCAGCTTGTGGATTATACGCACCCATGAAAATATAATCGCCTTTTTCTACTGGCATCCATTCATTATCTAGGTTGTACATTCCTTGACCAGATAAAATATAAGCACCATGCTCTTGCACATGTGTCTCGACATATCCATGGCTGGCGCCTGGTTTAAAGGATAAAACATGGAAGTTCATATCAAAACCTAAATCTTTGGGCAATAAATCCCATATGAGAACATCTTCCATGTCTTCATACTTTGTCGCTTCAAGGTGTTCAACATTATTGAATAAGGTATGCGCAGCATAGCCTTCTAGTGGTTCATACCTTTTTTTGTATAAGAAAATCTCTGTGTCTTGTGTTTGTGCATTTTCAAGATACATTTTTAAATCCGCGGGTACATAGGCATACCCACCAGCTGTAAGAATTTGTTCTTGAGTACCGTCGCCTACTTTTAAGGCTCCTTCAATAACATATACAAACGTTTCTATACCATCTTCGCCAAACCCTTGTGTATTTCCACCATTCTCGTGCAAGGTAATAATGTAATCAACGAAGTTTGCTCCAAGTTTTGGTGAAGCAAGTATCGTTAGATCACAATTTTCAAATCCTGGCACAACATTTTTTACTAATCCATCATGTGGAATCAGCGCATAGTTTTGTCTCTTAATAACGGAACGTGACTCAAGCAACCCGTCTCTATACCCTTGTACATTGTTTTTGTATCCCATTTTTATCACCCATTCTTTTTATTTGTAAGCTAACTGATACAAAGCTCCTGCCAAAGTTTTGACTCCTGCAACTAAATCGTCTATTTTAGTTTCTTCAGCTGGATTATGGCTAATCCCTTTGATACTTGGAACAAATATCATAGCTGTAGGATAGTGTGGCGCAATGATTTGTGAATCATGGCCTGCACCACTATGCATGATTAAGTAATCGATGTTTTCGCTTTTAACGGCTTCTTCGATAACTGAAACGATTGATTTGTCCAGTGGAACTGGAGCTTCATCCATCCATAGATCAATATCGATTGTCATCCCCATTTCTTCAGCGATTTCCTGCATTCGTTTTTCTAGGGATTCAGTAAAGGTCTTTAGCTCTTCTTTGTCGGTATGACGGCAATCGATTGTAAACAATACTTCACCTGGCACAACATTGACCGTATTTGGTTTAGGTTCAACTTTCCCAAATGTCAGTACCAACGGATCTCCAACTTCTTCTGCCTTACCAATCGCTTCTGAACAAATTTTACTAAATGCATATACAGCATCTTTTCGGTAACCCATTGGAGTGGTACCCGCATGATTTGCTTCCCCTTTTAAGGTAACTGTATAACGTCTCTGTCCTGCAATATTGTTGACCACACCAATTTGAAGTTTCTTGTTCTCTAATACATTTCCTTGTTCAATGTGTATCTCAAGGAATGCTTTAATATCCGTTCTTTTTGTAGCTGTCTCAGGCTTAAAATCGAATCCACATGCCTTCATAGCATCAACGAACTTTATTCCTTTAAAATCAGCCATTTCAATGGCATCTTCTTTCTTAGCTTCATTAACAAAATTTTTACTGCCCCAAAATGCCATTGGAAAACGACTGCCTTCTTCTTCAGCCATTGAGATCACTTCTAATGAACGTAAAGGTTGACCGTAAGTTTCTTTTAAATAGTGTACAGCTAGGTAGGCAGCAATGATTCCATATTGTCCGTCTAAGTTACCGCCATTCACAACTGTATCAATGTGTGAACCTGACAAAATAGTCTCATCTGGATACAGTGAACCTTCTAAGCGTCCAAATAAGTTTCCAACCTCATCAAATTGAGCCGTCATTCCACTTTCTTCTAAGGTTGCTTTCAACTGGTTTTGTGCTTCTAACCAAGAATCTGAATACAACAAGCGAGTCATACCACCTGTAGGATCATTTCCAATACTTGTAAATAAATCAATATTTTTTTCTAACAGAGTTTTAATATCCATCATTTATACCTCCATGATTTCTTATCTTATGTTCATTGTAAGCGTTTCTAAAATCTATAACATTATCATAACTGACAATTTAAATAGTCTTTTTGTGCAAGTTAAACAGTTTGTAACGATAATGATTTTCTGTACTATTAACATACTGAACTTTACTTATTTATGAAAGGATGACGCTAATGTCTACTATTTATACTTATACCAAAGATAATGATTCCCCTTTACAATTGACTTTCTTCCCAGCTATTCCTGAATATGATAAACAGTGTACTTTGCTTTATTTACATGGTGGCGCTCTTATTTATGGAGAAAGAGATGACCTTCCTACTCTTTATCGAGAAATGTTTTTAAGTGCAGGTTATTCTATCTTAACCATTGATTACCCACTCGCTCCCGAAGATCCCTTACCTGTTATAGTAGAGTCTATCGTAGAAGGAATCGACTGGTTCAGTACTCATGCCAAAAATACTTTGAATTTGCATTCATCAGATTATGTTTTATTCGGAAGATCTGCTGGCGCCTATCTTAGCTTTTTACTTGCCAATCAGTCACTTCCTATTTCTCCAAAAGGAATTATGAGCTTTTATGGTTATTCTTCGCTAATAGAAACTAGCTTTACTAACCCTAGTTCTTATTACAATCACTTTCCTAAAATAACCAGCAGTAGTGTATCCCGTTTGATAAAAACGACACGTCTAACAAATGCCTCTATTCAAGACCGTTTCCCCATTTACCTTAGAGCTAGGCAAACGGGTTCTTGGTTGTCGTTGCTATTATCTGATCGGTCTTTATTAAACGACTACAGTCTGAATGAAGTAGAGTTAAAAAAATTGCCGCCTGTTTTTCTAACCGCTAGTTCTGCTGATCAAGATGTTCCTTATAGCATTTCACAGCAACTCTCTCAGATCATTCCTAACGTAAAGTTTCATCCTGTGCTAGGATTGCCACACGATTTCGACTCAGATATCTCTAATCCAGTTGGAAAGTGCGTCTATCAAGCTGCCATTAATTGGTTAGATCAGCTTCAATAATGATTGATTTTACTCAAATTATGTTATTCGGTTCGTTTCAATTTGATTTAAAGAAAGAATTACAAATTGCCTTTTGTAAACATCCGTTATAAATGGTATCCTTAAAAAAAAGGACTTAGAGGCAGGTTATTTTACTTATGACAAACAATCTTGATCTTTCTAATAGAATCAATCAAAATTATCCGTTACTATCAAAAAAAGAAAAACACGTAGCCGCATTTATACTTGAACATAAAAATGATGTGGAGTCTTGGAATATTAAAGATCTTTCACGTTTAACAGAGACTTCCAATGCTACTATTTCACGTTTTTGTTCAAAATTACATTATCGAAATTTTAGTGAGTTTAAGACATTTGTAACGCAAGAATTAGGTGAGAACCCAGTACCCTTACAAGTACCTGTTAAAATTGCCAGCTATTATACACAATTGATTAACTCTGCTTCCCAACTGATTGAAACGAATCAAATTACTGATTTTGTGGAAGCGATTCATCTTTCCAATAAAATTTTAATTTGTGGAGTGGGAAATTCCGGATTGAGTGCTATGGAATTGAAGTATCGGTTAGTTAGAATGGGCTTGATCGTTGACGTCGTCACCGATCCCCATATGATGTTAATGGACGCCGTATTATTAAAAAAATATGATTTGATGATTGCTATTTCAAATTATGGACAAACACAAGCTGTCATTGATGCCTGTACGATAGCAAAAAAAGAGCATGCTACCGTTTTTGTCATTACCAATCAAAATCACACGCCTTTAACAGCTATTGCCGATCAAGTACTTTTTGCTTCAGGTCGAACGTCTATTCCAGATGACCAATTTGTCAACAGCCAATTGCCGATTCATTTTATTTTGGATGTATTGTGCTATGTCTTGCTAGAAAATAAATTATATAAAAATAACCGTAAAAAAACGTTGTCTGCTTTAGACTTACATTAAAAAATACTAGTAGTTCAACTAAATTTCTAGTAAGTAACCGAACTAGTCTATAAGTAGTAACAATAACAGACCCAACTAAAAAAGTTAGTAAGGAAGTGGCGTTAACCCCACTTCCTTACTAACTTTTTAATTTTATATGTTTACTTTACTTCTTTCATTTTCCCAACAAACTCAGCCGTAATCAACTGAGGACGAGTAATCGCACTTCCTACTACAATAGAATGAACACCGAGCTCTTTACATCTTTTAGCTTTCTCTGGTGTATCTATGTGTCCTTCAGCAATGACAGGAACTTTCACAGATTCTAAAATAATTTTTAGACGTTCAAAATCATTATCTGCAATATTATCGCCTTTTGATTCTTTAGTATATCCCATTAAAGTAGTAGAGACACAATCAAAGCCTAATCGTTCTGCTTCAATTGCTTCATCAATAGTTGCTGTGTCAGCCATTAATAAAATTGAAGGGTATTTTGAACGAATAGCTTGGACAAATGACTCTAACGTTTCTCCATTTGGTCTAATACGACTTGTAGCATCTAAAGCTATCATATCACATTTAGATTCAGCTAATTCATCAATTTCTTTCATCGTGGCCGTAATAAAAACTTCTGAGTCATCATAATCTCTTTTTACAATTCCAATAACCGGTAATTCAGTGTTCTTTTTAATCTCAATAATATCTGCTTTTGAATTCGAGCGAATTCCTTTTGCTCCACCTTCTTCAGCAGCGACTGCCATTCTTCCCATAATATATGAGCTATGCAGAGGTTCATTATCTAATGCTTGGCAAGAAACAATTAATTCTGATTTAACTTTATCTAACATATTCATTTTATTCGTCTCCTAACATTTCTTCAATTTCATTTTTTATAACCGATACTTGTGGACCATAAACGACCTGAATACCATTTCCTCTTTTGATCAGTCCTTGGCTTCCAGTTTCTTTTAATAGTTCTTCATTCACTAAAGTCTCGTCTTTAACTGTAACACGTAATCTTGTTGCACAGTTATCAACATTCACTAAATTTTCTTCGCCACCAAGACCGTTGATAATATCTAGTGCACGTCCTTCTACTTTAGTTTTATTGCCAGCTATTTCTACTTTATCTGTTCTACCAGGTGTTTGGAAGTTAAATTTCTTAATTAGGAATGTGAACGTAAAGTAGTACAAGAAGAACCAAACAACACCAATAACTAGAACCATGATCCAATTTGTTCGTTCATTTCCTTGCAAGACTCCGAATAAGATAAAGTCAATAAATCCACCTGAAAAAGTTTGCCCAATAGTAATTTCAAAGATATGCGCTAACATAAATGCAAGTCCATCAAATACAGCATGTACAACATATAACGCAGGTGCTATAAATAAAAATGAAAACTCAAGCGGTTCTGTAATTCCTGTTAAAAAAGATGTTAAAGCAGCGGATAACATCAACCCACCAACTACTTTTTTATTTTCTGGTTTTGCTGTTCTATAGATGGCAAATGCTGCACCGACTAAACCAAACATCATTGTGATAAAACGTCCTGACATAAAGCGTGCTGTTCCGCTAAAGAATTCTTGCGTTGCTGGATCAGCTAATTGTGCAAAGAAAATATTTTGTGTTCCTTGGACAAGTTCTCCACCAATTTCCATTGTTCCTCCAACTGCTGTTTGCCAAAAAGGAAGATAAAAAATATGATGCAATCCAACAGGTCCAAGCATACGTAGAATAAATCCGTATAAGAATGTTCCCAAGTAACCCGTAGCGTTAACTACATCTCCTACATTTGTAATCAACCCTTGGAATACAGGCCATACAAAGTACATAATAGCTCCTAAAATAATTGCTGAAAATGACGTAATGATTGGAACAAAACGCGAACCACCAAAGAATCCAAGATACGTTGGCAATTCAATTTTATT
The DNA here is from genome assembly GCF_045617425.1 of Carnobacterium sp. Taxonomy (GTDB): domain Bacteria; phylum Bacillota; class Bacilli; order Lactobacillales; family Carnobacteriaceae; genus Carnobacterium_B. The sequence goes on from NZ_JAZLIO010000009.1 coordinate 255,899, forward strand.
AAAGCGATTGTGTAAATAACTTGCTAAGATCCCAACAATAATCCCACCAAATACTCCTGTTTCAAGTGTTTGAATACCTAAGGTGCTTCCTTGACCAACAGCAGCAAGATTATCTACAGCTAATGATCCAGTAATAGTTAAAATAGCATTTATTGTCGAATGCATAACCAAGTAGCCAATCAACGCTGCTAATGCAGCTGTCCCTTTATCTGATTTTGCTAACCCGATGGCTACCCCTACCGCAAATATAACAGGTAAATTACTAAAAACAATATTTCCAGCACTGCTCATAATGGTAAAGACAGCTTGTAACCAAGCTACATCTAAAACGGGATAAGCACTAACTGTATTGGGATTAGATAATGATCCTCCAATTCCTAAAAGTAATCCTGCAGCAGGTAAAATTGCGATTGGCAACATAAAGGATTTTCCAAATTGCTGTGCTTTCTCAAAAAACGTTTTCATTTTCTCATTCTCCTCTTCTCTTTTTGATTTACAGTTAGTTTATACCATGAAAACATTTCCGTCAATGATTTTTAAAAGAAAATATTTCCAAATGGTTAAAAAGACCTTTCTATCAAAGTGGAGAACAAAAAAAGATTGAGCACTTTTTAAATTTAACATTAGTGCTCAACCTTTTATTTACTTATCATCAAGTTGTTGCTCTTTTTCTTCATATTCTTGATCATTGTCTCTACCATAATACTCTTCATTGTATTCTTGCTCTTCTTCTGGGTCATTTTCTTCTTTTTCATTTTTTTCTTTTGCTTCTTGCTCTTCTTTTTGTGCTAGTTTTTCATCGTCGTAAATAAAGACATTATGGAAAATTTTCAGAATTGGTCGCGCAGTTAGAAAAAAACCACCTATGAGATAAAGATAGGTTCCATAAACATCTGGAATAGGTGTTAGTGTTGCTAAACTTCCAATCATATAAAAGATACCCGTTAAGATATCATTTGTTAAGGATATCAGTGTATATCGATTTTGAAAATACAGACGAAATCGTCCAGTCTTAATTTCAATATCTTCTTCTTTGTCAGGAATAACCTCATGTTTTTTCCGCTCTATTTTTGGCATTTTGACTTATCCTCACTTTTTTTCATAATCGTATAATAGGTAGTATACAAAACTCCGTATCACCTTTCAAAAAAAACGAATCAGTAACCAATGTCATTAAAAAATGCCTACTGAATAATGAGAACTTGCACGTTTTTTATTCTAGTATTAAACTTGATAAGTTGAGAAATAAAGTTTTTGGAGGAAATAAATTTGAATACAAAGAAACAGATATCCCAATTGATAGTTTTTACCTTACTAATTTTTTTAACGGCTTGCGGATTAAACGAAAAATTTAATAACCAGAAAGAATTAGCAGAGACTGAACATGCTCCTGAACAAATCATGCACTTGACTGTAGAAAGTGAATTAGCAACTACTGACAGTGTTTTAGTTGCTGAAAATATTACTTTTGCTGGCGTTAATCAATTTATTGAAGGCCTCTATCGGTTAGATGAAAATAACGAGCCCATCCCTGCTTTAGCTGAAAGTGAAGAAATTTCAGAAGATGGATTAACCTACATATTTCATCTAAGAGATGATGCTACATGGTCAAATGGCGAACCTGTTACTGCACATGACTTTGTTTTTTCGTGGCGTAGAAATGTTGATCCCACTTCTGGTGCTGCTTATGCGTACTTGTTTGAAGATATAAAGAATGCTTCTGACATAATGAATGAACAACTTCCACTTGAAGAACTCGGAGTTAAAGCATTGGATGAGACAACTTTAGAAGTCACTCTTGAAACACCTATTGCTTACTTCCCTTCTCTTATGTCATTTGTTTCTTTTTTTCCACAAAATGAAGCATTTGTAAGAAATGCTGGTGATCAATATGGCACTAGTAGCGAAACAACTCTAACAAACGGTCCTTTCTTACTATCTGATTGGGATAATGGATTAGATGAAAGCTGGAATTATAAAAAAAACCCATCTTATTGGGATGCAAAAAATGTTCATTTAACTAAAATTACAAATCAAGTAATTAAAGATGTGTCTACTGGAGTAAATTTATTTGAAAAAGGCGATGTAGACAATGCGTTATTATCTGGTGAATATTCTAAACAATTTCAAAAAGATCCTAGTTACACAGTTGAGTACTTCTCAAGAACCAACTACCTAGAAGTTAATCAAACAGACAACACCTATTTAAAAAATCAAACCTTCAGAAAAGCACTATCACTTGCTATTAACCGTGAAGAATTGACTTCAGTCATTTTAAATAATGGTTCTTTACCAATCACTGGATTGGTTCCAGATCACTTTGTCAAAAATCCTGAATCAGATATTGAATTTGCCGAAGAAGCCGGAGATTTTTATACGTATGACCTGCCTGAAGCTCAAAAGTTAGTAGAGGAAGCTAAAGTTGAGCTTGGAGTAGATACGATTGAATTAGAATTACTCGGAGATGATGATGAAACAAGTAAGCGAGTTATGGAATATCTACAAGGAGAACTACAGAATAATTTAGATGGTGTAAGCATTACCATCCTAAATGTTCCCTTCAGTGCTAGACTAGCTAAAGCTGCAGCAGGTGATTTTGATTTGATTTCATCTGGTTGGAGCGGATACGTTTCAGATCCAATGATTATGTTAGATGTATTGTATAGTACGTCTTCTTATAACAATGGAGGCTATTCAAATGAAGAAGTAAATCAATTAATTGATGATGCAAAAGGAATTCATGCAAATCAGGCTAGCTTAAGATGGAATGACATGTTGAAAGCACATCAAATCGCTTTAGAAGATGTAGCGCTCATTCCCTTATACCAAAAAGGCGAAGCAATGTTGCGAAATCCAAATATCAAAAATATAAACATCAATTCGGTAGGCGCTAGATACAGCTATAAAGACGCATACATTATCGACTAATTTACTAGTTTAGTTTAAGCATATATCTATAAAAAAAGTTCAACAGCATTTGGTTTGCTGTTGAACTTTTTTTTATTTTGGTAAATGGTTTAAGAAGTTTTTAGAAGCAAAACCCTGAACTTCTTCTTCAGTAAATTTTTCAAGTAAAGCTTGGATAAAATTTTGAGTTTCTCCAGCATGCGACAATCCTTCAATGTACGTACTGATGCCATCAAAATCTGATCCGAAACCGATATTGTTAACTGCGCCTAATTCCACCAACCGTTCAACATGAGGAACCAAATCTGCTATAGTTACTGGACTAGTTTCTCCCTCTTCAATCGTAAATGTTGGGTTAAAAATGACGTGAATCATTGCATTGCGTTCAACCATTGCTTTGATCTGATCATCATTTAAATTTCTCACATGACTACATAAAGATAAAACATTCGAATGAGTAGCAATAGGATAACGCGCATGCTTCATCACATCCCAAAATCCTTGAACACTTAGATGAGAAACATCAGTGAAGACTTTCCGCTCATTCAAGCGTTTGACGATTTCAAAGCCAAATGTTGTTAATCCACCGCCTCTTGGTTCTCCAACTCCATCAGCTGCAAGATTAGCTGGATTCCAAGTCAATCCTACTGATAGTATTCCAGCATCCAACAAATACTCTAACTTATCTAAATCATTCCCAATAGAAGACACACCCTCAAGAGTGAGAAATGATCCTATTTCATTTTCTTTCAATTCATGTATATCTGACCATTTTTTTATTTGTTTTACTTCAGGATGTTTACCAAGTACGTCATTTTGATAAAATGCAATTTGTTCTAAGACCGCTGCAAATTGCTGATCTGATGGCAGACTGGGCTCGATAAATATAGCAAAAGCCTGAACTTTAACCTTTCCTTCTTTCAATCGTTTAAGATTTACTTCTAAATGAGTTGAGTCTTTAAAATCTAAGCTACCTTGGTTCATTTGCATCTTATAAAGAACATCACAATGCATATCAATACTATTCAAATGGATTCCTACTTTCCGCTTTTACGCACTCATCTTATATTTTCTCATCATACTTTAACCATCATAGAAGCGCAATACAAAAAAATGATTTTAAATAGCTAAACTGCCTATCTAAAATCATTCGTATCGGTTAATTTATTTCACGAACAGGTTCTTCCACAAAATAAAGAACGGTTCCTCCAATAATAAAGAGGATGATCAACGCAAATACTCCATTTAATGAATTCCCTGTCACTTGAGCGATGATCCCAACAAGAAGGGGTCCGACAACTGCTGCAAATTTGCCAAAAATATTATAAAAACCAAAAAATTCATTTGCATTTTCTTTAGGAATTAATTGACCAAATAAAGAACGACTAAGCGATTGAACACCACCTTGAGCAGTTCCTACAAGAACCGCTAATATAATAAACGTTAATAAAGAATCTAACGATAATGCAAAAATACAAATAAACGTATAAGTAGCTATTCCTACATAAATCATTTTTTTATTGCCAAATTTACCCGCTAATACTCCATATAAAATAGAAAATGGAAATGCTACAAATTGACAGATCATCATCACTACGATCAAATCATTGGCCATTAGTCCGACGTCTGATCCGATAGCGGTTGCCATTTGAAAAATAGTCCCTACTCCATCAATATAGAAAAAATAGGCAATTAAAAATAAAAATACATTGCGGTACTGACGTATATTCCTAAGTGTCTCCCACAATCTTAAAAAACTACTTTTAACAACATGTGGTTGTTTGTTTATATACGTTGTTTGTTCGACATTTTTCCAATAGGGAATGGTAAATATCAACCACCAAAGAGCAGTTGCAGCAAATCCACCTTTGATAAGAGCAATTTGTGAAATAGGAAGAATTTGAGTTAATTGAAAGAAAATAAAAATAACAAATGGAATGGAACTGCCAATATAACCCCACCCATATCCTGCACTAGAGATACGATCCATTCGATTTAATGTTGTAGAGTCAATTAAAGATGCATCGTAAAAAATGTTGGCAGCACCAAAACCAATCGAAGATACTGAGTAAATTATCAATAATAACAACCAGTTTTCATCTGAAATAAATGCAAAACTAAAAGTCGCAATGATTCCTAGTCCTGTTGCTAAAGAAAACATTGGATTTCGGTAACCTTTATAATCAGCAATTGCACCTAATATAGGAGCTAACAGCGAAACAACTAAAGTTCCAATTGCATTAGCATACCCTAAATAAGCAGTTGAATTTACCGCACTCACACCTGCCCCTTCAGAAACTGCTTTGAAGAACAACGGAAAAACAGCTGTAGTAATCATAATCGAATAGGCTGAGTTAGCCCAATCTTGTAAAATCCAACTTTTTTCTATTTTTGTGTATTTAAACCGTTCTTTGCCTATTTCCACTGCTCTCACCTCGCTAATTAAATAATCCCTTTAAAACCTTTCCATCAACAGCCTGTGGAAATTCCAACCCCATTGCATGCAAAAAAGTTGGTCCTTCATCAATTAAACGAGCTACAGGTATTCGTGCATCCACATTTATACCTGGTCCAGAAATAAATAATGTGGTTTCGTAGTTTTCTTTTTTGGGGCTATAGCCATGTGTTCCTTTATGAAAAGGAGTTGCTTCATTAGTTTTAATTTCTTCTAAAAACGGACCATTGCTATCGCTAATAAAATAATACCCTTTTTTTGCTTCAACTAAAAAACTGCACGTCTCATCTGCTCCCAAACAAGCGGCTTCTTCTTGAGTATAAATCGTTTCGATTTGTTCCGAATACTGTGTTAAAAGTTGGTGTACATCAGCTAGGTCTACTTCCGGTTTTGTATAGATATAGCAAGAACCATCTGCTCCCTTAGCTAAAACGTCCCACTCTTGAATCAGTCCATCTTTCGTTTCTTTTAGCCAGTCTTGTGCTTTGAACAATTGATTTAGTCTAACCACTGTGTGCGTGTCTAATTGGTAGTGATCACCAAATAGTGCTAACACGGTTTCTTCAAAGATTCCTTTTTCTTTCATAGCTGTAATGATTTGATTCAGATGATCATCCATGCGTCTAATAGCAGCCTTTGCTTCTTGGGAATCAACACCAAAATGATGTCTCGTACTGTCTAAATCAACTAGATGTATCGCCATTAAATCAGGGTTTTTAGAGTGAATCGTATCTACAATTCCAGCAGTTAAAAAATGATCTAATTCTGGTTGCTGAATACCTTTACGCATTTTGCCAAATTTACGCTCTAAATCTAAAACGAATTTTGGTGAAGATGACCACAACGAGATTAATGCTTGTGACTGCCAAGGACGATTGGCGAAAATTTCAGTTAAATTATACTTTATGGCTTTGTTTCGTCCAGTAACCGGCCATAAAAAAGAAGCAATCGTATATCCTGATTCATGAGCGATATCAAATAAAGTTGGAACTTTAATATCTTTAGCATACCAATGCCAATCCGGTGACTCTCTTTTTGGTTGTACATATGTATTGTTTGTAATACCGTGTTTATTAGGATATACTCCCGTAACAATTGATGTATGAGCCATATAGGTTAAAGATGGGTAAACCGTTTCTACTTTTTCTACTCTTGCACTTCGATCCAATAAATACTTAAATGTTGGAAGCGTTTGGGCATATTCTAAATCTTTTGCACCAAAAGCATCTAAAGAAATCATGTATAGACGTTGTTTCTGCATTCATTCTTCCCCCTTAATTAATTTATTATCCCACAAGCTTACTTTTAGAGAAAGAGCATCTGTGTTATATTTAAGTAAAGAATTTTAATTTTTTGTATACGTTAAGTAGCTTGGCAAACATTTCATTTTATCTATTTTTACAAAAAAAAAAACACTGATAAAATCAGTGTTTTTTCCGACAGTATTCATTTGCATAAATAGGTCCCGTGAATTCCACAAAACAGAGGGGTCCAAACACCTGCATCTTGCAGTTGTACCGAAGTACGGTTGTGCCCTGTCTAAAGTTCCAATCACTTGTCGCCGCAGCGAAATGACCGAAGTCACCTGATTGGAGGTCAACTCATCGCATGTATGTACTTTAACATGTTTATTTACTAAATACAAGTTATTTTCAATCATTTATTCATTGAGTTATCAAAACAAAAAATTTGAATTTCCTTTACCGCACTAGATCAAAAGGAATTATATCATCTTTGAACCTCTCACAAATCTTTCTCTTGTTGTTCTCCATGCATATCATTGGTACTAACAAAAAAGCTGTTCTATAATAGGGGTGATTCATTAGAAGAGTTTTTCTCATTCCTAGGCAAGACTTTAATTTAAGGAGGCCTTTTTATGAAAGAAGAAGTCATTATACATTATCTACAACGTCATGGCTTAGATGCAAAAACAGGTGATACCATTTTGGTTGAAAGAAAAACTCGGAATCGAAAATGGTATGCTACATTGTTAGGTAAGAATGAAACTGAAAAAATTTACCTGAATTTTGCTGAAAGAGAATTCGTTATATTGCCAATTGAAAAAGATTCTATGACCCCTATTGAAGGCGATTATGCCCAAGTTCCTTTAACAGAAGTTAAATCTATCTATTTCAAAAAGCAATCCAATTTCTATAACCTACTCATTCAATATAACGACGCTACTGCTACCGATGATCGAATAAAAAAATACAAAGTTCCTAAAGAAGTTGCCGATTGTCCTTGGCATAAAGAAAATCTGGAACGATTAATTGAACGTTTTGGTTTCAAGGAATCTACGTAATAGAAAAAACGATTTTTAGACTTTATTGTCTAAAAATCGTTTTTTTTTATCCTTAACGTAGGTAAAAGCAAATTGTTTGATTCTAGTTTTGAATGACTTCGATTTTATAGCCATCTGGATCTGTAATAAAAAAGAAGTTTGCTGCATTATCTGGAAGACTTTTTAAATCAGTTACTTCATAACCACTAGCTTTATATTCTTTTTGTGTTGCGCCTAAATCATCCACACCAATTGCAATGTGACCATATCCATTTCCAAGGGTATATGCTTCTTCTTGATCATAGTTATATGTCAATTCCAATTCATAGTCATCTCCATCCAAAGCTAGATAAACTAATGTAAATTTAAGTTCCGGAAAATCTAATCTCTTCGCTTCTTTAAAACCTAATACAGTTGTATAAAATTCCATCGATTTTTCTAAATCCTTCACACGAACACAAGTATGCAACATTTTTTTTGCCATCTGTCCTTCATCCTCTCATTACGATTATTTGTACTTCTTTATCTTAATGGTTTTTTATAAAGAGTTCAAAAAATATGTCATTCATGTATTTCCAATGGCAAATTATCTGGATCTTTAAAAAAAGTAAATCTTCCACCTGTGTACTCATCTATACGAATGGGTTCTGTTTCAATACCTTTTCCATTCAATGATTGAATGGCTTCGTCAAAATCATCTACATAAAAGCATAGATGTCTTAAGCCTGCCGCTTCTGGTTGAGTTGGCCGCTCTGTTGGATGAGGAAAAGAAAACAATTCAATTTCACTAGCCCCTAACTTTAAATCTAATTTGTAAGAATCCCGTTCTGAACGATAATTTTCTCTTAAGATTTCTAAACCTAATACTTCAGTATAAAATTGTTTTGATTTTTTATAGTCAGATGCAATGATTGCAACATGATGAATGCCTTTAATATTCATACAACATTCCTTCCATTAATTTTTAAATATCGCGGATCATTTCAATACTAGTAAATTCTACATTTTCATTATCCTCAATATCTTGAAGATAATGAAATCCAAGAGCTTCATAAAACTGACTACTCACTTTATCAGACTTAAGAAAACTAACCAATTGAGTGTTGTTTCCTAATAACTGTTGCATTTGTGTTAAATGATTTACCAAACGCGTTCCAATACCCTTTCTTAAATAATCGACATTGACATATAAAACAAAAACTTTCCCCACTTTAGAATCAACGATTCCACCGCCGATAACACCAATTACTTTTTCGTCTAACCGAGCCACAATCCAGCCACTCCATTTAGCCGATACTTCTTCAATTTCATTTAGGATTCTTTTAGGATTATAGTATTCTTCAACTTTTTCTTGAACTTTTTGTTTATCCTTTACAGCTTCAGCAGTACAAGCATACCCTTGTGTACAAATCGCAACAATTTCATCCACATCTTCAGCAGTTGCTAATTCGATACGAACTTCTTCAAAATCTGAAGATTCTCCAACTTTGATTGATTCCATAATTTTGCTCCTTTATTCAAATTCCTAATAAAGTATTCAGCTCTTACCCTTCTCAGCTGTACTTTCTTGGCTATTCTAAATTAGCATTAAATAACTCATTTGTCACGAGCTTACTGTTTTAATTTAAAACATTTTTTTGCCGTAACAGAATGATTTACGGTATACTTCATATAGTTTACTTTTTATAAGGAGGGATATGCTCAATTGACGATCAGTAATATCATATTGCAACAATTAGGCAGTATGTTTGTTCTTATTTTTTTCGGATACATACTTTTTAAAAAAAATGTCCTGAATATATCAGGAACTAAACAATTTGCTAATATGTTAGCAAATTTCATTACACCCGTACTTTTATTTATGTCTTTTCAGCAATCATATGAAGCTAATCAATTTAAATGGTTCTTAGCAACAATAGCCATCACAATCTTGTTGATGGCCGTGCGCATTTTAGTAAATCATTTTTTCTTACGCAATTCTTCTCGAACAGACCGTTACGCAACAACCTTTACAAATGCAGGGTTTATCGGGATTCCGCTAGTTCTCGCCGTTCTTGGCTATGAAGGAGTCTTTTTTGTATCGGCTTTTATTACTGTGACTAATATCGTGCAAAGAACTTATGGACTTTACCTTATTTCTGGAGATAAATCATTAATCACTCCTAGAAATTCTTTTTTGAATCCTGCTTCTTTAGGTTCTCTTCTAGGTTTAATTTTTTATTTACTTCAAATACAGTTGCCTACTATTTTCAGCGATTCTCTTTATACAATCGCGAATCTAAACACACCACTAGCTATGATTTTATTAGGCAGTTATGTTGCGCAGTCTAAATTAATGGATGTATTTACTCATCCACGAGCTTACTGGACTACTTTCTTATCCTTGATTCTATCTCCGCTTATCAGTATCTTTGTGCTATGGCTACTGCCTTTAGATAGCTATTTAGTCTATTTTGTATTAGCCATTGCATCTTCTGCTCCTATTGCTGTAAATACAGCCCTATTCTCACAGCTTTATGGTGGAGACTATGAATACGGTGCGCGCTTAGTGGTTTTATCTACTTTGCTCTCCATCATCAGTATGCCTATGGTTTTACAAATTGCTGAATTTGCGTTTTCAATGAACTAAAATAAGTATTAAAAAAGAAGCAACATTGAGAAGACAGTCTTCTCAATGTTGCTTCTTTTTCGCTATATAATAACAAATTTTATTTAATGCGGCCGAGAAGAGTCGAACTTCCACCAGGGTTACCCTGACCAGCCCCTCAAGCTGGCGCGTCTACCATTCCGCCACGACCGCTTATGATAACAACGACTATTATATCAATGCATTAATCAATTGTAAAGGTTTGTCGAAATCCCTTTTTTGCAAAAGATCCCGTTAATATCCCAACTAAACGTTTTTTTATTCCTCTTTCTTTCCACTTACCACTAATGAATAAATACTCACAATTTTTTGATATTATTGTATTTTCACCTTATTCTATTACTTTTATACTCCTTTGATTAAAATGGCAAAATAGTAGCTTAATGAACCATAACAAATCATCAAATGAAAAGACAATTTTGTATTCATAAAGTATACTTTGTTTATTAAAAGTCAAAAACTTTTGACATTGTAAAAGAAATGATTTATAGTTTGAACTATAAAATGTAAATAGTTTTTGACATATCATTTAAGGAGGAATAATTATGAATATTGGTCAACTTGGTTATTTTATCTCTTTTGTACTTTTAACTTTAGTCCTATGGATCTCATCCATTTATGGTGCTTACGCCGTTTACTATGCCTACTTCAAGTCAAAAGATGAACGCCAAAAATTTATTGTTCTACGCAGCACAGCTCATGCTTTTAGTATACTGCTCATTTTTTATCTCAGCTATTACATCCTAGAACTTATTGTAACTGCTGCTAATGTAAATCAACTAACTAGTCTTTGGAACCTACTTCATTTTGGAATGGCAGCTTCTAATCTTTCTATTGGAGTAGTCTCTGCAATGATGAGTGTCCTAGGAATCTGCTTATTTATCAACAAGAGAAAAACAGGCGGAGACTAATGAAAAATAAAATTGAACAATTACGTAAAGATAAAGGGCTGACACAAGCTGACTTAGCAAAAGCCTGTAATGTAACCCGCCAAACTGTTAATGCTATCGAAAACAATAAATATGACCCTACTCTACAACTGGCCTTTTCATTGTCTAAAATACTGAACACTGAAGTTGATAATCTCTTTACTCCAGACTGAATAGAATAGTTTCTCATAAATTCCCAGTATAAATCATAATACACCTATAATTATTCTGTCTATCAGACACTTTTATCTCCCGGTAGCTTTCTATTGCTTTATGCTTTATGGTATGATTAAAGATACCTACTATCCTTGTTGAGAAAGTTGCAAAGGATTGAAGAAGTTAAGTTTAGCTGTAGGCTCCGCTATTAAATTCTCTGATAGTTAGATGAGTAGAACTAGGTATAAAGGGTTAAAAAACGAGTATTAGAAAGGTGATATAATTGAATTTTAAAGAGTTCGAAGAGTATTTAGACGCTAATTTGGGAAGTAAAAGTATCTTTTTCGAAAAAGCTATGGACGATCAACTTAGACGTAACGGCAGAAGACCCCCCGCAAAAAGATGGAATGAAGCAAAATTAGAACGAGCAGTTAATAGAATGTGGACAGATATCGTTAGAAGTATCTATGATAAATTCAAAACAACAATTAATACAAAGTCATCTGATCCTTATCAAGCTTGGATTGAATTTTTTGAAAAAAATGAAGCTTTAGAAAATTTAGATGAAATGATGAATGATTTAGAATTTGAATAATTTGACGGAATCATTATCTGCATAAAAAAAGAGTTCTGACATTTGTCAGAACTCTTTTTTTACTCTACTTTTTATTTAAGTCTCAAGGTAATGAGCTTACATCATGCCGCCCATTCCAGGATCCATTCCCATTCCGCCCATTGGAGCATCAGGTTTTGGTTGGTTTGCAACAACCGCTTCAGTTGTTAACAATAGTGCTGCAACACTAGCTGCATTTTGCAAAGCCGAACGAGTTACTTTAGTTGGGTCAATGATCCCAGCATCAATCATGTTTACCCATTCATCAGTAGCTGCATTATATCCTACGCCTAAGTCCACACTTTTTAGTTTTTCAACAATGACAGATCCTTCAAGACCAGCATTTGTTACGATTTGGCGAACAGGTTCTTCAAGAGCACGAATCACAATTTTCACACCTGTTGCTTCATCGCCTGTTGCTTCAATTTCTGATACTTTACGTTGAACATTGATCAACGCTGTTCCACCACCAGAAACGATTCCTTCTTCAACAGCTGCACGAGCTGCATTTAAAGCATCTTCAATACGTAATTTACGTTCTTTTAATTCTGTTTCAGTAGCAGCTCCAACTTTAATAACTGCAACTCCGCCAGAAAGTTTAGCTAGACGTTCTTGTAATTTTTCTTTATCAAATTCAGAAGTTGTTTCTGCTGCTTGAGCTTTAAGCAAGGCTACACGGTGTTGGATAGATTCTGCTGAACCAGCTCCTTCAACGATCGTGGTAGCATCTTTCGTCACAACTACTTTACTTGCATGACCTAATTGACTGATTTCAGTATCTTTCAATTCAAGACCTAAATCTTCAGTAATAACCGTTCCGCCAGTTAAGATAGCAATATCTTCAAGCATAGCTTTACGACGATCACCGAATCCAGGAGCTTTAACTGCTACAACATTAAATGTTCCACGCAATTTATTCAATACTAATGTTGGAAGAGCTTCTCCATCAACATCATCCGCAATGATTAACAATGGACGTCCTTGTTGTAAAATTTGTTCCAATAAAGGTAGAACTTCTTGAATATTTGAGATTTTTTTATCAGTAATTAAAATATAAGGGTTTTCTAAGTTTGCTTCCATTTTATCGTTATCTGTTACCATGTATTGAGAAAGGTAACCACGATCAAATTGCATTCCTTCAACTACACCTAATTCTGTTTCGATTCCTTTAGATTCTTCAATTGTAATAACACCATCTGTTCCAACGCGTTCCATTGCTTCTGCAACCAATTCTCCTGTTTCATTACTTCCTGAAGAAATAGCAGCAATTTGAGCAATTGATTCTTTTGAATCTACTTTTTTAGAAATAGCCAACAATTCTTCTACAGCAACTTTTGTTGCCATTTCAATTCCGCGGCGAATACCAACAGGGTTAGCTCCAGCTGTTACGTTTTTCAATCCTTCTCGAACGATAGCTTGAGTTAAAACGGTTGCTGTTGTAGTACCATCTCCAGCAATATCATTTGTTTTAGAAGCAACTTCTGAAACAAGTTGGGCTCCCATATTTTCAAAATGATCTTCTAATTCAATTTCTTTTGCAATTGTAACACCATCGTTTGTAATAAGTGGTGAGCCGTAAGATTTTTCTAAAACAACATTTCTTCCTTTGGGTCCTAATGTTACTTTAACAATATCTGCTAAAATATCTACTCCACGTAGCATTGATGCACGTGCATCTTCAGAAAATTTAATATCTTTTGCCATTTTTTCCTTCACCTCATCCATTTAGTTTGTTCATTTGCCTTTATTTATCTGATTAATCTATGACTGCAACGATATCGTGCTCTTTTACCACTAAATATTCTTTTCCATCGTACTTCACTTCTGTTCCAGCGTATTTTTCAAACAATACGGTATCGCCTACTTTAACGGACAAAGCTACTGTCGATCCGTTTTCTAAAACACGACCTTCCCCAACAGCTATTACAGAACCTGTTTGAGGTTTTTCTTGAGCTGAACCCGGTAAAACAATCCCGCTGATTGTTTTTTCTTCTTCTTTAGCAACTTCAATGATGACACGATCTCCTAATGGTTTTAACACGTAAATCCCTCCATCTAAATTATTTCTTCATCTTTAGCACTCAAACATACCAAGTGCTAAACTACTTCTTTATAATAACAAATATAAAAAAGATTGCAAGAATTTTAAACTTGATTTCGATCCCTTTTTAACTAGCGCTCGGTTTATTGAACAGGGTTCGATGACATCTATTGTTATACCCCTTTTTACACCTTTTATGTTATACTGAAAAACGAAGTTATTTTCAGTTTATTTGGTCGCTATCTACTAAACTGTATATAAACGAGTGTACGCTATCTTGAAAAAAAGAAGGTTTTAATCATATGAAGAAACTTACGAGTCACACATCGATTTTAATTATTTTATTTTATTTAATTGCTCAATTTTTACCGATCATCATCATTTCTCTAGCTCCCAAAAATCTCCATACTGAAGCTTCCGTTTACGGGACGATTTTTAGTTTTACTTTAGGCGCAATAGGTATGATCTTACTTAATCGAAAATCTACCATACGAAATTCTTTGACATTAAGCCCATCATTACCTAGAAAAAGTATTATTTACTGGGGTATTGCCGGAATCCCACTAGTGCTTTTCGCTCAATACATGGCAAACTTAATTGAAACTTTACTATTAGGAATTCCAATAGATTCTGTTAATACTCAAAATATACTTGTGTTCGTTGACAATTATCCAATTTACATAATTGTTGTCTCTATTATGGGACCAATTATGGAAGAATTTGTCTTCAGAAAAGTTATTTTTGGTTTTTTATATGACCTCACTGGTGGAATAGGTGCTGCAGTGATCAGTTCTCTTATATTTGCTTTTATGCATTTTGATGGACATATTTTATTGTACTCTGCTATGGCTTTTGTCTTTTGTTTTCTATATAGTAAAACTAAAAATATTGCCACTCCCATTATTACCCATATTATTATGAACACAGTAGTTATATTAGTAAATTTCTTATAAGTATGTGCTAAGTGTAGAAAGGAATTTTCATTTGATAAATAAACGTAATTTTATAATGCAAATCATTTTTACTTACTTGATGTCAGGAGTATTCATCTGGTTTGCGATTAGTTCTGTACAGGATACCGGTTGGTCATTTTTTTCTGTCCTCTATGTCGTTTTTTCTACCAGTTATTTCGTTAGAGCTTCAAAAATACTTGAAGTTTACTTTAAAATAAAAAAAGGACCCAAACCATAAAACGGTTTGGGCTTTTTTTACGCATTTTCAGGTTTGTAATGATCTAGGAAATAAATCAATGTTTGTAGTTCATTGGTTAGATCAACATTTTGAACTCTCACATTGTCTGGTACAGATAATCTAATAGGAGTAAAATTCAAAATTCCTCTTACATTTGCTTCAACTAAGCGTTCAACTGTTGCTTGTGCTACATCTGATGGAATAGTAATAATGACAATTTCGATTTGCTGAATTTTCAATTGTTCAACCATATCATCCATATGATAAATAGGAACACCACTTAAAATAGTGCCAACAATTTCTTCGTTTATATCAAAAGCTGCACTTATTCGCATGTTGTTGCTTTGATGGAAGTTATAGTTTAATAAAGCATGTCCTAAGTTCCCTACTCCGATTAAGGCAACGTTGGTTAATCGGTCTTGTTTAAGTGTTTTGCTAAAGAAATTCATTAAATCTTCAACATCGTATCCGTATCCTCTTTTTCCTAAAGCACCAAAATAAGAGAAGTCTCTCCGAATTGTTGCACTATCCACCTTAATAGCATCACTCAATTCAGTTGAAGAAACACGTACTTTTCCGGAATCATGTAAGAATCGCAAATAGCGATAATATATTGGCAATCGCCTAGCCGTTGCATTGGGTATTTTCTTCTCTACCATTCTTTTTTCCTCCATCAGTCATTAGTCTACTTTCATGATTGATTCGTTGTTTCATTTCACAAGCAAATCGTTATATTTTTTTCTTCACAATCTTTTTTTAGTGAACGTTCTTATTATATCATTTTTTGGTTTTAATACTACCACTAATTTCAAAAAATAATGACAACCTTTTTCTCACTACTTATTATCTTATTAAAATTCACAAGAAAGATTGTGAAGCCGCTTCTAAAAAGTTAGCTTTTCTTGGATTGTAATTTCCCTCGTCCTCAATATGTGCTAAACTATTATTGAGAATGATGAAATGAGGACCAAAACTATGATTCTATTACAAGCGCAACATGTTGCTCGTTATTTTGGAGCAGATGTGTTATTTGAAAATATTTATTTAGAGATTCAAGAAAACTCACGCATTGCATTAGTCGGTAGAAATGGTACCGGAAAATCAACACTTTTAAAAATGATTGCGGATATCGAGCAGCCTGATGCTGGAAAGATTGTCAAAGGAAAACAAGTGACTATTGGTTATTTAGCTCAAAACACTGGCTTATCTTCTGAAAAAAGTATTTGGGATGAAATGCTAACAGTCTTTGAACCGGTCATTCAATTAGAAAAAGACATGCGCAATATTGAACAACAACTCGGAGATCCTGTATTACTTTCTAATGAAGAACTCTATAAGTCAACTTTAAACCGCTATGATCACCTTCAAAATCGCTTTCGTGAAGAAAACGGCTTTAGTTATCAAGCTGAGATTCGTTCTGTCTTGCATGGGTTTCGTTTTTACGAAGACGATTATTCTAAACACATCAGCCAGCTTTCTGGTGGACAAAAAACTCGATTAGCTTTAGCCAAGTTATTATTAGAAAAGAAAGACTTATTGATTCTTGATGAGCCTACAAACCATTTAGATATCGAAACGTTGAGTTGGTTAGAAAATTATTTACAGTCTTATACTGGAGCACTACTGATTGTCTCTCATGACCGTTACTTTCTAGATAAAGTAGTCAATGAAGTTTATGAGATCAGTCGTCAAAAAATCTCTCATTATAAAGGAAATTATTCGAGATACCTGGACTTAAAGGCTGCTCAACTTGAACAAGAATGGAAAGAATTTGAAAAACAACAAGGTGAAATAGCAAAACTAGAGGATTTTGTCAGTCGCAATTTAGTCCGTGCTTCAACAACTAAGCGCGCACAAAGCCGACGTAAGCAATTAGAAAAAATGGACCGGATCGATAAACCTCAAGGAGATGAAAAGTCTGCTCGCTTCTCTTTCAAATCAGAAAAAGAAAGTGGAAATGTTGTCTTAACTTTGGCTAATGGTGCCATTGGCTATGATGATACTATTTTATCTAGTCCTATTGAATTAGATGTTCGAAAATACGATTCGATTGCATTAGTGGGGCCAAACGGAATTGGAAAATCAACTTTATTAAAATCCTTAATTGGACAACTTCCTTTGATTCAAGGCGAAAAGCACATAGGAACAAATGTATTACTAGGTTATTATGACCAAGAACAATCTGATTTAAATTCAACGAAATCTGTATTGGCTGAGCTCTGGGATGAACATCCGACTACTCCTGAAAAAGACATTCGCTCCATTTTAGGTAGTTTCCTATTTTCTGGTGCTGATGTGGAAAAATCGGTCTCTTCACTAAGCGGAGGAGAAAAAGCACGATTGGCTCTAGCTAAGCTGGCGATGAATAAAAACAATTTTCTAATGTTAGATGAACCAACAAACCATTTGGATATCGATAGTAAAGAGGTTTTAGAAAATGCTTTAATTGATTTTGATGGAACCTTACTATTCGTTTCTCATGACCGCTATTTTATCAACCGAATTGCAACAACGATCATTGAACTCTCTGAGAATGGCAGTACCCTTTACTTAGGTGATTACGACTATTACCTTGCAAAAAAAGCTGAACAAGAAGAATTACGTTTATTGGCCGAAGCGAAGGACACTGAAACGTCCAAAGTTGAAATCACTCCAACTGTCAAAGGAAATCGTGAAATCAACAAAGCTGAACAAAAAATACTTCGTCAACTGACACGTCGCATTGAAACAATCGAAGTAGAAATGGATGAACTTGAAACGATTATTAAAAACTGTGAAACACAATTAATTGATCCAGAAGTATTTGGTGACCATTTACGTGTACAGGAACTGAACACAGAAATTAACGTTGCTCAAGAAAATCTAGACAGGTTAGTGAGTGAATGGGAAGAAAAAAGTTTGCAATTAGAAGAATTACAATAAAATCAAAATAAAAAGGAAGAGACTTTTGTCTCTTCCTTTTTATTTTGATTTAGAAAGCAGAACTAAATCTTTTGTTCTCATTATTAGTTAAATGTTAATCCTGGTTTAGCATTCAACGCATAATCCGTAAATTGATCTTTTTGATACTGAACAGAAGCAGCAGCTCCAATCATAGCTGCATTATCTCCGCACAGCGACAATGGTGGGATGACCAAGTCTACATTTGGCAATTCTTCAGCTATAACTTTCGTAAGCGTATCACGCAGCCCTTTATTTGCCGCTACTCCTCCTGCCAAAACTAATTGCTTTATATTAAATTCTTTAGCAGCTCTTAGCGTTTTTGAAACTAAAACTTCAATCACACTTGCCTGAAAACTAGCAGCTAAATTTATGTCATTTAGCGGTTCTCCTTTTTGATTGGCATTATGGACAGTATTGATAAAAGAACTTTTTAATCCACTAAAACTAAAATCATAGTTATCTTCTTTCAACATAGCTCTTGGGAAATGATAAGTATCTTCTCCAAGATGAGCCATCTCGTCTATTTTTTTCCCGCCAGGATAAGGCAATCCTAATACGCGACCGATTTTATCATAGGCTTCTCCTGCTGCATCATCTCTTGTTTCGCCAATAATTGTGTAATCTCCATCTTCTTTCATATAAACCAACTCAGTATGTCCCCCACTAACAACTAATGCTAAGAGTGGAAAAACAAGCGGTTTAATCAAACGATTGGCATAAATGTGGCCAGCCATATGATTAACAGCAATCAACGGTAATTGATGTGCAAAAGCAACGGACTTTGCAGCGTTAACTCCAATCAACAGTGCACCAACTAATCCTGGTCCTTGTGTAACAGCTACTGCTGAAAGGTCTTCATAATTAACGTCCGCTTCAATCATCGCTTCCTCAATACATTGGGTAATCTGTTCAACATGATGTCGACTGGCTATTTCAGGTACTACTCCACCAAAACGCATATGACTTTTTATTTGTGAAGCAACAATATTTGAATGAACAATCATCCCGTCTTCAACCACAGCCACACTGGTTTCATCGCAACTCGATTCAATTGCTAAAATTAGATTTCTCTTTATAGTCATGCTTTCACTCTTTCTGTACTAGAATCTATTCAACCTATATCTGTATTTTTTAAATCTTCAGCTGCATGATCAAGGCATGATCAACTGGGTCATGGTAATAATTCTTACGTAGCGCAATCATTTCAAAACCAACTTTTTCATATACAGCAATCGCAGCTTTATTTTGCTCTCGAACTTCTAAAAAGACTGTTTTGATATCTTCAGATTTTACCTGTTTGATAAATGCTCTTAGAAAGGATTGGCCGATTCCTTGATTTTTAAAAGGCTTTAGAATTCCAAATGTGGTGATTTCTACCTCATCAAAAAGTTGAGTATACCCTATAAAACCAACTTTTTCTGCATTTTGCAAAGCTATTCCGTATTTGTTCTGGGATCCTGCTAATTCACTTTTATATGATTCAATAGGCCAAGGGCTCCCATTAGGATAACTGCTTTCAGCCAATTGAAATAATTCATAAGCTGTTAAATTCCCGTTTTGATTAAATAAAAAAATTGTCTCTTCCTTTAAATAATTATTCATTGTTTAATTCCTCATAACGGCTTACTCATTTCTAGTGCATCTTCTCGGTCACCGGTATAGTAAGCTTTTTTTATCTTTCCTTTTTCAAAACCTAGTTTACTGTACAATCGTTGTGCAGTTTCATTAGAGACACGAACCTCTAAACTCATTCTTTTCATGCCTTCATGTTGGGAAATTATCTGCAATTCCGAAATCAAAAAGGTAGCAATCCCTTGTTTTTGATGAGCTGGAATGACAGCAACATTTGTAACATGAGCTTCTTCATCGACTAACCACGCGCCGATAAAGCCAATTGCTTGATTAGATTTTCGAGCAATTAAGTAGATAGAGCGAGTATTTGTTTTGATTTCATTTTCTAACGCTTTTTTATTCCACGGTGTTTTCCCATTGTAACAAAGCGTTTCTATTTTTAAAATAGTAGAAATATCAGCTTCTGAACCAATCGAAACTTGCAAAAGTGAGCCATCATCCAACTGAAAGGTTTTATTTTTTAATTGCGCTCGTTTCGCCAGCTTTTTGTTGTGACTTGTTTGACTAATAGGGGTAAAGACTTCCTCATTAATAAACCACTGCTTAAACTTTTTCAACATAAGATTCCTCCAGTTGATCTGGATGCTCTTTACGCCAATTTTCCTCCGCTTCTGCTAGTTTCAAATAGTCAGGTATGAACATGTGTACATCTACAGGTTCTTCCTTTATCCCTAATAAACCTAAAACACCAGCTTTTGGCAGATGATCTTTTAATGGCGCTTCAAACACCCGGTCCGTTAAATGCTGTTCAAATGTATCTATATACAAAGAACGGTCTTCTCCAATTAATTCAAACGTGCCTTCTCTTTTACTTAAATGCTCAGCCCATAATTCTGCTGAAATATGCGCATCGGGTTCAACTTGAACCAAATTCCCCTTTTGCCATTGGTATAAACCGGTATAAATATTTTTACGACGTGCATCAAATAAAGGAACAAGATAGTGTGTTGAGGATTCGCAATTTCCAGCTAGTGTTTTCAAACTAGAAATACCAACTAATTCAATACCCAAAGTCCACGCTAACGTTTTAGCAATCGTTACACCAATTCGCAAACCAGTGTAAGAACCCGGCCCTTTAGCAACCACTATTCTATCTAGTTCACTAGGTTTCCATTGAACATCATTCATTAACTCGTCAATAGCAGGCATCAGACTCTCACTATGATTCCGTTTAATAGTTGTCGTAATTTCTCCTATAATTCTTTCTCCATCTAACACTGCAATACTCATTGCTTGATTAGAAGTGTCTATTGCTAATACCTTCATGAGACAACTCCTTTTTATATGACTAGGCCACTTATTCTAATTTTATTTTAGCACATATCTTAAAAAAACTTAAATTCCTTATTTCCCAAACTAATCTGAAAGCGTATTAGTTGATTTTTTATTTACAAGAAGTTATGCTTCTTTATGTAAAAGATATTTATTATCTCATCTCCAAAATTTTTAAGTTTACACTTAAAATTTTAGTTAGATAATAGGTTCACCGCCAAAAAATCTAGTTTCATAGGAGGAATTGAACATGGAAAAAGATAACGGAATGAAAGATAAAGCAAAAGGTATTAAAGACAAAGTCGTTGGAGAAGCCAAAGATTCATATGGTGATGCTACAAACGACCATAGCAAACAAGCTGAAGGTAAAGCTCAAAAAGCCAAAGGCGAAGTTCAAAAAAAGGTCGGCAAAGTGAAAAGCGACTTAGATGACAAGAACAACAAGTAACCTTTAAACTTGTTTCCCCCTAAAGAGTACTGCTAACGTAGTGCTCTTTTTAACTTAACTTATTTTTTACTAAGGAGATTATAATATGGCTAACATCCTAATCACTGGTGCAACGGGAACCATTGGAGAAGTTTTAACAACTCATCTTAAAAAGAACCATAAGTTAACTTTAGTAGATATCGATTTTTCTGAGTCAGATAAAGAACTTGTAGATGGTACCATTACAAAAGAGTTAGATTTATCCGTTTTAGATAACTGGAATGGCCTATTAAATGGAGCAGATTACGTCATTCAATTAGCTGGAGATCCTAGCCCTGACGCAGAACTTTATGATAGTCTTTTAGATTTAAATTATAAGATTCCACATAATCTTTACTTAGAAGCTTCCAAAAGTGAATCCATCAAACGGATTATTTTTGCTAGTTCAATCCATTCTGTTGATGCCTATCCGCGAAATGTACAAGTCGCTACAAATGATCCCGTACGTCCTGCTGATTTGTATGGAGTGTCTAAAGTCTATCTAGAAGGTTTAGCAAGCCATTACGCTTTTACAACCGGGCTAGAATCGATTGGCCTTCGGATTGGAGATTTTAAAGGCGATGAATTGCCTGCATTAGCTACTCCGGATGCCATGTCCAATTACTTATCAGGCAAAGATATGTGCCATCTTGTAGACTGCTGTTTAACTGCAACATTGAAAGAACCTTTCTTACTGGTTAATGGTATCTCGAACAATACTTTCCCACGTTTAGATATTGACCAAGCTCGCGTTGATATTGGCTACCAACCACAAGATGACGGTTTTAAACTACTCGGTTACTTTACAAAAGATGAATAAAAAAGGCTTTGTTACTCTAAAATAGAGTAACAAAGCCTTTTTACTATTTTTCTATTTACTTGGATAACTTTTCCGGACCATTTTCACTTCATAAACTGCTTTTATAACTATAGCTACGAGCGCTCCTAATATTGCTCCAAATGGACCAAATAGCAGGATACAAGCAATAGTCGAAATAAAGGTGTACAGAGGTCTTACACCAATCTCTCTACCTGTGACAAACGGTTCAGCAATTTGACGGATAACATTGATAACGATGTACAATAATCCTAGTTGCCAAGCCAATGTGGTATTTCCCATAAAGAAATGAATTAATGCCCATGGAATCATAATGATTCCACTTCCTAAAATTGGAACCATATCTACAATAGCAATCCCTAAAGCTTTTAATCCCCAATGATCAATTCCAATGATAACAAAACCTATGCACAGTAGGATAAAGGTCAACACCGATAATTTTAATTCCGCTTTAAAATACCCTTTGATTCCTTTTGCTGATTGAGATAAAATTTCTTTTATATCATTCATTTTTACTCCTCATTTCTTCATTCATTTCTTCTATTGTACAAGAAGAATGAATTGATGCAATCCAACTTGAGTAGTATCTTTAAAGCTACAAAAAATCACCTTAATCGATACATTTTTTTCTCCTGTATCGATTAAGGTGATTTAAAGTATATGTGATCATTTTTAGGTTAACTTATTTATATTTTCTTTCTTTTAGATAAAGGCCATAATTACAAAATTAAGAACAAACAGTCCTGTTGAGATCCATAATACGGGA
This sequence comes from Carnobacterium sp., assembly GCF_045617425.1. Taxonomy (GTDB): domain Bacteria; phylum Bacillota; class Bacilli; order Lactobacillales; family Carnobacteriaceae; genus Carnobacterium_B. The sequence goes on from NZ_JAZLIO010000009.1 coordinate 279,036, forward strand.
TGAATGTCTTTTGTTTTTCCTTTAGCAACTTTAACAATAACATAGAAAATGAATCCTGCAGCAATACCATATGAAATACTATAAGACAATCCCATAAATATTGAAGCAAAAAATGCTGGAATGGCTTCTTCCAAGCTTTCCCAATTGATTTCTAAGAATGATGACATCATCATTACACCTACTAATATTAAAGAAGCCGAGGTTGCTTGAGTTGGTACAAGTGCTACTAGTGGTGAAAATAAACTTGTTAATAAGAATAATACAGCTACCACAACACTTGTCAAACCAGTTCTTCCACCAGCACCAATACCGGCCGCACTTTCAACATAAGTTGTTGTATTTGAAGTCCCAAAAATTGCTCCTGCAGAAGTTGCAATTGCATCTGCAAATAATGCTTTGTCCATTTTTGTTTTGAAACCAGCACTATTGTCTAGTGCTAGTTCGTCTTCAGCACTAAATATTCCTGTTTTACGACCAGTCCCAATAAAGGTTCCAATAGTATCAAATATATCCGATAAACTAAAAGCAAAAACCGTCATAATAACTAGAGGTAAGCGTGAAACATCTGTAAATAATGAAATCATTCCTTCATTACCGAATGCTGCACCAAAAGTTGTTCCTAATTCTGAGAAAGCATTTCCTAGTGAATTAGCTGGATTAGATACGACAGATAAATCAACCACTCCCATTGGAATTCCAATAATTGTTGTAAGAATGATTCCTATCAAAATAGCACCTTTAACATTTTTAACTAATAGAATCACTGTAATGATTAAACCAATCAAGGCTAATAATGATCCAGGACTTGTAAAATTCACTAATGCAGGAACAATTCCTCCACCAGTTACAACACTTGAGATACCATCTGGATAAGAAGAAGCTGCATCAAAAGGTGCATTGTTGATTGTTTCAATATTGCCAGGCTCTGAAGTAAATTGAAGAAAACCTGCATTCTTAATCCCGATATAAGCAACAAAAACACCGATTCCAGCACTGATTGCATGTTGCAGACTTTCTGGAATTGAATGGATGATTAATTTACGTACTTTTGTTACCGTAATTAAGATATTTACTATTCCACAGATAAACACCATTGCTAAAGCCTCTTGCCATGAAAAACCTAGTGCAAAAACAACTGTATACGTAAAGAATGCGTTCAATCCCATTCCAGGAGCTTGTGCATAAGGGACATTTGCAAATAATCCCATTACTAACGTACCAATAGCAGCAGCTATTATAGTAGATAAGAAAACAGCTTGTGTAGGCATACCTGTTAAAGATAAAATTGCTGGGTTAACAAAAATAATATACGACATTGCAAAAAAAGTTGTTAGACCTGCCGTGATTTCAGTGCTTACTTTAGTGCCATTTTCTTTCAATTTAAAAAACTTTTCCATTTTACTATTTCCTCACTTTTTTTGTATTACAAGTGAACCTGAATAGTTAAACCTACTGAGTTTTAGTTTTTCTACCTAACTGCATCGTAAAAATATAAGGACAAAAAAATAATTCTAAATAATCGCAGTTCTTCCAATATGTCTAATGACTCTCTAAATAAACCTAAATGAGTTTATTTAGAACCAATAGTCTGAACATTTACGGTGTCCGGTAGAAACTTAAAGCCCATATCGCTTAATTATATTCGGTTCTAAACATTGCATTTCCAATTATAGAAGATGATTCATTATAAAACAACCATATAATAAATATTCCATCAAATTAATTAACTAATCGTTCGTGTTTCGCCTGTAAAAATCAGTTATATTAAGAATATATAAAAAATAAAGCTTCAATCCCTCTTATTTGTTTTTAATTCTTAACCGCTTTCTTATTTTTTTCGTTAGTTTATTGTTATACCCATCTAATTTCAAACCCTTTAATAAAGCGTTCTCTTTTTCATTTCATCTAGAATACGTTACAATAGTTTTATAATTAACAAGGGGGTATTTTTTATGGATTTCACACAAATAAAAGGCTATGATGAATTAGATTCAAATCAAATCAGTTGGTTAGCAAATGTTTATGCCCAACATATGGATACGTTGGATGATCCTGTAAAATATAATTTAGAAAATATTAAAAAAGTTTCCTGGAACAACGGTCTCCAAACTGTAGACATTCACTTTGTTAATGGTGAACTTGTTCATTACAATAGCACTGGTGAATGGACTTACGAGTAGGGTAATTTTATCATTCATAAAGAGCACCAAAACAATTGAATGTTTTGGTGCTCTTTTTATTGTTTCAAAACTGTTTTTTTTTTACTTTCGGTTAATAGTATAATTAGTAATAAACAACAGGAGGGGTTGTTATGGTCTCAAAAAAAACTGAAATCAAAGGCTATTTCGACTTAGATGAGGAACAAATGCAAATTCTTAGTTTAGTTTATGCTCGCCACATGGATACCTTGCATAACCCTCCAGAATACACTATGGATAACATCGTTGAAATCAACGTCGATTCTAAACGAAACTTTGTATCTATCACATTCAAAAACGGTAAAATTTCCCACTATACAGCTGATGGTTCTTGGTATTGAACTTTAAAAAAATTTGTGACATAAGCAAATAAGGTTGAGCAACAAGCCTCAACCTTATTTTGCTGTATTCAAGTTATTTTTATTACCTCATTGTAACAAATTCTTCCGATCCAGTAGGATGAATAGCAACTGTATTGTCAAAATCTGCTTTTGTTGCTCCCATTTTTATGGCCACAGCAAATCCTTGGACCATTTCATCCAAACCTCTTCCAAGTCCATGCAAACCAATTACTTTTTCATTTTCACCTTGGCATACTAATTTCATATACGTTTTTTGTCTGTTAGCTGTTATGGAACTGTGCATAGAAGTAAAAATGGATGTATACACTTTAATATCTGCTTCACCATAGGTTTCCTTTGCTTCTTCTTCGGACATTCCAATCGTTCCGATTGGCGGGTGACTAAAGATAACGGTTGGAATATTCGTATAATCCAAAAACTCGTTTGGTTTATTATTGAATAAGCGCTCAGATAATCGACGTCCTGCGGCAATAGCAACTGGAGTTAATTCTATACGACCGACTACATCTCCAATAGCATAAATATTATTAGCTGTAGTATTTTGGTACTTATCAACTTTAATGTATCCGCCATCGTTTAATTCGACATCCGTTACCGCGAGATTTAAATTTTTTGTATTTGGTTCACGACCAATTGCCCAAATGATAGCATCTGTTGTATGTGAAGAACCGTCCTCAAAATGAATAGTGACAGAACCATCTTCATTTTTTTTCACTTCTTTAGGAACAGCATGGATATGTAAAGCTGCTCCTTCTTTAGCCATTGTTTCAACAAGTCCTTCGACAATAATTGAATCAAAATTTCTTAGCGGTGCATGTTTTCTAACAAATAAATGCGTATCTGAACCTAACCCATGTAAAACACCTGCTAATTCAACAGCAATATACCCAGCTCCTACAACAGCTACTCGCTTAGGTAGTTCCGTTAGCTCAAAGAAACCATCTGAGTCCATCCCATATTCTGCTCCAGGAATTTCTGGCCAAGCTGGACGACCACCTGTAGCAATTAAGAAATGATCCGCTGTATAATGCTCTCCGTTAACTTCAACAGTATGTGCATCGACAAATGTTGCATAGCCGTTGATTAAATCGACTTTATTATTATTTAAGTTCTTTTGATAAATAGTATGCAATCGAGAGATATATCCCTCTCTATTTTTTACTAATTTTTCAAAATTTAATTGACGATCCTTACTTGTAATGCCGTAATCTTCTCCGTATAGTTCCATATCTTCCATTATTTGAGCGCCATGCCACATAACTTTTTTAGGAACACACCCTACATTGACACAGGTTCCGCCAATAGCGTTGCCTTCAATCAAAGCTACTTTCGCTCCGTACATTCCAGCACGATTAGCTGAAGCAATACCGCCGCTTCCTCCACCAATTGCAATGTAATCATACTTTATAACCATTAACTATTCCTACTTTCTTTATGTTTTCAATTTGCTGTAAGCTTTTTCCCAAAGACTATTCACTTGCTTATTCGTCTTCTATTAACAAGTTTAACTCATTTTCTGGTTTTAAAGTATCCTCAAAATAATAATAATACTCACCTAATTTATATCGATAATTGTCTCTTTCGATCCAAGGCTTATGTTTTCCACAGTAATGAATAAATACTACTTTTTCTTCTACCCATTCATTTGAAAATTTACGTGGAAAAACACGGTTTAATTGGGAATAAAAACGGGCATCCAAATTATAGATTTGCCAATCAGCTTCTTTGACCTCTTTCCAATACAAATAATTAAAAATGTCTTGATCAGGAAGAACTAACCGTTTCTTATTGATTTTTATAGCTGCAAATATTTCCTCCCGATTACGCGTCTTTCTGATTAATGGAAGGTTCATTAATATAACGCCTGTATTAAAATAATCTTCAGATGATAGTGTTCCTAATCGAATATTATTAATGGGTTGTATCCATTTTGTTGCGTAATCATGTGTGGTCGCTACAAATAAGTTCCCCTCAAAATTTTGTTCATAAAAGGATGAAAAAGGTTGTAAATTTACAATGTCAGGGTCAAGATACAAGATTCTGTCTAATTCTGTTGGCAATACAAATGGAGCTAACAAGCGATAATACATTTCAATTGAATAGTATCGATTAACCACAACTTCTTCTGAAAAAAGATTTTTGCAGTCTATTGAAAAAAATGTATGCTCATATTCGGTTATAAATTGTTGCACTTCGGTAATTTTTTTTTGCGGTATATTTTGATGCATCAGATAAACAGTAATTTCTTCTTTATCATTTGAACGAAAAATAGAACGAAGAACAGTATACAATGGATCTAAATAATTTTCATTAAGTGTAAATAATAAGTTCATAACATTTCTCCTATATCCTGTTGCTTATTTTATAGTTCAATTGTTACTAATTTTTTTTAATGTACTATTTTCAAATATTCTTTCTTCCATCAACTTAGTATTTACTTTAAATTATGAATTAAAAAAGTTTAAGTTGCAATCAAAGTAGTTTAAAAAATACTATTTTATAAAAAAAATTACTATACCTCGCAGCGCACATTTTTTTTTTTACTTTGATTTAATGTATACTGAAATTAATGAATTTATTTTATAATACAAAGGAGAATTTCATGAAAAAAGATGCATCATTTTATTGGACATTATTTTTATCTACCTTCACATTAAGTGCTTTTACATTTGGTGGAGGCTATGTAATTGTTCCTCTTATGCAAAAACGTTTTGTAAAGGAATTAAAATGGATCACAGAAGAAGAAATGCTCGACTTAGTAGCGATTGCTCAATCTTCTCCTGGACCAATCGCGGTTAATGCTTCAATTATTATTGGTTACCGCATGGCTGGCATTCGAGGAGCTCTCTTGTCTGTATTAGGAACTTCTGTACCTCCACTTATAATCATTACAATTGTTTCTTATTTTTATTTAGCTTTCCGTGATAATGCAATTGTAAATGCTGTATTGTTTGGTATGCAAGCTGGAGTCGCAGCTGTCATCGTAAATGTCGTTATTGACATGGTCAAAGGAATTACGAAAAACAAAAAAATCCTACCCATCATTGTCATGTTTTTTGCTTTCTTAGCAGCTGCCTTTACATCAATTAATATTGTCATTATTTTATTTATTTGTGGCGCAATAGGTGCGTATACAACCTATAGAGAGTCACATATACCTAAAGGAGGGCTAAACAAATGATTTATTTGCAATTATTTTGGAGCTTTTTCCAAGTTGGAGCTTTAAGTTTTGGAGGCGGTTATGCAGCCTTGCCTTTAATTCAAGAACAAGTAGTAGAGCAAAACAATTGGTTGTCTAGTACAGAGTACATTGATATTCTAACAATCTCTCAAATGACACCTGGTCCAATCGCTTTAAATGCTTCTACCTTTGTAGGGACAAAAGTAGCCGGAATCCCCGGTTCACTGATAGCTACGTTAGGATGTATCACACCTTCTGTTATTATTGTGCTGCTTTTAGCAGTACTCTATTATAAATACAAAGGGTTGTCTTTAGTCCAAGGAGTTATTAAAGGCTTGCGTCCAGCTGTTGTGGCTTTGATTGCTTCGGCAGGGTTGTCTATTCTATTAACTGCTTTGTTTAATAGCGATTCCCTTCCAATTGAATGGGTCGAATTAGATTGGATTTCCTTGATTTTGTTTGGTATTGGCTTAATTTTACTGCGCAAAACAAAAATTGGACCAATATTTGTCATGTTGACGGCGGGACTAGTTAGACTCATAATTTATGGAGTAACCACACTCATCTAAAAAAATAATAATTCTTTTAAAGTTAAATCATTTGTGAATCTTTTTGTCTGCTTTATACTAAAGAAAAAGAGTCAATTAAAGCACTTTCATTTCGCATAGTTCCCCTAGAAAGTAGGTGTTTAAATGTTTGAATTAGAATACAGCGAAATCTTTCTCCGCTTAATCTTAGCTGTTGCAGTTGGAAGCGTAATTGGCTATGAGCGTGAGATAAAAGGGCATGATGCTGGTTTACGCACACATATCTTGGTATGTGCCGGTGCCTGTATCATTACCTTAGTTCAACTACAAGTCACGTACAGTACTGTTGAAATGGGGTTAAGCCAACCAGATTTAGCTCAAGTACTAAATACAGATATGACTCGGATGCCAGCTCAAATCATCAGTGGAATCGGATTCTTAGGTGCCGGTACAATTATTGTGACTAAAAAAAGTGTTACCGGACTGACAACAGCTGCTTCTATTTGGACTATTGCTGGTTTAGGTATAGCGGTTGGTATGGGAAGCTATTTTTTAGCTCTAATGGGTTGTTTAGTCATTTTACTTGTTTTACGTGTGATCAAAAAGCTCTTCCGTGTTCAAAGTTCAAAGAGAATTGAAATTTATTATGTAAATCGTGAAGAGACAAAAGAATTTCTTACTAGTTATTTTGCTAGTATGCGAATCAATGTTCTCGGCTTAGATTACAGTGTAGACACTAATAATATTGAAAAAAATAGTTACATTAACCTTTACACACTTAGTTTACCGGATACCAAATCGATTGCTTCTGTAGTAGAAGATCTATCAGAATTTGAATATATTCGTCGTATTCATACGTTAAGAGAAAATTAAAAAAGAACAAAAGTGAATGATTCACTTTTGTTCTTTTTTTATTCTACTAACTCTTAGTGTTTATTCCAAAATACATGATTTAATATCAACAAGAGTATTCCTGCTAAAGAAAGAAAAGCTCCCAAAATTAAAAATGGTGGTTGATACGTAAATGTTATTTCTGAATTTCCTGACTTCAATGGAAGTCCTATAAAACCTTCATTAACAAGAATAGTTTCAACTTTCTCACCATTGACTTCCGCTTTCCAACCTTTAGTAAACGGAATTGTAGTAGCTAAAATCGATGGTTCAGCCATAGTAATTGAGCCACTAATCATTTTGTTGGTGAACGTTTCAATGTTTAATTGATTGTCTCTCTTCTCCATCACTCTGTCTGAATAATCATTATCTAATGGAACAACGAACACAGTAATATCTTCTAGTTTATAGTTTCCTGCTTTAGAAAATTGAAGAGTAATTTTCTCTTCTTTGCTGTTTTCCTCTTGAAACCCCATATTAAACAACATATTTGTCCGTTTAAAATAGGAACTAAAACTTAATACATCTGATTGACGAATCGTCTTTTTTCGTTCTCCTAATTTTACTTGAGCATTAAACGCAGTAGGAGTTCCTGTTAAAGGATCGCTTACGCTAGGTGTAAAGTCCAGCCCTTCTAAATAAACATACACTTCAGCCTGTTGCAAAGCTGTCGGATCATCTAGTAGCAGTTCAACTTTCCCATTATCCTCTTTTATCGTTATTCCATCTTCTTCAATGTTAATTTTAGTTTTATTCTCCGAAACTAATTGATACCCTTCACTTTTGACTTTTAACGGCTGATCAAACAATGTTAAATCCGTTGTCTCAACCTCTTTTGAATCAATCACAACTCCGTAAGATAAGAATTGTTCTTTTTCGATAGGATTCATTTTTTCAAATAACTCATAAGTTAGATATACCGGGTTGGCAGATGCAAAAGGAAAATAATTTTTTGTTTCAGCTACAATAAAATCTGAACTCTTATCAGAAAGGTTTTCCACTACTTCGTACCCATATGGAAGATAAACTTCATTTTCTTTTTCTGTCAGAATATAGCGAACACCTAAAAAATTATTTGCAGTTTGTCGGTCGTCAAATCCATTTCGTAAAGGTTGAATAAGCTGAAATTGGCCGGTTCCTAATTGACGGGCAAAATTTGAAATAAAACCATTTGAAACAGATAGATAAGAATTCAGTCCCATTTCCTCTAAAATAATGAATTGGTTTTTTATATGATTGTCTTTACTGGTTACTCCAATGCGAGAGATATCCGTATCTTGTGGAAGTTGTTGCTCTAATCGATCAAAAGTCGTTAAATACTCATCATCAATCGTTCCGTAATCTACAGATAACTCAATCGTATTTTGTCCCCATGAATAATAATAATCCATTGCATTATAGCTTAAATTTGCCATAATCAGCAGTAATAATACAGCGGAATAAAATCCTTTAAAACCTCTTGTTAAGACTTTTTTATTTTGCTGTTTATTTGCTAAAAGTAATACCAGCCACATCAGAATTGCAAAAATCAGAGGAGTGATAAAGGCTGTTCTCAAATCGATTACTTGGATAACTACAAACAATATTCCTCCATAAAGCAGGATCATACAGCCCATAGCTAAAATCTCTTTTTTCTTTAAGCTAAACCGACTATTGTAGAGTATTGCGGCTCCTAAAGATACAAACAACGGAATAGCAAATGTCCAACGATTGTAGGGGCCTGCGAAACCATTCATAATGGAACCAAATGCCGGCAGTGTCAACATCAATGCAAATATCCCTAGAGTGACTGGAATAAAGCTAAACATTTTGCGTTGCATCCAAAGCATTGGCACCATCAACAGTGCAAATGATGAATAGCCAAAGACCGTCCATAAGTAACGTTCAGAAATAAATAGATTTAAGATTAATGACCAATAATACTTAACGGGGTACACAAGCAGCCCACTGGCAAAATTTCCCGGCTCTCTAGATGATTGTAAGAACCCTCCTACAATCGGAACGAATAAAACACTCGACAATAATAGCCCTATTAAATAAGAATAGACAGCTTTCCAAACATAACCTAACAGTAATTTGTTGTTTTTAGTACCATACAGATTAAAATATCGAATAACTGCATAAATAAAAATTAGTACACTCAACATATAAAAGAAATAAAAATTGCTACATGCACTAACAAAAATAACTACAATGAATAATGTATTGGATTCATTGTGCAAAATCTTTTCAATTCCGATACACAATAACGGAAAAAAGATCATTGGCATTAGAAAAAAAGGATGCCGTGTAACATTTAATACCACATAAAAAGCAAAGGTATATATCAGTGAACCAACTAAAGCACCTGAACTCGCTAGTTGCATTCTGCGGCAATAAAATAAAAAAGCAATTCCTATAGCATATACACGCAGTAAAACGAGCACATGATAGGCAAATTCCGTCATGCTTGCAGGAAATAACAACCCTAGGTAAACAAACGGATCACCTACTACATAATACCCATACGCACTTAAGACATCTGCACCCATGCCATTTGTCCAATCCCAAAACTGTAAACCAGCTGACGGATCTGCAAAGTATGATTTTATTAGAGATAAATAATCTTTAAAAATTAAATAATGTTGTGAAAAGCCATCGCCTTCCCAGATAAATGATTTTTGCAATACGATAAAGTAGCTATAAATAGCCGTTATCATAATGAGAAATAAACCTGTAAAGAGAGCAAATGTCAGCTTAGTGATTTTTTTTTCTTCAACTAAATTCTCGCCAAGGTTTTTCATCAACTGAATCACTCTCCTTGTTTAAAGATAAAAAATTTACTGAAGGCATAGTTCAATACCACAACGATAAATTGTGTAATGATTTTGGCAACATTCGCATTCAAATTCAGACCGTCAACCAACAACCACATACTTCCCATATCAAAAACAGCTGATAGTAAACGGAAAGAAACAAATAAACTAAATTCTTTTACCCATAATTGGAATGTAGGCGTAGAAGACTTAAAGACATATTTTTTATTGGTAAAAAATGCAAATAATATAGATACAACAATGGCAATTGCATTTGCAAATAAATAATGTACTTCAAAAACCGAATCAAACAAATAGAAAACAACGATGTTTACTATAGTTGTCAATCCTCCAAAAATCAAATAACCAATTAATTCTTCGTACTTACTAATGAGACTCTTTATCTTTGTCATCACTTACATCCATCTCTTTCTTCATTTCTTTTTCTGAATATTCTTGAATAAAATATACAGGACGTTCCTTCGTTTCCACAAAAACCCGACCTAAATATTCCCCAATGATACCAAGGGAAATCAGTTGAATACCACCTAAAAATAATATACCGGCAATTAAAGATGGATAACCAGCAACACTCGTTCCAAATAACATCGTTCGAATAATTTCAATCGTCAAATAGACAAAGGCAAACATCGAAATGATAAATCCAATAATTGACCAAATTCTTAAAGGCATCGTACTGTATGAAGTTATGCCATTTAAAGCTAAATTCATCAAAGCTGACAACTTCCATTTTGTTTCTCCAGCTGCTCTAGCTTCTGCTATATAAGATATTTCTTTCTTTTTAAATCCTATCCAGCCGTACATTCCTTTTGTATAACGTTCATGCTCTCTCAATTGAGTCAATGCAGCTACACATTTTTTGTCTAGTAATCTAAAATCACCTGCTTGCGGGTAAACTTTTACTTTAGCAACATTTTGTAATACACGGTAATACATTTCAGAGGTCCATTTTTTTACCCACGTTTCCCCTTCGCGATCTTTACGGACCGCATAAACATCATCATAGCCTTCTTCCCACCAATGAATCATTTCAGCAAATGTTTCTGGAGGTTGTTGAAGATCGGCATCAATAATGATCAAAGCATCTCCTTTAGCGTAATCAAATCCTGCCAACATGGCTGTTTCTTTCCCAAAATTACGAGATAAGTCTACATATTGTACACGTGAATCCTTTTCCTTAAAAGCTTTTATTTGCTCAAGTGTTCTATCGGTACTTCCGTCATTCACAAATAAAAATTCAAATGCGTACTGAGATAAACCTCCACAGACGCTATCTAATTTTTCATACATTTTGTCAATTACTGCCTCTTCATTGTAAGCAGGAATCAATATTGTAATAGTTTTCATTCAATCTAACCCTTCATTATCGTACATCGAACCCATAGTTGTAAACGTTCGTCTCTTAACCAGTATATCTTACCGTAAAATAGACGTCTATTTTTGCACCCTTTAAATGAGAAATTTCTTTTAAATCTATTAATTATCCAGAAAAAAAAAGGTCTTGAACGACTGTTATTCTTGCCCCAACAAACAGCTATTTACTAGGGTAAAAACTACATTATTCAAGACCCTTTTGATTATTTCTTTAACCTTCACCTTTTTCAAAAGATGGATACAACGTCATACCGCCATCAACAAACAGTGTGGTACCTGTCACATAACTTGATTCATTTGAAGCTAGCCAAGCTGCAGCTGCTGCAACTTCTTCCGGTTTTCCAATATAATCCATTGGAATCATGGTTAACGTTTTTTCTTTTTCTTCTTTATTTTCAAATTTTTCAGCATTGATCGGTGTATTGATCGCTCCTGGAGCAATGCTGTTTACCCGGATTCCTCTATGTGCATATTCTAGAGCGATGGTTTCATTGAACAATTTCACTCCACCTTTACTAGCTGAATAATGCGCAAATGTTGGCCATGGAATACGTTCATGTACAGAAGACAAGTTAATAATGTTTCCTTTTTTATCATTTTCTATGAAATGATTCAATGCTGCTTTAGAACCAAGAAAAACTCCTGTTAAATTCACATTGATGACTTTATCCCAATCTTCCAAAGTCAATTCATGAGTGGGCACTTTGTTTTCCATGCCTGCATTATTGATCCACAGATCTAAATCGCCAAAATTAGAAATCGCTGCATCCAATAAGGCTTTTACACCTTCTTCACTACTGACGTCAGCTTCAACAGCCACAGCCTCTCCGCCAACTTTTTTAAGCTCTTCTACCGTTTCTTCGGCTCCTTCTTTATCACTATGATAATTGATAACTACTTTCATTTTTTCTTCCGACAATCTTCTAGCAATTGCATTTCCAATCCCTTTTGAACCACCTGTAATGACAGCTACTTTCCCTTTTAAATCAGTGTACATCTAATCCCTCCTATTTTCTCTAACTCCTATATACATACTCAAAATAAGTATAGCCCATTAATAAATGAGCGTCTATTTTCAACACTCGACAACCCATCTCTTTCATTACAAGAAAAATTATTCATCATTATGCCATAAGAGTTGCTACCATATGATTAGCTTTTATAAAAAACAAGAGTAAAATAAAGAGGAAGTTTACTTTCTATTATAGAAGAAGGCGGTGTTCAAATTGAAACTTATTTTTGTGCGACATGGATTAAGCGAATGGAATAAATTAAACCAATTTACAGGCTGGATGGATGCTGATTTAAGCGAGCAAGGGTATGAAGAAGCACGCAAAGCAGGGCAAAAGATCAAAAATGCCGGCATTAATTTTGATTTTGCTTTTACATCTGTCTTAAAAAGAGCCATCAAGACTTGCCATATTGTCTTAGAAGAATCGGATCAATTATGGGTTCCAGAAACAAAATCATGGCGGTTAAACGAGCGTCATTATGGGGCTTTGCAAGGGTTAAACAAACAAGCAACAGTTGAAGAATTCGGTCCAGAACAAGTTCTCATTTGGCGTCGTTCCTATGATACTTTACCACCACTATTGAAGCCAGATGATCCGAACTCTGCATTAAATGATCGCCGCTATGCCAACCTCCAAAAACGGACCATTCCAATGGGTGAAAGTTTGAAAGTCACCTTGGAACGTGTGATTCCTTTTTGGGAAGATCATATCGCTCCAGCTATCTTAGACAATAAAACCGTATTGATCGCTGCTCACGGAAATTCCATCCGGGCTTTGATCAAATACCTAGAAGAAATATCAGACGATGAGATTATGGCAGTGGAGATACCTACTGGTCAACCGCTTGTTTATGAACTAAATGAAGAATTGATTGTTACTAAAAAGTATTATTTAGACTAACAAAAATCCATCCCTTCGCGAAAGAAAGGATGGATTTTTCATTTTATTCCTATGTAGTCTGTTGAACTACAAGTGATTGGCATTTTTTTATTTCTACTAATGCTTTTTCTAAATTATTTTTGTGCCATTTCGTTCCAGCAGCAATTTTATTTATTTTTAGAGGCATCACTTGTTCGCCCGCTGTAAAAGTTACCTTGTGTAATAACGCATTTTTACCCACTTCGACTGAGTCTAATTCTTCAAAAGGCATGATGATTGGTTCTTTTTTTGCATCTATTTTTCCAGTTATTTTATGAACAGGCAACAAAATAACTTTATCTTGTTCCATACATAAAATGAAATAAGAGCCCTTTGCCAACTGTGCATAGGCTCCAAATAGAACTAAAGATCCTGTAGAAGGCATAATTTGCGCCCACACGGCTGTGCTTTCTGTCATTGGACTCAGTAACCCGTTAGCTTCTAAGTTTGCTAATATCTCTTTTTCTGACAACATTAATCCCATATTATTTCCTCCTCCATCGTTTTTCTTTAGCATGCTATTGAATACAACACCTATTACATCCTTTTTGAATTTTATACACCTAAAAATGTCTTCGTTATATTACAATAAGTATATCATCATTAGCTAATTATCCCTATTTTAACCGCGTAATGTTACATTATGCTACCTATTTTACAGACACTCACTTTATTTATTTATAAAAGACACTCTCCTACACTAAAGAAACAGGACATGTTAAACTCATAATAAGTATACTTATAGGGGGATGATTAAAAATGACAGAAAAGACACTTGTATTGATCAAGCCAGATGCTGTAGAACGAAATCTAATTGGGAGAATTCTAGTAGAATATGAAAGAAATGGGTTGAAAATTTGTGATATGAAATTCATTCATGCCTCTACAGAATTAGCAGAAAAACATTATGCAGAACACAATGGAAAACCGTTTTTTAACCGCTTGGTTTCTTATCTTACAAGAAGTCCAATAGTGGCTCTCGTATTTGAAGGTGAAAATGCCATTAGTCGGGTTCGGGCTCTGAACGGGACCACAAATCCTGAAACCTCCCCTGATAATACCATTCGTGCTCTTTATGGCCTTAGTTTATCTGAAAATACCGTTCACGCTTCTGACTCAAAAGAAAGTGCTATTAGAGAACAATTCATCTGGTTTGGTTAAAAACTCAGGCTAAATAAAACTATATTTTGGTATTAACCGATAAGTCTGTATTTATTAGTCAAATGTAAACTTCTTTGATGCTCATTTAATCAATATTCTACTTTATTAGTCAATATGGAGACTTATTTAGATCTCATTTAATCAATAAACCTAAATAATAGCTCTTTTCCTATTGAATACATTATTTAGAAAAGGACTAGAATACAAAAAATGAAAATTTCTTCTGGAATGGACGGATTTGCTTGTGGAAAGCCATGGGACCACCTGAAGCCTGTAAATCTTCAGGTTTTCAAGCCTTAAATAGAGCGTAATTGCTGAAGCACTAACGCTCTTTAATTCGCATTGAATCCTTGACATGGCTACAAGCAACTCCTATTCCTCCAGAAATTTATGTGCTATTTAGTTAAAAGTAATTCTGTCAAAATTTTAGTCCTTCTTCGATAGTTGATTTGTTTAAATTATAAAAAAACAACTGGTTTATTTAACTATTCTTTATTGTATACTTAAGAAAAGCTCTACTATTAGGAGGCAAAAAATGAAAAAAACTGTCTTATTTTTGATATGTTCTATATTTTTAAGTGCCTGTACGACACCCAATACCTTACATAGTTTTTCAGTTGATGCCCGATCAAAAGATGTTGCTCTTGAAAATCTGATAATTGTTTCAAATGGAACTGAATCCTATATTCAGCCAACCTATCACCTATTTGCTATTGAACATGCGAATAGCAAACCTGCTGATTTAGTTAAACAGGCCAATATGATTTTCTATGATGAAGAGGATAATCTTTTTTTCACCATCAATACTGGCGCAAACCAAGACGGAATCTTGGATACGCGTACCACTCTATTAGATGACGATTTAGTTGGCTTTATTGCCCCTTCTAAAAATATCGAACCTGGAAAAAATATTTTTATTGAATTTGTTTATGAAAAAGATAATCAGCAAGTAACAGAAAAAGTAGAAGTAGCTCTTCAAGAAAACAACTAACTATTGTCCGTATTATTCGAAAAGAAAAGAGGACGATTAAATGAAAGATAAATTTTATAAGTATAATTTAATTGGTGGACTAATTACAGCTGTTGGCTTGCTGGTTCAAGAGCACACCAAGTTTATTTTTTTTATCGGTTTAGTCATACAATTTTATGCTTTATATTTTTATTTTAAAGATAAGCAGATGAACAAAAGAAAAAAGAAAATCTACTAGTCTATTGAGTCTAAGTATTTCTTATAGAAAAAAAAAGCAACCAAACATTTCAATAGTTTGATTGCTTCTTTCTTTTAGTATCATTTATGAATAGTTCTTACATTTCCACAAATCCAGTATAATCCGGGCTAAGTATCTGGACATTTTTACCGTTTTTTTGATCTTTGCTTATTCGGTCTTCGCCCCAGACGGACATGGCAATCAAAACTTCTCTTAATGACTTTCCTTCTTTTGTTAAAGAATAAATCACTTTAGGGGGTACTTGGTTAAATACTTCTCTTGCAATAATACCATCACCTTCAAGTTCTCTTAATTGTTGTGTCAACATTTTTTGAGTAATGGCAGGGATTCTTCTTCTCATTTCTCCTGTTCGTAGCGCTCCATGACCCAATTGGCATAAGATGATGGGTTTCCACTTTCCACCAATCACCTCGAGCGTTGCCTCTACACCAAGATTATAAATTTTTTCCATGCTAATTCCCCTATCTCTCTTTTAGGCACTTTTAGGTACCTATAGCACTTTAAAGTGCGTACTTATTTTATATGATTGTAACACGTATACTAACATATATAAGATTTGATGGGAAGAATTCATTTCTCAAATAACTAGTTGGAGGAACACGAATGACTAAATATAATTTTTTAGATGGTTTTGAATTTAAAAATGGACAACAATTGAAAAATAAAGTTGTAATGGCGCCAATGACAACAATGACTAGCTTTCATAATGGTATGGTTACTTCAGATGAAATCAATTATTACGCTGCTCGCGCTGGAGGCCCTGCAATGATTATTACTGGAGTCGCTTATGTGAGTGATAATGGTAAAGGATTCGAAGGTGAATTATCCGTTGCAGATGATTCTATGATTCCAGGTCTTGAAAAATTAGCAACAGCTATCAAACAAAAAGGCACAAAAGCTGTTCTGCAAATTTTTCATGTTGGTAGAAAAACGTATTCAAGAATCTTAAAAGGCGATCAGCCCGTAAGCGCAAGTGCCATCGCTGCTCCTTACCCAACAGACTCTGAATTGCCAAAAGAATTGACGAACGAAGAGATTGAGCAAATTATTGTTGATTTTGGAGAAGCAATCCGCAGAGCAATAACTGCTGGTTTTGACGGCGTTGAGTTGCATGGTGCTAACACTTACCTTCTACAACAATTCTACTCAGAACATTCAAATAGAAGAACCGATAAATGGGGCGGATCAAGAGATAAGAGACTTACTTTTCCTCTAGCAGTCATTGATCACGCTACAGATGTGATTAAACGGTACGCAAAAACTCCATTTATTTTAGGCTATAGAATGTCTCCAGAAGAAATAGAAACTCCTGGAATTCGTTTAGCAGATTCTCTTTATTTTGCAGATGCTATTAAAGAAAAAATAGATTATCTTCATTTATCAGTCGCAAGTTATAAACGTACATCATTAAATGATAAGACTGATGTTACTCCAATCTTGAATCAATTTGCTAAAATAACAGAAAATAGTGTTCCTTTAATTGGAGTCGGTTCAGTAGAAAACCCTGAAGACGCAGATGACGTTTTAGCAAACGGTGCTGATCTGGTTGCAGTGGGAAGAGAATTGATTCGTGAACCTCAATGGGTACAAAAAGTTGCTTCCAACGATGAAAGCAGCATTCGTAAAGAACTTAGCCCACTGGATATGGATGAGTTAGCTATCCCTTCTGTCATGCAAGTGTACCTAGTCGAATCGTTCAGTTCTGTTATGCACTTTACAACTGATTCCGCTACATTGAACGACGAGTATTCAGACCAATTTGCTCCAATGGAAGGCTACGAGAAAAAACTATAAGACTATTTAATTAAAAAGTACTATTATTCCATAAAAAAGCCTGATCCTGTTGATTTACCAATAGGATCAGGCTTTTTTCATTTACTATTAATCTATTCCATCTCTACCCAAACCAATCCATCATTTTTCATTTCATAGACATGGTCGCAGACTTCTTTTAAAAACAGCCGATCATGGGAGATTGTAATAATCGATCCTTCGAAGTTTTTAAATAATTTTCTAAGTTCTGGTTGGGAAAGTGGCGAAAAATTTCGTGTCGGCTCATCTAGGAGCAACACATTCTGTCCCAATAAATCGATTTTCAATAATAACAACTTGGCTTGTTGCCCTCCTGATAGTGACTGGATCGAATGATGCATTTCATCTGTCGTAAAACGCATGCTTCCTAGGTAAGTCATCACTTGAGTGCGTTCTTCACTGTCTCCAGTTTCACTCAGAAATTCAACCGGTGTTTCATCCATCCGTAAATACTCTGCATAATTTTGCGGCATATATCCAGCTGCAATATCGGTACGCTGATTTAATTCTGCCCATAATTGCTTCAGCAGTGTACTCTTACCTACTCCATTTTGCCCGATAATTCCTATTTTTTGTGGAGACTTCACTAGCAGATTCAGTGAGTGTGCTAAAACTTTTTCTCCTAGTTTCACACTCTTATCTTCCAAATGGAGAATGGTTTTATTTGCAGGAAGGGATTTGGTATTTGAGAATTTCACTAAAATAGCATCTGCTTTTAGCGGAATATCTTCAAAGTTTTCCTTTTCGCGTTCAAACCTTTTGCCCATTGATTTTACAGCATGCATTTTCTTTTTTAATAACCTTGCTCCAGACGGATCCTGTCTTGAAATGGCTCCTTGTGCATGGTGTACACTGCTTTCAACTTGTCGGTACTTGTCCATTTGTTTTTGGTGTTCTTCCCGTTGCTTGTTGGCAACTTGAGATTGATGTTCATAGCGTGCTTCTTTTTGTTCAATGTATTCTTTATACGATAACTTGGACACAGTCGCTACGGGTACTGTCTTATGCCTTAACAGCTCAATCTGAATGACTTTGGTCGCTGTCGCTGCAAGCAGAGATTCATCATGCGAGATAAAAATAATCGTTAGTGGTGTAGCTTTTATAAAATGCTCTAACCATTTGACTGTATCAAGATCCAAGTCGTTAGAAGGCTCATCAAGCAATAGCAAATCAGGATCTGTTGAGAGTGCTTTTAGTAGCTGAACTTTAATTTTTTCGCCACCAGATAAACTGCTTAATGTTTGAGAGCTTGTTAAACGATCAGCATCAAATCCAAGTTGCCCCACTAATTGATAGAGCATTTGGTAGTCGATGTCCATAGCATCAGCTTGGCTGAAAAAGTACTGATCAACAGTATACTCCATATATTCTTGAGGTAAGGATTGCGGCAAATAAACGGTGCGACTGAACTGGTTGACCAATTCCCCTTCTGCTTGAATATACGATTCGATACTTTTATCTTCAAGAATCCATTTTAATAATGTTGACTTGCCATTTCCTTCTTCACCGATAATCGCTACCTTTTCTCCAGGATTGACTGTAAAACTCAAGTCCTTGATGATTTCTTTTAAATCCATTAAGTGGTACAAGGTCAAATTTCTCACTTGTAACATACTGATTCCTCCTATCTAATAAATAAAAACGACCGCCAGCAAATTTCTGCAGACGGTCGGTCAAGTTCAATTAAACAGAGAGAATCCTAGTATGCCTATAGATGGCAACTCTATTACCGATTCAAAAAGTTGTTTAAATGATGTATCTAAAAAAACCGTTGCAAAGAAACCTACCCTATTGGCAGAAAAAGTTTCTTCTTCAATTACGATTTGTTTTAGATAGTGTACATTTAAGCACAACCTTTCGATTTATTAGGTACATTGTATCAAATAATGTTAGCGTACGCAATGAATAGAGTATTAGTCAAATTAGTAGCGAAACATTGGCTTAAAATGGATACCTTTTCCTATAGATTTGACTAGCTTAAAAAGAAATTTTTTCCCGTCTTTTAATATTTGTACATAAGCATTACTTTAGGATTCAAATAAGTATAATCATCAAAAAAAGTATCTAACCTATCAACAGTAAGTTTTGAACAGTTGGTTTTTTCATACTCTACTTCATCTAACTCATAGTTATCTAGCCAAGTATTCCATAATTCTATTTCTTTATAATCTATCTTGATTGTGTTTAAAAAGTCTAAAATCATTGCGGAAAAGGATTCGCTATTGATACCTTCTGTCCGATAGATATATTTCTTTTGTGAATAGTATCTAGCGAAATGATTATGGTTATCTTCATAAATTTCCAACTTAGTCTCCTTTTGTTTACCATCAAGAAGAAAAAATTTTTCATCATTATCAATACCTAGGCCTTTTGAAATATTGCCAAAATTATTATGTATGTTTTTTTAGCGTACCCTAATTTTATCAAATCGTTAACAGATTGAATATCTTCTTCATTATTAGAAATAGGCAACTTAAGGTCAGTAGCTAAAAAATTATAGATACTTATGTTAATTCCTCCTTTGTACAGTTTCAAAAAAAATCTCAAGATTTATTGTGAATAGTTTTTTTTTTTTATAATACTACTATAAATATACTTAAATCAATAGACTAGCTAATTAATTTTAACACCAAATATGTTTAAATATTGTTATACTCATTTTGAGATTGAAAGTTAAAACTAATAACTTTTATAAAATTGGAGGAAGTACTTTGAAGAATAAATTTGAGGAATTTCTAAAAGCAACTAATTTTTTAAATGAATCTGGAGTAATACCTCTGCTTACGAGATCTTTTGGATTAGAGCATTTGACCCAGAAAGATTAGGATACTCAAGATGTAGATATATATGTTCCTGGTGATCCTAGAGGATGGGAAGCTCCAGATAATATCCGAATTTAAAACTGGACTATTATTTGTAAAATCATGAAAAAGTTAGGCTATCAACATTACTAGAGCTTGGATGGAACTACATAAAAATTATAACTTGCTAAATTTAATACTGGAAGTGGTCTTTAGTGATAATTAATGTGGAATTTTTTCTATATAGATACTCTTCAAAAAATGAAGAGTATCTTTTTTGTCTATTTTGAAATGAAGGAATGATCCGAAAAAAAATAAACAAATGTCACTCCCAACATGAAAAAACATTCAGAAATTTAGAATTTACTGAAGAGGATAAAGTCGCATAACGAAGAATCAGCGGATAATTAACAGTCTTATCTCGGAGCTACCATTCCTACTCTTGTTGACTTTTAAGAAGCAGATGATATTAGCTGGTTCTTCCTACTAAAAATAAAAAAAACATTTCGGCTTTAAGGAACGTGTGAAGTTATTCAATCCGCGCATTACTCATAAAGGACTATAAAATCGGTACCCTTGATTTATTAATTATATTTTTATGCTGTATTGACATGGTAAAAGAATAAAGAGAGAGAAAAATAATGCGATTAGTAGCTGATATTATTCTAAGGAAAATAAAAAGTGATCAAAATAAGATTAATTAGTTTAAGTCGACTTAAGAAATTAATCAGAATAATAAATAGAACTTTACAACCATAATAAGAAAATCCTGTTATAATATATGTTGTAAATCATTTTATATGGAGGAAGAAAAGTGGATAATTTGATTAAACTTCACTTGAATTTGAAGGCATGTTTGGAATAGTTCTTGGTAGTGTAACCATTTTAATTGCCACTGAATTATTAAAATCAAAAGGTAAAGTTAAGTTATATTTAAAAGAGTTCTAAGGTATTTACCAAACTTATGGTGACATCGGGGCTGGAAAACGGAGGGAAACAGATAATGATTTTTATGGCTATAAATTGAATTATACATTTCAAATATACAATGGTACTAATTTTCTACGAATCATGAGAGATTTTAGAGTTCAATTTTTCAAAGAGGGTAAAATTATATATTTGGATGAACTAAATAATGAAGAAATTTGATTATACTACCAGCCCTTTTCAAATGTTAGTGAAATGGATATATTAAATATTTATTCTAAAGAAATACAAATCTTGAAGCATTCCATTTATATTTCAAATGAAGATTTGTACAAAATTGAGGGTGTTACTAAAATAGAGTTGATTTTTCATCATGAAAAAGATAAAAGAAAACATTTGGCTTTATCAACTGGAAAAGTTTCTCAAAAAACTATCAATCAAAATAAGGAGGAATAGGCTTTGAAAAAATTCATAAAAAAAAACATTATTGCTCTAGTTGCTTTAATTTTATCAATAATATCTTTTGGTTTTACTGTTGTACAATTTAATTATGATATTAGAAAAGATAAAAATTTCGAAGAAGAAAATATTTCAATTATAAATAAGTCTGTTTCTTATAACCATGTAGGCGAATACAAGAAATTCATTGATGGCTCTGGACTAATAAATGGAGTTGTATACGATATAACAATTTCCAATAATTCAAAACAAAAAGCTTCTTTTTTAAATTATGATTTCTTTCTAAATAATGCTAATCATACAGAGTATTCAAACATAGTAGAAAACATTACAATTGGTAACGCACCGCTCTCTTTTCCCTTTATGTTGGATGCAGGAGAAGCCGTAACAATTTCTATTAATGTAAATACTGTTATTCCAAAAGATATAAATGTATTACTGGAAACACATTTTAATTATGATACGCATATTACATTTGATGAATTGAATGAGTATTTATATTCTAAAAACTTTGATTTTTATGGTAATAAAATTGATGTTAGAACGTATGAAAATGAAGAAAGACTTGTTGAAATTACTAATCCTAAATTTCCCGAATACTATTTTCAACTTACTACAATAAAAAACAATACATTTTCGCAGATAATTACACGTTAAAAAGGAAATATAACTACTATCTGAATGAGGTGAAATTATCGAGTAGCTATCTATACTGTTATCGCTAACAAGTAGTTATAATAACTGCTTGTTTTTTTAGAAAAGAGGATTCTTTGACTTTAATACAAAGACAAACACGTAACAGTATAATAAAAACATCTACTATATAATTCAGCCATAACTGCATTAATACTGATACAGTTTCATTTTAAATAGTCTCATAAAAAGAATTGAAAGCCGTTATTACTAAAGGACTTTCAGTTCTTACTCACTATTCCCACTAAAGAGAAGCTGTTTCTCTTAAAACACTTACCTTTAGCTTTTTTTAAATTGAGGTATCAGTGGTGAGTATATTGGTGAAGCTTGATATGTCTGTTTTATATAATATTTTTTTTCATAAGAAGATAACTCTAAATTATTTTGATTGAACCACTCGACACCTTTATCCGCAATAACTTCTTTATTTTTATCAATCATAGTTATGAATTCCCAAAATCTTTATCAATTATTAACTAACTAATTTATTGAAATCAATTGAAAATAAAATGTACCTCGATCAATTCAACAAATTATTTAAACATTCCTTATAACAATCATCTTAGAAAAAAAACCTCCCAAAAAAATTAGGAAGTGTCAAAAATGTTGATATATACTATATATTAACGTTTTTAGAATTGAAAAGACTTACGGGATTTTTTAAGATTTAGTCTAATACCTACAAATCCTATCAGCTTTGAGTCTCTTGTACTCTAAACATAATTAAAATATTATTCAACTTGTATTAGTAATAATATTCAAAACATAAACTAATTCAGTCTATATAATTGATTTTCATCAAATTAAACTTTGAAGAATTTATCATCACTAGTTAAAGTTAAACGAATATCCTCTTGTTTAATCTTATCAGAATTGCTTAATTTTTCACTTAAAATAGCAAAAATATACTGGCAATCAATAGAATTAGTAATATCGATAATACCATCTAATCCTACTTTATCCATTGATTCTAATACATCATGTACTATAAAGTTAGGAACTGTTATTCCTTTATCTTTAGAATAGCTTTGATAAGCTAAATCAAATGCTGCTATAGCAGATTTTTTTGTACCAGTACTTAATCCAGTCTCTTCATTTGTAACACCTATTGGAAATGTTTTCCCTGTCGGATATAGTATAAATTTTTCCTGTATTATTTTTTCACTATACAATCTAAAGTAAGCATTAAAATCATTTGTTACTTCATCTATATTTGTAGAAGTTTCAGGAATATCCTCCAACTTTTTTTCCACATTCAAAAGGTTGCTTAGTAAAGATTCATACTTTTCCTTTACTTCTAATAAACGTCCCTTATCTTCTAATAATTTGTTCTTCTCATTTTCAAATTCCTGGTATTCCTCTAACTGATTATTTTTAATTAGTATTATTATATTTTGATTCTCAAAAAAATATTTTTCTATTTGAGAATTTATTTCATCCACTTTAATTTCATAGTTTTTTATTTGTTCTGTATAAAAATCTATTTTATTTTTTGTTATTGAATCATTGAATTCAACTAGTTCTAAAAAAGTTTTCTGTAATCCTCCAACTTCTTTTTCAGTTTCTGTATATAAATTTTCTAAAACTGAAAGATTAATTTTAGAGTTACTTTCTGTCTCAGCTTTTTTTAAATTGCCCTTAAGTTTGGATAACTTAAATTCTCTATTATCTATTTCATCAAGCATGTTTGTATAATCTAATCTTATTTGCTGTATCTTTTGTTCATTTTTTTTGTACTCATCAGCATTTACTAATTGATTCATATTACTAGTAATACGTTCTATATCTGAATTTAAACTTAACAATTGTTGCTTTAAAATATTTTCATTTTTTATACTATGAAAATACTTAAATTGCTTAATATCATTATTTAGGTTTTTTATATCATTTTTTAACTGTAATATCTGTTCACTACGCACTGTATCATCTAATCTAAATAAAAAAGAATATATATTTTCATATACCTCAGAAGCGACATTATAATTTATAAATTTTAAAAACCTATTATTATCATCCTGTTGTCCAATTCTCACAAACATTCCTATTAACTGTCTGAAGGTTGGTTTCTCCGAAAAATTATTAAATAAAAGTTCATTTAATTTTTTATGATACTCTGTTTCATTTAAAAATTGATTATTAATATACCTTTTGCCTCTCTGAAACAATTCTACTTTTAAAGTAACGATTGTTTTAGTATCTACTAAATCATCACATAACTCCATTTCTGCATATACTTTATTTTCATGTATATATTTTTCTAAAATAGTGTTTGTGTTATCTAACTCTGCATCATGATATAAAAATTTTCTATGTTTGGATCCTAAACATATATCTACAACTCTTAAAACTGTTGTTTTACCAAGACTATTCCCTTTTTCTCCGTCGTTATTTGCTCCATCGGTAATTATATTCATACCTTTTTTAAAGGTTATTTTTCTAATTTCTTTATCCTCTAAAGATTCTCTAATTGCTAGACTTTTTATAAACAAATAAATCACCTCTTTCATTAATTGATAATTTACCTAACAAAAATAAAAAGTTTAACGATAACATATAATCATGATATGTAAGTGTTTCATTATAAGTAGATTGCATAATATTAAATAATTTTTCAACATTAGAAGTTTTTTCTACTTCTTCTAGAATACAAGCCGAAATGTAATATATACTATCATTTGGTTTAGCATCTAAATTAATTAAAATACTTTCCATTCTACTTATCCTTTCTTAGGAGGTTTTTCCAATATTTGGCACTTAGTAAATGCATAAAACATCAATTGAAGTATTGCTTGATCTCTTTCTTCAATATACATTGAAGCCATTGGATCACTAGCCTCGTCAACTGCCTTACATAACTCTTTAAATATCCAATCTAATCTATCGTCATTACTTTTATCAGGAAAGTCACAAACCGAATCAACATAAAGTCGTTTAAAACTCCTAATTAATATAGTTCTACTTTCATATCCATCCAATAATCCTTCAATATCTTCTCTTGCAAACGAATACTCATCAAATAGCATCTTATATTTCACTATCTCATTATACTCAATTTTTAAGCTCCAATTAACATTATCACTTATAGAGTATTCAACACTTCCATCAAAATTTTTTTCAACTATTATTTTACAAATATCATAAATAAATGCTCTCTTTGGTTGTCTTACAGGAGAAATATATTGATTAACAATATTATCATTGCCGCTAAATGCTATCGAATAATCAGTTGCAGATATATCATTTCCTATTCTCATCATCCTCACTACTCCTATTATAATTTATTGAATTTTTATTTCCCATAAATCCAACAGAACCACCTTTTGCTACAACTTGTTTACTCTTTTTGCCACTAGCAAAATTTATTTCAATTCCAGCATCGTTTAATATTTGTGTTAAATTTTCTACTTTATCTTCTGATTTTTTACTTTTAACCAAACTATATATTGAAAGCCCAGATGCAATAATTCCTAAAATAATATTAATAAACTCTAATTTCATTTTTCTTCCTCCAATTTGATTTATTATAACATAAAACTCACTTTGCAATGTGTTGAAGTTTTTGAGTTGCTGGGATGTCACTAGGTATGATGATTCCTTCACATTTATAAATTTCTACAAATGTTTTCACGTGTATTTCCTTTTATTTAGACTGAGTTTTGTGTGTCAAAATGTTGATATTTCTTTTGAACTTTTTATACCTAGATCATTATTTTCACTTATCTAAATTCTTAATTTCAAAGAGTTGGATTATTTATAATAGTATTTTGCTAGCTTGATTTGGTATGAATAAACATCTTAAAAATCAGATAACAGTAGTAACTCTTCACAAGCTTTCATTAAAAACATAACGCATATAATAGAAAATCTGAATTCTTCTAAATAATACATTTTAATTATTCAAGTAACTTTGTTATGTCAATAGCAATTCTTGCTTGTAGTAACTTATTTTATACCCTCTACATCATTCTATATTATACAAACAAAAATATGAGTTTAATTATATAATTGAATTTTTTATTACTAAGTAAAATACTAACACTTTTTAGTCCCAATATATGTGCCAAAAAAATAAAAAAGACACTTTCCAACAAGTTGGAAAGTGTCTTTAAACGTTGGTACAATAAAAAATTAACGTTTTGAGAATTGAGAAGCTTTACGAGCTTTCTTAAGACCTTCTTTTTTGAGCAAATATAACACCTAATCACTTTCTTTTTGGTAGGGAGATTGGTGGTGAACTATTTCTTACAAATCATTTTCGATTCAACTATTTAGAAAAGAAAGCTATTCAAACAGGACTGCCATTCCTTATTATCTATATGTTTTATTCCCACTCTATAGTTGCTGGTGGCTTGCTCGTAATGTCATACACGATACGGTTAACGTGTTTTACTTCATTTACGATACGAACAGAGATTTTTTGCAAGACGTCCCAAGGGATACGTGCAAAGTCACTTGTCATACCATCAATTGAAGTTACGGCACGAATTCCGATAGTATAATCATACGTACGTCCGTCTCCCATTACTCCGACGCTGCGGAATCCAGGAAGAACGGTGAAGTATTGCCAGATGTCACGGTCAAGACCGGCAGCAGCGATTTCTTCTCTTAAGATAAAGTCACTATCGCGAACGATTTCTAATTTTTCTTCAGTTATTTCACCAATTACACGAATTCCTAGACCAGGACCCGGGAATGGTTGACGCCATACAAGGCTTTCTGGCATGCCTAATTGAATTCCTAATTCACGAACTTCATCTTTAAATAAAGTATTTAAAGGTTCGATCAGTTTGAATTGCATATCTTCAGGAAGTCCACCTACGTTGTGATGCGATTTAATTGTTTGAGCAGTATCTGTTCCACTTTCAATCACGTCCGTGTAAAGCGTTCCTTGAGCTAGGAAATCAACACCTTCAAGTTTTGTTGCTTCATCATCAAAGACATAAACAAATTCATTACCGATGATTTTACGTTTGGTTTCTGGATCGCTCACGCCAGCTAATTTAGCCATGAAACGTTCTTTCGCATCTACACGAATGATGTTCAACCCAAATTTACCAACTAGGCTTTCCATTACTTGTTCGCTTTCGCCTTTACGCAATAAACCATGATCCACAAAGATACACGTCAATTGGTCGCCGATTGCTTTTTGTAACAATACGCCAACAACACTTGAGTCTACTCCGCCTGATAATCCAAGCAATACTTTTTTGTCGCCGACTGTTTCGCGGATAATGGCAATTTCAGAATCGATGAAATCAGCAATACTCCAGTTTCCTTCACAGCCACACACATCAAAAGTAAAGTTTTTCAACATTTCATTTCCGTGTTCTGAATGGCGTACTTCAGGGTGAAATTGAACGGCATGAAAATTCTTTTGTGGGTTAAACATTGAAGCAATTGGACAATGAGGGCTAGTAGCTGAGATAACAAAACCTTCTGGAACTTGAGTCACCAAATCTCCATGGCTCATCCAAACTGTTTCAGTCTCTGCTAATGAGTTAAATAAAGGAGCATGTTGATCATTGATGTTGATGCTTGCTTTACCATACTCTCTGTTTTCGCTGCCTTCAACTCTACCACCTAAAGCAGTTGTCATTAATTGCATACCGTAACAAATTCCTAAAATAGGAATTCCCATATTGAAAATCTCAGGGTCAACAGAAAAAGAACCTTCATCATAAACACTCATTGGACCGCCAGAAAAAATGATCCCTTTAGCATTCATGCCTTTTAATTCTTCAGCAGTCACTTTATGAGACAACAATTCAGAATAAACGCCTAATTCACGAATACGACGTGTAATCAATTGATTGTATTGACTTCCAAAATCTAGTACTATCATTTTTTCAACATTTGTTAAATCTGTAACCATTACCACACAGTCCACCCCAAATTATTATTTTCAAATCTAATTTTTATTGTATTTTTTCATTCTACCGACTATTTTAACATTGGTCAACCGCACAGTAGATGTATCCCTTTTCCTTTTTAATACTTTTTTAATAAAAGCTGATCGATGTAATGATGATCTGTTTTATGAATAATCAATTCTGCTCTATTCTTAGTAGGCGAAATGTATTCTTTCAAGTTTTTCAAGTTCACCGTTTTCCATACTCCACGAGCCATTTCAAACGCTTCTTCTCGATCGCCTTGCGCGTAAGAATAATAATAGTTTCCTGGTTTTTTAAATGCCGTACCTAACAATAGGCCAAAACGTTCTAAATACCATTTCTCTATTAATTCTGCTTCAGCGTCTACAAAAATTGAAAAGTCAAAAAAATCACTAATATAAATTTGTTGATTTGCCGGAAGTTGTAAGACATTGATTCCTTCAACAATGAGTATATCTGGCTGTTCTAAGACATGTTCTTCACCTTCCACAATATCATACGATTCATGGGAATAAACAGGTGAAACAACAGTTGATTTGCCGTTTTTTACATCTCCTAAGAATGAAATCAATTGCTGCATATTGTAACTTTCAGGAAATCCTTTACGGTTCATGATTCCTTTTTCTACCAGTATTTTATTAGGGTATAAGAATCCGTCAGTGGTAATCATTTCCACAGATTTGTCTTTGTATACTCTTGAAAGCATCATTTGAAGTAACCGTGCTGTTGTGCTTTTCCCAACGGCTACACTTCCAGCAATTCCAATGATGTAAGGTTTTTGAAGTGTATCTCTCTTTAAAAATTTATTTTTTTTTGCTTGTAGCTGTTCATAATTTTTCAAATACACGTCTAACACGTGAACAATTGGTATGTAAATCTCTTCCACGTCTTTAATCGAAATTTGGTCATTCAACCCTTTTAATTCTTCTAATTCATTGGACGATAATGGAGCAATGCTATCAATGTTTAATTTTTTCCACTCTTCACGCTCAATGATATGAAATGTAGCAGACTCTTTCATATAATAGTAGATCCCCCAAGTTCCTAGACTTCCGGACTATTGTACCAAAATTATGTCTCGTTTTATAGTTTTTATTCTCCCTTATCATTAGAAACTGCTTATCTTAAAAGAAACTTAACTAGCCATTTATCTTATATATAGTGTACTATATATTTTGGTATAGCATTATAAGACTACAATCCATCCTATCTAATAGGATACAGTTAAGGGAGATTGCAATGAAAAAAGGGAAACAGGAAAAATTTGAAATTTGGGGAGACGTTGTTGAATTAAAAGACTTAATCATTTCTATCATTTTATCTAGCGGGTCTACTATGGGCGCTTATTTTTTGGCTCCAAGCGATGACAAAACGAAACAACTTTTTTTTGGTCTAGCAGGTGCAGTGATTGGATTTATCCTTTCAACTTTCATTATTAAACCAAAAAGAATCATTACGATAGAAGACGAACAAGAGAACAGTTAAGAACGAGTATTGGAGAGAACAAAAATTATGGAATTCTTATTGTTGATTCAAATGGTCATAGCTGCTCTTGCAGCAATTGTTTTGTATACTTTTATAGGTTTCATCCCTGGTACCGATGAAACATCTGTATTAATGCCAGTTACGTTAGCTATTATTTTATCTGGGGTACAACCCATTATTGTATTAACTTTTTTTATCGCAGCGATCGTGACATTAAATTTAACCAATTCAATGCCTACTGCTCTAGTTGGGCTCCCCGGCGGAGTTCTTTCTAGCCCTATGATTGAACATGCGTTATACTTAAAAAATCGAGGCATGTCCGCGATTACGATCAAAAAAATGGCTTCTGGATCTTTGATTGGAACGCTGATATCTGTTCCAATTGCTTTAGTGTTAGCTGATCTATTAACGCCTTTTGCAGAAATCATTCAACCTTATTCTTCACTTTTATTTGTTATTGGAGCTATTTTCCTTTCTTTAATAGGAAAAAACAAAATTTTATCTTTAGTGAGCATTCTTCCTTTGGCAATGCTTTTCCAAGGGTTGCGCTATTTGTATTGGGGAATTGGTGTTGTTCCAAAAGACACCAATATTACGACCTCTTTCTTTTTAGGCATTACAATAGGACCTTTGATTATTTCACTTCTTTCGCTGTTAAATAAGGTGAATCGTGAGAAGATGTTGACCGATGAGTATAAAAAAATTGCGTTACCTAAAAGTACTTCTGCTCATCAAACAATAAATCCTTTCAAAGTCTTATCCAAAAACGAGTTAAAACCTGCATCCCTATCTGCACTTTTTTCAAATTTCCTCTTTGTCTTAAGTCCAGTTGGGTTGATTATTTTATTTGGCGAATTAGTTGCAAATAAAAAACAGGATCCTGTTGAAAAAGCTTCTACTGCTATTATTACGATGAGTGCTTTAGCACAATCAACGTACCTTTCAGGTATTATTATTCCCTTGATAGCTTTAGGAATACCTTTATCTCCCACTGCTATTGGACCCGGAAGTCCCTTATTTAATGCTCCTCCTGTTTTTACCGTTGATCATAACTTGCATCATATTTTGAGTACAACCGAATTTACCGTTGCTATCCTAATTGGTTCAATTCTTGCTGCAATTATCAGCTATATCGTGATCAATCGTTATGCTGGAAAAATTTCGCGGTTTGTTTTATTAAAAATTCCACATGAAGCAATTTTAGGTCTTTTCATTTCCTTTATCCTATTATTAGCTTATATGGATGCAGGTTTAATAAATATCTTTGGCGTTCTCTTGATTGGAATTGCAAGTGGAACCTTAAATAAAATGGGCATGAACTATGGTATACAATTTATGACACTATATGCTGCTCCATGGTTAGTCGAAAAACTTGCTCAAATTTAATCTTTCCTAATTTGAGTTCGTTCACTACATTACGAAATAAAGGAGTTACAACATGTTGAATCTGAATCAACCAGCAATAGGAAAAGCTAATGGAAAAATCATTCTAATGGGTGAACACTCTGTTGTTTATGGAGAACCGGCCATAGCCATTCCCTTTCCTGCAACACATATCCATGCGACGATAACGCCTATTGAAGGGCCTATCCAATTAGACTGTGTCTATTATCAAGGAGACTTAGCTTCAGCTCCTCAACATTTAGAAAATCTGATAGCTGTTGTCGAATCAACAGTTAATGAATTGAAACAAGAATTGACTAATTTTAAATTGACCATCGAAAGTACCATTCCGGTTGAAAGAGGAATGGGGTCCAGTGCTGCAGTAGCCATCGCAACAGTTCGTGCGATATTTGCTTATTTTTCAGTCCCTCTTACAGATGATAAACTTTTGAGGTTAGCCAATATCTCAGAAACAATCGCTCATGGAAATCCGAGCGGCTTAGATGCTGCAATGACAAGCGGTAGACACCCGCTTTATTATATAAAGGGAAAACCTTTCGTTCCTTTTAAAGTATCTCTATCTGCCTATTTAATTGTTGCCGACACAGGTTTAAAAGGCCAAACTAGAGATGCTGTTGCTAGTATTGCTCAATTAAATAAAGAGAATACCCAAACAACAATGATTGCTATCCATGGCTTAGGCGACTTGGCACGACAAGCAAAATTTGCAATTGAATCTGCTAATCCTGTAACATTAGGGTTAGTCATGAATGACGCTCACGAAACACTTTCATCTTTAGGTGTAAGCAACGAACGATTGAACCATTTAGTGCGAACGGCAAGAACTAACGGAGCATTAGGCGCAAAACTTACGGGTGGCGGACGCGGAGGCTGTATGATTGCTTTAGCAGCCGATAAAGATACAGCTGCACGTATTTCAAATGCTTTAGTAGATGCTGGTGCTGTAAACACATGGACACACCAATTAGGAGATGAATAAGTTGAGTAATGCAAGAAAAGTACGTGCCTATACAAATATTGCTTTAATTAAATACTGGGGAAAGCGCGATGATGCTCTTATTTTACCTACGAGCAGTAGCCTTTCTCTCACTTTAGATGCTTTTTATACTGAAACTTCGGTGTCTTTTGATGAATCTACTGAAAAAGATACGTTTTACTTAAATGATACTCTTCAAGGTGAAGCTGCTACTCAGAAAGTTAGTCGCTTTTTAAATTTGTTTAGAGAAACTGCCGATGTAACTACTCCTGCAATCATTAAAAGCACCAATTATGTACCTACAGCGGCAGGTCTGGCTTCTTCTGCTTCTGGAATGGCTGCTCTAGCTGGAGCTGCTAATTTAGCAACTGGCTTAAATCTGTCTCCTCAAGAACTTTCTATTTTCGCAAGACAAGGTTCTGGTTCAGCAACTCGTAGTATTTATGGTGGTTTTGTTGAATGGCAAAAAGGGACCTCTTCACTGGATTCTTATGCTGTAAAAATTGACGATGCTGCTTGGGATATTGGTATGCTTGTGGTGGTAGTAAATAAAAAACAAAAAGAACTCTCTAGTCGTGAAGGCATGAAACAAACCGTTGCAACGTCTCCTTTTTATTCAGGATGGGTCGAAAGTACCGCACTTGATCTTGTGAATATCAAGAACGCTATCCGGAAACAAGACTTTGAACAAGTTGGCGAGATCACAGAAAGCAATGGCATGAAAATGCATGGTACTATGTTAGGAGCTAACCCGCCAATTTCTTATTGGGAACCCGATAGCGTTGTAGCTATGCAACTCGTAAGGCACTTACGTAAGCAAGGAATTCCTTGTTACTTCACAATGGATGCCGGCCCAAATGTTAAAGTACTTTGCCGTTTATCTGATAGCCAAAAAATAAAAATGGCTTTTTTAAATTACTTTAGCGAAGAACAATTGATTATCTCTGGTCCTGGAAGTGACTTAAAAGAAGTTACACTCTAACAGATTGAAAAAAACAGTGTTCATTACTTAGGAGGAATTACAGTATGATTGAAGCTTCTGCACCTGGTAAGTTATATATCGCGGGAGAATACGCCGTTGTTGAACCAGGTCATCCAGCTATCTTAGTAGCTGTAGATCAATTTATTACCGTATCACTTGAACAATCGGAACGCGTAGGAAGCATTACCTCTTTTCAATATGGAAATCTTCCTATTTTATGGAAACGAGAAAATGATCGTTTAGTACTTGATAAACGTGAGAATCCTTTTCACTATATTTTAGCCGCTATCCGTTTGACCGAAGAATACGCAAAGGAACAAGGAAAAGAATTATCCTTTTATCACTTAACCGTTGATAGTGAGTTAGACAGTTCACAAGGTAAAAAATACGGCTTAGGTTCAAGTGCAGCTGTTACCGTTGCAACTGTTCAAGCATTGTGTCTTTTTTATGGCATTGAAGACAGCAAAAACGTTATTTTCAAATTAGCAGCTCTAGCTCATTTATCTGTTAAAAGTAACGGTTCCTGTGGGGATGTTGCTGCCAGCGTTTATGGCGGATGGTTAGCCTTTACAACTTTTGATCCTAAATGGGTATTGGAACAAAAAGAACACAACACAGTAAAAGAATTGATCGAAATGGAATGGCCTCATTTATCATTTACGCCGCTAACTCCTCCAAAAGATTTACGTTTGGTTATTGGATGGACTGGTTCGCCGGCTTCTACTTCTCACTTAGTGGATGAAGTAACCAACAAACGCAGCCAAGATGCGATTGCATATGAGACTTTTTTAAAAGAAAGCAAACACTGTGTTAACGCGATGATAGATGCTTTTCAAGAAGGAAATGTAAATGAGATTCAACGTCAAATAAGAAAAAACCGACAACTTCTGCTTCAAATGAGCCAAGACACCTCTGTCACGATTGAAACACCTGCTTTGACTAAATTGTGCGCAATGGCAGAAGAGTTTAAAGGAGCTGCTAAATCATCAGGTGCTGGTGGCGGAGATTGTGGAATTGTTATTTTCAATCGAAAAGAAGGCTTATTGTCACTGATTACAAATTGGGAAAAAGAAGGAATCATAAATCTTCCATTACACGTATTCAAAAAATCGGATCAGTAATACCCCCTTTCTTATGGATAAAAAATTTTGGAGGAGCACATTATGAAACCTACGAATAACCGAAAAAATGAACATGTTTCATTAGCCGAAAAATTTGCTAAAGAGACACGCAAATCAGATTTTGATTCTTTCCGTTTTGTTCACCATTCTTTTCCTGAAATGAGCGTAGCTGATGCCTCTCTCTCTACTTCCTTTGCAGGAATAGAAATGGCGTCCCCTTTCTATATTAATGCGATGACCGGTGGAAGTGCCTGGACAAAAAAGGTAAACGAAAAATTAGCTTTGATTGCCCGCGAAACTGGCATCGCTATGGCAACAGGTTCGATCAGTGCGGCTCTTAAAGATCCTTCTGTTAAAGACAGTTACACCATTGTCCGAGAAGTTAATCCAAATGGGATCGTCTTTGCTAACTTAGGTACAGGTCAAACACTTGAAAATGCTAAGAAGGCTGTTGACTTAATTCAAGCGAATGCACTTCAGATTCATGTAAACTCACCACAAGAAATTGTTATGCCAGAAGGCGATCGTGATTTTTCCAATTGGTTAACAGAATTAGAAAACATTGTTCACCATTTAGCTGTACCTGTCATCGTTAAAGAAGTCGGTTTCGGAATGAGCCGAGAAACTATCCAGCAATTGACTTCAATCGGTGTAAAAACTGTTGATATTAGTGGACAAGGTGGAACAAATTTTGCCCAGATTGAAAACTATCGCCGAACTACCGAGAAATTCGATTATTTAGAAGACTGGGGACAATCAACCGTTATTTCTTTAGTAGAAGCTCAGCCGTTTATCAATCAAATAGAACTTTTGGCTTCAGGCGGTATACGCAACCCCTTAGACATCGTTAAATCCTTATCTCTGGGAGCAAAAGGTGTTGGTATTTCAGGTCTATTCTTGCATATGGCTTTAAGAGATGGTGTAGAGGCTACTATTCTAGAAGTAAATGCCTGGAAGAATCAAATCGCATCAATCATGACTCTACTTGGGAAAAAATCGATTAAAGATTTAAGTCAAGCTGATATTATCTTGCTTGGAGAAGTAAAAGATTGGTGTGATCTTCGCAAGATCGATGCTTCTATCTTTGCTAATCGCTCTTCACAACAGCACTGATTCTTCTAATGCAATACAAAAAAGGTCAGCCAGTGAATTCACTGGTTGACCTTTTTTGTATTTCTGTTTCTTACGCTTCTTTATTTTTTAACATGATCCACTTTTGTGTATCTTTAAAACCCAAGTGTTGATACAATCGGCCGACATCCGGATCAGAATAAAATAAACAAGCCGTTTTATTCTTCAGGTCGCAATAATTCACTAAGGCAGATACTACAGCTGTTGCGTATCCCTGTTTACGGTAACTCTCAATCGTACCAACAGCTAATATCATACCTGAAAGCTTTGTTTCAATGGCAATTCTACCAGAGGAAATAATTTTACCATTTTCATCTTTGATCACTTGGATTCCACTCGTGTTTAAATCCAAGTCATTTGCAATTTCTTCAATTGTTTGTTCGTGCTTCATACCCGTTTCTTTTAGAGAATCAATATATGATTGAATATCTTCTTTATTTAAGGGAGCAACTTGTTGAAGAAGCGGGCTTACCATTTCCAGTTCTTTACACTCAGCCAAACAAGTTTCTTCTTTTTCATAATCTATGAACTCTTCTTCATATTGAGCAATAACTTCCTCACTGCCAGAGATATACATAGGATTCAAACTTTGAATCAAAGGTAAGAAAGTATCGAATCCTTCAAAATCTTTCCCATGAATCGGCATAATATTTTCTTTGTAACGCACTAAAACACCAATAATGTCATCCTTACTGTTGACGTAAGTCCATACATCTACATCAAAATGCTCAACTCCATATGTTTCAATATCGCCAATAGCAAATAAATTTACACTTGGATCCTGATAGAGAAAATTCAATACATCTTCTCGCTTACTTTCATCACATTTATAAATCATTTTCGTTCTTCCTCTCCAATAACGGCCTTAGTCCTTTAAGTATACTTTTTCAACAAAATAATTGTAGCATTTTGCACTTCATTTGAATATTTATTCTTTCTCATTTTTAAAACAGATACACCAGTAAAGTAATAGCGCTAATCCCTAATACCATAGACCATAAAAGATTTTTTGTTTTATAGGCCACAAAAAAAACAATTACAGAAGGAATCAGTTTTATGTTATTAATTGGATCAACATTAAATTGGCCTTCCCAAAAGAAAATATCCGAAAATATTAAAGCTGCAAATATGGACACAGGAATAAATGACATCCATTTTGAAATTTTATCCGGTATGGAACGATTGCTTAAAACAAGCATGGGCAATACTCGTGGGATATATGTAACGATTGCCATACCTAGGATTAGCTGTAGTTGCTGACTAGTCATAATCTATCCCCTCATTTCCTATGCTTACTTTTTTGTTCGTTATTAAGTATTCATCAGCCAAATAACCGATAAAAGAGGCCAAGATTGCCGCAATTACTAGTGCAATCGTATGTTGTAAAAGAATCGTAAAAACAACAGCCAATACTCCGGCTGTTAAACCCACAAAAATGTACAGTTTAGACACAAATTGACTGACCAGTAAACTGATAAACATAGCGATTAAAACATAATTTATGATTGTTGTATCAATCACCCAAGCACTTCCAACAATTGCACCAATAAAAGTACTGAAAGACCATGTGAGGTAATTTAAGATATTGATCGATAAAGCTTTATTTGCAGTCCATTCATGATTTTTAAATTGATTGTAGTTAATAGCAAATGACTCATCCGCTAGAGTGTGACTGAAAAAAAGAGTGAATGGTAGCGATGGTTTTTTAATAAAACCAGACATACTGGAGCTCATCAATAAATGACGTAAATTTAAAAAGAATGTCATGGTAATAATTGCTGGAATTGAAGCTCCCATACTCACCATTGAAGCCGCCATAAATTGAGCTGCTCCTCCAAAAACGAGTAAACTCATTGCTAAAATAGTGACCGCGTTGAATCCTGCATCATATAAAACCATACCACCGGCTAACCCCAATGGCACATAACTGATCATGACTGGATAAATCACTTTTAATCCATCCATCCAATCTTGTTTTTTCATTTTTCAATCCCTCCTAACGAACGTGTAACAGCTAGTATATCACATTGTCATGTTTTTTTAGTAGAACTTCTTCTTAATTAGCACTACGAAAAAGTTGGTTTAATTTAATTAGATTGTAACTCTTTCCCACTTTTGATAATGTAAACCTATTGAATGATATGGGAAAGGAGTCAGTATGCATGTTAAAAAGAATAGTCATTGGATCTTTCTTTGTTAGTATTGCTTATTTTTTAGTGTACTTTTTTGTACCAGCACTTAAAAATGCTGTTTATAGTGGAGGATTTTGGGCTATATTGCACGCTTTAATGGGTGTCATCTTAGTCGTTGGTATTTTTAGTATTATCCTTTATGTTCTTTACTATTTATTTTCGGATCCTCATAAAAAATAAAAAAAGCGTGTTGAGAAAAATCTCAACACGCTTTTTTTATTTGTTAATTTAAGATAACTTCATGAATCAAAGGAATGGGTGTAGCTGAATCAGCTATTGTGATACCTTCCCAGATTTTTTGTTCTACGTCTGGAACTTCTTCTTGATTTGTGTGAATCGTCAGTAACGCTTCACCTTTTTTAACAGCGTCGCCTACTTTTTTATGCAAGACAATACCTACAGCTAAATCAATTTCGCTTTCTTTTGTTGCTCGTCCAGCACCTAACATCATTGCTGCAATTCCCAACTCATCCGCTATAATTTCTGAAACGAATCCGTCTCTATTTGCTAAAACATCAATTTGGAAATCTGATTTTGGCAATAACTCTGGATTATCAATAACGCTCGTGTCTCCGCCTTGAGAAGCAATAAACGTTTTAAATTTTTCAAGTGCTTTACCATTGCTAATGGATTCTTCTAATAAAGATCTTGCTTCATCTAAATCTTTTCCTATGCCAGCCAAGTGAACCATTTGACTTCCTAATGTTAAACACAAGTCCATTAAATCAGCAGGTCCTTTACCATTTAAAGCGTCAATTGCTTCTTTAACTTCTAAAGCATTCCCGATTGCAAAACCTAGTGGCTGACTCATATCAGAAATGACGGCCATTGTATTACGTCCAACGCGGTTTCCGATTTGAACCATAGCGTGAGCTAACAATCTAGCATCCTCTGTTGTCTTCATGAAGGCTCCAGCACCTGTTTTCACATCTAATACGATAGCATCTGCTCCAGCTGCTATTTTTTTACTCATAATCGAACTTGCAATCAATGGAATAGATTCAACTGTGCTTGTTACGTCTCTTAGAGCGTACAATTTTTTATCTGCTGGCGTTAAGTTACCGGATTGCCCGATTACAGCTACTTTATTTTCATTTACTAATTCAATAAATTTCTCTTGAGTCAATTCTACGTTAAATCCTGGAATGGCTTCTAATTTATCAATTGTCCCACCTGTGTGACCAAGACCGCGACCGCTCATCTTAGCCATTGGAATACCTAAACTTGCTACTAGAGGCGCTAAAACAAGCGTTGTGGTATCGCCTACTCCACCTGTCGAGTGTTTGTCTACCTTCACACCTTTAATGGCTGACAGATCAATTTCTTCGCCAGAATGAACAATACTCATCGTTAGATCACTTTTCTCGCGATCATCCATATTTTTAAAGTAAATTGCCATCAACATTGCACTCATTTGGTACTCTGGAATGTTACCTTCTGTATATTCTTCGATCATGGTATTGATTTCTTCAGTAGTTAAAGCATTTCCATGTTGTTTTTTTGTAATCAAATCGACCATTCTCATTTAGCTGATACCCCTTTATTTAAATTGATTCATTTATCTTACCACAATCTTAAAAAAAACGTTTTCACCATTTATACATTCTAACAATTTCCTCATCAATCGCCAATCTTTTAGCCATAGTGACGTTCTGAATCTTCGTTTATTTTAACGTGCCTCAATAATTTCTAAACCTGATTCACGCCCTACAATGATGGTGTTCACACGATCAAGAAACAGTCCATGTTCCATAACTCCTGTTAACCCGTCTAACCATAAAGCTAATGACTGAGGATTTTCTATCTTAGCCATATGTAAATCAATGATATAATGTCCGCCATCTGTTAGATAGTTCTCGTCAGTCTCACTTTTTCTCATCGACGGTTGGAATCCTTTTTCATCAAATAAACGCATCAATTGCTGACTTCCATAAGGCAATACTTCTATTGGCAAGGGAAATGCACCCAATGTTTCGACCATCTTACTTTCATCAACGATCCATATCACTTTTTTTGAATAGTCAGCAACAATTTTTTCGAATAGAAGAGCTCCTCCTCCGCCTTTTACTCCTTGGTAATGAGCGTCAATCTCGTCAGCACCATCAATCGTTACATCTACTTTTTCAACTTCATCAATTGTTTTCAGTGGAATACCTAACTGTTCAGCTTGTTCTTTTGTACGAGTGGACGTTGTTACTCCAGTAATTGTTAATCCCTCTTTAACACGCTTTCCAAGAGCTTCAACCATATAATAAGCCGTTGATCCTGTTCCTAATCCAACAACCATACCTTCTGTTACATATTCTGCTGCCTTTTCCCCAACTAATTGCTTTAAATTCATACTTTTGATCCTCCTGATGCATACTTTTATTCAGTATTAGTATAGCATAACGCTTACTCTATAGAGTATTAACAAATAAAAATAATCCATAAAAAGAATTTTTTATTTGTTAATGAAACAGTCAATTTTAGTTTCAAAATGGACAACTCTTCGAGAATTCATGCTTTATTTGTCCATTAAACAGTAAAACCCACTGAAGAGGTTGTGCCTTCAGTGGGTTTTTGTGTAGGTTTTACGGAGCTAAGCAGGACACTCCGCATCCTTCTAGTTGAGCTGCGTTCGACAGGCTCTCGGAAAAAACAGAATCTCTGCGAGGATGAGACATCCTCTACTAAATTCTTTGTTTTTCTTTCGAGCCTAAACGTCGAACTCCGCATCCTTTAGTTGAGCTGCGAAACCCAGACACTTTGTAAAAAAGATAAATCACGCCGAAGATGGAACATCCTCTTTGTGATTTCCTGTTTTTACTGCGTGTCTTTCAGTGTCACTTCGCATCCTTATTTTCTGTGCATTTTGAATTCTAGGAAGTAGTCGTTGTAGATGCCGATGTATTCGGAGCCTAAGTCTTCGTAGACTTCTAGGTTTTTCATAGTTTCTTCATTTGGATAAAATTGTTCATCTTCTGTTATTTCAGCGGGCAATAACTCCTTAGCTTCTTCGTTGGGTGTTGAGTAGCCTACGTATTCAGCATTTTGCGCTGCATTTTCTGGTTCTAGCATAAAGTTGATAAATGCATATGCGGCATCAAAGTTTTTAGCCGTTTTTGGAATAACAAAATTATCAAACCATAAGTTTGAGCCTTCGCTTGGAATGACGTAGTGAAGATTTTCATTTTCCCATAACATTTCAGATGCCTCTCCAGAAAAAGTAACGGCTACTGAAGCTTCTTCTTGAATCATATACATTTTGATTTCATCTGCAACAATAGCTTTTACGTTAGGCGTCAAACTGCCTAATTTTTCAGCTGCTGCAGCTAGTTGGTTATCATCTTTTGAATTTAGAGAATGTCCTTCACTGTCTAATGATAAACCAATAATTTCACGCGCTCCATCAATCAACATGACTTTATTTTTTAAAGCTGGGTTCCATAAGTCGTCCCAATGTTGAATGACATCTTCATCCACAAATTTATCATTGTAGATGATTCCTAATGTCCCCCAAAAATAAGGAATAGAATATTGATTATCTGGGTCAAAGGGTTGATCCAAAAATTGAGCATCAATATGATTGAGTCCTTTAATTTTTGACTGATCTAGTTCAATCAATAAATTTTCATCAATCATTCTTTCAATCATATATTCACTAGGAACGGCTAAATCATAATTCGTTCCACCTTGTTCTATTTTTGTGTACATTGCTTCGTTAGAATCGAAGGTTTCATAGGTTACTCTATAACCTGTTTCTTCTTCAAATTTAGTAATCAATTCTGGATCGATGTAATCTCCCCAGTTATATAAATTCAAACTATTTTCTCCTGTGATTCCTTGTGCCTTTTCTAATTGATCTGCACCAAGGTACAAGCCCCCACAAACTATTAGAATCACTAAAACCATGAATAGTAATTTTCTCATCGCATGCCCACCGCCTCAGCATGTTGTCTTTTTTTGCTCTTTTGTTTTTTTGTCAAATTGTGCTGTTGGATAAAGTAATAACCAACCACTAGAATCAATGCAAAGACAAACATTAAAGCACTTAAAGCATTGATTTCCAAACTCACTCCTTGTCGAGCTCTAGAGTAAATCTCTACAGCTAAGGTTGTGAACCCATTTCCTGTGACAAAAAACGTTACCGCAAAATCATCTAGCGAGTAAGTAAATGCCATAAAATAGCCTGCTAAAATACCTGGAGTAATACTGGGAAGAATTACTTTTGTCAGTACTTGCCAAGTATTTGCGCCTAAATCTCGTGCTGCTTTAATCATCGTGTCATTCATTTCTTGTAACTTTGGCAACACCATTAACACGACAATCGGGATACTAAAAGCAACATGTGATAACAGTACCGATGTAAACCCTAAACGAAATCCGATGAAAGTAAACAAAATCAAAAAACTTGCTCCAATAATTACGTCAGGGGAAACCAACAAAATGTTATTGAAGCTTAGTACAGTATTTCTTGTTTTTCTTTTTTTCAAAAAGTAAATTCCAATTGCTCCAAATGTTCCAATAGTCGTTGCTAATAA
Source organism: Carnobacterium sp. (assembly GCF_045617425.1). Classification (GTDB taxonomy): domain Bacteria; phylum Bacillota; class Bacilli; order Lactobacillales; family Carnobacteriaceae; genus Carnobacterium_B. The sequence continues at coordinate 321,103 of NZ_JAZLIO010000009.1, forward strand.
TGAAGACAGCAACGCGATGAGGAGCGTATCTAAAACGATACCGATCAATCGTGTATCTTCAAATACTGAGATATAATTATCTAATGTAAAACCTGTAAAACTATTCATAGTTCCGCCGTCATTAAACGAGTAAAAGATTAAGAAGGCAATCGGTGCATACAAAACGATAAATACAAAAATCAAGTAGAGGTTGGACCATTTGAATCGCTTTTTTTTCATTTACGAACTGCCCCTTTCTTTTTCTTTTCTCCCGTAAAGAGCATGATAAGAATCATTGCAATAATCAATACGACACCAATTGTCGAACCCATACCCCAGTTTTGAGTAACTAAAAAATGTTGCTCAATAGCTGTTCCTAAAGTGATCACTCGGTTCCCACCGATTAAACGTGTCAACATGAAGAGGGATAAAGAAGGAATAAAGACTGCTTGAACGCCACTTTTAACACCATTTAGGGTTAAAGGAAACACTACTCTTCTAAACGTTTCAAAACTATTTGCACCTAAATCACGGCTTGCTCTAATAAAAGAAGGATTCATTTCTTCAAGTGCATTGAATATAGGCAAAATCATAAATGGAATTTCGATATACGTCGCAACCGCTAAGAAACTGAAATCTGTAAATAGTAACTGCTGTCTTCCTATTCCGACAAAAGAAAGGAAATCGTTAACTGTACCATTTGCACTAAAAATACCGATAAACGCATAGGCTTTTAACAGCAAATTGATCCAAGTTGGTAAAATAATCAATAATAGCCACAATTGTTTGTGCTTTGTTTTACTCAAAAAATACGCAGTTGGATAACTTATTAGCAAAGTAAACAATGTAATGAGGAATGCATACCAAAATGAGTTCAAAGTCATTCTAAGATATGTACCTGATTGAAAATATGTTTGATAATTCCCTAAGGTAAATTGCCCCTCAACAGTAAAAAATGATTGATACACTATTAAGAGTAAAGGAGCAACAACAAATAAGAGCAACCAAAAAGTGTACGGTATAAAATAAAACACATTTGTTTTTTTCGTCATTATTCTCCTCCTATTCTTCTTCGTAACTTTCAAGACGTGCATCAAAGTCTTGTTCTGTTTCATTAAATCGCATAACGTGGATATCTTCCGGTTCAAAATACAAGCCTACTTCATTTCCCACGACTGCTTTTTTAGTCGAATGTACCATCCATTCGTTATTTTCGCGGTCATAACCTATAATTTCATAATGCACACCACGGAATAATTGTGTGTCCACTTTAACGGTTAACTTCCCTTTTTCTACTGTAGTTAAGGCTAAATCTTCTGGACGCAAAACGATTTCAACTTTTTCATTCGGTTTCATCCCTGCATCTACACATTCAAAATTATGGCCAACAAAAGAAACCTCATAGTCTTGAACCATTGTGCCTTTAACAATATTACTCTCTCCGATAAAATCTGCAACATAACGATTGATTGGTTCATCGTAAATATCTACTGGAGTACCGCTTTGAATAATTTCACCATTTTTCATAACAAATATTTCATCACTCATTGCTAATGCTTCTTCTTGATCATGAGTCACAAACACAAATGTGATACCCAAACGTTGTTGCAATTCGCGCAGTTCATATTGCATTTCTGTTCTCAATTTTAAATCAAGTGCGGATAAAGGCTCATCTAATAACAAAACTTCTGGTTCATTTACTAATGCACGTGCAATAGCGACACGTTGACGTTGTCCACCAGACATTTCACTGATTGCACGGTCTTCATAACCCGATAACTGAACCATCTTCAACACGTCTTCTACTTTACCTTTAATAATTTTTTTATCTAATTTTTTGATTCTTAAGCCAAAAGCTACATTTTCAAAAACATTCATATGTGGAAATAAAGCGTAGTCTTGAAAAACTGTATTTACTTTACGTTTATTAGCAGGAACATCATTTACTTTTTCTCCATCCAATGTAATCGTACCTTCTGATGTCTCCGTGAAACCAGCAATTAAATTTAAAATGGTTGTTTTTCCACATCCGGATGGTCCAAGCAATGTATAAAATTTTCCTTGTTCAATTTCAAAATTGATATTTTTTAAAACGGGTTCATCATCATCGTATTGTTTTTTTACATTCTCAAATGTAATAATTGCACTATTTGTCATTTATTTTTCTCCCTTATAATGAATTTTTACTTTCTTACCAGATAGCTATCAAACAACTTAGTGGAAGGATTTATTAAAGATAAGAATTTGTAACTACTAACAACAATAAACTCTCACCGTTGAATTGATTCGTCATTTGATGGTTTTGAGTAGCATGAAAATAAATTGATTCGCCTTTTTTAGCAAAATACCTCTTTAATCCAATTTCAATACAAATTTCGCCTTCTAAAACATAGCCAAATGTTTCGGATAATGAAGGACTAAATTCTTTAAATTGACCTTTTTCAGCAAATTTAAGAAAAACAGGTTCCATTTCATTTTCATTGGATTCTGGTACAAGCCACTTTATTTCATACCCTTTTTCATCATCTTCATAGACGGTCATCTCATCATTTGTATAAACCACTCGTTGTTCCTCTTGTTTTTCGTCGAAGAAATCTTTTGGACTACATCCCAAAACTTCTAAAATATCAAAAAAAACTTCCATCGATGGCACACTTAAATCTCTTTCAACTTGAGAAATATATCCTTTACTCAAATTAGTGCGTTCTGCTAACTCTTCTTGTGTTAGATTTTTTTGAATTCTTAAATTTTTAATTCGATTCCCAATTTCCATAAAAACTCTCCTTCGAATTCACTTGTTTACCACAAGTAAACTACAACTCACTAAAGTTTACTGTCAGCAAGGTTAATGTTTACCATAGCCTTTTATATTATAAGTTTTTTCAAATAAAATGCAATAAAAAAATCGCAATCCATATAAACAGGTTACGATTTTTTTGATAGTCCTTTATTTATAAAACATTTTTTGTTTCAAGATGACTTACTATTAATAATTCTTCGCCAATAATCCGAACTTCTGGTACAAGTTTAATGTTATTTTTCTCAAAAATAACTTGTTGAATGTGGTCGATCAGTTCAATGTAATCTGTAGCAGTTGCATGATTGATGTTCACAATAAAACCTGCATGTTTCATTGAAATCTGTGCTCCACCCCATATTTTCCCTTGCAAACCAGCTTCTTGAATCAATTTACCAGTAAAATAACCGGCCGGTCGTTTAAAGACACTGCCGCATGAAGGATATTCCAAAGGCTGTTTGGATTCTCTTAAAAAAGTTAATTCTTCCATTCTAATTTTTATATCCCTTGAATGACCTTTTTTTAATTGAAAAACAACTTCCAAGACAATATCTTGTATTTCTTGAATCCGACTGTGGCGGTAGCTAAATTCCAACTCTTGATTATCAAATGTCTTTAATTCTCCCTCGCGGGTCAATACTGTAACAGATTCAATGACTTCACTCACTTCGCCATCATAGGCTCCTGCGTTCATATAGACTGCTCCACCAATACTACCAGGAATACCACATGCAAATTCTAATCCGGTCAATTCAGCTTCATAAGCTGCATAAGAAGTATCAATTAAACGGGCTCCACTTTGGACAATGATTTTTTTATTTTCAATTTTGATCTGCTTCATTTCTGTTAATATCATGACAACGCCACGGATGCCGCCATCTTTAACAATAAGATTACTTGCATTGCCAAGAACAGTTAATGGTAAATTTTCTTTTTTTACCCAGTTAACAACTTCCTTAACTTCTTCTGTCGTTTTTGGAAAAACTAAAATATCTGCTGGTCCACCGGTTTTAGTGTAGGTGTAAAGTGACAATGGCTCATTTTCTTTTATAATCAAATTAGGGAAGTCTTTCTTAAATTCTTCGATTAACATAATATTTAATACCCTTTCGTCTGAGTGGAGCCTATTGCTCTACTTTTTAATGGATTTAACAACTCTCTTTATCTCAAAAAAATTCCATCATTATCCCTAGTTTAACATGCAATCTTTCTTTTTTGTAGTTTAGATTCGCTTTAAACTAAAGATTTAGTAGTTTTTTAACATAACTTTCGTTTTAAAAAAATAGAACTGAGACAAGTGTCCCAATCCTATATAAACTCAAGTTACTTCAATTTGTTTAAATAATCGTAGCGTTCAAATATTTCTGATTCTGCTATTCCTACAAGAACCGTTCCCTCTTCGATACGATAGTCTGGGCTAAATGAAACATCCATCCGTTTTTGAGCTGTTTTTCTGACTCCAATAATATTAATTTCATATTTTTGTCGCAAGTCTAATTCATCGAATGTTTTACCGATCCAACGAATTGGCGGTCTGAATTCAATAACTGCGTAATCTTCATCTAAATCAACAATATCAGTAATGTGTTTTCTTAACACATTTTTTGCTACGCGAGTTCCAGCTTCTTTTTCAGGCCGAATAACTTTTGTTGCTCCAATTTCATAAAGCACTTCCATAAATGATTTGTTTTTCGCTTTTGCAATAATAGAAGCTACACCTAATTTTTTACAATTCATAATCGCTAAAACGCTGGATTCCAAACTTGTACCTGTTGCCACTACCACTACATCACAATTATCTAAACCAATACTACGTAAAAAATTTAAATCTGTGATATTTCCTTGTACAGCTTGGGTTACATAAGGTTCAATGCGTTCAACATTATCTATGTCTCTATCAACCGCAATGACATCACAATCAAATTCATTTAATTCTTTTGCAATGGATGACCCAAAGATTCCAAGTCCCAATACACCTATTGTTTTTATTGCCATTTTTATTTCTCCTAACCAATTAAAATTGTTGTCTTTGCATATTGTTGGTCTTTGGTCAGTTTACTTTTCCGACTCAAACTCAATAAAATCGTAATGGGTCCAATTCTGCCAACAAACATTAAGACCATTAATACGATATGACTAATATAAGACAATTCTGGCGTTAAATTCACACTAACCCCTACTGTTGCCAATGCAGATACAGCTTCAAACAGTAAGTATAAAAATGGCTGATCTTCAACTAACATAAGGACACTTATACCCGCAAATAAAAATAGAATAAAAGTTGCAACAATAACAATTGCGCGACGAATAATTTCTATAGGAATCGTGTGGTGAGCATAATTGACATGTTTTTGTCCTTTGATCTCACTAATGATCAATAAAGCCATTAAAGCAAATGTTGTGGTTTTAATTCCACCAGCAGCTCCACCGGGAGAACCACCAATAAACATTGTACCAATAAAAAATAACAAAGAAAAAGGTTTGATCAATTCATAATCAAGTGTAGCAAACCCAGCTGTTCTCATTGTGACGGTTTGAAAAAAAGAAGCTAAGACTTTTTCTCCAAATGTGAATGTTCCAATAGAGTTTGGATTATTCCATTCAACCGCAAGGAATACCAATGTTCCTATTACAATTAGCGCTAAAGTCATATTGATTGCTAATCGAGTATGGATTTTCAACATACGATAGGTTCTTCGCCAACCACTTCTACACTTATTTTTTATAGTAGATTGGATATTGTGAGTAACATCAAACCAAACTGAGAAACCAATACCACCCAAAATAATCAACGTTGTGATCACTAAATTTATCAACGGATCGTGAACGTATTCTTGTAGGCTGTAAGCTCCTAGATTATCGAATCCTGCATTACAAAAGCTAGAAACTGCTAAAAATAATGAGACAAAAAGACCACTTGCTAACCCTAACTCAGGTACAAATCTAATGGCTAAGAGAAGCATTCCTGTTCCTTCGATAATAAATGTATATCTAAGTATTGAAGCTAAATAAGTTTTAAAGTCTCCCAGTTCACTATGATTGAGAGCTTCTTTAACAGCAATTGTATTCGAATACCGCATCTTCTTTCCCATTCTCGTAATTAAAGTTGCAAGTATTGTCATTAATCCCAACCCACCTATTTGCATAAGAATGATACAAATAATTTGGCCAAATAATGTATATGAAGTTGCAACTGGCAAGATAAAGAGACCAGTCACACATACCATTGAAACTGCTGCAAATAAATTATCAAAATACGTTGTTTCTGAAATTTCAAGATTGCTTATAGGTAGCGTTAATAAAAGCGACCCAATGAATATAACAAGTGCAAAAGTTAAAGCTATTTTAGCAGCCGGAGGTATACTCCTGAGCTTTTTAGAAAACATCTTATTCTCCTCTTTCTTTTTTCTCATACAAAAATGTATTATATTCTTATATATACAAAAGTAAAGCATTATTCTATTTATAAGAAAAAAAGATGTTAGAGTTCTGTTTTTTAGTTCATTCTTTGTTCATAACTGTCTACAATCAGTTGACATACATGGTGGCTTTCTAAAGAAGAATCCATACTTACAGGATTTTTATTATTTTGGAAACCGTCTATTGCTAGTCGAATTAATGGAGCAAAACCTCTTTTTTCAAGAGTTTGGTCCCAATCACCAAAGGGTATAATTTGCTTATATTCTGCAGTTTCGATTTCATAATCAGTTAAGTTAACTACTCGATGAGTTCCAGTTGGAGACTGAACTTCTACAGATTCGAAATTCGCGCCAGAGACATAATTCATTGTTGCGATACACTCGGAATGTTCTGTAGTAAGATGTAAAACACATGTTTTCAACTCACCATTTTCTTCTTTAATGCTAAAGTGTGTTTGTGTAACTGGTTCATCCAATAAAAATAAAGCGGTATCAACTACATGAATAAACAAATCATAAATCGCATATTTTACACTGCCTAAACTGTTTGGCTTTGTTTTTTGAACTAAAACCATATTTTTATTGGAAACTTCTTTAACTTTTTGAATCATCGGTGCGAATCGGCGATTGAAACCTGTAATCAATAAAATATCTTTTTCTTTTGCCAATTCCATTAACGCTTTTACTTCTTCAAGATTTTCGCTGATTGGTTTATCCACATAAACATGGATGCCTTTTTCGATACACTCTCTGATAAGCGCCTCATGAGTATGTGTGGCCGTATGTATAAACACAGCTTCAATGCCGCTGTTCAATAACTCATCTATTGAAGAATATAAATTTGATATCCGGTATTTTTTACCAATTTTAGCTAATTTTTCTTGATCCCGTGTAAATAAGTGCCATTCTATTTCAAAATCTAGCGCCATCATTACAGGTAAATAAGCTTTTTGAGAAATATTTCCTAAACCAATAATTCCAATTTTCATTATTCAGTCCCTCTTTTCTATTTTTCATTTCCATCTCATATCCTATCATATTTCAACTGAATTTACTCTTTTAAAATGCTCTACAGTTTACTAATTGTTTTACTTTTGTACAATAAAGATAACTTGTTACATTAGGAGGAATCTATTGATGAAATTTATTTCATGGAATGTTAATGGTTTAAGGGCCATTGTAAAAAAAGGATTTGTTGAAATTTTCGAAGAATTAGATGCGGATTTTTTTTGTTTACAGGAAACAAAGCTTCAAGAAGGACAAATTGAGCTGGAATTTCCAGGTTATTATGATTATTGGAATTATGCAGAAAAAAAAGGGTATTCTGGAACTGCTATCTTTACCAAACATAAACCATTGGATGTGGCTTATGGCATTGGGAAACCCGAACACGATCAAGAAGGACGAGTAATCACTTTAAACTACCCTAATTATTACGTAGTAACTTGTTATACGCCTAATTCTAAAAGTGAGCTGAAACGTTTAGACTATCGTATGCAATGGGAAGATGATTTCCAATTGTACTTAAAAACATTGGATTCCGAAAAACCAGTTATTCTCTGCGGCGATTTAAATGTTGCTCACGAGAACATCGATTTAAAAAACTGGAAAACGAATCAATTAAGTGCGGGATTTAGCAAAGAAGAGCGCTCAAAATTCTCTGCGTTATTAGATGTTGGATTCATTGATACTTTTCGTTATTTCTATCCTGATATGGAAGGAGCTTATACATGGTGGAATTATCGATTTAATGCCCGTAAGACAAATGCTGGCTGGCGAATTGATTATTTCTGTGTCTCTACTCGCCTACAGGAATATTTGCAAGAGGCTCGAATTTTAGATGGTATCGTTGGTTCAGATCATTGTCCTGTAGAATTAATTTTAAAAGAAACAATATAATTAATTTTTAGATGAAATAAATACTATTCATTTAAAAGAATTTTTTTGTTGCAAATTTTTTTTTAAAACTATATACTAATTAAGATGAAATCGATAGTTTTTCATAAGGGAGTAACTGGCAGCAACAGCTGTGGCAACGTCACCAACAAGTAGATTTGCAACAATCTTCTGGTGTTGTCTTAAATAGTGAGACTTATGCACATTGTTCTCTATAAGGACAATCCTGCATAAGTCTCTTTTTTTATCGATTTTACTGACCATTAATTAAAGGAGGATATTGAGCGTACAAAAACAAGCTTAGCTAATGATTCGTCTAGTTTTTTACAAGATCATTGCCAATCAACATAAAACTTGTTTGATGATAATGAATATGCTACTATTTTTGGCAACTGTACTATAATGAAATTATTTTTATTAGTTCTTCTTAACAACAGTTTCTACAGGCAACTCTGATTGTTTGTTAGCAAACCGTCTAATTTTTTTTACGAAAGGGTGTATCACTTGGAAAATTATCAAAAAGACCAAGAAACAATATTAAAAGAATTACAGACTTCACCAAAAGGCTTGCAAGATGCAGAAGTCAAAATACGTCAGGAACGCGATGGCTTAAATGAATTAAAACAAAAAACTAAAGATTCCGTTCTTAAATTATTTTTAGCAACTTTTAAAGACGCAATGGTTATCGTGCTATTAATAGTAGCCGTTATCCAAATGGCTTTAGGTTCAGTGGTTGAATCATTGATTATTTTTGCTGTTTTAATGATCAACTCTGTTATCAGTGTTATTCAAACGAAAAAAGCTGAAAGTTCACTTGATGCGTTGTCCAGTCTCTCTGCTCCTGAATCGAAAGTAATCCGTAATGGCGTTAAAGTAACCATTCCGGCAAAAGAACTTGTTGTAGGAGATATTGTTATTTTAGATGCTGGGGATTACGTTCCAGCGGATGGACGTTTATTAGAAGCAGGATCACTTCAAATCAATGAAGGAATGCTAACTGGTGAATCTGTTCCGGCAGACAAAAATATCGATGTTATTGAAAAAGAAGTACCTGTTGGAGATCGTTCAAACATGGTTCATAGCGGAACTTTAGTTACGTATGGTCGTGGTCTTGTGGTTGTTACAGGTACAGGTAATAACACTGAAATCGGTCAAGTTGCTAGCTTAATTGATAACGCAGTGGCTAAACAAACACCATTGCAAAGAAAATTAGACGACTTTAGTAAAAAATTAGGATTTGGTATTCTTATCCTTTCTATTATTATCTTTGCTATCCAAGCCGCTCGTATCTTCTTTGGTGGAGCAACAGATGTAAACACTGAATTGTTAAATGCATTTATGTTCGCAGTTGCAGTAGCCGTTGCTGCTATCCCTGAAGCATTACAATCTATCGTTACTATCGTTCTTTCTACTGGAACAAACAAAATGGCTAAGAAACATGCGATTATTCGTAAACTTCCAGCAGTTGAAACATTAGGTTCAACAAGTGTTATTTGTACAGACAAAACCGGTACATTGACTCAAAACAAAATGACTATCGTTGATTACTTTTTACCAAATGGACAAACTGGCGACTTCAATTCTACTCCTGATACATGGACGACTGATGAAGCTCGTTTAATGCAGATTGCTGTATTAGCAAATGATTCAAACATTAACGACCAAGGTCAAGAACTTGGTGACCCAACTGAAGTTGCTATGATTGCTTTCAGTAATAAAGTGAACAAACCTTATCATGAATTACGTAATGCTTACCCTAGATTAGCTGAGTTGCCTTTCGATTCAGATCGTAAGCTAATGTCTACTGTTCATGTCATTGACGGCGAAAATCTTATGTTAACTAAAGGTGGCCCCGATGTAGTCTTTAACCGCAGTTCAAAAATATTGATTGACGGAAAAGTCGTTCCTTTAACAGATGACAACCTGAAATCTTTAGCTGAACAAAATGAAGTCTTTTCAGATCGTGCTTTACGCGTATTGGCATTTGCTTATAAACCAGTTTCAGAAGGAGAAACGATTACCTTTGAAGACGAAAATGATTTGATCCTAGTTGGTTTAGTTGCTATGATTGATCCGCCTCGTGAAGCTGTTTATGGCGCTGTAGAACAAGCTAAAAAAGCTGGTATCAAAACAGTTATGATTACCGGTGACCACAAAACAACTGCACGTGCAATTGCTCGTGATATCGGAATCTCAGAACCAGACGACATTGCTTTGACTGGTCAAGAATTAGACGCTTTAAGTGAAGATGAGTTAAATGCTAAACTAGAAAAAATTTCAGTTTATGCTCGTGTTTCTCCAGAAAATAAAATCAGAATCGTTCGCGCTTGGCAAAATAAAGATAAGATCTCTGCGATGACTGGTGATGGTGTAAACGATGCACCTGCATTGAAACAAGCAGATATCGGAATCGCAATGGGTAGCGGAACTGACGTAGCTAAAGATGCTGCTGCAATGGTATTGACAGATGATAACTTTGTTTCAATCATTAGTGCCGTTGAAGTTGGTCGTAATGTATTTGATAACATCAAAAAAGCTGTTGCTTACCTATTTGCTGGTAACCTTGGTGCTATTATCGCAATCATTGTTGCGTTACTAATGAACTGGGTTAACCCATTCACTGCTTTACAATTATTGTTCATCAACTTAGTTAATGACTCTATTCCTGCTATTGCCTTAGGAATGGAAAAAGGCGAACCAAATGTTATGGAACGTAAACCTAGAGATCCGAACGAAGGCATCTTCGCAGGTGATACTTTAAGATCTGTTCTTTATCGTGGTGTGCTTATTGGTATCGCTGTTGTCATCTCACAATATATCGGATTAGGTTATTCAAATGAAATGAGTATTGCTATGGCCTTTACTACACTTATCCTGGCTCGTACGTTACAAACTTTCCCAGCACGTTCAAATACACAAACATCCATTGGAGCAGGTTTCTTCTCTAATATGTATGCTATATATGCTGTTTTATTCTGTTCTGTTTTATATGGTGTGACAGTTCTTCCAGGTGTTCGTTCAATCTTTAATATTCCAGATAATTTTGGATGGGAACAATGGGGAATTGCTGCAGGCTTAGCTTTAGTTGCCGTTATTCTAATGGAATTAGCTAAATTTCTCCCTCATAAAAAAGAAGCTTAAGACAACTAACTGAAAAAAGAAGAAAATCTTTTGTCTGCTGATAAAATTAGCAGCTAGAGATTTTCTTCTTTTTTACTGAAATTTATCGCTAGCAAAGTTCGGTTAAATCCTTTATACTATTAACCGAATGCTTGTTCGAGGAGGAAGAAACATGAACTTTGTTGCATTGGATTTTGAAACGGCTAGCCATCAACGTCATAGTGCTTGTTCAATCGCACTAACGGTTGTAAAAAATAGTCAAATCGTTGATCATTATTACTCTCTCATTAAACCTGAAACTGAATTTTTTTGGCGTAATGTTCAAATTCACGGCATTACCAAAGAAGATGTTCAAACTGCTCCATCTTTTCCAGAAGTTTGGGAAACTATAAAACCTTTCTTCAAAGAAAACAAACTGATCGTTGCTCATAATCTTCCATTTGATCGTGGTGTTTTACAAGGTTGTCTTGATTATTATCAATTGCAACAACCTCATTTCCAAACACTTTGCACGGTCCAATCGAGTCGGAAATTGATCACCGAAATTCCTAATCATAAATTGAACACAGTTTGTGACCATTTAGGAATCCGATTAGACAACCATCATAATGCACTCGAAGACAGCAATGCTTGTGCAGCTATTCTTCTGTATTTAGAAGATCATTTTGGAACAGATCCTTTAAAAAAACTTGTTAAGCATGTCTAGTTTCGATTAGGATTGATTTTTCTAAACACTTTACAACAAAAAAAACGACTTATTTTAAAAAATAAGTCGTTTTTTTTGCATTTCTATTAAGTGTTATTAGTTGAAATGCTCAAACGATTCCCGTACTTTTAATATACTAGCTATATTTTGAGATGATAGCAAAAATACTTTGGAGGAATTTACATGATAAAAAAACAAAAACAGTTTTTAGGAGCTGTCTTTATACTGATGTTAGGTTTATTCATAAATTTAGCAACCCCCCTTTCCGTTTCAGCAGAAAAAGGAACAGAAAGTGATCCATACATGATCACCACTGATGTCACCTATGCTCCATTTGAATTTAAAAACGCAGATGGGAATTATGTCGGTATTGACGTAGAAATTTTAGATGCTATTGCGCAAGACCAAGGATTCGCGTATGAATTACGACCATTGGCTTTTAGCGCAGGTTTACAGGCTTTGGAAAGTAACCAAGTTGATGGAATGATTGCTGCTATGAGCATCACAGATGAGCGTAAAGAGTCATTTGACTTTTCTGACCCTTATTTCGAAGCTGGTACAGTTATGGCTGTAGCAAAAAATAACGATGAAGTAACGTCATATGAAGACTTAGATGGAAAAACCGTTGCTGTTAAAGTGGGAACAACCGGAGCAGCATTTGTAGCTGAACTAAGTAAAGAATTTAATATTGACGTCAATCAATTTGAAGACTCGGCTACGATGTACGAAGATGTCGTTGCTGGTCATTCGGATGCCGTATTTGATGATTATCCTGTTATGGCTTATGCTGTTCAACAAGGTCTTCAACTTCAATTCCCACTTGATCCAGAAGCAGGTGATGTCTACGGATTTGCCGTTAATAAAGATCAAAATCCAGAATTGTTGGAAAAATTTAATGCTGGATTAGCTAATATCAAGGAAAATGGCATTCATGAAGAAATCACAACTAAGTATACGGGTGAAGACTCAGAAGCTGCTATAAGTAGTAACGGTTTCTTGGCCTTGATTCAAAATAATTACAAAGAATTATTGACCGGTCTTGGACGTACATTAGTATTGACTCTTATCTCCTTTGGCATTGCCTTAGTTGCCGGAGTTATTTTAGGGTTATTTAGTGCTACTTCAAATAAACTGTTGATTGGTATTTCTTCTATTTATGTAACGATTATGCGAGGCATTCCGTTGATTGTTCTAGCCTTTTTCGTTTACTTCTCGATTCCTCAATTTTTAAATATTCAATTATCAGCCTATGTAGCAGGTGTCATTACCTTAAGTCTTAACACGACGGCTTATATCTCTGAATTGGTTCGTGGAGGTATTCAAGCTGTAGCTGTAGGACAATTAGAAGCAGCAAGAAGTCTCGGTTTACCTTATCAAACGTCAATGCGGAAAATCATCTTACCACAAGCAATTAAAATAATGATTCCATCTTTTATTAATCAATTTGTTATTACCCTTAAAGATACTTCAATTCTTTCCGTTATCGGTATCGTTGAATTGACTCAAACCGGAAAAATTATTATTGCCCGGACCTACTCTTCTGGAAACATGTGGTTGATTATTGGAATTATGTATATTATTTTAATCACTATATTAACGAAACTATCAAACATGATGGAAAGGAAAATGTCAAATGACTAAAGTAAAAGTGGAACATTTAAAGAAAAGCTTTGGAAGTTTAGAAGTATTAAAAGACTTGAATGTTGAAGTCCAAGAAGGTGAAGTTGTTTGTATCATTGGTCCTTCAGGGTCTGGTAAAAGTACCTTTTTACGTTGTATGAATGCTTTGGAGGAAATTACGGGTGGGAAAGTCATTATTGATGATTTTGATCTCACTGATCCAAAGCAAGACATCAATAAAGTACGCGAAAATGTTGGAATGGTTTTTCAACAATTCAACTTGTTCCCACATTTAACGGTTCTAGAAAATATTACTTTAGCACCTAATGAACTCAAAAAAGGTTCCTCGGAAGACATAAAAAAACGTGCATTGGAACTATTGGAAACAGTTGGACTTTCTGAGAAAGCAAATGATTACCCTAAATCATTATCTGGTGGACAAAAACAACGTGTCGCGATTGCACGTGCTTTAGCAATGAATCCAGACCTTATGCTGTTTGATGAACCCACAAGTGCTCTTGATCCAGAAATGGTTGGTGACGTGTTGGAAGTCATGCAAAAACTGGCGGAGCAAGGTATGACTATGCTAGTCGTAACGCATGAAATGGGCTTCGCTAAAGAAGTTGCCGATCGCGTTATTTTCATGGATGGTGGATACATTGTTGAAGAAGGAACTCCAGAAGATGTTTTTGGTAATCCTCAACATGAACGGACAAAAAACTTTTTAGAGAAAGTATTGATCTAAAAAAAGAGAGTGTGACAAAAAGCTTTTAGAATAAATATTCGTATATAGTAAAAAGGCTGGGATTTTGTCCCAGCCTTTTTTATATATCTCCAATCATCATACTCATCAGACAAACATCCAAATAAACACCATTATCTTTAACCCCTCTTGGCATGATAGCTTCAAGTTCAAAGCCCATTTTTTGATAAAGGCGGCGTGCTCGTTCATTGCGAGCTTGAACAGTTAATTCTAATCGTTTTATATTACTTGATGGACCCTTTGCCCATTCAATCAATTTCTCCATCATCGTGGTACCTAATCGTAAACCCCAATACTCTTTTACAATTGAAATACTGATGTCTCCAATATGATTCAATTTAGGTTTATCATTTCCATGGATTTCAGCAATACCTATGACTTCTTCTTTATCTAAAGCGACTAATAAAACTGTTCTATTAGATTCTAGAATAGCTTCAATTTCTTTATATTCTTCTTCTATACTTTTATTTGGCCCCTCGGCCCCCATTGTCATAAAACCTGTCTCACTTGCAATTCTCTGCAAATGGTTCAGCACATTTTGGGCATCGCTAGGGATAGCTTCACGAATAGTTATCTCATCTCTCATTTGCTATCACCCAGACCCTCTTCAAATGAATAAAGCAATTCTTCGTATCTTTTTCCAACAGGATCAAAAGTCAGCTCACGTTCCAATAATTCTTCTCCAACAGGAACAAGTTTGATCTGTAAATATTCTTGTGGTAAATCTTCTGGAATAAATGTTGCCCATTCAATAATGGAAACACCGTCTCCTTCAAAATATTCCTCTAATCCTAGATCAATCCCACCAGTTTCTTCTAGTCGATAGACATCCATATGATACAAAGGAAGTCTCCCTTCTAAATATTCTCTAATAATCGTATAGGTTGGGCTTTTAATCACTTTGCTGATACCAAGACCTTGGGCTAAGCCTTTTGTAAAGGTTGTCTTACCTGCTCCCAAATTTCCTTCTAAAAGAATGACATCTCCTGGTTCAAGAAATTTTGCTAACTCTGCAGCTATTGATCTAGTTTCTTCTTCATTATGTGCTTTTAGTCGTTTCATATTGTTCTCCTCTATCCGTTTCTACTTACCTTTTATTGTAATTCAAGTATGTAAAAAAAGCTAAATAAAAAATCAATCAAATGAATAACTGTTTGATTGATTTTTTATTTAGTACATTTATTCACTACATACCGTTATCCGTTGGTTAATAAAATTTTGATTTTCAATCTCATCAACGAGTGCTAAGGCAAAGTCAGCGTAACTCACTTCACTATTTCCCTCACTATTCGTTAATAATATGTCTTGACCTAATTGATAATTTCCAGTTCTTTCCCCTTCAGGGTTAAAAAAAGCAGATGGACTTAAGTAGGTCCAGTTGATATCTTCTGTTTGACTTAAAAGGTCAAAAGCTTTTGCCATATTAAGTGCTGTAGGTTTTGCTTCCTCAGGAAAAGTTGCAGTGTCCATCAAACGTGTTGTATTTGTATCATCGATATATAAACTGCCTGCTCCACCAACAACGATTAGACGTGGTTTATCATGTCCTTGAATTAAGGATACAATATGAGCTAGACTTGTTTGATGCAGTTCTTCTTTTCCTTGTGGGGCATTAAATGCATCGACCACTACATCTAACTCTTTTATATCATCAAAATCTAAGTCATATAAATCTTTTTCAATATAACGGCTATCTTTACTGTCTGTAAGCTTAGAAGCGTTTCGAACTAAAGGAATGACTTCATGCCCTCTAATCAAGGCCTCTGCTGAAATTTTTGAACCTGATTTACCTGTTGCACCGATAATTCCGATTTTCATATAATTTCCTCCTTATGCTGCTGATTATTCTTATTTAATTATAATGAGAAAGTATCCAATTGAGCAACTATTCTCCCTTTATTAAAAAATATTAAAAATGATAAAACAAAAAAACTGACTCAATCGAGTCAGTTTTTTAGCCTTATTAACCCATTAAGGTTTGGTTAGCAGTAATAATTGCTAATTTGTAGACGTCTTCTTCATTACAACCACGGGATAAATCGGAAATTGGTTTGTTTAACCCTTGCAAAATTGGTCCAATAGCTTCGAAATTACCAAAACGTTGTGCAATCTTGTAGCCAATGTTTCCTGATTGTAGTTCTGGGAAAACAAATACACTTGCTTGTCCAGCAACTTTTGAATCTGGAGCTTTTTGTTCAGCAACAGAAGCAACGAATGCAGCATCAAATTGCATCTCACCATCAATGTCGTATTGAGGAGCAAGTTCTTGAGCAATCTTAGTAGCTTCTGCTACTTTAGTTGCTTCTTCAGCAACAGCTGATCCTTTTGTTGAAAAGCTTAGCATGGCAACTTTTGGTTCAATCCCAAACATTTCTGCTGTTTTAGCACTTTCAACAGCGATTTCAGCTAATTCTTGAGCATTTGGATTTACGTTGATTGCACAATCTGAGAACAAGTATTTTTCTTGTCCACGGCCACGCATCATGATAAATGCGCCACTTGTACGGCTAACGCCTGGTTTAGTTTTAATGATTTGCAATGCTGGGCGAACAGTATCCCCTGTTGAGTGGATTGCTCCACTTACTAAACCATCAACTAATCCCATGTATGTTAACATTGTCCCAAAGTAATTTTCATCTTTTAATAATTGAATAGCTTTTTCTTCGGTAACTTTTCCTTTACGGCGTTCTACGAAAGAAGCAATCATTTCATCTAATTTATCATAATTAGCTGGATCAATAATTTCAATATTTTCTACATTAAAACCACGATTTTTTGCAGCTTCTTTTACAGCTTCAGGATTTCCAATTAATACGGGTTGAATTAAATCTTCAGATGCTAAACGAACTACAGCACCAAGAATACGAGGTTCAGATCCTTCTGGAAATACAATACGTACTTTTTTACCTTTAATTTTTGCTGATAAACTTTCAATTAGTTCCACACTAAAAACCTCCACTATTTGTGATTATTTATACATTACTATCATACTCTTATATTCATGAAAATGACAGTCTTTTGAGCCCAAAACCTATAAGTATTCCTTATTGAACCGATTCAGGCAACTGCCAGTTTATCGGCTCTTCGCCGAATTTGATCAATGCCTCATTTGCTTTAGAAAATGGTTTCGATCCGAAAAAACCACGGTAAGCGGATAAAGGGCTTGGATGAACTGAGGTCAACACAACGTGTTTTGATTCATCAATCAATACTCTCTTTTTTATTGAAGGATTGCCCCATAGAATAAATACTATTGGCTGATCTCGGTCGCTTAATTTCTTTATGACAGCATCGGTTAGTGTTTCCCATCCTTTTCCTTTATGTGAATGAGCTTGTCCTTTACGCACGGTTAACACAGTATTTAGCAATAAAACACCTTGTTTAGCCCATGATTCTAAATAACCATGCTTTACAGGCGCAATTCCTAAATCACTTTCTAATTCTTTATAGATATTAACTAGTGAAGGGGGAATTTTCACAGTTGGCAACACAGAAAAACTTAATCCATGAGCTTGATTTGGCCCGTGATAAGGATCTTGTCCTAAAATAACTACTTTCACTTCATTATAAGGTGTCCATTCAAAAGCTTGCCAAATGTGATGCATCTTTGGATAAACGATTGTTTCTTGATATTCTTGTACAAGAAATTCTTTCAGTAAATGGTAAGATGTTGTGTTTGTTTGTTCTTGCAAAATTGGCAGCCAATCATTCTCTACAGGTACGCTCACCATGAATCCTCCTTTGTCTCTTTAAAAAAGTTTCTTCTTTTTACTTTACTTCTATCCTACAAGAATTAGTCGCTTCACACAACTCTACTCTTCATCTGATCATTATTTTTTGTTTGTTATTTTCATGTTTCTTTTTGGTAAAATTTAAGAAGAAAAGGCATTTTGCGTTTATTTTGTCTCTATTAATGGTAGACTTATTAAGACAAATGAATCTTGGGAGGAAACAAAATGATAGAGCTTATTGTATCTGATATGGATGGAACATTATTAAATGAAAAAATGAAAGTTTCTGAAACAAACGCTAATGCTATTAAGGCGGCTATGAAACAAGGGATCCATTTTATGGTTGCAACAGGACGCGGCTTTACTGAAGCTCATCCGTTGCTTGAAGAAGTGGGCATTAACTGTTCATTCATCACTTTAAATGGAGCTCAAGTATATAACGAAGAAGGTAAAGTAATCCAAAATATTGGAATTGATAAAAAAACTGTTCATGAAATCGTCGCTGAAATAAAGAAAAGAAATCTTTATTGTGAGATGACGACATCAAATGGAATTTATTCAGACAATAAAGCTAAACGTATTGAGTCTGTGGCTTCTTTATTATACGAAACTAACCCTGATACGACATACAAAATGGCTGTTGTTTTAGCAGCTGCCCGTTTAGAAATTATGAACATCAATTACGTTGAGGATTACGAAGAACTTGTACATGATGACTCCATTGAAATTTTAAAAATCATTGCGTTTAGCGATGAAGGTCGCAAAGTACTGGGGCCACTTACTGAGGACCTTGAAAAATCTGGAAATCTTGCTGTTACAGCTTCTTTCGTTAATAATATTGAAATCAATAATATTAACGCACAAAAAGGAATCGCTCTTGAAGAAGCTGCAAAAAAATTGAATATCCCACTTGAAAATATCATGACTCTGGGCGATAATTTTAATGATGTCTCTATGTTGAAAGTAGCTGGTTATAGTTTTGCTATGGAAAATGCCGAGGAAGAAGTTAAAACATATGCGAAATACCGGACAACCAGCAATAACAGCAATGGCGTAGCACATGCTATAACCTTAGCTTTAAACAACAATTTGGAATCAGCTAAAGCCCCAAGTATCATGGAAAATGCAGAATAAAGGTAATTCCCCCAGACATTTAATGATGTAATTGAAATGTAACAGTTCGCTTTCTTTTTTCGTTATTAGCAGTAGGCTTATATTCGCTTCGCTACCTATTGAATGAAGGGAGAGACTATTATGGATGCCAGTACACAATGGTTTTCCACTGTAATAGAAATGGTCGGTAATGTTGGTTTTCCTATTTTTATCGCTTTTTTTCTACTTCAGCGTATGGAAACCAAACTTGATGATGTTGTTAAAGCTCTTCATGAACTGAGTCAAGTCATTAAGTCAGCTGAATAAAAAGAATCCACCGTTTATGACGGTGGATTCTTTTTTTTATTCCGTTTCATTATTTTTTTTGGTATAATTAAGACGAACATGTAACCGCTTAATTTAACATTAGAGGAGCGTTCAATATGGTACTTTTGTATATGAAACAAGAATACGTTTCAAAACAAGAAAAAATCCTCGTAAAAAATGAACAAGGCAAAGACATGTACCTAATTTCAGGTAAGTGGGGCAGAGTCGGCGACAGTATCTCTTTATACGCTATGGATGGAACTTTGCTTGTAGAATTCAAACAAACCGTATTATCCTTATTTCCTAAGTTTGATATTTATAGTCAAAACAAAAAAGTAGGCTCGATAGCGAAACATCGTACTTTAAAGATGGTTTATTTTAAAGTTACTCCATTAAATTGGGTTGTAACTGGAGACTTTTATAATCATCATTATTTTGTACACTGCGAGAATCACCTTATTATGGAATTGGATAAAGCTTATACGCCCTTTGGAGATTATTACAAGTTGTCTGTCCCAGAAGCCCAGCATGCACCCGTTTGTTTGTGTATTGCTTTGATTGTTGATAATCTAACTTTAACACGATTGCCTAAACCATCTCCAAAAAAAGTTAACCGAGCTCTCCAATCTTTTTAACCTACGAAAAAAGCATTAATCTGATTTTTTTTCAGGTCAATGCTTTTTTAATTCACTTTCCATTGCATATGATCATACAAATGATTGCCTAAAGTACATTTCCAAGTCTTTTTAAAACCTACTTTAAGGTAAAGTTGTTGTGCCTTTTTATTTTGTTGATCGCAATTCAACCCAATAATTTTTTCATTTTCTGCCATTACAATAGCGGGCAAAGCCTCTAACAATTCTGTTGCCACACCTTGTCCCCTAAAATTCTCATCTGTTACTAGAGAATCTAAGTACCACTCTCCCTTAGTTGTTTCAATATCTTTAAACAGTGGTTCCACTATCCCGTGTTCTTTCAATTTTTCATTTAATGGGTCATCAATTACAGCTTCCAACTCGCCTTTGTAACCAAAGCATACTCCCGCTCTTTTTCCATCACGGACACAGATAATTGCACGATGATAACTATAACGATAATTTTTATTTTCCATAGCTTCTTTCATCATATTTTTTAAGCTAATAGAATCTATTTCTGTTAGCAATGGCAGTTCCATATCTTCTAAAATAATCCATACCCATTCTACTAATTGTTCTATATCTGAAACTTCAGCTTTTCGAATCATTTTCCTACCACCTTTCTTTAGAGTTATTTTCATTTCTATCATAGCGAATGAGAGATACCTATTCAACTATTTAATTTATCCATAAGAACATATATATGTAAGAACATATCACATGATAATATTACATTATTGTTGCAATCGAGTTAAACTTAAATTAGAATAATAACTTAGACAAGGAGGTTTATTAATGAATTTACGAAAACGATCACTTTTTACACTTATGACAGCTATACTACTGACAGTCATTTTCACTACACTATTGCCTGGTACAGCTTCTGCCAAAGAAACAAACAAAACTTATATTATTGGAACGGATGTTACCTTTGCTCCATTTGAATACAAAGATGTTGATGGGGAATACAAAGGAATTGATGTGGATTTATTAGATGCTATCGCCAAAGATCAAGGCTTCAACTATGAATTACGACCTTTGGGATTCAGTGCTGCACTGCAAGCTTTAGAATCAAATCAAATAGACGGTATGATTGCTGGAATGAGCATTACACCTGAACGTCAGGAATCTTTTGATTTTTCTGAACCATACTTCGAGAGTGGCGTTGTTATGGCTACTTCTGAAACAAATGATGAAATAACTTCTTATGAAGATTTAGAAGGGAAAACAGTCGCTGTTAAAGTTGGAACAACGGGCGCTGCTTTTGCTGAATCAATTCAAGAAGAATTCGGTTTCGAATTAAATACTTTTGAAGATTCTGCAAATATGTATGAAGATGTTTTAACAGGAAATTCAGATGCTGCTTTTGAAGATTACCCTGTAATGGCTTATGCTATTCAGTCAGGATTAGGTTTGCAAATACCGACTGAAGCTGAACCTGGAGACAATTATGGTTTTGCTGTAAATAAAGGACAAAATGCTGAGTTATTGGAAATGTTTAATAACGGTCTGATCAATATACGCGCCAATGGAACTTATGATGAAATACTAGATACTTACCTAGGTGATACATCTACCGTAAATGAATCAGCTAATCTTGGTTTCTTTGGTTTGATTCAGCAAAATGGTGGAGAATTATTAAAAGGACTAGGTAGAACATTATTACTAACTATTATTTCTTTCGCTATTGCTACTGTTTTTGGTGTTATTTTAGGATTATTTAACGCTTCGCCTAATAAAGTATTAAACTGGATAGCAACGATTTACGTAGATATTTTACGTGGTATCCCGTTGATTGTATTAGCGTTTTTCATTTACTTCTCTATTCCTCAATTTTTAAGTATCCAAATACCTGCTTACATTGCTGGTGTGATCACGCTAAGTTTAAATACCACAGCATATATTGCTGAATTGGTTCGTGGTGGTATCCAAGCAGTAGATACTGGTCAACTGGAAGCTTCAAGAAGTTTAGGACTTACTTACAATACATCTATGCGTAAAGTTGTATTGCCACAAGCTGTTAAAATAATGATTCCGTCTTTTATTAATCAATTTGTTATTACCCTTAAAGATACTTCAATTCTTTCCGTTATCGGTATCGTTGAATTGACTCAAACCGGAAAAATTATTATTGCCCGGACTTACTCTTCTGGAGATATGTGGTTGATTGTTGGACTGATGTACATTATTATCATCACGATTCTAACGAAGTTTTCGAACTATATTGAAAGGAGAACATCAAATGACTAAAGTAAAAGTAGAACATCTAAAGAAAAATTTTGGAAGTTTAGAAGTTTTAAAAGACTTGAATGTTGAAGTTCAAGAAGGAGAAGTCGTTTGTATCATCGGTCCTTCAGGGTCTGGTAAAAGTACATTTCTCCGCTGTCTGAATGCTTTAGAAGAAATTACTGGTGGTAAAGTGATCATTGATGACTTTGACCTTACTGATCCAAAACAAGACATCAATAAAGTACGCGAAAATATTGGAATGGTTTTTCAACAATTCAACTTGTTCCCTCATCTAACGGTTTTAGAGAATATTACCTTAGCACCTAAAGAACTCAAAAAGGATTCTACTGAGGCTATTAAAAACCATGCACTAGAATTATTGGAAACCGTCGGACTTTCTGAAAAAGCAAATGATTACCCTAAATCATTATCTGGTGGACAAAAGCAACGTGTCGCGATTGCACGTGCTTTAGCAATGAATCCAGATATTATGTTGTTTGATGAACCCACAAGTGCTCTTGATCCAGAAATGGTTGGCGATGTGTTGGAAGTCATGCAAAAGCTGGCGGAACAAGGTATGACTATGCTGGTCGTGACTCATGAAATGGGCTTCGCTAAAGAAGTAGCCGATCGCGTTATTTTCATGGATGGTGGATACATCGTTGAAGAAGGCAAACCTGAACAACTCTTTAACCATCCTCAACACGAACGGACAAAGAACTTTTTAGAAAAAGTTTTAGTTTAAAAAAAAGATCTGCCCTACGAGTAAATTCTCGTGGGGCAGATCTTTTTTTAAGCTTTAATTGTTTCATCTACTTCGTTTTCTTCATTCTTTTGGCTCTTTTTTTGTAAGATATGCATCGTTACAATCAATAAACCATTGAAAAACAGTATGATTCCAATCATCACAAAGTTAGCATGCCAATAAATATCATTTCCTAGACCATTACTGATGGCTTGCCTAAACCCATAAACAGAGTATGTCATTGGCAACAGTAAATGAATAGCTTGGAAGAACCCGTTCGTTAATGGAATAGGGAACGTTCCACCAGAGCCGCCTAATTGCACGACGAGTAAAACCATTGCTAAAAAGCGCCCAACGTTATCTAGTGCCACCACTAAAGTCAACACAATAGACATAAAGGCTAAAGAAGTTAGTACGGCTAATAAAAAGAATTTCCCTATAAATAAAACATTTAATCCGATCATTAATAAGATGCCACATTCAAATACAGCCATCAAGGTTGCTACAAGTATAGCTACAGAAACTTTGCTAAGCCACCACTCAAAACCGGATTTCCCTTCAAGTGACCTCTTACGAACAGGATATATTGTAGTAAAGACAACTGCTCCAATATACAGTGCCATTGACATAATATAGGGTGCTAATGCTGCACCATAGTTTGGTACTTCACTATATTTTTCTTGGTTTAATTCGATTGGATCTGCAAACATATCCATTGTTTTATCCGTTGCATCTACTTCATTAACTTTTGTGGAACCTTCCAATAAACTAGTTGATAATTGACTAGTTCCATCTTTTAGCGAGTTGATTCCATTGCCTAATGTTTGGGATCCGCTGCTCAGTGCTTTTGAACCTTCTCTAAGCTGTGCCGAACCATCTGCTAAGCTTGTTGCACCATTAGTTAAACTAGCCGAATTTTCGTTCAAAAGAGATGTTCCTTGGGCTAATTGATTTGATCCACTACTCAACTGATCAATTCCTGCAATAAGGTTTGGCAATTGGGATGTTAATTGTCCTATACCACTGTTTAATTTTTCAGAACCTGTGTTTAATGCTGTTGAATTTGCATTTAGTTCATCTGCTCCAGCCTGTAAGGAGTTTACTCCATTTGTATAGTTTGTTACTCCGTCAACTAGACCCTTATCTCCTGATAAACCACTCTGAATAGCTGATAATCCTTGATTCAATTCAGTCATCCCTTGAATGATTCCTTTATTCGAATTGGTCCCTTGACGTTCCAATGCTGATTGAATACCTGTTAAACCTGTGATCAACTCATTCATTGCTTGATTGGTTGCTGGTAATAGTTGATTTGAACTTTGAGCTAATGTATCTACTTGCGTTTTTAGTTCAGTTAATTGATCCGTAAGCCCACTAACAGCAGCTAATTCTGTCTGCAAATCGGTTAACGAAGTGCCCATTTCATTTGCAGCTGCTGCTGTATTATTTACATCTTCATTTGCAATACCTAGCTGATTTTTAAGAGTTGCTAATTCTGTATTTTTTTGTTCAGTTGATGTTTCTACTGCATTTAGCAATTCATTTTTTTGTTCAGTAGTTAGACTATCAAAAGTAGTTGCATCAAGTAATGCAATAGCAGCTTCATTGTCTGCTTGAATCGTTTTTTCAAGTGCATCAACTTCAGCCGTTACCCCAGATAAATCCTCTCCCGTTTTTCCAATATCTTGAGCAACTTCATTTAAGCTTACGCCAGATTGTTGTAAATTCGTTTGAATTCCACTAAAGTCATTACCATCCGCTTGTCCATTAAGAACGGCATCTAACTTTTGAATTCCTATGTTCATTGAAGACAAGTTTTCCATTAAAAATTGTAGTTGTTCAGTATTCTCCTTTGATAAACTTTTATCTAATTCTGAAGAAAGTTGATTCAAACCAGTTAACAATTGATCGCTGCCCGATTTAACTTGATCAACACCATTACTGACTTCAATTGTGCCTGCTTGTAAGTCCGAAGAATTTTCATTCAAAACTTTTGTTCCATCAGCAAGTTGTGAAACACCAGCAGTATAAGTTTTCAGTCCGTTTGTAAGTTCTGTTGAACCATTTTCTAAAAGAGATCCCCCATTTTCTAATGGTTTTACTTTTGAAGAAAGTTGATTAATTCCATTGTTCAGTTGGTCTGCTCCATTATTTACTTGGGCCACTCCAGCTGTGTATTCTTTTAGTCCAACAGCCAGCGTTTGGGTTCCTTCTTCAAATGTTAATGTACTTGAAGATAACTTTTCTAGATTTTTTGTTAGTTCTTGGCTTCCATCAGCTAATTTCCCAGTTCCCTCATCAATTTCTCCAGCTCCATCAGCTGCTTCTGAAAAACCTGTTCCAATTGTGCCTAATTGTTCAAAAATTGCTTCGGTATAAGCTTTTGTTACATTAGTGGATACTTCTGCTTTAACATCTTTTGCAGCAGATTTACTAATAACTTCTCCAATATAATTTAATGAGCCATTTGTTTCATAATCAATTGTCATTTTTTCTGGATTCGTCTCCATCAATGTAGCAGCATCTGTTGAAAAATCACTTGGTAATGTCATTACCATATAATACTCGCGATTTTCTAAGCCTTTTTGCGCTTCTTCTTGAGACACAAAATGCCAATCTAATGCATCATTCTTTTTGAGTTTATCAACAACATCTGATCCGATATCAAGCTGATTTCCTTGATAATCAACAGAGTGGTCTAAATTAACCACAGCCACAGATAATTTATCTGTATTTCCATATGGATCCCAGTTAGATTTCAAAAAGAATCCAGCATACATGATAGGTATAAATAACATAACCATACAAGAAATCAGCAACATTTTATTAGAGACTAATTTCTTCCATTCCGTTTTTAACATATCCATTTTACTTGTACATCCCTTTCAATAAAACGACTTTTATTTTTTATTCCAATCAATACCAGGCATTTCATTTTTTCCTATTGATGACCAAATAAGTTGATCTAACGTCTGACGTTTTAGAAAATTTGTGTATTGTTTATCTGCCTCTTCAAAAGTCGTTACTAAGGTTTTTTCTCCATTACTAGCTGGTTCGCCTATATCTGAGAAAACCTGATTAATCATTCCTGAGTTTGGGTAGGTAACAATCTTACCTTCTAATGCTTCAACAATTTCCAGTAAGTTTATTTTTTCAGGTTTTTTAGCTAATATAAAACCACCATTGCTTCCAGGAATTGATGTTGCTAATCCGCTAACAACTAACTTTCGGATAATTTTTCTGATATAAGAATGAGATGTTCCTTTTAAACGACTATTTAATACATGTGAAGTGATTGGAATATAATTATCTTGAGTAGAAAGCATAGCTAATATACAGATTGCTTGTTCCAAACCCTTTGTTAACTTCATTGTTTCCCTTCTTTCTATTCCATAAAATTTAATTGTGGACTTTAAATGTCCACGACGAATAATATACCTCTTTCCTTATAAAATTACAACTATTTTATTCTTAAATTTTTTTTATCACATAAAGACAAAATGAGTTTTGCTAGACAAGTTTAATGGTTCAAGTTATCCTAAATATAAAGAACTAAAGGAGTTGATCTGACATGTTTTTGGACATAACCGAGCTCGCTCAACAAAAAATTAAACAGATCTGCTCTCATCATACAGGGCACTTGGTATTTTATTATGAATCTAGAATCGGCTGTACTTGTGGAAATAATGGTATTTTCTTATTAAAAATCACTCAGCAAAACGATTCCGAGTTAGATGCAACTTTAGATTCTTCTTTAGGTAAATTGCCTATTCAAGGATGGAGCCTTCCTTTTTTAGATGACCAAATGAAACTAGATTACAATGAATCAAAACATGCTCTTATTCTACGCAGTGATAGTGGCCTGATAAATGATAATGTATTGATTCTTAATGATGCTAATCAGTCTATTTCTTAAGTTCTTTAAACAGAATAATGGACATTTTTCTGTATTTCCGTTACAATTCATTTACTTACTAAATAATAGTAGATTAGTTAAATGGAGGTATTTTATGTTTTTAACAGTAACTGAACCTGCAATAGAACGGATCAAAACCATCCAAGCACAACATCCTGGAAAATTAGCTTTATATTATAATCGTATCACTGGCGGATATGCGTGTGGAATTGTAGGCACTTTTTCACTAAAATTGTTTACCAGTCCTAGTGAAGAGTTGAATGATACCATTGATTCCACAATCGGAAAAATAGCAGTTCAGAAGGAACGCTTAAATGACTTGTCAGAAAATGTTGTATTGGATTACAAAAAAACGATGAATAGTTTGATTTTAAGAAGTGACGCTGGGTTAATAAATGATGACGTTACGGTTCTCGATAATGATAATAACAAATTATTTTAATCGTTCATTCTATTAGGTAAAAAAACGCTGAGACTATGGAATCAATCCATAGTCTCATCGTTTTTTATTTTTTATTCCAGTCCTTCTTTGATTCTTACAGCTGTTTTTAGTGGGATTCCGAGGCCATTTATTTCTTCTACACTGGCTTCTTTTACATTTTTAACTGATTTGAAATGTTTTAGTACTTTTGTACGTGTTTTGGGTCCAACACCTTCGATACGATCCAATTTAGAAGATAAACTATTCTTTCCGCGTAATTGGCGATGGAAGGTGATTGCAAAACGGTGGACCTCATCTTGAATCCGTTGTACAAGATAAAATGCTTGACTCGTTGGTTTAAGCGTCACTTTTTGAAGATCCTCTCCAAAAATAAGCGAAGAGGTTCTATGTTTATCATCTTTCACCATACCTGCTACTGGAATGGATAACCCAAGTTCATTTTCCAGGATATTAATCGCTCCATTAACTTGAATTTTACCACCATCCATTAAAATTAAATCGGGCAATGGTTTGCCTTCTTTTAAAAGCCGTCCATAACGTCTACGAATAACTTCTTCAGTTGTTGCTAATTCATTACTACCAGAAACACTTTTTATTTTGTATTTTCGATAGTTACTTTTATCAGGCTTTCCATCTAAAAAGGAAACCATAGCTGAAACTGGGTTTGTTCCTTGAATGTTAGAGTGATCAAAAGCTTCAATACGGCTGGCTAAAGGTAAACTTAATGCTTCTGACAGTTCTTTGATCGCCCCGATTGTTTTGCGGTCATCCATTTCAATCAGTTGAAATTTTTCATTTAACGATATTTCACTATTTTTTGTCGCTAGATCCAACATATCCTTTTTACGTCCTTGGATTGGAACTTTTACTGGAATTTCCAATACTTCCGATAAAGTTTTTGTATCTACACCATTTGGCACCAATACTTCTCTAGGAAGCAGATGATTGTCTTCCTGATAAAACTGGACAATATAAGAGGCTAATTCTTCTTGTGGTGTATCGTAGCAAGGAAATATAGTCGCTTCTCGTTTAATCAACGTAGCTTGTCGAATAAAGAACACTTGAATGGAGATCCAGCCTTTATTCATGTAATAGCTGAAAACATCTCTAGTCGTAAAATCATTTGTAATAATATTTTGTCTTTCTACAGTTGTTTCGATGTATTGAATTTGATTGCGGTATTCAGCTGCTCGTTCAAAAGCCAGTTCCTCAGCTGCTTGCACCATTTTACTTTTCAATGTTTTTTTAATTTCTTTTACATCGCCGTTCAAGAACCGTCTAATTTTGTCGATTTGAGCATCATACTCTTCTTTTGGAATCTCATGATCACAAGGACCAATACATTGCCCAAGGTGATAGTACAAACAAGCTCTCTTTTGATATCCATTGCATTTTCTCAATGGATAAACTTTTTGGATAAACTGTTGAGTCTCACTCGCTGCATATACGTTTGGATAAGGACCGAAATAATGACCTCCATCTCTCTTTACTTCAGATGTAATAACGAGTTGCGGGTCTTTTTCATTTGTAATTTTTAAATATGGGTAACTTGTTCCTTGCTTTAATTTAATATTGTATTTTGGCAGGTGTTTTTTTATTAAAGTAATTTCAAGCAGTAAACATTCTTTATCGGTTGAAGTGATAATGGTTTCAAAATCAACAATTTCTTCAACCAATAGTTGGGTTTTTCCTTCATGTGTTCCTCTAAAATAAGACCGGACTCTTTTTTTTAAATTTTTAGCTTTTCCGATATAAATGATTTCTTTTTCTTTATTTTTCATCAAGTAGCATCCTGGTAAGTCAGGAAGCAACAAAAGTTTATTATTAATATGTGTACTGACCATATTTATGATTCCCCTTATATTCTTCATTACTTTTTTAACGTCATTCTGTAATTCTTATTCACTAGTTTACCATTAAACAGTAAAACAACGACAGAATTAATACTCTGTCGTTGTTCTTGTCTTATTATTTTTTAGTAGAACTAAATAAAAACCAGTTATTAAATGCACTATAATCTGAGTAACCTACTACAATATCTTGGTATACATATTTCTTTCCAAGTTTATGTTCACCTGATTTATATTTCTCTTCAATATCTTGTGCCATTGCTTGATACAACTTTTCTATTTGTTCTCCGTCAAGTTGTCCATATTTGTTTTCCCATAGTTCTAAGAAAGCTTCTTCATCACTATCTAAATAAAAATCAATCTCTACTTGCTCCGCCACTTGAATCACCTTTTCTAAGAAACTCTTAATTTAAAATATTAATCGTAATTGTTTTTCTACCAAAATTATTGGCTTGTTGAACACTTGGGAAATGAATATCAATTTTATTTCCTTTTATTGCTCCACCGGTATCGCCGGCAATAAATACCCCATATCCTGGTATTTCAACCATAGAACCTAATGGTATGACTTTTGGATCTACTGCTATAACCATTGGATTGCTTTCTAAATTGATTCCTGTTGCAGTATGAGTACTTAAATTAGCTTGTTTTGTTGAATAGCCCGTTGCAGAAACAACAATCGATTTTCCTTTTGAAGACGTTTCTGTACTTTCAGCAGGCTTAGTTGTTGCAGTTTTTTTAGTTTCAACAGTAGATTCTGTTTCTTTGATTTCCGTTTGACTATTTGATGGTTCAGCTGCAGTTGTTGTCACAGTCGCTGATTCTGTTTTTGTTGCAAGAGTTGCCTCAGCTTCAGCAGCTGCTTTATCTGCTGCCGCTTGTTCTTCTTTTGCCTTAGTCTCTTCTGATGCTTTTTCCTCTGCTGCGGCAATTTTTGATTCTTCTAATTCACGTTGTTCATCTAACTCATTTAAAATCGTTTGATTTTCGTCCATTGTTTTTTGAAGAGTAGCAACTTGTGTATCTAATTCCTCTTTTTGTTCTTTAGCTTCTACTGTTTGATTTTCCAATAAAGCTAAATCACTTTCTAATTCATTTTTTAAGTCTGCTAACTCTTGCTTTTCATCTTCAGCAACTTCCAATTGATCGTTTCCTGCTGATTGTAGAGTAACTAAAACATAAGCACGATTAAATAAGTCTGTAACACTTTCAGATTCAAATAATGACACTACTACGTTTTGATTTACTTCTGTTGTTTGCATCGATAAGATTCGTTCTTTTGCTTGATCCAATCGTTCTTTAACAACCTCTTCTTGTTCTGAAACTGTTGCACTTGTTGCTTGAACGGTCTCTTTTAAAACTTCAATTTGAGTAGTTAATTCTTCTAGCTCACTATTTTTTTCATTTACCTTAGTTAATGCTTTATTAATTTGACTATCAATTTCTGCCATCTCTTTTTCTTTTGTGTTCTGTTGCGATTCAATTTCATCTAATGTCGCTGCAAAACCAACGGTCGGAATGACATTAACCAATAATAAAGCCAACATAAGGCTAGAAACTAGTTTTTTTATTCTCACAAATTGACAACACCCTTCTCTTCTACTTTTAATCCCTTCAATGATTATAACCAATAAAACGACTTGTTATATTTCTTTACGATTACTTTTTGTTACAAAATCTTTTTTTGGTGTGCTAAAATTGTAATAATCGTATTAGGAGGATGAAAAATGTTTAAAAAAATCTATTTTGCTAGTCCACTTTTCTCTGAAATGGAAAAAAGTTACAATGAAAAGCTTGTCCTTAGTATTAGAGAAACTTATTCAGACATAGAGGTCTATGTTCCTCAAGAACAAGGTGAAATAAATGATAAAAATACTTATGCTGATTCAATCGCTATTGCTAAATATGATACTGAGGCACTGCTAGCTAGCCAATTAATGGTAGCTGTCTTAGACGGTTCCACAATCGATGTCGGAGTTGCTACAGAAATTGGCGTTGCTTATCAAGCCGGAATTCCAATTATTGGTCTCTATACTGACGCTCGTCAACAAGGTGCTAAAAATCCTCAAAAATTAGCCGCTTTACAAGAAGTTGCAGAATCTCAATTTTCTTATGTCAATCTTTACACGGTTGGACTTATAAAAATGAATGGAGCTATTTATAGCACTTCAGAAGATTTTATTACCGCAATCAATGATTATTTGTAATTTTTCGTAACAAAAGAGCAATGGAAACCAGCTGGTTTCCATTGCTCTTTTATGTGCTTTTATTTAACTATCTTTTATATTTAGAGAACTTGAGTTGTTGGTTCAGTAAACCAAGTGATGAATAACCCAATCACAAAACCAATTGTAGCTGGAAGAATCCATCCCATTCCGATACTGAACAATGGAAGATACTCATTGCAAAAAGCTAAGAATTCTTGCACTCCATTAATACTTTGAACACTTTTTGGTAATGCTTTAAATAAATCTGCCACACTCACCACTAAAGTAAATAAAGTCGTTGTCACATAGACTACTTGTCTATCCTTAAATAATGGAGACAACAGAGCTAATAAAATCAGCGTAATCGCTAATGGATATAAGAACATTAAGACCGGTAACGAGTAAGCAATAATATTTGTTAAACCTACATTAGCGACTAGCGTTGTTAAAACACTAAATACAACAACATAAGCTTTGTAGCTAATAGAAAGAGGAAACATTTCTTTAAACGTTTCCGCACAAGCTGTAATTAAACCAATCGCTGTTTTTAAACAAGCCACTGTTACAATCACAGCTAGCAACACACTACCTAACGAACCGAAGTAAAATTGCGAAATTTGTGTTAAAGCAATTCCACCATTTTCTGAAACTGGAAATTGACCAACACTCATTGTTCCTAAATAAGCTAAACTAGCATAAATAATGCCCATTAAAATAATACTGATTAGTCCAGATTTGACCGTGTCTTTTGCTATCTCACTTGGTTTAGTTACCCCAAGATTTTTAATCGTTTGAACAACGACTATCCCAAAGGCAAGAGAAGCTAATGCGTCCATTGTATTATACCCTTGAAGAAAACCACTAACAAAAGGTTGATTGACATAGTGACCAGTGATAGGTGCTTCTGCTACCCCTCCCATTGGACGAATAAATGCCGTTAAAATTAAAACACCTAAAAATACCAAGAAGATAGGATTCAATACTTTACCAACGTATACCAAGATTTTCGTTGGTTTTAAAGAAAGAAATAATGCGACACCATAAAATAAAATAGAAAAAATTGCTAACCCTAATGTTTGATGATTTGAACTGATGTAAGGTGTTATCCCAATTTCATAAGAGACTGTACTTAATCTTGGTAGCGCAAAAAATGGTCCAATTGTTAAATATAAAGCTACTGTCATAAAATACCCATAATAAGGATGAATGCGACTAGCTAAATCAAACAAACCATTACTTTTAGATAGGCCAATAGCGATTACGCCTAAGAATGGCAATCCTATACCTGTTACTAAAAAACCTAATGTAGCCCAGCTTACATTTGAACCTGCCACTTGCCCCATGTGAACGGGAAATATTAAATTACCAGCTCCAAAAAACAAACCAAACAACATGGATCCTATATATAGATAGGAAGACAATGTTAATCCTTTTTTCATAAAAAACGTCCTTTCTAACGTATCTGTGTTACACGTAACTTAAATAATAGCTTTTTTGATGCTCTCCTTCAAGCAAAATCCTTAATAAGGTTGAATCTTACTAAAAAAGATTTCTATTGCTTTTATAGATAATGACACAATTAAAAAAACTGTTAGATCATTTTAACAGTCAGTAGCTCTCAACATTAAGAAAACACCTCCTAGTTGTAGCGAGGTGTTCCCTTATTTATTGTAAAGTAATTTAATATTGTTGATCGTAGTCAATCAAGTTTACAGGCAATTTTTCATCAGCTAAGTAAGCTTTTAGATTTTCTTCAAAGATAGCAAATAGACGTTTTTTGAAATGTTCTGCGATTCCAGTAATATGAGGAGTAATCAAAACATCTTCTCTATCCCACAGTGCGCTCTCTTCTGGTAAGGGTTCTGTTTCAAAAACATCTAAACCGGCGAAAGTTAACTGACCATTATTAAGAGCTGCTATTAAATCATCTGTTTTAACCGTTGGTCCTCTTCCAACATTGACGAAAAGAGTTCCTTCTTTCATTTGAGAGAAAATATCTTGATTAAAAAAGTAATGGGTTTGATCCGTATGCGGTAAGATATTTATGAGGATGTCCGCTTGTTTCACTTGGTCAACTAGTTCCGGCTGCTTAATTAATTGATCCATGTATTCAACATCTCTTCCACTGCGATTTACACCGATTGTTTTCATATTAAATGCTTTTGCCAATCGTCCAACTTCCACGCCGATTTTCCCGGTCCCTACGATCATAATCGTTTTCCCATGCAATTCCATCAATTTATCTACTTGCTCCCATGTTTTGGTTTGTTGATCTTTAATTGCCTTTTGAATCCCTCTAGCATAAGCCAACAGTATTCCAAAAACGGATTCTGCAATCGGAATACTATGTATCCCACTTCCATTAGTCAGTATGATATTTTTTTGTTTTAGTTTTTCTAAATCAAGAAAATCGACACCCGCTGCTTTTCCTTGTGCCCACTTCAACTGACTTTTATTATTTTCTAGTAACTCTTGTGCATATTGTCCTGTCCATCCATATATAATTTCAACAGACTCTAAAGAGATTTCTTTTAAATCTGTTTCCCATCCTTTAATCAACTCATATTCTGGTGCTAATTCTTTTAGCGTTTGAAATTGTTCTTTTGTTGTTTCTTGTATCAGTAAAATACTTTTTTTAGTCATTTCAATATCACCTTTTCATTTTTTCTTTTATTATCTCATTACAAAAAAAGATAGCAAAGAATTTCACTTATCTCTTTCCATTTTCTGTTAATTTTATCGTATTAGATGGTACAATAGAGTGAAAGATAGAAGGTTAGAACGGGGGGCTTGGATGGATAAAGAACATTTACTGATGACAAAAATAATTATCGAGGGTGACTTTCATGATTTTCAACTGTATAGTGGGAAATTTTATTTATGGACCAATCAAAAAACCTTGAACATCTACAATTGGAACAAATGGATGCAACAATTGACTTTAATTGATCGACCCATCTATTTAGAACCACAACCTACTGAACAATTACGTGTTACATTAGAGGAATTAGCTCCATTCCTAGAAAGAACCCTTTCTTTTCCTGAATCAATTTACGATAGTGCTTTATTTAATCATACCTTGTATTATTCAGATTATACTGGTTTTTACCGTTATTCTTTAGTAAGAAAAGACGCTGAAAAAATACGCATTTGGGAACAACCAGTCTACTCTATTTCCTTATCGTCTACAGGAAGAATGGCTTTATCTGCTGGGGAAGCTGGTCTTTTTGAATACTTACTCTCTTCTTACTATTATTATGAACAACTTGAACGCCAAGTTGCCACACGTGTGTATCAAGTCAATTCCCACTATTCTTCTCAAGCGATATGGGATCACCATGATGTTATTCAATATGGTCGAAGTCAATCTGAATTGACGTACAAAACTCAATTTAGTGAACAAAAAGGTCAATTGTATGTTACGAATAGTCTACAAATAACTCAGTCAAGTGATTCTTTGACTAGTAGTGTACAAGAATATTTGCTGCCCTTATCCTTAAACCCACCATCCATGCAAGATGGACTTTTATTTTCATTTGAAATGGATCAGCAAAAAGTAAAAAAAGATCGTTTATATCGTTCTAAGTCCGTTCGCTTAATAGAGAAGCTTCCAGCTGCACTTGAAAACTCGTCACATTCTCCTGATTTCTTACTAGTGATTCCTACTTCACCTATCTTTAAAGTGATCTTACAAAATGAAATTTTATTAGACCTCCCTAGACAAGAGATCCATAAATTTAGAATTTACAACCGAACACGACATTATCGTAACCAATTGCATATTTTACGAGATGAATCACTGATTTTATATCTGTTCACAGAAATTAATCGTTAAAAAAGAGCCCTTAGATAATAATCTAAGAGCTCTTTTTTATTTTTTTAAGCATCCAGTGGATCATTGCCTAAATAAGCTTGCAACATCCAAATCGTTTTATCTACACCAGATTTATATCCAATCAACAAGTCTTGTGTTGCATCGTCTCCAGCTTCACCAGTGAGAACAATTCCTTTTGCTAATTTATCCCCAATAATTTTATAATCTGAAACAGTTGATGCTACCATTTCTTCAGCAGTTTCTTTGCCATCATATGGAGCTTCTTTAACTAAAGAATGTTCTAAAAACTCTCCCAAAGTCGAATAAGGTTTTCCACCTACTGCAATCAAACGCTCTGCCAATTCATCAAATTGTTCAGTTACTTCATCATAAAGTTCTTCAAATTTTTCATGTAAGTTAAAGAAATGAGGACCTTTTACATAGAAGTGATGTTGATACAGTTTAATGTTAAAAACCCCAAAAGTTGCAACCAATTCATTTAACAATTCTTGTACTTCAGTTTGTTTTTCCACTATTCTATTCCTCCTATTTATTTTATTTATTAACTTATAGTTATTATAATTTAACTAAAATTTATAGTCTAGCAAAAACCCTTTATTTTTAAAATTATTTAAACAATTGATGTTCATTAAATAGATAGGATATTTTACACATTTAGGATAGTTTGTGGTCAATTTATGAAGAAAAGAATCCCTACCATCGCATTTCATAATTATTTGTGCTAAAATGGTCAAGATATATAAAAGAATAGGGGTAAATAAATTAAATGATTACAGTAACTAATGTAAGTTTACAATTTTCAGATAGAAAATTGTTCGATGACGTAAATATAAAATTCATTCCTGGCAATTGTTATGGTCTAATTGGTGCAAATGGTGCAGGTAAGTCAACTTTCTTAAAAATATTAGCTGGTGAGATTCAACCTTCAACTGGTAATGTTTCTATGGGTCCCGACGAACGTTTGACTACTTTAAGTCAAAATCACTATGGCTTTGAAGATTATACTGTTTTAGAAACAGTTATTATGGGACACAAACGTTTATACGAAATAATGAAAGAAAAAGATGCTGTCTATATGAAAGCTGACTTCACTGATGCAGATGGTATTTTAGCTGCTGAATTAGAAGGCGAATTCGCTGAATTAGATGGTTGGGAAGCTGAACCTCAAGCGGCTGTTATGTTACAAGGTCTAGGAATTTCAGAAGCTATGCACGATAAAAAAATGAGTGAGTTAACAGAAGGTTTAAAAGTTAAAGTCTTGTTAGCACAAGCTTTATTCGGTAAACCTGACGTTCTTCTATTAGATGAGCCTACCAATGGTTTAGACAAACAATCAATTGAATGGTTAGAAGAATTCTTAATTGATTTCCCTAATACTGTTATTGTTGTTTCCCATGACCGTCACTTCTTAAACAAAGTTTGTACTCATATGGCTGACGTTGACTTTAGTAAAATCAAGTTATATGTTGGAAACTATGACTTCTGGTTAGAATCTAGCCAATTAGCTTCTAAATTACAAGGTAATGTAAATGCTAAAAAAGAAGAGCAGATTAAAGAACTACAAGCCTTTATTGCTCGATTTAGTGCTAATGCGTCTAAATCAAAACAAGCAACGTCTCGTAAAAAAATGTTAGAAAAAATCACTTTAGATGATATTCAACCTTCTTCTCGTCGTTACCCATTCGTTGGGTTTACTCCTGATCGTGAAATCGGTAATGACTTATTGCGTGTGGAAAATATCTCTAAAACAATCGATGGCAAAAAAATATTAGACAATATCAGTTTTACTTTGAACAAAGACGATAAAGTTGCCTTTTCAAGTAAAAATGACATAGCTATCACTGTTTTATTTAAAATTTTGACGGGCGAAATGGAACCAGATACTGGAACATTCAAATGGGGAGTAACAACTACTCAATCTTACCTGCCAAAAGATACAACTGACGAATTTCCAAATGACAAATTAACGGTTGTTGACTGG
Organism: Carnobacterium sp.; assembly: GCF_045617425.1. GTDB lineage: Bacteria > Bacillota > Bacilli > Lactobacillales > Carnobacteriaceae > Carnobacterium_B. The sequence continues at coordinate 358,393 of NZ_JAZLIO010000009.1, forward strand.
TTACGCCAATTCGCTTCTGCCGAAGAAAACGACAACACATTCTTGCGTAGTTTCTTAGGTCGTATGTTATTTTCTGGAGAAGACGTTCTAAAAGAAGTTTCTGTTCTTTCCGGTGGAGAAAAAGTTCGTTGTATGTTATCTAAAATGATGTTGAGCAAATCAAACGTTTTAGTAATGGACGATCCTACGAACCACTTGGATTTAGAATCTATTACAGCTTTAAATGATGGTTTGATTGCTTTTAAAGGCTCAATATTGTTTGGCTCACATGACCACCAATTTATCCAAACCATAGCAAACCGTATTATCGAAATTTCTCCAAATGGAGTTGTCGATCGTGCTGAAACAACTTATGATGATTTCTTAGATAACAAGTCTGTTAAAGAACAAATTGCAACGTTATATGCTAACTAATTTAGTTACTTGATATTTTAGACTGTTAGTTCTTCCTTTTTTATTAGGAAGGCTAAAGTCTATTTTTTTTACGTGTTGTTTAAAAGAAAAAAACTGTATTTCACAAGCTGAATTGTGGATACAGTTTTTTTTTATGAAAAAAGAATTACTCATTTTCTAGTTTTTTACAAATCACTTTATTCCTGCCTTGATCTTTCGCTAGATATAAGCAACGATCGGCTAATCGAAATAATTTTTTCATATCTTTATTTCGTGTTGAAGCAGCTAACCCAATTGAAGCAGTCACTTGGATACTATCACCATTTTCTAACAAAAAAGATGTGTTTGCTATACTCATTCTGACTTTTTCTGCTGCTTTCTGTTGATCTGAAAAAGGCAAATCACTAAGAATCAAACAAAATTCTTCTCCACCTACACGGTAAACCAGTTCACTATCAAGAGCTTTAACTTTTAAAATTGTAGCTACTTGCCGTAAAACAAAGTTTCCATTGGAATGGCCATAATTATCATTAATCCATTTAAAATGATCTATATCAATCATCATTAGTGCAGTGGTATTAATTTTTTTATCTAACTGAATATTTTTCCATTTTTCATTAAATTCTCTCATATTGTATAAACCCGTCAAAAAGTCCATTCTTGCATGTTCTTGTACTTCTAAATAAAGATTGCGGCTTGTTAATAAGTCTTCAATAAATGCAGTGACCATAATAATGACAAAGCTAGAAAGTATTAATAAACCAATGTAAATTAAACTATTCGACACTAAATTTTGATATAATAATTGTAAATTTAACGCAATCAGAGACACACAAATCGCATTTAAAATCAGCAATACACTATATTTATTGTTCACTTTTTTAATTACTTTTTTACATATGATCGGTAAGAATAATGCAAACAGAATATACATGATTGCAGTCTGAATTGAAGCGGGATTGACTCCCAATAAAAAACGAAGTGCTGACATCAAAATGACTACTGGAAGAGCAAATTTATTGCCAAAATAATAAATCATCAAAATTAAAATAATATGTCTTAAGTCTAGTAGCGCTTTGTTCGGTAGAGCAATTGAAAATAGCATCAATAGGAAACTTGTTAAACCAGCAATTCCAATCATTAGTACCTGTTCTTTTGTGTTTAGTGTAATTTTTTTTTTCTTTGGAATCAGTTTTATAAATATGTAAGATGCTGTACTAAGAATCGAAATGTTTGCGATCATATCTAAAATAATAGATGTCAGCATATAACACACCTCCATTGAGTTAGTTATAGTTAATCAGAAATCTCTACTAAATCTTCTTTCTTTTTTGCTTATAATTTCAATAATAATTTGTTTAAGATACGACGTTATCTCATGATTAATTATCGTTCATTTATAAAAAAATTTCGAAGAGATGTACTGGTTTACAGTATATCTCTTCGAAGGTCGTTTAGGTTATCTAAAAATGCCTATTAGTAGCTGAAAAAATCTAACTCACTTATCTCATTTCCTAGCTTTATGCACTTTTAATTTTTTCCCTTTAATCGTGCGATCTTGCATTTCTTCTATTACTAAAGGTCCTTTTCCATTCAGTATATCGATATACGTGACATTCTCTTGAATGGTAATAATGCCAATATCTTCAGCATTAATTCCTGGGATTTTAGCAATCGTTCCAACAAAATCGACTGCACGCATTTTTTTCTTTTTACCGCCATTAAAATAAACTTTAGTAATGCCGCGATTCAATTCTTTTGAACGTACTTGTTTCAATGGTGGACGTTCTTGTAATTTTTTCTCAAAAGCAGATTTATGACTTTGAACTAATCGTGTAGTTGGCAATGAGACTTCAATAACCGTCTGACCAGCATACTCTTTCACTTCATTCCACCATTTTTCTTCTCTAGGTGTCACCAGTGTCAAAGCCATTCCAGTTTTTCCAGCTCTACCCGTGCGACCAGTACGATGCACAAAGCTTTCTTTTTCTACTGGTACGTCATAGTTGACTACGTGTGTTACATTCTCAATATCGATTCCTCTGGCAGCAACATCCGTTGCCACTAAATAACGAAATCTTCCTTGTCTGAAATCATCCATGACTGAAAAACGATCCTCTTGAACCATTCCACCATGGATTTTATCAATTGGCAATCCTGCTTTATTTAAAAATGTGTATAAGTTGTTTACAGCTTCTTGAGTATTACAAAAAATCATACATGAATCTGCATTTTCCACAGTTAACAAGTCGAGCAGTTGCTGTTCTTTCTTATCTTCTTGTACCTTGACACTTGATTGAATGATTTTAGGTTTTGACAATTCAGTTGTCTCGATAACAATAGATTGTTTATCCTGCTTCATATAAAAACTTGCTATGCGTTCAATTTCTTTTGGCATAGTTGCTGAGAAAAGTAGCGTCTGACGTTCTGCAGGTAAAAAGTTAATGATTGCTTCTACTTGGTCCGCGAATCCCATATTTAACATCTCATCAGCTTCATCTAAGACTAAACATTCAATTTTTTCTACTTTGAAAGTTCCTTTTTGTAAATGATCTAATACACGACCAGGTGTACCTACAACAATATGACTTTTTTGTTTTAACTCAGATTTTTGAGTATCGAATGAGGCTTTACCATAGACTGCAGTAGCCTTTACTCTCTTTAAGCGACCAACATTCATTAGATCTTCTTTCACTTGAATGGCCAGTTCTCTTGTTGGAACTAAAACGAGTACTTGAGGTTTGTTTTCTTCCCAATCGACTTTTTCACATAGCGGTACTCCATAACTAACTGTTTTTCCGCTTCCTGTTTGAGATTCTACAATAACATCTTTTCCTTCTAATGCTAATGGAATCACTTCTTCTTGGACTTTAGTAGGATGAAAATAACGTAAACTTGTTAGAGCAGCAACAATTTCATCACTAATTGCAAATTCTTCAAATGTTTTCTTTTTATTCATAATAACCTCTTTCAATTGTTCAGTTTCTACTAGTATAACAGCATATGCACAAAATTACTGTCTTTTAAAGAGATATTTTAGGAAATCTATTTAATTAGTGTCCAGATTCAAAATTTTTTAACATCTGTTTCTTCATTGCGTTTCATAAAAGAACATAAAAAACGTGGTATACTACTAACAAAAATGATTAGATTTTATAGGAGGAAACATAGTGAAGACTATTCTTGTATTGCATACTGGCGGGACCATCTCAATGAGTGAAGATCAAACAACTGGGAAAGTATCTCCAAACTCAGAAAACCCTTTAAATAAACGGGGACATTTATTTGATAATGTGGCAAATATGATTGTCGAGGATTTTTTCCACTTGCCCTCTCCACATATGACACCTGATAAAATGCTATTATTAAAAAATAGAATCCACCAAGCTATTGTTGCTAATGAAGCAGATGGAATCGTCATTACTCATGGAACAGACACCTTGGAAGAAACAGCTTATTTTTTAGATCTGACAATAAAAACAACGATACCAATAGTTGTAACCGGAGCTATGCGTTCAATCAATGAAGTCGGCTCTGATGGACTTTACAATTTTCAAAGCGCTATTTGGGTTGCTTTATCTCAAGAAGCTAAAGAAAAAGGTGTTTTAGTCGTGATGAATGATGAAATTCATACTGCGCGCTATGTGACCAAAACCCACACAAGTAATGTGGCTACTTTCCAAACACCTACATTCGGTCCAATTGGATTGATTTCAAAAAATAAAGTACTCTTTTTTCAAAAATTAATTGAAGAAGAAGTTTATTCAATCGAGTCTGTAAATAAAACTATTTATCTATTAAAAGTTTACGCTGGAATGGATGGAACCTTATTTGATGCTATAAATCAACCTACTACTGATGGCCTCGTAATCGAAGCCTTGGGTGCTGGAAATCTACCACCGGCTACATTATCTGCCCTTGATCGTTTGATAGCTAATCAGATTCCCGTAGTACTTGTATCGCGCTCATTTAACGGTATTGCACAAGATGTTTATGATTACAAGGGTGGGGGTAAGCAACTGAAAGAAGCTGGCGTTATTTTTGCAACTGGATTGTCCGGTCCTAAAGCACGCATTAAGTTACAAGTGGTCTTAAGCCAAGGTACCTTATCTCGCTCACTTGAAGAGTATTTTTAATAAAAAAAAACCGTTCAGTTTAGCTGAACGGTTTTTCTATTTTTAGTTACTCAACTGTTTTCCATTCAATGCTGGCTTCACAATTTGTAACTCCTTCAGCTATTATACGATGAGCCGTGATCATGTTGTTGTCGGTCTCTTTTGTTGCACTCATTTCACTATGGATCAATTGTCCATAATGAACTTCCTTTTCAAACTTGATTGTCATACTTTTTATTTCATGTGTTGTAAGGAACTCAAGATTTAATGTATCTATAGCCCACTCGATATATTTAGAGTTATTCACATGACGATTGCTGTCAATATCTAAGTATCTTACACGGTATTCTTTAGAGATCATCGTTTCTTCATCAACTTTTATCGGCTTTGGACTACGCACCAATTTCTTAGTAAATTCAGATTCGTATGGTGCTACAATTTCATCTGGCACACGTGCCATCTTACGTTCTTTCACATTCATCAAAGCAAATGTGCTATTAACAGTCACACATAAATTGCCCTCTGCATCGTATACTTTAAATATCCGATAACAAAACAATTTGTTGTAAGAGGTAGCTTGAGTTGTAATATTGATTGTTTCATAAAAAGCCGGCATACGTTCAACTTTCACTTCATATTGAAGAATAATCCATGCTAACCCTTTCTCAGCTAAAACTTCGTCCCCTACTCCTAATAAATAGCTTTGCTCACCAGATACGTGAAGCATAACATTTAACAGCATAGAAAGTGTCATTTTTTGAGTTGTATCACACTCGTAATATTTAATTTGGTGCTCTTTCTCGTATATTTTCCCGCTCATTCAAAATCCTCATTTCCTTTTAAAAATTCTTCTTTAAGGATAGCACATTTTTATTAAAAACACCTAAAAAATAAGGCATATTCATTACTCTTTTTCTGCAACCATTATTTTAAACATGAGATTTTTGAGCTAAAAAAAAGAGACTAAGAAAAACTTAGTCTCTCCTTTCTACATTATTGGTATTTGAGGTATCTTGTTAGAGAATTTCCTTTTGATGCTTTACCTTATTACATCTTTTTCAATAATTCTGCTTGAGTTGAATACAACTGGTAGTACAACCCTTTTTTAGCCATCAATTCGTCATGGCTACCTGATTCTTGAATCTTCTTATCTGCAATATAAAAAATACGGGAACTATTTTTTATCGTTGACAGCCTATGAGCAATAATAAATGCTGTTCTACCTTCCAACAAGCGATCTAGACCTTCCTGCAACAAGATTTCTGTTTGGGTGTCTATGCTGGAAGTAGCTTCATCCAATATGAGTACTTTAGGATCAGCAAGCAAGGTACGAGCAAATGAAATCAGCTGCCTTTGTCCAGCAGATAATGTGCTTCCGCGTTCCTTGACAACGGTACGATAGCCATCTTTTAAAGCACTGATAAAATCATGTGCTCGGACAATTTTAGCCGCACGTATAATTTCTTCTTCAGTAGCGTCTAATTTACCAAAACGAATATTTTCCATTATGGTTCCAGAAAAGATGAAGGTCTCTTGGAGCATCACGCCTATTTCATTTCTTAATGAGTTTAAGGTTACTTTTCGAATATCGATCCCATCTACTAAAATTTCTCCGGAATCGACATCGTAAAAACGAGTCATTAAATTAATAATGGTCGATTTACCTGCACCTGTCGGACCAACTAATGCAATAGTCTCTCCAGAACGAACTTGGAACGAAAGATTTTCAAAAATTGGTTGGTTCTTTTTATATCCAAATGTTACATCATTAAACACAACATATCCTTGGATAGGAGGCAATTCAAAGGCATTCGGTGCATCTTGAATTTCTGGTTCAATGTCCATCAATTCGAAAATACGTTCCAAGTAAACCATACCCGTTACTAGACTGTTATAAAAATTACCAATGTTAATCATGGGATTCCAAAAGTTATTAACATAACCGATAAAAGCAATCAGTATACCGGTAGATACATCTATTCCAAGTCCATTTAAACCAACAAAGTAAATAATTGAAATTGTTAGGGTGGCAATATTTTGAATAAATGGTGCAAGTAAGAACTGAATTTTCACTGCATGCATCCAAGATGATCGCTGATCCTCACTTACTTCTGAAAAAATATCTCTATTAACATTTTCTCGCGTAAACGATTGGGTAACCTTGATTCCAGCTACACTTTCATGAATGTAAGCATTCAATCCTGCTTGTTTACTACTAACTTCTTCATATGCTTCCCGTTGTTTTTTTTGAATCACTAAAGTCACAACAAATAAAACTGGCAGTAAGATAAAACTATAAAGTGTTAACCTGACGTCCATTGTAAACATTATACCTAAGGTAACAACTAGACTCATGACGTCCGATAAGACGTTGATTAAGCCATTAGACAATAAATCGCTTAGAGAATTAATGTAATTTACGACACGAGTAACAATTTTCCCATGAGGACGACTATCAAAAAAGGAAAAAGGTAGTTTTTGCAAATGAACAAAAACATCGGTTCTCATATCCTTTAACACGTTTTGTCCCAATAAAGTAATATTTCTTATCCGGTATCTTGAAGACCAGCCGCCAAATAACTGCGCCAATGAAAACAGGATAATAATCCACATCAATTGTGTAGTGTTTTTATTGGGAATCGTTTCATCAATAACAATACTTGTAAAGTAAGGTCCTAAAACTAAAACAATATTAGAAACTAAAATCGCAAAAAAAAGTTTTAAAAATCCACTTTTATACGGAGCAAGGTACTTACCGACTCTTTTTAATAAGTTTGTATTTGTTTTTGGTTTATTTTTTTGTTCAATTGAACTTTCAGTCTGCTCCATTTGCCTCTACCTCCTCTTCATCAGATTGCCCTAATTGTTTCTGATAAATTCTATAATAATACCCTTTTTTATCTAGTAGAGAAGCATGATTTCCTCTTTCGATGATTTCTCCCTTAGATAAGATGATAATTTCATCTGCAGATTTTACAGAGGATATTCGATTGGCAATAATAAAAGTTGTTTTTTCCTTCATTAACTCGCCTAATCCTTGTTGAATTTTCACTTCTGTTTCCATATCCACAGCAGAGGTTGTGTCATCTAAAATTAAAATAGACGGATCCTTCATCAGTCCTCTTGCTAAAGATATCCGTTGTCGTTGCCCCCCAGATAGTCCACTGCCGCGTTCTCCTAAATAGGTATTATACTGTTCAGGCATACCTTGGATAAATGGATCAGCATCTGCTACTCGTGCACTTTTTTGAACGCGCTCAAGATCTGCTCCAGGAGTTCCAAATGAAATGTTTTTTTGAATCGAATCAGAAAATAGAAATACATCTTGCATAACAATCGCAATGTGACTTCTCAACTCTCTTACATTCCATTTCTTTGCATCGATTCCATCAATCAATACTTTACCTTCTGTAGGATCAAAGAAACGTGAGATAAGATTAACCAACGTTGATTTACCGGACCCTGTCTCTCCTAAAATCCCAATAGTCATACCGGGTTTAGCTTTTAACGAAATATGACTCAAAACAGGAGTTTCAGGATCATCTGCAAATGAAAATGAAACATCTTGAAATTCTACTATACCTTGAATCGTCTCAGCGGATTCTTTTTCTTCTATAGGTATCATTGGCTTAGACGCTAACATTTCACGGATTTTATAAGAGGAAGCAATGAATCGTTGTAAATCATTCACGTACCAACCAACATTACGCATTGGCAAGTTCAGCATCCAGATAAAACCATTAAAAGCAACCAGATCACCTAAACTCATAGTCCCATTGATTACTAAAAATCCGCCATACCCTACCGTAATAACTGATAAAAAACCTGCCAGTGTCTCTAATGGTGGTAAATACGTTCTTGTTACATTAGCAGAATCCATATTTCGTTGTTTATAATCTTCATTATATTTATCAAATTTTTCTTTTTCATAATCTTCTCTTGCAAAAGCTTTAATAACTTTATTTCCACTAACATTTTCTTCAACCATTGAATTTAACCTCGAAAAACTTTCTCGAATTTCATAATAAACAGCGTTGGCTTTTCCTGACAGTAAAACCGTTAGTATTCCTATAAAAGGTGTAACAATTAATAAAGCCAGCATTAATCGCCATTCTATAAATCCCATGACTATGATTGCTGAGATCAACAACAAAAGATTGTCTAAAACATTATAAGACAACCATGAAATGGCATGACGAATGGCATCCGTATCCCCAGACATCCGAGCCATAATATCTCCTACGCGCGTGTTATTAAAAAAAGCAAAATCAAGTTCTTGAAGTTTTTTATACAAGGCTTCTCTCATTTGGTAGATAGCGTCTTGTCCTATCCGTTCAAACATAATCTGATACACATACCTTAATATTGTCCGCAACACTGTTGCTCCAATCATTAAGGCTAACAAGGGGATTAAGAGATTTCTCTGCGCATCCACAATGACTCGATCGACAATTTCTCCACTAATCAATGGGGAAACAATATTTAATACTGCGACAATGACCACAAGAATCGTTCCCACAAGAGCTTTTACTTTATTTGATTTGATGTACTGTGAAACCCATTTAATACTGCTCATACAATAATGCCTCCTACTCTTACTTTTTCATATACTAATAAGCAACTCTGTCTTTCATACAGTTCATTTACTATTCGTGCTCCAAGTAAATAACTTATTCATTTCTTCCTATTATATTTGATTAGGAATATGAATACACTTATTCTGCTCACTTATGTCGATTATGTAAATCTCATTTTTATTTTTTACTATTCATTCAATGTAAAACAGCCTTTATCAACTAACGCAAATGAGCTTAAAAAAATGCATTGGCTGCACCCAAATACGTAAAAGGGCTGGAATAATATTCCAGCCCTTTTACCCATACAGTTAAATTCATTTGCTACTTTAAAGCAATTTGGTTTCCTTTTGTATTGGGAAGAACGTTTTTTCACGAATATCAAAATACTGCTCTCTAAACGGGTGGTCAGAATCAGCATTCCAAGGTTTAGCATGTCCACAGAAATGTATCACCGCAGGATTTTCTCTTGCTTCATCCCATTTTAATTGCCCTTGTATCGTCGGATGTTCTTTTTCTTGCAACATCATATAAGTTTGAGCATTCCAACGCGGATCCAATTCTAACCATCTATCATGTAGAATGGCATTCAATGCATCTTGATCATGGAATCTTAATTTTTCAGGGTTATTTTCGATAAAAGCTAAAACTTGTTCGGTTATTTTCTGTTCACGCCACTTTTCTAAATCCATTACCATAAGGCCTGAATTAAAGTAAAGATCAGTTTCGCTCTCAATCTCCATTTTCTCTAATCGGTTATGGAAACCAGCATCTTCTACTGCACCTAGTAATTGATCTCCTAAATCAACTTTCCAAAGTGCTTCAATATCTTCTAACGTAATCATATCGCAATCCATATAAATAGCACGCTTAGTTTCTTTTAATAGATTTGGTATCGAAATACGGTAGTATGCCGTTTGCGGAATACGATCACTTTCTACTGCGCCTGAAAATTCGGTAGGATCAATTGTGACATAACTGATTCTAGAATTGTATTCCCCAACTGTACGATTTAATAAAAATTTTGAACGAAGAGAAATATTATCATCAATCACATAAAAGTGAAAAGTTGTGTGTGTTTGTTTTGTTGTTAATAGTGAAAGAAAGAGTGTTGCCAAGTGTGGCACAAATGCTTCATTGCTCGATGAGACAATTGAGATACTTTTTTGTTCAACCATTGGTAATTCCTCCTTAAATTTGCTTCATTCTTATCTTGTCTAAGATATCTTAAAATCGCAAGATAAGTATCCATTTGTAGAAGAGCAACTCTTCTAATTGTCTTATTTAATTTGATTAACAGCATCCTTTTTAGTTACTTCATCATAAAAAGGTGTTTTCTTTAATTCTTTTAAATACCTTTTAGTATATGGATGGTATTCATCAGAATTCCATGGTTTATCATGTCCTGTGAAATGTACTATGGATGGCTGATCAACAGCTTCTTTATAGGCCTTAACGTAGAAATCATTTGGAGGTTGATGCCTTTCAAATACTAAAGAAGTTTGAGCATTCCATTTTGGATGAAGTGCATACCACTTCTCATAAAGAGTTCCATTTAAGGCATCTTGGTCATGATAGATAATTTTATCTTTTTGTTTTTCAAGAAACGTCAATGTTTTCTCAGTGATTTTAGCCTTACGCCAATTAGTCAAATCCATTAACAACAACCCAGAATTAAAATAGTAATCTTTTGTTTCAATTCCTAGTCTAGGATGCGCCAAGGCTTGTCCAGGATCAATTACAGCACCAACAACTTTATCTCCTATATCTGTTTCATACAATTTTGAAATGTCATCCATTACTAAAACATCGCTATCGATATACAATACCTTTTCATAGTGTTTATCTTCTAATAAATCAGGTAATGATATTCTATAGTAAGCTGTTTGTGTGATATGGTCGCTTTCCATAACGTTGGCATACAATTCTGAATCTACTTCTAAATAGTCAATTGTAGCAGTGTGATTGGAAATGCTTTTTTCTAACTTTTCTTTACTCTCAGAAGTTATGTGATCATCAATAATGTAAAATGCTACATCGTAATCACTAGAAAGATTATCCAAAATTGTTTTTAGAGTGACACTTAGATAAGGTGCATAATTATTATCTGCAGCACTTACAATCGGAATCAGTTTTCTTTCTCCCATTTTCCAACCATCCTTTCTGTTAGTTTATTAAATAGTTATGAATATTTAATTAAAATTTGATTTCTGTCTATACAAAATTCTACCTCTTTATTCTTTTTTTTACAAACAATATGCCTTGGTATAACAACGTTTACTTTAAAAAATTAAAAAAATACTTATTCCGTAATCGTTTTCATCCACTTGTGACTTGATTTTTTTGGCTTTTAATTCATTTTTAGTTCTTTAGTACTATAGAAAAATTTTATATTTCGTGTATACTGAAAACAAATTCAAAAATACATATTATTCCTTATTTATAAAAATTAGCTTGCCTAATTTATCAAGATAGTAAGTGAAAGAGAAGAAGGTCTTATAGTGAAAATTTACCTTATGTTAACCGATACAAATACTTTATTTTCAAGAGCCATTAAACTCTACACAAAAGCAACCTATAATCATGCTTCCATTGCTTTGGAACCTTCATTATTAAAACCTTATAGTTTTGGTCGCAAGTATGCGCATAACCCTTTTTGGGGAGGTTTTGTAGAAGAAGACTTATCTCGTCATTATTTTTCAAGAGCCCAATGCGCTATTTATACTTGTGAAGTATCCGAATCACAATATAAAAATTTGGATGAATTGCTGTCTTTTTATAATCAAACTAAAGATATCTACCACTATAATTTAATTGGTTTAATTACTTTAGCTTTAAATATCGATTTTGATAGGAATGATTCTTACTTTTGTTCGCAATTTGTAGCATCTGTTCTTAGTGAAAGTGGTATTCATAGATTTGAAAAAGAACCGCATTTTGTTACACCTGAAGATTTAAGTCAACTTTCTATATTTGAACAGCTTTATTCGGGTTCATTGATGGACTATCTTTTAACGGTTTCTGAAGAGCAAACTAAACCGCAATTATTATTATCCTAAATAAAAAAAATAGTATGAGTATAAAAAAAGATCAAGACTAAAGTCTTGATCTTTTTTTATACTTTTATAGTAGCATGACTACCTCTAGAAGATTTTGTTACTTCAATGTGAACGGGGATTCTCGTTTTCAACTCTTCAACATGAGAAATGATTCCTACTAATCGACCACGTTGATTTAATTCAAATAATGTTTCAATCGCACTGTCTAAAGAATCCACATCTAGTGTACCAAAACCTTCATCGATGAATAAAGTATCTACACTGACTCCTCCACTATGATTTTGAATCACATCACTTAAACCTAAAGCTAGTGCTAAAGATGCTTTAAAACTTTCTCCACCCGATAAGGTTTTAACACTTCTTTTCATACCAGTGTAATTATCAAAAACATCTAGATCCAATCCTTTAGGACCCGCACCTTTTGTTTTTTCTTTATTGCGGATAAGAGAATAACGATTAGTCGTCATTTGAGTAAATCGTGTGTTTGCTGCTTCAATAATTTCTTCAAAATAAATCCCTAAAACATAGCGTTCAAATGAAATATAATCTGTTTCTTTTGATCCATTTGCCATTTCGGCTAACTCTTTGTACATTAAATATTCTTCTTGTTGATCCTTTTTTGCATGATGGTTCATTTGAATTTGAGAAAGAATGGATTGTATTGTTTTATTCGTTCCAATCTGTTCATGCTGCTGTTCTTTTAACATCCTTCTTTCACGTTCAATTTCTTGATTATCCAATATATATACTTCACAGGATTGAGTGGCGCATTCTTTTTCAAGTAGCTTTTTTTGTTCCAAGATATTCGCTTGATTCGTCCATTTTTTCTTATCAAACGATTCTATTTCTTCTCTCCATTGCTGCTTAATTTCTTGTTTCAATAAATACCTTTCGAAAGTATCCTCTAAATGATTTATCGCTAATTGTTGCTTAAATTTTTCTTCCATCTCTGACTTTCTTTCAAGTAATGTCTTTAATTGTTTTTCAAAAGCTTTCGTACTTGTCTGGTACTGGGTCAGCATTTTTTCTAGTTGAACTTTCTTTTCTTGAGCTTCAACGTAATCATTTTCAATATATTTGATTTCATTTGTTTTTCCTTCAATTTGTTTATAAAGAACTGATAAATCAGTTTCTTTTACAGTTGTATTTAATAAGTCAATTTCTGTTTTCAATTCAGTGATACGCTGTTTATTGTATTGGACTGACGAATGAAGTTCTTGAATGGTTGATTCTTTTTCTTTTATTTGAAGTACTTTTTCTTGTATATTCTTATCAATCTCTTCTTCTGTATTTACCCTATTTTGCAAATCAGCTAACTCTGCTGTTAATTGCCGTTGTTGCTGATTCTCATGAGATACTTGGCGTTCAATTTTATGCCTTTCATCCTGTACATCGTTTGTTTGAATAGCTAATTTTCTTTCACTAGAATAAATGGCTTCATTTAATCCTTGTAACTCAATAGAAATTCGGTCAAATTTCGTACCCACTTCATTTTTTTGTATTTCTAACTCTTCAAGCATTTCTTTTGAAATCGTGTCTGATGCCACCATTGCAGGAGCAGGATGATGACACGATCCGCAAACAGGACATGCTTTATTTTCTTCTAAATTATTCGCTAAAACACCAGCAATATTGCGATTATAAACCAATCGTTGCTCTTGGTATTGCCTTTCTATTTGAGTAAACTGATCTTCTATTTCTTGAAATTCACTCGCTTTAACAGCTTGTTTTTTTAAAAATACATTTAGCTCATCTAAAGACTCTTGCTGTTTTTTAGTTTCGTATTGCTTTTGTTGCAAACTGCTTACTTCACGTTGCTTCTCCAACATGGTTATTTTGGCCTGTTGAATTTCTTTTAGTTCAAGTTCTTGTTTTTTTAATTGTTCTTCCACTGTATCAACTTGGCTTTTCAGCAATTGAATATTCTTTAGATGTTGCTCATTTTCTTTTTCTAAGTTAGCTTGCATGTCGTACTTAACTATTCGTTCATTCAATAATTTTTCTTGTTCCTTCAAATTGATTAAAGTTTCTCGCTTATTTGGCAACTCACTATAAGCCCTTTGCAAAACAAGATAGTTTTTTTCTGTTTTCTCTAATTGATCCACTGTTTCAGCTAACTTCTGTTGTTCTTTGTATTGTTCTTTTTCAATGGTCTCTTTTTCGTTTACAATTCTTTCTAGTTGCTGTTTTACTTCCAAACAATCTTCTGCCTTTTTTGCAAGCTCAAAACTCATCCGTTTGGTTTCAATCATTTCTTTATTGTTATCCAAAATTTTTTTTTCTTTCTCTAAAGAATCTAAGACTGTTAACAAATCTATCTTCCGTTGATTGCTATGGTATTTCCCGTCTAAAGTTGCTAATTCTTTTTCAAGAGCTACAATCTTTTTTTGATAATTTTCAACTACATGGCCTAACTCTTTTATGATAGTTGGTATATCGAAATATGCTACAGCTTCATTTAAGATATCATTAGTGTGCTCGGGAATCATTCCAACAAATTGCTGTAAGGTGTTCTCACTTTGGTTGATTTCTTGTTTTAAATCACTGGCCTTTTCTTTTAAGTTTGATTGAAATTCTTTAATCATATCTGTTTGGAAAATATTCCGAAAAATCTTTTCCTTATCTGCGCTGTTAGATTCCAACATTTTTTTAAATTCGCCTTGAGGAAGCATAACAATTTGCTTGAATTGTTCGTACGATAATGAAAGCAATTCCTGAATTTCTTTGTTTGCTTCATTAATTTTGGTGGTAACCGTACCATCATGATGAAACTCCACTTCTGAAGACCAATTTTTCAACTTTCCATTTTTACCTGGCCCTTTTTGTGCAGGACTTCTTTTAATATAATATTTTTTACTCGCTATTTCAAATTCTAATTCTACGAAACAAAGTACTTCATCCGTAGAAAATTGTGATTTAAAAGAATCTTTTCCACGACTTGTTCCACTTGCATCATCATATAAAGCGTAAGCGATAGCATCGAATATCGTGGTTTTTCCTGCCCCAGTAGGACCGCTTACTAAGAATAATGTTTGTTGGTGAAATTGAGTAAAATTAATCACAACTTTTTCTTTATAAGGCCCAAAAGCATTCATAACTAATTTTAATGGTCTCATGCTACTTACCTCTCTCCATTTCATGCAAAATGTTGTTAATAATACTTTTGTGTTCAACAGTTAAAGCTTTTTCTTTATAATGTGCATAAAAATCATCAAAAATATCTTGGACAGATAATTTTTTCAATTGTTCCTGATGCATAGTTGATGCGTTTTCTTCACGTTCTTTTCGAGCTGCGTACTCCAAGCCCATCGCATTTGGATAACGACGACGCAGTTGATTCATTGCATCCATAACAAAATTCTCATCCAGCAATTCAAAAAATACATAATCATCTGAATGCTGTTCCATTAAATTAGTAAAGAAATCTTTGAGAATACGCATATCTCGTTTAGGTTCGATGTAAATCGGTTCAATCTCAACATGATTTTTTTCTAACGTTACTAGGGATACTTGTTTTTTATGCACCGCTTCTGATTTCGAATATTTTAATATTGATCCACTATACCGAATACGATCATGCTTTACTTTTTGAGCCTTATGCAAATGACCCAACGCTACATAATCAAAATCTTCAAACAGCTCCACGCTTACGTATTCGGCAGTTCCAATACTTAATGGTCTTTCTGAATCAGTCGTTTCAGAAGTATCATTGGTTAAATTAATGACATATCCATGTGCTATCAAAACGTTTATTTCTGAAGAATCCATTTCTTTTTTGATGGCTTCTATTTGAACCCTTGTAGCGTCTTCTAAACTTTTAATTGACTCGTCTTGCAGCAGCTCTCTAATATAAGCATAGTCTGCAAAAGGTAGTAAATAAAAATTAACTCCTTTAAGAGTTACTTTTCTTGTCACCTCTTTGACGGTTCCTTCAATATAGAGCTGATTGGTTGCTAAAAGTTCTGCACCATATTCTACTCGTTCATTACTATCATGGTTGCCTGCTATCACCAAAATAGGAAGATTAACTTCTTGAATCAGTCTTGTTAACACTTTATTGGCTAAGGATACTGCTTCTTTTGAAGGCATCGCACGGTCATACAAATCTCCCGCCATAATTAAAGCGTCAACTTGTATTGTTTTTAATTTTTCAATTAATTGATTAAGAAAATATTCTTGATCTTCTAACATTGACATTTCGTTGACAATTTTCCCAATATGCCAGTCTGCTGTATGTAATAATCGCATAGGTATTCTCCTTTGTTAACATTACTGTAAAAATTCAGCTTATCATTTTTTTGAACGTTCTTCTATCAAGAAGTATACTACGAATAGTTCACTGAGAACACCAGCTAATAAAAACTAACTATATCTTCTATTTTTGATGAACATAAAAGAAGTCAACTATGCTATCATACTAGTAAACACTAGTAAGGACTGAAACAGATATGAAAAAAAAATTCGACTTGTACGAGCATTTAGCTCAGTATTATGAAACTGATCAGATGGGGATTATTCATCATTCAAACTATATCCGTTGGTTTGAGGAAGCTAGAACTAATTTATTAGATCAAATGGGTTTTGGTTACGATAAAATGGAAAAACTTGGAATAATTGTTCCTGTTCTAGAGATTGCATGTCACTATAAATCAATGGTGCGTTACAACGATCGTGTTTACATCTTACCTAAGATTGAAGCCTTTAACGGTATTCGTTTAACGATCTCGTATCAAATTATAGATAAAATTACCGGGAAATTGCGGACAACTGGGGAGAGCAAACATTGTTTCTTAGACAAGGAAAACCGACCTGTTTCTTTGAAAAAAAAGCATCCAGAACTATATGATTTATTCGATGCTTATTTAGGTGTTGATTTATCAAAATAAGCTTAATTATCAAGTTATAAAAAATAAACCCAAACGACAAGGCTGTCATTTGGGTTTATTTTTTATAACGAGTTTTTTTCCGTTATTATTTTCTGAATAGGAATATCAAATGGTTCTATTGGAAGAGCTGAAGTTATTTGCTTTGAGTAAATAAGTCCCACAGTATGGTTTGGGAAGTCTTTCAAAAAACGATCATAGTATCCACCACCAAAACCGACTCGATACCCTTTCACATCGTAAATCAATCCTGGAACCAATACTAAATCAATCTCCGTTTTACCTACCATTTTTGTTTGTGGAGGTTTTGGTTCAATTAGGTTATAAAAACCCTTTTCTAATTGATCCATACTTGTGAAGTCATAAAAAGTCATGGCCTTATGCTCTGGAACGCACTTTGGAGCACAAACAATTTTCCCTTCTTTCCAAGCTTGTTTAATGATTCCTAATGTGTTCCATTCAAATCCTTGAGAAAGCGTAACACCTATTCGTTTAGCTGATTTCCATTCGCTCGACATGAATAAATTCTCTTCTAGTTTTAGTTCAATTGCTGCTTTTTCTTCAGCAGAAATACTATTGAGTAAAGAAATCATTTTTTTTCGCAATGCTTGCTTTTCTATTTTTTCTGTCATTCTTCTTCTCTTCCAATCTGAGTTCTTATATTACTTTGCTAATTTAAAAGACTGACTAATCATTTGATAAACATTGCTAGCAATCGTAGACCCTTTTTCAACTAATCGTTCAGCTTCTTGATTTAAAAGATGTCTTTTTTGTTTATTTTGCATCTCTGTCGTGTTGATATAAACACTTAAGCTTGCTCCTTCTAAAGCTGCTTTACAAAAAAGAATCCCCGTTCCAGCATCTGCTGTTAGCCTGGTATTTCCTATTTTAGCTACTCGCTCAAGCAATTCAATCGCTCTTACTGTCTTTTTCATAATATCAATCGGCACAGTTGTAGCGCCCTCTAATACTTCTTCCATTACCTTATCTTTATACTCAATCTCTTCTGGTGTTTCTTTAGGCAACTTATATGCTTGTGCTAGGGGATAAAATGCATCGGCGTCTTTTTGAATCAATTCTTCTAGCTCCAGTTTAATTTGTTCTAACTCTTCAACAATTTTTTTTACTTCAGTATCAACGGCTTGATACTTTTTCTTTCCAATCGTAAAATTCCCAACCATACTACCTAAAGAAGAACCTAATGCAGCCACTAAGGCCGCTGCACCACCTGCTCCAGGTGTGGATTGTTTTGCAGAAAGTTCAGTTAAAAAATGTTCAATCGTTTGCTCTTTCATTGTCATGATCCCCTTTCTTTAATAATTAAAGAAAATTAAAATAATCCAATGATTCTTCCATCCGCTAAAACATCAATCGACTCTGCTGCTGGTACTTTTGGCAATCCTGGCATCGTCATAATATCGCCTGTTAATACAACTATAAATCCCGCTCCAGCAGAAACTTTTACTTTTTTAATAGTCACTGTAAAACCTTCCGGCCGGCCTAGTTTATTTTTATCATCTGAGAAAGAATATTGTGTCTTTGCCATACAGACAGGTAAGTTCCCAAATCCAAGAGCTTCTAGACGAGTAATTTCTTTTTTCACTCCAGGAGCTAATGCAATTCCTTCGCCCCCATAGACTTTTTGAACAACTTTAGTCATTTTATCTACCAACGAGTCTTCTAACTCATAAGCATAGGTTAACGTACTTTTTTGTTCTGCCAAATCAACAACTGCTCTAGCTAGATCTTGTCCGCCATTACCGCCATTTTCCCAAACATCTGATAAAACAACATGTACCCCGAGTTCTTCACACTTTTCTTTCACTAATGCTAATTCTTCAGCAGTATCTGTTGGAAATTTATTGATGGCTACAACCGTTGGCATACCAAAAACAGTTTGCATATTTTCAATGTGCTTCATTAAATTAGGTAAGCCTTTTTCAAGAGCTACCACATTTTCTTCTTTTAATTCTTTTTTATCCATTCCACCATGCATTTTCAATGCTCTTACCGTTGCTACAACTACAACAGCTGCAGGTTCTAAACCTGATAATCGGCATTTAATATCCATGAATTTTTCAGCTCCTAAGTCAGCACCAAATCCAGCTTCAGTGACAACATAATCAGCATATTTTAAAGCTAATTTCGTTGCTTTGATGCTATTACATCCATGAGCGATATTGGCAAATGGTCCTCCATGAATAAACGCAGGTGTATGTTCCAATGTTTGAACCAAGTTCGGTTTTAATGCTTCTTTTAATAAAGCTGCCATTGCTCCATGTGCTTTCAAATCTCCTGCAGTAATCGGTTGCCCAGCTACATTGTAACCTACAATAATATTTTTCAGCTTTTCTTTCATTTCTTCCATATCCATTGATAAACATAAGATAGCCATAATTTCTGAAGCTACTGTAATATCAAATCCATCTTCGCGTGGAACACCATTCGTTTTGCCATTTAGTCCATCAACGATAAACCTCAATTGGCGATCATTCATATCCACCACACGTTTCCATGTAATATTTCGTGTATCGATCGCTAGTGCATTTCCATGGTGAATATGATTGTCTAACATAGCAGCTAATAAATTATTGGCTGCACTGATGGCATGGAAATCCCCAGTAAAATGCAAATTTAAATCTTCCATGGGTACAACTTGAGCGTATCCACCTCCTGCTGCTCCACCTTTCATACCAAAAACAGGCCCTAAAGACGGTTCTCTAAGTGCTATTGCAGCTTTTTTACCTATTTTTTGAAGACCGTCTCCTAATCCGACTACGGTTGTTGTCTTTCCTTCTCCAGCTGGAGTTGGCGTAATAGCCGTTACAAGGATCAACTTACCATCTGTTTTAGCTTCCAAATCCGTTAATTCTATTTCATTAATTTTAGCTTTATACTTTCCATATTGTTCAATCGCATCATCATCTATTCCTATTTTTTTAGCAATGTTTACTATTGGTTCCATTGTCGTTTCTTGCGCAATCGTGACATCTGTTTTAAATTCCATATGTATCCCTCCAGCTAGTTCTAAACTCATTTTCTTATTCTTATATTACCATTTTTCTTAATCTTTTCCTTCAAAAATTAGTTAATTTAATCCTTTAATTTCATTTTTATTCAAAAAAAAAAACGCTTTGCTTATGTTAAGCTAAACGGATTTTTTCATCTTTTTGACTCTAATTTTTTTCTTTTAAAATGTGTTTGTAATAAATTTTATCCATGATAACTGCAATGGCATTATCTCCAGAAATATTTGCTGCAGTGCCAAAACTATCTTGCGTTAAATACAGTGTTATCAAGAGATTTCCCATAACACCCGTTGGATCTATACCAACCATAGTCATAAAAGGTAGAGCACTCATAATGCCTCCTCCTGGCGCTCCAGGGGCAGCTACCATAGCTATACCTAACATTGCAATAAATCCTGCCATCATACCAAACTGTATCGGCATATTATACATTAATAAGACTGCTGTCACACAAGAAATAACCGTTACGATACTTCCTAACAAATGAATCGTTGCACATAATGGAATGACAAACTCACGAATTTGAGCAGATACCCCATTTTTCTTAGCAATTTCTAAGTTCACTGGAATGGTTGCTGCAGAAGACTGCGTTCCAATTGCTGTTATATAAGCCGGAACTTGATTCTTAATTAATATCAATGGGTTTTTTTTTGTATAAAGTCCAGCAATTACAAAAAAGAGTGATACAAGAAGCAGTTGTAAACCAATCACAATCGCAAATACTTTCCAAAAAATTGAAAGAATCGAAAATACACTTCCTGTATAACTTAAATTCACAAAATTACCAAATATAAAAATGGGCAATCCTGGAATAATCAGCGAATTAAGTAGTCTACTGATGATCAGACTAAATTCACTAAAAAAGTTATACATGGTATCGCCTTTATTTTGACCTCTCAGCCATGAAATACAAATTCCAATCATAAATGAAAAAACAATGGCAGAAGTAACATCCATAATAGGCTCTAAAGGAATAGAAAATAGTGGTGCAAGGCCAGCTTTTTCACCGATACCTTCCGCACTTAATCCACTATCTATAAATAAAGGAAACACATTTACAGCTATTAAATACGCGAGAAAACCAGCAATCAAGGTTGAAGAGTAAGCCATTAATGTGGTGATACCCAGCAGCTTTCCTGCTCCTTGTGTAAGATCCGCAATACCCACTACCACAAAACCAATGATCATCAATGGGATGATAAAACTTAGTAAACTACTGAATAGAGCAGAAATCGTAACCGGTATTTGAATAATAAAATCCGGCAAAAAAGCCAATTGTCCAAAAACAATACCTAAAATAATTGCTATTAGCAACTTTGTTACTAATCCTAATTTGATCCTTTTCATCTTTTACTCACTCCTTTTATAAACAAAAAAGAATTTACTTTTTATCTATAAATTCTTCCTTCACTATCCTAACATATTTTTTTATTTCTAACCATTTTTTAATTAATATAAGGTTCATTTTTAATAGAATTAGTCCTCATACTTATTAAAGTATAAAAAATTAGCTGGTATAAACTCGGCATACTACCGAATATATACCAGCCAATGGCTATTTTATTAATGTTTAGTTTACTGTCTTATACAGTTTTCTCTTCTTTGAGTACGCCATCTTCAATACGATAAACACGATCACAGTATTTCAACATGCGTTCATCATGGGTAACCATAATAGCAGCTTTATTACGAGACTTCACTTCTTTTGCAATCAACTGTACGACTTCATGAGCACGTGCAGTATCTAAGTTAGCTGTGGGTTCATCTGCTAAAATAACATCAGGATCATTCATAAAGGAACGCGCAATTGCCACACGTTGCCTTTCACCGCCAGATAACTTGTCTGGAAATTTTTCGAATTTAGTATCTAACCCTAAATCTGTTAAAAGTTCTCTTGCAATTTTTTTCATATCTTCAGTAATGGAACCCTTCATTTTTACGACAACTAATAATTGATCTAGTACCGTCAAATAAGGAATCAAATTTGACGTTTGCAGTATAAAACCAATCTGTTCCAAGCGAACTTGTGCTAACTCTTTTTCATTCAAAGAGGATATTGCTCTATCTTTAATAAATACTTCTCCTTCAGAAGGTTTCAATAAAGCTCCTGCAATTGCTAAAAAAGTACTCTTTCCTGAACCAGATGGTCCAATAATAGCTACAAATTCTCCCTTATCCACAGTCATTGAAACTTGATTTAACGCAATCGTTTCACTTTCACTATCTTGATAACGTTTTGTGACATTTTTTAATTGAATACCAGACATTATTCCAACCTCCCTAATGCTGTTAAAGGATCAATTTTAGAAATCTTGATCACAGAAAATAGCGAACTTAAGACACTTATCGCTAGTAAAACGATACTATAAATGATGACCATAGGGAGTTTTAAGTTAAACGGCATACCCTCTGGTAGTACTGCAGCAGTAAGATATGTCAGCCCAATTCCTACTAAGATACTGATAGCTGATAAAACGAAGACTTGTGAGATAACGGTTTTAATAACAAAACCGTTACTTCCTCCAATGGCTTTTAGAACACCAAATTGCTGCGTTTTTTGATTGGTTAAAACATAAAAGAACACACCAATAATAAAAGCTGAAATAATGATTAAAAACCACAGCATCATCATGATTGTGCCATTTTCAGCTGTATATCCAGGAACAGCGTTTACAGCTTCATCTTTTGTCCCTATTTCTATCCCATCAATTGTTTCATTTATTGCTTCAACGTCTACATTCGTTCCTTGAAGTAAAATTCCATTAACTGGATTTTCTATACCATTATCTGAACCAGGTGCAGCGTACTTAATAGCACGAAATTTATCTAATTGTGCAAAAATAACCGGCTGATGATTTAAAGTTTCATTTTGGACAAAACCGATAATCTCCACTTCTTCATTAGATCCATTGATTGCTAGCGTATCACCTAATGAAAACCCGTCTTCTTTCAGAGACTCATCCACAATTACACCATTTAAATTGCTGTTTATTAGTGCTTTTCCAGAACTGACAGACGGCTCCATAAATAATCCGGGCTGAATACCCGCTATAAGGACATCCGTTTTTGTTGCATTCTCTTCATCACTGGCAGCAGAACGTATTGAAGCCGAGACCGTTCCCATTGAAGCGACAGCTTCAACCCCTTTTTCGTTTAGCAATTGTTCTTCCAAATCTTCAGAAAGAATAGATTTAGAAAAGCTAAAATCCGTTTCCTTTTCAAAAACAACGTAATCTGCCTCAGAATATTTTAACGTCGAAGTTGCTAAATCAGATAACCCCGTTCCAAGACCAGATAATACAAACACAAGCCACGAAATAAATACTATAATTAAACCAATCATAATAAATCTTCCTTTGGAGTGCTTTAGTTCCTTCAGTGCTAAAAACATTTATCCTACCCCATTTCTTTAAGTACTTATCTTTACAGATAATAGTATACAACAAAGTTACACTTGTGTCACTTTTAAATATCAAAAATACCATTTTTAATGATCATCTTAATAAAATAAGCTCTTTCTTTGGAACTTAAATTAGAATGATCAGGTATGTTAATACTATGAAAAATAATACCCACAATTAAACTATCGGGTATTTCTTTTTTTATATGACCATTTGTTTTACCAGTCTGAATAAACTGTTGAATATAATTAAAAAAATGTCTATGGACCTCTCCAGAAATAGTTTCTTTTTGCTTTTGTTTATCAGTACTGATGACCATTTTGTCATGTGGAAGAGTATTTGAAATCAAATGTGCTTCTCGATACTTAAAAATCAACTCGAATAATTGATCAAATTGGTCTGAATAGTCTAAAGACCAGTTTATTTGATAGAACTCTTCCATCATTTCTTTCATTTGTCCTACTAAGTAATCACTAATAAGTTCATCTTTATTTGTATAGTATTTATAAATAGCCGCTCTTGAAACTTTTAATGATTTGGCCAGCAAACTAAACGAAAATTTTTCATAACCTTCTTTTATCAGGAGATTATGTGTCTGCAAATAAATATCATTTGTTGAAAATTTCTTTTCTCTTGCCACCAAAATCACTCCTTATTTTTTTCTTTCTACTGTAGATTATAGCATGTTTTATTTCGCTAAAAAGCAAAAACAAGGGTCTGAAGTTTCTTTTCTTCAAACCCTTGCTCTTTATTTTTATTTTACCAAAGCTAAAGCACCCATTGGATCCCAGGGTTCTAATGCAATAATAGGCTGCTCTAAAGCTTTCAACCATTTTTCAGGAATGTATTTTTTATCTACTGCAATTTGATAGTTAAATTCCTCAAACCATTTATCACTCATAGAATAAATTCCCTTTTTACCTGATTTTTCTCCCCAGCTGTTTTCAACTTTCCACGTTAGCGGCTGACCTTGTTCGTCTAAATCTACTCCCACAAATACCATTGCATGAGTCAATAAACTATCGCCATAATCTAAGCGTTGCGCTTTTGTTAATCCGCTACCCTCACCTAGTGTCAATTCATAGTTGTAACTGTGTTCATCCATGATTCCACTATCTCTTACCAACATTTTGTCCACATCGCAGCCAAACCAGACTGGCTGAGCGTCTTTAATTGAAGCAACAGCGGCTTCTTTTAAAACCTGAATAGGGACATTAATGTATTGAATCGGTTTTGCTTCTTTAACGGTACCTAAATACTTCACAGTGTAGGCTCTTCCAAATGGTTTATCTTCTGTTGGTGCATTTAACAAGCTGACTAAATTTGTTAAATCCCAACCGACGTATTCTTTAAAAAAGTTTTGTGGAGTGATTTCATTGATACGGCAGTATTCCCCTTCTTTGTTTCGATAGGTGTAAGTAAACGACTCAGGAACTTCGCCCAATGCTTTTACTAGAACAGTATAAATGAAATAAAGCATCGTTTCCTTATTCTCTGTTAATTCGTTTAGTGAAGATCCTACTTTATGACTTTCACGTAATTGACAAGCAAATTCTCTAAGTTTAGAGGTTAGTACTAAGTTTAATTTTTTTGTATTAGAAGAATGAAATGTTTCGGGCATAACAGATTTAGGAACCGCACCATATTTTTCTAATAATCCGGAAAACATATCCCATTGTCCTCCATCTTGAACTGGATCCATCAATAGATGAGAAACAATTCTAGAATTTTTCGGTTCGTCTAATGTTTCTAAAATACTGTCTAAAAAATAATTGGCTTTTTCAAGTTTATCCCAAAACAACGTGTAATTTTGAGAAAATTCAAAATTATCTATATCTAATTTTTCCATTGTATCTACACGAGCTGTATTTAAAGCCGCAAACATCCAACACCGGCCACTAGATTGTTGATTTGTTATTGCACCACGTTTGGTTTCGTTTGAGAACTCAAAAGAATGCCTTCTTAAAACATTGTTATCTAAAGAAGCATCATCAATACCAACTTTTGCTATGGCGCCTTTAATTACCTGATTTGCACTATTTACATCAAATCGTGCTTTAAACTCTGTTAACATTTCATTATCGATTCCCATCTTCATTCCCCCCTAATTTATTACTTAACAGGATACTCTTATTTGGATTATCTAGCAAGTTGATTCATTTATTCCTATTATTCTAGTTAGGAGGATGTCACTCTTCCATTAATGTTTATTTCACGTAAAAGTGAAATAAAAACCTCACTCTTTCATAGAAGAGTGAGGTTTTAGTCTGTTAATATTAAACATTATAGAATCTTTAGTTGCTACTAGTTATTGTATAATTTGTATCGCTTAATGCTTGGACAAAAACTGTTTCATCAATTTCATTTGGACTTTCAATAATCGCTTTTTTTGTTTCTAAATCAACAACTACACGTTCAACACCTTCAACTGATTGAAGTTTTTCAACTACCGTACTAGCACAACCTTCACATTTCATGCCTTCTATCGTTAATTCTTTTTTCATTTCTTATCACTCCAATTCCATAATGATAGTTCACTATTATTCTCTTTAGACTATGGTTTGAATCTCTTTAAACGCAGTGCATTGATCAATACGGATACTGAACTGAAACTCATTGCTGCTCCAGCCAACATCGGATTTAACAATGGGCCTCCAAAAACGTGTAGTAGACCCATAGCAATAGGAATACCTAAAATATTGTACCCAAATGCCCAAAATAAGTTTTCTTTAATGTTTTTGATGGTTGCTTTACTCAATTCCACGGCTGTCGGTACATCCATCAAATCACTTCTCATCAGCACAATGTCTGCAGATTCCATAGCTACATCTGTACCCGTTCCAATGGCAATACCAATATCAGCTTGCGCTAAAGCCGGAGCATCATTGATACCATCACCCACCATAGCGACTATTTTTCCTTCAGCTTGTAATTTCTTCACTTCATTTGCTTTTTGTTCCGGTAACACTTCGCTTAACACACGGTCAATTCCTACTTGTTTGGCAATAGCTTCAGCAGTCCGTTTATTGTCACCAGTAATCATGGCTACCTCTAAACCCATTTTATGCAATTTTTCAATGGCATTCAAGCTATTCGCTTTTACTGTATCTGCAACGGCAATCATTCCTGCCATTTGTCCATCTTTAGCAATATACATTGGGGTTTTACCTTCACTTGCTAACTTATCGGAAATTGACTCTACTGTATCAAGTGAGATACCGCGGTCGACCATCAACTTTTTATTTCCTAATAAGAGTGATTGATTCTCTATTGTTACTTCAATTCCATGTCCAGGCAAGGCATTAAATGTTTGCGTTTTAAGAAGGATCAATTTCTTATTTTCTGCCCCGTGAACAATCGCTTCTCCTAGTGGATGTTCAGAACCTTTTTCAGCAGAGGCTGCAAGAATCAGCAACTTCTCTTCAGAAAGCTCACTGAAGGTTACAATATCCGTTACTTCAGGTTTTCCTTCAGTCAGTGTGCCCGTTTTATCAAAAACGATTGTGTCGATTTTATGCGTTTTTTCTAGTGCACCGCCACTTTTGATTAAAACGCCATATTCGGCTCCTTTTCCTGTACCGACCATGATAGCGGTAGGTGTTGCTAATCCTAACGCACATGGACAAGCAATAACCAATACCGAAATAGTGATTGTTAATGCAAATATTCCTGATTCTCCAGCTAGATACCAAACAATTCCTGATAGAACAGCCAATACGATAACGATTGGGACAAAGTATCCAGAAATAATATCGGCAAGTTTTGCAATAGGAGCTTTTGAACCTTGCGCATCTTCTACCAACTTAATGATTTGAGATAAGGCTGTATCTTTGCCAACTTTTGTAGCTTTGTATTGAATTGTTCCATTTTTATTGATACTTGCTCCAATTATCGCATCGCCGGTAGTTTTTTCAACTGGTATACTTTCTCCAGTCAGCATAGATTCATCAACTGATGTCATGCCATCGACTACTACTCCATCGA
Source organism: Carnobacterium sp. (assembly GCF_045617425.1). Lineage (GTDB taxonomy): Bacteria > Bacillota > Bacilli > Lactobacillales > Carnobacteriaceae > Carnobacterium_B. The sequence goes on from NZ_JAZLIO010000009.1 coordinate 385,831, forward strand.
CGGGCATTTTTTCACCTGGTTTCACGATGATTAAATCATTTACTTGTACTTCATCGACTGCTACTTCTATCTCTTGTCCATTTCGCATCATTCTAGCTTTCTTTGGAGCAAGACCCATTAGTTTTTTGATTGCTTCAGAAGTTTTTCCTTTTGAAAGAGCTTCAAAGTATTTCCCAAGTGTGATTAACGTCAAAATAACTGCTGCAGATTCATAATAAAGATCCATCACTAAGCCAACATTTCCCATCCATATGCCTATAGTTGCAGCTAAGCTGTATAGAAAGGCCGCACTCGTTCCTAAAGCAACAAGTGAATCCATATTGGGATGCCTTTTGAATAAAGCTTTGAATCCAACTTTAAAAAATTCTCTTCCCAAAATTACAACCGGTAAAGTTAAAATCAATTGAGTAAAAGAAAAGATTCTAGCATTCATCATAGGATCAATCACTTCAGGTAATGGCATTCCTAACATATGACCCATTGAAATATACAATAAAGGGACCGTAAAAACAGCTGAAATCCAAAATCGTTGCCACATCTCGTTTATATGTTGTGCTTTTTTTTCACGATCCATGTCTAGTGCATCAACTGATTCAATTTCTTCATGAGCTTCATAACCAGATTCTTTTACGGCATTTGTAATATCCGCTACTTCTAGTTGATTTGGATCATATTGGATACTCATTTTTTCGGTAGCTAAATTCACACTCACATGTGCTACTCCTTGTAATTTTCCAGTAGCTTTTTCAATCGTTTGAGCACATGATGCACAGGTCATCCCTTCAATGGCAAAAGTTTTCTGTTTTGTATCAGTTACAGCTTTGTATCCTGATTGATTTACGGCTTCTTGAATATCTTTATCTGTCAGAATCGATTCATCGTATTGAATATTCATTTTTTCAGTAGCCAAATTTACACTGGCTTCTTTGACTCCAGGTAATTTCTTAGTCGCTTTTTCTACAGTCTGAGCACATGACGCACAACTCATCCCTTCAATAGTAAATGATTTCTCAGTCAATTTAATTCACTCCCTTTTTATGCATGGTTCTGTTGGCAGTCGCATTGTCCAGGTATACAGTCACAAGGAACGCTGTCAACAGCTTCTTCTTTTTTTTGTTGGACAAGTTCTTCTAACAGTTGAACATCTGCGTGACTCAACGTGGCTTCACGGATAAGTTCAGCAAGAGTTGCTCCAACTTTTCGATTGCATATCTGATCAAAAAAATCAGTTGTCTTACCTTTAAAACTTTCTTCTTCACTAATGACTGGACTATACAAGTACTTGTTTCCAATCGCTTCGGTCCTTAAAATTCCTTTTTCAACTAAACGACCAATCAATGTTTTTATGGTTGCTTGCTTCCAGTTCATCTTTTCTTTTACTATTTCGGTAATTTCTTTACTGGTTACTGTATGATTTGTCCAAACTACGCGCATGATTTCCCATTCAGCATCTGAGATAGTGGGTTTAATTTTATTCGTCATTCTGGAATCCCTCCTTTTCGACTACACTTGTAATCATTTATATAAATTTAGTTTACATTTGTAATCGTTATTTGTCAACTAGTCTGTTTCAAATTTCTTACGGCAAAAAATCCACTCATTCTACTTTTAGTAGCATGAGTGGATTTTTTTGTCTTGCATTCTTACGTTTCAGTACTCTTTCAAGGCGTGGACGATTGTACCGTTGCAAAAGGATAATCGGTATATTAAATACTAGCGCATAAATTACCATGATCCAACCTACCCATACAGGATTCCATAAAAAAAATAGGAATGAAGGGAGTATGGAAAGCCAATGGGTAAGTTCAGCTCGTTTTGTTTCAAGTATGAATGTTTCAAGATAATTTGCTTCTTTTTGCTGTAGATTTTTTTTATAAAAACCTTTTTTTAGTATTCTCGTACCGTCAGGAATAATTTTTGCCCACTTTTTTATGCTGAAATGTGTCTGCCAAAATTGTCCTTCATTTTCCCACTTTCTTGCTGGATAGATAAAGGTTTGCTTTTGAAAATAATTTTCTGATAAAGACAACGTAAAATAGGAAATGCTTAATTGAAAAATTGCCCATGCGATGCTGTCAATAATGATGGTCCAGATCATTGGAAATTCTATGAGTTGCAATGGTCTACACCTCCAACTTTCGTCCACTCCAAGTAACTCTGTGGAGTACTTTTGTCAAAAAGAGTGACCAAACAAATAAACCAATAAAAAACAAAAAGAATAGTGGATAACCAAACAAAATCCATAAACTAAATTGGCCAAAACGATGAGCAAGCCAATAAAATTGTACGGCAAAAACTGTACAAACTAAACTAGCGACAATCAATAGACTAGTATTATTTGCCAACAAAGCTACGATTAAAGAACCAATTGTAAAAAATGCTCCACTGATCCAAAGTGAAATCAGACTGGTAACTAGGGGATGGGTAGACTGAGCAGCCGTGCCAAAACTTTTTGTCCATCCTTCAACCAATTGCTTGATTCCTTCAGGGTACATTTGAAACTGGATTATTCCCCGTCCTCCATAACAGCGAACTGGAAAATTGTTTTCCCTAAATTTTTCACCTAGAGCAAGATCATCCATTATAGCTCCTTTTATAGCTTTATGTCCTCCGACAATAAAATACTCTTCTTTATCACATAAAATACAAGGTCCAAATGAACCTGCCGTCTCAATTTGAGTACCTAACGGGGTAAATACATTCATGCCCGCCATTAATATAATATTAAATACAGCAGATAAATTTTCATACCCGTTCGTTATCTTATGAAAGGGTTGGAATGAGAGAATTCCAATTGCATCGCCAGATTGATAAGTCGCTAACAGTTGCTCCAAGCTGGTTTTATCTTCAAAGAATGTATCTGCATCTAAAAACAATAACCAATCACCTTTTGCTTCATTGGCCCCACTCCAACAAGCAGCGGATTTCCCCATCCATTCATCATTTTTTCTCTTTTTTATAACTTTTGCACCTTGTTGTTGAGCAACAGCAACTGTCCTGTCAGAAGACTCATCATCTACAACAATGACTTCTATAGGTTTGTATGACTGATTGTTTAAAGATGCCAACAGCGTCGGCAACCGATCTTCTTCATTCCTAGCAGGAATAATAATCGAAACTGTCTTTTTCACACTACTATTATTCGTGTCTTTTATAGCCAAAGGAACTTTCCAAAGCATCAAAAAGCCACTCATCATTGAAATAAAACTTACTAATACAACTATGAACAACATCATTGCTCCTCCTAAAATAACCAACGTCTCCATTTACGAAGCAGGTTTAAATCATTAGATTGATAGGGCGGGTATTGTTTTTGGATGTTAAATGGCAGAAGATAAGTATAGACTGTTCGTTCATAACTAAATGCATCTAGACTTGCTGAGCCATGATATCGTCCAAATCCACTGGCTCCTACTCCGCCAAACGAACTATCCGAACTAATTGCGTGTAAAATTACTTGATTCAGACTAAAAGCTCCTGAACGTAATTTAGTTTTAACGTACTCAATAGTTCCTTTATTTTTACTGAAAATATAAGTGACAAGCGGATCGTCCGTTCGTTTCAGTTCATTTACTAATTTTGATAAGTTTGTATATGGGATGACCGGTAAAATCGGACCAAATATTTCTTCCTCAAGAATTGAACTACGTGCTGTTATATCTGTTAATACCGTTGGCTCTATCCTTTTTTGTGTAGCATCAACTTTTCCGCCATAATAAATACTTCCTTGTTTCAAAAAATCGACCATCTTTTCAAATTGTTTTTCATGAGCCATTCTCCCAATTGTTCCCTCTTCAATAGGATGCAGACCATAAAACTTTTTGATTTGTTCAACTGCCATCTGAAGAAATTGAAGATAAATCGTTTGATGAACATAAACAGTATCTGGAGCAATGCAACTTTGACCAGCATTTAAAAATTTCCCCCATATAATTCTTTGTACAACGGCTATCGTTAAATTGGTCTCATCAACAACACAAGGATTTTTACCGCCTAACTCCAATACAACAGGTATTTGTTTTTCAGCAGCTGCGCGATGCACAATGGCTCCTACATTGTTGCTTCCTGTAAAAAAAATAAAATCCCAAGGTAATTCTAATAACTCAGCAGCTACTGTGGCGTCTCCATTTACAACCATTAAAACATCTGGCGAAAAATAAGCCCTTGTTAATTTAGCTAGAAGCTTGGCGGTCTCTGGAGCAAATTCAGAGGGTTTGATAAAGCAGCTATTTCCTGCTGCAAGAGCTCCGATTACAGGCATAAGCGCTAACTGTAAAGGATAGTTCCATGGACTAATGACCAATATAGAACCATAAGGATGATGTTCAACTGTTGTTTTGCTCACCGAACCTAGTTTAATATGGCGCTTATGCTTAGGTTGCTGCCATTTATTTAAGCAACGTTTCATAAAATCAATTTCTTGAAGCAATACTGCCAGTTCAGAAGCATACGCTTCTTCTGGTGATTTTCCTAGATCTTTATATAAAGCACTGAGCAATTCGGATTCATTTTCCATTAATAACATACGTAAAACCTCTAAAAGTTGTTTTCGTCTAGTTGTATTGAGATGATTGCTATCCGCTACGAGCGTTTTTTGATGCTGTTGAATAATGGACCAGTTTGTCTTATTATCGCTAACGCCTGCTTTAGTTATCATCTTGTTGGTCCCTTTGAACGATTTTATCTCTCACTTGTTGGCCACTCATCGTAACCATCGGCATACCTCCACCTGGGTTTACAGTTCCTCCAACAAAATAAAGGTTGTCATACCGTTCACTATGTTTAGCATGCTTAAAGCCATGATTTTTCTTACGATTAGAAACGGTTCCATAAATTGAACCTTTGTGAGATCCATAAGTTTTTTCAATATCATCTGGTGTCCAAAAATCTTCTGTCACAATATGCTTCCGTAGATCGGTCAATCCCATTTTTTCTAACTTGATCAATACACGTTCACGAAGTAAAAGATACTCTTCATGAGTGAATGGCTCATCTTGAATATATGGAATATGAGGCAAAATTTTAATATTTTCATGTCCTGGTTTTGATTGAGCTTTATCTGTTTTGTTTACATTTACTAAATAAATAGTCGGATCTTTAGGTAATTTATGCTGATTGAAGACTGTATCAAAATGATTGGCTGGATCAGATGAGAAAAAGAAATTATGATGAGCAAGTTGCGGATATTCTCTGTCCACTCCAAGATGTATCACCAATCCTGAACTTGAAGGTTCAAAACGTTTTTCTAATTTTTCAATAAAAGCAGGTTCCTCATTTAGTAATTTTTGATAAGCCGGAATAACTTCCATATTAGAAATATAATAGTCGGCTTTTCTTAAAGAGTCATCTGCAAGCTCTACAGCACTTATTTGATTTTGTTCGTCTTTGATAAAGGATGTAACACCAAGACCAGTATGCAGTTCTACACCTATCTCAGTTGCTAATTTAATTAATCCTTCGGCAATTTTATGCATACCTCCAGGAACATACCATACACCCTGAGCATGTTGCATATAAATCATCATGTTAAGTACCGCTGGTGCATCGTACGGAGAAGAACCTACGTATTTAATAAAATAAGCTAACATATCGCGCACTTTTTGATTACTGATTCTTTTTTCAATAGCGTCGTACATGGATGAAAAGTAATCAAAGTCTTTCATCGAGCCAAATAAGCCATGCTCACGGAAAATTTCTCCTGTTTTGTCTAACCCTTTTTCAAAATACCCTTTTTCAGTTGCATCGTATAATTTTTTAGCATACTCTAAAAATTCTGCATATTCCTTCATATCTTTTTCACTTAACTCACTATTTTTATAGTTCATTTTTTCTAAATCACTGTACAAATCAATAACCGAATTGTCTGGAAAAAAAGATCTCCACTGGTGGTCTAGTTGAATAATCGATATGTAGTCAGCCATTTTGCGATTGCTTCCTGTAAATAACTTTTCGAATACATGTGGCATTGTTAAAATGGAAGGGCCTAAATCAAATCCAAATCCATCTTGCTCCAACCGGTTTAATTTGCCTCCAAGATGATGATTTTTTTCATAAAGCGATACGGTGTATCCACTTTGAGCTAATGAAATAGCTGCTGAAAGGCCGCCTAAACCTCCACCTATAACGATAACCGTTTTCTTTTGAGTTGACATAGTTAACCCACTCCTCATATAGTTTATTATAATGAATAGACAAGAAAAGTCCTAAACTAAAGCTATAAAGCTTATTGGTCAAGGACAAATTCTTATTTTATCGATTGATAAATACGTTTCATTTCTACTGGCGATACATAATTACGCTTAGTAAAGCAATCGTAATTATTCTTACGTACAGCATTCAATAACCCACGATAAATCGCTGACGAAAGTTTGACCGGTAATCGACTATCTTCATCAAAATAGCGAAACCCCTCTTGCACATCATCATATAAATATTCTGCACGTTGAGCCATTTTTTCCCAGATACGAATAAAATTAACATTGATAATTTTTTGTTCTATATCTTTTCGTGTATAATTTTCAGCAGTCAACTCAGAAACTGGCAAGTAAATTCGATCAATTTTTTGGAAATCCTCGCCAACATCTCTTAAGATATTTGTCAATTGCATAGCTATTCCTAAATTAATCGCTAGTTGAGTGAGGTCTTGGTGCGATTTTGAAGCTAAAACAGGCAACAACATTAATCCAACTGATCCAGCAACATAATAGCTGTAGGTTTCTAATTCCGTTAGATTCTTTGGTTCAGCAAAATCTATATCCATTTTTTGACCTATTAATTGATCATAAAAAGGCTCAATAGACATGTCATAACGGTCAAAAACATCTGTTAACGCACGCCAAATTGGGTGATCTATAGGATTTCCTTGTTCGAATAGAGACAGTTCTTTTTCTAAAATTGTTACTGCCGAAAGTTGTTCTTCTTTTGTATCAACCAAGTCTACACTATCATCAGCCTTTCGACAGAAAGCATAAATGGCAAATATAGCTTGTGCTTTGGCTTTTGGTAAACGCGAAAAAGCATAATAAAAGCTTTTTGAATGTTTTTTTATGATCTCTTCGCAGTACTGATAATCTTGTTTTATGGTTTCTTGTCTATTCGCTTCCATATCCAGGCCTCCTATAGTATAGATTAAGCTTCATACAGTAATGAATTATGCCTTAACGCCACGATCATCTAAAATCAATTCCTCAGTAGCTATTTTTGCAGACATCAATACGATTGGCACTCCTGCTCCAGGGTGCGTACTGCTTCCAGCAAAGTAGAGATTCTCACAATTTTTAGCTTTAGCTTGCGGACGAAAATGATTACTTTGTAATAAATTAGGTCTCAGTCCAAAACAAGCACCATTGTACGCATTAAATTTTTCTTTGAAATCAATAGGTGTCATATAGCTTTCCGATACAATCTCATTCTCAACGTTTTCAAAACCTTTAAGTTGTTTCAACGAATTTAAAACTTCTGATCGGTAATGCTGGATCGTTTCTTCAGTCCACTCGTAATCTGCAATAGATAAATCAGAAACAGGGACTAATAGATAAAGTCCATCTTTTCCTTCTGGAGCCATTGATTGATCCATTTTTGAACCCATATATAAATAGTAAGAAGGATTATCTAGCAACTTACCAGCAAAAATATCTTCAAGATTTTTATCTAGATCTTCAGCAAACACAAAATTATGCAATTGATCAACACCTTCGTATTTACGATCCATACCTAAATACATGATAAAGCAAGAACAAGAATATTTCATACTATCGACTTTTTTATCTGTGTATTTTCCTTTAGCAGCTGTATCTTGAACCAAATTTTTAATAGCATATGGGAAATCAGCATTACAGACAACATAATCTGCAATAACCTCTTTATCGTGTAGTGAAATTCCATACGCCTGTTTGTCTTTAATCAAGATTTTTTCTACTGGTGAATTGTAATGAACTTTTCCACCCAATTCTAAAAATAAGCGTTCCATAGATTTGGCCATCGTATACATACCACCTTCAATAAACCAAACGCCATATAGCAATTCAATCATAGGGATGATGGTATAAAGAGAAGGTCCGTTAACCGGTGAAACTCCTATGTATAAGGTTTGGAAGCTAAGCATTTGTTGCAATCGTTTATCTTTTACAAATTTACCGATGGAATGATTGGCGCTATCAAAAGTTTTTAATTTCAAAGCCTGTTTAATCATAAACGGATTATAAAAGTCCAAGGCGTTACGGAACGGACGTTGTAAAAAATGGTCTTTTGCTACAATAAAACGGCTATATATATCTTGAAGATAACTCAAAAAACCCTTCGCATCTTCATCACTAATTCCTTCTAGAGATTCCATTAATTTGACCAAATCAGAAGATACATCAAACTTATCTTTATCTTCTGTTCCAAAAAAAGCAGTATACATAGGATCGAGTCTTTTCATTGGGATATAGTCATCCGGATTTCTTCCTGCTAATTCAAAAACTTCTCGATAGATTTGTGGCATCATAACGATACTGGGACCTAAATCAAAAGTATAGCCGTCCTTTTTAATTTGATGCATTTTCCCACCAGGTATGGCTTCTTTTTCATAAATTTCTACTTCATATCCTTCGTGCTGCAAACGTATAGCGCTCGCTAGACCGGCTACACCCGCCCCGATGACTGCTATTTTTTTCATCAAAAACACCCCTCTTTTCCCACTCACTAACTCTATTGAATCTTTTGAGTTTATGTCGTACTAATCATTTTTTTCTTCTAATTGATCAAATTCATTATTCAATGACTTTAACCCTTTTATAAAAGCCGCATTGCTTATATCTGCCATATTGCAATGCATAATCTCATTTAAAATCGCTTTTGAAATGGCTTTTTTAGTTTGCTGACTTTTCTCAGTTAAGGTAACAATTACAGCACGTTTGTCTATATCAGATGAGACTTTTTCAATCCAGCCTTGTGTTGACAATCGATTAAGGATTGGATTAAGTGTCCCTATGCTCATACCTATACGGTCACTAATGTTTTTTATAAATACATGATCTTCATCCCACAATGCTAATAAAACAAGGTATTGGGGAAACGTTAGTCCAAAAGGTTTTAACGCTCTTCCATACATTCTTGAAAACCCGCTTGAAGCTTTATATACTTCAAAACATAGTTGGTCTTCTAAAGACCGAACAAACATGGTTTCATCCAATTCAATCTCTCCTTCCAATCTAAGTGCCAGTTTTGTCTTTCAGATCTTATTCGTTTGATTCTCTTAAAGACAACATACCATCCTTCATAACATACACTTTATCACATTGACTGATCAACCGTTCATCATGAGTAACCATAATAGTCGCTTTTTTTTTATTTTTTGTTTCACGTGACAATATTTCTACTACCTCAAATGCTTTTTCAGAATCCAAGCTTGCTGTCGGCTCATCTGCCAAGATAACAGATGGCTCATGATACAAAGCGCGAGCGATTGCTACCCGTTGGCGTTCTCCACCTGATAGATCACTTGGGTATTTATCTTTCAAATCCAAGATACCTAGCTCATCTAATAAATCGTCTCGTTTCTGCTTATCAACTTTTGTTTTTTCAACTTTGTTTACAAGATTCAGTTGGTCTTTTACCGTTAAGAATGGGACTAAATTTGACGCTTGCAAAATAAATCCAATTTCTTCAAAACGTAAAGCAGCTCGTTTTTTTTCAGAAACTTCACTAAAAGGTTTTTCATTAATCATAACGGTACCTTTTGAAGGTTTTTGCAGCCCTCCAATAATCGTTAAGAGTGTACTTTTACCTGAACCACTTGGACCAATAATCGCAACAAACTCTCCTTCTCCTACAGAAAAAGTAGTATCTTTTAATGCTTCTACTCGTTTATGCCCTTCACCAAATGAACGGCTCACATTATCCAACTCTATTAATTTCATTTTTGGTTTCCTCCTTTATCCGATTGCTTCTAATGGATCAATCTTAACTACTGTACGCACTGAAAATAACGCTCCTAATACCGCTACAACAATAAGTAAAGCTGTGATTCCTACAATGAACAACCAATTGGTACTATAAGGAACCGCTGCCGGTAGAACAAAAGACGTGATAACTGTTAAAATCAAACCAATTCCAACACCGATAGTAGATAATAAAAAGGTTTGTGCTACAACTGATTTTGCTATATAACCTGAAGATATTCCTTGTGCTTTCATAACGCCAAACATACTCGTTTTTTGTAAAGTTAATACATAAATAAAAATCCCAATAACAACTGCTGCTATCACAATTAAAAATCCAATCATTAATCCAAATGTTAAAACTTGCGCGCTGTAACCAGGTATCTTAAAGATGTAGTCTCCAATAGAATAGGCTACCAAGTCATCAGAATCTGTGACAACATCCTGTATCGATTCTGATGAATCGCGAACAACTACTGCACTAATACGTCCATTTTCCGAATCATCTGCTTCTTCAAATCGAACTTCTTGATAAGAAGGAATTGTCGTGTACAAAACAGGAGCCACATTGAATTTAGCGTTTTCAGTAAATCCAACAACTTCTACTTCTTTATCGCTTCCAGCAAGTTGGATTGTATCGCCTAACTCAATATTGTCTTCTTCTTTTAAACTAATATCAGCCACAACTTCATCATCATTTTCAAATACTCGACCATCAATCACGTCGGGCATAATGAATTCTTCTGGTTCAATCCCAAAAAAAGTTACATTTATTTTTGATGATTCACCCGTTTCGCCTTCTTTTCGTATCACACTAGGAGCTAATCCTAGTAGAGCAGTATCATCAGCTTTAACTTCTTCAGCTTGTTCAAATGTCATCATAGACATATTGATGTTCGTATTTGATTCATCTGTTAGAACAATGGCATCTGCTTCCCATTTATCTACACTTGTACGATTATCTTGAGCTAATCCATACGCTAATCCAGTTAAAAAATAAACCAAATAAGACACCAAGATCATAACCCCAATAATCAAAGCAAATCTAGTTTTTGAATGCTTTATTTCTTTCCATGCTAAAAACATGTTATATCCCCCTTTTAAAGTAGCTTGTTCTCTTTAGAATAATAAACACAATAATTTTTTTAGTTTATCAGTCTTTTTATATCTCACACGATATAGTATAACCAGAATAAAATTTATTGTAAACTTATCTCACTTATTTTCAGAATAAGTATCCATTTTATGCTTCTTCAACAGTTGGATAAAACGATCCGTAAAATTAGCTGTGAAGCCCCATAATGCACAATCGTTTATTATATAGAAAGGTACTACATGCCTCCCTTGCTCCCAGTTGTATTTTTTCCACCAGGAATTCGATCAAATGGAAAATTCTCTTCGTGTTCTAACTTCACATGTGCCTCGTAATAAATTGGATTATGTGTTTAAAAATAACTCACTGATACCGTATACACTTCTTCATTAAACTGAATTTTTTCTAATGTTATATTTTTTAGCTCCCCTACGAACGATCGTATGATTATGCGTTCATTAACAATGTAGTCCATTTCTCCTAAAATGCGAATGGAATCCTTAGAAATAGATAATTCTTCCTTCATTTGCTACACATTAACCTTCATTATAAAGCATCAAGCGATCATACACTAATCTTATTCTTGCTAATTGTACAGTAAGTTCATTACAATAGAAGAAAACAAACGACTTATTCGTTCACACAAAAGGGAGTTTAATTATGGAACAAGTAGAAGAGACCTTTTATTTTATAGACGATCAAATGATACCGACCGAACAAAATACTATATTTGACGAGCTAGAAGGAAAAAACATTTATGAAGTTATTCGTGTTCAACAAGGTGTCCCTCTTTTTCTAGAAGATCATTTAGAACGTTTTAGAGCTTCAGCAGCAGCAACTGGTCTACACTTAAAAGATTCCGATACAGTCTTAACAAAGCGTATTTACCACTTGGTATCATTAAATCATGTTATTAATAAAAATATCAAAATTATTTTAAATGCCGAAAAAGGATTATTGATTTTTTTCACGACGTCTATTTATCCTCCACAAGACTACTACCTCAATGGTATGCATACCACATTGTTAAAGTTAGAACGAACAGATCCTAATGTTAAAACATTGCGTAAAGACTACCAGCAAGTTGTTTTAGCTGAACGTAAAAAACAACTTGCTTATGAGGTATTGCTCGTTGATCAAACAGATCATGTGACTGAAGGCAGTCGGTCAAATTTATTTATTGTAAAAAACAATAAATTATACACTTCTCCAGCTAAAAACGTTTTGCTGGGTATTGTTCGAAAAAAAACATTGGAACTGTGTACCAAATTAAATTTTGACGTTAGAGAAGATACGATTGCTGTTTCAAAACTCGCTGAAATTGATGGAGCCTTTATAACGGGCACAGGGAACAACATCTTACCCATCAAATCAATTGGAGAAGTACCTTTACATTCTACAACCAACCCGATAATCAAAACGCTGTTGACCGAATATGCCGATCTAGTCGAAACATATATCATAGAACACCAAATTCCTCATTTTTAAACCTCAAAAAAAGAAACAAAAAATCTGAAATCTAAAATGCGATTTCGGATTTTTTGTTTCTAATAGGTTTATCAGGAAACGGTTTCTATTCTTTTTTCATTGATGTGGTTCGTTTTCCTTTTAAATATCGCGCTCTCTGGATTACTTTAAATAATGTGTCTATTGTAAAAATAGCCAAAGCAATCATCCCCGCTATTTGGATAGTATTTTGAAGATGTCCTTGTGCCAAATCAGTATTTCCTTGAATAAATTCATAGACCGTTAAGTACATTCCCGAACCTGGCACTAATGGAAAAAAACCCGGCAAGAAAAAAATGGTTACAGGAACTTTAAAAATACGTGAAAAAATATGCGATTGAGTAGAAATTACTAATCCTGAGATGTAGGTTGACACAACAGATCCTAATGTTTCAAGACAAATCAGATAAACTCCCCAACCAATAGCTCCTACTATAGCTGTTGCAAAAATATGTTTTTTTGGCGATTCTAAGATAATTGCTGCTGCAGCGACTGCTAAAAAAGCTCCAATGACTTGGCTGATCAAAATAGCACACCTCCAATAAGTACTAGCCCTATCGCAACGCCTAAAGCAATTGATAGAGCTGTAACAAAGGCTTCTAAAGCTTTAGCACCACCAGACATGTAGTCTCCTTGTAAAGTATCTCGTATGGCATTTGTAATGGCCGTTCCTGGAACTAAAGGCATGATAGTACCCGTTATAACGACACTTATCATAAGTGTTGGGAAAATAAACATCTCCATTAATCCAGCGCCCACAGATATCACAGCAGAAGATAAAACATTTCGAACAAAAGAGCCCATATCTAACTTCTTTTCGCCTTTTAAGATCAAGGCCAATAAAGCACCATTTATTCCAGCAGCCAGTATTTCAAAAAGGCCACCACCTAAAAGTAAAGCAAATGCAGCAGCTAAAGCTGATGTAGCAATATCTTTATGGATAGACTTATATTGTACTTTCCCAATAGTTTGCAAAGCTGTATACGCTTCTGAAATTGTGATTTCATCACTAGTCAATTGTCTCGAGATCGTATTTACACTGGCAATGTTATTTAAATTCGTATCACGCACCTTGATTCGATTCACTATCGTAATTGGATCTTCCAAGCTAGGATCATCTAGCGTAGCGACTAATCCAGTAGCAATGGCAAATGCTTCAGTTGTTTCAAATTTTGATGTTTTTAAAATATGGTTCATTGTATCCTCTACACGATAAGTTTCAGCGTTACTTTCTAGCATAATTTTCCCTGCTAATATGGCGACATCCATTAGTGTTTTGTAATCCATTTTATCGTCTCTTCCTTTCCCACAATGGCTGACCGCTTTCTTTAACCTACAGCTTTCTTTGTACATGTAAATTTCAACTTAGTATAGCATAATTTATGAACTTATTAGAACTGTTCATTCCATTTTTACTTCTTTTTACTAAGACCTTTTTAATTTTATAATAAAAAAACAGAACAGAAAATTCTGCCCTGTAAAAAAATTTACTAGTTAAGATACTGTTCTTCATTCAACATTCCACGAACTTTTGTCATTTCTTTTGTTAATTTTTGATACACAAGAATAATTTTTTGGTAGTCTATCGCTGTTTGTTCGTTATACTGTATGCTAATTTTTGATTCAACTGTAGTTTCTATGCGCTCTTTCTCCTCATGGCTAACTACCGTTTCAATCGTTTCTTCCGTTCCTTTACCAATCAAGATTGCACCTAAACAAGAGCTCTCGAAACTAGTTGGCTGTTGCATAGTTCTTCCGAATATATCTGCTATCATTTGTTTCCAGAGTGGAGAATTTAAAAAACCTCCTGTTACATTTATAGTTTTAGATGGACCTCCAACATCTTGAATAATTTGCCAAACATCGTAAAGATTAAATAGTACGCCTTCCATAGCTGCACGTACCATATGTCCAGTAGTGTGCCTAGAAGCCAATCCGATAAAGCTGCCCGTAGCTTCCGATTCCCATAAAGGGGCACGCTCGCCGTTTAAATAAGGTAAAAAGAATAAGCCTTCTGCACCAGGTTTTATTATTTCAGCAAATCGATTAAGCTTTTCTAGTCTTGTTTCGATACCATTGTCCATTATTTTGCTGCCTTCAGGGTAAAGAATTGATGTCAGCCATGACATGACATTTCCTCCATTGTTTACGGCCCCGCCGATAACCCAACGGTCTTTCGACAAATAGTAACAAAAGGTTCTACCCTCTGCATCCAATACAATATGATTGGTAACCATTCGAATAGCTCCACTAGTACCAATTGTAATCGCCGTTTCCCCAGGATCCATTGCCCCAACACCAAGGTTCGATAAACAACCGTCACTGGCACCAATGACCAAGTCCGTTGTAGAATCAATAGCCATTTCTTCAGCATAACGTTCTTGAATTTTATTCCATCTATAGGAAACATCTACAGGTTCAGATAAAAGTGACTCCTCAATACCAAGAAGTTTCAGGATATCTTTATCCCATGATAATTCATGAATATTGAATAATCCTGTTGCTGAAGCAATCGAGTAATCAATTTTGTATTCTCCAGTCAAATGAAATAAGATATATTCTTTGATTCCAATAATCCTCTTAGCTTTTTTTAAAATAGCAGGATGATACTCTTTCAGCCACAAAATTTTGCTGAATGGGCTCATAGAGTGAACTGGAGTGCCAGTTTTTTTATATAAGTCTTTCCAGTCCGCTGTTTGTTTTAAGTGAGCAACTAGATCTGCTGGACGATTATCAGCCCAAATGATGCAGTTGGTCAACAATTCATCTTGTTCATCTACGACAATAACACTGTGCATAGCACTTGAAAAAGAGATGAAATCAATTAGATGGCTGATTCCTTTATCTTTTTCCATTAATGTATGTATAACTGAAAGTACAGCTTGAAAAATCACTTTTGGATCTTGTTCGGCCATGCCTACTTCAGTTTGATGAATAGAATACCCTACATAAGTACTATCTATTACTTGAAGATCTTCTTGGTATAAGACGGCTTTTGTGCTTGTTGTACCAATATCTACTCCAATTGTATACCTTTGCTGCTTGACCATTTACTAATCCCCTTTGTATTAAACCGAATATCTCCAAATTCGTTGCGTATTCATGCGTCTATTTTTCTTCAAGATAAAAATATTCTCACCTATAATCATGGCGTTTGACGATAATTTTGTCAACTTTTTTATAAAGAAAACAAGTCTATTAAAACACTGGATTTCCAGTCCATTTTTCATCATATAAAAAAGCAAGAAAGGTGAATGCAGGTCCCTTTTCTTGCTTTTTTTTTGTTAAACACTTTTTAGTTTAAATCTGGCCAGAACCCTTTATTCGCTACAATTAAATCATCCAATAGATTTTTAGCCACTTCTACATTTGGAACGATTTTGGATAGACTTAACGCTTGCCATAATTTTTGGTAACTTCCTTCTATATAGGCTTCTACGACCATTTTTTCAGCTGTAACTTGTTGCAGCATCAATGCTCTCTCAAAATTCGGAATTTTCCCTTGAGCTAATGGTTCTGGACCATCGCTGCCCACAATACAAGGAACTTCTACCATAGCGTCATCATCAAAGTTCGCAATGGCGCCATTATTTTCGACGATCAGTAACATCCGTTCATGTGTATTGAAGGCAATCGCACGAGCTAAATCAACGATAAAGGAAGCGTGGCTGTCAATGTGGAAACCGCTGTTTTCAGCAGTCCCTTTTTCAATAATTCCTTTAGCAGCTGTAAACACTTCTTTTTCACGTCCAGCCATAACTTCATTTGCTCGAGTAAATTCTGGATTTGAGTGAGCAACTTCATAATCCGGATAGAAGTAGTATTTCAAATACGTATTTGGTAAGAAACGTGGTTCAATCGCCAATAGATCTTTTGCTTTTTTATGAGTGGCTTGCCAACTTTCGTCCATGTGTTGCGTATCCACTTCTACTTGAGTCAAGTAACCATTCTCAGCAACGTATTTTTTGATTTCATCTAAATATTCATGACCAGTGGCGATATCTTTTACACTAGTCCACCAACCAAAGTGATTTAATCCAAAGTAACGAACTTCTAATTCATCAGGTGTTTTGCCAATGATTTGAGACATTCTTCTCAACGTTCCAACAGGCATATCACAAATATTCAATACTTTTGAATTTGGACGCATCACACGGCAAGCTTCCGCTACGATTGCAGCTGGATTTGAATAGTTTAACATCCAAGCATCCGGAGAGTATTCTTCCATATAATCGATGATTTCCATCATTCCCGTAATACTGCGCATTCCATAAGCAATCCCGCCTGGTCCACAAGTTTCTTGACCAACAATCCCATATTTTAAAGGAATTTTTTCATCTTGTTCTCTCATGGCGTATTTCCCAACACGAATATGTGCCATAACAAAATCCACATCTGTAAAGGCTGTTTCAGGATCTGTTGTGTGTGAAAACTTCACTTGTGGAGCTTGTTCTTTTAAGAGAATTTCTAATGCATCGCCTAAAATACTTTGTCTTTCACCGTCATTATCGTATAGTTTCAATTCTTTAATGGGGAAACGATCCATGTTATCCAATAGCATCATAACAATTCCTGGCGTAAACGTACTTCCGCCTCCTGCAATTACGATTGAAAATTTTTTCATTTTTAATGACTTCCCTTCATTTTGTCTACTTGGTTTACTCATCTGATTCTCTACCTAAATACTGATCGACAGCTTTTCTAACGCTATTAACTTGCAATCCGTAAACAACGTGAACATTCTGGTCTTTGATGATGACTCCGCTTGCTCCTGTATCATTTTTCAACGCTAATTCATCAACTTTATCTGGCTTATGCAAGGTTAATCTCAATCGTGTGTAACAATTGGTTACAGTATTGATATTTTCTGGTCCTCCTAAAGCTGCAACAATCGTACTTGCTAAACCCTTTTCTTCTTGAGGTACGCCTTCTTTAGCAGGTACATTTTTAGTTTTACTTTCATTGTACTCATTCTTAGAATAAAGTTTTGTTTCCTGACCAGTATCTTCACGACCGATTGTTTTATATTTGAATGTTGTGATCAAGAAACGGAAAGTAAAGTAGTAGATAGCGAAGAATACAAGTCCTACTAAGATATACATTGGCCATCCGGTTTTTTCAATTCCCAAAGGCACATTGTACAATAGGAAATCAATAAAACCATTTGGTCCGATAGCTCGGACACTTAATAAGTTCAATACAACCATACTTAATCCACTTAATACTGCATGGACAACGAATAACAACGGTGCTACAAACATAAATGAAAATTCGATAGGCTCTGTTACTCCTGCTACAAATGACGTCACTACCGCAGGAATTAAAATAGCTTTTGCTTTGTTTTTATTTTCAGGACTTGCTGTTTGGTACATCGCTAGACAAGCACCAATTAAACCGAACATTTTAGAAATTCCACGTGCATCCCAGATCACACTTGGGGATAAGATACTGACATTAGGATCTGCAATCTCAGCGAAGTAGATGTTTCTAGCTCCTTCGAAAATTTGTCCGCCTACCTCTTGAATACCTCCTAGTGAAGTATATAAGAAAGGTGTATAAACTAAGTGATGTAGTCCGGTTGGAATCAATAATCGTTCTAACATTCCATATAAGAAGATTCCAAAATTCCCACTTTGATTGATCAATGTTCCTAAACTATTGATACCACTTTGGAAAAATGGCCAAATATAAGTGAATGCAATAGCCAATAATACAACCACTGGGATCAATAGAATAAATACAAAACGAGTACCCCCATAAATCTGGAATGCATTATTAAATTCTTTCTCACAAAATTTATTGTGTACAATGGCTGTTACTACACCTAATATAATACCAAGAAAAACGCCCATATCCAGAACTTGAACACCCAATACCATCGTTTGTCCCGTTCCTTGTAAAGATTCTCCTTCGAATAATAATCCGCTGATTTCCATAAATTTGTTCATTGCGTTAATAAAGACTAAGTAACCTAAAACTGCTGTAAATCCAGCCTCCGATTTTTTCTTGTTTGCTAGCCCTACTGCTAGACCCATACAAAAAATTAAACCTAAATTATTTAAAATGGATACTAAAGAACCGGATAAAATTGTTCCAAATCCCATGGTAATTGGATTATTCAAAAAGGGAACGGTTTCAATTAGCTTTGCATTTGTAAATAGATTACCGATTGCAATTAAAATCCCTGCAATGGGTAAAATTAATACTGGAATAAACATTGCTTTAGAAAAACGTTGCATACCATCCATTAATTTCTCTTTCATACCTCTTGCCTCCAACTTTTTATTGTTTCGTTTCTTTTAATAAATTTAGTTTATCTTGAAAACGTTTTATTGTATAGCTTTTTAGGTACATAAAAAACGTGTTTCGCACTTTAGAAACACGTTTCACTCATTCCCCATTTTCTTTTGCAATTCCTCAAGATAATTTTTGAAAATAAATTCTACTAACATCAATAGTCTAGGAAAAAAACTATTTGGTAACATATTGCGATCATCCAGTTTATTATTGTCGTTAATTTTAAAGTTCAAATCAGATAGTTCTGCTGCTCGATTGCTTGTCTCCTTTGTAAACGTGATCGTAAAAATCCCTTGATCTTTTGCTACCAGTAGTTTATCAATTACTTGTTGCGTTTCCCCAGATTTTGAGATCACAATAAAAGCACCAATATCTTCTAGATTATTTTCAAATACGCCTATTGAGTCTGTCCCAGTTGCGATAACTGTTTTTTTACCTAATACCAACAATTTTTTGTACAAATACTCTGCTGCTATTGCCGAAAAACCCGTTGCATAAATAAAAATGTATTTTTGTTTTAAATACAAAACCTGTTGAATAAACTGGTTGATATCTTCCCTACTATTTTCTTTAAAAAAATCTTTCTGACTAATACGTAAAAAATCTTCATCATTGTCTACAGAGTGATCATCTGTTTGTTTTACCATTGGTAACAATTGGTAATACAAATCAATAAAACCCGTGTAGCCCATTTTTTTGGATAGCCGAATAATGGTTGAAGGAGAGGTGAAGTTGTCTTTAGCAATCTCACGTACACCTCGTTCTAACACATCATCGATATTCTCAATAATATAATGCAAAATTTTTATATCCAATTCGGATAAATTTTTCCCTTGAATCAACTTACTGATATCATTCACTTGTCTTCACTCCTGTCTATAAGGTCATCAATCATTTTCTATTGTATCAAGCCATATTCTTGCAATCAGCTCGTGACCTTTTTTTGTAGGATGCACCCCATCTTCTCCTGTTAGTAAAGCAAAACCTTGTTTGATTCCATTAGCATTCATTAAGCCATCTAATGGAATTAAATCAGCTTGAAATTCATAAGCAAGTTTGCGGACCACTTGAATGCGCGGATCTAAATCGCTACGCCACATTTCACGATCAGTTGGATATGGCAGGACAAAAGGCTCCATTAAACTAATTTGACGAACAGAACTTTCTACCAATGATGTCAATAAAGTGCGGTATTGCTGCTCAAATTGCAGCAGATTTTCTTGACTGCCAAACTGATCTTGTCCCACCGTATGCCATGTATCATTGATTCCAATCAAAATAGATACAACCGTTGGATTTAAAGAAAGACAATCCACTTCCCAGCGATCAGCCATGTCATTCAACTTATCTCCTCCAACTCCTCGATTAGAAAAAGTCAGCTCTAATTCGGCATACTGTTCCTTTAAAGCAGTTGCTATCATTAGAGGATAGCCTTGGCCTAAATCTGCAGCATTCATTCTATCACGGCCAACATCTGTAACGCTATCCCCGATGAATAAAATATGGTCTTTAGAGTTCAATAACATAATTACGCTTCATTCCCTTCATTTAAATCTATTATTTGTCCTGGAATTTGTAACCGCATCCAATTCTATATACAATATTCTTAAATTAATGTCTAATTTATAGCTTTAGTTTACCTTTATTCTTTTAATCCAGCAATTCAAATTTCAATATTCAGCTTATAAAATGTAAAATCATAGCACTCTATTTTAATTATAAAATCATTAAAATAGCTTTTTACGCTTTTCTTTGTTACAATACATGATAAGGGTTTTAAAATCACTTTTCTAGTTTAACTAGTTAGGTTAACTCAAAACACTCATCACCATAGTTTGAAAGGGGAAAATAATATGAAAGTTAATGCTACTTTAAGAACAGAGGTCGGATCTTCAGCGGCTAATCGTGCAAGAAGAGAAAAAAAAGTAACAGCCGTCGTTAATGGAAAAGGTATCACAAGCACTGCAGTATTATTAGACAGCAAAGAATTGGATAACGTTTTAAAAACATTAGGTAAAAATGCTATCTTTGATGTTGCCGTTCAAGATGGTGAAACTCATCAAGTTATTATCAAAGAGATCCAAAATGCAACTCTTGTAAATCAAATTTTAGACGTTGAATTACAAGTTATTCAAAAAGGAGAAAAATTAACGGTTACTGTTCCAATTAATGTTTTAAATGCTGATGATGTTAAACGCGGTATTGTTTCTCAAACATTAAACGAATTAGAAATCGAAACTCTTCCAACGAATATCCCAACTGAATTTACTGTTGACGTTAGCGCATTAGAAATTGGTGACGCATTAACTGTTTCAGATATTAAAGTTGACAAAGCAATCACAGTATTAAGTGATGCTGAACAATCTGTTGTGAGCGTATTGCCTCCATCAGCTGAAGAACCTGAAACGGCTGTTGAAGCTGTTGAACCTGAATTGATTGGTGAAAAAGAAGAAGAAGCAAAATAATTATTCTTGACCACTGAATAAATGAACTAAACTAACGCAAACCTTCCATCCACTGCTCTTCGAGCTTTAGATGGAAGGTTTTTTATCTGTCTTAATCATAAAAAATTTCAAGTATAAGAATAGAATATGGTAAACTTTGGATAAGAGAAAATACAAGGAGAATACTAAGATGGATAAAACCTATTTAGATAAATTTTATAGAATGAATCATGTTGGAAGGCTAAATGCTCTTGTTGCCTCAGGTAGTCTAACTTCAGATGATTCGTTGCTAACAAAAGGTCTACTCTTATCAGATGAGTTGGCCGATAATATGATTGAAAATCATTTAGCAAATTATGAACTGCCGTTAGGAGTCGCTTTAAACTTCTTAATCGATGAAAAAGACTACATCATACCCATGGCTATCGAAGAGCCCTCTGTCATTGCTGCCGCTAGTGCCGGAGCAAAAATCATTGCTCAAGCAGGCGGTTTTAAAACCGATATTTCAGAACGCATTATGATTGGGCAAGTTGCCTTAAAAGATGTTCCTGATATTCTTTTTGCCAAAAGCAACTTGATTCAGCACAAAAATCACATACTAAAAAAAGCTAATGACGCTCATCCTTCTATTGTTAAGCGTGGAGGCGGTGCAACAGATTTGTTTACTAAAGTAATTGAAGCTGATGCTGACGCTGGAACGCCTGAATTTTTAATGGTTCATTTGCATGTATCTACACTTGAAGCTATGGGCGCCAATATCATTAATACTATGATGGAAGGCATTACAGGTTATCTTGAAGAGTTAACAAAAGGAACGGCTTTAATGAGCATCCTTTCTAACTATGCGACAGAATGTCTGGCTAAAGCAACTTGCCAAATACCCATAGACCTCTTGAAAAAAAATGGTCATTCCGGTGAAGAAGTGCGAGATCGTTTAATTGAAGCTGGTCAATTAGCTTATGTGGATCCTTACCGAGCAGTCACTCATAATAAAGGCATAATGAATGGCATTGATGCCGTGGTTTTAGCATCTGGTAATGATTGGCGTGCTATTTCTGCTGGTGCACATGCTTATGCTTCACGCAACGGACAGTACCGTGCTCTATCTTCATGGAAAAAGGCTGAAAATGGCGATTTGATTGGCCAATTAACTTTACCTCTGCCTGTTGGCTCAGTTGGCGGATCGATTTCCATCCATCCAGCTGCTCAATTCAGCAAACGATTATTGGGTAATCCATCGGCTAAAGAGTTAGAAGCCGTCATCGTTTCCGTGGGTCTTGCCCAAAACTTCTCTGCTCTTAAGGCTCTCGTGACTGAAGGCATCCAAAAAGGGCATATGGGCTTGCAAGCTCGTTCTTTAGCAATCAGTGCGGGAGCAACTGGTGGCGACATCGAAAAAGTCGCTGAGCAGTTAAAATCAGCTAAAAACATGAATCTGTCTACTGCAGAAGCGTTACTCAAAAAGGTCAAATATAATTAAACAGAAATACCTAAGATAACTCCTAAAACTCGTATTATTTTTAAATCCAACTTTTCCATGGAAGAGTTGGATTTTTTATTAGTTCACTGTTCCATGAAAATGGTTTTCATGGAACAGTGAACATCATATTCAATTACTACAGTCAAAAAACTCATTTTCGTCTTTGATGAACGTTATCATCAAGGAAGGAAATAAGTTTTTTTATTGAAATCATTTCTCATTAATTTTAGTTTGCTTTGTTTACATATTGACGCATATTGTCTTTCATACCTGCCAAATAAATAGGAGCTGGATCTTTTGTAGCCTCAAATGCTGCGGTGGATCCATCGACTGGAATTGTTTGTTGGAAAATTTCTTCATACTCTTCAATCGAAATCTCTGTCCTTGAAGCAAATAATTCAGTATGACTCTTTGTTTGTAAATACTCGCGATAGTTCGGCTGCAAAATACCTGTAAAGAATTCCCCTACTGCACCGGAACCGTAACTATATAATCCAATTCTTGAACCATCTTTCAACTGTTCGCTTTGTTCAAGCAAAGAAATCAAACTTAAATATAGCGACCCTGTATAAATGTTTCCAACATTCCGATTATAAATTGTGCTTGATTGATAATGAGCCAATAGCTTTTCTTGAGTAGCTTCATCTGCTTCTTCTATTACAGTTCTCAAAGCTTTAAGACCCATTTTAGTATAAGGCAAATGGAAACAGATAGCTTCAAAATCGTTTAAAGCTAAATCCGATTTGGCTTTGTATTGTTCCCAAACCGTTGTAAAAAAGTGAATGTACTGTTCGTTGGAGAATTTTCCGTCAACAAAAGCTGTATCTGAATAAACTGGTCGCCAAAAGTCCATAATATCCGCTGTTAAGTAGGCACTTTGATTTTCTAATGCCATAATTTTTGGATCGGCACTGATAACCATAGCTACCGCGCCAGCTCCTTGAGTAGCTTCTCCCGAAGTGTGCAATCCATAACGCGCAATATCAGATCCCAATACCAATACTCTGCTCTCTGGATTTAAAATGATATGCCCTTTTGCCATCTGGATTCCTGCAGTAGCTCCATAACAAGCTTGTTTCACTTCAATAGAACGTGCATTTGGATTTAATCCTAGCAAATGATGCACATATACAGCGCCTGATTTTGAATTATCGATGCCTGATTCTGTACCAAAAATAACAAAATCAATCTTTTCTTTATCCGTCTCATCCAGTATCATTAACGCTGCATTTGCTGCTAATGTTACTGGGTCTTGTGTGATTGGAGCAATGGCCATTTTTTCTTGACCAATCCCGATAGTGAATTTTTCTGGTTCTACATTTCTAGCTACTGCCAATTTATTCATATCTACATACATATGTGGTGCATAAAAACCAATTTTGTCTATTCCAATTTTCAAAAGAAAGGACCCCTTTTTTATTTAATGACTTCTCTTATACAGCCTTATCTTCCGTCTATACCTGCCTATTAACCTATTCTACTACGCATTCTAATAAATAATAAGTTATTCACAGTTAAAAAACAACTGTCTGCTTCTAATCTAAAGAGAAGCTTAAGAATCTAATTACTTGATAGACAGAGGTTTAATGTGCATCTACCTGTTTAATGGTTATTAATTTCGTGACTTCTTCTTTCAATACAGCTAAAGGGTCTTTACCGCAAGGGTGTTCAATAGCTGTATTGATGTCACTTGGAAATTTGCTCAAAATTTCTGCTATAGGAATGTCTCCTTCACCTAAAAGTGTCATTTCTAATGTCTCTTCTTTGATGTCTTTCAATTGGTAACAAAAAAATGGTAATCCATTAATACTAGATTACCATTTTTATTTTATTTATTCTTATTAATTGTTTGAGTTAGGCGCTATTTATCTGATTTGCGTTTTATCTGGAACTTCAAAAACACTATTTTTAATGATGTCTTGGTACCAAAAAGCCGATTTTTTTAATGAGCGGTCTCTGTTATTGTCTAAATCGATTCTGACTAAACCATAACGATTCTTGAACGCATTCATAGGTGATACACAATCGGTAAAAGCCCACAACATATACCCTTTACAGTTTGATCCAGCTTCAGTTACCTCAATCAAACTATTCAAATGCTCTGTAATAAACTCGATACGGTAATCGTCTTGTACAATTCCATTGCTGTCCATAAAACGCTCTTCATCTTCAATACCCATTCCGTTTTCCGTTACCATCCATGGAATATTTCCGTACTCATTTTTTATACGCATTCCGAAATCAAACATCATTTGAGGATAAATCTCCCATCCTCTAGATTTATTCATTTTTCGTCCAGGCAATTCAAAATGATCATAGTAGAAAGCCGGATGGAAAGGTGTTTGCTCATTCCATTGGTAGCTTGGTGCCTTCACTCGATTTGGATAATATAAATTGATTCCTAAATAGTCTACCGTATTGTGTGCAATAATATCCAATTCTTCTTTTGTATACTCAAATTGGATACCATGCTTTTCTAACAGCGGAAACAGCTCTTCAGGATACGTTCCCTTAACCAAAGGATCTAAATAAATGCGATTGAAAAATAAATCGTACATCTCAGCCGCTTTTTTATCTGCTTCTGAAGAAGATCTTGGATACGTTACTTCTGGATTCAACACAATGCCAATCTGACCATCATAATTATTTCTATGATACATTTCGACAACTTTTGCCGTTGCCAAAACTTTATGGTAATTCCACTGCATCCATTTTTTAGTATTTTGTTCATGTGGATAACGAATAGCATCTAAGTAAGTACGTGTTTGGATAACAACAGGCTCATTAAAGGTAAACCAGTATTTCACCCGATCTGCGTAACGGTCAAAAACAATCTCTGCGTACTGTGTAAATAATTCAACAACTTTTTTTGAACTCCAGCCATCGTAGTTATCTTGTAAATAAGTTGGCAATTCATAATGTTCCAGGCACAACATCGGTACTACACCAGCTTCAATCAAACTATTTATATAGCAATCAACAAATGAAGCGTAGTCCTCGTCAACTTCTAAAGTTTCATAATTCGTAAAAAACCTTGACCAATTTATTGAGGTTCGAAAATGAGTCAACCCAATTTCTTTCATCAAATCAATATCGTCTTGATAACGTTCATAAAAATTGGTTGCAACTCCTGGACCAAAACCTTCATGCCAAACATGTCTTTCATTTTTATACCATGTATCAAGATATGAATCTTGTCCTTCTTTTTTGCCTTTCCACCCCTCTGTTTGCCAAGCGGACGAACCAGCGCCAATAATAAAATCCTTTGGAATTTGTTTTTTCAATTTTATACTCTCCTTCATTTATAGATTCAATCAAACCTTTTGCATGCCAGTTTTACGCACTCGACAAACAATAAAAAGCCATAAAATGAAATTTTTATGACTTTTTATGACTTGCTATGAACTTACATTTAGTCTATCGATACCCCTGCAAGTTTTTTATATACGTCAACAACTTCAGATGCCATATCTCTAAATGTTATAGCATTCATCAAATGATCTTGGCTATGCACAGCTAATAAAGAAACTGTTAGCTCTTCACCAGAAGCTTCTTGTGTCAATAAACTCGTTTGAGCATGATGAGCTTCAACTAAAGATTTATCTGCTGCATCCAATTTTTCAGCTGCTAATGCAAAATCATCTGTTTTGGCAGCATGAATAGCTTCCATTGCATCGCTTTTAGCGTTTCCTCCATGGATAATTAACCCCATGATTGTTTCTATATTTATTGCTTGTCCCACTTTAAAAACTTCCTTTCATAACCATCACTAATTAATTCATTAATTTAATAGCTTGATCTAATACATTTTCACCGTTCATTTTACCGTAATCTTGCATATTGATAATGTCTAATGGAATATTTTTCCCAGCTAATTTCTTTTCAAATTGGCCTTTCATGAATCGAACTTGTGGCCCTAATAACATAACATCAATATTTTTACTTGAAATATTTTTATCTGCTTCTGCTGCTGATACTGCAAAAATTTCGGTATCCATTTCGCGAGCTTTTGAAGCCGCTTGCATTTTAGTTACTAATAGACTTGTACTCATACCTGCTGAACATACTAACATGATTGTTTTTTCTGCCATTATTTATCACTCCATTAAGTTATTTGCTTTACACTTATTATAATGCAATTGTCGTGCCAACATTTTAAAATGTAAACACATTCAGAAAGCCTTTTCTTTGTCAATGTAATGCTACACACTATAGATAAAAAAATACACACTTCCTCAGTGTGTATTTTTTAAATATGCAATTTCACTTGGTTTTCAATAATCATTTGAGCAATATATGCAATCTCATCCTCTGGAATATCCATTTGATAGTGTTTTTCTAATGGAATAAGAGTTGCTTTGATTATGTCCATCGTCATACGATTCTTTTTGGCATATGCTTCTAATCCATGAAATTCGCGAATAATCGTACCAGTTTGTAATCCTTCAATCAAAAATGCCAAATGCAACAACATACCCGTTTCCACTCCAGCTGGAATCATAACATTCAACTGATTTTTCATTTGTTGGATTAGTTTTTGCAAAAAGCGCATCAGTTGTTGGATAGACCCCACTTTTTTCAAAGTACCCGTCAACGATTGTATAATTTCGTTTATGGGAAGCTCTTCTTCTAATTGATTGCTTAGCAACAGTAATTTTTCATCATTAAATATATCGTATGTGGTATAGAAGGGTATATTTTGATAGTCAAATTCAACAGTTCCTACTATAGCTTTAATATCATACGTTTCCATCAACTGATCAATTCGTTGTTTGAATGCTTCGCGGTGCAAAAACTGTAAAGGAATAATTTTTACCTTTGTAGAATCCACTACTGGAAGAATACGTTGTTCTAATTTTTTAGCTACTCCTTCTCCCGTAAAACAGGTAACTAGTATAGCTTTCTTTTTCTTTACGTCCACTAATGTTAGTTGTTTTGTGCTGCTTTTTAATACCGTTTGACAACTTTGGTAAATTTCCTCTAATGTACGGCCAATGCTTGCCATTCTTACTGCTTCCAAAACGACTAAAGTACTTACCATAGGGAGTGTTTTAATTCGTAAACCTAAGTCTTCTGCTAACATATTTCCAAAAGTATTTAATGAACCCATATCTGTTAAAATCAGTAGCCCTTGTTGGTATGTTTCCCTATTTTCCTCAATCGTTTGACGAACCAGTTGATACATTTCTTGAACTTTCATCGTTAATGGCATATTAACGGCCACTCCAACTGTCGTTTCTAATAATTCTTTTACGGTTTCCAACATACTACTTGCGGTTGTTTTTCCATGCATCAACACCATAACAGCCGTCATTTCTTCTTGTTTTTGAGTCATTTCGACTTCTTCTTGTTTCGTTAAAAATAATGTGATAAACCCGATTTCTTCAAAAGGAATCTCTACAGAATAAGCTTCTTCAATCATAGCTGAAAGATCGATCGCTACTTGAAATTCTTTCGAGTAGTTCTTTCTGATCTCGTTCAAATTTGGAAAATCAATTCGTTGATTTTCTTCTATTCGCTCCAGAGCGCTTTGTAGATGTAGAGCAAAAGCAAATTCGATTTTAGTAGAATATGAACGATGCAGCCTTTCTTTAGCAAGCGAATACATTTGTTCAACCAATTCTTTTAAAACTGGATCAATAATATGTTTGCGTACATCGGATGTGGTTGAAAGTGTTTTGACATATTCATTAAAATACGTCTTCTGTTCCTTATGTCCTAATCCGTCTAAATGATAATTTTCTATAAGATTCTCATTTGTCGTTTTCAAGAGATTCTTTTCTATCAAGGGTATGACTGCTTTTTCAATCTGCTGATAAGCCAATGAATCAGTTGAATCTGTTATTGGCATGTAAGTAAATTCTTCTTGGTCTAGCTGAATCAATCGTTCCATTTGCTTGGGCATTTCTTTTATGGATAATAGCCCTTTTTGAACTTGTAGAGGTAAGTCTTTTTGATCAATTTTCAAAGACTGTCTGTTTTCCATTCGAACATTCAAGAAAGCTTTGGCACAGACTAGTTTCAAATCTCGTTGAAATTGCCCAATATTTCCTTCTGGTTGATACAACATAAAGGCTAATAAAGCTTCTCTTTCAATGGTAATTTTTTGTTTAAGACGTTGTGCTTCCTGTTTCAAAAAACGGTCTATCATTTCATAACGTTCTTCCACTGTACGTTCACTTAACTCAGGTAAGGTTATAGCCATTGGGATTCTGCGAGTAAACGTTGACAATAATACGTTAGATTTTTCTGTTGTTGCTCCAATAATCAATACATTTGCATGATGCGTTTCATTGCTTTCTCCTAAAGGACGATAAATTCCTTTGTCGATAAACGTGAACAACATTTCTTGACCTTCAGGTGGCAATCGATGAATTTCATCTAAAAACAAAATACCGTTATCGGCTTGGTGAATAAGCCCAGTTCGATCTTGAGTAGCACCCGTATAAGACCCTTTTTTCACACCAAAAATATGCCCAAAAAGCAATTGTGGATTTTGGGCATAGTCTGCGCAATTATACGTTACAAAAGGAGCTTCTTTAGACAATGCTCTTGATTCAATCGCAAATTGATACATACATTCTGCAAATAACGACTTCCCTGTTCCTGTTTGTCCAAAAATAATAGTATGCAAGCCGTTGGGAGGGTACAAAATTGCCGCTTTTGCTTGTTGCACCATTTCTTTTAGAGAAGCTTCGTAGCCTATTAAGCGAGAAAAAGCATTCATTTTATAGTAATCTTCTATCACATTTTCGGTAACAGCTATGGATTGATACAATACTGGACGTCCAGTTATCTTTTCGATTTGATTTTCTTTATACAATTCATTTAAGTAACGACTAACATTTGCACGGTCCAAAGATAAAGCTAAGGCAATATCTTTGGCTGTGACACCTTTATTCATTTCATTTAAATAATCTAATACTGATTTTTTACGGTTATTTGTCATTTTTCCTCCCCCTTACTTTGAGAGTTCAATTCTTTTAAAATTTTTGATTCATATCTATAAATGTAAAACTACGTGTATCATATCGATGACGACTTCGTGAATGCTCAAATGGGCGACCATCTTTTAAGTACACGATTTGTTCAACCTCTAATACAGGGTCATGAACATCACAATTTAAATACTCTTGATCGTACTTAGAAGACTTATCTGCACGAATTTTACGATACGCTCCACTAAAAGTTATATTTAATTCATCGTGAAGATATTTATAGATTGAACCCTCAATGATGTCTTCCGTTAATCCGACTGCTAAATCCGTTGGCATACACGTATGTTCTAGAACGTATGGTTTATCATCAAGAATTCTTAACCTAATTAAGTTATATACTGGTATATTTTTTTCAATCATCAAATGTTCCATCATTTCTTTATTTGGAAATTCAACTGTAAATTTAATAATTTTACTTTCTAGCTTATGGCCTTGCATCTGTTTAGTTAGACCATCGTATTCATTAACAGCGGCATTTTTTTCGTTTAAGGGAGAATTTTTCATCACAAATGTTCCAGAACCACGTTGCCTATAAATTAATCCTTCCATAGCTAAGATATCTAGTGCTTTTTTAATTGTCATTCTGCTCACTTTAAATTCTTCTGATAGGGTTACTTGATCTGGGATAAGAGACTCCACTTTATATTCGCCATTTGTAATGCGATTCCTTATTTCATCTGCTATCGCTTCGTACTTTAACATAGTGGTTACCTCCTTGTTCTCGTGCTCACAATCATCATAGCTTAATTAAAATCATAAGACTAGCCTTATGATAAAAAAAGGCTATTTCCTTCTAAAATTTACACTAAAAAAAGAACTTGCCTTATTAGGCAAGTTCTTTTTTTAGTTATTAATTTATGCCTTTTTATCTATTATCAATCAGCCATAGAAACTGTGTTAAGATTTACTTTATCAACTAGTTTAAGGAATGGGAACCAAATCAATCCGATAAGAGCCATATCGATAACTTGAAGTACTCCACCCATTACTGAACTTGTCGCCATGATTCCATTAATAACAACTGGGATTGTCCATGGTACTGTAACCCCTGTTGGGATTGGGAATATTCCAGTAGACATCATAGCATAGTTGAATGCTGTTGTTACTAAAGGAGCAAGAATCCAAGGAATAAAGATAGAAGCATTTAATACTAACGGCATTCCGAAAATCAATGGTTCATTAACGTTAAAGATTGCAGGTCCTAAAGCTAAGCGACCGATTTCTTTATTTTGTTTGCTCTTCATAATAAAGGCTAACAATAATACAACGATTAATGTACTACCAGATCCACCCATTCCAACAGTGTAAATTTCCATAAATGGTTTAGTTACAATATGTGGTAAAGCTTCACCAGCTTTGTAAGCATCAAGGTTTTCTAAAGCTAAGGTGTTCCAAATTGGGTCCATTACTGAGTTAACAATAATTTGACCATGTAATCCAAAGAACCATAAGAATTGAACAAAGAATACTGCGATTAATGTAGCTGGTAGCCCACTACCAAGAGCTGTTAAAGGCTGTTGAATAGCTGTATAAACAACATCATGTAAGTTTGTGTTAAAGAATCCAATAACTGCTGCATTAAGCAATAAGAAAGTTGTTAAAGTAATAATAGCAGGTAACAAGGCTGCAAATGAATTTGCAACTGCCGGTGGAACACCATCAGGCATCTTAATAACAATACCTTTTTTTACAACACGTGTATATATCTCAGCAGCAACAAATGCTGCGATCATACCGATAAACATTCCTTTTGCACCAAGACGGTCTAAAGATAACACACCAGGTATTACTTCTCCTGATTCAGTTACCATTGAGAACGGTGTCAAAATCAAGTAAGAAGCTAATGAAACTGCTCCACCGAAGATACCTTCGACATCATATGATTTACTTAAATAGTATCCGATACCAAATGTAACAAAAATGGTCATAATCGACATTGTAGCATTTTGTCCATTACCGAACAAGTTCCCTAAAGTACCTTTTGTAGCATCACTGAAAAATGGCAAGTTATTTAATACAACTACAATCGAACCAAACATGGTAATTGGAAAAGCAAGCATGAACGCGTCACGTAAAACTTTAAGGTAACGATTTTCACCTAATTTTCCGGCAATAGGAAGTAATTTTTCACCAAGCATATCAATAAATCCATTCACTGGTATTCCTCTTTTCTGTTCTTATTTTCTAAGTAGAATAAATACATGAAACTTTGTAACACAAACTAAAAATAGGCCTCTTTTTAGTTTTCATCAATTATTTGAAATCGATTACATATGAATAATATCATTTTTTATTTTATATGTCTAGTCTTTTATTTAAAAAAACTGAACTTATTTAAAAAAAGCGCAATTTCCAAAAGGAAATTGCGCTTTTTTATTAGTTAATTAGTCAAAACCATTAGCATCAGATACTTTTTTAAACCAACGTCCACTCTTCTTAACTGTTCTTTTTCCTTCATTTTCAATATCAACGGCTATAAATCCATAACGGTTTTTATAAGCATTTGTCCATGACCAGTTATCCATACATGTCCACATATGATAACCTTGTACATTGCTGCCTTCTTGAATTGCTTGATGCATATAAGTTAGATGATCTTTTACAAACTCAATACGGTAATCATCTTCTATACTTCCATCAGGATTAATATAAGCTTCTTCTCCTTCTACACCCATTCCATTTTCAGAGATGTAGCAACGAATATTGCCGTAGTTTTCTCTTAGATTTGTTAAAATATCATAAACCCCTTTTTCGTAAATCTCCCATCCACGGTATGGATTCATTTTACGATCAGGTTTGATGTAATTGTCAAAATAGTCATCTGGCATAGGACCATCTGCTAGTTTTTCTGAGGATTCTTTCGCTTTGATTCGACGAGGTTGATAGTAATTAACGCCTAGCAAATCGACTGTATTATTTTTAATTGTTTCTAAATCGCCTTCTTCAATCACTGGTAAGTGATCGATTTCTTTCAATAATTCAACTAAGTCTGTTGGGAATTCCCCTTTAACTGAAGGATCTAAGAATGAACGATTAAAGAATGCATCAGCAAGTTGTGCTGCTTTTACATCTTCAGGATTAAATTCATCTCTTGGATAACTTGGTGTTAAGTTTAGAATAATTCCAATTTCACCGTCTAAGTTCATTTCATGATAAACTTTAATCGCTTTAGCACTCGAAAGCACTTCATGATAAGCAACCTGAACAGCTTTTTTCATATTCACTTCATTTGGATAATGGAATTGGTATAAGTATCCACCCTCAACCGGTACGATAGGTTCATTATGTGTAAACCATTTTTTAACTCGATCACCAAATAATTCGAAACATCTTTCAGCAAATTCTACATAAGCGTCCACTGTTTCTCTATTTAACCACCCGCCTTTTTCTTGCAATTTCATAGGCATATCAAAGTGGTACAAGTTAATAAAAGGTTCAATATCGTTTGCAAGCAATTCATTGATTACATCATTATAAAACTCAACAGCTTTTTGATTGACTTCTCCTGTGCCATCCGGAATTAAACGACTCCATTGAATAGAAGTTCTAAATGTTGTATGTCCGGTTTCTTTCATTAATTGAATATCTTCTTTATACTTTTCATAAAAGTAAGAAGTTTTCTCTGGTCCTACTTGGTTAAAGAATTTTTCTGGTTCTTCACGGTACCAATGATCCCAAATATTATCCCCTTTGTTATCGCCTTCAAAAACGCCCTCTGTTTGCGGTCCACTAGCTGCAGATCCCCACCAGAATCCTTCTGGAAATTCGTACCTCATTATATTAAACACTCCTTTTTTTATCTTTACAACCAAACTAATTGTCTAGTCTTTTGCATAAAACAAGTATACATTTATAAACGAATTATTACAAGATGTTAGCGCTATATTTTAAAAATAAAAAGAGGAAATAGCCATTAAGGTTATTTCCTCTTTTTGTGCCTATTAGAAATAAATTTTTCTCGGAATTCTTTTTTCAAATACAGTTATTCCATCTAATCCTACTTTTTTTGCCATCTCAATAGCTAGTTCTTGATTTGACCCTACTGTTTTTGAGAAATGTGAATCCGAGCCAATCGTTAAAATTGTTCCTCCTAATGAATGATACAACCGTAAAATTTCTATTGAAGGTAAGGTTTCATTTAATGTTTTTTTTGCTAATCCAGATGTATTGATTTCAATCCCAATACCACGTTCAATTGCTTTGCGTACTATTTTCTCAATAATAGGTTTGTAAGTTATGAAATCATAATTCCCTACTGAATCTACTGCATAACGTTTAATTAAGTCTAAATGTGCAATCACATCAATATCAGCTTCAGCAACCATTGCATAGACTTCTTCGAAATACTGTTGATAAATTTCTTCCTTCGTTTTATTTAACATGAATGTACGTAATTTTTCTTCTTTTATATTATGAACTGAACCCATAAAAAAATCGATTTCCAAGTAAGCTAACGCTTCTGTGTATTCTTC
Source organism: Carnobacterium sp. (assembly GCF_045617425.1). Lineage (GTDB taxonomy): Bacteria > Bacillota > Bacilli > Lactobacillales > Carnobacteriaceae > Carnobacterium_B. The sequence continues at coordinate 420,044 of NZ_JAZLIO010000009.1, forward strand.
TTTCATCAAATGCGGTTCGCATAATTCGATTCCAGCCTTAATCACTAATTCGTTTCCGAATAATTCACGACACTTTGTTATCTGAAAAAAATAGCGGTTAAAATTCATATGATCATACGTTGGGGCTTTTGGATTTACGGAAAAATGCTCAGTAAAGCAAATTTCATCCAATCCCATTTTTATAGCTTGTTCACACACTTCTTTCATCTGTGCTTGAGAATCAAATGAGTTATCCGTGTGGTGATGGTAATCTGCAAGATACATGAATTTCCTCTCCTTAATCTATTCTAAACAACTGTAGTATTAAAATGGTGATGGTAGTTCAAAATAAAATTCTTTATAGAATGACAGGATTGTTTGTGTGGAACCATGTTTACAAGCAATCCATATTCCTTCAGAAATTTCAACTAAGCTCTTTTATTCTTCTATTTTCAATATCAAAGATTATATAAATTAGAAAGATAAGATAATCCCTAATAAATGGATTATCTTATCTATTTTAATACAGAATCTTTTATTTTTCTCTTTTTTTTAGTATTAAACTTGTTTAGTTTCCATTTCAGTTTTTTTCTTTTTAAAAGGGATTGCCATTAACACAAGAATGACGATTAAACTAATAACTATAGCAATTGGACCTGCATAGTTAGCTAACGTGCCAAAGAATAGACCACTTACTCCAAAATCAGCATCGGAGAACGTTGTGCTTGCAAAACCTAACTCTCCTAGTACTGGCATTAAGAATAATGGTAAGAATGAAACAATCACACCATTAACAAATGAACCAGCCACTGATCCTTTAATTCCACCTGTTGTATTTCCGAATACTCCAGCTGCAGCTCCAGTAAAGAAATGTGGAACTACACCTGGCAATATAACTGTGCTTCCAACAGCTAACATAATAGCTAAACTAACAATTCCTCCTACAAAACTAGAAAAGAAACCAATCAATACAGCATTTGGGGCAAACGTAAAGATAATTGGAACATCTAGTGCTGGTTTAGCATTTGGAACTAGTTTTGTAGAGATTCCTTTAAATGCAGGAACAATTTCTGCTAGAACTAAACGAACACCAGCTAGAATAACAAATACACCTGCCGCAAAGTTACCTGCTTGAATCAATGAAAATACTAAAAAGTTCGTTCCTCCACTAAGTTCAGATTCAATAAATTCAGGTCCAGCAAAGATAGCAACGATAAAGTACATGATGATCATCGTAATCGCAATACTTACTGTACTATCACGTAAGAATCCTAGTCCTTTTGGAAAATTAATATTCTCTGTAGAATGTTCTTTATCCTTTTTAAAGATTCTTCCAACATAACCACTTAAAGCATAACCTACTGCACTAAAATGTCCTAGTGCCACATTGTCATTTCCTGTTAATTCACGCATAAATGGTTGAACGATAGCTGGAGATAAAGTCATAATGATGCCTAATGCGACAGAACCTGCAATAATTAGCGGGATTGTATTAAATCCAGCTACAGCCATTATTACAGCTAACATACAAGCCATATATAGGGTATGATGTCCTGTTAAAAAGATGTATTTAAATCTAGTAAATCGTGCAATTAAGATATTAGCAATCATCCCAAAAAACATGATCAAAGCAGTGTTTGTTCCATATTCAGTTAATGCTAATGCTACAATTGCTTCATTATTTGGAACGACTCCTGCAATATTAAAAGCCTCTTGGAACATTAGACCAAATGGTGCCAAAGACGTTTCTAATATTCCTGCACCGGCTTGTATAACTAAAAATCCAACAAATGTTTTAACAGTGCCTTTTATAACATCCGACGTTTTTTTCTTTTGAACCAAGAGACCTACAAGCGCAATAAACGCAACTAAAATGGAGGGTGCACTTAAAATATCAATTAAAGTATTCATTTTTTTATCTCCTATTCATTTATTAATTTCTCTTGCACAAAATCTTAAAGCACACCTTTTTCTTCAAGTGCTTTTTTTACTTTTTCTCTTAATTCATCAATATCAATGATACTGTCCAAAATAACAACATTTCCTAATTGTTCTCCACCTTCAGCAATATCTTTAGCTAAGAAAAAGATATCTGCATCTCCTGGTTGTGCAGAACTTAAGTCAGAATGTGAAACCTCTACATCTGTAACTCCTAATTCACCTAATACTTGATTAATATTCATTTCCACCATAAAACTAGTCCCTAATCCTTGTCCACAAACTGCTAAAATTTTCATTATTCATCTTCTCCCTTTTTTATAATACTAATAATCTCTTCTGCTGTTTTTGATTCTTTAATAGCATTTAATGTTGTATCATTGCTTAAAAGTTTCGTAATTTGTGCTAAAGCTTTCAAATGAGCTTGATTATCAATAGCGGCTAAACAAATAAAAATATCAATTTTATGCTCTTCTTTATCCAGTAGCAGTACAGGAGTTGTTGTTCTTAAAAATGAAATACCTAAACTATTCACACCCGCTTCAGGTCGTGCATGTGGAATTGCAATTCCTTTACCTATATGAATGTAAGTTCCAATTTCTTCAACATTTTTTATCATAGCTTCCACATATCCCGATTGAACTTTGTTAGAATCAACTAAAGGCTGAGCAGCCTTAGTAATTGCACTTTTCCAATCCATTTCTTGATTTGTAAATTGAATCATATCTTTAGTTAATAATTCTGAAAGCATTGGCTTATAAGCCCCCTTTTCTATTTCTCTTGAATGAATGAGAGTAATTAGTTCTGATAGTAGCTTTTTCTCATCTATTACTTCTGTATATTTATGAATTATTTTCATTAACTGATTAATTGAAATATTTTTTAAATTTAATCTTGGAAATTGAGTAGATACAGATTGAATTAGGTGATTCTTTTCAATATCTGTTAGTAAGGGTTTTACTCGGTAAACTGGTTTGATTGATATCACTTCTACTGTTGAAAAAATCAAATCATAATCTGTGATCGGAATATGATAAATTTGTTCAATTGTATGAACACGAGAGAATTGAATATTTGGAAACATGTCCTGCAATTGTGAACGGAGCATGATTGATGTACTAACTCCATTTGAGCAGATAACGAGTGCATTTACTTTTTCTGGTTTCTTTTCTTTGCTTTTTTCTAGGTAACCACCAAAGTGTAATGTAAAAAAACTTATTTCTGTTTCACTAATCATTTTTCCCGTCAAAGCTGATAATGGCTCTAAGGCTCTTTTAACAAATTCGAACAAATCAGCGTATTCTGTTTTAATTCTAGTTACCATAGGATTGACTAACGGAACGGCAAATGTAATTCTAAAAAATGCTGGAACAAGATGATTATATAAACTTATCTTTAGTTGTTTTTTGTAGTGCATGGGCAATAAAGTGCTTTTTTCAAATTCTTCAATAATTTGTTCTGCTAATTCCTCAAGAAAGGGGTTTTCGTTATCCTTTATTTCTTCTTGTGTGATTAGTAATTGAATAGTAAAAAAATACACCACAGTTTCATTTTTCCCATTAAACAAAGATGTCGCCAATTGTTTTCCATTTTCAAATAATAACTGTCTTTGTAATAATTGCTTTTCAAATTCAGTGTATTGCAATTTTTCTGTTTTATTTCTCAATTTAACGAAGAGAATATGCAGAATCATTTCTGCTTTTCTACTTTTAACTAGTTTTAATTGATTTTTTTTTACTAATCTATCGACTATTTGTTGAACGATTACAAGCTCTTCTTCTTTTCTCCAAGCTTTAATAATCAAAATAATCAGTTCTTTTCCTAACGGTTGGGATAATAAATAGTCAATACAATAGGAAGCGTATTTCCATTTTTTATTCTCAGTTCCCTTTAAGTGATACCCCTCCTTTCTGGAATAAACTAGACTGATATCCCACTCTTCACAGCTTAGTTTTGCTTTTTTCACATCTGTTAAAGCAGTGTTCTTACTTACACCCAACAATAATTGATAGTGGTAATTTGATAGTGCTTCACTTCTAATATAGGTATATAAGTAAATCAAAAGACTTCGAGTATCTTCAGGTATAACAAATTGCTTTGCATTGATGTTTAATGGCATTCCTATTTCGATTCGTTTCTTTAATATTTTGTCGATAAAGAAACTTTGATTTTCTATTCTAATCACAGGCAAATTCATCATTAGCAATGTATCATTGACCTTATCTAAATCATATTGAAGTTGTCTTTCAGTTAGATTTAGTACTCTCATAACTTCAAATTTACTTATCTTATCATGTAGCGTTATTTCTTCGAATAGCCTGTAAGCTTTTTCATCAAACAAAAGAGTACCTCCTCTTCATAAATCAACTATAATAGTCTACTCATTCTATATCAATGAGATTTAAACCCAATTTTTGTAATCGTTTTCTTTATTTGTTGTGCTCAACTTGAAATTCCACAAAAAAAAACAAACCTAACCCTAAAATCAGGAGCTTAGGCTTGCATCACTTTATATACAATAACATAATTTTGCATTTATTTTTATCCACCTAATGTAATATCTTGATCCTGGTACCATTGCAGTGCTGCATGTACTTGATCGAGATTATAATCCGGCCACATTTCTTCAGCTATATAAAAATCAGAATAGATGGATTGGATCGGTAAGAATCCACTTAATCTTCTTCTACCGCCCCAACGTATGATAAGATCCATTCTTGAGATATCTGAAGATGCAATATTTTTTGTAAAATCTTGTTTAGGATCAAAATCACTTTGCTTAATGCCATAATTTAAATCCCAATTCCAGCCATAATTCACTAAAAAATTGATTTTCATTAGTCCTTTTCCGAATTTAGTCCGTTTAGTATAAGGGAGTAATTCTTTTGGAAACAATGGAGAATTAGTATTTCCAACAACCAGCAGGTCTGCATCTCTATCTTTCAATTTATTGACTGCATCTACACAAGCCTTTTGGAAAGCTCTTGTTTGTTCAGCTGGTCTTTTGGTATTATCTACAGTAAAACCATAAAAAGTCATTTCTTCGATACCTAATTCTAAACAAAGATGATACAACTCTAATCCAGGTTCTATACCAAATTTGTAACCTTCTTGCTTTTTAAAACCATTTTCTTGAGCCCATCGCCTATTGCCATCCGGAATGATACCAATATGTTTAGGCAGACGTTTGTATGTTGCCATTTGATTTCCCCCTTTAACTCATCCTCTTATTATTGTAACTGAATTCGTGCTAAATAAATAATAAATTACTTTATTCTATGAAAAAACCTCTCAAAATAAATTCTTTTGAGAGGTTTTTTATTTAACTCTTGTCTTTCACTATAAATGAACGAAGAGTGTATCCAGTGATAGTCTTTTCTACTTTTCTATTTAAATACTTAAAGTTAAATGAATGGTTCATTTCGCTTGTAAAATATCTTAACGTAAACACTTCTTCTCCTTTATTCAAAAATATCTCTACCATTGAGCTTTCAATCAGTAACCGTAACTCCATCAAATCCTGTGTTAAAAAAGTTGTTCTTTCTTCTTTAACATTTGTCAGCCAATTGGTTCGAACAACGGTAATTTTTTTATTTGATGCTTGATAGTTAATCTCAATTTCATTTCTTAAATAAATAATAAAATCTGTTGCTGCTGCATCCCATTCAACAAGAATGTCTTGTTGGAGTGAAGATAACGTAAAACTTTCATCTTGGATACTTTTGCTAACTACCGACTTCGTTTCTCTTAAATGAGTTGTTTCAGCAATAGGGTATTGGATAAGTTTGCCCTTTTCATATGTCACTTCTCTTGGTATAGATAATGCATGCAACCAACCACTCTTTCTAGTAGGTACAGCTGCTTCTAATTTTGGTTCCATCACACCGACCCACGCATATAGAATCGTTCGTCCACCAGTATCCTTAAAAGTTTGTGGCGCATAAAATTCAAAGCCATAATCTAGTTCTTTAAACGGTTGATGATCTCTTATAAATTTACCGTTATCACACAATTCACCTGTGAAATAACCAGATTGATAGATATTATTGTATTTTTCTCCCTCTGCTGTTAAGCCTTGGGGAGAGAATGCAAATACATCTTTGTCATCAAATCTCAAGACATCCGGACATTCCCACATATACCCTAATGAGAGAGGTTCATCCATCAACGATCCAGTTAAGGACCAGTCGATTAAATTAGTAGACTGATACATTAATGCATCCCCAGTTAAGGTTTCTTCTTTTTGTGCCCCTAAGATCATCCACCAGTTTCCGTCTTTTCCTTGCCAAACTTTCGGATCTCTAACGTGGGCGGTGTAGCCTTTTATTGGATGCTCTAAAACCGGTCCTTTTTTTTCAAAATGGATGCCATCTTCTGAAATAGCTAAACATTGATAGCTTTTGCGTTCTCCATTTTTCCCCCGAACGTTTCCAGTGTAGAATACATACATTTTTTCTTCAAAAACAACGGCACTACCAGAGTAGCATCCGTCTCTATCATACCAATCAATAGGTTCTAATGCTGGCTGATGAGTTTCCCAACGGATAAAATCTTTCGTTGTCATATGACCCCAGCTTTTTGACTGGTGTGTTGTATCCGTTTGATTCCATTGATAGAAAACATGATAAATACCTTTATAGTACACGAGTCCGTTTGGATCATTTAGCAACCCATGAGGTGGTCGAATATGATAGCCCAACTCATATTGCTCCATTTTATTGGTTTGTTCCATATATCTAAACGTCCTTTCAGCCTTCAATTTCTTCTCTCATTTTGTCACTGTATCCAAATAAATAAGTTAATGTAAATGCTACAGCAATCGCGATAACATTTGTTAAAATATATAAAAGAATATGGCTCAGGTCATCTAAATACAGCAATATTCCTGGAATAACTGTTAAAGACATTCCTGTAGCTTCCAGTCCAACTAAGCTACCATAGAAACCACCGACTCCTCCACCAACTAATGCAAAGACAAACGGTTTAACATATCGCAAATTCACTCCAAATACGGCTGGCTCAGTAATACCTAAGAAAGCAGATAAGGTAGAAGGATAGGCTAATGCTTTTAATTTCTTAGATTTTGTCTTCATAGCTACAGCTAATGAAGCTCCACCTTGTGCCGCAACACTGGCTGTAATAATTCCGTTATATGGGTTCACACCAGTATTTGCTAGCAGTTGAATCTCCAAGAAGTTGAAGAGATGATGAATTCCTGTTACAACAATCAGTTGATTTATTGTTCCTAGTACCAACCCTGCCAAACCAAATGGCAATCCTAACACCCAAATAGTGGCATTTAATACAACCACTTCTAAAGAATGAAAAACTGGTCCAATTATAAATAATGACAAGATACTCATAATCAGTAATGTCATGAATGGCGTTACCAATAAATCAAGCGTTTCTGGTACCCGTTTGCGGATCCATCTTTCCAATTTTGCTCCTACAAAACCAGCAATAAAGGCCGGTAACACGGTTCCTTGATAGCCAACTACTGGAATGAAACCAAACATGGTGATTGGGTCTACTGTTCCACCGGCTACTTCATAAGCATTTGGAAGAGATGGATTGACTAGCATTAATCCTAAGACGATCCCAATGATGGGTGATCCGCCAAAAACTTTAAATGAAGACCAAGCAACTAAAGCTGGTAAAAAAGCAAAAGCTGTATCCGTTAACACCTGAGTATATAATAAGAAATTAGGGCTAATATCAGTTGGGACCATTCCAAAGACAGCTAAAACTTGTTCTTGGGTCAATAATCCACGTAATCCCATAAACAGACCTGTAGCAACTAATACTGGAATGATAGGAACAAATACATCCCCAAATGTACGAATGACACGTTGGAAGGCATTACCTTGTTTTTTTGTTTCCTGTTTCATTTCACCAGTTGATCCTTCATTGACACCTAAGCCAACAACTTCATCATATATTTTATTTACGGTACCGGTTCCAAAAATGATTTGAAATTGTCCTGAATTATAAAATGCACCTTTTACTTTTTCAATACCTTCTACTGTATTTTTATCTATTTTATTTTCATCGTTTACCATAATCCTTAATCTAGTTGCACAATGAGCTATAGAACGGATATTTTCTTTTCCTCCAACTGCTGCTATAACTTCTTTTGCTATTTCTTTATTATTCGACATGACTCTTCCTCCTTTTCTATTTTGGAACCGGTTTCTATTTTTAGTTTAACCGATTTCATTTGTTCTGTCTAGTTTAATGTATATAAAAATTCTATGACTACCTTATGAGCTAAATACGATGCACGTTATAGTGCATAAAGTCATTTGACTGCCATATCGGTTAATTAAAATGTATCTTATATCGATATAAAAAATCAAAAAAGTTCGATATAATGTCAAAATTATATCGAACTTTTTTGATAAGAAGTAGTTGATTCTCTCTTTACCAAAATATTAGGCAATTCTAAATTACGTATGCTGTCTTTACCTTCAATTAATTCAATGAGGTTCGCTACTGAAACAGAACCTAATTCTTCGTATGGGTATTTTACAGTCGTAATAGTTGGTGTAACAATGGAAGTAACTTCATAACCGCCAAAGCCAGATAATGAGAAATCAGTCGGAATACTCAGTCCTAATGTGTGAGCAGCTTTCATAACGGCTAACGCGATATTATCAGTTGCACACAAAACATACGTCGCCGTTGTTTCTGTCAATACACTCATCGCCTTTTCATACGCTTTTGAAAAGGAAAAACTAGTTTCAACAACTTCAACAGTCGTCTCTGGAGAGCATTTCAACGCATCTAAAACGCCTTTCGACCTCAACTGCCCAACTGCCTCATCTTCTTCAAGAACGGTAAAATATAAAAAGGTTTTGTGCCCTAAATTAGTTGCATAACTTCCCATTTTAAACCCAGCTTCATACTCTTGATGAACAATTGTATTTAATCCATCTGCAAATTGTCCCAGTAGCAGAACTGGAATATTGACGTCTGCGATTGCTTTTCTATGCGCTTGAGTTACAACCGTTGCCAATAAAATAATGCCATCCACTTTTTGTTTAGCCAAAGTATAAATATTTTCAACTTCATGTTCAACATTTTGATTTGTATTTGTAATAATTAATTGATAATGTTTATTTCTTAATTCTTCATCGATACTCGCTAATATCGTATTTGTTGCGAAGGAATCTAGTCGAGGAATGATGGTACCTATCATCTTTGTTTTTTTCGCTTTTAAACTTTGCGCAAAAGTATTCGGTGCATAGCCGGTCTCACTAACAATTTGATCTAACTTGGCCCTCGTTTTTTTACTAACGGATCCGCCATTCAAATACCTAGAAACCGTACTTTTAGCTACACCAGCTTTATAAGCGATATCTTTTATGGTTACCATCTTCTCACCCTACGTTTCTTTGATCTTTGCTCATAAATTTGCTTCAATAGCCATCAACAAGCAACCCGTTATTCCTGCATTGTCTTCAAGTTCTGGAGTTACAATGTACTCATCTAAAGAAGGAGTCGCAACATAACCAGCCATCAACTGAGTAAATTGTTCTTTAATCATAGCGAGCAATTGAGTTTGTTTCATAACCCCTCCGCCTAAAATAATTTTTTCAGGGCTAAGAATCAAGGTATAATTCACTAAAGCTTGTGCTAAATAGAATGCTTCTATCTCCCAAACTTTTTTATCTTCTGCTAACTCATGTCCTTTTTTCCCATAGCGTTTTTCAATAGCTGGGCCTGCAGCAACACCTTCTAAACAATTTCCATGATAAGGACAAACGCCTTCAAAATAATCATCAGGGTGCATGCTGACTAAAAGATGTCCCATTTCTGGATGCCCAAAACCGCTTAGTACTTTCCCATCAACTACAGCTCCACCACCGATTCCGGTACCAACAGTTAGGTAAAGGCAGCTTTCCGTTCCTTGAGCGCTTCCTTTTTTAAGTTCTCCGTAAGCGGCTGCATTTACATCTGTCGTCCAAGCAACTGGAATATCATATCTCTGTTTAACTGCTCCTAAGAAGTCAAAATTCTTCCATGCGGTTTTTGGAGTTGATGTTACATATCCATATGTAGCTGATTTTTCATTAACATCAATTGGCCCAAAAGATCCAATTCCAATAGAAGTTAATGTGTACTGATCAAAAAAGTCAAAAACTTGTTTAAGGGTTTCTTCTGGTGTAGTGGTAGGAATACTTATACGTTCTTTTATCTCTAATTGTTCATCGCTTATTGCACAAACAAACTTTGTTCCGCCTGCTTCAATTGCACCATACATCATACTTTTTCCTCCTAATGAATCTCCATAATAACTTTAGAAAAGGTTTTCTTAACCACCATATTACCACAGAATTTTTAAGAGTACTAGACGAGGAATTAATCTTTACATCCGTTAAATCAATCCTAATAAAAAAAGCTCTTCGAAGATGTTTCCTTCTTTAAGAGCTTTATAACTACTAGCTTATTTGATTTTTAAGTCACCGCTAGTATATTACTAATTTATTCTGTATAGGAGTTAAAATAAACCAAGTCTTTAAATACAAAAAGCTTGTGTTCATATTCTAGCTTTTTTGTTTCTTTTAGCTTTTTAATCGTGTTTCCTACCGTTTCTCTTGAGCATCCGCTCATATTCGCTATTTCATTGATCGTAATTGGATAAGGTATATTGACCATTGTTGGATTGGTATAATCTCCCAACTCTTTCATTAAATAATTTAATGTTTTAATGATACGATTTGTAGCATTCGATACGACTAAATATTGTAATCTTTCTTCATGACTTTTAAGAATTTTAGATAATTTATGATAGAAGAAAATCATTTGTTTAAGATTTTTTTCTATTATACTCTCAAAAAGAGTTGTGGGAATATAATACAGCTCTATATCTGTCACAGCATAAGCAGAGTAATGATAAACCTCATCGGAAAACATTCCACCATACGGGAATAATGTTTCCTTTTTCACATAGTCTGTGTACGTGTAAAAAGCACTTTCGTCATATTTTTCAAGTCTAACCAATCCATCGACTAAATAAAATATTTTTTCACGAATGTCTCCTTCGTCAAATAGAACTTGTCCCTTTTTATACTTTCGCAGATACATATTTTTTCGAAGAAGATTAAATTCGGGATCGGTAAATTCTGAAAAAATAGGCTTGTATCTTAGTTCATATAAGTTGATTAACTTTTTTTGAATGGTTGACATCAAAACACTCCTATTCATACTTTTCATCTTTAAACACTTGCCCATAGATAATTTATTCACAATATAAGTATAACACAAAAGTAAAAAAAGCCTTCAGATTAAAGGCTTTTTTTACTTTATTATGCATTTTTTAAATAACGCTTACATCACTTTATAATAATTGTTCCCGCACCTTCTGATAAAACGTATTCAATATTTTCTAAAGAGGTAACAATTGCTTTTCCATTCTTTGAATTTTCTACAAACGCAATTGCAGCCTCTACTTTAGGCAACATACTTCCTGCAGCAAATTGATGCTCAGCAATATAGCCTTTCATTTCTGTAACCGTTACTTTATTAAGTTGTTTTTGATTGGGTTGATTGTAATTGATATAGATATTATTGACGCCCGTCAACACTACCAGTAAGTCCGCTTGTATCAACTCTGCTAACTTTTGAGAGGCAAAATCCTTATCGATTACAGCTTCAATTCCTCTTAGCTCATTATTTCTTTTTACGACTGGAATACCGCCTCCACCAACCGTTATTGGAATGATTCCATTTTCTACTAATTGATTGATCACACAATGCTCTTTAATGCTGATTGGTTTTGGTGAAGGAACGACTTTTCGCCAACCTCTTCCAGAGTCTTCTTTAAAAACAGCTTGAGATTGTTCCATTTCTGCTTCAGCTTCTTCTTTCGACAGGAAAGGACCAACTGGTTTACTTGGCTGCTCAAAAGCAGGGTCTGCTTCATCAACAATTACTTGAGTAATCAATGAGACCACTTGTTTATCTATATTTCGTTTCTCTAAAGCTCGTCCAAGTGCATTTTGCATCCAATACCCAATACTTCCTTGAGTCATAGCTACACAGGTATCTAGCGGCATAGCTGGATTATTAGGTGTATCTCCTGCAATCTGTTGCAATAATAAATTTCCTACCTGTGGCCCGTTACCATGTGAAATAACCAAGTCATCACCATTCTCAATAAATTTCACCAAATATTCTGCTGTTTCATCAAGTGCTTGTTGTTGTGCTTGAGCACTTGCATCATTTGATAATATTGCATTTCCACCTAAAGCAACCACGATTTTTCTTTTTGTCATCATTATTACACTCCTCTACATATTACTAATATCAATTGAACCATTTGCAATCTGTATAACAGCTAGTATAAAGAGAAGCACAATGATCGCTGCTGCAATCCATTCACTCTTAGTAAATATTTTTTCTTTATTTTCTTTTTGTACCCAAGCGTAAATAATGATTCCTGGTGCGTACAACAACATGGTTAGCAGTAAATAATCCACTCCACCTGCATAAATCAACCAAATAGCATAAATACTCGCTACTATTCCAATAAAAATATTTTGGTTACGACGTTTTGTGTCACTTGTTTCCATCAATGACAGTTTTAACTGATAAAATGCTGTAAATGCATATGGAATTAAAATGGCTGATGAAGCCAATGAAAAAGCGAAATTGTAAGCTCTTGAACTGATTAAAAAAGTAAATAAGAACAATTGGATCAGTACATTTGTAAATAATAATGAATTAACGGGTGCTCCATTTTTATTTTCTTTAATAAAAAATTTAGGGAACGCACCTTGTTTTGCTGCTTGAAATGGCAATTCAGCTGCAAACATAGTCCAAGCAAGCCAAGCGCCTGATACAGAAATGATCACACCAATATTGATCAACACTGCACCCCATTTACCAACAACACTTTCTAACAAATAAGCCATTGCAGGTTGAGGCAAGTCAGCTAATTCTGGTCTAGTTAAAACAGCCATTGATAAAATCGTGGTTAGTAGATAAATAGCAATCACGGTGACTAAACCGATAATCGTCGCTTTACCAACATCAGATTTGTGCTTAGCTCGACCAGAGAAGACCACTGCTCCCTCAATTCCAATAAATACCCATACCGTAACTAACATCGTACCTTGAACTTGGTCCATTACTTCTTTAAATGAAAAATTTCCGGAGATTGTTCCCCAAAAGTCAGCTGTAAAAACATCTAATTTAAAGGCTACAAACATAGCTACAAAAAAGATGGCTAGCGGAATCAATTTTGCTGCTGTGACGATTGTATTGATAAAAGAAGCCGTTTCGACTCCTTTTAATATAAGTGCGTGAACCAACCAAAGCATGACAGATGCTCCGATAACAGAAGCTAAATTCTGACCGTCTCCAAAAATAGGGAAAAAATACCCAATTGAGCTGAATAGTAGTGTTCCATAAGCAACATTTCCTAAAAATGCTGACAACCAATAACCCCATGCTGAATTGAATCCCATATATTTTCCGAATCCTTCTTTAGCGTAACTATAAATCCCAGCATCCAAGTCAGGACGCTTAGCAGATAAATTTTGAAAACAAAATGCCAAGAATCCCATTCCTATGCCGGCTATAATCCAACCAATAATTACTGGACCTACAGAAGCTTCTACAGCCATATCAGACATTAAATTAAAAATTCCGCCACCAATAATTGAGCCTACAACTAGGGCAATTAAAGGAATTAGACCTACTTTTTTATCTTCCACGATTCTTCCTCCTCAGTTTTAATGACTTTACTGTGTAGCCTAAACTAAAGTGTGGTATTCGTTTGAACGTATGAATACAAGTATGAGAACGATTATTTCTCATACTTGTGGTTTCATACAATTTATTTTGTGACTTAGACTTTAGGAATGAATAAATTTCCTAGTGTCGCAGCCATAATAGCTTTGATAGAGTGCATCCGGTTTTCAGCTTGCTCAAATTGACGTGCATGTTTGCTTCTGAATGCTTCATCCGTAATTTCCATCGCATCAATATGGTGTTTTGCTTTTACGTCTCTTCCATAGTCGGTATTGGTATCATGAAAGGCTGGTAGACAGTGTAAAATAATCATGTCATCTTTTCCAGTTGCACGAACCATCTCCATATTTAACTGATAAGGAGTCAATAACTCGATCCGTTCTGCAAACTTATCTTCTTCTCCCATAGATACCCAGACATCGGTATATAACACATCTGCGCCTTTAACACCTTCTGCAACATCTTTTGTGATTATCAATTTGCTACCAGATTGTTTCGCAAAAGATTGAGCCATATCAACTAATTCTTTTTCTGGGAATAATGATTCAGGTGAGACGATTCGAATGTTTACTCCTAAAATTGCACCTGTGACTAGCAAGCTGTTTGCTACATTATTACGGCCATCTCCAACATAGGCTAACGTAAGCCCTTCAAGGTGTCCGAAGTTTTCTTTAACCGTCAAAAAGTCTGCGATCATTTGCGTTGGATGCCATTCATCCGTTAACCCATTCCATACGGGAACACCTGAAAATTCTGCTAATTGTTCTACAGTACTTTGTTTGAATCCACGAAATTCAATTCCATCGAACATACTTCCGAGTACTCGTGCTGTATCTTCAACAGATTCTTTTTTACCTAATTGAATATCATTTTTCCCAAGGTACTCAGGATGTGCACCTAAATCAATAGCTGCTGTAGTAAACGCAGCACGCGTACGAGTAGAAGCTTTTTCAAACAACAAAGCGATATTTTTCCCTTCTAAATAGTGATGTGGAATACCTCTTTTTTTTAAATCTTTTAAATGTGCAGATAGGTCGATTAAATACATCAATTCTTCTTTTGTAAAATCTTTTTCAGCTAACAAACTACGTCCTTGGAATACTTGTTTTGTCATTACTTATTCCTCCATATACTTAAATCTGATTTTAAAACAGTTCTTATTGTTTTGGTAAATCTTCACGAATCAAAGGCATACTCATACAACGTGGACCGCCACGACCTCTAGACAACTCACTGGAGGCAATCTCGATCACTTCAACTCCGTGGCTTCTTAACAAGGCATTCGAAACATAGTTGCGATCATATGTGACCACTACTCCAGGAGCGATAGCTAATGTGTTAGAGCCATCATTCCATTGTTCACGAGGTGCAGCAATCGCATCTCCGCCACCGCATGGAATCAGTGTCAATTTTGGTACACCAAGTGCTTCACGTAAAACTTCTTGTAAGTCTGAACGCTGGGTCATCTTCACTATTCCAGGTTCGTCACCTTTTTCTAAAATATAAGTGTCTACTTCACCATTATTTTTTTGTATGCCAGGATGGATAGTAAATTTATCATAATCAACCATTGTAAACACTGTATCCAAATGCATCATAGCACGAACATTGGGAATTTTTATTGCCAATACTTTTTCAAAATTGGAGTTGCGGTCAAACAATTCGATTGCTAGTTGTTCAATGGCTTTAGCTGAAGTTCGTTGAGAGATACCGATTGCAATTACTTTATCGTTTAAGACAAGTTCATCTCCGCCTTCAATTCGAGATGTATGATTACGATCTCGCCATACTTCTACATCTTGGTCAGCAAATCTTGGGTGATATTTCATGATTGCTTCAATAAACAGCGACTCTCTATTACGAGCTTCAAAAGCCATATGATTAATTGTTAGTCCATTTCCAATTGCCGCAGCTGGATCTCGAGTAAAATAAAGATTTGGCATTGGATCCATAAAGAATGGATAAACTTCTTCACTTGATACGTCTGCTAAATGATGGCTTTCAATACTGACATCTTTCTTCCTAATACCTGCCATGATAGCATCTACCATTTCTTGTGTGTCAAAACTTAGAAGATATTTCCTTAATCCTTCTTTAACACCATCCGTTTCAATATTTGATTCATCTAGAATTCTATCAAGAAATTTTTCTTTCATCTTACCAGCATCGATTGCTTCTGCTGTTAGTTTTTCCAAATACAGTACTTCAACTCCGCGGTCAATCAATGCTTGAGCAAAGGCATCGTGCTCTTTTTGAATAACTGGTAAATGAGGAATATCGTCAAATAACAAGCGCTCCATAATTTCAGGGGTCAAATTTTCTACTTCTTTTCCTGGTCTTTTCAATAATACCGTCTTTAATCTTCCAATCTCAGACATTACATGAATGGGTGTTGTCATTGCATTTAACCTTCCCTTCTTGATGCTTCTTATTGATTACACATCTATAATAACGTTTACCTTTTTTTTATGAAAGTTTAAAGTTCACACTTAAAATGTCGATTTCATCACATTATTTTTCTCATTTTTCATATATATTCTTTTTATAGAATATTCACTATGTAACGAATCTTTATACTGTATATGAATGTTCTTTATACATTTTTTATTAACTAACTTTTTTTTAAAAGGTGGAGAAATATGAAGAAAAAAGATCGCTTATTTACGATAAAAAAACTTATTCTCAATCACAGTATTGCTACACAACAAGAATTAATGAATCACTTGCAAAAAGAAAATATCCAAACTACTCAAGCAACTCTTTCTAGAGATATAAAAGAATTAAATTTAATCAAAGTAACACAATTAGACCGAACAACAAAATATACATTTTTCCATGACACTTTTCTCGAAAAGAGTCTGTACTATAGACTTGAAAAAGCGTTACATAACTACGCAGTAAGCATAAAATGTATTGGTTTTTTTGTTATCCTTTTTGTTCGTCCTACTCATCCAAGAATTATTGCTTCTCTGATTGATGAATTAAAGATACCGGCCATTGCTGGTACAATTGCTAGTTTTGATACTTGTTTGATTATTTTAAATACGGAACAAGAAGCTCAACTATTGTGTGCTTGTTTGTCTGATATTATTCTTGAGCAATCTACTGATGATTTAGAAAAAAAACTAGTTCCTTTATTTCAAAAAAACTTTACATAAAAACAAAAAAACTAATCTGAACAAAAGGGATTCTTACATCTCACTTTTTTCAGATTAGTTTTTAGTTTGCTACAATTTTATTTGTATTCTATCGCTTTTATATCAACATCAATGTTGTTTTGAACAGCTTTAGAATATGGACAGAATGCATGTGCTTTTTCTGCTAATTCTTGAGTTGTTTCTATGCTTTGTCCTTCAATAGCAACTGTCAGTACTACAGATAATTTAACACCGTTGTCTGTCGGATCTGAATTTAAAGAAACATCAGCTGTTACTTCTGATTTAGCTTCAATTTTAGCTTGTTTGATCATTATTTCAAGTGCTGAATTGAAACACGCACTATAACCTAAAGCAAATAATTGTTCTGGGTTGCTACCTTGTCCTGGTCCGCCCATTTGTTTTGGAGTCGATACTTTTATAGAAAAAGAACCATCGGGTAAACGGCTTTCTCCGTTACGTCCCCCCGTGTTGATTGCTGTCGTTTGATACAATACTTTTGATTCAGCCATTATTTATTCCTCCTAAAATTTCTGTTAATTGATTGATTTTTGTTAATAGGTCAAAATAATCTTTTTCTTCCAAATTTAATAGGGACAGGCAGGCAGAAACTTTTTCTAATAACTCATCCTTTAAATTATCAGCTTTTGAAGTAGTCGCAATAATTACTCTTCTTTCGTCTTCCGGATGACGATTTCGAGTAATAAATCCATTCGCTTCCATTCGCTTTAGCATCGGTGTTAAAGTTCCACTATCCAGTCCAAGTTTTGTTCCTAATGATTGAACACTCAGGCCAGATTCTTCCCATAATACAAGCAATGTGACATATTGAGTATACGTAAGAGAAAAGGGTTCTAATACCGGACGATAAAGTTTCGTAAACTGTTTCGATAAAGAATAAGTAGAAAAACATAATTGTTCTTCTAGTAAAAAATCGTTTCCTTCCATTCATGTTCCTCCTAAATAAGTTGCGCACAATTAAATTGTACGCTATTTAATTTTAAATTACAATACTTTTCATCTATTCCAAATTTTTTTTCTTTCTATCCTTCAATGATTTTTACCATGAAATTTCGCTCCCTAGGTCCGTCAAATTCACAAAAATAAAGACTTTGCCATGTCCCTAAAATCAAACGTCCCTTAGAGATTATTAAGGTTTCACTTGCCCCTAGAACGGATGATTTCATATGCCCATCTGAGTTTCCTTCCATATGTATATACTCTTCTTTATTGGGAAACGTCTGATTCAAACCTAAACTCAGATCCGTTTTAACATCTGGATCTGCATTTTCATTAATAGTAATCGCTGCTGTCGTATGTGGGCAAAAAACTAACATTAGTCCATTCTTTATCCCACTTCTAGATAAAGCTTGTTGCAAATATTCATCAATGTTTATAAACGATTGTTTTTTTTCTGTTGAAAGTTCAAATGTATAAAGGTTATTGGTCATATTATTCAGCTCCATTTCCTCTTTACCTCCATCATACAGTATTCTAAAGTAATCCTAAACATATACGCTAGAAACTGATATACTAAGAGAATAAAAATAAGTAGAAAGTCGGTGAAATCTTGCAGATTTATATCGATGCAGATGCCTGTCCAGTAAAAAATATTATTATCGAAGAAGCCTTAGCAAAGAACATTCCTGTCACACTGGTGACAAGTATTTCGCATTTCTCAACCAAAGAGCAACCTGTAGGAGTAAATACCGTATATGTTGATACCGGAGCTGAAGCTGCAGATTATCGGATCATAAAACTAATTGAAAAAGGCGATATCCTTATCACACAAGATTACGGATTAGCTTCATTAGGATTAGGAAAAGGGTGTATTGTTCTTCATCATACAGGATATATGTACACATCAGAAAACATTGACCAATTGCTGCAATCTCGCTATTTAAGTGCCATGGTTCGAAAAAGTGGCAAACGAACAAAAGGCCCAAAACCATTCACAGATGAAAATCGCAGAGAATTTAGACAGCGGTTCAAAGAACTTATTTCTACTCTATAAAAAAAATTCTTATTTTGATGGTCTCTCCATCAGAATAAGAATATTTTTTTGGACCACTTATTTTTCGCTTACTGAAAGTTCCACTCTTCCATCAACTGCCCTTTCATGGAAGAGTGGAACCTAAAAATCTCTTTACTCGTCTATGAAACGACTCTTCATGGATGAGTGACACCTAAAATGAACTTCACTTATCCATGAAAGTTCATTTCACGTCTAAGTAAGACATTAAAAAGATCTCACTCTTCCGTGGAAAAATGAGATCAAAAATTTTTAAAGTTTAAAGTGACTAACCATTTCAGTTAAGTTTTCAGCAAGGTTGGCAAGTTGTTCTGAACTTCCTGCAACTTCCTCCATAGAACTCGTAATTTGTTGTGAAGCTGCAGATGTCTGCTCAACTCCAGCAGCCGATTCTTCTGAAACGGATGCAATTTCTTCAATAGAGCTATTCATGATCTCACTGTTAACTTTTATGCTTTCTAAGTTATCAGAGATCCCTTTGATTCCATCTACCATAATAGTAACAGAAGCATTGATTTGATTAAACGTTTGACCAGTCTTAGCAATTTGACTTGTTCCTTCTTCTACTTCAACATAACCCGTTTGCAACGAATCACTTACTCGTTTCGACTCCGTTTGTATCTTTTCAACAAATCCAGTAATATCTGCGATTGAAACGGCTACTTGTTCAGCTAGTTTACGGACTTCATCTGCAACGACAGCAAATCCTCTACCATGTTCACCAGCTCTTGCTGCTTCAATAGCTGCATTTAAAGCTAGTAAATTAGTTTGATCGGCAATTTTTTGGATGATCACGACTAAATTATTAATCTCTTGAGTTTGATTATCTAAAGTAGCCATTTTTGCTACTGCGTCTTGAACGATTTCATCAATTTTAGCCATTTGACGGCTAGTATCTTCCATATATTGCTTTCCTTCAGTTGTCATAGATAAAACACCCATTGATGAATCTTTGATTTTTTCACCATTTTTATTTGTACTTTGTACTTTTTTCGTGAAGTTTTCCATGACAACAGCTAAATTACTGGCAGTTGTTGCTTGTGTTTCTGATCCTGTAGCCAACTCTTGCATCGTTATGGCTACTTGTTCAGACCCTGATTTCACTTCACTTGCTGATTGATTTAGTTCTTCACTATGACTGCTTAAATCTTCTGAAGCTTTTGCAATGCCCTTCATAACACTTTTAACCGTTTTTTGCATTTTATTCATAGAGATACTTAATTTGCCTGTTTCATCTTTTTCAGTTATTTCTAAGGGCTCTGAACTAAGATCTCCTGCAGATATACTCTGCATTCTTTGCATCACTACATTAAGCGGTTTTACAATGTTATTAGAGGTCAAATAAGCTACAACTACTGATAAAACAGCAACCAGCATCATTATAATAACACCTATTATTGATACACGTTCCCCGTTTTCAATAACTTCTTGACCAATAGTGTTAATTTCTTGTTCGCGTTCTTCAGCTAATTCAGAAAATCCTGCAACTAGTTCTTTCTCAATTGGTTGTGCTTGTCCTACCATAATTTCACGGACACTTTCCATATCCTCATTATCATAGGCTGCAAGAGCCTCATCAGTCAGCATGCCCCACTCGATTTTTTTACTGATCAACTCATTTAATTTTTCAGATTCACTTAATTCTAATGCTTGATTTTCTAGTGCAATACTTATGTCTGTTTCATTTTCAAATTCTTGTCTATATGATTCATCCTCATATAACATGAACCCTCTCATCAAACTAGTTCGTTTGTTCATATTCGTTGATAATTTTTCGTTAACAATTAACAGCTCCATCTTTTGTTCCAATATCATTTTTACTGAATCATTTGTTTTGTTTATTGAGTTGATTGTGTAAATGCTTAATACAAGCATTAATACGATCGTAACTCCAAAACCTGCTAAAATCTTTGCCCGAATACTTTTAAACTGAAACCTCTTTTTCATTTTTTTTGCTCCCTCTTATTTGTTAGTTGATTTAGAACTGCTCCCTTATGCGGAACTCTTAACCCCTAACTCCCTGTTTTATTCTTAAAGAATTCTTCCTTTAACGCTATGCCTTTACTAACAGGCAACCCTATAGTTCCTATTCCTTCAAGCAACTATTTGCCGATTCATATAACGAGGCTGGAAAATTTTTCCGGCCTCTCTTTTTATTATCTATTATTTCTCACTAGTTTAGAGTTTAAATTCATCCACCATATCCGCCAAACCTTTTGCCAAATCAGCCAATTGTTCTGAATTTCCAGCAACTTCCTCCATTGAACTAGTGATTTCTTGTGAGGCAGCTGATGTTTCTTCGATTCCAGCAGCAGACTCTTCTGAAACAGATGCGATCTCTTCGATTGAACTATTCATAAGTTCACTGTTTGCTTGAATACTTTCTAAGTTAGTAGAAATATCTTTAATACCTTCTACCATTTTAGTAACAGAATTATTGATTTTATTAAAGGTTTCACCAGTCTTTTTAATTTGACTGGTTCCTTCTTCAACCTCGGTATAGCCTGTTTGTAAAGAATCGATTACTCTCTTAGACTCATTTTGTATTTTCCCAACAAATCCAGTGATATCTGCGATTGAAACGGCTACTTGTTCAGCTAATTTTCGTACTTCATCCGCCACAACTGCAAATCCTCTTCCATGTTCGCCAGCACGTGCTGCCTCAATAGCTGCATTTAAAGCTAACAAATTGGTTTGATCAGCAATTTTTTGGATGATGACAACTAAATTATTGATTTCTTTTGTTTGATTATCTAAAGTGGCCATTTTAAATACCGCGTCCAAAACGATTTCATCGATCTTAGCCATTTGGCGACTCGTATCTTCCATGTACTGTTTGCCTTCATTAGTCATAGATAAAACGCCAATAGAAGAATCTTTGATTTTCTCACCGCTCTTATTGGTCGTTTGCACTTTTTTAGTAAAGTTATCCATCACAACAGCCAAGTTGCTTGCTGTTGTTGCTTGTGCTTCAGATCCAGTTGCTAATTCTTGCATAGTCGTGGCTACTTGTTCAGAACCTGATTTCACTTCATTAGCAGACTGTGTAAGGTCATTGCTGTGATTCGTTAACATTTCAGATGCCATTTTCATGCCTTCCATCACTTCTTTTTCCATAACTTGCATTTGATTGATCGCTATAGCCAATTGACCAGTTTCATCTTCTGATGTTACTTCTAGAGGTTCAGAAGTTAGATCACCATAAGCAATAATATTCATACGTTCCATCACTTTTTTTATTGGTTTAGTAATAGAATTAGAAGTTAATAAAGCAATAGAAATTCCGAATAAAACTACTAACAAACTAATGATAACAGTTAAAATTAAAGACTGTTTTCCTAATTGCATTACAGAGTCTGCTTTATCATTGATAGATGCTACTCGTGAAGTTGTAAGTTTTTCATAATCCTGTATTAGAGCATTAGAATAAGGTTCTACAGAAGAATGAAGATAACTAGTTGCTCCCGTAACATCTCCTTTATCATATCTTCCAAAAACATCCGTTATTACTTGGTCTTCCCAATCGCTTGTTTTATTAATAACTTTTTGTACTTCTTCTGATCCAGACAGAGTTAAAAGTTGTTCTTGATACTCTTTACTTTTTTCCGTATATTGATCAAATAAATTTTTATACATGGTATCGCCAAACAATATGTACCCTCGTGCTGCTGCTATTCTTTGTGAGATGCTTAAACTCAATTGATCATCAGCAATCAATAACGTTAGTTCTTCATCCACCATTTCTTTTGTATTACTATTTGTATTTATAATATTAACTATTGTTATTGTAGCCATAATAATTACCAAACCTATCACCACCACAAACGGCAACAAAATTTTAGCTTTTAAGCTTTTAAAGTCAAGTATTTTCTTGAATTTACTCAAGTCAAGACTTCTGAAATCTATTTTTTTCATTTTACTCATTTTCTCTTTTATACTATTTTGCACTTGGTCATACGTCCTCTCATTGTTAAAATTTCCCCTATTCTTGAAAAATCCTTTTACGTATTTCTTTATCTTTTACTATATCGGTATTTTCCAAGAATACTTAACGAATAATATAGTTTCTTTTCAATTAATTTTCAAAAAAAAAAAAGATGCCTTTAGCATCTTTTTTTTTTTTGAACCTCTCTCTTATTAAACTACCTTGTTACTTTAAACAGCCACATATTCGCCTAATGAACTATCATATTGGATTACGTCTTCATCTTTCTTTTCATCCCAAACGATTTTTCCTTCTTCAATCTCTATTACGCGATTACGGAATTTATCTACTATTCTGCGATTATGTGTAACCATTAAAATCGTTGTTCCTTTTTGATTGATTCGGTAAAATAAACGCATAATCTCTAAAGCAGTTTTAGGATCTAAATTGCCTGTTGGTTCATCTGCAATAATTAATTTGGGCGAATTGACGATTGCTCGTGCAATCGATACTCGCTGTTGTTCTCCACCAGAGAGTTCTGTTGGTTTATCATTCGCCTTATCTGCTAGTTCAACATAACGTAATGCCTGCATCACTAATGGTTCAATTTCATCCGGTTCAGTTCCAATGACTTCCAATGCATAGGCGATATTTTCAAAAACGGTGCGATCTAACAATAATTTAAAATCTTGAAAAACAACACCAATCTGTCGTCTAAGTTTAGCAATATCTTTTTCTTTGATTTTAGATAATAGTTGTCCACAGACTTCTATTTGACCTTTAGTCGCTTTTTCTTCTCTATACAATAATTTTGCTAATGTTGATTTTCCAGAGCCGCTTGCTCCTACCATGTAAACAAATTCTCCATCTTCAATGGTAAGATTAACTCCTCTAAGAGCTTTTACACCTTTAGAGTAATTTTTTACGACATTTTTCATTCTAATCATGTTTTATCACCTGATTTACCTCAAATTCTTCCCTGACGTCATTATCAATGCGTCAAACCAAATCCGATAGTGCATGTGCCAAAGTTATCATCTCAGACTGTTGTTTCACCAAGTCTATTGTTTAAACTGGTTGATCACAGAAGCCATTTCATCTGTTCCCTGAGCGACTTTAAGATTTAAGGAGTACGAACGCTGTGCCAACATCATTTCAGTAATAGAAGAGGCTAAGTCAACATTTGATGCTTCTAAATAATTTTGTTGAATGGAACCTTCACCTGTCCCAAAAGCACCATTGTAACTGTATTTGTTCTCTCCAATAGGTTCCAGTTCATTTGTTTGAGTTGGGTAGAATAACGGAATGGTTCCTACTAATGTACTTCCATTCTCTGAATGAATCGTTACTTCGCCGTTTACAGCAATGGAGACGTCACCCTCAGGCCATTGATTTTTCGGAATAACCGTCTGTATTTCCAAAGTATCACCATTACCATTTGTGATTGATTTATCTCCGTTTACTTGAAAAGCTCCATCACGTGTCAAATATCGTTCACCATTTTCTCCAATAACTCCAAAGAAACCTTCACCAGCAATCGCTAAGTGATAATCATTCGAATCAGAAATCAGAGATCCTTGGGCAAAATTCGTAGACGTTACACCACTTTTTGATCCTCTATTGATTCCAGCATTTTGAACCGTATCCGATAGGTAATCTGCTTCACCATTCATATCATTCAACAGCAACTCATTAAAACTGATGTTTTTAGATTTGTATCCAGTGGTATTAATATTTGCAATGTCATTTGATACAGCATCCATTTGATTTTGGATTGCATTCATGCCGCTTTTACTGATGCTTAAAGGTATACTCAATTTCATTTCCTCCTAGACTTTCCCAACTTCATTTACCGCTTTTCTTAACGTTTCATCCGCAGCACTGAGGGCTTTTTGATTGGCTTCAAATTCTCTTGAAACTTGCATTAAGTTCGTGATTTCATCGACTGTTTGTACATTAGATGTTTCTAGATAATTCTGTTGCATAACTGTTTCATCCATTTGTACCGTTCCACCTTGTCCAGTGAACATTGTGTCTCCAGCTCTGGTTAATCCAGCTGTATTCTCAAATTCAGTGACCATCAAACTCATTCCGGTTCCTGAGATATTGCCTCTGTTGTCAATTGAAAACTCTGTTCCATTAACTTGAATTGGAGCAGACTGTCCACCTGCCGTTGTTCCAAGAACACGGTAGCCCTCTTGAGTGACTAGTTCTCCAGTATCATTAACAGCAAAGTTTCCGTTACGTGTATAGTAATTTCCACCATTTGGCGCTTCTACTGTAAAAAAGCCGTCTCCTTGAATCGCTATGTCGGTTGGAGAAGCCGTAGCTTTTAAACCACCTTGACTAAAATTTTGAGCGATTTCATCAATCTGATTGCCAAAGGTAAATCCGCCGATATCTTGCTGTTGATTTAAGAACGGGCCATCTAAATGGTTGGACATCATTTCTGATGCGCGTGTACTTTGAATGATTTCTTGCGATTTGTAACCGGAGGTATTGATGTTGGCTACATTTGCACTAATATTTTCTTGTTTCTTTTGCAAAATATTAAAATTATTATTGAGTGTGGTTAAACTTCTAATCATCGTATTCTCTCCTCATCGATTCTTTTAATTTCAAAATCATTTTGCCGTGTATTTGTGAAACCCTAGGAACCGAAATATCAAAGATATACGCAATTTCTTTCAGTGACAACTCTTCAACATAATACAAGTTTAAAATGGTTTGTTCTCTCTTATCCAATTTGCTGACATTCTTTGTTAGCAGCTGCTGACGTTCTTTGTCGAGTAAGGTATCTTCAGAGCCCGTCTCATGCTTATCTTCTAAGAAATCAATCAACTCAGTGGAATTTCCGTCATCACTAAACATCACTTTTTCTAGTGATACAGATGCAAGATTATGTACTGTTTCGTGAATTTTTGTTAAAGCCTTTTCATCGATCTTTAATTCTTCGCAAATTTCTTTTTCAGTAGGTGTACGCATGAGTGTTGCTTCCAGCTTTTCTTTCGCACGGTAATAGTCGTTCAACTTTCCCATTCTGGTTCGAGATACAGGAGCCGTTTTTCTGATTTCATCAATGATCGAGCCTTTTATTCTAATATACGCATATCCCTCAAAAGGAACTTTTTTCGATTTATCGAATTTTTCCAGTGCATCCATCAGACCAATAACCCCAATATTATATAAATCGTCTCGGTCATATTCACTTCGCTTAACATCAATTCGATTAACAATTTTTTCTACTAGGGGAAGGTATTTAATGATTTCCTTTTCCCTATCATTTTCATAATACATTTATACCCCTCCACCTTAGAAAACGGAATGAGTTGGAACGAAAACAATCTATCTCATTCTCGTTCTTCCTTCACTCTGCTTACCTCTCTATTTGCATTTATCCTTCGATCATGCCAACTGTTTCAATCGGAATGTCATTTGGTACCTCGTTTAATGATACAACTGTTAAATCAGGAAAATTATATGAAATCAGATTTTTCATAGCTGGCCTTACTTTTGGTGAAGCCAATAAAACATGTGGTATCCCTCTAGCTGATAATTGGTTATGAATGGATGTGATACTATCAAAAATCCTTGTAACCGTTTCTGGTTGCAAGATTGGAATGGAACCAGCAGAAGACTTTTGAATGCTTCGTGTGATCAATTCTTCTGTATCAGGCATTATGGTAACTACTTGAAGAACATTTTGTTCATCTAAGTAAGGTTTGACCACTGTCCGTTTCAGGGCTTGACGTACATATTCAGTCAGCATTTCAATGTCTTTGGTCGTGTTTCCATAATCCGCTAAAGTTTCTAATATAGTGACTAGGTCATTGATTGGAATGCTTTCTTTCAATAAGTTTTGCAAGACTTTTTGAACTTCACCTAAACGAAGAATGTCGGGGATCAGTTCATCAATGACTACGCCATACTTATCTTTGATTCCTTCGAGCAATTGTTTTACTTCTTGTCTGCCTAATAGTTCATAACTAGACTTGAAAATGGTCTCTTTCAAATGAGTCACTAAAACCGTTATCGGATCTACAACTGTATACCCTCGTAAGTCAGCTGTTTCGCGGTCGCCTTCATTTACCCACATAGCGTCCAAACCAAAAGCGGGTTCTTTAGTTGGAATGCCATCAAAGTCAAACTCTGTTTCACCAGGATCTACGATCATGTATTTATCTAAGTACAATTCTCCACGAGCTACGACATTTCCTTTGATTTTGATAACATAATCATTGGCTTTCAGTTGCAAATTATCTCTGATTCGAATGGGACTCAATAAGATGCCTAATTCATGAGCACTTTGTTTACGAATGGTTGTAATATGACTCATCAAGTTATTGTCTTGATTTTCATCCGCAATGGGAATCAAGCCGTAACCAATTTCAATCGAAATCGGATCCACTTGAAAGGAAGCTACTGATTCATCCGGACTCTTTTCTTGGCTCGTACGTTGTGCTGCTTTCGCTCGGATCTCTTTGGCTTGTTGATTTGATTTCTGTGATTTTTCATTTTCCATCAATAAGTATCCAGCTACTCCAGCTACTAATCCCAATACTAAAAATGGGATAGTTGGAAAACCTGGCATAATCGCGAATAAAAGTAATATAGAGGATAGCATCATCATTACTTTTGGTGAATGGAATAATTCTTCTCCAATGGAACTACCAAAACCTTTGATGCTTCCAGAACGAGTCACTAAGATTCCGGATGCTACTGAAATCAATAGTGAAGGAATCTGGCTGACCAGTCCATCCCCAATGGTCAATTGACCAAAGGTAGTCAAAGCTTCCATAATCTCCATATCATTTTGTAAGGAATGAATAGCTATTCCGCCAATTAGGTTAATGACGGTGATGATCAACCCAGCGATAGCATCCCCTTTTACGAATTTACTCGCTCCATCCATTGCTCCGAAAAACTGTGTTTCTCTTTCAAGGTCTGAACGTCTTTTTTTAGCTGTATCTTCATTGATCAGTCCAGAGTTCAAATCTGCATCAATCGCCATTTGTTTACCTGGCATTGCAT
The DNA here is from genome assembly GCF_045617425.1 of Carnobacterium sp. GTDB lineage: Bacteria > Bacillota > Bacilli > Lactobacillales > Carnobacteriaceae > Carnobacterium_B. Next base: position 447,861 of record NZ_JAZLIO010000009.1, read on the forward strand.
CTAAAGTAAATCGTGCAGAAACTTCAGAAACACGACTTGCTCCGTTGGTGACAACCATCATTTGGATAATAACGATAATAATAAAGATTACCGCTCCAACAATGAAATTACTTCCTGTTACAACGTTAGCAAAGGTTTCAATTACGGCTCCTGCTTCTCCTTCAGTTAAAATTAGCCTTGTAGAAGAGATGTTCAATGCTAAACGAAACATGGTTGTAATCAATAATAGTGTCGGAAAAGTTGAGAATTCTAACACATTTTTTGTGAACAGAGTCAGCAGTAGTATCGTAATCGACAATGCTATATTGATGATCAGCATAAAATCGAGTAATCCAGCTGGTAATGGAATAATAATCATTCCTAAAATCATCATTACAAAAAATGCAACAATAACATCCATTGAACTGGTTAGTTTTTCAATTTTTCCCCAAAAAGCAGTAGACATGTTTTTGAACTCCTTATCTTAAAAAGCATTAAATCTTGTGTTTGTTTAGTTCTTCCATTTGATAAACCAGTGCTAATATTTCAGCAATGGCTTGGTAAAGATCAACGGGAACTGGCTGTCCAATCTCAACCGTTTTATACATCGCTCTAGCGACTGGTTTATTTTCAATAATCGGAATATCAAAATCCTTAGCCCGTTCTCTAATTTTGGCAGCTTGATAATCTGCTCCTTTAGCCACAATAATTGGTACTTCATCTTTCCCTTTTTCATACCGAATGGCAATAGCTAAATGTGTTGGATTCGTTATAATAGCTGTTGCAGTTTCCACATCTTGCAATGCTCCTTTTGACAACTGACGGTATCGTTGTCTCCTTTGAGATTTAATTTGTGGATCACCTTCAGATTCCTTGTATTCATCTTTCAACTCTTGTTTAGACATTTTTAAATTTTTCCGGTAATCATAAACTTGATAGATATAATCAATCAAACCTAATAGAAGCAGCAGTACACCTAATTGGGTTCCCAATTCCAATACAAGATCGGACATTAAGAAAAACAACTTTTCCGTTCCCACATTGCTTGAATTAAGAATCAAATAGATGGAGGTTTCAAGCGTTTTATACGCCATCCAAAAAACGAGAGCCAATTTAGCAACGTTTTTTATCATCGTAAACAATGTTTTTTTACTGAACATGTTCTTAAACCCACTAATAGGATTTATTTTGCTTAACTTAAATTTAATAGGCTCTGCAGAAAACAAAAATCCAGTCTGGGCAATACTTGATACAAATGCTGCTACAAAGGCAATTGCTAGAAATGGTCCAGCTAAAACTAAAACAAAAATGATTGATTTCATCCCAATATTTGCTAGATTATTTTCTAATCCATTTACGGTAAATCCTGCCGATAAGTAATTCTGTAAATAAAGTAAACTGTATTTCAATATGTAATTTCCTAAAAAAGTAGCTGCAAAAATGAAAACGATAAATGTAACAGCGGAAGTTAAATCTGGACTTTTGGGAATCTCACCTTTTTTTCTAGTGTCCCTTAGTTTCTTTGGACTGGCTTTTTCGGTTTTTCCATCTTTTTCCGCCATTTGTTCTCACCTCACATTTTTCAGGTTCTATCATTTTTAATATTGGTTGATTAGTTCAGTTGATTACCCAAAATTTCTTCTGGAATGAAACGATTTGCTTGGGAAAAGTCATGGAACCACAACACTTTTTTTACAACGACTGAACAAATTCATTCATGTACTTCACCATTAATGGTAACGTTGTGCGAATATTTTCAAATAGCGTTGGCAGTAAAATCAGCATGATCACAAAACTTGCCACGATTTTTAAAGGCATCCCTAAAATCAAAACGTTGATTTGAGGGACCGAACGTGAAATCAATCCTAAGATAACTTCCGTCAATAAAGCGACAATTACCATTGGTGCAGACAAGTTAAATGCCAGTTCAAAAATGATTCCTAATAACTTCATCATTCCTTCAACACCAAAATCGCCTATGTTTGTACTAGAAATCGGCATCGTTTGAAACGATTGAACCAAGCTTTTAATGACGATATGATGTAAATTAGTCAAATAAAATACGCACATAGACAACCAGTAATAAATTTTCCCATAGTAAGAAACATTTATTCCCATACTTGGATCGTACACGGCTCCCATTGAAAAACCCACTTGGAAATCCACAAAATTCCCTGCAATTTCAACTGCAGAAAAGAAGAGTTTTGTAATAAATCCAATGGCTATCCCGAGAAGGAGTTCTTTTAAAATCAGTATAGCGAAAAAAAATGTTCCAGCTTCTTGTTCCATCACGGGTACTGCTGAATAAGTTGCAAGCGTGATGCCCATTGATAAGGCAATTTTAGCCACACTTGGCAGACCTTTAATAGAAAATCCTGGACTTAGCACAATAAAAGAAGTTATTCGTATAAATATTAAGATAATCGTTTGTAATTGTATTGTCATGATTACCCTCTCAAAGTTCCGCGATCATTTCAAAAATCTTCTGCGTAAATCCGACTAGACTGTTTAGCATAAAATTCCCAAAAACGATCAACGAGACGATCACAGCTAAGATTTTAGGCACAAAACTTAATGTCTGTTCCTGAAGTTGTGTTGTTGCTTGTATGATACTAATGATCAACCCTATGACTAGTGCAATGATCAATGTCGGACCAGCTACGGTGATCATAATCATAAAGGCTTCTCTTATAATGTCTAAAACTTTTACTGTTGTCATTTTTACACCTCTACTGAAATCCTGTGACTAACGATTCAACCACTAAGTACCATCCATCAACTAAAACAAATAATAATAATTTAAACGGCAAAGAAATCATGACCGGAGACAGCATAAACATCCCCATCGACATTAATATGCTGGCTACTACAATATCAATCACTAAAAATGGAATGAAAATTAAAAATCCAATACTGAATGCTGTCCGTAGTTCACTAATAATAAAAGCTGGGATAGCTACTGTTAACGAAAGATCATTTATATCTGCTGGTTTATCCATTTCAGATATATCTAAAAATAATTGAATATCTTCGTCTCTGGTTTGTTTATACATAAACTCTTTTATTGGCAACTCTGCCGATTCAAATGCGGCTTGTCCAGATATTTCTTCATTTATGTAAGGGGTAATCGCTTCATTCATAACATCAGTATAAACAGGCTGCATAATAAACAAAGATAAAAACAAGGCGATTCCCATTAACACCAAGTTAGGCGGGTTTTGCTGCGTCCCTAACGAACTCCTGACAAATGAAAGTACAACAATGATACGCGTAAAACAAGTTGTCAATACTAAAAATGTCGGGGCTAGACTAAGGGCTGTTGTTAATAAAAATAGTTGAACAACTTGAGAGGTTTCTCCAGTCTCATTGCCCAGAACTTCCGATAATCCACTTAACCCATCCGTGATTTCTGCAGCTGTTACGACTTGCGGAAAGAGTAAAATACTTATTAAAAAGAGGGTAAAGGATAACATTAAAATTTTTTTCTTTTGCAACTTTATTTCCTCTTTTCATAGAAAGATTGGTACTGAGACTGCAATGATTTAAAAGTGTGAATGGCTTTTTTCTCCGATTGTTGTTTTTTAGACTTCGTCGGGTCAACTACTGTTGGTTCATCTATACTTGCTGTAATTTTTTCCTTTTCTTCTGCAGTCAGTTCTCTTAATATTTCATTGCGTGTATCTGTAAAACTCATTAAGTAATACGTACCTGCAATTTCTACAATGCTAAGTGCTGAACTTTTACTGATTGGGGTTCTCTCTATCACTTTAATCACTTGATTTCTTTTCGTCATAAATGTGTTTAAGTATTTCAATCCGTAATTCGCTGCAAGTATGATCACAATTAGAGCCACAACACTTTTTAACACATAACTTAGTCCAAGTTCCAATCTTTTACTCCTCCTTCTTCAATTCTTCTATTGGGTAACAATATTCGTAATAAAAATATCATCCACAAGATCTTCATCAATTTTAGAATTAATAGCCTCTATTAATTCTTCTTTGATCAATAATTTAGTGTCTTCTTCTTTAAAAACAGTATCTTCTGTTTTTTTACGTAAAACTGAGATAACGGAATCTCTGATTTGAGCGATATTCGCGGTCAGCTTTTCCTCAGCTCCCTCTTTTGAACTGTGTAGTGTAAGTTCGATTTTTAAAAAATTCTTCTTAACGGATGTACCAGAATCTAAATTAATCAAAAATTCGTCTAAAGGAACAGTTATTTCTACAACTTCCTCTTTAGATAAATCTGAAATGATTGCCTGAGCTTTACCAGAAGTAAAACCAAAAGTGACGACTCCTCCTATTGTTATTGCTAAGAAAACAATAACAATCCATATCCATATTTTCTTTCCTTTAGTCGTTTTAATTTTTTCAGATTCCATCTGCTTTACTCCCCCTGCCGATCATAAACAAGTACGATGTTTACTCTTCTATTTTTTTCTTTATTTTCTTCTGTATCATTTGGAGCAATGGGATGGTATTCCCCATAGCCTTTTGCTGAAAGACGCGTTGGATCAACCTGTCTTTCTTCACTTAAATAACGTAAAACCGACAAGGCTCTACCTGTAGATAGTTCCCAGTTGCTGCTGAATAAAGAATTATTCATAGGAACATTATCTGTATATCCTTCAACAACAACATCATTTTCAAACTGCTGAATCAATTCACCTAAATCATTTAATGTGCTTTTACCTGAATCAGCTATAATGGCACTTCCACTTCCAAATAATATAGATTCTTGAATATTGACATAAATTCCATCTTGATCATATTCAACACTTGCTTGAGCAGTCATCTCATTTGCTTCTAAAAAAGCCACAACTTCGTTATACATTTCAATTAATTCTGGATCAATAGTCTCTTCAATTGTTTCAGTCTCTAGTTCTGTTTTTGTTTCAGTATCTGTTGCTGTACTTCCTTCAATTACAGAATCTCCTCCATTAAAGGCTGACTGAATCGAATTGGATGCTTCTTGAAATTTTTCTAAGCTTACACTTGACATAGAATAGAGAAGAATGAAAAATGTCAACAATAACGACATCAAATCTGAAAAGGTCGTTATCCAACCTCCTCCACCAGAGCTACTGCTAGTTTCTTTCTTTTTCCTTCTTCTAGCCATAATTTTGTTCCTCTTGTTGTAGCTTCTCTACTGCTTTCATCGTATCTTCATTACTTTCAAATGACATATAGCCTTTTAATTTCTGTTCAATTACACGTGGATTTTCTCCAGCTTGCAAAGATAATACACCTTCTATGATCATTTCACAGAACTTCATCTCTTCATTCGTTTGCATTTGCAAATTGCTTGCGATTGGAATGAATATTAAATTAGCTAAGAAGCTACCATAAAAAGTCGTTATCAAGGCAGTTGCCATTCCTACACCGATTGTACTAGGGTCATTTAATTCTCCCAGCATAATTACTAAACCAATCAGTGTACCAATCATTCCGAAAGCCGGTGCCATTTCTCCCCATTTTAAAAAGATATCTTGACCAATACTATGTCTTTTCTCAATATTTTCTGCTGTAATCTCCATAATGTCTCGGACGGTTTCTGGTTCTAAACCGTCGACAACCATTTGTAGTCCAGTTACCATCAATTCATTATCTTGTTCCACGATATCTTCTTCAATCGCTAAAATCCCTTGACTTCTTGCTTTTCTAGACAATGATGCAAACGTTTCAATCAATTTAGCATAATCAGGATTTGGGTCAAGTATTAGATTTTTCAAAATAGACGGTAATTTTTTAATCGATTTCAATGGAAAACTAATTAAAATTGCACTAAATGAACCACCCAACGTTATCACTAGAGAAGGTGCATCTAAAAAGCTGGCAATATTCCCACTAGAAGTAATCGACCAAATGATCAATCCAATGCCTAAAATCAAACCGACTATTGGTACAATATTTTTTTTCATAATTCTCCTTCTGAAAAACCGTTAACTATTTTTCTTCTGTACTGAATGATTTTTTTCACTATTTCTTCATCTGTCTCGGTAACTCGTAAGCTTTTACCATCAACCAATGTAATCATAGTGTCGAAAGAACGGTCTATTCGATAAATTAAATCGCAATTCAAATAAAATTCTTTTCCTGAAACAGTTGTTAAAGCAATCATACTCAAACCCCATTCTGTTTTGATTTCTTTGTCAAGATAGAAGGATTCTTGAACCATCAAGAATCCTTCTTACTCAGACTCAAAAATTAATTATCTTTTCAGGTTGATTAGTTCTTCTAACATTGTATCCGAAGTTGTAATACTTCTGGAGTTCGCTTGATAAGATCTGCTGGTTACGATCATCTCAGTAAATTCATTCGCTAAGTCCACGTTAGACATTTCCAAGAACCCAGAACGAATACTTCCATATCCTGCATCTGATGGATTTCCATCTACAGGAACTCCTGAGTTAGCAGATTCTGAGTAAAGATTTCCACCACTTTTTTGCAGACCATCCGGATTAGAGAATGAAGTTAATCCCAAACGACCTATTACCCTAGAGTTTCCACCGCTGTAAGAACCTACTATAAATCCATCACTATCTACACTGTAGCTTTGTAATTCAAATGTATTGCCACCTTCTTGAATAGTTTGAGGAATATTTATAGGTGCCATGTTTGTCCCTAAGTCTTCTGCATCAAAATTAGCGTCATTTACAGCAGGGGGGGTGGACATGTATCCTTGTACTTGCAGTCCACCACTCGTTACTAAATTACCACTAGGATCTGCGTAAAATCCTCCGTCTCTAGTATAAAATGTATTGGTTCCATCTGTTACATTAAAAAATGAACTGTCCCCGTTTTCAATCCCAAAATCTAATGCTCTTCCGGTAGATTGCAATGATCCACCTGACATAACGGTATCAATTGATCCGACTTGAACTCCTAAACCAACTTGTTGAGCATTGATTCCTGTTTGCGCCGATGCATTTGTTTGGCTTAACATATCTTCAAAACGCACTCTTCCTGTTTTAAAGGCTGTTGTATTTACATTAGCAATATTGTTTGAGATAACGTCCATTTTTGTTTGAATATTTTTCATTCCTGTAACACCTGAGTATAGTGATTTTAACATTTTTTTTCCTCCATTCGATTATCCCACTTCAGTCATTCCATGGGGTGCAGCCTCTTTTAAGTCCAGCTGATTTATACGTTGATTTTTTTTACACTGTCAATATTGGTGATGGTTTCCATTTCATTTGCATTCATAGCTGTGATAATGGTTCGATTGTTGATACTTGCAATTAATGCCATATCTTTATAGACGATCAATGAGTTTTTTGACCCTTTTTGATTCAATTCTTCTACTGCATCTTCGATGGTCGTTAAATCGGTTTGATCTAGTTGAATCCCTCGTTCTTCCATTCGTTTTTGCGCATGGTTCGAAATTTTCATTTCTGTAGAAGATGCTTGAGTCTGCAACGATTCCTTAAAGAATGTCTGGAATGTTCGATCAATTTTTTGGTTGATTAAGTTGGATCTATTTTCTATTGATTGATTTTGTGCACCTTCAACGCGAAAAGACATTAAGTCTGATCACCAACTTCTAAAATAGAATTTAATGCATAATCTTTGCCAGCTACTTGAATCGTCGCGTAACCTTTATCAAATTTAACCTTATCAACGTTCCCACTGATAAAACCTGATTCGGCACCTGCTACTTTGACTTCTTTTCCTAATAGACTTAAAGCTTGTTGCTGTTGAGTCATCAAGACATTCATATTTAGTGTTTCTGAAACTGTTGTTAATTGATCCAATGTATTGAATTGTGCCAATTGAGCAAGATAATCGGTTTCTCCGCCGCCACCACTGCTTCCACTCTCACCTGGCATAGAAGGCATCTTTATCGACGCTGCCATGATTTGTAAAAAATCTTCAGTTGCAAGTTCATTATTTTTTTTTTCAGTAGATGAAACATTATTAATTGATCCCATCATGAAATCTGTTGGAAAGTCCATTGTTTTCTTCCTCTCACACTAATATGCTGAGTCTTTTTGTATTACTTTCTACTGTTGCTTCAGATAGTAGTATCTCTTTTTCGTTAGCGGTAAAATTTGTTTGTTGCTTTCCAAAAGTACTCTTCTTCTCTTCTCCCTGTCTTTCTTGTGAAGTAAAATCAGAAGATGGATTTTCGTTCACTTGAATGGTCAAGTCACCTAATCGAATGTTTTGACGATCCAGTTTATCCGTTAGCTGATTCATCCCAGTGGTTAATAACTCTCTTGTTTCCACATTATCCACAATAATCTTAGTTACCAACACATTGTCCGTTAACTCTACGGTAATCTTGACCTCACCCATCCGTTCAGGTGTTAATGTCACATGTGCAGTAGATTGCTTACCACTTAAAACTGTTTCAGCCTGCTCCATAACCACTTCATTTACCATTTGGAGACCTGTGTGTTTGACCGTTTCTAAGACGTTTGCTTGTTTGACAGAAGCTGTTTCAATGATTTGTTGCTGTTGAACAGATTGTCCTTGAGTCTCAACTTCAGAGAATTGAGTAACAGCTTCATAACTATCTGAATTCTTCAAACGTGAAACTGAGTCTTTAAGAACAATTTCGGTCGAAATAATTTCAGTTAGTTTGGTTAGTTTACTTTCATCTATCATTGCTTCTGGTTGCTGATCGCTATCAATTTGCGTTTCATTAATCTGTACTGGTAATTCATTTAATGAGTTTACAGTTGCACTATTAGGTTCAGACATTATTTGGTTAGCTAACCGTCCGTTTTTCCATTCGGCAGTTAAAAAACGTCCATTTGATAGAACAACATCCGCTAGTACCGTTTCTTTTTTCATAGAAGACCGAACATTCTCCGTTTGGATCAAACTAGATTCTTCTAATGAAAGGTTCGTTTCTTTTTCTAAAGGAATTTCCTCAGTTGTTTTACGAATAAGCTCACTATCTATCATCGGTTTAGAGACAGCCGTTTTTGTTGGTTCTTCGTTCATTGCCGTTTGACTCACTACACTCTTTTGCAATTCTTTTTTTTCCTTCGTTAAAGGCTCCACAAAAGGTTCTTCAAGCTGAGCATGTTTGGTATTAGCCAATGGATCTTCATTTTGAACAATTGCTACTATTTTCTCAGTTTCATCATCCATTTGTTTTCCAAAAATTGGCTCACTACTCTTTAGTTGTGGATTCATTTCAGTTTTTGATGATTCAAATAGATTAGTTTCTATTGTTTGTTGCTCTGTATTTGGGCTAAACAACAGACCAGTGTAAAGTAGCGGTGACTCTAAGATAATTGTTTCATCGTTTGGTTCTTTATTACTTTCTTTGTCTTGGTTATCTTTTTCAGTCGTCCCTTCGGAATCAGAAACCTCTTTATGTATCGTGCCTGGTTGCTCTTTTTTTAAATACCCTGCAAGTTGAGTTTCAAATTCTTCAGGTACTATTTCTTGCTTTTGATTAGACAGTTGTTGTGGACCAGTACTAGTGGTTACCACAGGAGTTGGATTCATTTCTTTTTCACCTCCTTTCAATGGGGAATAAGTCCAATTACTTATGAATAGGTCTATTAATAATAGGTTTTCCCAAAACTTAAGGTAGCCATCTCATCTAATTGTTTCTGTTCCTCTTGTTTCTCTTGTTCCATCAAAAATATGTATTCTTTTTCCTTTAACTTTTCCATGACTTTTCGGTCTTTATGGGCTTCCATTAACTCGACACGAGCCACTTCAACTTCTTTTTCAGCCTTCGTAATCAGATTCTTTTGATGAATGATTTTTTCATCAATCATATTCTTATATAGATGCTGACGACGCAATACATCGATTCGAGTAGTCGATAAACTATCATTTTTAATTTTAATATTTTCGCCTATTAATCGTTGTAGAATAGTTTCTTGCTTTTCTTTTTGTTGTTGAACCTGACCTAAATTCTTTTTTTTCTCTTCCTCAGTATCGGATCTCCAGTCGAGAACTTTTTCCATTGAAAATGTATAATTTGCTATGTCATTCACCCCAAGTCACTTTAATTAACGAACTGCTGTACTTCAAAGAGCGTTTTTAGCTGGTCCACAACTTCATCAAAAGCATATCGTTCATCCACTCGTTGTTTTAAAAAATCCTTTATCGGTGTATTTAATTGAACCGCTCGGTCGACTAGTGGATTGCTGCCTTTACGATAAGCTCCTACATCGATCAAATCTTTTGAATCTGAATAGATAGACATGTTTTCTTTTAATTTCCCAGCTATTGCCGAATGTTTTTCGGCTGTAATATCTTTCATCAAACGGCTAATACTATTTTGAACATCGATTGCCGGGTAATGATTTTCTGAAGCAATTTTTCGCGACAATACGATGTGACCATCTAAGATTCCACGTACGGAATCGGCAATGGGTTCATTCATATCGTCCCCTTCAACCAATACGGTATAAAAGGCTGTAATTGAACCCGTTTCAGACATCCCACTTCGTTCTAATAATTTAGGTAATGTCGTAAATACTGAAGGTGTATACCCTTTTGTAGTTGGCGGCTCACCAGTTGCCAACCCAATTTCACGTTGCGCCATAGCTACACGTGTAACAGAATCCATCATTAACACAACTTTTTTGCCCTGATCTCGAAAATACTCAGCAATCGTAGTCGCTACGGAAGCTCCTTTTAAACGCACAAGTGGTGGCATATCAGATGTTGCACAGACAACGACCGATTTCCGGTATCCTTCTTCGCCTAGATCTTTTTCGATAAATTCCAGTACTTCTCTTCCACGTTCTCCAATTAGTCCGATCACGATGATATCTGCCTCAATGTAACGGGCCATCATACCCAACAAGGTACTTTTCCCAACCCCACTACCTGCAAATATCCCGATGCGTTGGCCTTCGCCGACAGTTAATGTTCCATCAATGGCTTTTATTCCTGTAGGCATAACATCCTTGATTTTTTTTCGTTTAAACGGATTAGGCGAACTTCGGTTTACGTCATAAAATACGCCATCAACTTCTAAGGAGGTATCCATCGGTCGACCTAAACCGTCCAATGTATTACCCAGTAATTTTTCACTGATTTCGACTTTTAATGTTTTGCCAGTCGGTTTGACTAAACAGCCGGGCCCAATGCCTTCTAATTCATCTAAAGGCATCAGCAATACCATTTCATCGACGAATCCAACGACTTCACTCAAGGCGACTCTACCGGACGATTTGATATGGATCTCGCATACTTCACCAACAAACGCATCTAATCCTTCTACTTTAATAATCAAGCCTGTCACTTGACTAACTTTCCCCATTTTTAAGTAGTAGCTCTTTTTATTCAATTGGTTGTGATATGTTTCAAAAGGAATATTAAACATCATCGTCACTCCGCATTCTTCATCTCATCTATCATAGCATCCAATTGCTTTCTAACTTGTAAATCAACGATTGCATGGGCATTTTCAACTACACACCCGTTTTTATCCAAAGTATTATCGGATAGTACCGCAAACCGAATATCTTGATTTTCTTTTTCAAACTCTTTTACTTTTTCTTTTACCAATTCTTTTTGTTCTGGTCTGACCATCAAGGTAATGAATTGATCTTCTCGCTTCAAACGATGCAGCACCGGGTTGATCAAATCCATGACTTGATCCGATGAAACATCGATATTTTTATGGACAATGGTTTCTGCCATATGTCCTGCTAATTCAATGAACTCATTTTTTTTTGCTTGATAATAGTTTTCTACTACTTCTTGGGCTTCATCTAACATATTTCGAATGTTTTCTCGCATACGCTGGCTTTCTTCATCTGCTTGTTTCATACCCACTGCATAACCTGTTGTGTAGCCCATTTCGTACCCCTGTGTCTTACCTTCTTCAAAACCTTGTTTTTCAGCTGCTTCTTTTAGTTTGTTCGCTTCTTTTTCTGCTTCTGAAAGAATGGCTTGTTCTTTTTGACGTGTTTCAGCTAATAAAGCTCTAGCTTGAGCAGCTTCAATGGGTTCCACTATCTGCTCTTCACTCGAGTGTTCTTCCTCCTCAGGAAATTTATCTGCTGTCATCGCCGTTTGGATAAAAGACCGGCTGTCTTGGGTAAAAGACTGTCCTTGTTTGATAATCTTATGAGATAATTGCATCTTGTTCGCCTCTTCTCAAGTAAATCTCGCCTTTTTCATCTAAGCGGCGTATCACTGTCACAATGCGTTGTTGAGCTTCCTCAACCGCTGATAAGCGAGTAGGTCCCATAAATTGCAGATCTTCTTTAAGCGTTTCAACCGCACGTGAAGAAAGGTTGGTATAAACAAAATTCTTGATTTCATCCGACACGCCTTTAAGTGCCAATGCCAAATCGTCATTCTTAACATCTCTAAGAACTTTTTGTACATCGCCTTTTTCAAGTGTGATAATATCCTCGAATGTAAATAGACTTGCTTTGATTTCTTCAGCCAATTCAGGTTGTTTTTGTTCCAATACACTGATGATATTTTTCTCTGTACTTCTTCCAACAGAATTTAAAATTTCTACTAATGTACGAACGCCACCGACTGTTTCCAAATCATTTTCAATGTAATTAGAGAATTTGTTCTCAATAACTTTTTCAATCTTTTCAATAATAGCTGGAGAAGTGCTGGTGATTGTTCCAATTCTTTCAGCGATTTCCGACTGCAAATCGATTGGAAACTCAGCTAAAACCAATGCTGCTTTTTCAGGTTGCATGTAACATAAAATCAATGCCACCGTTTGTGGTTGCTCATTGAGCAGCAGATTAGTCAATTGCTGCGGATCCGCTTTTCGCGCAATATTGAATGGTCGCTCACGCAGTTGAATTTGATTCAGCATATCGATGACTTCTTTGGCACGTTGCGGACCAATAGCCATATTCAATAGATTTTTAGCGTAATCAATTCCTCCATCGATCACGTATTCTCTTGCTTGAGACATTTCGATAAATTCATTAATGACTGCATCCCGCTCTTCTGGGTTCACATAGTCAATATTGGCTATTTCATAACTTACTTTTTGAATATAGCTGTCTGGCAAACTTTTCATAATTTTGGCTGCCGTTTCTGAGCCTAGAGATATCAGCAATATAGCCGCTTTTTTTAACCCGTCTACTTCTTTCATATCTTCACCTACTCATCCTTCATCCAAATTTTGATCAAGTCAGCCGCGCCTTCCGGACTTTCTTTCGCATAATCTCTTACTTTACTTTCTTTTTCAGACATATTTTTGTTTAGTTCTCTCTTCATGTCAGCTTTTTCTTTTGCTTTTCTTTCTTCCTCAGTTGGTCTTACCGGACGCACAGGTGCTGCGACTGGTTCAAGCTCTTCCTCATCAAAGAAATCCAGCTCATCTTCTTCATCATTTCGCTTACGTAACAAACGCAATAATACAATGAGAATAATGATAATGGCTAGTCCACCTGCTAGGTAAGGCCAATACCGAATAAGTGTAGCTTGAACACTACTCTTTAATTGTTCAGGTGTTGTTGTTTCCGTTACTTCAGTAGAGGTAGCAAAATCGATACCTTGTATGGTAATCGTGTCACGTTCTTCAACTGAACCAATGGTAGTAGCCACAATTGCTTCAAGTGAGTCCTGATCTGCTGGACTTAAATTGCCGTCAAAAATAACCGAAGCGCTTAATTGTTCAACTTCTCCGGGTGCTTTGATGGTATTGGTTGTTTCTGAATTCAACTCATAATTCGTCGTACGATTATAGGTAGAGTTTCCACCTTCTTCGCCACTTTCAATTTGGTTGATACTATTTTCGAATCCTTCGCCTTCTTCGACATCAATCGTTCCGCCACCTGCAGAAACCGTTTCGCTTCGGACAGAAGAATCTCCATAGTTAATGATCTCACTTTCACTTGAATCAAAATTCATTTCCGCATTAACGGCAACCGTCATTTTATCCATTCCGTAAATCGGGCCCAATGTTTGAAGTAATTTTTGTTCCAATTCTTGTTCATAACTTTTAGTGATCGCTTGGTATTTACTAACTAGATCGGTCGCATTTAAATTTCCTTCATCTTCCAATGCCGTACTCAATAAATTACCTGCTGTATCCACAATTTTGATATTTTCTTTTGGTAGATTATCGACTGCTCCTGAAATTAGCGAAGCGATTCCTTGAACAGCAGACATCGGGATTTGAGACCCATTTATTGGTGTCAATACAATAGAAGCTGATGCTTTTGTTTGGTTTTCTTCATTTGTAAAAACACTGTCTTCTGGTAGTGATAACATGACCTTTGCTTGTTCAATAGAGTCCAAGGCAGAAATGGAGCGTTCCAGCTCACCAGTGACAGCTCTTTGGTACATGATTTTCCGATCTTCATCCGTCGCCATCATGCTGGTTTCGTCAAAAATTTCAAAACCGGTGTTACTTTTTGGCAGCATATCGTTTACAGCCAATTCAATTCTATATGTATCCACTTGGGATTGATCTATTAAAATCGTTGTTCCATCATCTTCTAGTTTATACTTGATACCTTTAGTCTTTATATCATTAACGATCGTACCCGCATCAGCTTCTTCTAAATCAGAGAACAACGTGGCATATTCTACTTTTTGTGTATAATAGGTCAGCCCCATCACAATACTGACAACAAATATAAGAACAAAAACGAGCCCAGTTTGTTTGCTTTTGCCTAGATTTTTCCAACCGTCTTTGATGCCAGTCCAGATTTTCTTCATTCCATCCATTATTAGCATAACTCCCTCAAAAACTCATTAAAATTGCATGTTTTTTATTTCATTGTAAGCTTCTAAACCTTTATTTCTTAATTGTAAGGCTAATTCTAATGATAATTGCGCCTCAGATGTTTGAATCATGACATTATGTAAATTATCTGTATTTCCAGTAATTAAATCTTGCACCCCTTGATTCGCTGCAACTTGTTGCTCATTTAGTGAACCCATCGCGTTTTCTAGCATTCCTGAAAATGACGATAAACCTGTCGTTGCTTCACTTGATTGTTCATTCACTCCACTGGTTAGTCCCGTTTGAGCTGGCCCACTTACCAAGCTGTTAAAAAGTGCATCTACATTCATTTAAATTCTCCTCTAAACTCATTTTATTATCCTATCGTGATTTGTAAGGCTTTAGACAGCATCTCTTTACTGGCATTCATCGCTGTCACGTTGGCATCATACGTACGCAATGTCGTCATCATATCAATCATTTCATCAGCCATATTCACATTTGGCATCTGAACATAACCTTCTTCATTAGCATCAGGATGTGTTGGATTGTACTCCATCACGATATCATCTGCATTTTCTCTAATTTCAGTTGGTTTGACACCAAAACTTTTTTCAGTACCTTGACCAGCTAAAGAGGTTTCAACTTGTTTAAAACTTTCTTCAAACACCACTTCTTTTTTTAAGTAAGGACCTTCACCGTCTTCTGTTCGCGTAGTATTCACATTTGCAATATTTGTTGAAATCGTGTCTAACTTTAACCGTTCTAAACTTAATCCGCTCGCGTTTATCTGCATAGAATCAAAAATGGACATTTTTACACCTTCTTCATCATTTTTATTGCTACTTCGTAATTACACTACGCAACATGGAATATTTAGCGTTTAATTGAGTCACCAGCGAATTATAATAAATAGAATTGCTAGCTTCTTCAGCCATTTCAATATCGATATCGACGTTATTGCCGTTTTCCTTCACCGAAGTATCGGTTCTTTTGGATACGACCGGTGTCACTTCATTTAAATTTCCAAAACCGATATGTAAATCGTTCGTCTTTTCCATTGCTGTACCATTCGAAACATTTTTTAAAATACTTTCAAATTCGACTTTATTTACCTTGTAATCTGCCGTATTCACATTCGCGATATTACTTGAAATCATTTCTTGTCTCATGGACGCTGCATCTAATGCATTTTTCATTAAATTAAAAGTAGGGTCATTCATTATCTTATCCTCCATAATTAATTTCTCATATTGCTCACTATTAGCCATTAGTTCTTAATCATTTTTTATTAATAAAATACACTTGTTATTAATTATTATACGTCTTTTATTGATATTTCTGGGTAACTATTCATGTATATCAACACTTAGAAAGTATATCCTTTTTTTTTTTATTCAGCAATAGACTTTACACAAACATTACGTTCATAAAAACACAAGATTGTATTTTTATTGAAAATGAGGTTTTTCTAAGACTTTTTTTTTTAGTTTGAACATCAAAGAAAAACGCTATCAAACACTAATCCGCGCAAAAAAACCTCACTTTTTTTAAGTAAGGCAGAAGAGATCTATTCAATTTACAGATATATTTCATTTGTTTTAAAAATGTGTCTAAAAATCAACAAATGTTGGTTTTTATATTTCACTCAATTTCGATCCAAGCATCCCGTAATTCCTCAACTAATTTACGACTGCGTTGGACGTCTTCAACATTTTTCGATAGATTTGATTTGATCAATTCGCTAGCGATGTATTCATACATGCGAAAAAGGTTTTCAGCAACTTCTCCACCTTTTTCAAAGTCTAACGTATTCATTAACTCCGCTATAATATCCTGTGCTTTGATCAATACTTGATTTGTTTTCTCAATATTCTTTTCAGCAATACTAATTTCAGCTAATTTCAAATTTTTGATGCAACCTTCATATAAAAGGACAATCAATTTTTTTGGAGATGCATTTAAAATTTGATTTTCTTTATAAATCGCTGATCCATTTTTTTGGTACATTGTTTTTACCTCCTGCTATTCAAACTAGTTGTTACTAGATACCTCTGTCTACAAATACCGGAGCGCGTTGCACTGACATATAATTATCTCTAACTTTATTTTTTTGATTGATTTGTTTCATTTTATTCATCAAGCTTATTTTTTCGCCACGAATAGCAGCAATCATTTGTTGTTGTTTCGGAATGATCACAGTAAGAAGTTGTTTTTCGATTGAAGTGTACTGGAATGCTTCATCTTCACTTAACTGCTGCTCAATTTTTTTTAATCGATCCATGTTTTGTTCATTCTCAGATATCAATGTTACAGCTTCTTCTGCACTGCCATTCCATGAATCCAGCAAATTTTTAATATTTTCCAATACATCCGTTCGAAGTTTAGCCCATTGAGTATCGGTTGTCATAGTGAGACCTCCTCTATTCTTTATTATCTTAAGTAGACTTATCTTTTAGGTAGTTGTGCTAAATTGACTTTGCAGGTAAGCTAGTTGCGATTCTGCTTCCATCATAGCTGTATCTAAGCGGGTAAACATAGCAACGTAATTTTCACGTTTTTTCACTAGACGCTCATTGAATTTTGTAATGCTACTAGAAAGGTCTTTTAATGATTTATCATAGGTGTTCGATTTAGTCGCAATAATACCAGTTTTTTCTGAAATATACGTGTCTATTAAAGAACGCATTTTTTGAGCCATACCGACTTCGGTTTCAGTAGTTATAGTTGTTGGATTGCCATTCTCATCTACTCCTGTTGTTTCAGTTGAAGTCGTTTGGAACAACAGTTTTTTTACCGCTGTTGGATCATCTTTTAATGCTGTTTTCAATTTCTCTGTATCAAGTGAGGCCTTACCATATCGGTCTACTGAAATACCCACTGCTTCTAAGTTATTGTATGCAACATTTCCAGTATTTGCGGCTCCAGTCATTAAAGAGCGCAAACTTGATTGTAATCGCATTAAAGAACTGTCCCCAACTAATGCTCCAGTAGTATTGCTTTCAGCAGAAGGATCGCCAACATCTAATTGATCACCAATAAAATCTAAAGTTGAATTGTATTGATCTACAAATTCCTGAAATGCTTTTACTGACATATCTGTATCTTCTTTAATGCCAATAGTAATAGGCTTAGAGGCTTCCGTTACGCCTTTTAGTTCAAGTGTTAAACCTTCGACAGCATCGGTGATACTATTCGTATCGCGAGTCATTTCAATACCATCTATTTTAAGTATCGCTGACTGTCCAGCTACTTGTTTTGAGCTTGCTCCTAACCCTAGTTCATCAACCATACTGCCCGTATCTGTTTTGCCCCCAGCAGTTAATGTACCTTCAAACGACATTGTGCGTTCACCCATTTTACTATCTGTCATAACAATTCGGTTATCAACAATTTTGGCTTGTATACCCGTTTCTTTTGACACTTCATTGATCTTGCTAACGATATCTTTCAAGCTGTCTTTTTCTAAAATTTTAATTTCAAATCCTATTTTAGGCGTTTCACCATCTACTTCTGGACCAGCTTTTTCGTGATTTATAATAGTAAATGTTCCAGTTAGCCCTAAACTTTCTTTAATTGTTTTTCCAGCAGCTGAGCTAACAACACCTGATGTTGTTTGGGTTGCAGTTGCTAATCGAGATACTTCAATGCTGTAATCACTTGCTGTTGAATCAGTGTTGGCCGTAATGCCTACTTTACTTTCGTCACTGGATGTTGCTAGTTTTGATTGGAAGGTTTTATCCTCTCCAAGAGTGCCTAGCTTTGTAAACAAACTATCTAAACGTGTGTTGATGTCTTTCCATGCATTTTTTTCTGCTGTAATGCTTGTTTGCTTATTTGTATATTGAACAAGTTTACCAGATTCGGCTTCAATCATTGAGTCAATTGTTGCTGAATCGATACCGGAATACGATCCTAAAAAACTAATACTACCAGCCATTATTTCACTCCTTTCGATCTATTACGATTCCTGCCATGTCCCAAATGCCCGCAATAACATCAAGCATTTTTTCTGGAGGAATCTCTTTTACCACTTCTTCTGTTTGTTTATCGACCAATCTAACAACTGTTCTACCTGTACCTTCGTGCACTTTAAAATCAAATTGTGTATTTAGTCCCAATAAGAACTGATTGGCTTTTTCTATAGATAGTTCCAGTTCTTCTTTAGATATTTCAGAAACGATTATAGGTTCCTTTATTTCTTTTGTATCTGACTTTTCTTTTATGTAAGAATTTTGTATACCCGATTGATGGATTGTATTCGATTCTACCTGACGAATTTGAAGAGATTTAGTGACAGCTTGTATAATATCCATATCTGACAACTCCATTTCTCAACATCATATAGTTTACTATAAATAAAAAACCGGCACAATGCCGGCTTTTATCGTGCTTCAAAGTCTTTAAACAATTATTATTGTAATAATTGTAGAACACCTTGAGGCATTTGGTTAGCTTGAGCCAACATTGCTGTTGAAGCTTGAGAAAGAATGTTTGATTTAGTAAAGCTCATCATTTCTTCAGCCATATCTACGTCAGTAATACGAGAATTTGCTTCTGAAAGGTTTTCTTTTGTTGTAGCTAAGTTAGAAACAGTGTGGTCTAAACGATTTTGTGTTGCACCTAAATTTGCACGTTCTGTTGATACTGAACTAATTGCATTATCAAGTTTTCCAATAACTGTATCAAAGTCAGCTGCTGTTAATGTCCCCGTAGAAACATCCAATTTATCTGTTGGATCTAATGTACCATCAGTAACAGTTCCGATTTCAAGAGATGCAGCTGTCATATCTGCAACTTTTAATGTAATATCTTGTCCTTTGTTAGCTCCAATTTGGAAAGTAAAACTGCTACCTTCTCCTGCAGTTCCTCCTTCTTTCAACAATTTCTTACCATTAAATTCTGTTTGGTTTGCAATACGATCAACTTCTAAGGTTAGTGAATCCATTTCTTTTTGGATTGCTCCTCTATCTTCAGAAGTATTTGTATCATTCTTCGCTTGAACAGCTAAATCACGCATACGGTTTAAGATGCTGTGTGTTTCTGTTAATCCACCTTCAGCTGTTTGGATCAATGAAATTCCATCTTGAGCGTTACGTGAAGCTTGATTCATCCCACTGATTTGATTTTTCATTTTTTCAGAAATTGCTAAACCTGCTGCATCATCCCCAGCTTTATTGATGCGTAGTCCAGATGATAATTTAGCTAATGAACTGCTTTTTGAAGCATTAGCTGAAGTTAGTTGAGAGTAAGTATTCATTGCTGCTGTGTTTGTATTGATTCTCATTATGTTATTCCTCCTAAGTTTAAAATTCAATTGCTTTTCTTGGTTTATATCGGACGATTTTTAGCTTCGTTAATATAAAAATTGAAATAAAAATTATTTCAATTTTTATACTTGTTGACTGATTAAAATTTTTATTGTAATAATTGTAGTACGCCTTGAGGCATTTGATTAGCTTGTGCCAACATTGCTGTTGAAGCTTGAGAAAGGATATTTGATTTAGTGAAGCTCATCATTTCTTCAGCCATATCTACATCAGTAATACGAGAATTTGCCTCTGAAAGGTTTTCTTTAGTTGTAGCTAAATTAGAAACTGTGTGGTCTAAACGGTTTTGTGTTGCACCTAAATTTGCACGTTCTGTTGATACTGAACTAATTGCTGTATCTAAATCTTCAATAACTTGATCAAAATCAGCTGCTGCAGTCGATACATCTGGACCAGTCATTGTGTCGCCTGTACCCGTACCTACTCCTAATTCACTAGCTGTCATATTAGATATACTTAGCGTAATATCTTGCCCTTTGTTAGCACCGATTTGGAAAGTGAAGCTAGTACCACTAGTACCATCATCTGCAGTTAATAATTTTTTCCCGTTAAACTCTGTCTGATTTGCAATGCGGTCTACTTCTTTAGTAAGAGAATCCATTTCTTTTTGGATAGCTCCTCTATCTTCGTCAGTATTCGTATCATTTTTAGACTGAACAGCTAAATCACGCATACGATTTAAGATGCTGTGTGTTTCTGTTAATCCACCCTCAGCTGTTTGAATCAATGAAATGCCATCTTGAGCGTTACGTGAAGCTTGATTCATACCGCTGATTTGATTTTTCATTTTTTCTGAGATTGCTAATCCTGCTGCATCATCCCCAGCTTTATTGATGCGTAATCCTGATGATAGTTTAGCTAATGAGCTGCTTTTTGAAGCGTTAGCTGATGTTAATTGAGAGTAAGTATTCATTGCTGCTGTATTTGTATTGATTCTCATGTTGTATTTCCTCCTAAATTCTATTTTGTGAAGGTGTTGCCTTCTACATCTTATATCGGTATGTTTCTTTATCTATTAAGCTTTTTTTCTATGTTACTTAACAATCATGCTTTATTTAAATAAGCTTGCCTTATATTTCTTATATCGGCAGAGCAGATTAAGAGTTAAGTCTTTTTTATGAATTAAATAAAAAAAAGACTATCTCAAAGATAGTCCAATATGCTTGTTTGCAATATTTTAGTTCCCATGGATACGGCTGCTTGGTAGGCCGTTGATTCCATGGTGTATTGCATGTATTTTTCTGCTAAATCAATATCTTGATTTTCAGATAACATCGTTTTAAGATTCAATTTTTCATTGTCATTACGCTCTAATGTCGCAGTTAATCGATTAAAGACAGATCCGATTTTTGAACGATTCGATACGACATTTTCGATTTCTTGATCTGCTCTGTCTAATAAGCCCGATAATTTTTCTGTATCATCTGCGTCTAAAGCAATTAATACCTCAGAAAAGAAAGAACCTAAATTATCTGAACCATCCGCATTTTGTGCATTCATAAAGTTACGACCATCCGTACTCAATTCTACTGAAACACCTGGCGCAATTTCACGTGACAAATTTCCATTACCTTCAGCTGTTCCACTATAAGTAATCCCAGTAATTTCACCAGCATCATTTTTTTGTACTTCAAATGGTTTCTCTGTGGTGTTTTTTCCTGCAAAAACATAACGTCCACCAAAGTTGGTATTCAATGCATCAACAGTTCCTTGAATTTCAGATTCAATCTCCGCTTTATTGGCTTGTCGGTCTTCGTGGCTTAGTGTGCCATTGGCTGAGTATTGAATCAATGTTTTGATGCGTTGCATCGATTCTGTAGCACTGCTTAACGCAGAATCTTGTACGTTAGTCCATTGGATAGCATCATTAATGGTTGTTTTGTATTGGTCATTTTGAATAATTGAATTATTTAGATCTAATATCTTTGACACTTTTAACGGATCGTCAGAAGGTTTACTAACTTCTTTTAATGTTGACAATTGATTTTGGTATTTCATCACATTTTCTGTATTAGCCGAAAGATTACGTAAGAAACTTCTCGACATTAACGAATCGGTTACACGCATTTCCTACACTCCTGTCCGGTTGATTAATGTATCTAACATCTCTGAAACAACTGAAATAATGCGAGAATTGGCTTCAAAGGCACTTTGATAGGCTATTGTATTGGTTACTTCTTCATTGATTGAAACTCCTGAAACAGAATCTCTGCGGGCTTCAAGAAGACTAACTAAACTTTCTTGACTATCTACCATGTTATCCGATTGTTGCTTTACAATCCCCATTTGCGTAACACTATCGTTGTAAGCACCGGAAACCGTTGATCCACCTACTTGATTTTTAATTGTCATCGTATCTGAATCGTATTCGATTCCAGTTGGATCAACTGGATAAACTAATTTCGTATTTTGCAATGCCGCAATGGCTTGAGCACGTGTTCCGTCTCCACCAACAACGGATTCAATGTTTTTACCGGCATTGATTTTTGAGACGTCATTAAGGATTTCTTTATTCACTTGAATGGAAGCAGCGTAATTTCCATCTGTTCCTAACTCGAAGAAGTTCGTACCTTCTCCGCCATTGCTATGTACAGCATTCACAGCAGTCGCAAAAGTGAATGCCAACTCATTTAGTTCTTGTTTTTTAGTGTCGATCTCTGTTAAAGCTTCTTGAGATCCTTTAATGTTACCAGATGTGATCTCAATGTCTTTCCCATCTACAACTAATTGCCCTACTTTATCTAAATCTGATGAGACACTCATTTTAGAGATGGAATCCTCGGTTAATACGGATTCTCCGCCTACAGTAATGCTCACTCGATTGAATTTATCATAAGTTGATTCAACTCCAGCAATTCCTGTTAATTCACTAAGAATTTTATCTTGTTGGTCTAACAAATCATTCGGCGCTTGACCTTGAGAAGTCATATTGAAAATCTGTTTGTTTAATGAATCTAATTGTTCTACTTTTGCATTAAAATCTAACACATTTTTTTCCACATCTTGAACAGTACCTTCATGAAGACTGTCGATTTGATTGGACATATGGTGCAAGGTATCCGTAAACGTTTCTGAATTTTGAGCTACCATTGTTTTAGCGGTCGCAAGTTCTGGATTAGACCCTAAGTAAGTCCAAGAAGAAAAAACTTGGCTTAAGTTATTGTTTAAACCAGTTGTAGAAGGTTCGTTAAAGATTCCTTCCAATTGACCTAACACTTCTGATTTTTTACTGTACATTTCTAAAGATGAGTTTTCATTTCTTAATTGCTTATTCACATATGGATCAACGATACGGTCAATAGAAGAAATTCGGACACCTGTACCGAGTTGGCCAATTCCTCCTAGAGTATACGGATTATCAGCTACCATAGTAACTTTTTGTCTAGAGTAACCTACTGTATTCGCATTAGAGATATTGTGACTGGTTGTTTGTAAAGCGGATTGCTGTACATTCAAGCCTTTGGTTGCATTGTTTAATGTTCCGAATAAACCTGACATTCTTTCACCTCACTATAGGGATTGGTCAATAAGATTAGCTTGTTGTGTGGTACTGTAATCTCCCTGTTTGGAGTAAGTAGACCCACCTGTTTTAACCCCTTTAGTAATAGCTTCCATCATTGTTGCTTGGTACTGCAAAGCTTGTTTT
Source organism: Carnobacterium sp. (assembly GCF_045617425.1). Taxonomy (GTDB): domain Bacteria; phylum Bacillota; class Bacilli; order Lactobacillales; family Carnobacteriaceae; genus Carnobacterium_B. The sequence goes on from NZ_JAZLIO010000009.1 coordinate 471,459, forward strand.
GCTAGGGTTAAATTTGTTTCTTGCAAATTTTTAATGTCTTCTACCACTTCAATAAGGTCTGCTTTTGTTAAGCCCTCTGTTATTAGTGTTGGAAGACTGTCTAAAAATAATTGTTTTTCTTCCACAAGAGCTTTTACTTTTGCACTATCATTTTTAATTAATGCTTCTTTTTCATCTATAAGCACATTTTTAAATTTCAGTAGCGTCTCAAGTGCAGTCGTTTCTTTAGTCATTACTCAGTAAACTCCCTTTGGTTGCTCATTGCTTGCATCATGCCATTCGCAATTTTTTCAGGTGATACGTCATACGTCCCATTCAATACAGCTTTTTTAATTGCTTCTACATTTGACGACATTGCTGCAGTATCTGTTGATTTAACATTTGCCAATTGTTTAGCTGCATCCGAAATATTAACTGTTACGGAATCTTCATTAACGGTTGCATTCGATTTAGATAAACCTTTGCTTGGTATGTTTTCTTGATTTTGACGGACATTATTAATGTATTGGTTGTAGCCATTATTTCCTATTTTCATTGGTAGTGCTCCTTTCTTGTGTATGCTCTCAAGTTTTTGATTGGTTGATTTAGTTTTTGAATTCAATTAGTTTTTATCTATCGGCAATTTTTCCTTACATGTTTACTATCGGCAGCTTTTTAAGATACTTAAGTCTTAAAATTTAAAAAACATCTTAAATTATTATTTTAGAGTTTGTAGTTTAGTTGAATCACTTACTTGAAATTTTTGGTGGAATAGGGGTTGCTTGTAGCCGTGTAAAGGATTCAATGTGAATAACAAAGCGTTAGCGCTTCAGCGATTACGCTTTGTTTGAGGCTTGAAAGTCTGAAGACTACAGACTTCAGGCGGTCCCATGGCTCTTTACAAGCAAACCCGTTCATTCCAGAAGAAATTTCTTTTAAATCATTAACACTATTGTTTAAACATTTTTTTCTTATGTACATTTGTTTATAAACTAGACTCTTCTATACTAGCGGTTACTTTTCCAATATTCAAGATAAAAAAAAAAGCCAGAACAATTCATTCTGGCTTTTCCCATTTTCGTACATAATTAGTTCAAATGTTGAATCCGTTGTTCTTTGCTTAAAATGTTGGTAATACGAATTCCGAAACTTTCGTTGATCACCACAACTTCACCTTCAGCGATTAATTTTCCATTCACAAAAATTTCTAAAGGTTCATCCGTCATTTTATTTAACTCAACAACTGAACCTGTTCCTAATGATAAAATATCTTTAATCGTTTTTTTGCTTTCACCAAGCATAACGCTAAATTGCAAAGGCACATCCATGATTAGATCTAAATTGCGCGGATTTTTCAAACTACCCGCATGCGTCAATTCTTGGAACTCAGGCTTTTGAATGCCAATCTTATCTTCTGTATGTTGTGGTGCTTGGTTAGCTGCTGGTTCACTTGGAACAACCGGTGGTTGTGGTTGAGGCAATTCACGGTCTTGAATTACTTCACCTTCGTCTGCTAATACAATACTTGCGATATTTCTGACTGTTTCAAGAGTAAATATTTGCATGATTTCACTTTCAATCAGGTCATCTACAGTCATTTGGAAAGCAATCTTACAAACCGTTGTATCTCCACTGATTCTATCGTAATTTGCTTGCTCTTGATTTTTCCATACTTCCACTTCAGGAGGTAAAATATCAACAATTCGTTCCAACATCGTAGCCATTGCGGTTGCAGCAGAACCCATCATTTGATTCATGGCTTCTCCTACAGCACTCAATTCGAGTTCAGTAAATTCTTTCCCTTCAGCATCACCATTCCCGTCCATCATTAAGTCAGCAATAATAATCGCGTCTTTTTCGTTCATCATCAATAAGTTGCTGCCAATCAATCCTTTTTTAAAATCAATTGTGGTGACAACTTTTGGTGTCACACTTGCGTCAATAATTTCTTGGAATTTCAGACAAGAGACAACTGGAGTCGTGATTGCTACTCGGCGACTTAAGATAGAAGACAGAGTTGTAGCGGCTTGAGACATTGAGATATTTCCAATTTCTCCAATAATATCCGTTTGTGTTTGATCAAGAGTGTCGTTTGTTGTTGGCTCAGGGGCGCTTGCATTACCATTCAGCATTGCATCAATTTCTTCTTGCGTTAATTTTTCACTGCTCATTAGTCTGTCTCTCCTCCAATATACTGTAATACTTCAACCGCCATGTTTTTTCCTTTTAATCCGGGTTTAACAAAATATCTTGGAAGTTTTTCCACAGACAGGATGAGCGGATCCGATGTTTTACCATCCAAAGGAATGATGTCTCCCAATTCTAATTGTAGAAAGTTCTCCAACGTCATGACTGTTTCTCCTAAAAGTACTTCCATGTTTACTGGTGCAGAATGCAGACTTCTTTCTATTTTTCCACTATCTGTATGGTCAGTTTCTTTTTCAGAATGGAACCAGTTGCGTAAGCTTAATTTTTCTAATATCCCTTCAAAAAAGATATAAGGAACACACAAATTAATAAATGTCCGAACACCATATAATTCCACAGTAAATGTAACCAACACTACTGGTTCATTCGGTGACATCGTCTGCATGATTTGAGGGTTGGTTTCTGTTGAATCTAAATTCCCTTTGATTTCTACAACATCGCGCCATGCCAATTCAAAAGAATGGATGAAATTATTTAATATTTCTTCTAAGATAGCCATTTCGATATCCGTGAAATTTTCTTTTGAGAGTTCATCTATATTGTCTCTAATCTCCGTACTTCCGCACAACAGATCAACCAGTTGCAAGCAAAGTTGCGGACTGATTTCAATAATCTGCGTTCCTTCTAATGGAACAGAACGAAACAATCCCATTAATGTAAAACGAGGTACAGAATGGACAAATTCATCAAAACTTACTTGTTCAATAGAAGCTAACTGAACACCCACACTTGTTCGAACTTGAGTAGACAAGATATTTCCAGCTATTTTAGCAAATTCTTCGAAGACCATATTCAAAGTACTTATGTATTCTTTTGAAAGACGAACTGGACGTCTAAAATCATAACTTTTAACTTTATTCTCTTGTTCCTTTTCATCTAATCCTTTAGCGTCAATTTCGCCACTTTCTACTGCTTGCAATAACGAGTCAATTTCTTGCTGTGATAAAACTTGCTTCACTAATTATCCCTCATTTTTATAAAAATAGTTTCTCCATATTGATGACACTCACTATTTGATCTTTTACTTGAATCACACTAGACACTAATTCATCAGTTTTATCGTCCAACTGTTGAATAGCGGATGGCTCAATATCCAAAACCCATGCGACATCATCCACCATGAATGCTATTTTTTCCTCATCATTTTTCACAATGATGATATTATTGTACCATAATTCTTTTGTTTCATCAGTGGGAGAAAGCAATTTATAAAAATTTATTAACGTGATTACATTTCCTCGTAAATTAACGAGCCCTTGAACCCAAGATGGCGATTGAGGGACTGGGGTCCAAGGCATTTTATTTGTTATCTCTTCAACGTTTTCAGAAGAAAAGGCATAATAATTTTCGTTTAACGTAAAAATAATCATCTGCATATTTTTGTCACCTTTACAAACTTGCTTTGTCTAAAGCTTTAATAACACGATCACTATCGAATGGTTTTACGATAAAATCGACTGCTCCAGAACGAATTGCATCCATAACCATTCCTTGTTGCCCCATCGCACTACACATGACAACACGTGCAGCTGGGTCAAATGCTTTGATTTCTTTTAAAGCATCTACTCCATCCATTTCTGGCATGGTGATATCCATTGTTACTAAGTCTGGTTTTTCAGCTTTGTATTTTTCAACAGCTTCAACCCCATTTTGTGCCTCTGCTACTACTTTATAGCCATTCTTTTCTAAAATATCTTTCAATTTCATCCTCATAAAAGCTGCATCGTCTACGATCATTACATTTTTTGTCATTTGTTTTTCTCCTCTCAAACTGTTAGTGCTGTTAACATCTTTTCTATTATCCCTGGTTTTGGGACGAAATACAATGAAGATTCTAATCGATCTCCTAAATAATAAAATTCGTTCTTAATGATCATAATAGAATCATCATACTGGCTTTGTTCTAAATACACACTGCTCATAATTGCTCCAAACATATCTTCAATAATGATTGGCACAGATGTGATCAAATTCGCGTCCATTAGTTTCATCACTGCATTCAAAAATGAATTAACGAGTATGTTTACCAACTCTTGCAAGGCTGAATTAGCCATAGCTTCTGAATAAGGTGTATTTTCCGGCAACATCATTGCGACAATAGTTTCAGAAACTTGTTGATCGACTGTGAAAAGAAAGACACCTTCTGCATCTCCCATCATCTTGATGATAATGGCTTTTATCACAGCTTCTTCTGGCATGATTTGCTCATAAACATCTGCGTATTCCATCATTTCAATAACAGGGACAGTCATTTGAACTGGCTTTTCAATCAATTGAGACAAGCTCGTTGCGGCATGTCCTCCACCAATATTGATCACTTCTTTCAATACATCTAGTTCCATCGCTGAGTAATTAGACTTCACTGTACTCACCTATTCTTTCACTGCAAATAGCCGATACATCTAAAATCAAGATAATACTACCATCCCCTAGAATAGTTGCTCCTAAGTAATTCTTCAACATTTTTAGTTCTTGTCCTAGCTTTTTAATGACGATTTCTTGTTGTCTGACTAAATCATCTACCGCTAAGGCTTTATAACTTTCTCCATGTTTCACTAAGACCAAATGCAGATTTGATTCTTCATTTGTTTCCATACTCAGTGCTTGGTTTAGCCGAATAACAGGAACCGCCAACCCTTCATATTTATAGACTTCCCGATTGTGCACACGAATAATGTCTTCTTCCGTTACTTTAACAATTGTTTTGATGATCCCTAAAGGAATCGCAAATGTATCTTGGCCAACTGTTACAAGCAAGGATTGGATGATAGACAACGTTAATGGCAAATTGATTTTAAATGTTGTCCCTTTATTGACCACACTTTCCAATTCAACGGTTCCACCTAATTCAGTAATTTTTTGTTTAACCGCATCCATTCCTACGCCACGACCAGAAATACTCGTGACTTCTTTTGCCGTAGAAAAACCTGGATGGAAAATCAGTTGCTGAATCTCTTTGTCGCTCATACTTTCTGTTGAGATGCCTTTACGTTCCGCACTTTCTTTAATAATGGTTGGATTAACACCTTTTCCGTCATCACTCAATGTTAGTACTACTCGATTGCCTTCTTGATAAGCCGTAATCTTAATCGTTCCTTTTGGATCTTTACCTAACTTCACTCGGTCTGCTGGCATTTCTACTCCATGGTCAGCTGAATTCCGCAAGAGATGCACTAACGGTTCGCTCAATTCAGAAACAACCGTACGATCCAATTCAGTATCTTCACCTTCGATAACTAAGTTAAATTCTTTCCCTAAATCGTTCCCCAAGTCACGGATCATTCGAGGGAAGCGTGTCATTACTGTACTGACTGGTTGCATTCTGATCTTCAAAACCAACTCTTGCAATTCTGAACTGATTCTAGCAACATGATCCAATGGCTCTTTCATTTCTGATACTAGTAGTTGTTCGGTTAAGTCTTCTAATCTTGTACGGTAAATGACCAACTCAGAGACCAAGTTCATAAAGGAATCTAATTTCCCAATATCTACTCGAATCGATTGATTCATCGCATGATTTTGTGCTTTCCCCTTACTCGGTACTTTCGTAGCTGCTTGAGGTTCAGTTACCATTTCTATTTTTTGTTCTTCAACAGGTTTTTCTTCAGGTTGAAATGTTTCTGCCATTTTTACCATTAAGTCATCAGCTTGTTGAATCGTTTGAATCAACACTTTTTCGATTTCACTATTATCTAATGCTAGGTTATGAACAGTTTCTTCATCCAATTGACTGACATAGATCAATTTGAAGATGTTCCCAAAATCATCGTTCTCAAGAACTTCTGTACCTGGTTCAGAATACAATACATCTCCATGTTGTTCCAATTTGCTCATCACGAGATACACACGTGCGTTTTTCATTGAGCTTTCTTCATCGATTTGGATAGCCAGCACATACGCATTGTAGCCGTCTTCTTTAGCAGCATCAATAATCATCAAATCTGAATCTTCAACTTTCTTCAAAGCCAAATTAAGTGATGATCCAGTTTCTTGTTCCAGTTCTGAAGCATCTTCTATGGCACTTTCTCCTGACGATACTTGGTCTAGACGTTTGGCAAGATTAGAAATATCTCGCTCTGCATCATTTCCTTCTCTTAAGTCTTCCACTAAATCAGACAATGTATCCAGACAGTCAAAAATCAAAGCGATGGAAATCGTATCAGCCGCAATAATTTTTTGCTTCAACAAATCAAATACGTTCTCCATTTTATGTGTCAGTTTAGCCATCGTATCATAACCCATAGTCGCTGCCATTCCTTTGATTGTATGAGCTGATCTAAACATCACGTCTACGATACTGGAATCTTCCGGATTATTCTCTAACTCGAGTACTTGTTCATTTAAACTTTGCAAATGTTCATCCGTTTCTTCAAAAAATAAATCGAGGTATTTACTGTTTTCGTCCATAGTATCCCTCCCTTTCATTGGTTCGTGTACTTTGTTGACTATATTTTTTCATAAATGAAAGATGCACGTTTAATAAAACCGTATTTTTCTGGATTGTAAATCGTTTCTGTTGCCCCTGTGAAGAACAAACCACCCGGTACAAGTGCATCACTAAATTTTTGATACAACTCTTCCTTCACTTCGTTTTTAAAGTAAATGGTCACATTTCGGCAAACAATTACATGATACTCTTTCCCAAAGCGATCACCGATTAAATCGTGTTTCTTGAATGCAACTTTATTTTTGATTTGATCTGCCAAATAAAAGATACTTTCTTCTTCTGTAAAATAATGCTTACGATTCTCATCATCCACATTCTTTATTTCTGTACTGGAAAAGATTCCCTTTTCAGCTTTCGCTAAAATAGTCTCATCAATATCTGTTGCGGTTATTTTTTCTGCTTGAGCAATATGATGCTTGTCCATGATCATTGCTAGTGAATAAGCTTCTGCCCCGGTAGAGCAAGCTGCACTCCAAATTTTTAAAGCACCAAAACGAGGTTCAAGATACGATACCATCAACTCTTCAAATTCATCAAACACTTCTCTATTACGAAAAAAATCTGTTACATTAATCGTAATGTAGTTCAAAAAGTTCTTTTTAATGATTGGATCTGTTTGGATCTTCACAGCGTATTCTTCTAACGTTGCAACACCAGTATTTTTCATAATCGTTCCAATACGTCTTTGAAGCTGTTTTTCTTTGTATCCATCTAGATTAATATTCAAATGCTCTTTTGTCCATGCATAGAAAAATTCGAAATTCAACATTAGCTTCTCATCCTTATCATCCAATTAATTAATTCTGATATTTCATTTAAACTCGCGATCTCATCAATCACACCTTTTTGAACTGCATTGCCTGGCATGCCATAAACAATAGATGTTTCACGGTTTTGTGCAACTGTGAAACCACCAGCTTTTTTTATTTTATCCAATCCTTTTGCACCATCTTGCCCCATACCCGTTAAAATAAAACTAGCTAAATCACTACCGTACGTATCAGCAGCTGTTTCAAATAAATAATCTACCGCTGGGCGTACGCCATGGATTTTATCGGCCTCATTTAATTTGATGCATTGATTGTCAATAACCATATGGTAACCACCTGGAGCAACATAGACAAAACCAGCTTTTATTGTCATACCATCTTCAGCTTCCACCACTGTCGCAGAGGACTCTTTGTCCAAACGTTTGGAAAAGGATGTAGTAAATCCTTTTGGCATATGCTGAACAATAAATATTGGAAATTTTAAATTTTCTGGTAGTGAGCGAATAATTGAGAATAGGGCTTTAGGTCCTCCTGTAGAGGCCCCGATGGCAATGGCTTTAATCTTTTTAGGTAACCTATCTTCTAATTCACTTTTTTGTAAAAACGACTTTTCTATATGGACTTCTGTTTTCAGTTGTTCAAATAATGGTTTTATCTTATCTGCTACTTCATTTTTAAATACATCTGATTGGTTTCTTATATCATGAGGTTTTTCAATGAAATCCATTGCACCTAGATCTAATGCGGCAATCGTGTTGTCTTCTCCACTAAATGAACTCATCATAATGACTGGTGTAGAGTATTCTTTTTTTATAATTTCAAGGGTTTCTAATCCATTTAATCCCGGCATTTCAATGTCTAACGTAATAACATCAGGTTGAAGCTGTGGAATTGCCTTTAGTGCGTCTCGCCCATTTCTTGCCGTACCAATAACTTCTAATCCGTCAATACTCGTTATTGTTTCAGTAATAATTTTTCTCATAAAAGGAGAATCGTCCACAACCAATACTTTTATATCCATTCTTTGTTTCTCCCCTTATCCCTTTTTACAATACTATTATCTCTCTATTCACCATTCGAATCGTTACTGTAAAGGTGGCCAAATCGATAATCATTGTTCTGCCCATATTTCCCCCAGTATGAGTGGCCAATAAAGGAATCCCTAACTGTTTCAATACTTCTTCAACAGCAAGAATGTTTCGATCCCCGATACTTCCATGTGGAAGATCTTTAGAAAATTGAAACATACTTGCACCACCAGCTATTTTAGCGACTAGTGGATTGTTATTTGTTCGTTTATTTATTTCTGATACCATATAGGGGACAGCTAAATCAGCAAATTTTTCAATTTTATTGACCTCTCTAAAAGCAGTGCTGTCTGGCAGCATGATATGACTTAATCCGCCGATTTTCGTTTTAGGATCATATAAAGCAATCCCAATACAGGAACCTAATCCTACTGTTATCAAGGACTGAGGTTGCTCTGCTATTTTATAATCTGAGATTCCAACCCTCAATTCATCTGCCATACATTTTTCACCATTCCTCTAATTCTACCCCTTATTATCTATTGATTAATGATACTAGTTCTTGTTCCCCATTGTTTGTAAAAATACTGTCTATATCTAACTGTAAAATGATTTCCTCTGCTGTTCGGATAAAGGCCATGACATAACTAGCTGCTTCTTGCGCTGCTTCTTCTGAAGTTTCGCGTTCTGCACTTTCAAAAGAGCGAATAGTGGTCACTTTATCTACCACCAAACCAATTTTTTCCTTTTGCCAGTTGACAACAATCACTTTAGTGTCAGCAGTTAGCTCTGTTTTACTTTGAAAGAACCGTTCTCTTAAATCAATGATAGGTAAAATACTTTCATCATAATCAATTGCGCCTAATATATACGTAGAGGTATCTGGAATTCTGGTCAACCCTTCAACATGTATGATTTTTTCGGTTACTTCAATTGGAATGGCAAAGCTTTGACCACCACTACTAAAAATAACAAACTTTTCCATTATTCTTTATTCCTCCAATTTCTTTTTTATTCATTGCCGTGCATTCACTCTGTATAAGAATGCACGGTAACTGAACTGTCAGTTAAGGTTCGGGTTATTCTAATTTAAATTGATTTGTTTCTTCTTTTAATTCATTTGCAATTGTTTCTAGCTTAGCAATACTTGATGAAAATTCTTCCATTGTTGCTAAAATTTCTTCTGCATTTGCGGATACTTCTTGTGTCCCTGCAGAATTTTCTTCAGCTGAAGCCGCAATATTTTCAATTGCCACCAATGTTTCATCTTTTTTAGCTGAAATAGCGAAGCCTAAATTAGCAACATTCAAAATACTTTCAACTAATTTATCCATTTGATCGGTTACCTTATTTGATGAATCGATCGCTTCATCGATTGTTTTTGTTTGTACTTCGCTTTCCGCATGCGATTGTTCGACTTTGCTGACCATTTCATTTGATTTTTCTTGAATGTTTTTAATAATAGTCGCGATATCTTTTGTCGATGCATCACTTTTCTCAGCTAGTTTCCTGATTTCATTGGCAACTACTGCAAAACCTCTACCGCTTTCACCAGCACGAGCCGCTTCAATTGAAGCGTTTAAAGCCAATAAATTGGTTTGGTCGGATATTCCATCAATTACTTTAACAATTTTTTCTATATTTTGAATATCCTCATTTACAGCATGGATACTCTTCGCTAATTTAGCCATGGTATCGACCGTTGTTTCCCAGTTGTCATGAACTTCAGACATCATTTGATTATTTTTTCCATTGGCAATCGTTGTATCATCTGTATGTTGTCCCATTTTTTGAATATTTTGATCAATTTCACCCACGGTTTTGGATAATTCTTCCATTTTTCCTACTGTATCTTCAGTGTCTTTAGTTTGGATGCTTGTAGCTTGAGCAATTCCTGTGATGGTTTCGGACACTTCTTCTGTTGCTGAAGTCGTCTGTTTAGAAATATCATTCAGTGTTTGGGTCATATCCATCAAATGATCACTCTTTTGTTGGATGCCTCCAACCATTTGTCTAAATTGAACCATCATTTTATTGAATGCAAATGCAATTCGCCCAATTTCATCGCTGGTTTCATTGATTTTTTTCGGTTTTCTAAACGCTTTAAAGTATTTACTATCTGGCAACATGTGTAAATCATTTCCAGTAATTTCAGTCGTTAAATCACCATCTTCTACTCTGCTGAATGCCTTAGTTAACGTTGCTGCAATCGTCATAACATATCTAGATGCAAGTAAGGCACTTAAAATCGCTATGATGATTCCAATCACTAAACCAATAAGAGCAGCTCTATTGGTAGCAGCGACTTCATTAGCCATCTCTTCTTCGCCAACGACTCCATAAACAGTCATACCTAGACGACTGACTTTAGCGTAATAACTACCGATTTCTTGATTGTTGCTATCAGTGTATACGTAACCTGTTTGTTCGGTTGCTTCTTTAAATAACTCACTGTCACCAATATTTGTCCCAAGTTTCTTTGGATCATTTGACATCAAATAATCCCCTGATTCAGAAAGCACAAAAAAGTGTCCGGTATTTCCATTTTGTACTGAGGTCAAATAAGTATTCATTCTTTCTAAGTTCAAATCAATGGCTAAAACACCATAAAATACGTCATCGACAATGATTGCTCTAGAAATAGTCATTGCCATAGCTCCTGTAGTTGCATCACGGTAAGGTTCACTCCAAATCAGTGCACCGTTACGTTCAACCGCTCTTTGGTACCACGTTGTTGCACTGGCATCAAAGTCTGAAGCTAAATTTTCAACTGTTCCAAGCACTCCCTGATTTTCAGGAGCATAATAAGCATTTCCTATGTACATACTATTGGTTAAAACAAATTGCAATTCTTCTTGAACGAAGGCTTGAGCCTCTTCATCCTCAGTAACATCTTGAAATTCAGATTTTTCTGCTAATGAATTAATCGTATTTTCTAATTCTAGACCGATCCAATCTAGTTGTGTAGTAAATTGTGTTGCTAGATTTTTTTCACTTTGCTCAACACGTTGAGACAATAGATTTTGCGTGCTGTAATAATTGATGACTACTAGTATAATAATGGGTATCGTAATCATAGCGATCAACGTAGGGATAATAACAACCCTTATACTTTTTTTCCTTGGGCTCTTCTCTTTGCGCAAATTCTTCACCAATTGCTCCTCCTTATGTAAAACTTCCTTAGAACACCTTTTCCATTTTACCCGTGTTTTATAGAAGTTCTCAACTCTACTTTTAATTAAACGTTTATTAAATAATATATCGGTATTTTTTCTTCATTCTTAAGTAGTTAAGTTCTTTTTTTATTTCTTCTTACGATTGTCATATCTTATTCAATTAAAAAAAGCACCTCTTTTGATTTTTAATCAAAAGAGGTGCTTTACGATTCAATTTGTAATAAATCAAGTTATTTTTTAAGGCAATTCATTTCCAGCTGCTCGATAGATATCATACCATTCATCATGCGTCATACGCACTTCGGAAGCTTTGCTGTAGTCAGTTAATCTTTCAGGAGTCATCGTACCTACAATGGCTTGCATGTTAGCTGGGTGACGCAAGATCCAAGCAATAGCAGTTGCTGAATTAGATAATCCATATCGTTCTCCAATTTCTTGCAATTTAGCATTTACTTCCGGATAGTTTTTGTTATCTACAAAAATATCTTCACCACTTTTAATCGGTGACCAAGCTTGTATCGTCATGGCTTCTAAACGGCTGTAATCCAATACTCCGCCATCACGATTGATACCACTATCAAACTTCGTATTGACATTTATTCCCGCGTCGACCATTCCGGTGTGCATGACACTAAACTGCAATTGATTTGCAACAAGTGGTTGTTGAACATAATTTTTCAATAATTCAATTTGATATGGATTGTGGTTGCTGACTCCAAAGTTGCGGACTTTTCCACTCTTTTCTAATTCGTCAAAAACTTCCGCAACGATTTCAGGTTCAACTAGTGCATCTGGACGATGTAACAGCAATACATCCAAGTAATCTGTTTGCAAACGTTTAAGAACTCCATCCACACTTTCAATCAAATGCTCTTTTGAAAAATCATAACTGTCTTTTCGAATCCCTACTTTAGATTGAATCAACATTTTTTCTCGTATAGAAGGATCCATTTCAATTACTTTTCCAAATATTTCTTCAGCTTTTCCTCCACCATATATATCTGCTAAATCAAAAAAATCAATTTCATGGTCTAATGCATTATTTAGAACTTTGCTAGCTTCGTCAGGAGACAATTTCCCCATCGACATGCATCCTAACGCAATATTCGGTACCATTAACTCACTTTTCCCTAAAAACATTCTTTTCATATCCATCAACCCTCTTTCTTCTCTATAAGAAATCGTTTTCAGTATACCACTACTACACTTTTTTTACTAAAATAATGGTCATTCTTCACTCAGATTATAATGCTGGATTCAAAATACTCTTTTCTTTCATCAAATGTTATTTAATGTCTAAGTGAGTGTAGTTTTATGATTCACTCTTCCATGAACGACCTGCTGATGGATAAGTGAAGCCCATTTCTTGCTTCAGTTATCCGTTAAATGCAGTTTCATGGACAACTGAAGTTTCTTTTCCTCTTCACTCTTCCATGAAGACTCCATTTACAAAAAGCAACAAAATAGCTTACATAAAAAGTGATTCTTGATACTTTTTTCTTATATTAAGAGAGAACGATTAAATTTAAGGAGCGCACGAAAATCATGATACTAAAAGAACGAACAAAATCGATTACTCATCGTGTATTGGAATCTTTAAATTTCCGCATGAACTTACCCGTTGACGAAAAACTAAAATATGAGCATCAAGTGAAAGGTTGGGCTGGTGAAAAACATTTCGATTTCTATATGAGTCAATTTCACCAATCAGGCTATGTACTAAATGATCTCGTTCTAAATTATAAAGACACTGTTTTTCAAATTGATTGTCTCTTTATTGTGAATAATTCTATCTATTTATATGAAGTGAAAAATTATACCGGTTCCTACTTTTATAAAGAAGATTCTTTTTTCACAGAATCAGGCTATCAAATTCTTAACCCATTAAGGCAAATCGATAGAAGTGTGACCTATTTACAAAACGTGCTGCTTCGCCTAGGATACCGATTGCCCATACACCCAATTGTTGTCTTTATTAATCCCGAATTCACTCTCTACTCTATCTTGCCAAATAAACATTTCCTTTTTTCTTATCAATTGCCTAAACATCTTAGTACTCTATCCAATCAAAATTTCTTGATAAAACAAGAACATTTAAATCTAGCAATTAAACTTAAAGAGTTACATAATGAAGATTATCGTCCCGATAATCTTCCTATCTATCAATTGGGACAACTGAAGAAAGGTATTTTGTGCCCTATTTGCTTTTCACTTAGTCATACAACTACTAGACAAAATTACTTTTGTACTGCATGTGGACACAAAGAAACCATTAAAACCGCAATTGAGCGGAGTATAAAAGAATTCAAACTGCTCTTTCCTGATAATTTAATGTCAACAAGCCAGATTTACGAATGGTGTGAAAAAAACTATTCCAAAGAACGTATTCGAATTATCTTAAAAAAAAATTACCAGAGTCATTTATCACGTAAGATGACTTATTATAGTAAAAAATAATGTTCATTCATGGAAAGAACTAGACCCCTTACAACAAAAAAACGTTCATCACCTATAAAACTGAGTGACAAACGTTTTGCTTTTCTATTAAGCTTCTTGCGATTCCATTGTTGGTGTTTCTTTTAAAATAATATTTAACACTAATGTAACGATTGTTCCAGCTGAAATTCCTGATGAGAACAATCCACCAAGAATTCCAGGCAGTCCAGCTACCACTTCAGGACGAAAAGCTACACCTAGTCCAACTCCTAAACCTGCAGCGACTATGACTAAATTGCGGTTATCAAAATTCACACGTGATAATGACTTAACACCAGATGCTGCTACGTTTCCGAACATCAAGACTCCTGCTCCACCTAATACCGCCATTGGCATAATAGAAACCAACGTAGCAAATTTTGGAAGGAAACTCATTGCCATTAAAAGAACACCCGCAGTAATCGCAACAGAACGAGAAGCATTACGAGTCAACGGAATCAATCCAGCATTTTGACTAAAAGTAGCTACTGGACCTGATCCCATTGCAGGTCCAATAAATGAACCCACACCATCAGCACGAACACCATTTGCAATATCTTCATCAGTTAATTTTGTTTCTGTGACTTCTCCAATCGTTTGCATCACACCAACAGTTTCGATAACTGTAACTAAGTAACCTGAAATAAATGGAATTGCAAATTTCAAATCAAAATTAACGCCATATTTAAACAATTGTGGCATAGCGAACCAATTTGCTTGAGCTACTTGGTTAAAATCAACCATTCCAAGTGGGATACACATAATATAACCAGCTACAATACCAATCAGGACTGCAGCAGGTCCGATTTTGACGCTGCCATAGTGATTCAACACCACGATCAATAAAAATACAATAGTAGCAATTGCTAAATTAAGAGGCGATCCGTAGTTGGCTACACCAACTCCGCCAGCCACCCAGTCAAATGCTACAGGCATCAACGTTAATCCCATCAGTGAAATAACGGTACCTGTAACAACAGGAGGAAAAAATTTCATTAGCGGTTTAATAAAATAACTCAAGATAATTTCTAAAACAGCACCCATCATGGTTCCACCGAAGTAACCGGCAATACCGCCGCCCATCGTGTTGATGACCGCATTTGCAGGACCAACAAATCCAAAATCGGTTCCCATAATTGTTGGAAGCCCAGCTCCTACACGAAACCATTTTGGTCCAATTCCTTTAGATTGAATGATTGAAACGACACCTGAACCCAGTAAAGCTGCACTTATCATATAAGAAGTATCTGCAACCCCAAATCCGGCCATACCGGAAATAACTAAAGGAACAGCAACAATTCCACCAAAAGCAGTCAGTATATTTTGAAAACCTAAAAGTGTCATCAAGATAAATCCTGGTTTATCGTCTACTTGATAAATAAGATTTGATTCAGGTTTTGGCGTAACCTTTGCTTTCTTCCCTTCTCTTTTCGGCAATACAATTGTTCCTGCTGGCTGTTTCATTCTTTCTTCCAAAATAACCCTCCTATTAAATACGAACATTTATTTTATCAAACTGATTATACTTCGTTTATTGATGATTCATTTGTAGTATAACCTCAAAACAACATGATGTAAATACCTAAAAGCGAATTATTTTATCATTTTCCACTATTTAATGTTCGTGTTTTAACAAAAAAAGACCTTTCACTTTGAAGTGAAAGGTCTTTTTGGTGATTTCTTAAAATTATTAATCCACGATTGGGAACCAACCTGGTCTGCTTTCGATATACTCCCACATTGCATCTGGCAGAGTGAGATCTTCACGGTATTCTGGTTTAATTTTTTTACGGATGGCTGTTTCGTTTCCTAATTTCACTTTTTGGATCCAGTCCGGTTCAACAACTAACTCTCGACCAATCGCCACAAGTGGTACACCTAATGCCATTGTTTCGACAGCATCATCTGGCGTTATAATTGAGCCGACTCCAATAATAGGAAACTCTTTTCCTACATGTTCTTGGATCCGTTGGACTACAGGTCTTGTTTCATAAAGATCACGAACCGAACCTTGCGTCCATTTGTTTGTTGAAACATGACTGTAATCCAATCCTTGTTCCTTTAACTTAGCTACTAATTGTAAGGTATCTTCTATCGTGATCCCAGGTTCTTTTATTTCTTCAGGGGAAATACGGTAGCCAAAAATAAAAGGTTTCTCCGCATAGGTTTGAATCGCTTCTTTTGCCGCTTGAACAACAGCTAATGGGAAGTTCATTCGGTTTTCAAGTGATCCTCCCCAGTGATCTTCTCGTTGATTGGAATGTGGAGAGAAAAATTGTTGAATCAAATAATTATTTGCTCCATGCAATTCGATTCCATCAAACCCAGCTTGAATGGCTCTTCTAGTCGCTTGTCCAAATGCATCAACTAATTCACGTACTTCTTTATCTGTTAACGCTCTAGGTACTTCGGCTCCTTCAAAATCAATTGGGACAGCACTTGCACTAACCGGCTGCTCACCTCTTAACGTTCGTTTTGAGCCCAGTCTTCCTACATGGAAAATTTGTAAAATCGCTTTTGGACCTTCATCTTGAATCGTTTTTGCTAACCCCGCAAGACTATCGATTCGGTCGTCAGATGCTGCACTTAATGACCCAGCAAAGCGCCCATTTTCCATGACTTGAGCACACGAAGTCACAACAGCACCAAGACCAGCGACACGTCTCTTATAATAATCTTTTTCATCAGTCGTGACCATGCCATTCTCAAATGAAGAATTTGTCGTCATTGGTGCCATAAATAGGCGATTGTCAACTTTAACTCCTGATGCAAATGTAAATGGCTCAAACAGTGGATTGTATTTTGGTTTCATAAATTTTCTCCTACTTTTTATTTATTTATTTTTTAAGCAACTAGCCTCATTCTTCTAATGGTAAAAGAACGGCCATCTTTTTTCAATTGTTTTTACTTACAATTTGTAAAAAAGTCCGTCTGTATATGTAAAAAAGAGTAATCGAGAAACTTCCTCTCAACTACTCTTAATACTATTATATTTATTGGATTTCAATTTGTTTAGGAGTTGTTTCGTCTGAAACCTTTTTAGGTAGAGTAACTGTTAAAACTCCATTATCAAAAGATGCAGCAATTTCTTCTTCGTTGACGTTTTTTAATAAAAATTGGCGACTGAAAGATTTAGTTGAACGCTCTCTACGGATGTAATTGCCATTATCGTCTTTTTCATCTTTGCTTTCTTCTTGAGTTGCCCCAATTGACAATACATTGTCTTCATATTTTAACTGAATACTATCTTTAGGCATACCTGGCAAATCAGCATCTACGATATAAGCATTCTCTTCTTCTCGAATGTCTACATTAAAATTAGCCGTGTGTGCTAATAAATGGTCAAAAGGATCCTCGAAAAAGTTTTTGCCAAAATTCATGAAATCACGTCCTACTGGAAATAAATTACTCATAAACTTAACCCTCTTTCTAAAATTTTTTTAACCTCCTGAGCAGGTATTTCCCTTGCTCACGTTTAATATAATACGTTTTAGCACTCTTGTCAACAGAGCGCTAAAAAATTTTTTGAAGTTTTTTTACTAGCTAGCCTACTAGTCATATTAGTATTTTCTTTCACTATTATCTGCTATACTGATCAAATAAAAACTGTACTGGAGGTAGGTATGATGTTTAATATATTAGGAAAAATTTTATTGATCGTTGGTATCATTATTATCATTTTTGGTTATTTTGGACCCGTTAGGTCTGGTGATCCAATTATTGGAACCCTATTTATTATAGTGGGTATCATTATTGCAGCTGTAGCTTTTGTCTTTGGACGTAACTTACCACCTAGAATATAATCGATTTAACAATAAAAAGATAGATGCTGAACATAACGTTTTATCATTTTTGAATAAGTACGATAGGTTAATCTTAATGATTGATCTATCTTTTTTTGTATAGACAATTATATATAGATTTTATTAATCATCTGAATAATTTATCAACTTCTATTTAGGAATAACAAAAGTTTTGGTGTACGCTTACATCATAATAAAGAATACAGATAAAAAATTTATTACATAGAAGAAAGGATTTTGACAATGCATCCTATTTATAACTTATATTGGAATTTATTTCAAAATGTTTTTATATTTTTAAGCATTACTTTAACAGTATTATTGGTGACCTCCTTCTTAATAAATAATGGAAAGGAAACTTCAATAAAAAATTTATTATTTTTATGGATTCCTTCATTGTTAACCTTTATAACAATCGTTTCCGCTTCTTTTTTCTCTGGTATTTTGTATGATGAATTAAACATTCCAACAGACAATTTCATTCTTTTTTTAATGGGGTATTCGACAATCGTCTTTTTCTTTCATACAGGAACCGTTATCTTAAATATCTTTCGTTCTAAAAAAATAGTAAACGTATCAAACAATTAATTCACTTAAGAGATTAGCTTTCTATAAGCTATCTCTTTTTTCATTTGCCAATGTCGTTCAAATTACTTTACCTGTCGTAGTAAAAGGAGTATACTTTAATTACTACGATAGATGAAGTAAAAAACGGGGTGATGATGTGATATCAAGTGATGTCATGCGAGGATTTAATAGTTTAATTCTATTGTCTATTTTGATGAAAGAAGATTCTTATGGCTATCAAATTTCAAATACAATTAAAGAAATAACAGATGGAAAATATATTATGAAAGAAACCACTCTTTATTCTGCATTTAACCGATTAGAAAAAAGTGCTCTTATTCAATCTTATTCTAGTACCGAAACCAATGGCAAACCGCGAACTTACTACCGAATTACAGAATTAGGTAAAAAAACGTATAGCGATAAAGTAAGCGAATGGCTGGATACAAAAAATGTGATGGATAGATTTATTAAGGAGGAATCGTAAAAATGGATACAATTAAAAGTTATGTCGAATCAGTTTTTGTTCAATTGCCACGCACTCCTGAAATGCAGCAACTTAAAGAAGATATGCTGACCAATATGGAAGATAAATACCTTCAGTTAAAATCAGAAGGTCAAAGTGAAAATGAAGCGATTGGAACTGTTCTCTCTGAATTTGGCAATATCGATGAAATCATCGAAGAGTACAATTTAGAGAAGGATTCGGAAGAAGTTGACAAGGACTCTGTCTTTTTATCAGAGGCAGAAGTTGAGGATTTTATGCAGCATCGGACAAAATTTGGACTGGGAATTGCGACAGGAGTTGCTCTATGTATTCTCGCTCCAGCTGTGATGCTATTATTCAACGAACTTGCAAATTTGTTTTCTTTTAATTCTCCTGCAAATATGGAGGGCATAGATCTCTTATCGATTATTCCACTTTTTATTTTCATTGCTATTGCGGTTGGAATTTTTATTATCTTTGGTTTAAAAGAGGAACAATACAACCTTGATAAAAAGGTCGTTATTCTTGATCCTTCTACACGTATCCACTTAGATCGAGAGATGCAGGAGTTCAAACCTAGTTTTGCAAAAGCAATCGCAGCTGGAGTTATCCTATGTATCTTAGCCCCTATCTCTTTATTGCTCGCAATTGTTCTTCTGGGAGACGATAACGCGTGGTCCGTTATCTTTCTTCTAGGTTTTGTATCCGTTGGTGTTTTCTTATTTGTCTTTTATGGCGTTTTGTACTCCACCTATGAAAAACTCCTTTCGCTAGGAGACTATCAGCCTGAAAAAGTTATTGCCAGTAAACTGACAGATACTATTGCAGGAGTCGTATTTCCAATAGCCACAGCTGTTTATTTGCTTTTAGGTTTTATCTATAATGCTTGGGGAACAGCTTGGATCATTTTTCCAATCACCGGTATTCTCTTTGCTGCATTTTCTTCCTTGTACCAAAGTCTTATTAAGACAAAACGAAGAAAATAATGTTCTAAAACCTCTACTCTGATTCGAGTGGAGGGTTTTTTTCTATCTATAATGATTCCACCTGTTTCATGTCTATTCTTACAAAATCAAGTCTTCTTTTAAGAAACTATTGTGAAGCAGATTCTCAAATTGTATACTTAAGTTTATCGATATTTCATAAAAAAAGACTGGAGTTCAAACTTATGTATAACACAAAAAAAAGCACTACCAAATGGCCAACGTTTTTAATTTCTATTTCTTTCATCTTAACTATTGTCTCTATTTTTATTCAAAATCAATTCTCACTGTTTAGCTTTCCTATTTTTCTTGGTGTGCTGATTGTCGCAGTTTTATTAAACACGTTATCATTAGTATTGGCATCAAAATCTAGAAGCCAAGCTTATACCATTCTTTTATTTATCCTTAATGTGCTGATCATTGCTTTTATAGCTTTTACAATCTATACACTTTTAATTGCTTAAATCAGCTGAGGTAATATTCCTAAAATCTTCACATTTTCTTTCATTCATCATCATAAAATAAGTCGAAAAGAGCATTATTTTTTCACATCCAATAGTTATACTATAGACATACCAAACCTTAAACCTTTTCTTTTCTCTTCTATTTATTTACCCCCATAAATAAATAGTTATACCCCCTTTTCAAGCCTTTGCTTTAATAGCAAAGGCTTTTTTTTATTTAGTTTATCTTTTCATGGACAAGTACGCTCTTTTTCTAGCTTCACTCTTCCATGAAACCCACTTTGATGGAAAAGTAACGGTCTTTTTTTGTGTCACTCATCCATGAAGAGTCGTTTCATGGATGAGTGACACCTTTTTTCTGCTCCACTCTTCCGTTAACGGTCATTCCTCGGAAGAGTGGCACGAAACTCCAAGAAAAATAGATAAAAAAACACATTCTAACTCCTGATGAATGAGATCATCAAAAATTTAGAATGTGTTTTCTTCTAACTATTTCCCTTAGCTATCTTTAGATGTTTATTTCTTTGCTCAAGGCAATAATCGTATCAACGGATTCATCTAAATATTGAATCGTATCTGATAAAGGTTTATCAGTAGTGATATCTACACCTGCGATTTTAGCAGCTGGAGCTGGACGATACTGATCTCCAAGAGCTAAAAATTCCAACCATTCTTTTACAGCTGGCTGCCCTTCTTCTTTAATCCGTAAAAATGCTTGAGTTGCAATCGTTAATCCAGCAGAATACGTGTATGAATACAAGCCCATATAGTAATGGCTTTGGCGCATCCATGTTAATTCTGCCCCAGGATTGATCTCAACAGCATCTCCCCAAAATTGGTTCAATACAGAGCGTTTGATGTCACTTAATTTAGCAGCATCAAAACTTTTCCCTTCATCAATCAATTGATAAACTTCACGTTGATAAGCAGCTTCCAATAAATGAGTAATAAAGTTATGGAAGTACGTATTTGAGATCATATTTGATAAGGCATAGCGTTTTTCACGCGGATCTTCGCTTTTGCGTTGCAACGCTTCAGTCAATAACAATTCATTGAATGTCGATGGCGCTTCTATCAAATAAAGAGACGGTTCTGCACCCAAGATGCTGTTGTTTTCAGCGGAAAGAATTCCTTGTCCAGCATGTCCTATTTCGTGGATGAATGTGTACACATCTGATAGTTGATTATTCCATGACATCAAGATATAAGGGTGTTTGCCATATGGAGACGTACAGAATCCACCGGTTGATTTCCCTTTATTTTGAACAAAGTCTACCCAACGTTCTGGATAAGCTTTCATAACAAGGTCAACATAATCTTGTCCTAAAACACTCAATGCATCTACCACAACTTCTTTTGACTGTTCCACTGTAATTATTGACGAATAATCAGCATCTAAATCAATTTTCAAGTCAGCATAGGTCATCTTATCCAGCCCATTAATTTCTTTAACGTGAGTAATGTATTTTTGCATAACAGGAGATAGATCATTCATAATGCGATCGATTTGGCGATTGTATAAGTCGCGGTCGACTTCTTGATCGTACAAAAGATAGTCAATAACAGAATCGAAACCACGCATCGTAGCAAGTGTTTTTTCTTTTTGCACTTGCGTGTAATAAGCAGCTGCCACAACATTTTGATAATTGCTCAGGACTGCTGAAAATTGATCAAATGCCGCACGTCGAATAGCTGTATCCGCATGGTACATATAGTGGTCTTCGTACAAAACAAAACTTAATGGGTATTCTTTTCCTGCAACACTAAACGTTCCAAAATCCATGTCCGCCAAACGAGCTTGTTCATAAATAGCTTCAGGCGCTCCAAGAACAGGAGAAAGTTGAGCCAATGCTTTTTCAACTTTAGGGTCCAACTGAATCGATTTATCTTCTTTAATGTGACGGATAAAAGAAGCAAATTGTGGCTCTTCTATTTCAACTTGGTCTAAGACAACTGTATCTGCTGCTTTTAATTCTGACTCAAAAAAAGATAACTGTGCACCTATTTCAGCTAACACATTGTCCATTGAACGAGACAATTCAGTATTTGCGGGATTTGTTAAATCAGTCGTAGCTGGCAAAAAGGCATAATGATTCGTCCAGTCAGCAGTTTGCATAATAGCTTCATATTCTTTTAAAGCCGCACGGATGGTTTGGGTATTCGTTAATTTACCTTCATAAGTTGTGCTGAACTGTGCAACAGCCGTTTTCAACTCTGCTACTGCAGTTTCAAATGCTTCTTTCGTTGGGTATAAACCTGTAAGATCCCAGGTTAATGCTTCAGAGACATCTGCTCTATTTTTCATTTCTTCTTGTGCCATTTTATCGCGCTCCTTCATCCTGTACTTTATTTACTTCGTTTAATAGAATTACCCATCTAGTATAACACTACTCATTTATCGGTTGCCAAATTTATTTATCTTAGACAAAAAAAGACCCATTAGCACTGAGTCTTTTTTTGTCTAATCTTTACTTTTCTGCAATCATCCGAGCAATCTCAATGACCACTTGAGCGGCTTGCTGCATACCTTCTAACGAAACAAACTCATACTTACCGTGTAAATTTTCAGCCCCGGTAAAGATATTTGGAGTCGGCAATCCTTTATAGGTAATAATACTGCCATCTGTTCCGCCCCTAAAAGCTTTTACATCTGGTTCAATGCCCAACGACCTATAGGCATCTAAGGCTAACTCTACTATAGATAAATCCTTTTCAATGATATCGCGCATATTGTAATATTGATCATACAACTTCAAGTCAATACGTGGCTGATCAAAGGTTTCATTAAACTGATCAACTAATAATTTGAAGTGCTGCTTCCTTTTTTCAAAAGTTGCTTTATCATGATCCCGAATAATGTAGGTTGCTTTGACTTCATCAATCGTTCCCACTTGACTCGAAAGCATGTAGAACCCTTGATAACCTTCTGTTTTTTCTGGTACTTCTTCTTGCGGCAACGCTGTGGCAAATTGAGCAGCAACTAATAACGCATTGACCATACTGTCTTTAGCTGTTCCAGGATGCACACTTGTTCCTTTAATTGTCAGTTCTGCTTGAGCTGCATTAAACGTTTCGTATTCGAATTTCCCAACTACTCCGCTGTCTAATGTATAAGCAAAATCAGCTTGAAAATGGTCGACATCAAACAGCAATGCTCCTCGCCCAATCTCTTCATCTGGTCCAAAAGCAATCCGTATTTTTCCATGCGGAAGTTCTGGATGCTGGATAAATTCTTCCATCGCCGTAACGATAGAGGCCATCCCTGCTTTATCATCTGCTCCCAATAAGGTTGTTCCATCTGTTGTAATCACCGTTTTACCCACATAATTCGCTAACTGAGGGAATTCAGTTGTGGTCATGACAATACCTAATTTTTCATTCAGTAAAATATCTTGGCCATCATAATTCGTGTGGACTTGTGGCTGGATATTTTCTGCATTAAAATCGGCCGTATCGATATGAGCAATAAATCCAATAGTCGGAACTTCATGTGGCAAATTGCTTGGCAATGTTGCCGTTACAAATCCATTTTTGTTATTGAACTCCACCTCTTCTAACCCTATTTTTTGCAATTCTTCAGCTAATTTTAAAGCAAATTCAACTTGTGAATAAGTGGTTGGAATGGTCTGACTATTCATATCAGATCGTGTGTTAACTTTAGCGTATTTGACGAATCGTTCGAGTAAGCGTTCCTTCATTTTTTATTCTCCTATTCTTCAACATAAGCATTGCGGTAATCATAACGAGAACTTACGGAATGAACTTCAACACCCTTTAATTTTGGATTGCGCAAATGCACTTCTGCTGTATGATACAAAGGAATGAACCCTTTTTCATCTAGCATGATCGCCTGAGCATCAAGCATGTTTTGCCAACGGGTTTCTGGATCATTCGCATTGACTGTTTCTGCATCATTTAACAATTGATCAACTTCTTCATTTTTATATGGCCCATTATTGAAAGTCGTTTCGCTGTTCATAATATCCAACAAGTTGATAGCATCAGGTAATATTGCACCCCAACCGCCTAGAATCATATCAAAATCACCAGACTGCCCTTTTTCAATTCGGTTATTCTTCGGTACATTTGTCAGATTAATGGTTAACCCTTCAAAGTTATTTTGTAGTTCCCCCTGAACGTATTGTCCTACAAGCTTACTTGTTTCATCATCATCTGCAACCAATGCTATTTCAATCGTATCTGTTCCTAACTCTTCTTTTGCTTCTTCATAAAGTTGTATGGCTTGTTCTTTATCATATGTCAAAAAATCTCCTGCATCATTTGCAAAATCATTTCCGGTAACAGGGTTTGTGACAAAATCATGTGGAACAAGTGCCTTTGCTGGAAGCGAACCATTTCCTAAGATCGTATTTGCTAATTCTTCACGGTTTAATACCAAAGAGAAAGCTTCTCTCAATTTTGCATTAGAAAGCATTGGTACATCAGTGTAATTAAATTGCAGAAAATTTGTACGAGCTTCTTGTTCAACTACATAAGCTTCATGATCGACGTATTGTTTAGCAATTTCACCTGAAAGAATGGCATCGTCTATCCCACCAGATTCAAACAAATTAAGTGCTGTTGAGACCTCTTTGATCACTTGAACATTGATACTCTCTAAAGTAACTTTTTCTGCATCCCAGTAGTCTTCATTTTTTTCATAACTCCAGGCTTGGTTCGTTCCATCCCAACCGGTTAAAATGAATGGTCCATTTGAAAGTGTTGTTTCGCTACTTGTTCCATAATCTGAACCCATTTCTTCTACAAATGTTTGATTTTGAGGAAAAAAAGGCATAAAGGCCATTTCACCTAAAAAATAAGAGACTGGCACGTTTAATTGAACCTTAAATTCGTAATCTCCGACTGCTTCTACACCTAGTTCATCTGGTGATATTTCGCCATTAATAATTTCTTCTGCATTAACCACTGAAGTAAACATGTAAGAATACGGTGCAGCCTTTTCAGGATTAACAGCTTGTCTCCAAGCATACACAAAATCATGAGCCGTGACCGGATCTCCATTTGACCACACGGCATCTTCTTTAAGTTTAAAGGTATACGTTAAACCATCTTCTGATACGATTGTATCTTCGGCAAGAGCCGGAATGGGTTGATTATTTTCATCTAGTCGATAGAGACCTTCTAAGTATTGATTCATTGCCGTATTCGTCCCAATATCCGATACGAGTAAGGTATCCCCTGTAGACAATTCATTTAATACTCCAACAGAGATACTTTGATCTGCTGCAAGATTTTCCCCATTGCTTGATTCACCTGAACTCGTTGACTTTGTATCGCTGTTAGCTCCTCCACAAGCTGCAGTTAGTGCCGCGGTTAGTGTAAGTGCTACAGACAACACGCCTATTTTGTTTCTTCTCATAAATATACCCCCAAAAAATTAAAGTATATTTATCTTAACATAATACACATTTAATTTTAATCTTTTTATCATTTATTATTCATAATTAATTATAAATGAGCTAATTAAATTATATTCTAACTATCAGGAAATGATTCCTCAGTCCCCCAATTTGAAAATGATTTTTGAGATACAACTATTTTTTGTACTATTTGTTCTTGAGTTAAATTCAGCCCTTTTCTTTCTTATTTCAAATTGAGATTAATTTCCATAGTTCCCCTCTAAATTTTATATAGTAGGCATAAGTTAAATTATTACTTACCTTTACGAAAGTACCTAAATAAATAATGCGTACTTATAAAAAATAGGAACGCTATACTAAATGTAGAACAGTATTACTATAAATAAGAAAATGCGCTTTATGAAAACACTTGTGCTTACAGTCCATCCTAATATAGAAACGTCTCAAGTGAATAAAAAGTGGATAGAAGTGTTTGAAAAATATTCAAAAAAGTATACAATTCATGAGCTATCTAACTAAATCGTATAAAAAAAGGACTCTACGGCTTTTAAGCGATAGAGTCCTTTTGTTTGTTAAATTATTTATTTGTATAATTCTGGTCAATTGTAATTATTATAAATGAATACTATAGAAATGACCCCAAAAAATTTAAATTTCTCTCTAACTTTTGGGGTCAGCATCTTTTTCCCAATCTCTTGAAAAATTCTATTTAATTATTTTAACTCAGGATCATTTTCGATAATTTTTCTTCCATCTTCGATTATTTTGTCAACATCCGTATTTCTCAATTCTTCAGGTCTTGGTTTACTAACAGGTTTTTCAGACATGGCTTTTCCTTCTTCATACTTGAATGGTTGTCCATCTCTGGCTGTTTTCCCTTCAACAATTTCTCTAGACTCGTCACCTTCAGAGAAACTGTAAAGTGTATGACTGAATTCCGAATGTTGTAAATCAGCTGTACCATGAGGAACTACTACACCATATTTCTCTTCCAATTCTTTCGCTGCTTGCATAAATTGCAGTTGGTGTTGAGTTTCACGCGCCATTAAGAAGCTCAACATATCGCGAACTCCTTTATCCTCTGTCGAATGGTATTGTCGAGTAACTTGCAATCGTCCCATAGATTCACGAGTAATATTGAAACGCATGTCAGCCAGCAAGTTTCCGCTTGATTCCATATATGCAGCTGTCCAAGGATTACCATTAGCATCCTGAAGACTAGCACCTAACCCATTTACAATAGCATGTTGTGGATTCATTCCGCCCATTACTGCAGCAATGGCAGGATCTCCACTATTATAAACGCTCTCTTGAATATTTAAAGGGGCATCGTCCAAAAGATGAGCAATCATCGTTGCGAGCATTTCAATATGTCCAATCTCCTCTGTCCCCGTATCTAATAATAAGTCTTTGTATTTTTCGTTTCCAGGAGTACTTGTATTCCAACCTTGGAATAAATATGCAGCCATTCCGGTCATTTCACCCCAGTGGCCACCAAGATTTTCTTGCAACCGACGTGCCATTAAAGCATCTGGTTTATCAGGTAGAGCGTTATACTGTAAAATTTTCGTATGCTTAAACATAAAATTCCTTCTTTCTAATTTTTTTTAGCATTGAACTTTTAAGCTCACGGTTAATGTAGCACATTTATATAACGTTTACAAAAACCCTGCTCAAGGCTTACTTTTTTTATAAAAAGCTGATATCTAAAGTCTATATTACAATTTATAGGCATTAGCTTCTTTACTAATAGAGTCTACCCAGGATATCTATTTACCAAGTATTGATCTGAATGATTTTCGCTGTTTGGTATACGTGTCGATTAAAATTTTCAGATTTACTAACTAGATCATTAATTTAATAAGAGTATATCGATACATGACTTTATCTAGTTTTATTTTTTAAATGAATTCTTACATACGCAAGCACAAAATATATTTTTATAAGTTTAAAATCAAAACATCTTTGCACCGCAGACAACAGTTCTGGAAATATCTATATTATTTTTTAATACATTAGAGGCGTCGATATATTTGTTTCAATATTTACTAAGTAACAGATCTTTTTCAGAAAAACGATTTATTTAAACCTGATTATTGATGCTCTCATAATAAAAGTGCTTCATAAATAGTGTATAGTTTTTTTATATAACTTTTACTCTTTAAAATGGAATTAAAAGCACTTATAGCAATCAAGCTTATTGGGTGGTATACTGCTAGTTGCATTAAAAATGAGTTGAATAAATTATTCTTTATTTTTTGAGTTTTTGAAAGGAGTTTTTTTCATTGAAAGATAGCCAATACATGGAACAGCAACGTGTCCATACCGTTGTTGAAAAGATTCAACTTGAACTGAATCAATTAAAAAAAACAGTTGAACAAGATAGTGCTGAACAAAAAAGACGTTTAAAAGAATCCGGCGAAATTAAAATCAATCAAGGGTCAAGCGAAAGTATGTGGGAATCAGCCGGAGAGTTACGAGCAGTTGAACAAGATTTAATGATCCGCAGTAAAACATTGTTAAAAAACCAAAATCGAGTTGTCGCATTAGAAAAAATGGTAGACGACCCTTATTTTGGGCGAATTGATTATGAAGACGAATTTGGCCAAGAAACCATTTATATTGGTATCAGTTCTGTCTTTGATGAATACGACCATTTAGTTGTCGATTGGCGTTCACCTATTGCTTCGCTCTATTATGAAGGCAATGTAGGAGACACCATTTCATTGAAAATTGGAGATCAAAAATTAGCTCTTTTGATCGAGTTGAAACGTCAATTTTTAATTCGCAAGGCTAAAATCATTCAAATGTTAGATACAGATAATGTAATGGGCGACCCCTACTTACTTGAGGCCTTAGAAGACAAATCCGCTTATCAAATGGGTGCCGTTATTTCGACACTTCAAAAGGAACAAAATCAAATCGTTCGAGAAATCTCTGCTAAAATCACTTTAATCGAAGGTGTTGCTGGATCTGGGAAGACTGTTGTATTGATGCAAAAAATTGCTTATCTGCTTTATACTTTCAGAGATCAATTAAAAGCATCTGAAATCATCTTATTCTCACCCAATAAAATTTTCCAAACATATATTTCACAAGTATTGCCCGAATTGGGCGAAATGAACGTTACTAGTCATACTTTCCCTGAATTCATGAATCAAAAAATTTCAAATTTCACCCTTATTTCTAATCAGGATGAAGAATTATCTAAAGTAAGTTTACTAAAAGGAAGTCTTCAATTTTCAGACGCTTTAAAACACTATACAAATCAATTGAAAATGAACTATATGCGTTTTGCTTCTCTATCTTTTCAAGGTGAAATTCTTATTTCAAAAGAAGAGATAAAAGAACTCTTTTACCGTATTGAAAGCAAAGGTACTTTAGCCAGCAAATTAGGGCTTCTTCAAACACAATTGTTACAAAAAATAGACGTCCTCAAAAGAACACAACGAACCGCTAAATGGGTCGAAGATGCAATGCTTTCCATGTCGGACAGTGAATTGCGCCAGCACGAAAGTGAATCGAAAAATGAGCAAAAAGCTGAAGAAACATTGATTGATTCAATTATAGAAACGGCTTACTCACCAGTTATCAAAAGAATTAAAAAATTAACTTTTATTCGTTATCAGCATCAATATATTCATTTCTTAAAAGCAGTACCTAAATTGCTTTCTCTAAAAGAATTTTCAATTGATGAAGAGCTGTGGTCAGAACACATCGAACAAGTTGTAACGAACATGGCTCATAAAAAAATGGTATTGGAAGATATGGATGCTTTTTATAGCTTATATCAATTAATGCATGGTCCCATCAGTAGCACTAAATTCAAGTACATTTGCCTAGATGAAGTACAAGATTTCTCTCCCTTCCAATTGCAAATGCTGAAAGATTTTTATCCAACGGCTAATTTTGTTATGAGTGGTGACTTAAACCAAAATATTTTGATGAAGAGAATCTCTTTTAACGATTTAGATACCATATTCACTGGAAATTCTTTTCAACGCTATCAGTTGTTAACAAGTTACCGTTCTACAAATGAGATCACTCAATTCGCAAATCGCTTTTTAGAAGAAAAAGTTGCTGCTGAGTCGCCTTTTCGTGAAGGTAAAAAACCAGAATTGATTTTAACAGCTAACAACGATTATTATTGGAATTATCTAAAAGAAAAGGTTTCTAATAGTCAAAAAAACGGCTTGCGTACAGCTTTTATTAGCAAAAACTACGACGAAGCTGAACTTTTCCACAAAGAGTTAACAAACGCTGGTATCGACAGTAGTTTAGTACTACAAGATACAGATAGCACTCATCATCCCGTTATTGTCATCCCAGTACAGTTAGCTAAGGGATTAGAATTTGATATTGCTTTTGCACTTTTCCATTACTCGAATCAATCTTCTGCTACTAATTTATCTACTGCTTACACCATTTGCAGTCGAGCTATGCATGAGTTATATGTTCTGGCTCCAGATCTTCAAGATCCCTTAATCAATCGACTTGAATCAGCTGATTATCACTTAGCCGAACTGAACTAAAAAAGTGAGACTGCTAAGCATAATGCTTGGTAGTCTCACTTTTTTTAGTTTTAATTTAAATCAACTGAGATAATTTCGGAATCTTTTGTACCTCTCAGAGTAACTGTATCGGGTTTAATTTTTAAAACTGTAATATTTGGATCATCTTTCCCATCAAAAATGGCATTCATATACGGGCTCCATAGGTGTTCAATTAAAGATTGGTCTTCAGTAATGGAAACCTGACCTGCTATTTCAACATATTTATTGTTCAATAAACCTGTGTCGTATCCGAGTAAAATAAACGTATGAGGATTTTTTTCCAGATCTTCCACTTTATCTGTCCGTTTGTCGGTCAAAGTGTAAAGAATGAATCCTTCATTAAAAAAGGTCATGTAACGAGATACTGGTTTATTCTCTGAGACAGTAGACATTGTTCCAATCTTATTCTTTTCAATAATTTTTAACGCTTTATCACGCTCATCAGCCATAAGTGCATCCCTCCATTTATAATTTAATTATGCCATATCAGATGTTCTTCTTCAAAGAATACGATTTCATCCACACCTAATCCTATTCTTTTACTCTCTTTACTATATGTGACATACTTAAATAAAAGATAGTAAATAAAGAATCAAGTATTAAAATAGGAGGAACTTAGGATGGATATTTCAAAATACCGCATCACCCCAAAACAAACGCCAATTAAATTAGCAGATTATCCGACAACCGAATACAAACACCTCAGTGAAGAAGAACTACAAGACAAGTGGATTCCGGAAAGCATAAAAAAACTACAAGATTTACACTTAAAACTCCACGCAGAAGAAGAAAAAGGCATTATGGTCGTTCTGCAAGCAATTGATGCTAGTGGCAAAGACGAAGCCATCAGTTTTATTTTTTCTAATCTAACAGCTCAAGGATTGAAGACTACTTCAGTAAAAAAACCGTCTGAAACAGAAGTTAAGCATGATTATCTTTGGAGAATTCATGAAGGAAAACCTTCAAGGGGAGAAATCAGTATTTTAAATCGTTCCTATTATGAAGAAGTTATTGCACCTCGGATTCACGATGTATTGGATAAGGATCCTCTTCCCGATCACTTAATCGATGAAGACATATGGAAAGTCCGCTTCCGTCAATTAAACGATTTTGAACGATACATGACAGAAAATGGGTTTCCAGTCATTAAATTTTTCTTCAATGTTTCAAAAGATGTACAAAAGGAACGCTTATTAGAAAGAATGAAAGATCCTAAAAAGAACTGGGAATTTTCATTTAGTGACATCGAAGAAAGAGAACATTGGGATACCTATCAAGAAGTATTCGAAGATATGTTGAATAATACTTCCACAGATTATGCACCATGGTATATCCTACCAGCGGATGACGATTGGTACGCACGTTACATCATTAGCGAAGTAATGATAAATGTACTCGAAAATCTTGACCCACAATTTCCAGAAATTTCTGGAGAAGACCGTCAACAACTTGATGAAAGTATTGAATTACTTGAAAATGACTAACAACGTTAACAAATAAAAAGGAACCTAACGAGCATTCAGCTCATTAGGTTCCTTTTTATTTGTCTATTATTCAGGTTCAGATACGACTGTAAAGCGTTCATTCATGTGTGCTGCATCTTCGATTTCATCCACGATAGCAATAGCAAAATCAGCATAACTAATGTAACTTTGATTTTTTGAATTAACGATCACTTGATCTGTACCTGTTTGATAAGTTCCCGTTCGTTTTCCTGTCGCATCAAAATCTAATGCTGGACTGACGAAAGTCCAGTTTATATCATCAGCTTGTTCGAGATCCTCCAAATTTTTAGCTTGATTGATCGCTGTAGGCTGAAAAAATGTTGGTAAATCTGGCGTATCCATTACTCGTAGCGTTTTATCTTCATTTAGATATAAACTGCCTGCTCCACCTACAACAATCAACCTTGTATCAGGTGCTTCTTTTAAAGCTTCAATTAAAATTTTACCAAATTGTACATGTTTGACAGCTTCTTCTTGTTCCATTCCTGTACCAAAAGCATTTACAACTACATCATATTTTTTTATATCTTCTGAAGTTAGTGTGAAAAAAGCTTTTTCTACTACCCTTATATCTTTATCGGCCATTTTTTCCGCATTTCTTACGATGGCCGTTACTTTATGGCCTCTATCTTTCGCTTCTTTAGCAATTAAGCTGCCAGCTCTTCCAGTTGCTCCAATAACGGCGACTTTCATTTCAATGACCTCCCTTAATTTTGTTGCACTCTTTTTATCAGATTAACATATAGCGCTTTTTAATCAAAATTTCTCGTCTTAAATTCTTTCTTTACAATTTCATTACAGATTTTTACAAAAAATACGTCTATTTGTCACAAAGTTGTGAACTTTATGTGACAAATAACGTTGCTTTTCGTACACATTCATAGTAATATATTACTTGTAAACGAATTTCAGTTTCGTTCAGCACTTATAAATTAGATTAATTATAAACAGGAGAGTGAAAAAAATGATTACGTTATATACAACACCTAGCTCAGCTTCATGTCGTAAAGCAAAATCATGGTTAGAAGAAAATAACCTACCTTTTATTGAAAAAAACATTTTCAACGAAAGTTTGACTATTTCAGAACTGAAAGCCATTCTACGTCTGACAGAGAATGGAACAGAAGATATTATCTCATACCGTTCACAAGCCTTTCAAAATTTAAATGTGCCGATAGATGAATTTTCATTATCTGAAGTATTGGAACTGATTCAAGAAGAACCAAGCCTGATTCGTCGTCCTATTTTGATTGACGAAAAAAGATTGCAAATTGGATTCAACGATGATGATATCCGTCGTTTTTTACCAAGAGAAGTGCGTCGCATCGATTTATTAGAAATGCAAAAACAACTTTCTCATATATCTTAAAATAAATTTATACTTAGCAAGAAAAGAGTTTATACTTATTCTTGTACACGATTATTTTAAATATGTACCAAACAAAACTAGAGCATTGACGTCTTGTAACTAACGTCAATGCTCTAGTTTTTTATTAGAACAACAGACTTTTCAACAAAAATATTAAAAATTTCTGTTGGAGAGTCTGTTGTTTAATTTTTTTCTTTTTGAAGTATTATTCTGTAAAAAACCTATTCCACTACCAAAATCAACTAATTATATCATCATTCTTTTTTCTAATTCTTTCAAAACTTCTACCCGATAAAAAATAATCGTTATGACTAGCATTATTGTGCTAAAACCAATAGATAGCCACGATGGTAAAGGAGTGGTTACCCAATTAAAGAAAAGAAATACGGCTGGTATAAAACCTATCAAGGCAGCACATAGCAAATATAAAATATAATCTCCAACTTCTATTTTTACTAATCGGACTGCAATATACATAGCAACAAGCGCAAATATACAAATCATAGGTACCGCATGAGTTGTTGACCAAGCTGACCAACCGCCTACATAATCCCAATAAATACTTAGGAGGGATAAAGAAATAATCAGATAAACAATGCTTTTAGCAATATTTCGTCGTTTCCGAATAATGATTAATAGAACTAACCACATGCTCACTATACCAAATGAAATGATATTCAGACCCTTGGCTGAATGTAGCCAGAATAATTCAATAATCAAAGATATACTAATCGTCGCAAGAGAAATAATCATCAATATCCGGATAACTTGTTCTTTGTTAAAACGTAACGGGATATCTGGATAAGGATTCGGTATAAGTGTGTCCGAACTTTTTTCTAACGACTGATGACAAAGTGGACAAGTTGACCAATCGCCTTTAACTGTTACCTGACAGTGTTGGCAATGACTCATAATTTTCACTCCTCACTAGTAATTTCGTTTATCTTATTGGCAGATAGGGTTACTGGTATTCCAAGAGCCGTTAGATCTCTAACAAATTGTTTAGAAATGGTGGTTTCAACAAATGGTGAATTTAAACAGATCGATAAATGATCATGGTGACTAATGACACAAAACTGAGGTCTAACAGCAGATGTTTGAAAATAAAATTGTTGAACCTTTTCATCAATTCCTTGAGATAGATGCACCTTGCCTAAGTTAGACATAGCAAATGTCAATCCACGATTGTTAAAATAATTGATTGCTTTTAAAACGATATCCTTAATAGGACGAATGATTACACGTGTGACTGGGTTAAATTCATAGGCTATCAAGTTGTTCAATCGTTTTTCTAAGCTATCTGGACTAAGCTGCTGTTGAAGTTGTTCTTTAAGTGTTTTACAAATGATAGCTAGCGTTGTTTCCTCTGCTGGATCATATGTGTATTCCAACCGCGTAGTACTGAAAAAATTTCGTGCTGAATTTGAATAGTAAAATTGTCTTAGATTAACTGGAACTGATACCGCTATGGTCATTCCATTTTGTACAGCTGGATCTGTTTTTCGAATGGCTTCCATAAATAATGCCGTTAAATAAATCGTAAGAGAAGCCTGTTGTTCATGTGCTAATGCCAAAACAGGTTGAACTGGCATGTCCAATTCGATAACATGCGTTCGATTATCAATAGTTCGCTTACCTTTCACTTGATAAACTTTCTTTTTCTTCGCATTTTCTTGTTCGGGTGCTGTTTCATATTGAATAGCTTTTTTCCCATAACGCAATGCAAATTTCCCAACCGTCTTGCTGGCTCCTGTTAATTTTCGGATGGCAGATTGAGTCGCTTCAGTATAACTGCGTTGCCCCTTATGACGAAAATAATGAATAAAACTATCTGTATCCATCTGTTCGATTGGATGCCTGGAAAGAGAATTTTCTTCATTTAATTGAGTAGATGGCTGAGCATACCGAAGGAGAACATATTCACTTAGCAAATCTTCAAAAAACCACAATGCTCCTGTTCCATCTGATAAAGCGTGAAAAACTTCCAAATGAATTCGATTTTGATAATAAATCACTCGAAATAACAATTCTTTGCGATCATAGTGATACAATTGAGCACAAGGTGGTTGTTCGTCTAACATTACTTGTGGTTTAAGATCACTTTCTTCTAAGTAATACCAAAATACTCCTCTACGCAGTACACTATGGTACAGCAGATAAGATTCAAATGTTTTATCCAGAGCTTGCTGCAAAAGTTCTGGGTCTATTGAATCTTCCATAGCTGCACTTAAACGAAAAACTTTTGTATCAAAATCAGTCATTGCTGCAAGAAAAATATTGGACGCATTATCTAAGCGGACCCATGTTTTTCTTTTGGATCTTTTCATTATTCTCCTCCTTTCATTTGGATAAAATCCCTTTAAATCAGTTCAAAAATTCATTTATTGCTTGATAAGTGGCTGTCACCGGAGCTGCAATTTTAGGATAGGTAATAAATCCATGCACAGCACCTCCAATACGTTGTATCACTACCTCATTTCCAGCTTCCTTTAAAGCTATACCATACATTTCTCCTTCGTCACGTAAAGGATCAAATTCAGCCGTTATAATCAATGTTTTAGGTTGATGGGTTAAATCTTTTGCCATCAGTGGTGCAATATAAGGATTTTTACGGTTAGCTTTATTAGGCTCGTACATTTCCATATATTCCTGAACTTTTTTTGAAGTTAATCCATATTCATATCCGTTAGTACGAATCGATTTAAAAGGTGAACTTTTGGAATGGTTCCAATAAGTTACGGGATACAGTAATATTTGTTTAGTCGGAATTTGTTTTCCTTTATCTCTTAATAATAAAGAAACAGCTGCAACCAAATTTCCGCCGGCTGAATCTCCAATCAACGTAATTTGTGACGCATCTAATAAACCGCTTAATTCCAGTTGAGTCATTAAGGTTTCTGCCACTTGGTAACAATCTTCCAAACCTGATGGGTACGGAAATTCGGGTGCTAGACGATAATCAACTGAATACACGACTCTTCCTGTTAAATCAGCCATATTGATACAAGCACTCGTGTAGGTATCAATGTCGCCTATTACCCAGCCTCCTCCATGAAAAAAAACTAAAACATCTTCATTTAATGGTTCCTTTGGGTAAAATATGCGAACTGGAATATCATGTGATTGATCCTCTGAATAAATTTTCTTATCCAATATTCGATAGCCTTTTTTAGGCTTTTTTGAGAATAGTTGTTGTGCTTTCCTTACCCAGATATAGTCTTCTTGCATATTGATTTTTGGTGAAGATACTACCTTTAGTATCAATCGAACGAATAGATTCATGGTTTTCCCTTTCACACTGCACATTCTTTTTATTTAGCATGAGTTATTCGATTAGGATTGTCAAGCCAAACTATTTTTTCTACTTTATAACTTTATTAGGAAAAATGAACTGCTTCCTTTTCAAAAACTGCTATAACACTTATTTAACTATATAAAAAGAAGGTTTAGGATATCTTTCATCCTAAACCTTCTAATATGAGTGCTATCTTTATTTCATTTTTCTTTCATCTGGTACAATATCTTGTTTTAATAACCATTTATGGAAGAACCATTCTCCTCCGCCAATTAAAATAGCAGGAATCAGTACTTTCATCCATAAATCTGCTGTGTAGTCCATAGAAGTAAGGTAAATCCATAAGATAACTGCTGCTGCTCCAGAATCTGCAATTGTAGCTGCAACATTCCCAATTTTTCTTAAAATAACCAAGTCTCCTAAAATATAAATCATGACTACAATGATAACCCCTACAATAGTAGAATCCATAAAACTAACATCATATATACCAGTCAATACGATCCATAAAATAGCCCAAATCATAATGGCTTTTATTACTAAAGCTTTTACATGTTTCATATTTCTATCACTCCTTCTTTTTTTATTTTGTCTGCTAAGACGAGTACAAGATAAAATACCAAATGTGTTGCTTTGTTTAATATAACTTTACGTTATTCTATTCTTAAAATCAAAAATAACAACTTGTATTTCTTATGAATTTATCAATAAAGAGATTGAACAAAAGCTTCTGTTTCTTCAGTCGCATTCATAGTAAGATCACTATATTTTTTTTGTATTTCGCTTACCATTGCTCTACCAATTCCTTCTCCTCTGAAGGACGGTAAAACTGCTAAATGCTTAATAATAAATTCTTTTTCTTGGACTTCAATACCGATTATTCCAATGTATTTTTCTTCTTCTTTCCAAAAATACATTTCCATATCAGGGTTCTGTTCATAGAGTTGCATCAATTGTTGGAGTTGTTTAGCGTCATGCTCTTTTAACATCAGTGATAGTAAACCTAAAGCCATTTTATTTTGGCTATTTCTGAACTTAACTAACACTAGATATCCTACTCTCCTTTAACATAAATCACATCCATCTTGGTTACTAGGAAAGATTACCACATACCTAATCAGTGTCCCAACAAAGTGAACTGCTAGTTAACTGTTATATGCATTTTTTTCTACATCAAATCTGAAATTGTTACAATTAATGGATTTCGATTTTCAAACTTTCCAACACATCTAAAGCTTCATTATGCAATTTTTCAGTAGAACCTGCACATAAGTCTTTAATCACTTTTATGGTAGCAAGCGGAAAAGAATTATGCAGCATAATTGCATTTGATAACACACACACATTTGTTTCTACACCAATAAATTCAATGATTCTATCGGGATCATCTTCATATTGGCTTCTTAATTCTGCTGCATTCTCAGGAGAAATAGAATGGAATTTTTTCTTAATAGCTTTATGTTTTTTCAAGACTTCTTTTAGCGGACCAAATAACTCCAACCCCCATTGTTTTTCTTCATCTGATCGATCATCATCCTCTAATTCATGCTGATTTAACGTATAATAAACAGGTTCCCCTTTTTTTTCTTGTTCTTGTATTTCTTTAATTATTTTTGGTACTAATGTTTCAGCGTTTGTAACTGAAAGAATTCCTTTTTCTTCATCTACAAAATCATTTTGCATATCAATAACAAAAAGCATTTGATTTCCTCCCTTTTATAGAACGCCAAAAGAGTCACACAATTTGTGTAACTCCATTAGGTAGTTAAAAAATTGAACATCTAGTGATGGATACTGGTTATCTTGGTGGTAGAGTGGAGTCATCAAGATTATCCTTTTCTGGGTCCTCTTTTGCTGCTCCAGGATTCACACCAACACCAGGAATAATAGGAATTGATCCAAATCCTGAAGCCGTATTGTTTCCAGTCGGTACAATAGGAATAACCTGTTTTTTTCTATCCTCATCCGCATAATCTGTATAATCATCAATAATCACTACATATTCCCCATTTTTAATAGCCTTTGTGTAGTCTTCCGTTTGTTTTTTACTAAAGTGATATTTTCCAAGTGGACTGTCTTCTTCATTTGAAAAAACTTGTTTAACTTTTTCCCATACAGAGGGTGATTCTTCTACAGTGGTAACCGATTCAACCTCAGCTATAGTTTGACTTTTTATCGCTTCGATTTTTTCTTTTTTTGCCACTACAGTAATATTATCTGACCTGTAGCCTTCTTGTAACAATTGTTCAACTTTTGCAGTTGTTTCTTCAATTGTAGGATAAGCTGCTTGTATTTTTTTCATCTACTTCCACACCTTTCGTTTCTGCTTGTATTTCTTATATCATATCAAATAAAAGAAACGCTTCCAAAGATAATGCTTTTAATTTTTTTCATTTAGTCTAATGAATGATTCATTAACTAGTTGTAATCGTTACTCAAAAAAAGACTTTACATGATACAATAAAAGAAAAAAACAAATTGGTATAGAAAACAATTCTATACTTTTAAAGAAAAGAGTGTGACATATGAGAAGAACGGTTAAAGAATTTAGTTTTTTAACACTTGCTTCCCTCGCAGTGTTAAGTGCATGTGGAAATACTGGACAAGAAAATACAGAAAATACTGATGAAGAACAGCAAATCCTAAATTTAGCTGCTGATTCAGAAATGGATACGATGGATACCACGATATCCACTACCAATTTTACACCTATGAACAATGTCTTTGAAGGGTTGATTACTTACGATTTAGAGGGGAATTTAGTACCTGGAAATGCAACTGCTATGCCTGAAGTATCTGAAGATGGGTTAACCTATATTTTCAATCTTCGTGAAGATGCTAATTGGTCAAATGGAACACCTGTAACAGCTGATGATTTTGTTTTTGCATGGAAAAGAATGGTAAATCCCGAAAATGGTTCTGGATATGCTTATTTATTTTCGGGAATCGTTAACAATGCTGAAGCAATTTTAAACGGTGAAACACCTGTCGATGAACTAGGAGTAGAAGCTGTTGATGATAAGACGTTAAAAGTAACATTAGAAAAACCTGTACCTTACTTTCTTGATGTCTTGACTATCCCCTCTTACTTCCCACAAAATGAAGCTTTTGTAATGGAACAAGGTGAAAACTACGGGCTGACTGCAGAAAATGTTATTTATAATGGTCCTTTTACACTAGCGGATTGGGATGCTGCTTCAGGAGATTCTTGGAAGTATCTAAAAAACGATGACTATTGGGACAAAGATACGGTTATATTAGACGAAATCAATAATCAAGTCGTTAAAGAAGTTGGAACTGGACTTAACTTATTTGAATCTGGCGAATTAGATTCTATTAATTTATCTGGTGATTTTGTCGCTCAGTATACAGAAAATCCTGATTTCAAAACGAATGGCAAAGCATGGATCAACTATATTGAAGTGAATCATGCCGTTCCTGAATTAGCGAATGAAAATATTCGTAAGGCGTTAACTTACGCCATCAATCGTCAAGGTTTTACCGATAATGTTCTCTTAAATGGTTCTCAGCCAACATTTGGACATGTGCCAAATGGTTTAGCAAAAAACCCTGAAACTGGTACTGATTTCCGTGAAGATGCTGGAGATGTCGTGGAATACAATGTAGAAACGGCTCAAGGAGCATGGGAAACTGGTTTAGAAGAATTGGGTACGGAGAGTATTTCATTGGAATTAACAACTTCAGATTCTGAAGATAGTAAGAAATTAGCAGAATTCCTTCAAAGCGAATTACAAAACAATTTGCCTGGTTTAACGATTGAGATCCGTCAAATGCCAGATAACTCTAGATTAGATAATATTAAGTCTGGCAACTATGAAATAGCGACCTCTTATTGGTTAGCTGATTTTGCAGACCCTATTAATTTTATCGAACGTTTTGATACAGATATTAATCGCGGAAATTATTCATTTGAAGACATTGATGCACTAATCGATCAAAGCAATCAACAATACGATGATGCCTTAGAAAGATGGAACACTCTAATCGAAATTGAAAAAGTTGCTTTAGGTGAACATTATGTTCATGTTCCGGTCTACCAAACAGCTGAAGCTTATCTTGAGAAGCCTTATGTAAAAGACATTTATCGCCCAGTATTTGGTAGTCGAAGTTTTAAATATGCATCTATTGATTCTACAAAATAAGGCTAATTAAATGAAATTCAGCGAAAACAACTCATGTTATAGGATGAACAGGGTTGTTTTTACTTATGTAGGTTTGCATAAAATCACTATATACCGATAATTTATACTTTTCTTAAGTATTTTCCTATATACTAAAGCAAGAACTTATTTAAGGAGCTTATTAATGAAATTAAAAATTGTAACCGATTCAACCGTCGAATTAACCGACGAAGAAACTGCTCGTTACGGTATCACCATCGTACCTTTATCTTCTACAATTGATGGAATTGTTTATCACGATGATATCGAAATAACAAATAAAGAATTTTTACAAAAAATGCAACAATCGTCTACATTGCCTAAATCTTCTCAGCCCCCTGTTGGGAAATTTTTAGATACCTACAATACCTTAACAGCTGACGGAAGTGAAGTTTTATCTATTCATGTAACTGAAACCTTAAGTGGAACAGTTCAATCAGCGCATCAAGCCGCAAAGTTAGCTGATGGAGATGTAACAGTTATCGATTCTAAATTTTGCGCACGCGGTATGGCTTTTCAAGTCCTAGCTGCAGCTGAATTTGCTGAAAAAGCTTCATCAATAGAAGAAGTCCTTGATCATTTAGAAGATATAAAATCTAGAACCATCCTTTATATCAGTATTGCAAACCTGGAGAACATGATAAAAGGTGGCCGCATTGGTAAGACTATGGGAAAATTTACTTCT
Source organism: Carnobacterium sp. (assembly GCF_045617425.1). Classification (GTDB taxonomy): domain Bacteria; phylum Bacillota; class Bacilli; order Lactobacillales; family Carnobacteriaceae; genus Carnobacterium_B. Next base: position 512,815 of record NZ_JAZLIO010000009.1, read on the forward strand.
TTAATGAATATCAAAGCTACTTTAGAAATGACGGATGGAAAACTGCATTCAGATTCTAAAGGACGTGGAACGAAGTCAATTGTGAAGCGTTATAAAGAAATCTGTCATACCCTTCATGATGCACCCAAAAAAGTTATTGCTATCGGTTTTACTCATATTGGTATGAGCGACTATTCAACTACGATTTTAGAGCTTTTAAAAACAACCTTTCCTCATGTTGAACCAATGGTTTCTTACGCTAGTCCTAGTGTAATGACACATGCAGGTCCTGAAGCAATTTCCGTCCAATTTTTATTAGAAAAATAGCTATTGAACGGTAAAACTACATTTTAGAAGCCACACTATCTAATATTTATAGATGGCGTGGCTTTTTGATGTTCTTTTTATGTGTACTACCGCCACTCTTCCGTGAAATACCCTTTAACGGAAGAGTGACGTTGAAAAAGTGTCTCACTTATCCATGAAACGACTTTTCATAGATAAGTGACCCCAAATTTGATTCTCACTTTTCCATCAAAGTTAGTTTCATGTCGAAGTGAATTTAGAATCCAACCTCACTCTTCCATGAAAAGATGAGTTGGATTTAAAAATCATCTATTATTATTCATTTATTTAGATAAAACTTTTATTCAGACAGTTCACATTACATTTTCAGTTGTTTTCGTTCTGTATAAAATTCCTTATACGCCATATAACTTGCACTAACGGATGCGATACTTGTAGTAGATAATAACATGAAAGTCACCATAATTTGGTATTTAATCGCGTGTGTAGGATCCACTCCAGCAAACATCAAGCCTGACATCATTCCGGGCAGACTGACAATCCCAATCGTTTTTGCTGAATCAATTGTTGGCGACATACCTGCACGAATGCTATCCCGCACAATTGAACGAGAAGCTTGCTTTAAATCTGCGCCTAAAGCTAATTTTTCTAAAACTTGTTGTCGTTGATCAGTAAATTTTGCATTCAAATTTCGGTAACAGATACCAATAGCAATCATCGAATTACTGGCGATCATTCCTGAAATTGGAATCACTTGTGAAGGAATAAATAACACTGAACCTGACACGACTAAAACCAGTAACGTTAAACTCGTTGCAGTAAAAATAGCAATAAACGAGATTTTAAATGCATGGGATAAGCCTTTGCTCCTCTTTCCTGCATTAAAAGAAGCATTAAAAATAATGACTAAAACGAGTGCTAATGTTACTACAGTATTGTTTAATTTGAAAACGTAGCCTAATAAATAACCAACTGCAAATAGTTGAATAACAGCTCGAAAAACGCTCAGAAGTATATCTTTTCCCAATCCTAACTTTTCTTTATAAACAATCATGAGTGCTATTCCAACTAATGCTGTGGCAAATAATAATGACGTGTTATTAATAGCTAGATTCATTTAGAAACCTCCATTTCACCATTAACAAGTTGAATAATCCGACTGGATAATTGAACTTCCACTGGATTATGTGTCACCCATAATACGGTCACACCTTGTTCATGGTTGAGTGTATGAATCAATTTGCGAACAATTTCTTGATTTTCTGAATCCAAGGCGCTGGTTACTTCATCTAATAAAATTACTTTAGGTAAAAACATTAGATTGCGGATCAATGCCACTCTTTGTTTTTCTCCACCTGACAAAGTATTCACTGATTTAGCCAAATACTCTTCTCCCAAACCAACTTCGTTTAAAGCGGATAACGCTTTTTGCTTATCAAACGTTTGATTTCTAATTTCATAGGGAAAGACTAAATTATCTTCTACTGTTTTTTCAAACAGTGTGGCTGTTTGAAAACAATAAGACACTTCCTTTCGATAACTAGTAGGTTCATAATCTTCAACTCGTTTATTTTGATAAAGGATTTCTCCGGAAGTTTGAGATAACATGGACGCAACAATCTTTAATAGTGTACTTTTCCCACTTCCAGACGGGCCAGTAATCGTCACAAATTCTCCTTCTTCAACAGAAAAATCAATACCTTTTAAAATAACTTTTCCTTCTGCTTCATAGCCTAATTGTTTAATAGTCAATAGTGGTGCATTCATTTTTCTTCCTCCTAGATAACGTTTATGTATGAACGATTTACTAAAAAATATATCCATTAAACATAGGATAACAAAAAAACTGCTAACCCAAAAGAAAAGGTTGGCAGTTTGTCTATTTTAGTCGTTATCCGTAGATAAAAATTCTCCAGTTTCAGCGTTCAGTTGTACATCTATCTCGTTGTCGTTTTCTTCAAATTCTGCTGTAAATACTGGTGTTTTAGTATCATCGTCTGCTTCTATGTTCCATGACATAAGTGTTGCATTTAGAGCTTCTTCTTCAGCTTTAGTAATCAACTCATCGATTGCCATCAACTCATCTACCATAAGTTCTTGGTCGTCAAAATCAGCATCCTTTTTTTCTGTTCTATTCTTTGTTTCATCTCCGGTTTCAGCACTTACTTCCCACTCAATTTCTTCAGCATCGTTGAATCCATTGATTTCAAAAGTATACTCGCCAAAGTCTTTATCAAAATCAATCGAAGTAATTGATGAATCTGGATACGTTTCTTGGAAACTAGCAATAGCTTGTTCATAGGTTACTGTAAAACTTTCCCCTTCAAAGTTCTTTGGATTCGAATTACTTTCTGAAGTTGTTGAACTTTCCATTGAACTAGTTGCCGATGATTCTGTTGTCGAGGTCGCTGAATCATTAGTCGTAGTGTCTGTTCCTCCACATGCTGCTAATAATAGCAAAGCACTTCCACTAACTAATCCTAATTTCAATTTCGTTAACATTTTATCATCTCCCTTTCGCCTATTCTACCAAAAATTTTCTCACCTTTACATAAATCCGCCTCTATAGAAGTAAATTCAGTCTTAGGTTGTAGAATATGTTTAAGAAATATTTAACTAGTTAGTTTTACTACTTTTTCCAATTCTGATTTCAAGAAGTTTGCTAATGCTAACATAGCAAACTTCTCTGCAACTTTTTCAGCATCAGCATTGTAATTGGTGTTTGTATTTACATCGTATGCATGCGCTACTCCGTCAGCGTCAAAAATAAATTCAATAGCTGCTACATCAATATTTTGTTCTTTAAGAAAGTGTTCATACTTTTTAATTTGTTCACTTGGCAATGAATCAATAATTGTAAATTTATTAGCTACTGGCACATCTCCAATTTGGCAGCTGTCTGCTGGGCATAATTCAAACCCATCGCTTGAATCGACTTTTACAGCATAAAAGAATTTCCCCCCAATAAACTCTGAACGGACGATTGTTCCATCAGCTGGCTTGATGTATTCTTGTATTAAACTTATACCATCAATTGAATCTTCAAATTCCGGACTAGACACATAAGATTTTAGCTCTTCAATAGATTGCAATAAACGAACGCCCAAACCTTTTCCAGCACGGTTGTGCTTGATGATAAATGGAAATTTATTCAGCTTTTCCGCTGCTTTAAGGATGTGTTCTTTTCCAACTGCCCCATATGTCTCAGGTGTTTGAATACCATATTTTTGCAAAGCTAAGTGTTGTTTTAATTTACTAACTTCTAATTCAATAGCTTTTGTTCCATTGAACACAACTGCATTATGACTCTCCAGCCATGTTAACAGATTATCCGTTAATTCTGGTGCGTAACGGTGGCCACGCGTATGAGAAGAAGCACTCATTCGATTATAGAAAATTCCTACAGGGGGTTCTTCTTGGATATCGATCAATCCATCAGATAAGTCCCATAGTTCATAAGGGGCATTGATTTCATCTAAGCGTGCGGTCAAATGTCTTGTCCAATCGTTATTTTCATGAATAATATATATTTTTTTCATTTTACTCTCTCCTCATTCATCTTTATGTCTTCCTTGTTATTTCTTAGATTCCAAAGCTTCTTTAGTGAAATTCCCATTTTTCTCATACTCAAATGCAGTTTCTGACTGAGCAATTAAGACTGGTGCTAATGCATTACCAACAACGTTAACAGCTGACCGGCCCATGTTGATAAAGAAATCTACTGAAACCATCAGTGCAACTCCTTCAGCAGGTAAGCCAAGTTGTGTTGCTGCTGCTAATAATACCACTACTGCTCCCGAAGGAACGGCTGCAATGCCTTTAGTAATAATGGTTAAAAATAAAACAAGTGCGACTATCTCTCCAAATCCTAAAGTTACATCATACATGTTCACAATAAACATTGTTGCTAAGCTAATATAAACACATGCTCCATCTAAATTAAATGAATAACCAAGCGGTGTTACAAAAGAAGAAACCGCCGGCGATACGCCAAATTTCTTCAATCGATCAATAAGAGATGGCAATACCACACTTGAGCTGCCTGTCGTAAAAACAAGAACGACCAAATCACTAATTTCTTTAAGTAATGCGAAGTAAGGTACATGGAAAAACCAAGCAATGATTGGAAAAACGAGTAAGACTACAACCATGAACGCAAGATACGTAAATAAGACGAATTGCCCTAAAGAAAGTAAATTTCCGATTCCATAAGCGGCTATATCATATGCCAGAAATCCAAATACACCAATGGGAGCAAAAGAAATTGCATAATCTACCATTTTAAACATCGCTTGCGACCATGATTCAAAAAATACAATAACTGGTTTTCCTTTTTCACCTATAGATACTAAAGATAGTCCTAGAAAAATACCAAAAAAGATAATCGGCAAAAGATTACCATCTGCGAAAGCTTGAAATAGATTGCTAGGTACGATGCTTAGGAAAAAGCTTTGAAACTCAATCCCGCTTGCTATACCATCAAGTGACTCAGTTGAAATGCTACCTGTTTGGAATTTACTGCCAATTCCAGTCCATTTCCCCGCTAAAACACTCAAAATGATCAGGCCAGTTGTGACAGAAAAGAAATAGATAAAAGACTTACCTGCTACTTTTCCAAAACTTTTAGAATCACTAATATTAACAATTGCTAAAATAATGACTGGAAAAATAAGCGGCACTATAATCATTTGAATCAAGTTCATAAATATCGTTCCGAGTACTTCTAACTGCAGCCCTGCACTTTTACTGGAGTACCCGACAATTATACCTGCCAAAGCACCAATGATAACTTGCAACATTAAGCTTGGCTTTTTCATCGTTCTAGTGTTTCCTGACATGATCTATTTTCCTCCAATCGGTTAATAAAGAGTACAAAAAAAGTGCATGAGTAATATTACACTCATGCACAGTTGGATCACCTTAACAATTAACGAAAAAACGCCCTGAGTATGCCAAAAGCAGGCTTAGATGTGTCTTGTCCTTATTGAAAGAGCTACTCTAATTAGTTAAATAGGAAAGAAGCTCTAGTAAAAGATGATTGCTGATAACATGAGTGGTTCATACAACATGGACAACACAACACGTTCATACAAATCATCTTTTTCATATTCGCTTCCTCCTTCTTAGGTTATTTTTTAATTTTCTTTAAAGGTGAGCGCTCACACAGTTAAAGTAGACTTATTGTAACAATCTCCAATTTCATTGTCAACTGTTCATTCTAAATGAGTAAAGTTAAGAACATGCTCCTAGTTAGTCTATTTTTTCTACGACTACTTTTCTTTGTAAGTTCTCAGCATCTTTAACACTAAAGGATGAACTATCATTATATTGAACTTTACTAGCTGAACAAGCTGTAGCAAACGTTAAAGAATCAACAAAAGACTTTTTTTGCGTTAAAGAAGCTAAAAATGAACCGACAAAACAATCGCCAGCACCTGTATCATTTTTAACAACTACAGACGGAGGTTTAATTTGATACAATTCATCTGCATGGCCGCAGAGACTACCTGATCCACCTTGAGACACGATAACGTAATCAATTGTTTTTGTTAGTTCTTCTACCGTTTCCACCAACGTCTGACCATGTTGGGATAATTCTTGTATTTCAAATCTGTTTGGCTTAATAAAATTGACACCACATTTTACAGCTGATTTTAAAGCTTCCCCTGAAAGATCACAAGCAATAAAACAGCCTATGTTGTTCAATAGCCTCATTAGTTTTTCTAAATCTTTAATTTCAAAACCCGGAGGCATAGAGCCCGCTATCAAAACTGTGTCTTTCGCTTCCACCTTTTCTTCAATTTTATCAAATAATAAAGACTTAGCATAACTAGAAACGTCGTATCCTTTTTCAGTAATCAGAATACTGCCGCTGATTCCTTTTTCTAAGATTACGTAACTTTCTCTTGTTGGTTTGCCATAAATTTCTACAAAGTCATGGTTGATATTTTTTTGTTCCAGTATTTTATCTAACTGTCCTTTATTGGTCGTGCCACAAAAACCTAATGCTTGATTTTCGACGCCCAACTTACTCATAGCAAACGAACCATGATGTCCTTTGCCACCTATATCATAAGCAATGCTCTCTAAGCGATTGTTCTTTTCTTTGGTCAATTCTCCATCAAGATGTAACAAACGGTCAATAGTTGGGTTTAAAGTGATTGTATAAATCATTGGATATCCTCCTCTTTTTGAAACCGATAGGGCTATTTACAAATTATTATACCATTTAACCAAAATGTTCCATAAAAAAACCACTGTTTAAAGTGGTTTTACTCAACTATTCTTTTAAGTTAAGGTAATTCGGATAAACGCAAAACACACGAATAACGATAGCACTGCTAAAATACTAATGATTACTGTTAATAGTAATGCAAGATTAGAGACGGCACCTTCTTTATTTTCTTTTAACACTATCCCTTGCTTTATAGACATATAGCCAAGAATAATAGCTACTACGTTTCCAGTCAATAAATTACTTGCCATAAAAGCAATCATCGTTCGCTTCCAAATTTTTTCACTTGACTGATTTTGTGCCGTAGACAATACCGCAAACCAGAAGAATGAAAGCAAAGCAATCAACAACATAACTGAATTTATCGGCTGACTTGTTAAATATACAGCAAAGCTTTCATCTCTTAATCCAGCATTTACAGCAAAATAAATAAAAAACAGAATTGGAGCTAAAATTAAGTAAACTCGTAAAAACAGTGTTGGTTGAACCTTATTTTGTACTAAAGATAAAGGGTTCTTCATTTATTCATCCTGCCTTTCAAACTCGTTCTGTTGATAAAAATCAAGATAAGTTCTAAATAATGAGTCGGTAACTTGAAAAAGTGGTAAGAAGGAAAAGATATCTTCGCCATTTAAAACAATTGGCGTAGCTTGGAAATAGAGATTGTGTGTTGCCATAGAAGCTAAATTGTTATTTCTTAGACTAGTAATAGATAAGATAGGAATTTCTTTCAATTTAAGCATGGTCATTTCATCTTTTACTTCTTGAATATCTCCGCTTAAAGATAAGACAATCAATAAGTCATCTTCTGTAATAGTCGATGCTGCAGCCATTTGTAGCTCTCTTTGAGCGGATAGAAGAATTAAAAACTTTTCTAACGGTACCATGTTCCGTCTAAAATCCGAAAGAACATCTCTTTGTCCCCAACCAGTTCCATAACAAAAAATGCGTTTCGCAGAATAAATTTCTTTTAAGATAGGAACTACATCTGTTTGATTAAATAACTTTGCAGTTGCTATATTATCTTCACTTTGCAGTGAACTAAAGCTTACTTGAGCCACATTTCTTTGTGTTTGGTCGGAATCTTTTTTTAAACTGTATTTAAATTCACTAAATCCTGAGAATCCTAATTTCTTTGCCAACCTTACAATGGATGATTTTGAAGTAAGGGTTTTTTGTGCCAATTCAACAATCGGCATCGTTTGGCATTTATTTTTATGTTTCATAACGTATGATATGATTTGTAAATCATTTTCATTTAGTTCATGGAAATGCTGGTTAACGAGTACTTCTAAATCCAAGTAAATCTCTCCCTGCTATTAGCAATGTATAAAAACATGAAGAATACAATCTCTCCATGTTTTTATATATACTATTATAGCATAGCTGATTATCTTAGTTCAGGCCAGAACCCTTTATTAGCTACAATCAAATCATCTAATATTTCTCGTGCTACACGAGCATTAGGTACAATTTTAGATACAGTCAGTGCTTGCCATAATTTTTGGTAAGAACCTTCTTCCCAAGCTTCAACGACTAATTTTTCAACAGCTACTTGTTGTTCCATCATTCCTTTTTGGAAAAGTGGAATTTCTCCTTGATTGATTTTTTCTGGACCATTTGAACCAACGATACACGGGATTTCTACCATAGCTGTCGGATCAAAGTTAGAGATGGCACCATCATTTGGTACGATCAATAACATTCTTTCATGAGTATTATAAGCAATCGCTCTTGCTAAATCGACAATATATGAAGCATGGTCATCAGTTACTAATTTTGCATCTTCCGCTGTCTTAATATTTGAAATGCGGTTGCATTCAGAAAAGACTTGTTTTTCACGATTGTCCATTACTTCATTCGCACGCGTGTAATTAGGATTTGATTTTTCAGCTTCATCTTGTGGGAACAAGTAGTACTTCAAGTACGTATTTGGTAAAGTATTTGGATCTAAAGCAAAGGTTTCTTTTGCTTTACCGTATGTGTGCATCCAGCTTGGCTCAATATCTTCACCTGGAATGCCTTCTAGTTCACCGGGAGTAACATATCCGTGATCTGCAACATGTTTTTTGATTGCCGGCATCAAATCATTACCATCTTTATCACTAATATCTGTCCACCACCCAAAGTGATTCAAGCCGTAATATCGAACTGTCATGTCTTTACGACTTTTCAGTCCTAATATTTCCGCCATACGGTGCTCGATTCCAACCGGCATATCACAAATATTGATAATTTTGCTATTTGGTCTTAGCTTACGAGTTGCTTCTGCCACGATTGCTGCTGGATTCGAATAGTTTAACATCCAAGCATCTGGCGAGTATTGTTCCATGTAATCAACTAATTCTAATACGCCTCCAATTGAACGCATCCCATAAGAGATCCCACCTGGCCCACATGTTTCTTGTCCAATTACGCCATATTTTAAAGGGATTTTTTCATCTTGCTCACGCATAGCATATTTCCCAACTCGGATATGTGCCATCACAAAGTCAATATCAGTAAAAGCTGTTTCTGGATCAGTAGTTGCTAAAAACTCAATTTCTGGTGCACGTTCTTGTAATACGATTTCTACAGCATCTGCAATTTGTTTTTGTCTTTCCTCATCATTATCATAGAATTTGATTTGACGAATCGGGAATATTTCTAAATTTTCTAATAGCATCATAATGATTCCTGGTGTAAAAGTACTTCCTCCACCTGCTACTAAAATTGATTGTTTTTTTAAAGTCATATTTATCTACTCCTTAAGTTTATTTTATTTAAATCGTTGGTTCTGCTTGGCTCTGAGTATCTACTAAAGTTCCAGTACTTTTCATTTCATCTTCAAATGCATCTCTTACTTGAGGCACATCCAATCCAACGATAATTTGGAAGGCTTTTCCTTTACGAACAACTCCATGAGCACCGGCTGCTTTAAAGAAGCCGTCTTCTTTCACCAAGTTCTCATCTTTAACGGACACTCTTAATCTTGTAGCACAATTATTTACATCTCCAATGTTGGCAGCACCGCCAAGACCTTCTAAATAATGAGCTGCACTACTTGCATAGGCTCCACCTTTTGCTGGAACTGTTTTCCCATTTGCTTGTCTTTCACGGTAGTCTTTTTTGGAATACATTTTAACTTCTTCTTCTAATTCTCTACCTGGCGTTTTGATATCAAATTTTAAAATAGCAAAACGGAATACAAAGAAGTAAATGACACTAAATGCTAGCCCAGTTCCAACCAAAGTTAATACTGTACCGAGATGATTGATTGACATGGGTATAATAAATTGTGTCAGCATCGTAATCAACCCACTACCTACATCTCCTACAACACCAAATGCATAAACAGTTGCTCCTAAAGTAGCCGCTAAAGCAGCATGTATTAAGAACAATTGTGGTGCAATAAATAAGAACGTAAATTCAAACGGCTCTGTAATTCCAGCAAGAACTGCTGTTAAAGCTGTCGGAATCAATAAAGCCAATGTTTTTTTCTTTTTAGCTGGATCTGCTGTTGCATAAAATGCTGCTGCTATACCAAGAGGAGCAAATATTTTCGAAACATTGTGTAACCCAAATCCACCAGCAGGGAATACCTCTTTAAGCGGAACCGTTGATGAAGCAAAATCGCTTAAATTATTTAGCCAATAAGCTGTAATCCCGCCTTCTACAACTGCTGGACCATAAATGAATGGTTGATAAATGAAATGATGCATTCCAGTTGGTATCAAAAGTCTTTCCAAGAATACATATAGCCAAACACCTAATGTACCTGAAGAAGCTAAGAAACCTTGCATTGAACCAATCAATCCCTGAATGATGGGCCAGCCCCAAGCTGTTAAAAATGCTAGCGGAAGCATTAGGAAAAATCCTATCATCACAACTAATGAAGACCCTTGGAAAATACCTAAAAAATCTGGTAGTTTAGTTTCAAAGAAACGATTATGTAACCAAACAACAATTGCAGCAATTAAAATAGCACCGATTAAGTTGGTATCTAATGTTTTAATACCAGCAATCATTTTTATTCCGCTGTCTCCGCCAGCTTCTTGTGCAAAATCTACACCAAAGGTTGGACCCATCAGTTCAAGAATTTTTCCAACAAAATTGTTAAATGTCATATAAACAACAACTGATTCTAATGCTGCTCTTCCACTAGCTTTTTTTGCTAACCCAAGAGGTAGACCAATAATAAATAGTAATTCCATCTGATTGAATACAGTCCAACCACCTGATTCAACAATTGACCAAAAGTTCGCCCACATTGTCCCCGCAGTTGCAATGTCTCCAACAATTAATGTATTTTGAAGCATAATAGCAATGGCTAAGATAATACCTGAGAAAGCAAACAATAAAACTGGAGTAAACATCGCACCGCCAAACCGCTGTAGTTTTTGCATCATTTTCTTTTCATCTCCTTATTCTTTTATGAAATCGTTTCCATATACAAACTATACCATCACCTCTTTTTTTGTTCAATCCTCTATCCTTCAAAAAAATCGACATTCCTTAATAGGTACTTTTTTCATTTCCTGGGAAATTTCCCACGCGACTAAGAATCATCACTTTGTTTATTTTAAACTAGTCCAATAAAAATAGCAGGATAGATTCCAACAATGGGACTTATATCCTGCTATTTGCTTGATTTACACTTTTATTGACTTATTTTGCTGATTTGCAATAGCGTCGTCTTCTGTTTCTTCAATTTCTTCTTGTATGACCCATTTATGATTCTCAAATTTTTCTGCACCAGTCGTTGATTACTTTGATTCTTGCTTAACCAACATGAAATTTACAAAAACAATACAAATAATCAATTTGTATTTAAACTTCGTATTTTATAATTAAATTAAAGCAAATTTTTTTTTTAATTGCTTTAATTTTGTCTGTTTCTTCTATTAAAGTACAAAGCCAAAATGATAGTTGATTGACAATCGCATCAAATATTTCCAAAGGTCTTTTAAATCCAGATTTAACTTTATTATTCGGATTGACCACTAGTGGTATACTTTATCTTTTATTTGAAACCATTTGTATTGCCTTTTTAGGAACCATTTTTGGAGCTTTTTTAGGTGCTCCATTGATATTTGTAATGAATTCTTACCGCTGGAATGAAGTCGAATCTATACTGATTGGTTTGATTTTCTTAATTTTACTAGTGCAGTTCTTTTCCAACAAGATGAGAGCAAACCTCGTTAAAGATTAACCAATGAATTTTAAAGGAGTCTTTTTATGAAATTAACTATTCTATCCACAAGCGATATCCATGGGTACATCTACCCAACCGATTATAAACAAAGAAATCAAGATTTGCCATTTGGATTATTGAAAATCGGCTCCATCATCAAAGACATAAGAGCCAAAGAAACGGATCCTGTATTGGTAATTGATAATGGGGATTTCTTACAAGGCTCCCCTTTAACTTACTACACGGCCAAACAAACGAAACATCCTGCACATTATACATCGATTCTTAATGACATCGGTTTTGATGCAGGTGTATTAGGCAATCATGAATTTAATTATGGAAAAAAATACTTGGCTGATGCTATAGAGACACTTGATCATCCTATCTTATGTGCTAATATTTTAAACGATCAAGGCAAGCCGGCATTTGGTAAACCCTATGAATTATTCACGTTTGACAAATTAACGGTAGCTGTACTTGGACTGACAACTCAGTACATTCCAAATTGGGAACAACCTTCCTCTATTACTGGATTATCCTTTCAGTCAGCTGTTACATGTGCCCAAGAATACGTCCCGAAATTACAAGAATTGGCAGATGTCGTCATTGTCAGTTATCATGGTGGTTTTGAAAAAGACTTAACAACTGGTGAACCTACAGAAGCTTTAACAGGTGAAAACGAAGGGTCCGAACTTTTAAAAAGAATTCCAGGGATCGATGTTCTGCTAACAGGACACCAACACCGCGAAATAGCCGCTTTAAATTCTTCAGTTGCTATCGTACAGCCTGGAGACAAAGGACACAATATTGGAAAAGTTTCTTTAACCATTGAAAAAGAAGATGGAAAGTTCGCTATTCTTTCTAAGAAAGCTGAACTTATCTCTGCTAAAGATACTCTACCTAGTCCCACTATGACAGAAAAATACAATAGTTTTCAAAATGAGATTGAAGATTGGTTAGATCAAAAAATTGGAGACCTAGAGGGTGACATGTGGATACAGGATCCTTTTCAAGTTCGTTTAACCGGTCATCCTTATATTGATTTTATTCATAAAGTTCAAATGGAAGCAACCGGAACCACCATTTCTGGTACAGCTCTTTTCACAAATGATAGCAAAGGGTTTGGTCCAACTGTAACCATGCGAGATATCGTTACGAACTACATTTACCCGAATACGCTGGCAGTCGTAAAAGTAACCGGAAATGACTTAAAACGTGCCTTAGAAAAATCAGCCAGCTATTTTAGTCCTTCGACAAACGGGCAACTTGAGATCAGTCCAGCTTTTCTCTACCCTAAAGCTCAACAATACAACTACGATATGTATGCTGGAGTCGATTATACCATTGACGTTTCACTTCCACTTGGCAGTCGTATTCGCCACCTTAGTTACAATGGCAAATTGATTCAAAAAGACGATCGATTAGAAGTTGTTATCAATCAATATCGTGCAGTTGGTGGCGGAAATTATGATATGTTTAGTGCTGATAAAATTATTAGAGAAGTAACCGTTGATATGACTGAACTTATTGCAGAATATTTCAACAAGTACTCACCTATTCAACCTAGCACATTAGATAACTTTAAAGTTATCCAATCAAAAAAAACGTTACTTACCCATTAAAAAAAGTGTAAGAATCCTAATGATTCTTACACTTTTTCATCTAATTGTTTTCAACTAATTTCCCTTTAGGTAAATACGGTTTTTCCTTGATAAACAATGTCATAATGAAAGCTACTAATGATAGTAGTCCAACTAATTTAAAGACCATTTGAAAACCAGCTAAATCAGCTAGTTGTCCTGTAACATGTTCTGCTAGTTTATTTTGAGAAACAAGCATCATCACAACAACAAACAAAGCTGTTCCCATTGATCCGGCTAATTGGCGTTGAGTATTAAACATTGCTGCAGCATGCGAAGCTAACTCTAGAGGGACAGCATTGAAGGCTGCTGTTTGAATAGGCATCAACGTTAATGCAAAACCTAACGTACGAACCATTTGCAGTATTACAATAATATAGATAGGTGTATTAATATTTATTAAACCAATAACAAAAGTTCCAACTGTTACCAACATTAACCCACTCATAGCTAATTTTTTAGAACCATATTTATCAAACATTCTACCAGTTATTGGACTCATAACAGCCATAACGAGTGAACCTGGCAAAAGAATCATTCCTGATTCCATCGGTGTCATTCCGCGTATCGTTTGAAAGTAAATTGGCAATAAAATTATAGCTCCATACATTCCTGCAGTCAATACGAATGAAATAATAATGTTTAATCGGTATCCTCTGTATTTAAAAATACCAAAGTTTAATAAAGGCTCTTTTGAATGATTACATCGGTTAACCAGTAAAATTAAAGCTATAATCCCAACAAATAAAGGTAAGGCTACATTAATACTCATGAAATCATGTGAAGATGCATTGCTAAGACCGAATAATAGACCGCCAAAACCTAATGTTGAATAGATGACACTGATTAAATCTAATTTAGGGCGACCTACTTCACCAACATTTTTCAAGACGAAGAAGGCAACTACAACATCTAAAATAGCGAATGGTAAGATAAAGTAGAACAACATATTCCAGTGGTAATTTTGCACTACCCACCCTGAGAATGTTGGTCCTATAGCTGGAGCGAAGTTCATCGCTAAACCAATCAATCCCATTGCTGATCCCCTTTTTTCAATCGGAAAAAGGTACAATACCACAATCATTTGTAATGGCAAAATAATCCCTGCTCCAATTGCTTGAATCATTCTTCCAACAATCAATACACTATAAATGCTAGAAGTAGCAGCAACAAGTGTTCCGATTGAAAAAATAATCATCGAAAAGAGATACAATTGACGTGTTGTAAATCGATTTACCAGATATGCCGTAATAGGTACCATAATCCCATTAATCAACATATAGGCGGTTGTTAACCACTGGCCTTGTGTCGTTGTAATCGAAAATTCTTTCATAATACTTGGTAACGCCGTACTCATAAGAGTTTGATTTAGTATAGTCACAAATGACCCCATCAAAATAACTCCTAATATAGATATAACATGCCCAAATGACATATTTTGATTTTCTTCTTGAATCATTACTATTTCCCCTTTATTCAATTTTTGTAAGCTATACTTTCTTTATTAATTGATTATTTAAAGGAAAAGTGCTCTAAAATAGCTTATTTTTTCAATTTAAATCCTGTAGTGCTATACTAAATAGTGAAAGGTTCACTACCCATATAATTGGGTTGGGCTTTCCTATTTACTGTTCTTAAAACTAATCTAAGGAGCTGAAATTATGGAAAAAGAACAATTCGAACGAATGAAAAACGGACAAGGATTTATAGCAGCATTGGACCAAAGTGGCGGAAGTACTCCAAAAGCTTTAGAACTTTACGGCATTGCACCTGACGCATATTCAAATGAAACTGAGATGTTTGATTTAGTCCATGACATGCGAACTCGTCTAATGACTTCTCCAGCTTTTAATTCTGATTCAATCTTAGGTGCTATTTTATTTGAACAAACAATGGATCGCAAAGTAGAAGACCTTTATACAGCCGATTATTTATGGGAGAAGAAAGGCGTAGTCCCTTTCTTAAAAGTCGATAAAGGTTTAGCAGAAGAAACTGACGGTGTCCAGTTAATGAAACCTAACCCTAACTTAGAAGAATTGTTGCAGAGAGCTAATGAACGTCATATTTTTGGAACAAAAATGCGTTCATTAATTAGAGAAGCCAACCCTGAAGCTATTAAAAAAGTTGTTGACCAACAATTCGAAGTCGGCAAACAAATCATTGCAGCAGGTCTTGTTCCAATCATTGAACCAGAAGTGGATATTAACAGCAAAGACAAAGAGAAGTCTGAGGCTCTTTTAAAGAATGAGATTCTGTCTCAACTTGATAACTTAAGCGAATCAGATAATGTCATGTTAAAACTCTCTATTCCTACAATTGATAATTTTTACAAAGAATTGATTGAACATCCTAGAGTTGTGCGAGTAGTCGCTCTTTCAGGTGGTTATACACGTGAAAAAGCTGATGAAGCTTTAGCACACAACCATGGATTGATCGCTAGTTTTTCAAGAGCTTTATCTGAGGGGTTAAGTGCTAGTCAGTCAGACGAAGAATATAATGCCTTATTAAAGGAATCCATCAAACAAATTTACAACGCCTCTATCACTTAATCATAAGTGGTGCGAAGCAACAGAATAAACACAACGCGTAACAGAGGAAAGCCCTCTGACTTACGCGTTGTGTTTTTACTTTGTATACTATACTCTTGTTTACATCAAAAATCAAAAAAAGTTCTTACATCACCGATTGTTTACTTTAAGATCAAAAGCTTTTAACATCTCAGAGGTGGCTTCTTCAACCGGAATTCCTTTTACAAATTTTGCTACAGTCAGCAATCTTGTTATCCCATCATCGTCACAAGTAATCAATGTCAAGACCGTCTCATCAGGACTATCCGCTAGCACCTCTATTTCTGTAGCTTCGATTGTTCGCTGTTCTGTTATTTCATATTCATAAATCGTGTTTAAATCAGTTAGATAAACTACAGCTCCCATTTCCACTTCATATAATGGACTAAACAATAAATCTGACCGATTCATATGGTGTCCGGCCAGCGTATAATTCCCTTTTCCCATCACTTGATTCTCTTTCATTGTTCCTGCAGTTAAAGCTAATGTATATTCAGAAGTTCCTTTGCCAATGGGCAGGTTTAGATTGACACTCGGTATACTGATTCCACCAATCACATTAATTTGATCACTATTAAAACGAGCTAAAGCTACCGTTTTTAAATCTAACAATCGTACTTCTTCAAAATCAAAAGAGGCCTTTTTTTGCTGGTTTTTGTCAATGTCACTTGTATCCATAGACTCAATTGCTAATGCGTCTGATCTCATCGAGATCATCCAATTTTTTATAGGAGCATTAAATATCAAGCCCAACCCAACTAGCAGTACTACCAACCATGTAAGAGTTCTTAATTTATTTTTTTTCATAATTCCCCTCTTTTTCTTTCTATTATATTATATAGTCACTTTTTGTTACTCTTATAAAAAAGGCCTCCAGTTAAAACTCTGGAGGCCAATCGTTTAGTTGCTAAGAGTTATTCGCCTCTTATATTATTAAAGCTACGGTAAACTACTCATACAACTCTATTTCTTAATGTTTCTTTTTGAACTGTTTGAAGAATTTTTCTTTTTATTAAACATAAGCATTGCACTACTAACAGCTGCAAGAACTAAACCACTAACTACTGCAAAAATACTTTGTGATTCACCCGTTTGAGGAAGCATTGCTTGGTTTTTCACAGTATTATTAGCAGATCCTGATCCACTTCTTGGATAATTTGTATTGTCCCATGGATTTGTACCAGCTTGAATTTCTACTTCATCCGTTGCTCCATCATTATCATCATCCGGATCTGTTACATTTGGATCCCCGTCTTCATCTGTATCTCGTTGGACAACTAAGATAAACTCTAATGTACTAGTATTTCCAGCTTCATCTTCTGCAGTGATAGTTACGACATAGTCTCTTTCCGTTTCATTATCGCCCCAATCATTGACTACTGGAGTTCCACTGATGATACCTGTTTCAGGATCGTATTCAAGTCCATTTGGCAAACCATCAACTATCACATCACTTGGCTCATTCACATCAACCACAATGTCGTCAATTGGTTGATTTTCTACAACATCAACATTCTCAATTGGCAAAATGATTGGTGCTAATACATCAGGATTTTTAGGATCTGTTCCTGCTTCAATTTCTTCTTCATCCGTTATTCCATCATTATCATCATCTGGATCCGTTACATCTGGATTCTCATCTCCGTCCGTATCACGTAATACCGTAATCGTAAATTCATCAGTAGCTTCATTACCAGCTTCATCTCTTGCGGTTACAGTAACCACAAAGTCGCGTGACTCTTCTGTTGCACCCCAATCATCGACTATAGGAACTCCACTGATGATATTTCCATTTGTATCAAATGTGACACCATCTGGCAACCCTGTTACAATAGCTCCGTCTACCAGAGGTGTTGCTAGCGGCATGATTAGATTAATAGCCATAACTCTAGCTAGAGCAGCTTGTTCTCCAGGATTTTCAACAATTACTTCGATATCTTCAATTGGATTTCCTTCGATAACTGTTTGGTCTTCAATTTCCAAAATGATCGGCGCTGTAGTATCATCAACTTCTATAGGTGTTACTTCTGAGACATTACCTGCTTCATCTTCTGCAACGACCTCTAGTTGTTCTCCACCAGTTAAGTCGATGTCTTCAGGAATCACTACTACAAAGTTGCCTTCTTCGTCTGCTGTTCCTGTTGCCGTTTCTCCATTAGGGAACGTTACAGTTACTTCAGCTCCAGGTTCAGTGCTACCAACTATTTCGGTATCTTCACTTGTTACACCATCTACCTCTGGTGCATTTGGTGCTTCCAAGTCTGGTGTATCTGTGTCATCTTTTGGATCCGTTCCGTTACTGATTTCTTCTTCATCTGTTACACCATCGTTGTCATCATCTGGATCCGTTACATCTGGGTCTCCATCTCCATCAGTATCGCGCTCTACTGTGATCACGAATTCTTCAGTATCTGTGTTTCCTGCTTCATCAGTTGCGGTTACACTTGTTTCAAAATCTCTTGTTTCTTCTAGTTCTCCCCAATCAGGAACAGTTGGTGTACCAGTAATACTTTCTGTTTCAGAATCATATTCAAGTCCATCTGGCAACCCTTCAGTTGTAATATCACTTGATTCATCTACTTCAACAATAATATCTTCAATTGGGTCATTTTCGATAGCAACAGTATCTTCAATTTGTGATATCACTGGAGCAAATTCATCTACTTTTGGATCTGTTCCATTTTCAATCTCTTCGTCATCTGGTACTCCGTCATTATCATCATCTGGATCCGTTACATCCGGGTCTCCGTCTCCATCAGTATCGCGCTCTATTGTGATTACGAATTCTTCAGTATCTGTGTTCCCTGCTTCATCTGTGGCGGTTACTGTTGTTTCAAACTCTCGTGTTTCTTCTGTTCCTTCCCACTCTTCAATAGTAGGCGTACCCACGATACTTTCTGATTCTGGATCATATTCAAGTCCTTCTGGTAACCCTGCTACGTCAACTGTAAACTCATTGGATTCGTCTACTTCAATTAAAATAGCTTCGATTGGTTCATCTTCAGTTGCCGTTGCATCTTCAATAGGGGAAATAACCGGAGCTAGTTCATCTACTTTTGGATCTGTTCCATTCTCAATCTCTTCGTCATCTGGCACTCCATCATTGTCATCATCTGGATCCATTACATCTGGATCTCCGTCTCCATCTGTATCGCGCTCTACTGTGATTGTGAATGTTTCGGTACTCTCATTCCCAGTTTCATCTGTGGCGGTTACTGTTACATTAGAAACTCTTGTTTCTTCACTTGCTCCCCAATCCTCTACAGTTAAAGTACCTGTGATGCTATTGGTAGTTTCATCAAATACAATTCCTTCAGGTAATCCATTAACTGTTACATCACTTGCTTCATTAACTTCAACTAAAATGTTTTCAATAACACTGTCTTCCAGCCCCGTTACATCGTCAATTGGCGTGATGACTGGTGCAATATCATCCACTTTTGGATCCGTTCCATTTTCTACTTCTTCCTCATCTGGTACACCGTCATTGTCATCATCTGGATCTGTTACATCTGGATCTCCGTCTCCATCTGTATCGCGTTGAACCGTAATCACAAATGTTTCAGGTGTTGCTTTGTTACCAGCATCATCTGTTGCTGTTACTTCTACTGTAAAGTCGCGTTCTTCTTCAGTTTGTCCCCAATCATCAACTACCGGAGTTCCTGTGATCAGTCCACTAGCTTCATCAAACGTCAAACCACTTGGTAACTCGTTTACTACTATTGAGCCTTCTTCATTTGATTCCACTAAAATTGGTGCAATTGGTGCATCTTCATTTGTCGTTACATCTGCGATAGGTGTAATGATTGGTGCAGTTGTATCCAATTCAGGTAAAACTACACTTGTTTCCAAAGGTAAAGTACTCAGTAATGTAAGATCAATAAAATTTGTATTTATCACTGCTCCAGAAATCGGAACTTCTCCTGAAACCTCTGGTACTCTATTGATTGTCGTTGGCAAGTTGACCTGTGTAGAACCAATAACTTGCGCAGCAGCTAATTCTCCAGTCAAATTTGTTGTTCCAGATGCAATACCATCTACAGCTGTCTGAACAGTAGGCAAAATTGTTCCAGTTACTGTACTTAAAATACCATTTATCAATCCATTAACAACTGTATCTACAATAGGAACTTCTTGTAACAAGTTCACTTCAAGCCCTTGAGCAGCAACGATTACATCATTTAGCAATTCAGTAACTACCCTATCTACTGCAGTGTCTAAATATTTATCCAAACCGCTAGTGAAGTCTACACTAATTGAACCATCTGGATTTATCACAGCACCTACTTGATCTTCATACACAAGTAAATCTGCTAAAGCAGCATCAACATTATTTAAAGCTGCTACTGCATTTTGCAATTCCTCTAATCCATTCACTTCCAAAACATCAGCAGGAAGAAGCTCTACAATTGTATCTAATGTTCCTACAATACCAGACACCGCTGTATCTAATGTTCCTGTTAAGTTAGAAACCAATGTTCCTAAAGCAGGCAAATCATCCAAAGTGACAGGCAAAAGTTCAACACGAACATCCGCTGGGCCAGCAGTAGCTATATTACCGGCCAAACTAGGAAGATTAAACAATGCTACAGTTTGAGGGCTTACTAAATCAATATTCGCTAAACCTGTTCCCGTTAAATCAAGGTCTAACTCGTAGGGTCCTGGGCCCTCTAAATTACCTAAAGCAGCATCAATATCAATATCTTCAAGTATACCCACTTCAGCTAAAGTAGCTGCTGATGCAGACTCTTCAGTAAATCCGACTAATTTCCCATTTTCAATTACTGGAATAAATGGTTGAAAAACCAGCGTCGAAGCTACTGCTGAAGACAGTACTATTTTCCTTACTCGTTTAATATGTATTTTCCTATTGTTGTTCATTTTCTTTCTATAATCAAAAGACTTCCCCATGCCTTATTCCTCCTCATATTTACGAAACTTTTTTAAAACACAACGTATGAAAAAAGCAATAAACCGATCACGAAAACTAATTTAATTTTAATAAAAAAAGTCGTTTTGAAATGAAAACGATTTATTTCGTACAATTTATCACAGACTTTGTAATTTTTGAAGTAATATCCCTTGAATTCATAAAAAAAGTTGTACCATTTTTAGTGATAATTAAAAAATTTACAAATTTTTTATTCTTTATTTTTTTATTACAGCTGTTATCAACCTGCTACATGTACTTTCCTAAAAAAGTACCTATCGCAACTATTTTAAAATTGACACATGCTTTTTTTTTCAGTAATTACTGAGGTACAAAGTTGTTTTTAATTTTCAATAGAAAAACTAGTTTATTTTAAACTTATTATTTTTTTTACACAAAAAAAGCTAACCTCTATATTTAGAAAAGTTAGCTTTATCGTATTTAATTTTTCAATTCAAAGAATTTATATTTGACTATTATTTTTGTTCCAACCTTCCAATTGCATATCAAATTCTTCAATTGGTTCTGGTCCTCGCATGGTATCTTTTTTTATAGTCAATACACCTTTTTTACTTACTTTTGTTTCCCATCGTACTAATCGAACTTTACCTTCAGCTATTTCAATTCCAGTAATAATCGTTGGATAGACACAACAACCAGTATTGAAATAAGGGAGATCTTTATCTTTTGGGTACTTAAATCGATGTGTATGCCCACAAATAAGCATGATTTTATTCTTTCTTATCCATTTCCCAAAGTTTTTCTCGATTTTATGTCTCTTGGTTACATTTTTAACCGGACTTGAAGGATTTTTAATGCCAAATCCATGGAGAAAGCGCCAAAAGAATTTTAAAGACAACATTGTAAAAAAGGCAAATTGATCGTTCGGTGCATCGCCTTGGTGTCCGTGTACCGTTAATATTTCTTGTCCTGTCTTTTTATACTTCAATACCAATGCTTCAATAGGTTGAAGTCCCTTTAAAAAATCAAAATATTCTTCGGTGTACTCATCGTAATTAGTGTAGTAATTTTTTTCAACATACTTCTGATTTTTTAAAGCAATATCATGATTGCCATACAATTTTATCAATCGATCGCTATCAAAAAATTTTTTTATCATGTCAAATACTTCATTATGGGCATTTTTGGTATAAGTAAAATCAGAGTACTCTAACAATTCATCTCCGTCTCCTGCTTCTACATAAGTATAGCCATTTTTATAATAATACTTTAAAGCATGTAGGAAAATGTTGCGGTTTCGAGTAAATTCATCTGATATATTCCCATTGCCTCGATGGACATCACTAAAAAAAATGTATTTTGAATGCTCATCAAATTCTTCCACTCTAGCATTTTCGTAAGCTTCGGTTAACCGTCTTCCTGTAAACATATTTTCCACCCCATAAACAGTTGACGCTCTTATATAAGCAACTGAATTAATCTTCCTACTAACAGTATACCTTTTATCTGATTAAGTTAAAAAAATAATTACTTACACATTTCTAAAACTACTCAATAAGTTTATAATTTCTTCACATAAATTTAATTAGTTATGCTCCACTTAAGAACCTTCACATAACTAATATTTCTACTGCTAAAAAAATACAATAGATAGGGCAATTGTATTCATTGGGTAAATCATGCTCTTTCATTAATAAAACACTACACTGATTATCTTTTACTATATTATTAACTAACAATATATCGGGGTTCAAAGATTTTATTTTCCGCAAAGCCTTTCAAGTAGTAATTTAATTTACTTACTATCAATACATTCAAATATGCACAAAAAAGGCAGTGATTATAGTCTCACAAAAGACCTTTATCACTGCTTTTTTACCTATACTTTATATTTTTTTTTAGCCGCCAATAAAAACAATGCTCCTAACCCAGTAATTGCTGCTGTTGTAATCATTGGGTGTTTAGTTGCTTTTACGTAATAACTATTTGAACGAACCCAACCTTCTTTAGTTCCTCTCTCATGTAATCCATACCCCGCATGATATAACGCACTTTCTTCGGGCGGATTAGACTGTTTGTCTAAATGCTGAGTCGGGTACATAATCTTTTCAACTAATTTATCAGTAAACCGTGGAAATACTCTGCCTAATACAACAAAAATTTTAGCTTGAGAACCCACAAATATATCTCTTTTTGGATTTTCTGCAGCAAATAAAATGGCTTCTGCTACTGCTTCCGGTGGGTAAATCATTCCTCTATGACCAGGCTGTTTATCCATATAACTCATAGCATGTTCATTGTATGGGGTATCGATTCTACCCGGGTGAATCAACGTTACAGAAACAGGTAGATGTTCCTTTTCAAGTTCCATCCGAAGATTCTCTGTCCATCCGTGTACAGCAAATTTAGAGGAAGCATAAGTTGATTGAACCGTAGTACCTCTATCACCAAATAAAGAACCAATATTAATTAATGCGCCTGGCGTTTTACGGTCCTTATAATGCTCTACCGCTGCCCTACTACCATAAACTACACCCCAAAAATTTGTTTCAAACATACGTCTCATATCTTTAGTGCTAACATCCATGGAATGACCAAAAATAGAGATTCCTGCGTTGTTGACCCACGTATCAAAACGCCCAAATTCTCTTAAAGTTGCTTCAGCAATCGCGTTGACATCTTCTTCTTTTCCAACATCTGCTTCAACATAAATAGCTGAATGACCTTTCCGTTGCAATTCTTCTACTAATTTTTGCAAAGCTTCTTCATTTCTCGCAGCCACAACAACTTTTGCTCCTTTTTCCGCAGCCATTCTTGCTGTCACTAAACCTATTCCACTAGAGGCACCCGTAATAACGATAACTTGGTCTTTTAATTTTTTTAAATGTAAATCTTTCATGTTACTCGATTTTTTTTTATCCAGTTGATTCATCTCTAACCTCTTCATAGCAATTCCTCCTCGTATAAGCAACCTTAATCCCTTACGATTAATGATAAAATGCATGCACTTCAATTGGGCAGATTAAAAAATTAAGACTATACCTCATATTTTGATAACGCTTACTAACTATAGTTTAATCAAAAGAAAAAAAAATGCAAAAAAGCTGTACTTTTAATTATTGCTTGGAAGTAATTTCTTTTAAAATCAAATTAAAATTACTTATAAATTTGCATTCTAACATCATATTTGACAAGAATTACTAGCCCATCTGATTAAATTTTTTCGTTAGAAAGAAATTAAGTTCCTTTATAAAAAAGAATAATTTAACTTTACTTTTTTTTGATAATAAATGTTCCTTTATAAAATTCTTTGAATACTTTAAGTAATGGTAGTATCATTATTTTTTTTTTTCAAATCATAACAATACGGGACAGCTTAATATAGTAGTATATAAGTTTGAGAATTTTTTTAGGGGATATGCTACTCTATCTGACTACTTTACCAAGTTACATAAAAATAACAAAAAAGAAGCTGCATAGCAGTTCCTTTTTTTGTTATTTTTTAAATTTGTTTACCCATATTCTTGTTGGTTAACTATTATTCATTTGTAGTTTTCAATAATTCAATCACTTCTTCTGGTGTATCAGCTGTAATCAACTTTTGCACATTCTCAATTTCTGAACAAAAGATAGCAATAGAAGACAATAAATCTAAGTGTTCGTCGCCTTTACCTGCAATTCCAAATAAAACAAATACTTTATTTTCATCACTTGTTTCACTAAAATCAATTCCATTCGGGAAAGTCGCTACCGAAATAGCTGTTTTGTAGATATCTTTTTTTGAACTATCGGTCCCATGAGGAATAGCAATAAAATTTCCCATGTAAGTAGACACAGTCTTTTCTCTTTCCAGCATACTTTCAATATACTCTTTATTTACTGCACCGTTTTCAACTAATAAATTACCTACTAAACGAATAGCTTCTTCTTTAGTTTCAGCTACTGCTCCTAATTCAATCCATTCTTTGGTTAATGTTACCATTTTCAATCACTCCTCTAGTTTTAATAAGTCTTTCTTAGCACATAGGCTTTAAATTCCTTTTCAATCTTCTTTCGAATCGCTTCTTCCTCGCCCTTATTAAACAAAGCTGTAGTACTGTCATTTTCAATTACCATGCTACTGACTAAGCCTAATAAATCCCGCTCAACAACATTTAGCGGGTAAGGTGCGACCATTATCAATACCCTTTTCAAGAGCATGTTCTTCCTATCAATTCCTAAGATGGGCACCTCTTGCTCTAATTCATAGATTCCAAAATAACTAGAAGCAACATGAGCATTTCTCACGTGAAAAAGTCCCATTTGAGTTCCAGGTATGCCTACCGGAGCAACTTTCGCTCGTTCCATCAACTTTTGTTGCACATTTCTAGCATCTGTTAAAACTCCAATATCTTGGAGTTGACGGCAAATCCATAATAACCTTTCTTCTAGTGGCTGATTCCCATTAATAGACTCTATGGAAAAATAATTTAGGATACCTAATGCGGTTTTAGACAAATGATGAATTTCTTTTAACGTTTTTTCTGTAGGTACCTTTTCGCTATTTTGTTTGTTTATTTCTTTTATCGAATCGGTCAATGTGTAATCCTTCTTTTGATCAATACACTCATCGATTAATCCTTTGATCTTAATTAATTCTTCACTCAAAAGCATAGGCGTAATCAAGTGGTAACGTACTGAAAAATGTGGCAATAAAACAGTTGAAAAAATAAAATCAAAGTCCGTTAATTGATAGTCATTTACCTCAGAAAGAGAAACTACCGTTATTTCTTTCAACTCAGAAAAATGTTTATTTAATCGGTTTTCTAAGATTTTTGAGGTACCAATTCCGCTAGTACAAATGACCATTGCTTTTAAGCCATATATTTTTTTGTCATTTTCCCAAGAAGAAGCAAAATGAATAACTAGATAAATATAATCATTTTCTGAAAAACGTTTATCTGGATAGACACTTGCTAACCCTATTATTACACCTTTATAAATTTCTGGATAACGTTCACGAATCGTTGCGTAAAGGCTATCTTCTACTTGTAGAACCGGTGTAACTGTACGATTTAGTAAAGCTTCCATATGTGTCAATAAACCCGAAAATAGTGTATGGTCTTTGCTAAATTCCCAGTGAACTTCTGTTTCAACCAAATGAATAAAGTGCTTAACATGATACGTTAGTTCCATGTTATAATCTGTTGAAAATACATCTTGTTTTTGAAAAAAACGCACACCGTTTACTGCCTTTTTTAAAAAGCTTCGTTCTGATCTTGAAAATTGCAACTCCGTTTCTTGAGAAATATTTTTAATCACATAATCCGTTATGTTATTAGTGAGAATAGAGTTTTCTTTTTCTTCAACATGAATATCGGTTAACGGATTGTCTTCGGATAAACGCATAATCGTTAAAGTTAAAATAACAATAAATTGCATTAAACCACTATTGGATATATCTTCAAAAAAATGTTGCTTCATTCGAAAGGTAGTCTGTACAGCTAGTTTAAAATAACGATAAGTTAGAAAAGATAAAAATGGCATTCTTGTTTTCTTTACTCGTTCAAAGTGCTCCTCATCATACTCATTTTGAAAAAGATTTAAAAATTCGTATTCATTTAATTTGCTAGTAATAATTCCGCTGACGATCAACCGCAAAGATTCTTCATCGCTTTTAATGGAAACTGCTTTACCTTTCCCACGTTGTAAGGTCATTTGGACTCCTTCAATAATTTCTGCAACTTTGCTTAAATCATTGTTGATCGTTCCTGGACTCACATTAAAGTCTTGTGCTAATCCTATTAATTTAATGTTGTCTTTTGTGAGTAAAAGCTGACAAATTAGATAACTCTGACGATCTTTTGAATCAAAAATAAGATCTGTATTTAATAAATCTTTTTTTAATCGATTTAACTCTTCTAATTCACCACTTAAATAAAATCCCGTACCTAACTTTTTATTAAGAACAATGTGGTAAAGAGATAGCGTATCTTCAGCTAGGGCAAGTTCGCGATAAATTGTTCGACTGCTCACTTCCAGTTCTCTAGCCAAGACCTCTAAAGAAATCCCAGTTTTATTCAGCAAAAGCAATTCCAATAATTGCTTTTCTTTTATTGAAAAATACATTTATTACCCTCGTTCCTACTCTCTTTTTATTACTTTTTATTCTATCATCAAGAATGGAGTAAACTTTCGATAACTTGATCGTATTTAGGGCTACTTAAAAAGTTATCGACTGTTTCATGCATCCCACTTGGTGTTTTTTGTTGTGCTCTAGCATTTAATTCAATTTGCGTAATAATTAACGTTCCTTGTTCATCTTCCAGATCACTAATGGCTGAATTCGTAACGGGTATTTCTAGACCGGCTTTTTTTACTTTGTTTCTTAAAATCGATGCTCCCATAGCACTAGACCCCATTCCTGCATCACAAGCAAAAATAATTCGCTTAACGTTTGCTGAAGAAATCGTTTGTTCAACGCTTTCAGATTCAGTTAAAATACTAGCGGAAGTTGTATTTAGAACTGCACCTTTTGACTCAGCTTTCATTCCTTGCATTTTAGTTACATTGCTTTCAAAGTCTTCATTTTCAGAATGGTCTGCTTTTAAAATAAGCATTGCAACAACAAAAGATGCAACAATTGATGCTAACACACCAGTTAATATTTGCAAGTATTCACCTTTAGGCGTCATTGCAATAACGGAAAGGATAGAACCAGGTGATGCAGTAGCAACTAACCCGGTATCAAATAGTGTGAATGTTAACGTTCCTACAACTCCACCGGCCATAACTGCCAAAATCATTAATGGCTTCATCAACACATAAGGAAAGTACAGTTCATGTATCCCTCCAATAAATTGGATGATTGCAGCACCTGGTGCAGAAGCTTTAGCTGTTCCTTTACCAAACAACATGTATGCTAATAGAACTCCAAATCCAGGACCAGGATTTCCAGATAAGATAAACAAGATTGATTTTCCTGTTTGAGCTGCTTGCTCAACACCAAGAGGTCCTAAAATTCCATGATTGATTGCATTGTTTAAAAAGATAACTTTACCAGGTTCAGTGAACAGATTAACTAATGGCAATAAATTTGCATTGATCATGAATTCGATTCCATTTCCTAAAAAGGCCATGATATTTGAAACGATGGGTCCAATTCCTAAATACCCTATAATAGCTAAGATAAAACCGATGATTCCACTAGAAAAGTTGTTGACCAGCATTTCAAAACCGGCTCTTATCTTAGATTGAAACATATCGTCAAATTTTTTAATTGCCCAGCCACCGAATGGCCCCATGATCATTGCACCGATAAACATAGGCACATCCGTTCCTACGATAACACCAATTGATGCTACTGCTCCTACTACACCTCCACGATGACCCGAAATCATTTTCCCACCAGAATATCCGATCAACAATGGCAGTAAGTATGTAATCATCGGTGTTACTAATTCAGCAAGTTTCTCATTTGGTAAATACCCGTTAGGGATAAATAATGCTGTAACTATTCCCCAAGCTATAAAGGCTCCTATGTTTGGAATCACCATGTTACTTAAAAAAGTTCCTACTTTTTGTGCCCCAACTTTAATAGTCGTTTTATCTTTTATTCTCTCTTTACTATTTACAGCTTCCATATTGGTTTCCTCCTTGAATTCCTTTATTTCTTTGATAGGATAATCTTACAAGTGTTTGTTTCCGCTTACAATGGATAATGAATACAAACTTGTCAAAAGGAAATTGACAAATTTTAAACAATCGTATGTCGTCTGTTAAATCAAAAAGAGTGGCTATTTCAAAAATATGAAATAACCGCTCTTTTGACTATCTTATTTCTTTGTAACCCCGTGTCCACCAAATTCATTTCTAAGTGCAGCGACCACTTTTCCTGTAAAAGTATCTTCTTCTAGAGATCGGTACCGCATCATTAATGAGAGTGCGATTACAGGTGTTGGAACTTTTGCTTCCATAGCGGCTTCTACCGTCCATTTTCCTTCACCAGACGATTGCATAATTCCTTTTATTTCATCAAGATGGGCATCTTTTTGAAAGGCACTTTCTGCCAATTCCATCAGCCAGCTTCTAATGACCGATCCGTTATTCCAGACTTTTGATACATCGGCCAAATCATATTCGAATTCACTCTTTTCAACAACTTCAAAACCTTCAGCCATCGCTTGCATCATGCCATATTCTATACCGTTGTGGACCATTTTCAAGTAATGTCCACTACCAGATTTTCCAGTATATAAATACCCATCTTTTACACAAATACCTTTTAAAACGGGTTCAATCACTGCAAATGCTTCTGAGTTGCCTCCAACCATTAAACAAGCACCTGCATTAGCACCGCTCGTACCACCTGATGTTCCCATATCTAAGAAATGAATGCCTTTTGTTGCAGATATATTAGCGTGTCGAATGGAATCTTTGTAATGTGAATTTCCTCCGTCAATGATGATATCATCTGGTCCCAACAACTCATTCACTTCACTTAAAACAGCCTCTAATGGATCTCCTGCTGGAACCATAATCCAAATAATTTTAGGATGTTTAAGACTATTAACCAATTCTTTTAGGTCTTTCGCTGTCTTTATTCCTCTTGCATCAGCTTGTTTTCTTGCTGCCTCGAAACTATCGTAACCTACAACATGATGACCATTTTTTTGTAAATTCAAGGCTAAATTATAACCCATTTTTCCTAATCCAACTAATCCAATTTCCAATTTCACCACTCCTTATGTATTTATGGTTTTAGTATATGGAATATTTTTTCTTTTTGCAACCATTAAAAAAAATATTTTTTCTTGATAGTTTTATGCTATACTTACTAAAACTCTTTTAAGTAGGTGAAGATATGAAAACACAAGATATTAACTTAAAAATCAAATCAATTTATCGCGATTTAAGCAGCAAGGAAAAAATGATTGCAGATTTCATCCTTTTACATCCTGAAGAAGTAATGCACGGAACTATCAGCAACATTTCAGATACGATCCAAGTTGCAGACGCTACTTTTTTTCGATTTTGTAAACGCTTAGGTTATAATGGATTTCAAGATTTTAAAATTGCCTTAGCTTCAGAAAAAGTATCGAGTTCTTTATCTATCCACGAAAATATTTCTAAAGAAGACAATGAATTATTGATGGCACAAAAAGTTTTTGATTCCAATATCAAGTCTTTAAATGACACAAAAAAATTATTAGATGAGCAAGAACTTATCAAAGCTGTTCAGTTTTTAACGGCTGCTAAAACAATCGGCTTCTTTGGTGTTGGCGGCTCTAGTATTATTGCAATGGATGCTTACCATAAATTTTTACGGACCCCACTAAACTCTACCTATACACAAGATACTCATATCCAAATGATGCAAGCTTCTCGTTTGACGGAAAATGATTGCGCTATTATCATTTCACATTCTGGTATCACAAAAGACACGATCCAGTTGGCTGAAATTATTAAAGAAAAAAAAGCCAAAGCAATTATTATTACGAGTTACTCCCTTTCTCCTTTAGCGAAGTTCGCAGATGCTTTATTGTTATCAACCGCTGAAGAAACGGACTACCGCTCTGAGGCCTTAACTTCTCGTATCACACAACTCAGTTTAATAGATGCTTTATTTGTTAGCGTTATGTTCAAAACAGGCGATTTTGCCACACATTCTCTAGAGGAAGTTCGCAAGGTAATTTCTCAAACCAAACTGTGATGATCTTTTTATTCTTACATGCTAAGTCTTTCATTCTATTATTGATATGTTTAAGAATTTAATATTTTATATCACTTTGTTTAAGCAGATGAATAACTTGCAACCGTTCTCTTTTTTTAAGCCCTTTTCTTTGCTTTCCGTTCTTTTTATTTTATATAATGATTATGAATCATACAAAATAAATCTTAGGGAGGAATAGAATATTATGAGTAAATTTGTAAAAGGAAGTTACCTCACATTTGAAGATGCAAGAATCGCTATTGATGAAGTTGTTACAGAAGGTTACGATAATAACTTAATTACACTCGTCACAAATAGAGAAACGGCTGATACTTTACCTAATGATTTAGAAGTAGGCGTTTCTACAGAACACGCCGATAAAAATGATGATAACGGTGAGTCATTTATGGATAAAGTAAAAAACGTTTTTACAATGAGCGATGATGAAGCAGAAAATGCAAATGTAGATACAACAGATGAAGGTTACGAAGCAGATGAGACAGTCTTGAGCAGCTATAAAGATGATATCAATAATGGCTCTATTGTAGTATTGGTAGATGACTTTTCTGAAGAATCTGGAGCTGAAGACTTTGATAACAGCACTCCATTTGGAGCAACCGACACACCTACCACTCCTAATGTTCCTCCTACTGATTCAATAGATACTGTAGATACCGTCGACACAATAGACACGACTGATTATTCAACGTTGGATACTGAGACAGAAGATGCCACATTAACAGATGAAGAAAGAATCCAACTTAAAGAAGAACGTTTAGATGTAGGTACGACAGAAGTTCAAACTGGCGAAGTAACTATCAATAAAACGGTTGATGAAGAAACAAAAACCGTTGATGTTCCTGTAAAACACGAAGAAGTTACCATTGAAAGACATCCTGTAACGGATAGTACTCCTGTAGAGGAGTCGCTTGAACTCGAAGATGAAACACTTGTTATACCTGTAACTGAAGAACAAATTGATGTTAATAAACGTTCAGTTGTTACTGATGAAGTAACAATTAATAAAGATACTAAAGAAGATGTCAAAGAAGTTACAGATACCGTTCGTAGAGAGAATTTAGATGTACAAACACATGGAGACGTCACAGTTGAAGATGAAGATGACACTACACCTCTATAAAATAAAGTGATTTTTCTAGATTGAAGAAATGAAGGCATCAATAGAGGAATTTCCTTATTGATGCTTTTTTGATACCTACATCTTTTTTTTAAGCAAAGAAATTAGGTACGTTAAATAGAAAAAAAGTATATTTGTTCCATTATTAATGAAGAAAACTATCTTAAACTATCATATATGAGGAGGAACTGTAATGGATTTGGGTATTTCAGGAAAAATCGCATTAGTCACTGGTGCTGATTCAGGAATTGGATGGGAAACTGCGCGTATCCTTTTAGAAGAAGGCGCATCAGTCATTCTAACTGATAAAGATCCAGATAAATTAGCTATAGCTGCTGAAAGAATCGGACATTCGAATCAAGTCTTCTTTTTTCCAGCAGATATTACAAATAGTGAAGAGTTAAAAGAACTTCATCAAAAAATTGCTGCAAAGATTGGAAAAATCGATATTTTAGTTCAGTCTGCAGGCATCACCGGCGCACAGGGACTTTTCCACGAATTAGATGATGAGGGTTGGACAACGACTCTTGAAGTAGACTTGTTAGGTCCTGTTCGTTTGGTGAATGAATTTTTGCCCGACCTAAGAGCTGGCGGTTGGGGAAGACTCGTCTTCATTGCTTCTGAGGATGCGGTTCAACCTTATGATGATGAGCTTCCATATTGTTGTGCAAAAGCCGGTATTCTTGCACTATCAAAAGGACTTTCACGAACATATGCTCGTGAAGGCCTATTAGTCAACTCTGTTTCACCTGCTTTTATCGAAACACCGATGACGGATGCGATGATGGAAAAAAGATCTAAAGAATTACAAGTCTCAAAAGACGAAGCTATTCAGTCTTTTCTTGATCAAAAAAGACCTTATCTTGAACTTAAGCGTCGTGGTCAAACTGAAGAAGTCGCTGCAGTTATTGCCTTTCTCTGTTCGGACAAAGCTTCATTTGTAAATGGCTCAAATTACCGTGTAGATGCAGGTTCTGTAGCAACAATTTAGCAACTAAAGTGGAGGTTATTTATCATGACAAATTACACAACAGAAAAATTAAATCCCCAAGTATTAGCTAACTATTACGATTATTTAATTATTGGTGGAGGAATGGCTGCAGATACTGCAGCAAGAGGTATTCGTGAACATGATGTGTTTGGCAGTATCGGAATACTTTCTTCTGATAGCGATGAGCCTTACACAAGGCCAGCTTTATCTAAAAAGTTATGGACTGATCCATCCTTCACTGAAGATCAAATTACACTTAATACTGCAAAAGAAACTAAAGATACAACCCTAAGACTCAATACCACCGTTTCAGCTATTGAGCGAGACCAGCATAGAGTCAAACTAAAAGACGGCACATCAATTGCTTATAATAAATTGCTACTCGTTACGGGTGGAGAGCCTAAAAAAATTGATGGTCCGGATGATGAACATGTGATTTTATTTAGAGAATGGTCTGATTATAGACGTCTCCGTGATTTTTCTGGAAATAATCAACATGTTGTCGTTGTAGGCGGTGGATATATTGGATCAGAATTAGCCGCTGGATTAATTCAAAACAACACAAAAGTGACGCTTATTTATCCTGATGAGGTGTTAGGAGGCAGTCAATTTCCTAGTGAACTAGCAAAAGAATATGAAAGTTCTTTCCGCGAAGCTGGTGTGGAACTTTTAAATGGTAAACGTGCTGATTCTTATACAAAAAAAGATGGAAAGTTTATACTCCAACTTGATGATGGGTCTACTGTTGAAGGCGATACAATCGTCATTGGCTTAGGTGTGTCTCCTCGTATTTCACTAGCTGAAGATAGTGGCCTTAAAGTAGAAGATGGTGTGTACGTTGATGAACAATTGCGTACTACTGATCCAGCTATTTGGGCTGCTGGTGATATTGCCTATTATCCGGATAAAATTTTGGGCAGAACTCGTATCGAACATGTGGATCATGCCAGAAAATCTGGTAAAGCCGCCGGTAAAGCAATGGCGGGTTCAACTGAGCCTTATGCATATACACCTTACTTCTATTCTGTTGTTTTTTCTATTTCGTGGAAAGCAATTGGTACACTAGACTCTTCCTTAACAATACTAATTGATGAAATTGGGAATGGTAAAGTAGTTTATTACTTAGAGGATGATCTTCCTGTAGGTATTTTAACTTGGAATGTAGAGCCTAATCTAGATGAAGTGCGTGCAGTCCTAAGCAATCCACCTATCAACCCACAATCATTAAAGGGATTAATTCAAGAAAAAAAATAACTGCTTACTTAAAATAGCCTCACTTTCTCGCTAATTGAATACAGCTTAGAGAGTGAAGGCTATTTTATCTATTTGCACAATTTTCAGTAACTTGTTGAAACTTCTTATATAAATCATTCATTACAACGAATCGTGCTTCACGGATAACTTCTTTCCTTTCATTAAATAACAACAATGATGGAACAGTAAAAACTGTGAATTGGCTAGCCACTTCTGGAATAATATCTGCATTGACTTGAATTGGTCGAATAGATGGAAATTCTTTTAGCATGCTTTGTACTTGGGGTTGAACAGCATGACAAATCCCACAGTCTTCTCTTGAAATATAAACAAAAGCAAGAGAATTTTCATTAATAAATTGGATAACTTGATTCATGGATGTTGCCTGAGTAAATGTATTCATTTCTTAACCTTCTTTCTATAAGTTGACTCTCCATTATAGAAACTTGACAAGAATGAGTTTTACAGCTCTATAACTAGTACGAAAATTAATTAAGATAAATAGTCTTGTTTGAGAATAGAGTAATGAACATCATCAATATATCGTTTTTTGTGGATTCTATTTTTTCTTAGTGTTCCTTCATAAGTCATACCTAAACGTTTCATTACTTTTCCAGACATTGGATTTTCACTATCATGGCAAGCAAAAATTCGTTCCAGTCCTAATGTTTCGAATCCCAGCTCAAGAATTATTTTTCCTGCTTCTGTAATATATCCGCTTCCCCAATATTGCTTATTTAATGTGTATCCGATCTCCGCACTATTTTTTTCTTCCTTCAACCTTAAATCAATTGTACCAATCATCTTTTTTGTTTTTTTCAATACAATGCCGTATTTCCCTAGAGGTTCTTTCATAAAATAATTAGCAATATTTTTTCTCGTTTCTTCTAAATTCTGATGCTTTTCAAAAACAAAACGAACAGTCTCTTCATCAGAAGCATATTCATACATATCTTCCGCATCCGACAAAACGATTGGCCGCAACTGGATACGTTTCCCCTCTAAGTGATTGTAACAGCTCAGTAAATAACTATATTCTTCCATTCACTCCACCCCCGTTTCTCTTTTAATTTAGCAGGATAGATCCAGTCAGTCAACCCCCATGGATTTTTTGCTTTTCCATAAACCCATAAGGATTGACTGTTTATTATTGACAATAGTTTATAAATTCGTAAGCTTAATGTAAAGCCTTACAAATCATGATCATTTTTCAACCGATTCTTAATCCGTCTAGTTAAATTAATAAAGTTGGGAGGGAATGTTATGATTTCAATAGTTGTTCCAATTCGTAATGTTGAAAAATCGCTGACTAAATGTTTACAAAGTATTAAAGGTCAGACTTATCATCATTTGCAAGTCATTTTAATTGATATTGGTTCAATTGATAAAAGTGGTGAAATTTGTGAAAAATTCGCTAAAAATGATTCTAGATTTATAGTTATCCACATTCCAAATAGTAATCTTTCTGTTGCTAAAAATATTGGGTTATCTCATGCTCAAGGAGAATATGTTTGTTTTATTAATGCTGTTGATTGGATTGACGCAGAAATGTTGGAACGTCTCATCACAACAAATAAGCTATTCAATGCAGATATGATCACTTGCAGATATTTCGAAGATACTATTTCAGAACTCTATCTCGTTCCTGGACCTGATGAAACAAGAATGATATCAAAAAATGAAGCCATTCAACTCTGTTTAGCTCAAACTAGAGCTTATGGGTTTTTATGTAATAAACTTTTTAAATTAGATATATTTAACTCTCATCCCACTATCCGTTTTGATGAACAAATAAGTTATTATGAAGATTTATTAGTAGTTATACAATGTTTCTTTAAAAGCCAAACCATTATTTACAGCCCACCCCCTCATTACCACTATTATCTTAGTCGCCATTTACCCATAAGTGTGATACAAATTAAAGGGAAATTAACCGGTCTAACTGCACTAGAACATGCCATCAATCTATTAGTACAAGACTCTACAATCGATACACGCATACTTAAAGATTATTATATCAGGCTAACCCTCTCTTCTTTATTTCTCTTAATTCCCTTAGAAAATGTGAATAGTCCACTAATAAATGAACTTAAGCAGAATTTATACCATTATGGTTTGTATGAACACAAAGACAACGATTTAAGGAAATGTCATTTAATAACTCGTAGAAATATTGGATTAGGTAAAATTTATTGGGATATGTTTTACAAAAAAAAACTAGCAGAATAATCAAGGTTAAAATACTATAATTAGGTGATTTATCCTTAAAGAAAAAGAGTCCCTTTTGAAAAAGGAGTGACTCTTTTTCTTTCTTATTAAATTTTTAAAATTTTCCCCACTTTATAAAAATAGATTCTTGATAAGAATAACCTGGACTTTCTAACTGTTATACTTATTTTTAAAAGCCATTTCATTCTCTATATAGTGTCACTGTGTCATGGAAACAGCTATTCATGGACAATTGAAAACAAAAAAATCTCACTCTTCCAAGGAAAAGTGAGATTTATATGAGAAACGAAGTTAGATTTTATTCACGTCTTAATTTTTATAGTAAGTTTAGTGTTAAGCTTTCTCAGCTTCTTTTCTTATTTGAGCAGTGCTTGTTTGGGTATCATCTGAAAGTAACTTATTGGCAATGAGTAAGAGTATTGGAAGAATGACGTCATCTGCATATCCCACTACTGGAATAAAGTCAGGGATAAAATCGATTGGACTAATGATATAGAGGATGATCCCTGCTACCATTAATTTCTTTTTCCCGCTTGTTTTTGTATTAAATAAAGAAAGAATGAGAGACTTCACTTGTGACATTGGGGTCCTATTTTGCTTTGTCTTCATTTTCATTTTTACATGACCTCCATTTTTTTTGACTACAGTTAGTATAACTGTAGCAAAATTAGAATGTATCGGTCTAAAGCATGATTTTTCAGGCTAACTCTTTGACTTTTTTTGAAAAATCTGTCATTTCAACTGCTAGATTGGAACGCAAATCAGATAAATCATGATTCACCAATTGTTTGTTCCGGACTACTGCTGCTCCATTGATAAAGACATCACGCACGTTTGATGCATTTGCAGAATAAACTAGCGCTGCATAAGGATCAAAAATTGGAAACATATTGACTGAAGTCGTTTCGATCAATACGATATCAGCTTTCTTTCCAAATTCCAAAGAACCAATTTCATCGGACATATTCAATACTTTCGCTCCTTCAATAGTGGCCATTGCTACAATCTCTTTAGCAGGAAAAGCCTTTCTATCGTTTAAAGCTGTTTTATGAAAATTAGCCACGAGTTTCATTTGCGTAAATAAGTCCAATGTATTGCCACTGCTTGGTCCATCTGTTCCTAAACCTACTGGAATAGCTAGATCACGCATTTCTTGTATTGGAGCGACGCCTTTAGCTGATTTTGTATTCGCTCCAATACAATGAGCAACTCCGACTCCTTCTTGTTTTAAGATTTGGAGATCCTTATCAGATATATGAATACAATGAGCCGCGATAAAACGCGGACTAAGAACACCGATTGATTGTAAAAATTCTACAGGTGTAGCACTATACTTTTCTCTAAAATGGTTCATTTCATAATCCATTTCTGCTACATGCATGGTCATTGGAATATCGTACTCTTCTGCTAAATCAGCGGCTGCTTTTAATGCTTTAGGGTCATTGGTATTTGGTGCATGAGGAGCAATCGCTGGCGTGATCAATTCGTGGTCGATCCATTTTGGAATAAACTTTTTTGCATACTCAATGCCACCATGAGCTTTTGGAGCATCGCAAGTTGGAAAATCAACAATGGTCTCTCCTAAAACGGCTCGAGATTTCATTTCATCAGTAGCTTGCGCTAGAGCATCTTCAAAATAATACATATCTGTAAATGTCGTAACACCAGCCAATTGCATTTCAGCAATTGCGTATTTGCCACTATGATAGGCTAATTCTTTCGTCATACAAGCTTTTTCTAACGGAAACAAAAAACGACGCAATCGATCAGGACAATCATCACCTAACGACCGAAAAGGGATCATGCCAATATGAGTGTGTGTATTCACCATTCCAGGAATCGCAATCGTTTGATAACCATCAATTACTTCATCAAAGTTACTTTCTGATTGTAAGAGCTGATCATATGAACCTATTTCCAATATTTCATTGTCTTCTATAATTAAGTAACCATCAGAATATTCAGTACGCCTGGCATCCATCGTTAAGATATGGCTGTTTTTAATTAAAGTCTTCATTTAATCTCCTCCACTAAAGGAATCTGACGTTGACTTCGCACATCAAACAGTCCCTTATCTGTAATTTTTATAGCTGGAGAAACGGGTAATGACAATGTTGAAAAAGACATGATTTCATTTGCATTGCGATAACCTAAATCAATCATTCCTTGGCGTACCTCACTTAATTGTTGTCCGATAATTTGAATCGGCGCATCACTGATGATTCCTCCAATTAAAAGCGGGCAACAACTTATAACTGTTTCATTTTCAACGGTTAAGTAACCGCCTTGTATTTCAACTAACTTATTTTGTGCTACTACTAAATCTTCAATTGAAGTTCCCATCACCATTAAATTGTGGTGATCATGTGCCCAAGTGGTTCCTATTGCTCCTTTTTCTGTCAGTGCATTTTCGACAAGACCATATGCTGTATTCCCAGATTTCCCATAGCGTTCCATTACTGCAATTAACGCTAGGCCACTTGATTCCCAATCCAAATAACCATTTTTTATTGGGATTTCTCTTTGAACACATTCAGTAAAGGTTCCTACTTCAGCTATACGAATCACATTACAAACAGCAGATTTACCTTCAGCTTGAATTCGAAAATCCTCACATGTAACTTTTTCACAGTGAACAGATGAATAAAAGAAATCAGGAAAAACCGGTTTCGTTTCGGGATAGTTTATTTCGTCCCCTTTTTTATGCACCAAATTCCCAGCTTTGTAAACGGCTGAAGCTTCCATTGTTGCAGGGTCCTCCAACAAAATAAAATCAGCTTTAAAACCGGAAGCAATCGCACCTCTATCTTGAAAGCTCATCCTTCTTGCTGGAGTATAGGTGCTCATATATATCGCTTGTTCAACTGGAACTCCTGCTTCAATAGCCAATTGAACATTTGCGTTCAGATGTCCATTTAGCAATTCATCTGCCATAATATCATCTGTCACAATGGCACAGTATTCATAAAATTGATTGTTCACTACTAATTCCATATTTTCTTTTGTTAACGATTTGCGTTGCAATTCAATAAACATTCCACTGCTAATTTTCTCGTAGATAGATTCAGGACTTTGCTGGGTATGATCTGCCGTTATACCTTGGTACATAAATTTAGCCAAATCCATTCCCGAGACGAGTGGTACATGTCCTTCAATAGGCATAAAAGGTTTCTTTTCCTGCACGGTTTGTAAAATTTGACGAATTAAAGAATTGGGATCATTCACGATGCCATCAAAATTCATGGCTTCTCCTAGAGCAATTACTTTAGAATGGTTTAATAATTGCTGAACTTTTTCTACTCCTATGAATCCACCTGTTGTTTCTAATGCTGGAATCGTTGAAGGAACAGAAGATGGAATCGCATAAAAAATATCCATTTCCGTTTCTTCATTCATAAAAGCATCCATTCCTTCCACTCCGAATACATTAACGATTTCATGAGCATCAGCGACAATCGTTGTTACTCCATGGGTCAAACCAGCTTTCGAAAATATCGAAGGAGGAACCATGGAACTTTCAATGTGCATATGGATATCGATTAATCCAGGAATCATGTAATTTTCATTCGCATCAATAATGATATCTGATTTCAAATCTGCCGATGCCTCTATTCCTATTGAAAAGAATTTTCCATTAAGAATGGCCACATCCTTCCATTCAAATTTCTTTAGAAAGCTATTAAACACTCGTACATTCGTAATGATTTTATCTACTTCCATCAGTCATTCACCTTTCTACTATAAAAATAACCTCTTATATAGAGAAGAGGTTATTTTTCCAACTATTTTATTGGTTTCTTTATTGATTCATCGTTTTATTCCATGTTTTGATCCATTCATCCATCTGGGTATTCACAAATTCAAAATCTACTGGTTTAGTTAACTCAGCAATATCACCATATGTTTTATTTTCGGCAACTTCTCCAGTTAATTCAACTTTTTTATTTGTTGGAGCTTCATTTAAAGAAGCTGCTGTGATAGTTTGTAATTCTTCACTGAGTCTCCAATTCACAAAATCATACGCCATTTCTTTATTTTCGGAATGCGCATTAATATTTACAGTATTAAAGTTGGCATACGTTCCAGAAGTTGGCACAACATATTGAACAGCTGGATGAGCTTCTGAAATCATTGGAATTGCAAAATCGCCTACAACTGCTGCAACGATTTCACCCGACTGGAACATATTAGCTAAGTCAGATGATTTAGCATAGGTTTTAACGATATTGGGAGAAAGTTCCTCTAATCCTTCAAAAGCTGCTTTCCCATTATCAGTAGTAATGTCTACCCCTTTGTAGTCGCTAGCCACATACATCATGGAAGGTCCAAAAGTGGTAGCAATATCTGGAATAGAAATTTTTCCTTCCAATGATGGATCCCATAAGTCAGAAAACTCTTCGATCTTCATTCCAGCAGCTTCTTCATCATAAATGATTCCAATACTGTTCACTGTATACGCTGCTCCTGATCCGTTCTCACTCAACTCTTTTGCACTATCGATCAATCCAGCTAAATTCGGAATTTTTTCTGTATCGATTTCTTCAAATAACCCTTCTGTCGCTCCTTGAGAAGAATTTGATTGTGGCAAATCAATAATATCAATCGTCGAGTTAGGATTATTTTCAAATTTAGTGTAGCGTTCAGAACTTGTACCTGTCTCTATTACAATATCTACTCCATACTCTTCTTCAAATGGTGCAAATATATCTTCTTGCATAACATCTTCACTTAATCCAAAGGTAGAAATCACTAATTCTTTGTTCTCTCCACTTGCTTCTTGTCCACAGGCCATTAAAACGGCTGCACTCATCACTGTTAAACTTGCCAAAATTACTTTCTTTTTCATCACTTAAAAATCCCCCTTTTTATAATTGGTTAGACTAAAATCAATTTTTCTTTTGGAATAATCACAAAAATGTTATCTCCTACTTGGTAACCTGGTACTCGCACATCATTAACTAACAGCTTTCCAATAGCTGTTTCTACTTCATATTGATAACTCTTGCCTAAAAACGTACGAACTCTTATAGTGCCAGCTAAACTATTAGATGGCATCTTTTGTCCTTCCTCAGAAAGTAAAATATCATCTGGTCGAATCGTTCCGGTTGCTTGTTGTCTATCTGCTGGATGCAGTGTTTCAATTAACGTTCCATCCGAAGTCGTGTAAGCATGTGTATCTTTTTTGGTTAAAGCAAAGAAATTTTCAAATCCAATGAAGCGAGCCACAAACTCTGTTTTAGGATTTTTATAAATTTCTTCCGGAGAATCATACTGTTCAATTACACCGTTGTTCATAACGGCTACTTTATCTGAAATAGAAAAACATTCTTCTTGATCATGTGTTACAAAAACCGTCGTTATGCCTAATCTGCGTTGAATGCGTTTAATCTCAATACGCATACTGATGCGCAATTTAGCATCCAAATTACTCAAAGGTTCGTCTAGTAACAATAATTGAGGTTCAATCACTAAAGCTCGAGCAAGAGCTACACGTTGACGTTGCCCTCCAGAAAGTTGCTTAGGGTAACGCTCAGCATAATCTGATAAGTCAGTAGATTCTAAAATAGCCTGCACTTTAGTTTCGATGACCTCTTTCTTTTCTTTCCTCAACTTCAATCCAAATCCAATATTTTCTTTAACGGTTAAATGTGGAAATAACGCATAACTTTGAAAAACCATTCCAAAATTACGTTTGTGAACAGGAACGTTTGTCAAATTGGTATCTCCTACAGTAAAGGTTCCATCATTAGGCTCAATCAGACCTGCAATGACCCGTAAAGTCGTTGTTTTCCCACAACCTGATGGCCCTAGTAACGAAATCAGTTCCCCTTTTTCCATAGATAAATTGAGTTCTTTTAATATATTATTTTTTCCATCATAACTAACACGAATATTTTCTAAGTCAAC
Source organism: Carnobacterium sp. (assembly GCF_045617425.1). Classification (GTDB taxonomy): domain Bacteria; phylum Bacillota; class Bacilli; order Lactobacillales; family Carnobacteriaceae; genus Carnobacterium_B. The sequence continues at coordinate 554,816 of NZ_JAZLIO010000009.1, forward strand.
AAATGACATAACAGTACATGTCCTCCTTAATGGTATTTAACAAAACGACTCATAGAGTGAGCAGTTAAATGCGAATCTAGTTTTTTTAAAATTCATTTGTCTTTGTACAAGTAACTTACTAGACTACTTTTGCTAGTCCAAGGGTTTTTTCAATTAAAAACATCAAGATGATCGTTCCAAGCATCAAAAGTACAGACAAAGCAGAAACGACTGGATCATAATTGTATTCAATGTAATTCATTAAAGTGGTAGGTAAAGTCGAAATACCAGGACCAGATAAAAATTGTGAAACAGGTATATTGTTAAATGAATTAATAAATGCCAACATAAAAGAAGCAAATATACTGGAAGAGATATTTGGCAATACAATACTCGTAAAAGCTTTGAATTTAGTGCTGCCTAACGTCCATGCCACCTCTTCTATTGAAAAGTCCAATTGTTCTAAGCTAGAGCCCACTACACGAATAATATAAGGCAAACTAATTAAAAAATGCCCTAACAACAACCCATGGAATAGTGGCACTTGGAGGCGGATAACAATGAATTGAAATAGAGAATACCCTACTACAACACCAGGTATGATAGTTGGCGATAAAAAGAAACTTTTTATCCACTCTTTCCCTTTCACACCATGCCTAGTTAAGGCATACGCAGCTGGAATTCCAACAACCAAAGCCAATAAAGTGGCAAGTAAAGAAATTTCTAAACTCAACAAGAAGCTGTCTATAAAAGATTGATTTTCAAAAACTGCTGTAAACCACTTAAATGTAAATCCAGTAATTGGAAATTGAATGGTCGAATTTTCTCCAAAAGCCGTTATCGTTATAATGACTAAGGGAATAAACAAGAATGCAAATACAGCTCCGGCGAATAATGACAATCCTCTTTGTTTACGCATCTTGTTCACCTCGCTTGTCGATTTTATTGGCAATTAAGTTAAAACCTTTCATAACCAGTAAAGTGGTAATGATCATGATCAAAGCAATAACACTTGCATCTTCCCAATTTCCCAATGTCATAGCATTTTGGTAAAGAAATGTTGACAACATCATATTACGATTGCCTCCAAGTAATTGAGGAGTCGTATAAGCTGTCAATGTCCCTGTAAATACTAAAACACTTCCTACGATGATACCTGGAGTACTCAAAGGTAAAACAACTTTAATGAACGCTTTAATGCGACTTGCCCCAAGCATTTCTGCCGCTTCCATGATTTCTGGATTGATATTTTCCATTACACCTACTAATGTAATGATTAAAATGGGTAAAAATAAGTAAATTGACCCAATAATAATTGAAAACTCAGTATATAGTAAGGTCAATGGCTCAGAAATAATCCCTATACTAGACAATAATTTATTGATCACACCATTTTGTCCTAGTAAATTGATCCATGCAAAACTTCGAATAACAGAATTGGTCAACATCGGAAATAATGTAAATGCCATTAATAACCCTCTCCATTTTGGAGATGTTCCAGCTATAAAGTAAGCAGTAGGAACTCCAAGGATAATGCAAATGAACGTTACAATGAGTGAAACGCGAATCGTTCGGATAAAAATACCGACATTATATGAGTCCTGAAAAAAAGAAGTATAAGACTCAATTGAGAATGATCCATTATAAAATGTTGGCCAAATGACTGACACTAATGGAATCAATAAAAAGAAAATAAGTAAGATGAATCCCGGTGCTAATATTAGATACGGGATTTTTTTCGACATAAGATAAATCCTCCTTAAAAAATGAAAAGACCAAGAGACGATGAAGAGCGCTCTTGTATCGTTCCTGCTATTTCTTAACATACATGCTTCTACACAAATCAGTATAACTATAAAAAAGTGATTGGACAATCACTTTATCGAATTAATATACACAAAATACATTTATTGTTCGTGTTTAATCGTGTTTTGTTTATTTAATCAGGATTTCTAGCAAAATTATCCTCTAATGTTCATTAAAATAAGATGAGGAAAAATGCAAAAAAAAAATAAGCAACTATACGTTGCTTATGGAACTTCTATTTTCCTAAAAATTGATGCTCTCTACATCAAATATTCCCTAAAACGACACCTACAACATAGGCAACTACAGCAGCCAATCCTCCAACTACTAACATTTCAATACCAGACTTCAACCAATTTGAGTGATTAATTTTAGATTTAACTGCCCCCAGAATAAATAATGTTATTCCAGTAAGTATAGAAGCAATCAAAAAAGAATTTTGAATTAATATTGGTAAACGTAGTGAAAACACGTATGTTAAGAGTGGAACAACACCAAAGAGACTAAAAGACAAAAAGGTGGCTAGAGCATTTTTTAGAGGCAATTCTTCTACTGAGTCAGTACCGTATTTTTCTTTCCTCACTTGTTTTATAAAAGGTTCTTCGTACTTTGCCAGTGTTTTTACGATTAAGTCTGCGTCCTCTTTCTCCACCCCTTGGTCTACAAATGATTCCTTCATTCGTTTCACTTCTTGTTCATGATGGGTCGCTATCTCTAATTGTTCATTTTGTCGTATCATTTTTTCATACTCGTTTTGAGATTTTGTTGAAAGGTAATCTCCGACTGCCATCGAAAACCCGTCAGCCAACAAATTGGAAAACCCTAGAATCAAAATAACTTTAAGCGCTAATTCACCACCAACGCTTCCTGCTACCACAGCAAAAGTCGTGACAATGCCATCCAATCCTCCATAAACAATACTTTTAATGTATTTACCGTTATTATTTTGCATTTTTTTGCGTGGATTAGTCATTTTAATCGCTCCTTACTAAGTAGACTGAAAAATTTCATTCATATAGCTTTTTTGACAAAAACTAATTGATTATTACTTCCAATGCTAATTTCTTTAATTTCCCATATTCGATGTGAGTGTTGTGATTATCCATAAACCCATGATCAAAACTAGTGAACTGATCGAACTCAAAAAAATACTTAACAAAATGTATTTCATTTTCTTCTTAACTAAATAATCTTTAACAGAAAAAGCCACTATAAATAGACCTATACAACTAACTAAGATCCAACCGGCCAATTCCGTAGTTGTATAATCGATCGAGAAAACTAAAAAATACAGCATCAAAAACAGTTGGATACACAAAAATAGTTCGCGATAATTTTTCAACCATTTCTCGATATCATCCACCTTCACTTTCTTAAGAACTCACTCTTCATGTGAATATATTAACAATTAATCACTACTAATGCAATAGCTATTTAAAAGTATATTACGCATTATCTACTTAAAGACAAGGTACTTTGTTCAATAAGTTCATATGAATAATAGAGTAATTTTTATATCCTCTAATTTCCGCTCGGTTTCACTAGTTTAGTAAAAAGATTCTTTTCTATGCATACTTCTTCATTTGAATTTTTGATAATAATATCAAAGTTCTGGCTGAATGGATGCATAAACAATTCGTACTGAATTCGTCGTTGTTCGTGAGACTGACGTACAGCAGTTATATCCGTACCTCTTTCCAAAATATCTCTTCCAACTCTTCTTACTAACTCTGTCTCATCATCTGTGTAAAAGTAAATTTTCAGATCCATTAACTTAGGATCAATAAATGCGACACTCATTCCTTCTATGATCGTGATTTTTTTAGGAGATATCAACTCACTTTTTTTGTAGTCCGTATCTATAGTATAAAAGTCTAATCCAGATTTGACCATTCGAATATCCCTTTCTAAAGACGGTGTATGATGAGCGTCTGAATGGCAAGCAGTCATTTTTGAATGATAGCTTTTATGTTGATGGGTATAGGTAATCATGGTGTACTTTCGTAATTGTGATGGAACAATATAGGGGTCTGTATTGAGATACGATACTTCATTTAGTCCTATCAATTGAGCCAGTTTAGTAGAAAAAGTTGTTTTACCTGCCGCACCATGACCCGATATACCAATAATCACCGGCCTGTCTGATTTATTTATCCAATTTATAATTTCTTCAACTAGTAGTTTCATCCCATCACCCTTTTATCTGTCTTTTATACTTTAGTATGCATCAAGATATAGTCAATTTATTTTACCATTAATGAAACCGTTCTTTTTACAAAATATGTACTTTCTAAATAGACTAACTTATTCAAAAAATAAAAAAGCAGTATACTCTAAATCAATAGATTCTACTACTTTTTATCTCGTTACTATTTTAAGCTAATTCGGTACCACCGGTTACACCGTAAATTTGTGCAGTCACGTAGCTTGATTTTGTAGAAGCTAAGAACACATAGATATCGGAAAGTTCTACCGGTTGTCCAGCTCGTTGCAATGGAGTCTTTTGTCCAAACGTTGGAATGGCTTCACTTGGCTGACCACCAGAAATTTGTAATGGTGTCCAGATAGGTCCAGGAGCTACTACATTAACACGAATGCCTTTTGGCGCTAGTTGTTTTGCTAGACCTCGGCTAAACCCATTGATTGCAAACTTAGTTGATGCATAATCTAGTAAATTTGCACTTGGATTGTATCCTTGTACAGAGGATGTTGTGATAATAGAAGAACCTTCTGGTAGATAAGGCAATGCAGCTTTTATCACCCAAAATAGAGAGAAAACATTAATTTCGAATGTTTGTCTTAACTGTTCTGTTGAAAGTTCTAAGATGTCTTCAACAGCTTGCTGTTTTCCAGCAATTAAAGCTAATATATCTAATCCACCAAGTTCTTTATGTGCTTGATCAACCAGTTGTTTACAAAATGCTTCATCACTTAAATCACCTGGGATAAGAATAGCTTTTCGACCAGCTTGTTCAATCAGCTGCTTCACTTCTTGTGCATCTGATTCTTCTTCTGGAAGGTAGTTCAATACAATATCGGCTCCTTCACGTGCGTAAGCAATAGCTGCAGCGCGACCTATACCAGAGTCTCCCCCAGTTACAAGAGCTTTTCGTCCAACTAATTGTTCATTTCCTTTATAGGATTCTTCACCACAATCTGGACGCGGATCCATTTTACTTTGTAAAGCTGGAGGTTCTTGATATTGCTTTGGAAAGTCTTCCGTAAAAAATTGATTTAATGGATTTTCTAACTTTTTATTTTGCATTTATCTCTCTCCTTTTAAATTAGTAATGAATAAGTTCATCTTAAAATTTTCAGCATACAATTTCAAATTATATGCTTGTATCGTTTCAGTTATGTTTAATAAACTAACATATAATAAATCAGCTGAATCTCCAATATAACTATAATCAAAGTGAATAAAGATAGGGGATTCTGGATCTTTGTCAATAGAAATCTATAATTCTAAATTTTTAATTCCATATGTCCCATTACATGAGATTCACCTTGTGTTTCTATTGATGAGAACCTAAAAATACGGTGATTTACTTGAGGAAGATATTTTTCTTCCAACTCAAATATTGCTTATTATAATACTTGATCACTTGTTTTGTAGTGTCCTTCTTAAATAAAGACCATACTAGCATTTCGAACAGCAAAATTATAATGAAAATTTTAAATTGTTAAATTTTCATTATGGATATCTACTATATGTAAAGATAGAAAACTCCTCATAAGTGAGAATCTTTTTTGATGCGTAAAAAATATTGATAAAGATCAATTTTTTTTATTCCCCTACTCCTTATACTAAAGGTACTAACCGATAGGAGGAATGCAATTATGAAAAAGGCCATATATCAATTAGAACCATTATCATGTCCATCTTGTATCAAAAAAATCGAAACAACGTTAACTAAAACGGAAGGAATTGAATCCGTTAAGGTGATGTTCAACTCCAGCAAAGTAAAAGCACAATTCGATGAATCAAAAATCCAAGCTGGTAAGATTCAAGAAACCATTCAAAAACTAGGTTATCCAGTTTTATCTTCTATACTCTCTTAATCGATAAGTCTATATTATTAGCCAAATAGACAATTTTTTGATGCCCATTTAATCAATAAACCTATTTTATTAGTCAAGTGAAAAGTTATTTTAATGCTCATTTAATCAATAAAACTTTTTTATTAGTCAAATAGAGCCTTATCGGGCCATCTATTTTATCAATGAACCAAAACGAAAGCACTTTACGCATTGAGTGCGTAGGTAGTTAAGGAGAAGAATACAAAAAAAATGAGGCTGGGACATAGTTCCCAGTCTCATTTTTTTGAATAAGAATACTTTTACATTTGATACAATCTCTTTCAACGAGAATGAACTTAATGAAGCAACTCAATTATTCTTGATCACTGTCAATTTTTAACTATTAGATATGAAGTAAGATAAATATATGAAAAAACTACCAAAAGAAAGGAGCGTTCCTTATGGAAAAAGCCCTATTTCTAATTGAACCACTTGAATGTAATGGCTGTGCTAAAAAAATAGCGAATCAAATCAATGCATTAAAAGGAATCGAATTTGTCAAAGTTTTTCCACAACTTGGAAAAATACTTATCTCATTCGACAGTAAAGAACTAATCCTCTATAAAGTCGAAGATATACTTTTACAAACAGGTCATCACATTTATTCAAAAATAACCGCGTAAACATAAGGAGGAATCAAAATGATTACCCATATCAATCATCATAAAAAACACATCATTATTCTATCAGCTAGCTTAATCGCTATCGGCTTTATTTCTGGCTTCATGGGAACTAAAAATCTACAGGATATTGCATTGATTACTGCAACCCTCATTACCAGCATACCTATTTTTATTAAAGCCCTTCAAGCTTTACGAATGAAAGTATTCAGTATCGATCTGCTAGTTAGTATCGCTGTTCTTGGCGCCTTGTACATTGGAGAATACACGGAATCTTCCATTGTAACCTTTTTATTTTTATTCGGTGATTACTTAGAAATGAGAACTTTAGAAAAAACACGTTCATCATTAAGAGAATTGGTTGACTTAGCTCCTCAAGAAGCAACTTTATTGCATGAAGACGGCCAAACAGAAACTGTTCCCGTTAAAGATGTCAAAGAAGGCAATCGTGTCCTCGTTCATTCAGGCGATAAAATTCCAGTTGACGGTAAAATTGTCTATGGTAAGGCTTCTATTAATGAATCAGCTATCACCGGTGAATCTGTTCCAGCATCAAAGGCAATTGATGATCTCGTTTTCAGTGGAACAATCTTGGATAATGGTTACATTGAAATGATTGCCGAAAGAATCGGAAACGATACGACCTTTGCTAAAATCATTGAACTTGTCGAAGAAGCGCAAGAATCCAAATCAAAAGCAGAAAAATTTTTAGATAAATTTGCCACGATTTATACGCCGTCTGTCGTCATTTTATCCATCCTTGTCTACCTCTTTACCAGAGATCTACATCTGGCCATTACGTTCCTAGTTATTGCTTGTCCTGGAGCTTTAGTAATTGGAGCGCCTGTTTCAAATGTTGCAGGTATCGGAAATGGAGCCAAAAAAGGTGTACTGATCAAAGGTGGAGAAATAATGGATACATTCTCTAAAGTAGATACCATAGTCTTTGATAAAACAGGTACTTTGACTAAAGGAAAACCTGAAGTTACCGATATTCATATCTTTAACAACAGCAATCAGGATACTTTATTGGAACTCGTGGCTAAAGCAGAAACAATTTCAGAGCACCATTTAGGGCAAACGATTGTGAAAGCAGCTCAAACCCGTAAATTAGATCTTTCTTCTATAGAATTAAGAGATGGAGAAATAATCAAAGGAAATGGAATCAAAGCTATCGTAAACAACCACAACATAGTTGCTGGAAATCGAAAATTAATGAAGGCTGAAACTATCTCACTAGAAGCTACTGTTGATCAATATGCAGTGGTTCGCGAAAAAGCAGGTAACTCTGCTATTTTCATTGCAATTGATGGGAAAATAACAGGTATCATCTCTATTGCTGATCAAATTCGCGACGATGCCAAAATAGCTTTAACACAAATGAGAGAAGATGGAATAAAAAAAATTGTTATGTTAACCGGTGATAATAAACACACCGCTGAAGCTGTCGCAACTGAGTTGGGATTGGATGAATTTCATGCTGAATTGTTACCAGAAAATAAAGTAGACTATGTAAACCAATTAAAAAATTCCGGTCATATTGTTGCCATGGCTGGAGACGGCGTCAATGATGCTCCCGCTATTGCAACAGCTGATATTGGCTTAGCAATGGGTAAAGGCGGAACAGATATCTCAATGGAAACAGCTGATGTTGTCTTAATGGCAGATCAGTTGATGCAATTTTCTCATTCCTATTCTTTAGCTAAAGCAACCATCCGAAATATGAAGCAGAATATCTTGATTGCAGTTAGTGTCGTAGTCCTTTTATTAGGTGGCGTCTTAATGGGAAACGTTCATTTGGCATCTGGAATGTTCATTCATGAAGCTAGTGTACTAGTGGTTATCTTAAATGCTATGCGTTTGATTCGTTTTAACCGTAAACCTCCACAATCAGTTGAGCCAACTAGAGCACCGGTAAAAATTTAAAAAAGCAATCTTAACTCGAAGAATGCAGCAAAGATTGTTATACTTGGATTATCGAATAGGCTTAAAAAGTATGTTAACGGAGGGATTACAATGACTAAAGACACTAAACACCATAATCATTCCGCAGAATCACATAAAGCTTGCGTTTCCTTAGTCCCGATTTTCAATCATTTAGAAGATGAACAGTTAGATGAAATCATGGTAACCACTCATTCAGTTTCATATAAGAAACATGAACTTATTTATCATGCTGGAGATGAGTCTAATGCTCTTTATATTATCAACCAAGGAAAAATTCGCATATACCGATTATCGAAATCTGGTAAAGAACAATTAGTTAGAATTTTAAATCCTGGTGATTTTACTGGCGAAATGGCCTTATTTTCTGAATCCACACATGAGACTTATGCAGAAGCAATGGTCGATACAAAAATATGTATGATTAACCGTTTAGATTTACAAGAATTTCTAGTGCAGTACCCCTCAATCTCTTTAAAAATTTTGGTTGAATTTTCACATCGGCTTGAAACTTCTGAAAAACAGTCTTCTCGCTTCGTAACAGAAAAAGTTGATACGCGTATTGCTTTATTTTTAGTGGATTATCTCGATAAAGAAAAAGTTGGAGGAGATGAACTCACTTTACCAATGAGTAAAAAAGACTTAGCTTCTTATTTAGGAACCACACCTGAAACGATCAGCCGTAAATTTAACGAGCTAGAAGAGCGAGGTTATATCAAGCAATTGACACATAAACAAATTCAAATAATTGATTTAGATGGTTTGTTATTCGTTTAAGATAAAACTTTTTTATTCACGGAAGAGTAGAGACTCACATTTATCCGTTCCACTCTTTCGGCAAAGTTCATCGCTTTATTCCTGAGTGGATCATTAAATCTAGTCTTGAATACAATTTTGAATAAGCATATGTATGAATGCATGCAATAAAGGAGACTGGAATGATAATTCCAGCCTCTTTTATTGCAATGGTTATTTAATCTATTTTATTTATTTTTTGTTGTTTTCCAAATCAACCAAGTGGATTATCTCCAACTGTTTTTTTAGCTTCACTCATTAATTCTTTTTTCTCATTATCATCGATTTTTCCATCGTCATGGGCTTGTTTAACTTCTTTCAATAGTTGCCCTGCTTTTTTCTTATCTACACCCTTGAGTTTTTGTTTCAGTTCATCAAATTTTTGACTCATCCTAACATCTCCTCTTCTATCTATTTGTACTACAGCATAAGGATAGGAAAAACAAATGGAAAGTTCAAGTAATTTGGTTTATATAAAGAATCAAAAAAAGCAACCTCTCATTATAAACTGAGATGCTGCTTTTATCTTATAACTTAGCTTACTATTTATTTAAACAAGTTTATTTGAAGTTTCTTAAATGTTAAATCGTAATTTCTATCCAATTCCCTTCCGGATCGGCCACAACACTTTCGTAGTACCCGTCTCCTGTCCAACGAGGTTGACCAATAACAGCATACCCATCACTTGAAATAACCTTGGTTACCGCATTGACTGCTTCTTCACTACCCACACTAATAGCCAGATGTGCCCAACCTAATGGTGTTTCTTCTGGTCGATAAGTAATCGTGGGTTGTTGCATCAATTCTAATCGAACTTCTGATTCAGAAAAAGTTAAAAAGTAACTGGCAAAACCTCGATTAGTGTTTTCATAACGTTCTCCTGATTGAGCTTTAAAATAAGTTTCATAAAATTGGCGCATTCGTTCAATATCTTTGGTCCACAATGCTACATGTGCAATTTTCATTTAGAAACCTCTTCCTTAATTGTGGTATTCTGTTCGTTCGCGATTTCTGTCCAGTAAGCAGCTTGTTTATCTTCCCAGAAGTCTTTATCTTCTTGAGTAATGTCTCGAATGACCCGACAAGGGTTTCCAACGGCTATCGTATTCGATGGAATGTCTTTTGTTACAACAGATCCAGATCCAATAACGACATTATCTCCAATTGTCACACCGGGATTCACCACTGCACTACCACCGATCCAAACATTATCTCCAATAGTAATCGATGTCCCAAATTCTAATCCACTATTGCGTATAGTTGGATCAATCGGATGACCTGCTGTATACAAGCATACTCGCGGCCCAAACATAGCATTATCTCCGATCTTGATTGGAGCAACATCTATCATAACGCAATCAAAGTTTGCATAAAAATTTTTACCAATAGTAATGTTTTGTCCGTAATCAACCCGTAAAGTCGGCTCAATGTAGATGCCCCCTGCTACTTCACCAAAAATATCCATTAACAGTTGCGTACGATACGGTTTTTCCTCTTCAGTGGTACCATTAAATAATCGAATTAATTGTTGTCCTTTTTGTCGCATAGCTTTCAATTCTTCTCCTTGGGCAAGATACAATCTTCCTGCTACCATTCGTTCTTTTTCAGACATCTCTCTATCTCCTCATATTCAAAATTTATTTTATACCTTGTTAACTGATTTTACTCGATATCGTCTTTAAAGCATTGTCTTCCAACAAAGTTTCTTATACTCGATCTCCACTCATTAATAAATGTAATATAAATACGTTTTCATTCACTTTTACATAGAGGACTTTAATTTTTTTGTATAATAATCTTCCTACTTCGCCTATCTTTTAAAAGTAAACAAAAATTACTACAAAATAAAGAAAAGTCGTGACTATTATTTATCTTAGCATGAATAATTAAGGATTGAAAGATACGAAAAAAGATTCATAGTATCCTAACGCGGTACTATATTCCAATCAAAGGATTAGCAGCAAATCGTGTATTAGTTGGATTTACATTTAGTTTTTCTTTTGTTTAAAAACAAGTTTTGATAGTCAGTCATAACTGCTACCTCGAAAAAACTATTTGAACTTTTATATCTTGTTTCTGTTTTCTTTCTATATTCCTTATATTAGATAATCCACTACAATTGAACCCATAGCTTTTGCTGCAACAATTAAACTTGATTCACTAATTTTAAATTTAGGATGATGGTGCGGGTAAGCTTCGCTTCCTTCGGGAGCAGCACCAACATAAAAGAACATACTTGGACGTTCCTTTGCATAATACGCAAAGTCCTCTGAAGGGGGTTGTGCATCACACATTTCAATTCCTTTTAATTCAGAAATTGTTGTTTGTTTCAAATGACTGATCGTTTCATCTGTTAGATCTGGGTCATTATATAAGACAGGATAATCATTTTCATATTGCAATTCATAAGTAACATCAAACATGGCTGCAATACCATCTAATTTAGCACGAATTTCTTTTTCAACTATTGTACGCACTTCTTCAGACATTGAGCGGACATCGCCATCTAATTGAACAGAATCTTTAATGACGTTAAAGGATCCACGTCCATCAAAATTTCCAATGGTAATTGAACCCACATCAAATGGATTCAAACGACGACTCACAATAGATTGAACAGCTACGACAAAATAACTTGCTGCAACAATTGCATCATTTGCTTTGTGCGGAGAAGAACCATGTCCACCGAGACCTTGGATTTTAACATGGAAATTTGCACGTCCTGTTTGGATATTTTCAGGACGGTAAAATAGTTTACCTGATTCCATTTGAGACATCACATGAATACCAAAAACATTATCCACACCATCTAATGCGTGATCTTCAATCATTTGAATCGCACCACCTGGTGGCATTTCTTCGGCATGTTGATGCAACACAACGACTTTCCCGTTTAATTGTTCTTTTATTTCAATTAAAGACTCTGCTAAGATCAACATGTATGCCGTATGACCATCATGCCCACAAGCATGCATCACTCCTGGATTTTTTGATTGAAAAGGAACATCAGATTCTTCTTGAATCGGCAAGGCATCAAAATCCGCACGAATCGCAATTGTTTTTCCAGGGTTACCTGAATCAATTGTTACAACTATTCCACGTCCACCTACATTTGTACGTACATCACAATCTTTACCTTTATAAAAATCTGCAATATAAGCTGCAGTTTTTTCTTCTTGAAAAGATAATTCAGGATTCTCATGTAAATAACGGCGTATATCAATCATACGATTCTGTTTCTCATTCATTTTTTCAAAAAGACTATTTTTTATTGATTCATTCATAACTTAACCTCCTATTTTATATTCGAAACGAATAAATTTGCTCATCCGTTCATTACTATTCTATTTTAGATCTGATTTAGAAAAAAATAGGTCAAAGATTTACCCAAAAGGATTATTTTTTCTTTTGTTCTTTTCAAATGATCTATATATTGATGATTAAAATATCGCTCTCTTGCAAGTAGTGGTACTCTTTTCTATCCATAGAAACCATAAAATTCCCTTCGACTACGAATAAAAGTATCGTACCTACAAATTGTTGAGATGAAACAGATTGAATACTTTGAATCATAATCTCAAAATCAGTGATAAATTTCTATTTCATATTACACTCCTTTTGGGCAAATCATTCTACTGGATAATCCACTCATTTGTTTGTTGTGCCTACTATTCTTATCACACTGCTATTTTATTGGTCATGCTACGCGAAATCAAATACACATAATTTTTTTAGCTAGAATCGTCAGTAAAACAATATATGTTACAATAAACATGCTTATTTTGTTTGAACCATCTTTAAACTGGAGGTATCTCTTTGAATAAAAAGTCTAGTTATTTATACGGTAGTCTTTTGCTATGTATCATTCTGTCTATGTTATTTGTACAAAACAATTTCTATTTATATGATAATCCCATAGCAGAAGTCGTAACAGTGACCCTTAACGAACAACAAAACGAAAACGATCCAACTACTAATAATCGTTTGTTTGATCAAACTCTAGTTGGGAGACTAGTAAGTGGTGAACAAAAGGGCGAATTAATCACATTAGAAAATACTTACTCTCTATCTGGAGCATATGATCACGAGTATGAAATAGGTGATGACCTCTTTGTTTCCATTCAAAAGAATTCAGGCAGTGAGTTACGTGGAAGCATTGATGGCCCAAAACGAGATACTTATATTTTAGCAGCCGCTTGGTTATTTATAGTAACGGTATTACTGGTTGGAAAGAAAAGCGGCTGGTTTTCATTAGTCAGTTTACTCATTAACATCTTAGTATTGTCACTCGCATTAACTGTTTATGCAAGTTCAGAAAATGCTAATTTACTACTTATATGCAGTGGTTTAGTCGTTTTCTTCACGATTACTTCTTTATTCTTAGTTAGTGGAAATACCGAGAAAACATATGCTGCTATCTTAGCCACATTGACGGGTACCTTTTCTGCTCTACTGATTGCTTATGTTGTCATGCAGTTAACAGCGGAAAAAGGACTTAGATATGAGGAGATGGCTTTTATAACAAGATCTCCACAAAAGATATTTTTAGCTAGCATTCTAGTTGGTTCTTTGGGTGCGGTAATGGATATTGCGATTACGATCACCTCTTCTCTTTATGAGTTATATAATAAAAACAACTCCATTCCCTTAACAGACTTAAGAGCTTCTGGAAAGGAAATTGGTGCAGACATCATGGGCACAATGACAAATGTTTTGTTTTTTGCATATGTCAGCGGAAGCATACCAATGATTCTTCTATACTTAAAAAACGGCTCTACACTAGGTTACACATTAGCGATGAATTTATCCTTGGAATTGACCCGTGCGCTCGTTGGAAGTATTGGAATTGTACTGACCATCCCAATAAGTATCTATACTGCGACTTATTTCATTCAAAAAAGGAGGTCATCTAAATGAATGTCTTAGTATGCTTATCCATTATTTTATTTGTACTCATGAAATGGATTAGTGGCAAAAAAGGGACAAGATCGTTTATTGCTCTTTTTTTAAACTTTGGTATCACTCTTTTGACGATAATCTTAATGACGAGAGAATCCTTTGATCCGATTTTTCTAACCATGATTGCTTGTATCCTTATTAGTTGCATCAACCTCTTTTATATAAATACGATAAATCTTAAATCCGTTATTTCATTTATTGCAACGCTGATGACGCTGTTCTTTTTAGTCGGGATTATTTTTATATTTGTTGAAAAAGCTATGATACAGGGATTTGGCGTAGAAGAGATAGAAGAGCTTTCTTTCTTCAATCTCTATGTTGGGGTTAATTTTCTTGAAATCGCTAGTTGCACCATCATAATGGGTTCTATAGGGGCTATTACAGATACTTCTATTTCCATTTCTTCTGCAATGAACGAAATTTTTATCCACAATCCATTCATGGACCGCTACAATCTTTTTAAATCCGGTATGACTGTTGGAAAAGATATCCTGGGCACCACCACAAACACTTTGTATTTTGCATTTATTGGTGGATATTTAGCCTTAATCGTTTGGTTTAAAGACTTGTCTTACTCGCTTGGTGAAGTAATCAATTCTAAAGTATTTAGCTCAGAAGTCATTTCCATATTCTGTATTGGAACAGGCGCCATTCTGATTATACCGATTACTGCCTGGCTTACAGCCTTTATGTTGACATGGCGTAAAAAGGACGTTTCTGTAAGTGAGAAAGTTTGATAAAATTAGAAAACTTGCTTCAATATCAAATTGGAACTATTTTCAAAGGAAAATAAAGATTCTTGGTCTCGCTCTATACTATTTGAGGACGTACTAGAATAAAAATCCATATATAAAAGAAAGGGCTGAGATAAAAATCTCAGCCCTTTCTTTTAGGTATTCAATCTAATGGTTACATTTCACCAGTTTTTTCTTGATAGGTTTGCAGTTCATACATATCAAAATAAGTTCCTTTTTTATCGATCAATTCATCATGAGTTCCTTTTTCCACAATTTCACCGTTACTCAAAACTAAAATTCGATCTGCGTCTTTGACCGTGGATAATCGATGAGCAATGATTAAAGATGTTCGGTCTTTGCGCATATTGGCTAAACCTTTTTGAATTTTCTCTTCTGTTTCGGTATCTATATTAGCTGTTGCTTCATCAAGAATTAGAATACGAGGCGAACGTAGTATGGTTCTAGCAAAACTGATTAATTGCTTTTCTCCAGCAGATAAACTGGCCCCACGTTCGATGACCTTTGATGCGTATCCATGTTCCATTTCAGATATAAACTCATCTGCATAAACAAACTCCGCAGCTTTTTTTACTTCAGCTTCTGTGTAGTCATTATTGTACATTCGAATATTGTCAGCGATATTTCCATAAAATAGGAAACTATCCTGCAGAACCAATCCCATTTTAGTCCTAAGACCTTCTATTGGCATATCCTTGAGTGAGTGACCATCAATGGTGATTTCTCCTTCGTGGTATTCGTAGAACCGCATCAGTACATTAATAATAGAACTTTTCCCTGATCCCGTTTGACCGACTAAAGCAACCGTTTGTCCAGGTTTCACTTCAAAGCTGATATCACGCAAGACTTGCTTACTCCCATCGTATGAGAAATTCAAGTTATTTACACGAATATGGCCTTCTGTAATCATACCAGTGGTACCAGTCTTAGATTGCGGAGCAAGTTCTTCACTTTTCAGTAATTCTTGCACTCTATGTCCTGACACGATTCCATCTTGTAACGAACTTAAACTATTCATCATTTGGCTGATTGGTTGGAAAAATGATCGTGAATAAGCCGTAAACGCGTATACCAAACCTATATTAATATTCCCTTGAGTCCAATCTTGATACCCAAAAATAAGCAGCACCGCTACTAAAGCAACCGATTCAATCACATTGATTGCAGGTGCCAATAGTAATGCATTCATACTATACATAGAACGACGAGAAATAACATATTCTTCATTGACCGTATTAAACTCATCTACCAACCGCTCTTCTTGGTTGTATTTTTGAATAATACTCATCCCACTAATGGATTCACTTAAATTGGCATTCAACTGACTTAATACTTTTCGCATACGACTGTAAACTAGGGTACTCTTCTTTCGATAAACACCTGCGATCCAAACAATAACGGGTGTGAAGAGAAGAAAAACTAACGCCATACGCCAGTTTAGCGCAAACATAGCAATCGTAATCGATAATACATTGAATAACCCAGTGGCAATGGTCAAAAAGACCGTCCAAAATTCTTTGATCGTCTCCGTATCATTTGTCACTCTGGAAACAACTGTCCCCGCTGGTGTCTGATCGAAATAGCGCATGCCAAGTAAAACGACCTTTTCATACAATTGATTTCGAATATTGCCCACGGTTCTTTCTGAAGCCGTGTTGAAGAGAAAGTCTTTTGCATAAGCAAATACAGCTTTAAGAAGGGTTAATATCCCATAAAAAGTTACTATACGTACCGTAATCTCGATTGTTGCTGTTCCATTTGCTAAATACGTATCGATGTAACGCTGAATAATAATGGGCAGATACGCAGCGATAGCTGAACCCAATGCTAGGAATACAAACGAAATGAGAAATAGAAACTGATAGGGTTTTGCAAAACGAAACAGACTAAGTAAAATACGCCAAGATTCTTTAGTAGAAAAAGCCGTTTGTTTTTGTTTATCCATTATAACCCCTCCCCATCTAGTTTTTTCTCTAGTTGTTGTTTTTGATACATATCACGGTACCAACCTTTTGTTTCGATTAACTGCTCATGAGAACCACGTTCACTAATGCTTCCTTTTTCCATGACGATGATTTCATCTGCGTGCATAATTGAACTGATGCGGTGAGCAGAAATAATCGTTGTTTTGTTGCTTCGTTCTTTTTTCAATGAATTTAAAATAGCTTCTTCTGTGTGAGCATCTACAGCTGATAAGGAATCATCTAGAATCAGACAATCTGGCTCCACTGCTAAAGCGCGAGCAATAGCAATACGCTGTTTTTGTCCACCAGATAAAGAAACGCCTCGTTCGCCCACTTCGGTATCGTACCCCTGTGGAAACTGCAAAATATCTTCATGAACATTCGCTAATTTTGCATATTTTTCAACTTCTTCTTGAGTTAAATTTGGATTCCCAAATCGGATATTTTCTCTAATGGTTGTTGAAAACAGAAAATTTTCTTGTGGGACAATTGCAATGCCTTTTTTTAGCGACTCTAAAGCATAATCCTTTATATTAATATCGTTATATGAAATCATACCTTCATATTGATCGTAATCGCGTAACAACAATTTATAGAGTGCGCTCTTTCCAGCACCCGTTCTGCCGACAACTCCCAGCATGTTTCCTTTTGCTAAGTGAAAAGAGATATTCGTTAAAACAGGTTTCTCATCATCTGGATAAGTAAACGATTGGATATCAAAAATAATATCTCCATCTAATGCTTGGCGATAAGGATTTTCTATTTCTACAATAGAAGGGGTATAAGCTAATAAAACATCTACTCTATCATAAGCTGCACTCCCTCTTTCAAGGGTATTGATTAGTCCCCCTACTGCGAGTAACGGCCACTGCATCATGCCGATGTAACTGATAAAAGCTACTAAATCTCCAATTGATATCCGTCCACTTTGAACATAATTTCCACCAACTAATAAAGCAATCACATACGTTAGCCCCATGACAATTTCTATACTTGGATTTAATGCTGCTTTTAATTTGTAGACACGTTGATTTTCATCGACAACATGTTGCGTCTCTTCTTTAAAAGCAGATAAATCTTCTTTTTCTTCACCCAACGTTTTCAAGACCTTCATTCCTGTTACACTTTCTTGAACATGGTCATTCATTGATGAAAAAGCTTGTAGCGCACCACGGTAACGTGCATGGATCATTTTACCTAGATACGTCGAAACAATAATCAAAATAGGTAATGGCAAAACGGACACTAGTGTTAATTTCCAATCGATGAAAAAGAACATCGAAAAGAGTGTTACCCCACCTAATGATAAGGCATCCGTCAACGTTAACACACCATCCGCCGCAACAAACCGGATAGCTGCCAAGTCGTTTGTAGCATGTGCCATCAAATCACCCGTTCGGTATTTGTGGAAAAATTCTGAATCCATACGCGTGAAAAATGAAAACAATCGATTGCGCAAGATAGATTCAATTAATGTTGAATTTCCAAATAAAGCCATTCTCCATCCATAACGCAAAGCGTACATAACTAGGGCAAAAATAAGAATCAAACTCACCCAAAAAAGTAATATCTTCCAACTTAACGTTCCTGCTATAAAATGGTCAATGATAGTCCCGATAATTTTAGGATTCATCACTTGTAAAATGGCACAAATAATTAGCGCAGAAACACCAAAAGAATAGCTTTTCCAACGTAATTTAAAAAACCAGCCATATTTTTTTAACGTATTAAACATCATTTCGTCCCTTTCTTTTACTTACTGAATTTTTTAGACATCATTATATTTCAAACAAAAAAAACAAATAGAAAGGAAACTTCCTATTTGTCCCGAATAGTAGTTATGAGTAGAGTATTATTTTTTTAATTTCACCATCTTGAGGTAACTCTTTTGTTGCTGTAGGTGATTATTGCTACAGATGGATCCAACTAACACAATACTTCTCTCTCTTAAATCAGCAATAGGGAAATAAATCGCTCCTTTAATATGAGCTTTTTAAAAATCCTTCTTTGAACGCGTATCGACGATTTGCAGAGTCTCACCTGTATTTTGAAGCTTTAGTTGCAACGGATTCAATCACAACAATTCCCAGGAATTTTCTTCTCCTATTTACCGTGTAGTTGCAGAAGTAAGTTGACTAGTATCAGACACTAGTTGATTAATACACTTTTCATTTAATGAATAATGATGCCATGTTCCAATTTTTTCTACTGTAACTAAACCTGCATTTAAAAGAACTTTTATATGATGAGATAACGTAGGCTGTGTAAAATCAAATTGCTCCAGAATATCGCAAGCACATAACTTACCATTAGAAAGCATATCTATTATTTGTACACGTTTAGGATCAGACAAAGCTTTCATCACTTTTGCATAAGATTCATAGTCCATAGTTAAACCTCTTTCTTTTTTTCTACTCTTACTAATATAGATGACATTCTATCTATACGCAACAATTTTCTTTTTTTGTATTGATGAACGAACATCAAAAACGTTTTGAGCATTTTAGGATTAGGTAATAGGGGTTTACCTCACAATTTTTGATAGAGACAAGAATCTAGTATAATTTATATAGGCTCTACTTCATAAAACTGTATGAAAAGAATATACGGTTATGAGATAAAGCAGTTGTAGCTCATAATTCGATCTAAAAACATACTAGATTGTGAGGTGAAGGAGGGCTAGCTCATAATCTGAACTTACAAACAGAGTGGATCATAGGGTACGAGTTCTCGTTCATTATAAAAGAAATTTTATCTACTAAAAGAGTCAAAGCACTACTTCCGCTTTGACTCTTGGTAAACTCATCCATATCATTTAACGAAGAACCAGTTTTAGTGATACTTTTACGATTCAATTTGTTTAATCATTAGGTGCAGCAAAACGAACTGCTTTTTCCTTACTGTTCTTTCTTTACTCTCATTCCTTTTCCGTTTTTTCGTAAGGTTTAAATTGTAACTTGTTGTCTTCTGTCAGTATAAGGGCAGCTGAAAATGTTTGACCCGTTTTTTTCTTAAATCCTTTTAACAACTGCGTTTCTCTCGTATCAAGTAATTTTTTAAGGGTTGCTTCAGAAAGTGTTTTCCCTACATATCTTTTTGGCAAGGTAAAGGTGCAGCCATTGCTATAACCACTGCAGCCATAAAATTCCCCTTTATTGATCATCATCTGCCCACAAACTGGACATTTTCCAATTGTCTTCTGCGACAAAGGACTGATACTTTTGGTATGTGTAGACCAATCGTTCTTTTCAATAATTTGTGTACTTGAATCTAAGGTATGAGCAATAAATTTTTCAATACTGTCTAAGAAAGCTTGTTGAGTACCGTTCTCATTTTTTATTTTCTTTAGATAGGTTTCCCATTTAGCGGTCATTTCAGGACTGCTTAGAAGAGTGTTTTCGACAGCTTGGCACAAGATTCCCCCTTTTTCAGTAACCGTCACACTATTTTTTTGAATCTCTATATAGTGCTGCTTTTTAAGGGTTTCTAAAACATTCGCTCTTGTTGCTTCTGTTCCAATACCTTCTGTTGCCTTTAAGATCTCTTTTTCTTCTTCATTCTCTAATTCTTTGCCACATGTTTTCATTGCGGTAATCAACGTACCTTCTGTGTAAGTTTTCGGTGGCGAAGTAAACCCTTCGGAAGTATTTAGATCTGCTTCTACTGACTCCCCTTTTTTTACTAACGGTAATTCACTAGTTGCTTCTTTATCCGATTTTTTACTTACTCCATATTCTAATCTCTGCCAACCTTTATCCAATATCACTTTTCCTTTGCTTAAAAACGGAACAGTTTTGATGTCTACAATGACAGTTGTTTCATCATATTTATAGTCTGTCTCAAACATAGCCATTGTTCGCCTTAAAATAGTAAAGTAAATCTCTCTTTGAATAGAGGGCAGCTTCTCTAATGCTTTTTGTGTAGGTACTTTTTTAGTTGGAATAATAGCATAATGCTCTTGAACCTTCGAACCGTCTACATAGCGTTTTCGTTTGCTAGTATTTGACTCTTTAATGGTGTGGTTTAATACCCTTTGATACCCTTCAATTCTTTCTAACAAATACCGAAACTCTGAATCAGTGATGTATCTACAATCACTTCTAGGATAACTGACTAATTTAGCCTCATACAGCGACTGGACATGTTTTAATGTGTCTGAAGGACTCACTTTATATTTTTTGTTTATTAAACTTTGCAAATCACTTAATGAAAACAGAAATGGCGAAGGCTGTGATATCCGTTTAGTTTCAACTGAAGAAATTATGCCAGGATTGCTAGCCAATAAATCGTGTTTTTTGATATATTCTTGCAATTCTTTTTTTGTTGGAAATTTCTTATTGTACTTGGATTTAAATGAGCCATTTACAGCTTTTACTGTTGCATGCAATTCGAAAAAGGGTTCTGGAATAAAATTTTCAATCTGTTTTTGACGCATATAAATCATATAAAGCGTTGGTGTTTGAACGCGTCCGACACTGAATACTCCTTCATTGATGCCTTTTTTTTGCAAAGAGAGAGTATACATACGAGATAAATTAATCCCTACTAACCAATCACTTATTTGCCTTGTTTGAGCTTCAATATAGGAAGAATAAAATTCTTTTCCATCTTTTAAATCAGAAAAACCTTTTTGGATTTCATCAGATTCTAGTGAATTGATCCATAATCGTTTAATTTCTTTATTCCCTGCTTTAGCTTGATTGATGATCGAACGCGCAATATTTTCTCCTTCGCGATCACTATCGGTAGCGATAATGATTTGATCAGCTTCTTTTAACAATTTTTTTACGACATTAAATTGCTTGGCTTTTCCCTGCCCTACTTTAAATTTAAATATTTCTGGAATAATCGGCAGCTCTTTCAGGTTCCATTTCTTCCATTCATCCTTGTATTCCTCTGGAGAAGCCAATTCGACTAAGTGTCCAAATCCCCAAGTAATCACGTCATTCGATGAATTTAAAACAATATACCCGTCTTTTTTTGAAAATTTCCCAAAAGACTCAGCATATGCCTGCGCTTGGGAAGGTTTCTCGGCTAAGATAACTCGCTTCATCTTATTCACTTTCCCTAATCTTTCATATTTTTGTCTTTATGATGGGTTAACATCACTTTTATACTAGATACCTATTTTACCATCTTGTCTTACTGTTTTTCTAGAGCCATTCTTTTCTACTAACCAGTAAAGCTCTTTTCATCAAAGAAAAGAGCTTTACGTACTCGTCTTAATTTTTTGTATTCTAAACTGGGTAACGAATGTATTGCTGTTGTTTTTCAATTCCTTGTTTAAGATCAATTTTTGCTTTTTCTAAGTTTAATTCTATCATTTTTTCTGGATCATCCTGTTCAATAAGAGCTAATGAACGAAGACTCTCTTTCACTCTATCCATATTCTGAGTTATTTCGGAAACAAATATGCGTTGATCTTTTGACAATGATTTCCATTCTTTCGTTGTCATTAAGTAATTAGAATATACGCGCAATACGTTCTTTTGATTCAATAAAATCGATAAGGTTTCATATTGATAAAGATTCATCCAATTTGCTGTTTCGATCGTATAATCAATGTCACTTTGTGTTAATTGTTCTCTTATCAATAAGTTGTCATAAAAATTTTGATACTCATTGGTCAGCTGGTTAAATTTTTGTTGAACATCCCACAACTGTTGAAATGCTGTTTGTCCTTCTGTTATAGATGACTCTGTTGAATTTACCGGTATAGCTAATGAGCTTGTATAATAAGCAGGATCTATTCGCAGACGTTCTCCACCAATAGTAAAGATATTTTTGCTGCTATCTGCCATAAGCGATAAAGCAGCTTGAGCCATATATGCTTCTTCTTTGATTTCATCTCCTGTAATTGTTAAGTATGCTGTAGCTTTTGGTGTATTCCCCACAGTAAATCCAGCCATATAATAAGGCTTTTCATTTACTTTCCAAAAAATGGGATTCACAAATACTCCTTCATACCATTTGCTTAATTTCTTTGCTTTCTTAATTAATAACTTTTCTGTTTTCTTATCCATTTTTTCTCCTTATCAAACCCTCGTATAAACTATGTAATACATAAAACTACTTCTTTATTTTATACTTTCAATCTAAAGTATAATGACTTCTTTCTACATCTGCAATTAAAGTCTATTATCCAAAGAAATTTTATAGATAATACAATTCAAAAACTGCATCAAACTTCCTTGATTAAAGTTCTTTTATGCAGCTTTTAGTTTAATATAAGGAATACGGAGCTGTTTTAACTTTTTTGGGGATAATTATTGCTTTTTCTTGCATGATTACACCCAAAGGTTCGCTACTGATCCATTGGCTTCTTCAATTGGATCTTTCTTAGGAAGTTGAACAGACATAATCGCTTGTTTGATTGCCTCGTAATCCTCTGCTCCACCATTTTGCATATCGGGTTCCAGCCCTTCAGGATAAGCACCCACAATTTTAAAGTCCTGACTTGCAGCTACTCTTTTGTGTGCTACACCTGCAGGAAGAAGTAGAACATCCCCTTCAGAAAAGGAATAGGACTGTGTATCAGGACCGCCAAGTTGCACAGTTGCTTCACCAGCAATACAAGCCAATACTTCATGAGTATTGGAATGAAAATGATGATAAGAAAAAATACCATTTACCCATCCATTTGTATAACCATTTTTTTCAAATAGATCCAGCACACTCTGTGCTGGATCAGGTTCAATTATTAAATTAGCTACTACTTTAGGATAGTATAGAACAGGTAAGGGACTATTCGGAAATGGTTTATTTTCTTTGGTATAAAAAGTCTTTACCATAAGATTTTCTTCCTTTCACTTCTCTAATCCGAAATTAGGTTAATCAAACTCTTCGTATTCATTTGGGTGTTGGCCTTCTACTCTACCCTCTTCACCTTTATCTAAGCTATCTATTTTCTGAATATCTTCTTTTGACAATTCGAAATCAAACACATCTAAATTAGCTTTTTGATGATTATAAGAAGAAGCTTTTACAATTGGCATAACGCCATTTTGTAAATTCCAACGTATGATGATTTGTGCAGGTTCTTTTCCATATCTTTCGGCTAATTTAACAATCGTTTCATTTTCTAATACATCATTAATCTCACGACCAAATGGACTCCATGCTTCTGTTAAAATACCTAGTTCTTGGTTTGCTTTAACTAAGTCATTGTTATTAAAGTATGGGTGGCGTTCAATTTGATTGGTTGCAGGAGTAACGCCTGTTTTTTCGATGATCCGCTCTAGGTGTTCTGGCAGAAAATTTGATACACCTATTGTTTTAATCAGACCAAATTTTTGTGCATCTACTAGTGCTTGCCACGCTTCTTCATATTTATCTTGTTTAGGCAATGGCCAGTGAATCAAGTATTTATCAAAGGACTCGATACCAATACGATACAAAGATTCTTGAATCATCTTGATGGCCTTATCGTATTCATGCGCTTTTCCTGGTAATTTTGAATTGATCATCAACTCTTCACGTGGAACAGATGAACGTCGAATTGCTTCTCCTACCATTCCTTCATTCATATAGTTGGTTGAAGTATCAATAAGTCGATAGCCCGCATCAATTGCTGTAAGAACACTATTTACACCTGTAGCTCCTTGGATATTCACCGTTCCAAATCCAATAGCCGGCAAACTTGTTCCATCATTTAATTCGAATTTCTCAATTTTTGTCATTTTACTTTCATCCTTTCTATGAATTATTACACTATTTAGTATAAAGGAATAAGGAAAGAGTATCATGTAATACGC